>JAEPNO010000001.1 GCA_017643365.1 Balneolaceae bacterium | reverse complement strand
AACGTTTATAATACCTGTTAATCATTGGGCAGCAATATGTTACTTATAATTATAACATGCTGTGCTTCCCTAGACCCATGATAATTGAAATTGCCTCAAAACATCTTAACACTAATTTTATACAGATTTTTTGATTGTTCAGTCTTCATTAGTTAGTATTACTAATCTTATTTACTAACTATAATGCGATTACATGAAACAATTTTTACTATTAATAGGGATAAGTTTGTGCTTTTTGGGGACGAGCTTTGGGCAGAGTGCAGGAGATATAGCCTTTGTTGGATTTAATGCCGATGGGGACGATGATTTTGCAATTGTGGTTTTGTCTGATATTGCTGCAAATTCTACAATCTACTTTACAGATGAAGAAATTAATGCAAGTGGTGATGGTTTAGTAAGCAACACAGAAGGGACTTTACAATGGGATACTGGAGGGAGCATTATAACAGCGGGTACAATTATCACATTTTACGACGCGAGTAATACAGATAGCTCAAGTATAGGATCTTTATCAGAACCCAATGCAGGATTTAATCTTGGAGCAAGTGGAGAAGCATTAATTGCTTTTATAGGAACTGATCACGAATCACCAACTTCATTTTTAGCTGGCATTTCAAATGGTGGGTCATCTGCTTACGGAGATTTAACCAATAGCGGTTTAGAGGTAGGTACAACAGCTGTTAATTTGGCAAGTGGATCAGATGGTGGTATTTATGAAGGAGTTAAGCAAGCTGTGTCAAAAGCTGATTTTCTAGCTGCTGTCAATGATGCAAGCAAGTGGAGTACAAATTCGTCTGACGGTGAGACATTTTTACCTTTTTCAACAGATTCATTTGAATTCACTAATACTCGCCAAATTACTGGCTCAGCAGGGTGGCGACTACTTTCATTACCAATCACAGGTGGTACTATTGAAGATGTATCCGACGATACCCCCGTTCAAGGTGTAAGTGGCGGAGACGATGCTTCAGCTGATGCAAACTTCATCATTTACGATAGCGATGCTACTTTTGAACAACCAACCAATGTCACAGAAACTTGGGGCGATGGTTTAGGCTTCGGCTTGTATTTCTTTAACAATACAACTAACGGTAGCTCAACTCTGCCTGTTACGATGGATGTTTCGGGATCAGAACCTAGTTCAGATGTAGCTGTAACTCTAAATCCAGCCGCTAGCGGATATACTTTAGTAGGTAATCCTTTTGGTTCAAATTTTAATACTAATAATTTAGTTTCAAGTGTAGCTGCGATACAGAATACCATTCATTTTTGGGATGGAAGTTCGTATCAAAGCGAAGATCGAACGGCTAGTAGTGGTTATATCGTTGCACCGTGGCAAGGATTCTGGGTTCAGAAAGACGCTTCTGGAGATGCCGCAACGCTAACATTGCCTGTAACCGGAAAAGATACTTCAAGTACATCCGGTACCTATTTTAAGTCGGTTGAGGCTCGTGGCGATATCGAGTTTACACTATCATCAGAAACTACGATTGATGAAGCACTTAGAATCGCTTTCCGTAACGATGCCACTTTTGATTACGATATAGATGATGCAGGCAAGCTCACTCCTTTGATTCCTGCTTACGCTACCATGGCGATTGAGTCTAATGAGATGCTTAAATCGGTAGAATCTTTACCATACAATCTTGAAGAAGAAGTAACGCTTTCGCTACAACCGCAATTGGTGGGTGTATCCGGGGAGTTTACTTTTGGATGGAATGGTCTGGAAACCATTCCAAGTGAATGGGAGCTGATTCTGCATGATTACGATACCGGCGAAAGCATTGATATGCGCAGCCAGAGTGAGTATGTATTCTCTGCAGGAGCTCAGGCTAAAGCGAATCCAAATCCACTGAATTTGTTGACAGGTCCGGCCGCGGTTGCAATGAAATCAAAAGCAGAAAACAACCGCTTCGGAATTACTATTCGTCCGACTGCCGTATCTAATGAGACGGAAGATTCACCAGAAGTATTCGCCCTCGAGCAAAACTATCCGAATCCGTTCAACCCTAGCACTACGATTTCTTATAGCGTGCAAGAAGCAGGCGCGGTAAACATCAGCGTGTACAACTTGATGGGGCAGAAGGTTGCCACATTAGTAAACGAGACGAAAGCGGCGGGACAATACAATGTTCGCTGGAATGCAGCAGGGGCGGCCTCCGGCATGTACTACTATCGCTTGGAAGCAGGTGGGCAAAGTATTACCCGAAAAATGACTCTTATCAAATAATTCAAAATGAAAAATGAAAGATTTAAAATGGGTGCGGAGCCTATTAAAACCGCAGTCTCATTTTAAATTTTGAATTTTTAATTCTTAATTCAACCGACATGAAATTCCCGATTCAACTTTTACTTAGCGTTTTCTTAGTTCTAATATTGGTAACCCTTGTTCACGCTCAACCCGGACTTCCATCCGCGCCTTCGCAAGCACCGATTGATGGCGGACTGAGTCTGCTTGCTGCTGCAGGTGGCGCGTATGCGATCAAAAAACTGCGCGACAAGAATAAGAGCGAAGAAGAGGATATCGATCTTTAATTATTCACAATTTTCGGAGCCTGAGATAGCCTTGGGCACATATTCGGTGGGGTTCGACAGGCTCACCCACCTTTGAGTATCAGATTTAGAAAAGCTCTTTGCCGAAAGGTGAGGAGCTTTTTTAATGTTCAGGAGAAAGGAGCCAGGAGAAAGGAATGAGATCAATTAAAAATTATTCAATTAAGAATTACAATTCAGCCAGCTTTATAAAATTAACATTGTTTAATTCTTATATGTCGACTTTTAACGGTTAACAAATAACCATTAACCAATTAAATAAAACTTCGAAAAAGTCCTCCTTTGAAGGAGGTGGATCCCGACGAATAGTCGGGAGACGGAGGATGTTGGATTGTAGAGCACGTGATTCGGTTGGGTTCGACTGGCTCACCAACCGGTAAAAAACTTTCGTGATTTAGTGCTTTAGTGGCGATATAAAAAGGACTCAGGAGCCAGGAGTAAGGAGATAGGAACCATTCACGAGCGGAGCGAAGTGATCTCTATAAAATGATTGATGGTAGATACAAGATTCTGAGATTGCTTCGTCGCAGGCTCCTCGCAAATGGTGTAACTATTATTTTTTTCCGTGGTTTCGTGAATTGATGGCGAAAAGTATTCAGGAACTATGAAAAAGTCCTCCTTTGAAGGAGGTGGATCCCGACGAATAGTCGGGAGACGGAGGATGTTGGATTGTAGAGCACGTGATTCGGTGGGGTTCGACAAGCTCACCCACCGGTAAAACACTTTCGTGATTTTGTGCTCTCGTGTCGAATTATATAAAGGAATCAGGAGTGATGAGAAAGGAGCAAGGAACCATTCACGAGCGGAGCGAAGTGATCTCTGTAAAAAGATTGATGGTAGATACAAGATCCTGAGATTGCTTCGTCTCCCGACAGGTCGGGATCCTCGCAAATGGTTTAAATAATATCTTTCCGTGTATTCGTGATTTTGTGTCGAGTCTAAATTCAACATTCAACACTTAACATTTAAAATTACCTATCTATCATTTTGCCATTAAAGGAACATTGCGTTAATTCTTGCGATGATTAAAGTTCGAAATATCACCAAAAAGTATGGCGCTACAATTGCACTCCAGGATGTGACTCTTGCTGTAAAGAAAGGTAAGACAGTTGCATTGATTGGTCCTAGCGGATGTGGGAAATCTACCTTGCTTCGAATCATGCTTGGGCTTGTAGAACCGGATTCAGGTCAGGTTGAAATAAATGAAGCGTTGCTATCGAAAGAAAGCGCTTTGGAGATCAGACAACAGGTTGGTTACGTGATCCAAAAGGGTGGATTATTTCCTCATTTAACAGCGTATCAAAATTGCGCGTTACTACCTAAGCATCTTAAAACTTCAAAGGATGAAATTGAAGAACGATTGCAGGAATTATGCGATCTAACAGGAATCGAAATCGGTGATTTATCGAAATATCCATCTCAGTTTTCGGGTGGACAACAACAGCGAATTAGTTTGATGCGTGCTTTGATGATGGATCCACCAATTCTGCTTCTAGATGAACCACTTGGCTCAATTGATCCATTGGTTCGATATGATTTGCAAAGTGATTTAAAGGACATTTTTAAGCGGCTTAATAAAACCGTGGTATTGGTCACCCATGATTTAGGCGAAGCTGGTTTTTTAGGCGACGAAATTGTGTTGATGAATCAGGGGCAAATTATTCAAAAAGGCACTATTCAATCCATCGTAAAACACCCAAACAACGAATTTGTTAGCCAGTTTGTGAAAGCTCAGCGCAATCACCTTGAGGAGATAGAATGAAAGTGCTGTTGTTCATAATAGCGACGATGTTGATTCACTCTTCGGGATTGATGGCACAGGACCCAATTAGGGTGGGGAGCAAGCTTTTTAACGAGTCGGTGATTTTAGGCGAGATCATCACTCAAAGTATCGAAAATGCAGGTTTTGATGTGGAATACTCCGATCAACTTGGCGGAACTCGCATACTCTGGAATGCACTTCTAACCGATGAACTAGACATTTACCCCGATTATACCGGGACTATCGTATTTGAACTTCTAGGCGAAACGGAACCACTTACCATTGCTGAAATAAATCGAAAAATTGAGGTTTTTGGCATTCAAATTACCAATACGCTTGGCTTTAATAACACTTATGCATTAGGCATGAGGATGGATCACGCCGAGGATTTAGGGATTGAAGCTATATCAGATTTGAGGGAGCATCCGGAACTGAATTTCGGATTTAGTAACGAGTTTTTAAATCGCGCCGATGGTTGGCCGGGCATTCAATCTACCTATAATTTGGATGGTAGCAACGTTACCGGTTTAGATCATGATCTGGCGTATCGAGGCTTGGAAAATGAAAATATCGATGTCATTGATTTATACTCTACCGATGCCGAAATCGACTACTATGAGCTGAAAGTTTTAGAAGATGACTTCGGGTTTTTCCCCGATTATGCAGCTGTTATTGTATATCGATCGGATTTGAATAAAGATGTGCAAAAGTTACTTGGGAACCTCGAGTTTACCATTAATGAAGCGGATATGATTTCGATGAATGCCGATGTAAAACTAAAAGGCATCGATGACGAAATTGTTGCTTATAGATTTCTAAACGGCATTTTTGGAATCGAGATAACCCATCAATCTGACAATAGATCGGATAGACTAAAAGAAACCACCATCGATCATTTGATTCTGGTTGGGGTATCGCTTGCTCTTGCAATTCTTTTAGCGATTCCACTCGGGATTGCTGCATTTCAGTTTAAAAAAATCGAGCAGCTTATTTTGTCGATGGTTGGAATTCTGCAAACCATCCCATCGCTTGCATTGCTGGTTTTTATGATTCCTCTCTTTGGAATTGGTACCATACCGGCAATGGCAGCATTATTTATATACAGTTTATTGCCAATCGTTCGAAACACACATTCGGGTTTAGTATCGATGAATAATGGGCTAAAAGAATCGGCGGTGGCTTTAGGTTTACCCAAATCAGTGATTCTAAAAAAGATTGAACTTCCACTAGCCCTGCCTTCAATTTTAGCAGGGATCAAAACATCAGCAGTAATAAATGTGGGGACAGCAACTTTAGGTGCACTGATAGGAGCCGGTGGATACGGTCAGCCGATTTTAACCGGAATTAGACTAGACGATACTGCATTAATATTGGAGGGAGCAATTCCAGCCGCGGTATTAGCACTTTTAGCCCAATGGTTCTTCGATCTCATAGAGAAAAGGTTCTCTTATCCGACTTAACTACCCAACTTGTCCAATATATTCGGTGTCATCATTATTTTTTTCGTGATTTCGTTGATCACGTAATTCGGCCAATTCTTTAGCAGTATATAAGTAGGCAATCATAAATACTATTGCTACGCCTGAAATAAGCACTAAAAGCAATGTATTTGTTTCTAAATAAAACATATTCTCATAATTAGGTTAATAATATCAATTATATAAACCGTATGGATTGTAAATAGTTCCGTTAAAGCAGTTAAAACACCTTCAGGAATAATGATTCAAAAAAGAGACCTTATTTTTGAATATTTTCTTTCGAATTAACAACCATGAATTACTCAAACCCATGATTAAACACATCGTAATGTGGAAACTTCGGGCTGAAGCCGAAGGAAATACCAGCGCAATTAATGCACAATTGATGAAAGAGAAACTAGAGGCATTGCCGACACTAATTCCGGAGTTAGAAAGTGCTGAAGTCGGTATCCATATGTTTGATGATCGAAATGAGGCCGTTTGCGATGTGGTTTTAACAGCAATTTGTAAAGATGAAAATGCGCTTCAATCCTATGCTCAACATCCTGAGCATGTTAAGGTGGTAGATTTTATCAAAAAGGTTGTGAATGAGCGCAGGGTTACAGATTATTCGATTTAATTTTAAATCAACATTCATCAACTTATAAACGGCGAAGAACATATAGAACTGCCCATCGATGGAATATTAGATCTCCATTTTTTTAAGCCACAGGAGATAAAAGATCTTATTCCGGATTACATCGAAGCCTGTCTTGAGAAAGAAATTTATTCTCTCAGAATTATTCATGGGAAAGGAAAGGGAGTGCTTAGAAGAACCGTGCACTCAATACTGGATAAAAATGCAGCTGTATTATCTTATCGCTTGGCCGACGATCGTTCGAGCTGGGGAGCTACCTTAGTAGAATTGAAAAAAATAGAACATGAGTAAACAAGTATTGAAAGAACAGCTAGATCGTCACATTCAGCGAATAACTACTCGTATCATCAAAATTGAACAGTTAAGTTCACGATTATCAACCATAAGAATCGCCTATTTTCTGAGCTCAATATTGCTGTTGTTTGTACTTAGCAGTAGAGTGAGCGATTTGATATTCATCTGCCTGTTGGTTGTTTTGATTGCGGGATTTTTCGTGCTGGTAGATCGACATCAAAAAACCGAAGCATCTAAAAAGCGATTTGAAGAGTTACTGCGCATCAAGAAAGAGCATATCGCACGCATGCACTTAAACTGGAACGAGATTCCATCCAAAAACCTACCCATCGAAGAGAAAGAACACCCTTTTGCTCAAGATTTAGATTTATTGGGTGAGCATTCGGTATTTCATTTGTTGGATACATCCATCTTTCAAGAAAGTGCCCTTACGTTAAAAAGCTGGCTTCTAAATGAACGTCCGAATGTAGCGTCTATCAAAAAAAGACAAGCAAACGTTAAAGAACTTGTTCCTTTGCATGCGTTTCGAGACAAACTTAGAGTAATTGGGGCTATCACAAAATCGGATTCCCGGAATGATTGGAGCAATCTCGAAATGCTGGAATGGTTACGTATCCCCGCTAAAGAAGGGGTGAAAAAATCATTAATCATTTTATCGGTGCTGGCCGCTCTGAATTTTTTATTTCTCGGATTGATGCTGGCCCGAATTATTAGCCCATTATTTTTGATGTCGAGCCTGGTAGCCTATCTGCTATACTATAAATTTACCGATAAATTATACGCCGGCTTGTTTGATGCAGCTTTCAACATCGAAAAAATCTTGAACCGCTTTAAAGGGATATTGATGCATTTAGAGCGTTTTCAAGCTAAAAAAGATTCGAATCTAGCTGAGATTCTGGATGTTTACCAAAGCGCTGAAGTTCGGCCATCGTTGGTGATAAAAAAGGCTCAAAAACTAATGACCAGAGCGGCTTTGCAGGCCAACGAAATTTTATGGCTGATCGTAAACGTGTGCGTTCCTTGGGATATGTATCATGCCTGGAAGATCGAGAGATTGAAGGCATCCATAGAGCCAAAAATCACCAAATGGCTTAACACTTTTTATGAGCTTGAAGCCCTTAACTCTTTGGCTAACTTTGCGATGCTAAATCCGGAATACTCATGGCCTGAGATTGATTCTAATTCAGATACTCTGTTTGCTTCAACGGCGCTTGGGCATCCGTTAATACCCGGGGAGCAACGAGTTACTAACGATTTTACTGTACATGAACACAAAGATTTATTTTTGATAACCGGCTCAAACATGGCCGGAAAAAGCACTTTTCTGCGAACGGTAGGGGTAAACTTGATTCTGACATTTGCAGGAGCTCCGGTATGTGCTACCTCACTTAATACTCGTCCATTTCGGGTATTTTCGAGCATTAATATCACCGATTCGCTCGACGATGGATATTCGCATTTCTACACAGAAGTTCGTCGATTAAGGTATCTGCTGGATGAATTATTACAAGAGGACAGCGAGCCATTATTCTTTTTGGTGGATGAAATCTATCGAGGTACTAACAACCGAGAACGTTATGTGGGCAGCGCAGCTTTTTTGAAAGAAGTGGCCGGCAAAAATGGAGTGGGCTTGGTTTCTTCGCATGATCTCGAACTTGCAGAGCTGGAAAAGGAAATCCCACAAATGAATAACCTTCATTTTGTTGAATCGATTAAAGACCAAAAAATGAGTTTCGAATACATTTTGAGAGAAGGGCCTTGCCCAAGTACCAATGCACTCGAAATTATGAAAATGGAAGGATTACCGACCTGAATGAATTTGGCTAGGGTTAGTCTTCAAGTGCATACACACGCACATAATCAATCTCGAAAGTAGCCGGGAAATTATTGTCATCTAACCCCTGAGCGCCTCCCCAAGAACCACCCACTGCCATGTTGAGTAACAAGAAATGTTGCTCAGAAAATGGCCAATTATCTAATGTCGGATTTTCAGGTCGATTTACTCGGAAAACCGCATTGGTGACTTCATTTACAAAAAACTGGATATACTCTTCTTCCCAGACAATGCCAAAGGTGTTAAACTCTTCTTCGATATTCGGCAAATTGATATCTCCCGAACCTATTTGGGTGCCATCAATGTGGTTGTTTGCGTTGGAGTGAATGGTACAATAAAACGTATTTGGTCTGTAGCTAACATATTCCATGATGTCGATTTCACCACTATCGGGCCAACTCTGTCCCTGACGAATACCATCACCCAGCATCCAGATAGCAGGCCACAATCCATTTCCCACTTGAGCAGGCATTTTTGCTCTTATTTCGATGCGCGTGCCCGGACCAAAGGTTCTTTTGGTGGTTAAGCGTGCCGAGGTATAATCACCACGATTCTGACCTTCATCAATCTTGCGAGCGATGATCTTTAATGTGCCATCGCTCACTTCGATGTTGTCGTCGCTGGCGGTGTAATTTTGCAGCTCTTGATTACCCCATCCTGTAGCTCCTAATTCCGGAACCCATTCGTTTCGATCCCAATCATCGCCATCAAATTCATCGCTCCATACTAAACCTTCAATGGTATCGGGTTCGGAGTTACTGCTACTCTCTTTACAGGAATAAAAGCTTAAAAGAAGACTCAGAAATAGAATGAATGTTATTCTCATTGATGATGTGGGTGAAATTGTGAATTGTTTAAAGATTGTTCATTAACAAAAGATTTTCAACTGATAAGAATTCCCACTCAATCGAGCAAAAAGGTGAGTGGTTGGCTGATTCGCATGGCCCAATACTGCTCTTTATGATCATGGCCTTCGAATTTTTTCGTTACCCAATTTTTACCGGGTTCATATCCGGCTTTAATCATTATTGAGTCTACCTGCTGCTGAAAAGGCTCATAATAGGCATCTAAACCAAGGGTACCGTAATCGAAATAGATTTTGTGGGTTGCTGGATCGGGCAGATTTCCATCGAGATACTCAACAAAAACCGACCCAATTTCGGGAACCGTCCAATGTGTTGATAAGCAACCTGCAGAACCAAAAACCTCAGGATATTCCATAATGGCATATAACGAGATTAACCCACCCATACTACTGCCCATAATCGATGTGTGTTCACGCTCCGGTTTTGTGCGGTAATTTGCGTCGATAAAAGGCTTCAATTCTTCCACAATAAACTTTAGATAATCATCCGAAAAAATAGCTTTACCGGAATTCCGAATTACAGATTTCTGCACAGCCTCGCTATTCATTACATTGGCCGGCTTTTGTGGCATATATTCAGGAAAGCGGGTAATACCGCTATTCCAGATGGCAACAACAATGGTTTTTTCAATGTTATTTTGGGCAATTAACTCAGTCAGTGCTTCGTCAACCATCCAGTCGTTACCGTTGTACGAGGTGTTAGGATCGAACACATTTTGCCCGTCGTGCATATACAAAACTTGATAGCGATCGTCCTCGGCATCGTAACCCTCAGGTAGCCAAACTTCAATATTCCTGCTATCCACAAAGTTTGAGGAAAAATCGTCGTGTTCAATCACTTTTCCAGTGACTGCAAGCACAGGGTTAACAAGTTCTACAGGTTTATTTTGGGTGCAGGATATTCCTGTCAAAATTAGCATTCCCATTAAAGCGAATCTATAAATCATTGCCACGTAATTGTTTAAAAAAATGATGGATTTGTGATTAATCCCAAATCCCCGAAAAGTATACTTCTTGCTCTAAGGATAAATAAAGTTGAAACAGATTTTCTACTTCTTTTTCTCTTTATTGATGGGGACAAATATTAAAAAATTACGCTATGACTGAAGTAAAATTATGTGAGTTTGCAGAATTAAAAGATCGGGAACCGACTCACTTTCTGATAAATGGATTAGATTTAGTTGCAATTCGATACGACGAAAAGGTTTCGGTTTTATACGGCAGGTGCCTGCATCGTGGAGCACTTTTAGGCGATGGATATATCGATGGCGATAACTTGATGTGTGGTGTTCATCATTGGGATTATCGATTTGATACCGGCGTAAGCGAATACAATAACGAGGAAGCCTTATTTAAGTTTACTGCATGGATTGAAGACGGCAGCGTTTGGGTAGATGGTGATGAAATTGACGACTATTTAAAGGAACATCCTCAGCCATTTAATAGAGATGAGTACTTAGGTCAGTACGCCGATACTCATCCCGAAGACACCGAGCCTTACACCAATTATATCAAAGAATTATCGAAAAATGGATTGAAAAACGTGGGGCATCACGGTCCTTCGGAGGCCATGGGCGTCGACAGAAACACCTTGCCGAAATGGGAAGATATTCAGTTTCTACCCGCTCAGCTGGCAAAACGTCCTCTTTTTGATGAAGATGCAGTTTCTACTAAAGTGATCATAGGTAAAAACGCGAAGAAGCCTTTAGAACTTGAGATACCAATTTTTGTATCAGACATGAGTTTTGGGGCATTATCGAAAGAAGCCAAAATTGCGCTTTCTAAAGGTGCTGAACTTGCAGGAACAGGAATCTGTAGTGGCGAAGGAGGGATGTTGCCGGAAGAACAAGCAAATAACAGTCGATATTTCTACGAATTAGCTTCGGGGAAATTCGGTTTTTCTTGGGATAAAGTTAAAAAAGCACAAGCCTTTCATTTTAAAGGCGGACAAGGTGCTAAAACCGGTACCGGCGGACATTTACCCGGAAACAAAGTAACCAAAGAAATTGCTGAAGTAAGAGGACTTAAGGAAGGTGAAACTGCAATATCACCTGCCGCTTTTCCAGATTTAAAAACCGTTGAGGATTTTAAAAACTTTGGTAATAAAGTACGTGAAGAAACGGGCGGAATTCCGATTGGTTTTAAAATTGCAGCAAGCAGAATTGAAGCAGATATCGATTTTGCATTAGAGGCTGGGGCAGATTACATCATTTTGGATGGAAGAGGTGGCGGAACCGGTTCTGCACCTACCGTTTTACGAAATAATATTAACGTGCCAACCATTCCGGCTCTTGCTCGGGCCCGCAAACATCTTGATAATAGAGAAGCTAAAGGAGTTACGTTAATCATAACCGGTGGACTTAGAATTGCCGATGATTTTGCAAAAGCATTGATGATGGGTGCCGATGCCGTTGCTGTTTCGAATGCTGCAATTCAGGCAATCGGGTGTTTAGGCATGCGTGCATGCAACAGTAATAATTGTCCGGTTGGTATTGCTACGATGAAAGAAAATCTGCGTAGCCGTTTGATCGTGGAATCATCGGCAAAGCAGTTGCATAACTTTTTCGATGCTACTAATGAACTCATTAAAGTAATTGCTCGAGCATGTGGACATGATAACGTTAACGATTTCGATTTCGAGGATTTAAGCACTTTTAACTACGACATGCATCGCCTAACAGGGATTCAATATGCCGGCATGAAACCGGTATTGTAATGGAACGCCTGATTAGCAGCTTACTACAATTTGTATTGGTTTATCTGATACTCGGATTGGTCTTCACGATAGCTTTTATGAGCAAAGGTTTAACAGTTGTTGATGAAGGCACCAAAGAAACGTCGTGGAAGTTTAAACTTTTAATCCTGCCGGGGATGTTAGTGTTTTGGCCTCTTTTTGCTCTAAAATGGAAAAGGAGTTTGAAATGAATTCATCCCTACGAAAAAAGCATCTGTTCATCTGGGTGTGCTTAAGTTTGCTGATTACGGCATTTTTAGTGGTGGTGATCTGATGGGAGTTAAGTACGAAGCCGTATTATGGAACCGCCAAAAGAAATCCTACGACATCATTCTTTGGGGGATGATAGTTGGAATTCTACTCGTGTTTGTGGTTTCTCAATTTTTGATGCATCCTCTAATCACTCTTGAAACGCTCATCATTCGTGCAACTGCTTTAACGGCATTCGTACTTTTGCATCTTATTTTGATGATTGGTCCACTGGCTCGGCTCGATCACAGGTTTCTGCCATTGCTTTATAATAGGCGACATTTAGGGGTTTCGATGTTCCTGATTGCGCTGGTACACGGAGCTTTTTCAATTATTCAATTTCATGCTTTGGGTGATGTGAATCCCATCGTGAGTGTGTTTACTTCGAATCAGAATTATCAGGCAATTAGCGAGTTTCCATTTCAAATTTTGGGCTTTTTCGCATTGATTATTCTGTTTTTGATGGCGGCTACAAGTCATGATTTTTGGCTCAAAAACCTCAGCCCAAAAATCTGGAAAACATTACACATTAGTGTGTATCTGGCGTATGCGTTATTAATCGCTCACGTAGCCACAGGAGCACTTCAATACGAGAATCATCCTGCATACTGGGCAATCCTGATACTTGGATTTGCATCGGTTACCGGCTTGCATTTCACGGCGGGTTTTAATGATTACAAACGATTAACTAAAGAAAAGTACGCAGCGTTAGAGGATGGATTCGTAGAAGTTTGCACTATTAACGAGATACAAGATGACTGTGCCAAAACGGTGTTTATCAACGGAGAAAACATAGCCATTTTTAAATACGATGGTAATGTTTCGGCGGTTCATAATGTGTGTAAGCATCAAATGGGGCCACTTGGTGAGGGTAAAATTGTGGATGGCTGTATTACCTGTCCTTGGCATGGGTATCAGTACTTGCCTCAAAATGGGCAAGCTCCAGCGCCGTTTACCGAAACTTTGCATACCTACATAGTGAAAGTAATTGGCAGCAAAGTTTGGGTTCACCCAACTCCAAAACCGGAAGGCACTTTTATTGAGCCGGCAAAAGTGGAGCAAACATGAGCAAGAAAGATTTTTATATCGGTTGGCAGGATGAAATGCCTGAATCCACCGCAAAGTTTCTAAAAAAACTGGTAACAATCGTTGGTGTGCTGGTAGTGGGTTTGGTGATTGTGATCGTGACATTTCAACGATCTTTCAACGATCATGTATTCGAGTTTGGTTCGCAGACAGAAGTAACCGGCGTGTACATCGCTGAGCCATATCCAATGCTTCAAATCACACATGCTAATCTTGCAATCGATGCTGAAAGCGTGTTATTGGTTGGATTTGGAAAATTTGGTGCGTCTGAAATCATGAACGAAATTGAAGCTGAAAACGGAATTTTGGATCTGCAAGAAATCACCCTAAAAGGTACGCTCATTTATGGGGATGGAGTGGCTTTACTGGAATTGACTGATCAAGGCGATAGTTTTGTAAGAAAAAGTGGGAATTTCCGACAACCATTGGTTCATGATAAATCGAATTCAAGAATAAGTTTGACCGGCGAAATCCTAGACCCGAAATGCTACTTCGGAGTTATGAAACCCGGCGAAGGAAAAATTCACAAAAGTTGTGCAATTCGCTGCCTCAGTGGAGGGATGCCACCGGTACTTCGAGTTTGGGATTCATCATCTAACACCTATAATTACTACTTGCTGAGCGGTAAAAATGGTGTTGAAATAAATTCTGAGTTACTACCTTTTGTTGGGGAAATGATCACTTTTGAAGGAGTTGTTTATACCCAATTAAACTGGAACGTTTTAGAGATCGATCCGAAAAAAATCACAAGAACTTTAGCTAATAATGAATAATTACATACAGGCAGACCAGCAGTTACACCGATTATGCCAGATAATGGCAAAAGCGAATCGAAGTTTTGTGCCGGAAAAAGAGGATGATAGCCATACGAATTTGGGTTTCAACGCAGATAAACAACAAATTGAAAGTCGTTGGATCAAAACTGCATCAGGGAAAATCCGATTAATTCTACGATTAACGGATGTCTGCTATGTTTGGCAAGATGAGGAGGAAGAAGCGATACAAACCATTTCTACGGCAAAAAAATATGTTCATGATATTGAACAGCAAGTTGCGAAAACCATTCAGGATGTGGGTTTAGATGTGGATGCATTTAAGGAACCTCTTCATTTTGAAATCCCCGAATACCATTTTGCAAATCAACCGGTGGCATTGCTTTCTCGATTGGCTTTAAACGAATGGATATTCTGGCGAACCTTAGCGAATAATGCCTGTGATTATTTGTTGGATAAATTGGATCAGGAAGTTGAAATACGGATTTGGCCTCATCATTTTGATACCGGAATTTATACCGATCTGAATGAAAATTTGGGTATCGGATTTGGATTAGCCATGAAAGACGATAAGGTGAACGCCCCTTATTTTTATGCCACTTGTTACCTCAAAAATGGAGAAGCCGATTACTCGAAAGTGCCGTCTTTATCTTTTGGCAAGTGGATGGTTGGCGATTGGAAAGGCGCTGTGCTTTCGTTAAACCAAATGGAGTTCAGAAATTCAGAAGGATCGTTTAATAAAGTGAGTTCTTTTATTGATGAATCCATGAAGTGGTATTTAGAAAAAGAATGACCTAATTACATTGTTTAAAATAAACCTCTTCAGAACGAAATAATCTCGGAACAGTTTTGTTATACTTGGAAGGTTGCTGATTAATAGTTGGCAATGAAACTCGGGAAGGTCATCCATCGCAATTGAAAAAAGTCTACAGCTTACTATTTATCCTGGTTTGGCTTGCTTTGCTAAGCAACGGTTCTCATGCTCAATGGGCATCTATTCAGGGCGTTGTTACCGATTACGAAAATTCACAAAAACTTGAAGGCGCAAATGTAACCATTCTCCAAATCGACAATGATAATCGATTTAAAGGAGTTGCCACCGATAGAAATGGATTCTACCAAATTGGTTCCATTCGTTCAGGTGTATATGAGTTTAAAGTCAGTTTTTTAGGCTACGAGACGTACGTAGATACTATTCGATTTCAATTGGGTGATATTAGAACGCTAAGTGTTACGCTGAAGTTAGATGCCAATCAATTAGGCGAAGTTGTTGTTGAACAACAGGCGGGTGGAGTGTTACGAGAAGAAGGTCGACAACGAGTTTCGCCCATGGATTTGAGCCGAATTCCAACTCCTGTTGTTGGAGGAGATCTTGTTAGTTACCTACAAACCTTGCCGGGTGTTGTATCGCTGGGTGGCCGGGGTGGACAATTGTTTATTCGTGGTGGCTCTCCATCCGAAAACATGGTTTTAGTTGATGGTATCCTCATCTACAAACCGTTCCATATTGTTGGTTTTTTCTCTCCATTTCCACAAGACCTTATCTCCAGTGCTGATTTTTACGCCGGTGGCTTTTCACCGTATTACAATGGCCGCATTTCTTCGGTGTTAGACATCAACATGCGTAACGGTAACAAATTCGAGTATAAAGCAAGCGCAGCAGTGTCGCCTTTCGTAACTGATATTGTTGCAGAAGGACCTTTCGGCGTGGAGACAGCGTCTTGGATCGTATCAATGCGCAGATCGCTCATCCAAACAACCAGTAAAGCATTTATCGAGCCGGAACAGCCACTAAAATTCGAAAGTCATTACGGTAAGATTAGTTTCAATACAAACGATGTTCAGTGCTCTAGTTTATTAATGCATACCTACGATCGGGGACGTTTAGATTTCGAAAAAGATGAGACCATCCGATGGGGGAATATCCTGATTGGTGGGCAATGCCAGGTGTTACCGGAAGAATCTAAATTATTGCTCGAAACCAATGTGAATTTTTCTCACATGTGGAATCAAACTGAAAATGAAGATCAAAAAGATTCATTTTCGCGAGTTTCAAGAGTGTACATGGATATCAACATGACACAATATGTGAACGATATCAGATTCATCTTTGGCGCCTTCCTTACCACGCGATACATGAATTACGACATTCGTGGCCGATTTCAAGATTTAGACACCGAACGATATGCTCTATTCAATATGGGAACGCATTTTGAGGTTACAATTCCGCTTGGCGACAAATTAAAAGTACAGCCGGGTATTGTTGCTTCAATTATACCCGGTATTTATAAACCTAGCTTTGAACCTCGTTTCCGAACAGCTTGGCAACCATTTGGCAGCGAAAACCAAGAATTAAGTGCAGCTTTTGGGGTTTATCGCCAACCTCTGGTAGGCATTAGTGACATGCGCGATGCAAGTTCGGTATTTACTATTTGGATGAGAGCGCCTTTCGATGGAGCTCAAATGGAAGCCACTCATTACTTATTAAGCTGGCAACAATCTATTGGCAATTTTAATTGGTCGTTGGAAGGCTATTATAAAGATCTTGAAAACATCTCCATCCCAACTTGGACAACCGTAGCTCGCGTTTCCACAGAATTAACTTTAGCCGATGGATATTCTTATGGCTCAGATTTACGATTTGAATACTCTAAAGGGCGGTTTTATGGAATGGTTGGATATGGCTACAGCTTAACGATGTATGAATCTTCGCAAGATAATTTCGGTTTTTGGTTTGATGATCCTGTGCAAAGTTTTCATCCACCTCACGATCGTAGGCATCAGGTTAACACAACGGCAAGTTACCTGTTCGGTGAGTATTTGGTGGGCGTACGCTGGCAATTAGGTAGTGGAGTACCTTTTACTCAGCCCATTGGTTTCGATGAAGTGTTATTCTTTGATAAAGGATTGCCCGACGTGCGAGGTACCGTTGGTACGCGACGTGTAATTTTAAATAAACCTTATGAAGGTCGATTACCTGTGTATCATCGCTTGGATGTATCGGTTGAGCGCGACTACGAATTAGAAAATAATCTGGAATTAAATGTTAAAGCAGGGGCGATAAACACTTACGATCGACGGAACCTGTTTTTCTACGATGTATTTACCAATACGCGTTCTGATCAATTGCCGCTAGTACCTTATATCGCATTTAAAATTGGATCGAAATAACTATGAAATCCAATAACAATATATCAGGGCAATTTTTATCTAAAGTGTTTTTAGTGCTGTTGATAGGAATCGCCTCAATTTCGATATCTTGTGATGAATCCTTCGAGCCGAGGGAAGAAAACACCTCGTATTTCTACTCGATGTACGGGTACTTGGATGCCACAGCCGATACACAATGGTTACGGATTACGCCGGTTCGCGAAGATTTTGATCCGACGAGAGATCCGATCGATGCTACGGTTACCATCCGAAATGTTGATACAGGAGAAGAAGCAGTGATGAACGATTCACTATTTAGCCCCAATCCATTGGTTGTTATGTGGAATTTTTGGACAACCATGACTATAGAACCTGAAGCTACTTATGAGATAACGGCAACCCGATCAGACGGTATGAGTAGTTCTACGCGAACAACCATTCCGCCGGATTTCCCTACACCTATTTACTATGTGTATAATGGTGAGGAAGTAATGATTGTACGAGATGTGAAAAACGTCGCTGATGTTCAAGCGATATGGCATGTTCGGGATACGTTCTTCAATCGCGAATACATCTTCAACTTTTCTCATATTCAAGATTCGCTGTTTTCCCCTTTCGGTTTTTCCAACGAAATCCTCTTTCGATTAGATGCCAACCGAGATATAGGGTTAATTGCCCGCCAGTTTCCAGACACCGGTTTTGAAGTTCTCAATCGACAAGTCTTTATCGCTTCAGCCGGCCCGCAATGGATTAATTTATACACTGTTGATGACAACATTTATACCTTAGCCGAAGGGGTAAGTAATATTGATGATGGAGTTGGTTTTCTTTTGGGTACCATCACCAAAACAGTACCGTGGCAAGCGTGTTTTAGAGAGCGAAATGGAGCAATAGAATACGCTGCTTGCGAACTGGAAAAAAGAATTCGTTAAAAATCGCCTTTCTTTTGTAACCTTCCTGAATTACATCGGTGTATAGGGTGTAAACAACATTGAAAAATTCGGGCAGTTTGAGTTCTAGGGCGGACAAAGCATTGATGATGAAGGTTAAAGACGGGCAACTGGATAAGCTAGGCCTGTTATATGAGAGATATTCTTCATCGCTATACGGCTTTTTCTATCGCAAAACCAAGCAGCCACAATTAAGCGAAGATCTTGTTCAATCGGTGTTTGAGCGAATGCTCAAATATCGCGACACCTACACCGGTGATGGATCGTTTACAACCTGGATGTTTAGTATTGCCAGAAATGCCCACATCGATCATTATCGTAAACAAAAACGGTTGAGAGAAGATGAAATTCTGGACGAAGAACGCATTCAAGGCGAGGATCCATCCGGTTTAGGTGAACAAGACTTGCGGGCACAGCGCAAACAAATTCTGGAGCAAGCGATCGATTCACTTGACGAAGATAAAAAAGAAGTGGTGATATTAAGCCGCTTCGAGGGCTTACGATATCAAGAGATTGCCGATATCCAAGGCGTTTCGGAAAGCGCCGTTAAAGTACGAATGTTTCGCGCTATGAAAGAACTAAAACAGACTGTTACAACACTCACAAATGAGTACAGCAATGAATGATAAACACGAACAATTAATTGCCGATTATCTGCAGGGTACGCTTACAGATAAGCAAACGAATGAGCTTGAAAGCTTGATCGAAAGTGGGGCAATCGATTTTATCGACTTTAAAGCTATTGAGCATTTACATGATGAACTTGAAGTGCTACCTGTTCCTGCACCAAGCCCGGAAATGCGTAATCGTTTTTACGAAATGCTAGCCGATGAGCAAGAAAAGCAGAAACAAACTAGTGGATTTGATTTCAAAGAATTCATCCAAAAAATGCTTCACCAAATTACAGGGCCTAAACTAGCTTATGCTTTTGTTCTTTTAATTATTGGTGGGTTCATCGGTAGCACTATTGGTAACAATAACGATCAATTAGAGCAGCTCTCGGGCGAACTTGAAAGTATGCGACAGATGATGATGATTAGCATGCTTGAAGGGCCTTCAGCTTCAGATCGTTTGCGGGCAGTAAATATCAGTTCGCAGCTAGCCGAAACCGACGATCGCGCTATTCGCGCATTGTTGTTTACACTAAATAACGATCCGAGCGAAAATGTGCGAATCCAAACCATTGAGGCTCTTGCACGGTGGGGAAATCAAGATGTAGTTCGTGAAGGGCTGATTAAATCCATCACACGTCAGGAATCTGATTTGGTAATTGTAGCACTCGCCGATGTAATGGTTGAGTTGGGGCTTCAACAAGCTGCAGGAGAATTCGAAAAACTTAAAAATGAACGAGAGTTAACCGGATCAACACAAACTAAAATTGATAATACTATAGCCGTACTACTATGAAACTGTTAACCTGTATTTTATTAATCGTAGGCTGTACCATGCAAGCTACGGCACAAGATGTAGATGAGAATATTTCGTTCGAAATTAAATCATCAGAATTCTCGAAAAATCACAAAATTATAGTAAAAAATATAAATGGTGAATTGAATGTAACCGGTTATTCGGGTGATGAAATTCGAGTTAAAGCCAGAAGACAAGTTTGGAAAGAGCGAGGAAGATTATCACAAAATGAAGCTGATGAAGTGCAATTAACGTATATGATTGAGGACGGTTTTGTATTTGTGTATGTAGATGCACCCGGAGTTAATATTGATTTTGATGAGGGGAGAATTGGCTACAACATGAATTGGGACGATGATAATTATCCTCGATTTAATTTTGATATAGATGTGCAAATTCCGGAAGCATATCACATTGAAGTTGCTACCGTAAATGGCGGAGACGTGTTTGTGCAGAAGATGAACAATCAAATAAAAGCTTCGAATATAAATGGAGATGTAAAAGTTAAAGATGCCAAAACCACAACCGATGCACGTACTGTAAATGGCGATATCGAGGTGTGGTTCGATGAAAACCCAATTGCAGATATGGATTTCAGCTCGGTAAATGGAACCATTGAAATTTATTCACCAAAAGATTTCGGCGCCGTTGTAACCTTCGAGAGTTTACACGGTGAACTATACACAGACTTTAAAGATGTACAGCGATTACCGCACCATTTGAACAGGGCAACACAAAAACAAGGCAACCGCTATAAAATATCAACCAGTTCACCTATACAAATCGGTGATGGCGGCCCATCGATGAGTTTTAAACTGGTTAATGGCAGTGTCTACATCAGAGAAAGAAAATCATAAAAAGAGAAAACAATGAAAACTTCCAGAATATTATTTACAGCTTTAATTGCAGTATTTGCAATCACTTTGGTACAGGCACAAAGTGACCTTAGAATTCCACTCACAAACCCAAATGCACCCGGTAAGCTAAAAGTTCACTCGGTTTATGCCGACGAGATTTACATAAAAGGCTACGATGGAGATGAAGTTCGGATCGTAATAAATGGCGAAGATGAAGACCTGGAAGATGCCTACAATAGAAACGGACTTCGAAAAATTTCGTCCGGTGGAGGTGGAGTTGAAGTAACTGAAGACAATAACGTGGTTTCAGTGAGAACAGCACCCAACAACGATGACCTTGATTTGGAAATCTGGGTCCCGGTAAATTTTTCAGCAATTGTGCATTTAACCCATGGCGATATTGTAGCCGAAAACATTAATGGCGAACATGAAATTAAAGCCACAAACGGCGATGTCGAAATGATAAACATTGGCGGTTCGTTAATTTGCAACAGCATAAACGGAGACATCGAAGTTACCTTTACTTCTGTGATGGAAAATGCACCAATGTCGTTTAACGGCCTCAATGGCGATATAGAAGTATCATTTCCAGCAGACACTCGCTTTAACGGTAAAATGAAAACCGACTATGGCGATGTTTACACTAATTTTGATATGGAAATTGATCGAACCGGATCTTCTAAAGAAACATCAGAGAGAAATGGTGTGTATTCAGTTACCATTAATAAATGGATTACCGGAAAGGTAAATGGAGGCGGACCTGAATACTTATTTAAAACCCTTCACGGCGATATAGAAATAAGTAAAAACTAGTAAAGCGCAGTAACGTTTTCGTTTTTACTACGTGCAATAGTTAAACATCACAACTGGTCATCTTTTCTGCTAAAATGTTGGAGAGCAGGCAGATAGAGATTCCTTTCTAAGTCAGGTACTATGCAAAAAATAACAACCATACTATTACTATGTCTTGTTCTCGGGGCGCAAGCTAATGCGCAAAGTGTAACTCCGGGAGGAGAGAGCAACGAATCCTACGTAAATACCATCAAAAAAAGTGATGATGTTCGTAGAGGTACTCAAGAAAACCCAACTATGACAGCTGTTAGAATTTCAACAAATTCGCAGATTAAACTGGATGGATTTCTTGATGAAGCTGAGTGGCAAAACGCACCATATGCCACCGATTTAACCCAACGATTTCCCGTTGATGGTGGCAGACCCAGCCAACGAACAGAAGCCAGAATCCTATATACCGATTCTCATATCTATGTAGGGGTGATGGCTTATGAATCCAATCCGGATTCTATAACCAAAGCACTTTTTCGGCGCGATGGTAACGAAGCCAGTGATTGGGTGTACGTAAGCTTTGATAGCTATAACGATAAAAGAACTGCATTTACTTTTGCGGTAAATCCGTCGGGTGTTCAAAAAGACATCCTGTATTACGACGATAATGGAGAGGATATTCTTTGGGATGCAGTTTGGGAGGCATCTTCAAAAATAACAAACGAGGGCTGGTCAGTAGAGATGAAAATTCCATTGTCGCAATTGCGTTTCAGTTCCAATCAATCGGTGCAAACCTGGGGAGTGAACTTTCAGCGTCGAATAGCTCGAAATAACGAGTTTAATTATTGGTCGGAAACTTCACAGCGTGAATCAGGGATGGTTTCTAAATTCGGAAGACTGTATGGAATCCGTGATTTGGAAGAGCCTCGCCGTCTAGAAATTACGCCATATGTGTCAAGTTCAATAACAAGAGAGCCAGGCGACGCTTCCAATCCATACTATAATGCCACAGATGTTGGTGGGAATTTTGGAGGTGACATTAAATACGGTATTACTTCCGATTTAACACTTACGGCAACCATCAACCCCGATTTTGGCCAAGTAGAAGCAGATCCGGCAACAATAAACTTATCACAGTTTGAAATTTTCTTCCCCGAACGTCGGCCGTTTTTCTTGGAAGGAAGTGACATCTTTAGATTTGGACGGACTAATACCAATAATTCGGCGGGGAACCCAAATACATTTTACTCTCGCAGAATTGGCCGTACACCACAAGGTAATTTAAGCATAGCGAATGCATACAATAACGGCGCTTTTTATAACGCTGATAGTGTAAATACTTATGGAAGAACCTACCGCGATGTACCCGATCAAACCAGTATTGCAGCAGCTGCGAAACTAAGCGGTAAAACCCAAAATGGCTGGTCGATTGGTGTACTTAATGCGATTACATTAGAAGAGGAAGGAGACTTTACTGCATTGCAAGGTGCTAATTTAGGCCGTGCTCAAGGCTCATTCATTGCTGAACCAACTACAAATTATTTAGTATCGCGTGTAAAGAAAGACATTAACGAAGGTAACACAGTTGCAGGTGGCTTTTTAAGTGCAGTGAATCGTAGAATTGATAACACGTATTTCGAAACCTATTTACGCAATTCCGCCTACATAGCAGGCGCTGATTTCGAACATAACTGGGACGATCGAAAATATGTGGTAAGTGGAACATTTTCTGTAAGTCAGATTAATGGAACACCCGATGTAATCACCAATGCACAAATGGCGCCACAACGGTACTATCAACGTGTAGATTCTGATGAACTTAGTGTTGATGCAACTAAAACCAGTTTAGAAGGTTATGCCGGAGAATTTAGCCTAAGAAAAGCGAGTGGTGATCATTTCACAGGATCGGTTACATATTCTGAAGTGAGTCCGGGCTATGAAACCAACGACATTGGATTCCAAAATCGTGCAGACTATAGAGCAGTAGCATTTGCATTTCAATGGCAAGAAACTTCCCCAAAACATGTGCAATACTGGGAAGTTTGGAACTATCATTTATATGGTTGGAACTTTGATGGAGATGCAATCTGGAGAAATTTCAACGTTGGAGGATTCACCCGATTCAAAAATAACTGGCACTTCAATATGAACGTGAATACTTCATTTGGCCAGTATTCAGATCGCTTGACCCGTGGTGGACCAATTATGAAAGTTAATGGCGGAACAGGCTTCAACTTCAACGTTGGCTCTGATCGCTCAAAAGACATTTCGTTTGGGCATGGCCAATACCATAGAAGAGATGTTGGAAACGAATTTGATGATTATTACTGGGCTGATATATCATTCCGTCCGGCAACAAATATTCAGTTGACTTTGGAGCCACAAATCGGATTTGAAATGGATGAAGATCAATTTGTCGCAAATATTGCTAGAGATGAAAACGCTCCAGATGCGAGTCAAACATTTGGTCGACGCTACATCTTTGCAGATTCACGAAGTATGAATTTTTCGACTGAAATCCGATTGAATTGGACATTTAATCCATCAATGAGTTTACAAACCTTTGTTCGTCCTTTCATTAACTCATTTAAATTCTCCAATTTTGGGGAGTTTAAAACTCCGGGCACCTTCGATTTCGATCGCTACGGAAAAGATGAAGGTACTATTACGGATGCAGGTAATGGAAACTACCAAGTTGATATCGATAATAATGGAGAATCAGATTTCGACTTCCGTCGATCCGATTTTACTTTCCGTTCGCTTCAAGGAAATGCTGTATTCCGTTGGGAATACAAGCCGGGATCAACACTTTTCCTAGTTTGGCAACAAAGTAGAAATGGAAGTATTAGCGATGGTAGGTTTAACATCGGCCAAGACATAATCGACATTTTTGATCCTAAACCAAGTAATATCTTTTTAGTAAAATTGAGTTACTGGTTAAGTTCATGATTTAAAATAAGCTTATAGAAAAGGGACTTCGGTCCCTTTTTTTATGTAACACTCAGTAAACAATTCTCTCTTAGCTGTATACGTCGGCGTTAATCGGTTTGTATCGGGCCCCATAATCGTTCATCAGCAATCAAAATACATGAGAATAGCAAGGGTATTAGGGCTGCTTGCAGTATTTGCAGTCACTTTTTCAGAATTAGAGGCACAAGATTACACAATAACAGCAACAAAAATCTCTGATGATTCAGAGTTAACTATCGATGGTTATCTTAGCGAACCAATTTGGCAACAAGCCGAATTAGTTACCGGTTTTACACAATCTTCTCCATTTGATGGGCGTCCTGCATCAGAAAGAACAGAAATGCGTGTAGTATTTTCAAATAAGTATCTTTATGTGGCGGCATACGCTTACGACAGTAACCCCGATTCCATTACAGCAAATCTTTTTCGGCGGGATGGCAGTGATGCCAGCGATTGGGTGTACGTTAATATCGACAGTTACAACGATAACAGAACCGCCTTTACTTTTGCTGCAAACCCTTTGGGCGTTCAAAAAGACATCATGTACTTCGACGATATGCAAGAAGATGTGCTTTGGGATGCCGTTTGGGAAGTGAAATCGAGAATAGTTGAAGATGGATGGATTGCAGAATTCAGGATTCCACTTTCGCAACTTCGGTTCACATCATCGAATAGTGTACAAACGTGGGGAATTAATTTTCAACGAAGAATTGCCCGCAGAGCAGAAATTAGTTTTTGGGCGCGTACTCCTCGCGAAGAATACGGCTTAGTTTCAAAATTTGGTGATTTAAAAGGAATCTCCGATCTCGACCAACCTACTCGACTTGAGATTTTACCATATGCATCAGCCGAGTTCACAAATAATCAGGTTGGAACTGAGGCTAATCCATTCTATGATAAAAATAATTTAGAGGCTAAAATCGGTGGCGATATCAAATACGGAATAACTTCAGATTTTACACTCACAGCAACTGTTAACCCTGATTTTGGACAGGTTGAAGCGGATCCTGCAACCATCAATCTAACAGAGTTTGAGCTATTCTTTGAAGAAAGAAGACCATTTTTTCTTGAAGGTAATGACATCTTTAATTTTGGAGGAACAACAAGTGCAAATTCGTTCAAAAGCCATATTAATTTCTATTCAAGAAGAATAGGGAGAACGCCGTTTTTGGTGAGCGAAGATCCTTCTAGCATTGCATTTGGAAACGAATCTGTTAATCTAAATTATACATCCAGAAATCCTGTAACTACAATTGCCGGTGCGGCAAAAGTGAGTGGGAAAACTCAAAATGGGTTATCAGTAGGCTTTTTAGATTCATACACCCTTCAAGAAAACATCAATTATATTGATGTTGAAAATAATAGAAGAGGAAGCATAATTGCTGAACCGGCAACAAACTATATGGTTGGCCGGGTTCGTAAAGATTTATCGAAAACCGATGCCCAAATCAGTGGCTTTATCAGTTCTGTTAATCGCGATATGTCCAATTCTTACCTCTCAGAGTATCTCCATGAATCGGCTTATCAAGTTGGTGTAGATGCCCAGTATTATTGGAATACTCGAAATTGGGGTGCCAGTGGCGTATTTGTGATGAGTAACGTAAATGGTAGTGAAAATGCATTATTACGCACCCAGCAAACTTCCGCAAGATACTTTAACCGGGTAGATTCTGATGGACTAAGTATCGATTCTTCGATGACCAGCATGACCGGTTACTTTGGTGAATTTAGTATTGGTAAATACAGCGGTAGCGGACTTCGATATTCGTTCACTTATTCCGAAATGAGTCCGGAATACGAAATTAACGATATAGGTTTTTTAGAGCGGGCTGACTACCGTGCACCGCACTACTATGTTGAATATCTGAATGTGGAGTCGGACGCATTCAATTTTTATTTGTTATGGGGAGATGCTTCCCATGCATGGAATTTCGATGGAGATATGATTTTCAATTATTATTCAGTAGGAGGGTACTTCCAGTTTAATAACCTGTGGACGGTAGTTTCTACGCTTGGCGTTACCGGTAAATTTTATAATGATCGGATTGCTAGAGGTGGACCTGTAATGCGGCGACCAAAAGACTGGAATACGTACATCAACATAACAACAGATGCGTCACAGAATTTATACGGTAATTTAGCAACTTCATACCGAAACGATGCTTCCGGCGAATACCAATTGTCTGTTGATCTAGGCTTAAATTACCGGCCTGCAACAAACATTTCACTTCGATTCGCTCCCGGTTATTTAAGATCGAGAGATACCGATCAATATTTTAGTTACTTCGATATCACTGGTGATGATGTACCGGATTACGTGTTTTCTAACAACGATTTGAATGTATTCTATACCGAAATTCGCGCTGATATTACTTTTACACCAAATCTAAGCCTTCAAACTTATTTGCGACCATTTAATTACATCGCAGATTTCTCGAATTATAAAACCTTCTCAGAACGCAAATCCTATAATTTTGAAAGTATAGACCCGGATACAGACCAATTCCTTGATGAATCTCAAGATTGGGACTTTAAATCGTTGCAAGGTAACGCGGTACTACGGTGGGAATATCGTCCGGGTTCTTCACTTTTCTTAGTTTGGCAACAAGATCGAACAGAGTTTAATCAAACAAATGCGATGTTTGAACCATTCAACGGTACGCTTGATACCTTCAAAAATAAGCCAATTAATATTTTTCTGATAAAGCTGAGTTATTGGATTGGTAGCTGATAACTATAGCAATTTTTTCCAGCGAGTTTGCTACCTTTGAGGCTATAATCGATTAACAATTTTCAACTCAGAATCAGACTATGCAAGCTCAATTAACAGCTCAACAAATAGAAACAATTCAGGCTAGTTTCATCAACAAAGTTTACGCTTGGATGTGTTTAGCCTTAGTACTTACTGGCTTTATTGCAATGCGAACGGTTCAATCCGACGCCCTTCTATCTTTTATCGTTGGCAACCAAATTGTCTTTTTTGGACTTATAATTGCCGAACTTGGTATTGTGTTTTGGTTAAGCAGAAACATCATGGCTATGAGCTCTAATATGGCTATTGGATTATTCATGCTTTACTCGGCGTTAAATGGCCTCACATTATCTATTCTTTTATTGATTTATACGCAGGCTTCGGTAGCTCAGACGTTTTTCATTACGGCTGGTACTTTTGGATTAATGAGTGCTTATGGCTATTTCACCAAAAAGGATTTATCCAGTTGGGGAAATTTACTTTTTATGGCCTTAATTGGGCTAATCTTAGCTTCTGTAGTTAATATTTTTTGGGCAAACCCAACAATGTATTGGTTGATTTCCTACGCTGGAGTCTTAATTTTTGTAGGTTTAACAGCTTATGATACTCAGAAAATAAAACAGATGAGTTTAGAGTTGGAAGCCGATTCGGAAGCGGGAAGAAAAGGGGCCATTATGGGAGCACTCACTCTTTACCTAGATTTCATCAACATGTTCATTTTCCTACTTCGGATATTCGGAAACCGTAGATAAATGCATTCAAAGCCCGGAAGAGATTTCGGGCTTTTTTATTTTAATGCTGAGATTCTGAAAATCTCTGCTTTAATTAATTCCGGGTTCGACCAAGGCACAAAGTGGTTCATCGAATCTACGATGATCATCTCTGGCTTTAGGGCAACAAGTTGTTGTTTTACAAAGTCAACATTTTCGACCGGAACTAATTTATCCTTCTCCCCGTGAATTATTGAAACAGGAACTTCAATTTTTCCCCAATCCGGTTTCATTTCTTCAAGTTCGCCTTTCAAAGCAAGTATTTCTTCGTTTGTTGAATATATCGCCGGGGGTAGAATCCAAGAAAGAATCTGGTAATCGACCGGGACCTGATACCATTTAGTTTTCTCAAGTTCCGGATCAACTGAACCTGCAACCAATATTAAACCTTGTACTAAATCTGGGTGATCGATAGCCGTTTTAATTACAACAGGAGCCCCAAACGAATGCCCGGATAGAATAGCGGTTTTCTTTTCAGCAGATAAAATCTGTGCTAAAATATTGGCTTGATTTGTCAATGATCGTTCGGGTTCTCCAACGTTTGAATCGCCAAAACCGGGTCTGTCTAAACTGATCATATAAAATGAGTTCTGTAGGTCAGGATCAGCCAGCAAATTGATGTGATCGGTCCAAGAACCGGGCGAGCCATGTACAAACATCACTGCAGGTAGCGAAGAATCACCTACGCTAACATAGTGTATAGTACGATGACCGACTTCGAAAAATTTATGTTCCGGTTGATACTTAGAGCCCGAAAATTTACTTAGAACTTCCTCATCTGACATCGAAAAATCGACAAAGCGAATTGCAACGGCAATTAATAAAATCAGAGATATGCCGATGATAAAAGTCCATGTAAGAACTCTAAGTGCCATAATTTTTAGAAGAATCTAATAGTTAGGTTGTTACGAATCATGTATATAGTACATTGATCGTAGCTTCTGCGTTCTTATTTAATTTAAACTTAATTAAGGGGTAATATGAAACGAGCAGTATTCAGCTTCATATTCACAATAGTAGCTTCAACAATGGCTTTTGGCTAACTTAGCACACCAAATGTTGAAGCAGTGTACGGTGGGAGAATTCTTGGTATCTCAGGATATGCTAAAACCGCCGATTCAGTTCGAATTTTTATATCAACTGAAAGTGCAAACACTTTATTTTATGACGATGCACATTCAAACACCAGCTCACCGAGTGGAACAGCATTCTCTACCATATCGGCGGTTGATGCCGACGACAATTATGGTTCAGCGGTTCAAACGATTGCAGCTCATGCAAGTTCCGAGTTTTTGTTTTTTGCACATAATTCCGAAGGTTTAATGAAAGTAGATGTGACAAGCAGCGCACCAACTCAAGTTGTTTCCGGTTATGTTCCTGACATGCTTTTTAAGGGTGATACATTAATCTATCTAAACGCTAATAAGATATTTACTGCCACTGTTGATGCTTCCGCTAATGTCACCACTTTAGTTAGTGATATCGTGCCGGGAATATCGCCGGGCATGCAAAAAATTGATGTGCATCCATATAATGGTTCCGTGTACATATTTAGAGAAGGTAGCAGCCCGGAGCTTAAGAAATCGGATGACAAGCTCGCAGGGTTAACTGCTAGTACCGCGTTTTCCACGATTTCAACATCATCACTATCATCTAGTGTAAATTGGAAAACTTTTGCCATAGCACCGTCAGGTAGAATATTCGTATTTGGCGTTGACAACATGAACAAATACGTTGCTTATACCGATGATGAAAGCACTTGGACATCTACAAGTATTGCGAACGGTGTTACCGGCAGTAACGTTGCATTCCACGGCGATTCAACAAGTTATAGTGTCTATCATTCGAAACTGTATAATCACAATAATGGTGAAGGAAGCTGGAGTGAATTTGGGAATGCATCTCAAGAAACACATCCCAATGATGGTGTTGTTTTTGCAAACCCATTGAACGATAGCATGGTATTTATGACCACTGACCAAGGAATTGGGTTATCCATTGATGGTGGACCGTCTATTTTTGGTATTGATGATGGTGTTGAAGCTGTTCAGGTTCAGGATTTTGATATGACCGCATCAAAAAATAAAGGCTGGATGGCTTCTAAATCGGGCATTCGAAAAGTAAGTGATTTTCTAACCAGCCCAAGTTGGAGTGGATCTTATTATCCACAAGGAGATGGTTCGCCATATTTCTCAATAGAAATTGATCCAAACGATACAACCTATGTTTATGCAGGTAATATTCGCGTTTACAGAACTCTAGATGACGGATCAACTTGAAACCGAATCTTTACACCGGAAAGCGCACCATATAATTTGCCTCATGTAGGCACAATGGCAAGAGCAATCGAGGTTAGTCCCTATGATTCGAGCTTAATATTTGCCGCTTATGAGGTTCAAGATAGCTTGCAAGGCGGTTTATTCTATAGTACCGATCGTGGCGCAAATTGGGATCAACTGCTAATAGAAGAAAGTGCAGAAGGTCAGGATACAGATCTTACAGATATCGTTTTCACCATCGAAAATGGGGATAGTATCGTATATGTGAGCGCCCTTTATGATCTTGACCATCCATCAGGTCGAAGTGTGTATAAAATCACGAAAAGTGGATCGAGCTGGACGGTAGACCAAGATATGAACGGGAGCTCAACCAGTACAGGTTCGCTTATCGTAGCTTCAATTTGGGATCTTGAACTTACAGCTACCGGCGATACTGTAATTGCCGTAGGTACCGATGCGGGAATTAATCATCCAATTGCCTATTACAAAGCTCTTGATGGTGACAACCTGTGGACTCCGATGACAACTTCCGGTTTTCCTTTCGAAGAAGGAAAGTTGGCTCGGGCTGCTTCAATGGGAGAAGATACCTTATTTGTAGCTGTAGATAACGAAGTGTATTACCATATACTTGGCGAAAGCAGTTGGGAACTCGGACATAGCTATCCGGTTGGCACTGATATTAATGTTCTTTACTACGATGAGTTATTAGTCGGAACCGGTATCGGTTTGTTTTCACATTTTAATTCGGGCACAACAGTTTCGAATAAAGAGGATGCAGACCTTATTCCTACTCATATTTCTTTATCACAAAATTACCCGAATCCATTTAATCCAAGCACAAATATTGAGTTTTCAATTCCAAATAATGGGCTTGTTCGTTTAGATGTATTTAATGTATTGGGGCAGCAAGTTGCATCATTGGTTAATAAGCCGATGGTAGCAGGCAGCCACTCGGTATTATTTGATGCAAGCAATCTTTCAAGTGGTATTTACATTTATAAGATTGAATTTGGCGACCAAATATTAACACGAAAAATGTTACTTATTAAGTAAAACTGAAAAGGAGGGCAACCTCCTTTTTTTATATCGATGAAAAAATTACTTAATCTCTAGGAAGGTATCCGTATATTTGGCGCTAATTAACTTCTTATAAATTAGGTTTTGAAAAAAGGATTCTGGGACAGAATTGGAATTGGATTATCCGGTATTTGTGCCATTCACTGTTTACTAGTTCCGGTTGCCATTGCTCTTATCCCAATATGGCCGGCTTTCGAGGAGTTTCACGCCTATACACATCTCATTTTTTTCCTGGCAATTGCACCAACGGTAATCCTTTCCCTTCAGCGAAAACACGAATCTAAAAAAGTGTCGATTTATTTACTCTCTGGAGTATTTGTAATCTTTTTGGCGTGGTATTTTAATCAATACTTAGGGGAGTATGGTGAAGCAGGAATTACGTTACTTGGTAGTGCACTTTTGATAAAAGGACATTGGCTAAATTTTCAGTTAAAGACCGGGCTTTCCCTCAATCAATCGTTGTAGAAGTATTCAACTTTTTAATTAAACACAACTAGAATTAGATAAGTTTAAAAGAATGTTTGTGGAACAGATTCTTATATTTGTTCAACGGCTTTGATTGATTATTTGTGACTTTAAAAACGGTATTTACATTACTTTTATTCGCTTCTCTAATTCAATGTGATGTCATAGAGACATCTCGAATACCAGACTATCCTATCACCATCGATCCCTTACCATTGCTTACTCTCGATGATTTAAATCGAGAATATCATCAGCTTAACAACGGTACATTATGTTCTACACTAAACGAATTTGGCTATACCGGATTTAGTAGAATTTTATTTCCAAATGATATTAATCCCTGTGCTGATAGAGTCCCTGATAAAATTGAATTAGCCAATCCTGAACCATTGATTCGTTTGGCAAAACAAAGCATTTTATTCAATGCCAAGTTCACCAATGTAACTGATAGCAGTTCGTTACAAATAAAGGAATTAGTACCACTTTATGGTTGTACAATTTGCGAAGGCCCTGAGACAAATAGCGTTCCTCTTGAATGGAAGATCATTTTTCAAAATCAGAGCTACCAATCTATTTCTGTTTCGGAATCCGAAATAATCGTTTTTGTTGATTCAAAAGGCGTAAATCGGATTTGGGGAAATTGGTACGAAGAAATTTATGCTCCCGGATTGTTAGATGTAGGCTATATCGAGGCCAGAGAAACGGTAATTGGAGAAGAGGTATCGTTGGTTGAATTAACAGAGCAAGATAGTGTGTTATTTATAACAAACGAGATGGTAGGACAACCCGATAATTTTGAGATCGTACCATATAAGAATAAAAATAATCAATTAGAGTTGAGAAAGGCTTGGATAGTGCCGATAAGTTATAAAAATCAACATTACGCAGGTATAAACGCATATGTTGACGCAGTAGATGGCGTCTTATTAAATTATAAGGCCATTGTTAGCGAAGAATGAAGTATATAATGAGAACTATGGATATATTATGCTTTCATTAGCATTATCTGATTAGTAACAGTAGATTTCAATTGTACTCTATCATTCGGTAATCAACACCAAAAGACAAAAGGAACAAGACGTTGAGTGATTTAAACGGAAAAAGAAAACGAGTTTTAATAGTTGAAGATGATATGATCATTTCTCTTGTTATTGAGAACATGGTTAAAGAACTAGGTCATGAAGTGGTTGGTAAAGCTACATCAGGCGATGAAGCAATTCGTTTGGCAACCGAACATGTACCAGATTTGGTATTGATGGACATTCGTTTGAAAGGCGATATGGATGGAATCGAAGCTGTTACCGCTATTAAAGACAGCATCAGTACCTCAGTAATTTACTTAACAGGAAACTCTGATCGAGTAAACTACGAGCGTGCTCGCGAAACCGATTTCATCGATTTAATTACAAAACCGTTCACTATTTCGGACTTAACTCGTTCGATGGAATTAGTGAATTAATAATTCTTTTCTGCATCTTTCTCTTTATTATTCCGTACTGATTTGTCATAATTGCGGGATACTATGAGTACAAAGTTCAAAAATTTAAAGAATGACCTCAAAGACCTTGAACAAGAGGTTGATGATACTGTTCTAAACACCCCCACAAGCACATCTAGTGGGGGAAATTCTAAAGTTGCAAACTACATATTGTTGTTTGCATTTATTGCCACTTTACTTTTTTACACCGGGAATCGTGTGGGTGATTTTTTTAGTGGCATTAATCCCATTGACGATATTGCACAAGCCATTTCAGAACCTAGCGAAGATATCATCGTGGGCATGGGCAACTGGATGGCCGACATGGGATATGGTGAGCTTTCAAGAGAACAACTGCTTGATTTACGAAGCGAAGGCGTTACAGCAACTTATACCTCTCAAATCAGAGATGTTGGATACGAGCCGACACTTGAGCAATTAGTTCTATTGCAACGTTCTGATGTTAGTGCTACCTATGCCAGAATGATGAAAGAATTAGGCTATGACTTAACCATAGAACAGCTTGCTGAAACGCGAAGAAACGAAGTAACCGCCTTTTTTACAGCAAATATGTTGGAACTGGGTTACACCCTAGAAGAGCTAACAGTTGATAAATTGATAGGTATGCGCAGAGTAGGTGTCTCGCATAATATGGCCGAGCGATTAAACGCCGAACGCGGCGAACTTCCTACTATCGACGAGCTTATTCGATACGCAATCAGCAATCAATAGAAAAGCCCTTCCATTAAAAAATGGGGGTTCATGCATTATTCACATTCCGATTATAGCTTCCATTTGCTACTTTTAGGCTTCTAAACTTTCATGTAAATCGAGCTAAAGCTAATGGCTGAATTTGAACTACCTACCGTTGACCTGAATGTGTATTCCCCAAAAAACCCTGCTGAAGCAACTATCGTAGAAAACTACGTGTGTACAGCTGAAAGCAGCCCGAATATAATCCGCCACATTACTTTCGATGTATCGGGAACGGATTTAGACGGTAAATTTAAGGTTGGTCAATCGATAGGGGTGCTACCTCCCGGCGAGGATCATCGAGGAAAGCCTCATAAATTGCGACTTTATTCGGTTTCATCTCCATCGAAAGGGGAAAATGGGAAATCGAATTTGGTTTCAACTACCGTAAAGCGTGCGATGGATGAAGTAGACGGCACATTTTACATGGGGGTGTGCTCGAATTACTTATGTAATCTAAAACCCGGCGATAAGGTTAAAGTTACAGGGCCGAGTGGACGCCGATACTTACTCCCAACCAATGCAAAGGATTTCAACTATGTATTTTTTGCAACAGGTACCGGTATTGCTCCATTTCGGGGAATGATAATGGAATTGTTTGAGCAAGGCATTACAAACCAAGTTGCTTTGATATTTGGATGCCCATATCGCACCGACGTAATCTATCCTAATTACTTACATGAAATGGAGGCAAAGCACGATAATTTCCATTATATCAAAATGATCTCGCGAGAAGATCGGAGACAAGATGGCTCGAAATATTATGTGCAAACTGCCATCGACGATCATGCTGATACTCTTTCACCCATTTTAGGCGCAGAAAATACTCTGATCTATTTATGTGGGATGAAAGGCATGGAAACCGGCATTTATCAAAATCTGGCAAAGCATGGATTCTTCAGCTATCTCACTTTAAAAGGCGATCTTGCTGACCGTGACCCAAGTACATGGACCTGGGAAGAAGCCAAAAAGATGATCAAACCATCGGTACGTACGTTCGAAGAAGTGTACTAGATTTTTTTAATTCCACCGGTTACTCCACCGGAAACGATAAAGCGCATAAAATCTGTCGAATCCATTTTGATGGGGGTTACACATTCTTTTGGAACTACATATAAGTTACCAGAGAAATTGTAAGAGTGCGGACAATAAATAGCTACTTCATCGGCTAAATCGTATTGTTCGAGCGAGTCTTGCGTGATAAATCCGAAACGAATCACACCGGTATCGCCAAAGGTTACTTTTGCAGGTTGATTGAATTTTTTACGTTCTCCTACAAATGCTTCAGTTAGGTCTTTTAATGAGCTGTAAATCATACTCACAAAGGGCATTTTGGAGATCAATCGCTCAAATATGTGAACAATGGGCTTGGTAAAAGCTCGGTTGAATACATAACCAATTAGTGCGATAAATAAGAACCCAGTTATAATTCCCAATCCCGGAATCTCCACATTTATCCAGCCCAAAAGTAGATCCGAAAAAATAGAATTCAACCAATCGATGGTGATTGCAACCAGATAAATAGTAACACCAACCGGGAAAACGATTAGCATGCCACGAAAGAAATTGTTTAATAATGTTTTCATCCCTGTTTACCGGGTTTAATTCATGAGTTAGAGGCGGATTTTTTCTATCTTCCCAACCTTAATTTTGATCCAATATCACATAAAAAAATAATGTCGATTAAGACTTCTTCTCAAATCAGAAAAGAATTTCTGCAATTTTTTGCAGATAAAAAGCACGCTATTGTAAAAAGTGCACCTGTAGTACCCAAAGACGATCCCACGCTTTTATTCACAAATGCGGGGATGAATCAGTTTAAACCCATTTTTTTAGGTGAAGAGAAGCATTTGAATCATGAAGGGAAGAATTGGAACCGCGCCGCTGATACTCAAAAGTGTATTCGAGTGAGCGGCAAACACAACGATTTGGAAGAGGTTGGGCATGATACTTATCACCATACCTTATTCGAAATGCTGGGGAATTGGTCGTTCGGCGATTACTTTAAAAAAGAAGCCATTGGTTGGGCGTGGGAATTATTAGTAGATGTTTGGGGAATGGATCCAAGCCGCATTTATGCCACCGTTTTTGCCGGCGACGAAGCTGATGGCTTACCCGTTGATGACGAAGCAATCGATCTTTGGAAATCGGAAACAAATATTGCTCACGATCATATTCTTGAGTTTGATAAGAAAGATAATTTCTGGGAGATGGGTGATACCGGTCCATGCGGACCTTGCTCAGAATTGCATATCGATTTACGCCCTGATGCAGAGCGTAAAGAAGTTGATGGGGCGAGTCTGGTAAATATGGACGACCCAAGAGTGATCGAAATCTGGAACTTGGTATTTATTCAGTTCAACCGCCAACCGGATGGAAGTTTAGAATCGCTCCCGGCAAAACATGTGGATACCGGTATGGGCTTCGAGCGGGTTTGTGCGGTACTTCAAGGCAAAATATCGAACTACGATTCGGATGTGTTCACACCGCTTCTAAATCGTATTTCTGAACTTGCGGGCATCCCGTATGGTAAAGATGAAGAAAAGGATATCGCCATGCGCGTAATCTCCGATCATATTCGCGCCGTAGCGTTTTCAATTGCAGATGGCGCTTCACCGGGTAATGATGGTCGTGGCTACGTAATTCGCCGAATTCAACGTCGTGCAATTCGTTACGGTTGGGATAAATTGGGCTTCAAAGAGCCTTTCATGTACAAACTGGTGGATGTGCTCGCTAATCAGTTCAGCGATGTGTTCCCTGAAATTGTGGCCCAGCAAGAGTACATTACCAATGTAATCCATGCCGAGGAACGCAGCTTTTTGAAAACCTTGGGGCAGGGCATTGGTATCTTTAACGAAATGATTAAAGGAAGTGAAAGTTTAAGTGGATCTGACGCCTTCAAATTGCACGATACTTATGGCTTTCCAATCGATTTGACACAATTGATGGCACGCGAACAAGGTGTTTCTGTGGATGTTGAAAGTTTCAACGCTCATATGCAGGAGCAAAAAGATCGTGCCCGAGCTGCAGGAAAGTTTTCAGTAGATCAGAGCAAGATCAACGAATGGAATGTGTTGATTGATTCAGAAGACTTCGAATTTGTAGGCTATGATGAATTTGAGACTGATGCACTCATCACCGCCTATCGAAAAGAAGGTGATCGCTACGCGTTTACACTCAACAAAACTCCTTTTTATGCCGAAAGTGGTGGGCAGGTTGCTGATACCGGAATGTTAACCAACGGCGCTGATTTCATCCACGTAACCGATGTGCAAAAAGGAAATGGAAACTATATCCACTATACCGAAGAGCTTCCCGGAAATTTAGCGGGTACATGGACAGCTTCCATCGACTTAAAAAAGCGATTTGAAATTCAAAAGCATCACTCGGCCACGCATTTGGCACATGCCGCTTTGCGAAATGTTCTGGGTGATCATGTAGCTCAAAAAGGTTCTTTGGTGAATGATTATCACCTTCGCTTCGATTTCTCTCATTTCGAGGCTATGACCAAAGAAGAACTCGATAAGGTTGAGGCGGAAGTGAATGCGAAGATTCAAGAGAATATTCCATTGATGGAAGAACGTAACGTGCCTATCGAAGAAGCCAAAGAAAAAGGAGCAATGATGCTCTTTGGCGAGAAATACGGCGATTTTGTTCGAGTAATCACCTTTGATGAAGAATATTCGGTTGAATTATGTGGTGGAACACATGTTGGAGCAACCGGTGAAATCGGATATTTCCGATTCCTTCATGAAAGCTCGGTTGCTGCCGGCATCCGAAGAATAGAAGCAGTATGTGGTCGCGCAGCTGATAAACTGCTTCGAGAAGAAAAAGAGATTGTTAAAGAAGTAAAATCACTTTTCGGACAAACGAACGATCCGGTTTCGAACATCAAAAAATTGATGGATGAGAAAAAGGCGCTCGAAAAAGAACTCGAAAAAGTGCAAATGGCAAACTCGGGAGCATTACTTGATGATATTTTGGCCAAAACCGAAAGTATTGATGGTATCGATATCTCGAAAGGGGAAATTCCCGGTGCTGATGTTGCCACATTAAAGCAATTAGGCTACGATGCTCTTCAAAAAGCGAACGAAGACCGCGTAATTGTGCTTGGTTCTAAAGATGAAGAAAACGGTAAAGTATTTTTGATGGTGGCTGTATCCGACAACTTGATATCTAGGAAAAACCTAAAAGCCGGCGCTCTAGTTGGTAAATTAGGTCGCTTAGTTGGTGGAGGTGGAGGCGGACAGCCGAACCTTGCAACTGCGGGTGGAAAAAACCCCGAAAAGCTATCTGAAGCTTTATCAAGTGTTAAACAAATTATTAAGGAGTCTATTTGACGACCTTTACCAAACCCAATCACGAATTCTGATAAAAAATTGATATATTCTCAGCCCGTTTTGGGTATGAGTTTTCAAAAACATATTTATGGCAAAAAAGAAAAAGGAAGAAATCAGATTTGCACCTACCGGCATCGGCGATGTTAATGAAGGAGCAGTTCAAAAAGGGGTGGATCTCCCTGATGCAACAGAAAAAACGCACAAAGATTTAGGATTAAGCGAAGAGCAATTGCTAGCGATGTATGAGCAGATGTATTTGCAACGTCGTTTCGAGGAACGCTCGATGCAACAATATCAAAAAGGGAAATTCGGAGGTTTTTTGCACTTGTACATTGGGCAGGAAGCAATCTCTACCGGAACTACTTTTGCGTTGGATGACGAAGACGATATCATTACCGCCTATCGCGATCATGGCTGGGGTTTGTGCCGTGGCATTTCTGCGAAAGAAGGAATGGCTGAGCTTTTCGGAAAAGCAACCGGTTCTTCCCGTGGTAAAGGTGGAAGTATGCACTTTGCCAATGCCAAAAAGAAATTTTGGGGTGGCTACGGTATCGTAGGTGGTCATATCCCAATTAATGCAGGTTTCGCATTTGCCAACAAGTACAATGCAAACGGCAATATTTCCACCTGTTTTTTCGGGGATGGAGCCGTAGATCAAGGTGCATTGCACGAAACCCTAAACCTGGCTCAGCTTTGGAAGCTACCGGCGGTATTTGTTGTTGAGAACAACGGGTACTCGATGGGTACGGCTGCAGCTCGCCATACCGTGGCACAAATTGTAGACCGAGCTAAAGGCTACGATATGAAAAGTGCGGTAATCAACGGAATGGATGTTTTCTCTGTGTATGAGAAAATGAAAGAAATTGCCGACGATGTGCGCGAAAACTCAGAACCTTGGTTTGTGGAGATCAGAACTTACCGTTACCGCGGTCATTCCATGTCAGATCCACAGAAATATCGTACTAAAGAAGAGCTTGAAGAGTATAAGACCATCGATCCTATCCAGCGTTTGAAGACATACATGCTGGATAACGAGCTCACAAATGAAGATCAATTAAAAGAAATCGAAGACAAGGTAGAACAAGAAGTACTGGACGCGGTTGAGTTCGCGGATGAGTCGCCTTTCCCTGAAGAGAAAGAGCTCTACGAAGATATGTTTGCCGAAGACGATCCTTACTTCCACGTTTAATCACATAATTTCATGGCAGAATTACAATTTAGAGAAGCTTTAAAACATGCAATTGATGAAGAAATGGGGCGCGATGAGCGTGTCTTCATCATGGGAGAAGAAGTAGCCGAATACAATGGCGCTTACAAAGTAACCGAAGGACTCCTAGACAAATATGGATTCAAACGTGTAATCGATACTCCGATTTCGGAGCTTGGTTTTGCCGGATTAGGAGTTGGAGCTGCAATGCGCGGTCTTCGCCCGATTGTTGAGTTTATGACCTTCAATTTCGCCGTACTAGCGGCCGATCAGATTATTAACCACGCCACCAAAGTGAAATACATGACCGGTGGTCAGATTGATTGCCCTATCGTATTCCGTGGACCAAATGCTTCAGCAGGACAATTAGGCGCAACTCACTCAGTTGCTTACGATTCAATGTATGCTCACTTTCCGGGTTTAAAGGTGATTTATCCATCGGAACCGGGTGATGCAAAAGGTTTATTGAAAGCTGCAATTCGTGATGATAATCCCGTTATTTTCATGGAATCGGAGCAGATGTATGGCATGAAAGGCGAAGTATCTGACGCTGAAGATTTCATCATCCCGATTGGAAAAGGGAAAATCAAGCGTGAAGGAAGCGACGTGACCTTAGTTGCGCACGGAAAGATGTATCATTTGGCTGTACAGGCTGCAAATCAGCTTGCCAAAGATGGAATTGAATGTGAGATCATCGACCCGAGAACGGTTAAGCCGCTTGATCTTCCATTAATAATCGAATCCATCAAAAAGACGAATCGGTGTGTATTGATTGATGAAGCTCATCCATTCGGTGGTTTGGCTGCTGAAGTTGGATTTCTGATCCAACGCGAAGCTTTCGATTATTTGGATGCACCCGTACAACGAGTATGTTTGCCGGATGTGAACGCACCGTTTTCTAAAAAACTATTTGATGCCTGGTTCCCTAGCCCGAAACAGGTTATCGATGCCGTTAATCAAGTTACCTACAGAACTTAAAATCAGCTAAATATCACTCATTATGGCTATTAAAATTGAAATGCCCAAGCTTAGCGATACCATGGAAGAAGGGGTTATCGCGAAATGGAATGTACAAGAAGGTGACACCGTTTCGGCCGGCGATATAATCGCTGAAGTTGAAACCGACAAAGCCACTATGGATGTGGAAGTGTTTGATGACGGAACTATCTTAAAAATTATTCCGGGTGAAGGCGATGCAGTACCCTTAGGTGGCTTAATCGCTGTAATTGGAGATGAAGGCGAAGATATTTCAGATATTTTGGATGGAGCCGGAAATACTGATTCATCGGGTAGTAGTGAATCTACCGAAGAAAAAACGGAAGAAAAGCCTGAAGAGAAAGAAGAGGCTAGTACTTCTGATTCATCTTCAGATAGTGACGATGGCCGAGTAAAAGCTTCTCCATTGGCTAAGAAAATAGCTGAAGATAAAGGCATTAATTTAAGTGATGTGAATGGTTCAGGTCCAGATGGACGAATCATCAAAAAGGATGTGGAGTCTTATTCTCCAAGCGGTGGACTTACTAAACCTGCTGCATCTTCATCAAGCGATAGTAAGCCTGCATCGAAGCAAACCTTCGAGAGTTTAGAAAGCAAAGAGGTGAAAATCTCACAAATGAGAAAAGTGATTGCTCGCCGTTTATCGGAAAGCAAGTTCACAAATCCTCATTTCTACGAAACCATCGACATCGATATGAAAGCGGCATTTGCAGCCCGAAAAACGATGAACGATGCCAACGATGTTCGTATCAGCTTTAACGATATTGTAGTGAAAGCTTGTGCGGTGGCATTAACTCGTCATCAGGATATTAACAGTTCCTGGATGGACGATGTGATTATGCAACACGGTGATGTGAATATCGCCGTTGCTGTAGCTATTGACGAAGGTTTGATGACACCGGTTATAAATCACGCCGACAAAAAAGGGTTATCCCAGATTTCAGCTGAAACCCGAGAGCTTGCTGGTTTAGCACGTGATCGTAAGCTGCAACCGGATCAAATGGAAGGTAGTACGTTTACCATCAGTAACTTAGGCATGTTTGGCATCGAAGAGTTTACGGCCATCATCAACCCACCAAATGCCTGTATTCTTGCAGTTGGGGCTATTCGTGACGTGCCTGTTGTAGAAAACGGTGAAATAGTGCCCGGTAAGCGTATGAAAGTTACCTTATCAAGTGATCACCGTGTAGTGGATGGAGCAAAAGCAGCTCAGTTTTTGAATACCGTTCGTAACTTGATCGAAAATCCACTTTCAATGTTGTTGTAAGTCTTTGTAGATAAGACTTATCAACAGAATTTAAACCCGGGCTCGAAAGAGTTTCGGGTTTTTTTATGGAATGGCTCTAACTAAACAGTGAATGACTCATATTCTAAGTTGAGATTCAAAGAGCATTGCTATAAATTGACGTATAGAAAATAATTAATTGTACGTCATGTCTGATAAACTCACTTTACGAATTGAAAAGAAACTGATTGAACGGGCAAAAAAATATGCTACTAAAAATGGTACATCGGTTTCAAAATTGGTAGCAGACTATTTCAAAGCAATCGACTCGGAAATTGATCCACTTATCGAAAATCTTCCTCCAGTCACGCAATCGTTAAGTGGTGTAGTGAAGGGTTCAAAACTAGATGAAAAGGACTATAGAAGCCATTTACACGACAAATATTTGAAATGAATATCCTCTTTGATACCAACATCATCTTGGATGTTTTATTAAAACGCGAACCGCATTTTAAGTTTTCTTCAGCATTGGTTGCTGTGGTTGAACAACAAGTATTAGTTGGATGGCTGGGAGCAACTACTATTACTACTATTTATTATTTAGTAGAAAAAGAGACGAATAGAAAGACAGCAAATTTGGCGATCAAAAAAATACTTTCTCTGTTCAATATTGCATCAGTAAGTAGGGTAGTTCTGGAAGAGGCTACTGAATTAATGTTTAGTGACTACGAAGACGCAGTTTTGTATCAGTCAGCAGTACATACAAATCTTGATGGAATTGTAAGTAGAAATAAAAAGGATTTTGTAAAAGCTAAATTACCCATTTATTCACCTGAAGAGTTGTTATTAATACTCGATAAGTGAAAGATTAGCTTACTTAGTTAAGGAATATACTCTAGATAAAAGATCACGGGATCTATTGAAAAGCCAGAGTTTAACAGGCGATTGAAAATTGTCTGAGTTTCGTTTTTATTTACTGACTGCCCCGTCATTACAGAAAATCGCCCGGATACAAGTTCTTCAACTCGAGTATTTATTCCGGTTCTTGAGCGCACTTGTTGCGCTAATTCATTTGCTTCCTGTTGAGAGTTACGCTGAGCAACTTCTATCTGATATGCATATTTATAGGGTGCAGCAGTTTCCGGTTGATGGCGGATAAAGAGATTAGATGAAATTCCCATTTCGCGGAAAGCTCGTAACTGGCTTAATACTTCTTCTCTCGACTCATAAGGTCCAGTTAACACGTTAAAAGTATCTGAAACCCGGTTCATATAAGCCTGAACACCATATTGATCTAGTAGCTCAATGGTGTAATCCAAACCAGTAGCACGATTCTGAAAAGCGCCGAACTGAATTAGATACCTCACTGCTTTCGGGCGCTTTATGGTATTATTGTAGCACTGATGCACCACACTCACGTTCTTATCATTAAATCGTGTTGAAAGCTCATCACGTAGCGATAAAACCTCTGAGAACGAAGAAATGGGAGCAGTTCGAACCGAGTACTCATTAGTATTATAAGTTAGCATGATATCAGAGAGGTTTGAAGACTCTATCGACTCAGCACGTTGAAATGCGTTTTGCAAAGAACCATATTCGCCTAATTGCACGGAGTACTGGCAACGTGCATCCACTTTAAGCAACGAAGGCATTGCGTTTGTAGGCGCTGGTGGGGGAGCAGGTTCGGGCTCCGGTTCTGTTATTTGTTCTTGCACTGGTTGAGTAACTTCAGGCTCACTTTCAGTCTGATTTTCAGTCGGTGTATCAACAGGAGTAGTTGTCTCTGGTCGAGCTTCGTTATTCCGAGTTTGAGGCTCTGATTCCGTTTCCTGAGATCGTTGTTCTGCAGCAGCACGTTCTGCTTCAAGTTGCTCTTGAATTCGATTTTCTTCCATCACCGTTAGCAATGCCGGTTGATCCGCTAATACAACAACATTCTCAGTTTGAGCAGGAGGAGGGAGATCAGAGATTTCCGGGATTACGCCTTCAATACTTTCACTTTGGTTGGTTTCTTCAGCTAGCAATTCTTGTTCTGTTTCAGGCTGAGTTAGAATTTCTTCTTTCAGATTATCCGAAGAATAATAAAGTCGAAGTACTACCCGACGATTTTTATCCTTACTCGCGGCAAAAGGAAAACCTAAGGAATCGTATTCAATAACAGGGCGAGAATCCGCATAACCGGATGCTTTCAAACGATTGGCCGGTATTCCAGAATCATTAAAATATTTAACTACATTGGCCGCCCGGGCTGTTGACAGCTCCCAATTCGATGGATAAGCAACCGACGAGATTGGGGTGTTATCGGTGTGACCTTCAACATCAATACTGAAATCGTTGTATTCCAATTGCTGTAAAGCAATAAGCACCGTATTCAATAGCTGCTCCGATTCAGAATCAAAGGTCGCTCTACCCGGTTCGTATAAATCATCACTTTTAAAACGAATTCTCAAGTCATTTAAATCGCGAATAATCTCAAGATTACCGGCTTCTATTTCAGACTGAAGCAGTTCGAATAACTCGCTTTCAATAGCACCAATTGGTGTGGTTAGAAACTCCGTTTCATCCGCAAGTTTCCCAAATATTGAGGAAAGGGAAGAGAATTCTGATTTAGTAATTTGAGAGACAGAAAGGAGAATGATCAGAAATCCTAAAACGATCGTAATGATATCGAGGTAGCTAACTTGCCAGCTATCATCATCTTCCGATTCTTCATCTTGGATCGGAAAAAGGGAGTATTTAATCCGTATGGGTTTCTTTTTCTTCAAACCAACCCACTTAAAGCATATTTTTGTTGCGGCGCATATGTGCCTGTAGCTTATCGTAAATTTGTAGAGATGTTTTTTGTTCTTCGATAAGAATGATGCCCTCCAGAATTAGCTTCTCTCTAAAATATCGAAGTGAGGCAACATTGTTCATCTTCTTAGCCATAGGTGTGAAAATGAAGTTTCCGATCAGGATTCCATACAATGTTGTCATTAAAGCAGCTCCTAATCCACTTAATAATGATTCCACTTCACTAAATCCGGATAAGATCACAATCAACCCAAAAAGTGTACCCAGCATACCAAAAACCGGTGAGGTTTTACCCATACTGGCAATTATCTGATTTACCATCTGCTGGCGACTATAATTTTCTTCGATATTGATTTCGCCAAGCTCGCGTAAATCTTCAGTGTCGTAATTGGTGTCGAGAATGGAGAATAAATAGCCTTCGAATCGATCAGCATATTCTTCGCTTAATTGATTCACTGCCGCATATTTATCTTGTTTGATCATCTTCTGCCAATCCATCACTCTTTGGATGTCTTCTTCCAGCACTTCATGGGTGATGGTACTATAGGAAAAGAGTTTGGTGCTTTCAACCAGCGCTTTAACTACGCTATTAAACGGGTAACTAATAAATACACTAGCGGTGATACCCCCGAAAACGATAGCAAGGCTTGGGATATTCAAGAATGCTAATCTAGAAGGAATTAGATCATATTGGGTATACCCTGTAACAAGTAGCGCACCCCACACCAGTACTACTAAAGAGATAAGAAAACATAGAATATTTAGAATTGATGTACGCATTCAGGGTTAGAAACTCTTTTTTAAGTTTTCGTCGATTAGACCATTGTTCTGCAATTGTTGAATGATATATGTTGAAGAAGGTATGGGAACTTCGGGGTCCAATTCAAGGGCTCGTCTCCAATGATTTACAAATTCATTGATATATCCTAAACCAAGGTAAACGCTACCTCGCAATGCAAGAACATCCGCATTTTCTTTGATAAGCGCGGCTCGATTGATAAGAAATAATGCATTTTCATAATCACCCGAGTAAAAATGCTGTTGGGCTAAAATGTAGTAATTGGTGAGTGTATTAGCTTGGGCTTGATACCGCGAATAAATTTCGTCTTTATATAATTCAATTAGCGCATTGCGAAGCTCTTCTTCTTTAGCCTGTGCTTGATCAATGCTGTCCTGCAGTGCTATTTGTAAGGAATCTTCTAGAGAAAGAGTGTTTTCTTCGGGAATCGGATCAACAGCTTGAATGCTGGAAGAGCAGTGAAGAATGAAAATGCTAAAAAATAAAAACAACAGTAAAGCAGGCCTATTAATCATGAATCACCTGAACATCTATTGGTCATTTGCATTCTTTCGAATTGAGTTCATCAACAAGGCTTTGGCATATTCTGTTTGGCGACCTGAGGTTCCTTGAAGCTCATCTAATTCCATTCGCAATAACCGTTGCTCGCGCTTAGGTCGTGCAGATAAAATTCGATCAACAACTTGGGGTGGAAGGCCAAAAATTGCATCTAATAAGGTTTCGGTATTTAAAGTTCGAACAGCTTTCTTAATCACTTCGTCGCTTAATTCCGGTAATTTATCAATTGTGATAAACTGCTTCTCAAGAATTGCACCTACTATAGAACCGGTTGCTTTAAGCTCATCAATATATCGTTGTTGTTCATTAACCGGAAGACGCTCAAGAATAGGATAGAGATGCTCTGCACCGTATTGTTCGCTACGTTCTGCCTCAACAAGATCCATCGCTTTATCAAAAAGCTCGGATGAAATTTTATGCTGCTGTTCGTTCGTAAGATTATTCAACGACGCCATATGAAGCATGATTTTAGCAGCAATTTCTTTATCCAGTTTCTCAATCAAAATGGCAGCTTTATCATCGGGAATATATTGCAGAATAAACGCCCCCGATAAACTATCCTCTGTTTCAAGCAAAGTAAGGATGTGCTTGTCTGAAATATGATCCAAAAATTTAAACAAAGAAAACTTACTTCGTTTCTTTTCAGTAACGGTTTGTTTAGCTCCTTGCTGAAGCATACGACCGAATTCCTGAATAATTTCTGCACGTTTTTCCGGTGATAGTTTTTCCTGCTCTATAACTGCATCCGTCAACGTATCGTAATCTTCTGGGTGCAGTTCTTTTTTCAACGTTCTGAGCAAGTGTTTATCTACGGCAACTAAATATTCAGCTGCTTTTTTAGCTCCGTTTTCCTCTTCGCTTAACCAATATCTAAAAATAGTGGCGATTTCATCGGGCTTGGTAAAGAATGCATTTACAAGTTCTTCAGCTGATAAGTCTTCTTCCGTTTCTTCTATTCTTTCATCAGTAGAAGTGCTTAATGCAGTTTGTGATGCAGCCTGTTGCTGAAAAGCCATATCATTTTTAAACGATTCTCTGAAATCCCGCATCGGCATTTGAGGCTGAGGCTTGTTCATGATTCGATTGAACAGCAAGGTTAACCCAAATAGTAACATGAGCGCTAAGGCAGGAATATACGTGTATATCGAGTTGTAATCGGGAAGGGCAGGCGGTTGGGTTACCGTTGTGGCTGTAACAGGTTCAGGTGCTTCGGTATAGTCGGGGATTGCAAGTTGATTGATGTTGATTTCATCGCCGCGGTTTTCATTTACCTTTACAGCAATTCCCGTGATAAAGCGCATCAACTCCAGTTGTGCGGTAGTAATCGAAGTATCTGCATAGATGTTAACACTCATGTTTACAATCCGCAGTGTTTTGATCGTATTTTCGTTTACAACCGTTTGTGGTTGAGTGTTTCGACGGGTAGGTTGCCTTAAGTTTTGTTGGGGTAAAAAGGGTAACCCGGGCATCATCAGATTTTCTTCGGGTTGGCTATTTGATACTACTTGATTACTTGTTGTACCAATAGTTTGTTCAACTAATTCAGCGTTTATGTTAACATCGATAAAGAATTTCTTTCTGTTAAAGTAGTTAGAAAGAATTTGAATGATTTGGGAGTCGTATTGCTGTTCTAAGTTAGAAACTCGTAAATCTAGCGACTGTGAGCTAGATGCATCGTAAGAAGTTTGAGAGCGAACATTTTCGAAAGGGAGTAAAAGAAGAGCAACGAGAAATACAAAAGAAAGGAATGTCAGGCCAAAATTTGGTTGAATTTTAGCATGCATAGAGGCATATATGTGACGTATTCTGTGCATTTTAGTCTGATGCACGCCTATTAACCCGTTCTTCCAGTAATTCCATATCTGGTATTACTAAATCAGGATTAAACCGGAGTGCTTGTTCCCAATGTCGCTGCGCCTGGTCGATATTACCTTCAAAATAATAAAAACTTCCCTTTAAAGCGTGTCCTTGTGCAGTTTCAAAAAGTTCTAATGATTCGCTCACAAATCGGAAGGCTAGGTCTATGTTATTGGAATAAAATGCGTTCTGCGCATGAATTATAAGTCGTAATGCATCATCCACCTCTTTAAATACTTCCTGAGAATATTCTAATATTTCAGGCGACGATTTGATCTCGTCGGTTACCTGCGCGATGGTGATCTGTTCTTGGATTGTTTGTTGATCTTGTTCGGCATCAGCATCAGGAATTAATACAAAACTTAAGCCTTCTATAAAGTCACCATTTGTCACCGCTTCTACTTCAAAATCTATTTTTTCGGGTTTAGATGTAGCTTGTAAAAAAGATAATTGTTGGTTATCAACTTGTAAGGTGTACTTACCAGGTGGTAGTGGATAATCATAGAAACTTCCATCAGAAAATGTGCGAAGTTCTTTAACAGTATTATCTTTTTGAGATGTTAAAAGAACTTTAAGACCACCAATTCCATCTGTTACTCCATCTTCAAATTGCCTTTCCACAATTCCCTCAATAACTCCAGCCTGAAAAAATGGAATATCAACAGATGTATACTTATTTGGTTCAGTAATAATCGAAAACTTATCCACTTCGGGTACAAGCATTGGATTCTTAATGGTTGCTTTATTTACTTCAACGTTTAGCCTAATATTTGGCTGAATCAATGAGTTATAAATCACATTATTTTTACTTTCCGTTTTTGTACCACTTCGGTCTATTCGTAACGAAACTTCAGGGATGATTTCGTCAACATCTTTATCATAAACTCTATTATTATTATTGTCTAAAAACATTCTTGTTGATAATGCCCCTCTACCAACCTGATCTCTGTTTGAGAATAATATGTTATTGGTATTACTATCATAGCCAATAGAGCCTCTTAGGCTCTGGGCTACACTGTAAGCACCTCTTAAACTATTAAAAGTAGTATTTGACCTGAAATTTTTAAAATTAAATATGAGATTAAACCGAATAGTATTAAAGTCCCCGCTAAAATCTCTTCCTACAGATATTTGAAATCGTCCATTTTCAGAGACGTTTTTAGTAAAGAATAATTCTGCAGATTTAAATTCATTTATTCCAATAAAATAAACTAGCTGCGACCTAAGAGTAGCTCCTCTAAAGAACTGTAAGGTTTCTCTTGATCTTTCAAAAGAATAGCTAGCTGATGATTCTATTTTAGATAAGTTTGATGAATTAAACGGATTAAATTCATCTATTTGTTGATCACTATAACTGGTCCTAAAGCTTAATCTTTTAATTCTGCTTATTAAATCAAATCTTAGTGTATTGAAATATCCGGTTTCTCTTTTTCTTAAAAAACTCGAAGCTCGAACGTTTAATGGAACGCTCCCTAACTTAAACGGTATAAAAGTGGTAGTAACTAACTGCCAATTATAATTCGATTGATTATAGAAATTTGAGTTGTTTTTATAATTAACATAATCGATTCCTAAGCTGGTCGAATTTGGAAAAATTGAGTTTAATGATCCACGTAGATAGCTATCAGAAACTGCCTCGAGAGTGAAAATATTATTTGTATTAATTCTTGAAGAAATTGTACTTGTAAAAAACGTATTATTAGATGAATCATTATAATAGTTTTCTACACCAAGCTTTGCGGTAAGCCAACTAGTAATACCAACACTCGTATTAAATTGCCCAATATTATTTACCTGGGTAGAACCAATAATAAAATTATTTAATTGTCCAATATTGAGGTTATAATTGATTTCTCCTTTGGGTACAAAGTTAAATGGTATTTGAAGTCGTGTATTTTGTTCTTTCACTTGCCCAGTTGGACCATAAATTTTTTGCACAATTTGTGAGTTCCCGTACGAAATTGGAATCAAGAAACGGTAGTTACCTGAATCATCAATTCTTGAAAATCCAACTAATCTGTTATTTAAATATAACTCAACTTCAGATTGAGGAATTGCTGTACCGGATACCTCAAACTCATCAAATAAAGTTCTTGGTATAATGGGTTCATTTGATACTCTGATCCCCATATATGGCGACATTAATACACCGTCTGAATTGAGTTGACCAATACTAATATTGGTAAACAATGGAGTTTCAGTTGAGGTATAAACCCATCTTAAATTATCTGTTTCGTAAGATGAGATTTGATTATTAATATTTGCGAATACATTACCACTTAAGTCACCACCAAGTAAATTTAATCCAATAGAATTACTAATGTTCAAAATTTGCTCGTTACCGTCTGTATTGTATTGAACACCATAATCTAAGAAACCCAAGTCGATTAATTTATTTGAGGAGCGGGACTGATAAAGAGGATATCTTGGAGTTGTTACAGTAGTATTAGAAATTCTACGCTCTTGATTTCTTAAAGCCTGTTGAATGATAGGGAGTTCAACATTAGTTTCTAGGTTTAGCAAAAGCTGATTGAAATCAACACTAAAATTTAAATCGAATATTTCAGAAAATAATCTGATGGGTAAGTGGACATCTAATTCGTTTAAATAGTAATCTTCTACCTCAAGCTTATAGCTCTCATTACCAAAAACGATAACCTGACGTTCAAGATTTATAGAATATTCAATTTGTTCACTTGAAAATCTTCCGCTAATGGTTAAACCATCATAGTCAGCTTCGATATTAAATAAATTAAAAATCTCATTAACGGGAAGGTAGAAGGTATCGTCAGCATAGTAGCTAATAACTACAGTGTTAATGATTCCCCTATGATTAAAATCTAAATAAACTTCAAAGGGGTCGTTTGATTGAGAATAAGAAAGATTAGATAATGACTGTGTGAAAAGTATTATTGAAAGAAAAGAAAGAAACCGAGATAATTTTCTTTTGATCAATTTTTAGTGAATGATATTGATTTTCTTACGGGTTGCATTCTTACTAAATCAGCTTCAGAAACGTCAGTTCTTTTAGTAGCAAACTCAACGGTTAGTTGATAGTTTCCATTGGTTAGACTAGATATATCTAGTGTCTGACGGTGAGTACCACCAAAATAATGTGATGTTGAAACAAAGTCAGAAACTAATTCACGATTATTAGAATCACGAATAGACATAGTAATTGTTCCAAGAAATGGTGAATTGCCTGTACGATCAAAATCAGCAAGTACAATCAACTCATTTTGGTTTTCCGCATTAATTTCAGTTTTGATGTCTTTAATATCAATACCTGTTGTTACATTACCTTTTTTAAAGAATAAGCCAGTTACTTGCTCAAAGGTAATGCCAACTCTAGCTGAAACAGTGGTAGTATTTTGAACCTCGATTGGTGGAGTTTCTGGAACCGATTTTGTTCTAATTCTAGCCCAATAAGTACCATCTTCAAGACTATTTGTGTCAGATAATCTTAACCGAACAATTTGACGCTGATCAGGTGCTAAAGTGAAGTTGCGAGGGAACGCCCTTACTTTATTAGCAATTGAATGATTCTCTGCAAAGGTGGAATCATCTTGAATTATTCTTCGATTACCATTTTCATCGGTTGCAGAATAAGCAAATAGAAAATCGACTGAAATTTCCTGTGCTTCGCTCGAACCATTAATAACCATGTATGTTCCAAAAGGATTACTGTCGCTCAAGAACATATTAGTTGGGGCGATGGTAACTTGCCCTTTAAGATTTGTGCAAAGCAACACAAACGCAATTGTAAGTGTAACCCGTTTTAATATAGTAATAGACATGTCTGAAGATTATTTCGAGTAAAATACTTAAAAACAAAGATAGAAATCACATTATTATTCTATATCAAAAAAATGTCAAAAAAAAACCCCATTAATCAACAGATTAATGGGGTGTAATTAATACTAATTACTTTTTAATTAGTTGTAATCAACAGCAACAGATACGTTACCTGAGTAATCAACACCGGCAACACCACTGTTAGTAGTAATCGCTGCACCTACAAAGATAGTAGCAGTTGTACCTGAAGCAGTGTATGTACCGTCATAAATTTCACTATTAGTACCAGTAATTGCTTCACCAGTTAAGTCGGCAGAACCAGCGCGAACGGCACCATCATTGTCAACGTTTACATCGAATGTTCCAAGAGTTAAACTTCCTGAAGAACCAGTTAATGTTGTTGGAAATGTAACAGTTACATTAACAACTTGTCCATCTTCTGCAGTAATGGTTGCTGAACCTGAGTTTGCATCGGTAGCAGCAATTGCTGGAGTTTCGGATGATAAAATGCTTCCAAAATCAAGTGCATCAACAGGAGTTACAGAAATTGCACCTACTACAGTAGCAGTTGCAGAAATGTTATCTGAATCTGAAGTTTGTGCATTAGCATTAAAAGTAAGTACTAAAGCAAGTAATGAGGCGGATAAAAGATTAAGCTTTTTCATAGTCGTAAAAGTTTGGTTTGGTTGTTTCTGAGAAAAAGTTATGTAGAAGTTGTATATAGAACAAGTTAGAGAGTCTTAATTAGACATCTTTAATGATGAACTAGTAAAAGTCAATCATAATCTATATTCAATATTGCATTACCCTCATAAATACCGTTTGGTATATTACCTACATTTATTGAGCCGTAAACGTATAATTCAATTTCTTCCCAAACATCGGATGTACGTGCAGTGTTTACATTAAAATTACTGTCAAAAGATAGAAAACCAATATTATCATCTAATATTAAAGCATCTCTTACATTGCGTGATATATTATTATAAGCGATGTTTAAATCTAGTTGTATTTCTTCATCAACAGAAGGGTTTATGTGTCTTAAAGCTTCTGGGGGGGTAAATGAAACAAAGATATTTTGAGTGTAATACGCTCTTATTCTAAATATTCCCATATCAACATCCCCTAAATCGATATACTTTTCGCCGGAATTTGTAATAACTGTTCCAAAATTAAGCTCTCGTTCAACGGTAGCACTCAATTCAGGTTCAATGGATATTTGAAAATTTAAAAATTGAGCACTTGCACTACTGTTGAATAAAACAGATAAAATGATAAACCCTACATATGATCTTATTCTAGTCATAAGATACAGTTATGGTGATATCTGAAGTGTAACTTCCAGCATCAACATTACCCACATTGATAGAACCGTATATATATAAGTAGGCAGTTTCGTTAAAAAGTGCCGGGTTGTAGCCAGAATAAACAGGGGTAGGAGGTGGGCCGGGCGGTGCATTCCCTCTATATTTTATGGGGAAAAGAGCAGTAGCTGTAAAGCTTAACACGTTCATGATTGTGCTTTGTGCGGTATTATTTTGCCCTCGGTTAGCATAAGCAGCCTGTAAAGTAAATGGAATTCTGCAACTTGGATTAGTTGCGCAAGACGGGTTTCCATCTTTCAGTAAATACTCATCAGCCATGATCTCTACATAAACATCAAGATATCGAACACCTTCAATTGAAATTACTTTGCTTTCGTTCATTGATAAGCTACTGACTCCTTCGTTTTTAGCTAGCAAGCCAAAATCAAGATCCAATCCTGGGTTTAAATCAGATATAGAAACAGAATATATTGAGCTATAGTCGCTACCAAAGTTTAATTCTTGAGCATATAAATTAACATGAGTAATTGTAAGTAGTAATATTAAAATTACTTTTTGATACATTATATATAGTCTATTTCAATAGTGAAATCACCTTCATAATTACCTGGGAGAGCATTTTCAATGTTTACTTCACCGCCAACCCAAAAATAATATCTTCCTTCATTATTAAATTGAAGGTTACGGTTTACAACCTCAAGTAATTCAGAAGAAGATTGTTCTTCAACAGAATTTCCAGAAAGTTCGTATCTGAAAATTAAAAAACCCGGCCCGTCAATTTGTGTAAGTCTTCGTTCATTTAAATAATCAAGTCGGAATGCAGCACCCGGTGTGCCTAATGCTACCATAAATCCAGAATTTACGTCATTAATTGGATTTACGTAAAGTCTCTCTTGCCCAGGCTGAGCATTACCAAAGGTCATGGTATTTATTGTAATCAGATCAATTGATCTAATTATTTGTGCATTAATATTTACCTCTGCTCTAAGTTCTGTACTCTCCTGAGCATGACTTATTGCCGGAAAAATGAAAATTAGTAAAATTAAAAATGCCTTTTTCATATAACGCCTCTTCTATTTTCTAAGTTAAGGCAAATGGAAAAAATAAGGCAGTTAATCTTTCTTAATTAAGGTAACGTAATCAATGCTTTATTTACCACGCAAAGGCGTTAAAATAGAGTGGGTCGAGCTCAACTTCTCTGCCTTGAAGTTGAACCGATCTTGGTAGCACTTCAGTGAGCTTGGTGTAATTCGAAGTCATTTCGAAATTGTAGTTAAGCATTTGCCCGCGAAAACGTGAGGAAAACCGTATGGTAACAGAATAGATACTATCTTTCGGAGCCTCATCTACCAAATAGTAGGGGTTGGGGGTATCGATTGGATATTTATCTCCAATTATTTTAATCTGATCCCGACCCGGAACAAAGGTACTGTCTTCGAGCTGAGGCTTCAAATTTACATTGAATGTAATAGAGGTTTGAGCATTTATTTCGCTACCCATTAGGAACAATATTATTCCTAAAATCGATGAATAAGTTAATCTGCGCACGTTATTCTTTACTCAGTTATTTTAGTTACTTCGTCTTTCCAATATACGATAGAAAATACGCTTTCTCTTGGAAAAGATGGCGGAATACTAGCTTTTAATCGGTTGTCGTATTGATAGTTTTTCGAATAACCTGAAACAACAGTGTTACCAGAAAATGTGCCAACAGGACCTCTATTTTGCTGAATAATTCCACCTAACATATTTAAGGTGCCTTTGTTTCCACCAGAGTTGTAATTCTCTACTGTAAACGAGGTATTTAAGGCAACTATAGAAGCATGTACAGTAAGATCTTGAGTACCTGATGCAGTGTGGGCGTATCTGTCTACAATGACATTGCCTTCACTTACTAAACCTAACAAATCTGTTGAAGTTGAATCATCGAGAGGGCTGGTTTTATAAACGATATCGCCAATAATTTCGATTTTGTCTTCCGAGTGAAGTGTAACATCGCCATTCACATTTCCTTCAACGGTAATTTCTCCATCGGTAGAAATCACGCCATTGATATTAGCTAAGTTTACTGTTTCAACTGAAGGGGCCGTAGGAGGGATAGGAGTACACCACCACATCCAGTTTGCACATCCATTTCCGGGAGAACCACCGTAAGAAATATCAGCGTATCCACCGTTGGCATCGTAATAAAAGTCAACGTCTATATCTCCTGAATATCTTTTCCCACCATCGTTGGCGGCATCAACAAGGCGATTTACTTCATAAGAAGTCGGTTCGTCTTTACGTGGGGCATTAAAATTCTCGCCACCATAAAAATTTGGACTTGTTGGATTAGTTTCGTGCGCTCTCCACATATTCGGGCTGGTAACTAATCCATAAAACGAAGGAGAACCAGACATAGCAAACTCGCCATTGGTATGTATTGGTCCATAAATATTATCGGCGTCCATAAACCAAATGGTATTACCTGAAGCGCCTAATTCAGATTGAGTCATATAAGAGTATTTACTAAATGAATCGCGTTGCATTAGTACTTCGGTAGTAACCTCAACGTCATCGTAAGTGCTTGAGCTTACTAATAACACTTTGTATTCATCCCAGCTACCTACGCTATTATTAGGCATATCCTGGCTGTTTTGCGTATAACTCGTTAACGTACCGTTTAGGTTAACAGGTAATTGTATTCCTGTATTTTCTTCAAGTTGATCTTCTAGCTCTTCTTCAATGGCTAATACTTGATCTAAGTTTAACAAGCCAAGGCTTAATTTTTTTCGGCCATCAGACGAACGAGAAACCAATGCTTTTGTATCAACAACATCATCAATATCGATGCTGCCGGTCCAGTTGTTATTGTCTTTCATGGTTTCAACGGCATTGTCGATTAAACTTTTCGACAAGTTTCTAGCCTGTTGTGCTTTGTAGTAATCGGTTGTTACAACCGGTATTGCAGTCAATCGCTCTTGATTATTTACCTGTACAATTCCGGTAATAATCGTTAATCCGCTTACGAGAAATAATAAACTTCTTCCCATAACTTCTCCTTAATATGGTAGGTTAATATTGTTTGGTACAAAGATGCGTTTCCAAATCAATCGAGGATATTCTTTGGTGCTTCCTGTTACCGTATAGGGTTCCACGGTTTCTATCATCAATTCAACTTCAATCTTTTTTACAGATGCCAAATCATTGGTTGGGGTACCATCGGCGGTGTAATAGTTTAAGTCGAAATAAACTACCGGGAACTCAATAGTTCCGTACGAACTTGTACCAATTGGGCCTGTTCGTTTTAAATAATAATCGTTGGGGTTGGTACTGCTAACAGCATCATTTACATCAAAGAACCAGCGAATGTTTGTAGAGCCATAACTGTCGTTGTCGTACACATCGGCTTGAAAAATGATGTTTTTATCACTAATAGTGGTAAAAGGCACAGCTGTACCAGTATTAAAGCCAATTTTATTAAAATCATTAGCGAGTACATCAACCAGATTATCCAAATTAGATTGGTTAATTGTACTTAGTGTAAGTTCTTGGGTTTGATTGATCACTTGAGCATTAAAGTTCAAAATAGAGATCATAAACAATCCACCAATCACAAATGTTATGGCAAGTCCTGCATTCATGATTTAGTAAGTATAGGATTTAACGTATTCGAGGGTGATAAACACCTCAGGAGTTACGTTTTGATTGAGAACAGATACTGTAACCTGATATTTTTTCATGGAGCCGGTATCTTCGATCAATTCTGAGGTTCCATTAATAATAAACGTTGAGTTATACTGATCACTATCTCCGTAATTATGAACTTCATTGATCGGATAATTAGCGTACACATAATCACCACTGTTTGGATCGAGTTCATCCGAATCATAAATCCATTGCACCTTATCGAGTTCGTCTTGTGCTACAGCGATAGCTCGGTATTCTGCTTCAGCCTGGTAAATAGCCTGACGGCCGGAATTGAAACTACGAGCGGTATTAAGGGATAAAAACCCAAAAATAACCATTGCTCCGATCAAGTAAGTAAGTTCAGCGTAACTGCTCATTGCCTTAAATTTATAGATTAAAATAAACGCTTTACATCTTAGATGTAGTTAGCTTGCTTTAATGTGGAAGCCAAAAGGCGGTTTGTTACATTAGAATCTATTTAACATCATTCGAATGTACTAACCCTTGTATATCGATTCTGTTTTAGATGTGTGGCTGACGCTACCCGTGCATAATCAATCGCCTGACAATCGTACTGAATATTGATGGAACCACCAAGGTCTATATCAAGCGTTGTGTTGTTTCCCGGCGTATTACCAATTAACACAGATCCATTTAAATCGGGGGTGCCTTTACCAGTGAAATCAAAAGCATTTTCAAAGATAATCAGGCCGTTAAAAGTAAAATTACCAGATACGGATAATGCTCCTTCGTATTCTAATTCACCTCCGGACCGAATCACCATAATTCCGTATCCATCCGGAATTCCACCGGTTAATTTTGCATATGATTCAACAAAAAATATCCCGGGCTCATCTTCTGAACCGAAATCCCCTTTATAATTTCCGCTTACATCAACAACACCCGGTTCGTTTGATAACCGCTCAATAAGTTCATCAACAGGACTGTATGAGATGTCGGGATCGATGGCAACTAAATCTTCACTGCTCTCCATATTACTAAAATTCGCGCCATCAACAACTTCAATATAGTCATCCAGTGTGGGAACGGTAATTGCAGGAATATCATCGCATGTACCTGAGGCATCATTCCCGCTAATTGATGCACTACCACTCATATTAAAGGTGAAATTTCCACTTGCTAATCCTAATCCGCCCGCAGCTTCAGGAACAAAATGTAAACCGGATTTTAAATAAGTACTTACTATTTGGTGTGATTCAGAATTAGCTTTGTATTCTGCAGAGCCTTTAGTTCCTCTGCCACCATACCAGGCAGTGCTGTAAATTCTGATGGAATCCGGATCAGTTGGTCCGGCTCCGGTTGCCAATACATCGTAATAAAGCTCTATATATGCATCGTCTATTTCCCGAGTCCATGGGTTAGCTGAAGTAGGTTGCCAGGTTGGGTCTTCATTAATTTGTTCCATTGCCAACTGAATGGCTGTATGTGCAACATTTTTTGACTGAATTTCTTTTGCGTAATCTGAATTAAAGGTTTGAATACGCTCGCGGTGTTCAAATAAATTGAATTGGATTAATCCTAAAACCATAAAAGCGCCGATCGCTAAAATTATCATTCCTCGTCCCATAAGCGCCTAATTTAAATTTAAGTTGGATGGTGAGAATCGTTTAGTCCAGGTTGTTGTAATATATCTCGGGGTCGTTTCAGAGGAATACTGCAATGCAACCGGACTCTGACTTTCGATAATTAACTCAAGCTGAACAATTGAATCTATTTTTGATTTATTTCCTATAGCTGAGATGGGTAGCGTAAGAGGGGTAGTGGACCCTAATTCATCATAATAATTTATAGTAAAATCTGTGATTCCTACTCCCATGGTTATGCTAGTACCGTCGATGGTACGGTAAAGATAAAAGTCGTTCGGGTTATCGGTGGCAGTAATAGGGTCGGTTGAAAATTGCCAAGTAATCAACTCAAGTGATTCATCATTGCTGTTATCTATATTGGAATAAAACTGCAGCATTGTGGAATCTGCATACACCAGCATGGTATCCGGACGATTGTTCTGATTATATCCAATTTTGGGTAAATCATAGCTTACAGCATCGATCACAGCATCAATTTTAATTTTCTGAGATTCGTGCAGTGTGAGTTCATTTCCACTGAAGTTTACATTATAACCTACGGTTAAAATGATAATAATCAGTATTCCTGCAATGATATAACTTGTTACAATTCCTAAATCCATTTAATCAGCATAAAAACTTCTTAAAAATTTGAATGAATACCTGCTCACAATACCATTCTTTGTGAGGTCATCAGATGAAATGTTTACAATCATCTGTTTTAATGTAGATTTTTGATTGCTTACAGCTCCATCTTTATAGTAATTAACTTCAATCTCAACCTCATATTCAACGCCACCTGAAGCAGTTATGGTTTCATTCCAACCATCGTAATCGTCAAAATCATCAAAGTCTGCCCGGGATGATTCGCCGCCATCCGGACCAATGGTTGAAAATCCATCCGGTATATTTACAGGAACATCTCCATCAGTGGTGTTTTCATCAAAAGTAGAAGAGCGGGATTCCTCTATAAAATCTTGTGCTATGGCAACAATCTGATTCTCAAACTCACCATCCACTATGGTTTGATTGTTTACGACAATGGCTCTATTTGCATTTATTACTAAAAATGAAACTATTACCATTGCCAGCATTGCTTGTAAAACTTCGGTATATCCTGCCATATTCGTTGATTATGGTACTTCCTAGTTATCGTCCGTTTTTACGCCAGACTAATACATTCTAATAAATGAGAGGATAAGTAACCAGTAGTTACACGAATTATTTAATAAAGGTCATCTTTTTGATGAAAACTTCGTTATTGGCTTTGAGGCGATAGAAGTACACACCACTGGCTAAACTATTGGCATTGAATCGAACCTGATATCTGCCGGGATTTCGTGCTTCATCTACCAATGTTTGAATTTTACGACCAAGTATGTCGAATATTTCTAAGGAAACATTTGATGCTTCGTTAACACCATACTCGATGGTTGTAGAAGGGTTAAAGGGATTCGGATAGTTCTGATTTAAGAAAATCTGTTCCGGAACATCGCGTTCTATTTGCTCGGTTGAGATTTTAAGTGTAAAACGTGTTGCCATCGACGTGGCTTTAGTTTTCAATTCAGACCGAGGCGACAATGGATCAAGGTTTCTTCTAATCTTTGCCCGGGTCGAGTGGTTAAATTCGTACCCAAGTTGATCAAAAAGGTTTATTTCTTCACCGGTTTCATTATCAATAAGAGTGATAATCCAATCCTCAGGGATTCCTCTAAAATCTCCCCAAACCATTTTATAGGTACCATTTGCCGGCACGCCATTTTCGAAAGCATCAAAATGAAGGGGAATAAAATAACGAGACGAGAAATTTGAAGGCAAATTATTGATTGCTAATTCAGTTCCATTGTCTAGTAACGAATGGAATTCTAGATGAGAACTGGAAAGTGGTAATAAACGAAATCCATCTAGCTCATCTTTTCCAACTCTCGCATTATCAGTAAGGATTATGTTCGTTCGTTTGGTGCGACCAAACTCAGAAGAAACGGCTAATTGAATCTGAGGTATTAAGGTGCTTTCTTGCTTTTGTTTAGCTTTACTCGAGTCGATTTTAGCCTGTTTCCTTAAGAAAGTGCCTAGTGTGGTTTTAGCAGCTTTGTTCACTTTCAATTCGGGGCTAGCCGCATTCGCTTTTACCCAAAAACCTTGAAACGGAGCTATCAGTCCTGAGTTTGGTAAAGTTCCTGTTACACCATTCCAGGTTAGGTATTCACCATCTCCGCCGTTTGCCGCAGGATCCCACACATAAATGGTGGATTCAACATTCGTTTTGGTCCAATTCGAAGCATCGTCCCAATCGATAGTGGCTGCAAATGGGTTTCCTACAAGGTTCCAACCTGAATCGGCTGCTGTGGTGTATGTGATACCGAAGTCGACTTCGGTGCCATCGCCATCCCATTCCTCGCCACTGGCATCCAAGGTATCCGGTAATGCATCATTATATAGCGGATCGGCAGCGATATCGCCAAATACAAATAAGAACATGCCTTGCCCTTGAGTTACCGAAGTAGCAGCGCTGGTTGGCGCTCTAAAGCGCTGGTTATCGGTTCCCGTTGCACTTTCAACATAAGTTAACACGTTCGGTTGTAATGTATCGCCGGGGTTAGAGCCCGTAGAGTAGAATGCTCCTGAGTAACCTTGTGTTAACGTTCCATCTAATAAATCGCCATACGTGGTGTTGAAAGGAGAGGAGATCAATCGCCAGCCTCTACTTCCACTGATTCGACGTTGCATTCTGATGTTGCCCGAACCGTATTCCTTTTTGTTTGCAATCAGATTAGATCCACTCGGTAAAAACATCGTGCCATCGATCAATTTTAAAGAATCAGAAACCGTTACATCGCCCGGAAAATCAACACCGGCAGAATTATCAATTTCCAGATTCGTAAAGTCGGTAGGATTGGTAACATCCTGGTTAGAAGAGCCATTTAAAATTATATAGCCTAAAGAAGCCTCTCCAACATCTAAGTTGCCACCAACAGTAAGTGTATCAGAATTTGAGCCATTGATATCACCTTGACCGGAGGCTTCGCCGGTTACAATAAAGTTTTTACCACCGGAAATAGTTACGGTAGCATTTTCTTCGATAGAAATTTGAGCAACCGTAGTGTTGGTGGTGTTAATTACCGGCTGTTCGTTACCTACCGATGGATTTGCCGGAATCAACACAATATCGGTAGAAAGAGGTACAGAACCGGCACTCCAATTTGAAGCGTCATCCCAATTACGGGCATCCACAACCGGACCCACTTGCGATTGCCATTGTGTATTAAAATTCGCGTATTCAACTTCTGCATCATCAACAATTGAAGCTGCGTTTAGAGTACCCGTAACAGTTGCAGTGCCAACAGTAATTGAGGAAGTAAGTGTTGCAGTGTATGTTCCGTCATTATTATCTGTAACCGAACCTAATGACCCGGAAGTTACACTAAGGGCTACGGTTTCACCGCCGGTGGTTAAATTATTTCCTTCAGAATCTTTTGTTTGAACAGTTATGGTGGATGTTGCAAATCCGTCGTTGAAAATTACTGTAGGATTAGCTGTAATTGTTGTGGTTGTTTCTGATGCAGCCCCCGGAGTAACAGTAAAAGTGTTACTGGTTCCAGCTTCGGCACCGGCTGAATTAGTAGCAGTAATTGAACACGTTCCCAAACTGGAAATACTCACCGTTTTTGAAGCTAAAACTCCACTAGTGAAAGATGCAGTAGTTCCCGCACCTGTACCCATAGTACAATTACTTGTAATTACGACAGTTCCGGTGAACGTGGTAACCGTATCCTGAGCACCATCCACAGCGACAATGGTTATGTTGAAATTCTGACCGGCTAGTTTATTTGAGATGTTACCGGATGGAACTCTTTCAACGGTAAAACCGGTAAGTTCGCCGGGTGCAACTACATCAAACTCGTTACTGGTAGTGTCGGATAAGCCTGAACTTGAAGCTGTAAGTGTGTAAGTGCCAATATCGTCTACAATAAGGTTATCGAATTCGGCTACGCCAAAGAGGTTAGTTTCTTCAAGTATTGTAGAGCTTCCATCAAGCACACCGGTTCCACTCACTTGATTCAGGGCCATAGTGATATCAACCCGGCTTTCTTCCACCGGATTTCCATACTGATCGATTAATTGAACCCGAGGTGAAGGTGAAATTTCTTCTGTTTCGTTTGAAGTTCCGGGCTGCTGCGAAAACTCCATCGCAATTTGAGTGCCTGCAACCATCGTAAGCTCGCCGTAATTGGTTGATCCGCCTAAACCTGTGGTACCTTCGTTCGAAATATTGCCGGAATTTGGCAATGTGCCTGTTGTAGGGCGAACTCTGAAATCGGCAAAGGTTATTTCCGCTGGGTTGGTGGTAGAGGCCGAAGTAACTGTAAAAGTGATTTGCGTTGATGTTCTACTGGTAAAGGAAATGGTAAGATCGGTTGATCCTCCAAATGCAGGAGCCACTGTTGCAGAGGGCGCTCCGCCGCCGGTGTCCCATTCGAAACCGGACGGGAGTTCAAAAACATAAGTGCCTGTCGAAAACTCACCGGTAAAGCTCTCTTGAACACGAGGTCCGCTTAATGTGGTATAAGTTACATTTGCATCATCTGCAGAAATAGCTTCGCCACCTGTAGCCGGAGTTAACGATCGAATGGCGATGTCATATTTATTCGATAAATAATCTTCTACCACTTGTTGATCAGATAAATCGATCTCTTCGTCGTATAAAATTACCTCTGCAATCAAGCCATCCCAGCTTGTATTGTTGTCTTCCGGACCTTGCCCAATAATAGCGGTAGTAATATTTTCGAGCACACCAGATGGGATATTTTGCGAAAATGTAGGATTACTCAAAACGCCATCAACATAAAGTTCATAATTGGTTTCGCTCGTCCATTTAAGCATTACAATCTGACCGTCAGTTGTTTGGGCATCTTCGAAACTTTCAAGAGTAAAGGCCGGGTTTAAATCTCTTAATCCTGTAGTAATAACATTGGTTGCTGCGCCATTGTCGCCAACGGCATCGTAACGTAAGCTAAAATATTGATCAGTGGTGCTTCCACTTGGTGTAGTTGTTGTCCAAAACCCGCGATCGGTAGAAGTGACGTCAGATTCGATGACAAAAAAGATCGTTAAACCGGCTAATCCATCCAGGTATTGAGTTTCAGCATCGGTGTCCTCTAAGCGAACGTTTGAGCCACCGCCCGGAAATTCAATGCCGTTTTGCGAGTTGATAGTGCCAACACTTGTTTGCAGAGTTCGGGCAGAAGCACCTGTTGAGATAAAATCGTTGCCGTTTCCACTTTGATCTTCCCAGCAATTAACAGGATCTGAACTACTACTAGCCGTTGTTGAACACCCTGTGTTTGTGTAAGTACCGGCATCGCCTTTAAGCCAGAGCAGTAAGCCATCTACCGATTTTGGAATGCTAAAAGAGATGTTACGAACTTGTGTATTACTATCGTCGTCGCCATCATTTGCGGTAAATGTTACTGATCGAACAGCATCGGTTGGGGTAGACGCAGTATTTAAATAGGAAACCAGACGTAGTGCCGTTTCAAAGTCGGTTTTGCTTGCCGGACCAGTTAAAGTTAGGGTGCCGTTGCCGTCGTTCCAAGAGTCGGTGATTCCATAAATGTCATCAAAAGTTAAAGAATCTTCGGCACTATCATATCCGGTTGTAATTTGTATGGTTGCCGATTCGATATTGGTGTCATCAGGATCGGATAATTCGATAATACTTGAAACGATAGTTGTATCGCCTGCTGAATAAAATAAGCTGTTTGCCTCGATTTCATCTAAAACCGGTGGCGTATTAATACTTGTTACTGATATGTCACGCGTTTGAACGTTGCTACTGTCAGTGCCATCAAACACCCTAAAAGTAACTTCGCGATCGAGTCCGGTAACTGGATCGCTGCTTACATTTTCAAATGATACCGTACGCAATGCCGTTTGATAATTAGCAACAGAAGAAAACCCACTTAGTGTTAATATCCCGGTTGAGCTATTAAAATTACCGATTATGCCATTTTGAGTTGTAAAGCCAAGTTCATCTTCGCCCAGAAAATAATTGTTGGTAAACGCTACCGTGGCGCCCAGTAAGTTGGAATCGTCTGAATCGGATACGGTGAGAGTAGAAGTGATAGCTGTTGGTCCGTCATCCTCAGTAAAGGCTAAGGTTGATCCTTCGATTGCGGCAAGGGCGGGTAAGGCATTAAGCGGGGTGATCTCGATGTTGCGAGTGCCAATATTGCTTACATCGTCCCAGTCGAACACGGTAATTTCGACAGTACGAGTTGCTGTAGATGGACTTGTCCCATCGGAATTTTCGTAAGTTACAGAACGTAATGCTGTTTGATAATTAGCAATCGTCTCGGTTCCGGAAAGTGTTAATATGCCTGAACTTGAATTATAGGAGCCTGTGATACCACCAACAGGCGAGGGTAGGGCTAAAACATCTTCAGTGTTATCAAAACCGGTAGTAATTCTAACTTTAGCGCTGTCGAGTGTAGTGTCGTCGGCATCAGATATGGTTAACGTAGATGTTATTGCCGTTGCTGCATCACCCTCGGTATAAGAGAGGGCAGCATTCTCAATATCTGCAATTACTGATGGAGTATTAAACCATTTTTCACTTAAATGAGCATAAATATTTGAGAAATCGGTTGAAGATAATGCATTATTCCAGGAAACTAATTCAGCAATAAATCCATCGAAAGGCACCCCTGACGTATTCGAAAATGCAATAGGATCGCGAGTATTTCCATCCGCTCCACCAATTGCAGCATTTCCGGTATGGGACGTCATAGAATTAGCATTGGTAACTTGAACCACTGCCCCACCATTTATTGATGCTTCCCAGGTTGTATTGTCGTGATTGGCGATGACAATATAAGTAGTATTGGGCGAAACGCTTCCTAGATTTAATGGGCGGTGTCCGCCATCCGGTGCTCCCCAGGCACTACCTCCTGACCGATTAAAACCATGAGCGAATAAAACACCATCATAAACAGAGAAATTATAGCCCCTTGTGCCACCACCTTGTTCATAAAATATTTGAAAGCCCGCTGTTGTGGCTCCGGTTCGGATTACAAATGCGAAAGATTTCTCGGTAAATGTACTTGTATTTAGGATTGCGTCGTCGGTCGTGCGTTCCAAATAATCGTCGGATCCATCAAAAAGTAATCCACTTCTATTTCCGAAGTACGTAGAGTTTAAGAGTGGTTCTTCAGCGGCGTTATTTGCTGAGAATGATAAATCTACCGAGCTGGCTGAAACATCATCAGAACGATCACCCCAGGTGGTTAAAGCTCCGTTTGCAGGTTGATTGGTTCCTGAATCGCCATCTCCATCAGCATCTTGTGCATCAAAATGAAATACACCGGTTGCTTTATATCCGGCAAGATCTGTGATTGAAGTTGGATACACTACATCTCTGGTTAGCGTGTTTCCATCTTCGGTACCATCGTTTGCAGTAAACCCAATGGTTCGGTCCGACATAGTAGGCGAACCACTTAAATTCTCGTAGGTAACAGATCTTAATGCCGTTTGATAATTGGCTTTGGTGGTAGTTCCCGTTAGAGTGAGTTTACCGGAGGTATTGTTCCAACTACCTGTTATTCCGTTTTGATCAGAAAAATAAAGGGTGTCTTCTCCAGAAATATATCCACTTGAAATTTCAACAAAGGCGCTGTCGATGTTGGCATCGTCGGAATCAACAAGGAGGATTGAGTTTGTGATTGTTTTTTGGCCATTTCCCGCATAATAAATGATATCGGATGTTTCAATTGCACTTAAAACTGGTGCATTGTTAACTTTGGTTACCGAAATATTTCTTGTTTGGGTGTTGCTGTCGTCATCACCATCATTAACAATAAATGTAACTGTTCGTGTAGTTTCTACCGGGGCAGGATCGGTATTTTCGTAGGTTACCGCTCTTAAAGCAGTTTGGTAATCGGCAACAGTTGCGGTACCGGTTAGTGTTAGTGTTCCGGTTACAGAATTCCAGCTTCCTGTAATTCCTAATTGATCGGTGAAGTCTAATACATCTTCGGTAGGATCGTAATTTGAAATTATTTGGATGGATGCATTTTCAATATTCGTGTCATCGCCGTCATAAGTAGTAATAGTGGAAGAAATAGCTGTGGGTGAATCGCCCGAGTTGTAAGCGAGTGTACTAACTTCAATTTCATCGATAATTGGCTCTGCATTTACCTGGTCAATAAATCCACCGGGGCCGGGATTGTTTATATTTGCGTATTCGGTAGCAATCCAAGCAGAATCCCTAGCAGTATTCGAGATGCGAACTTCATCCATAATTCCGGTCATTGGCCAGAAAGATGCCGTTGATAAATACAGATCCTCATCGTCAATGCTAAACGATTCGTTCGAATTATCTGAAGCAACTTCAGCTCCATCTACATAAATTACTCTGTCGCCACTTGAATTTCGTGTGAAAGTTAAATATGCGGCTACCGCATTCGAGATAGAGCCGGCTGGAGCACCTAATGCATCATTATTAATCTGAAATTGAATAGAACCGTTAGCAGGCGACCAAATTGAATAGCCATTTAGGTAATCTCCTTTTGTAAGGATGTCTGGGCCACTGTTCAAATTGGTAATGAACAGCGCAAAGGAGATGGTAATACTCCCTGAAATATCGAGGGGAGAAACTCCATTATCAGCAATTACAATTCTGTCGGATGTATTATTAAAATTTCTTGCATTACTTCCACCTAAGCCCGCAGCGCTAATGGTCCCGTTATCACTACCATCTGTTCCATTACCCGAGGCATCAAAGATGGTAGTAGGCCCTGCAGGCGACTCGTTCATATGCAGAACCATTTTGTAATTCGAATCCCACACATTGGTACTGGAAGGGTCGGTGGATATCGATGAATTACCAAAATAGACGTAAAACTCGGTGTCGGTAGTTGGCGATACTGTTGGAAAACGCACCCAAAACGTGATTTCACCTGTTGTAGGATCGTATTCCTCAATTTGATGACTGAGTAAGGTAGAGCCATCTGCAGCGGTGAATACGATATCGTATCCATTTATATTTTCAACAAAACCAGCACTTGAAGTGTGCCTGAGCTGCGTTGCAGTAAAACTTAGGAGGGCAGGATAATTAGATAAATCAGAGGTTCCATACACCTCGCTGGCATTGATGTGCCCTTTTAAACGCTGGGTATACCCCGATAGCTGTGCATGTACTGCAACTGATGATACCCAAAATACAATGAGAAGGATACCGCTCTTAATCCAATGTCCTATATTTTGATCGCGCATAGTTATCTATATGTTTCAAATATAGATAATTGGAGCATTGAATAATGAGAATTAAGGTATTCTAATTGCACAAAAATTCACTAATTCATTTAATCAGCGTCATTTTTTTTGTAAACACACCTTGTTGCGTTACTAACCGATAAATATATATTCCGGTTGCTACATTATTTGCATTCCATCGAACAGTGTGTTTACCTGCATTAAACTCAGCATTGGCAAGAGTAGCTATCTGTCTTCCCAATAGGTCGTAAACAATAAGTTGAACAGAACCTTGAATAGGTAATGAAAAGTCGATTTTTGTTTCCGGGTTAAACGGGTTGGGGTAATTTTGGCTTAATGTAAACGTTTGAGGCAAGTTTGAGGCATCTTCACCCGGGTCAATCTGCAAAATGAATCGAGTACTTTTGGGATTTACTTTTGGCATCAGTTTTGGGCGAGTACTTAATTCTGAGGTAGCCTTATGTTTTATATGGGTACCCTGATGAGTAAAAATATATGTGGGTTGTTGCCGAATATTTATCTGCTCACCGGTATGAGTATCTATCAACAACAGAGTCCATTCGACAGGAATGTTCTCCAGGTCTTCGAATTTGAAATATAAGTTGTCTTCAACCAACACTTCATTGTCATAAACTTCAAGAGTGATCGGAATCTCAATCGGAACACCGAAATCTCGCGGTAAATTATTTATCGCAAACTGCTCGCCAGAACTGCTCACCGATGAAATATTGAGATATTTATCCAATCCGGAAAAGGGTTGCAATCGATAGCCGTCAAAAACATCCTTTCCCATGCGTGCATTGCTAGAAAACATAAAATGTGTGGATGCTTCCTTCTGCTCACTTACTGCTCGGATACTAAATGAAGGGTGAGCGTGAACTTGGTTAGATACTTTACCTACAAAAGTACCGCCTGTTGTCTTGGCGTCTTCATTTACAATCAGCGAAGGACTTGCTGCATTTGCTTTAACCCAGAACCCCTGAAAAGGTGCAATTAAACCGTTACCTAAGTCGCCGGTTGTGCCATTCCATGTTATAAATTGATCTTGATCGTAATCCCACAGATAAATTGTCCCGTCAATATTGGTTTTAGTCCAATTGCTTGAGTTGTCCCAATCGATGGTAGCTGCGTAGGGATTACCTACTAAGTTCCAACCCGAATCAGCGGTGGCTGTGTAGGTTACATCAAAATCGACCGGACCTTCAAATTCGTTGCCTTGAACCTCAAGTGTTACGGGGAATGGCAGGATGTCGTTATAATTGGGGTCGGTATCAATATCCCCAAAAATATAGGTGAATAAACCGCGGCCCTCTGTTAAGGTATTGCTTGCATTTGTCGGTGCTCTCCATCGTTGATTGTCGGTTCCGGGATAGGTTTCATCATAGTACAGCACATTGGGTTGGAGAGTATCGCCGGGGTTTGATCCTGTGCTATAATAAGCTCCCGTATATCCTTGAGTAACAATGCCATCAAGAAAGTCGTCGTAATCACTGTTTATCGGAGATGAAAGCAGTCTCCAACCATTAGAACCGGTAATTTCGTGGCGCATGATAAGATCGCCTGACGTTATTGATTTTGTATTTGCGATAAGATTATTACCGGACTCTACAATTAATGAACCATCAGTTAAGGTTAGAGTACCGTTAACGGTGATATCGGCATCGAGTGTTACATCCGAACTGTTATTAATCTGTAGATTTGCAACGGCTGATGGAAGTCCTGATCCCGTAACCTGTGCAGCATTACCGTTGTAGGTATAATTTCCAGTACTACTAAATATGCGTGTAGTAGTTCGGATATTGCCGGTAGAGCCTGATGAGCTGATTCCGGATGGAGAACCGATTTGTAATGTGCCGTTTGTTACTTCGAAAGTGCCGGCTCCTGTTATCGTTTTTGTACCCGTTGTTAGTGTTCCGCCTAAGCCAACCGTTAATTTAGAGCCAGAAGTAACTTGAACCGAGGTTTGATTCGAAATTGAGACCGAATTTGAGATAGTGACAACATCACCATCGCCAATTATGATGGTGGCATTTGTTACTGAGGTTGGATTTGAAGTAGCTGCAGAACCGGAGTGGCTGGTGCGCGACCATGTACTATTTGTAGACCAATTACCTGAGGTAAGGCTATAAAACACAATAGGACCCACTTTAGTAAATCGTTTTTTATGATTTGTTGATAATTCCCCACCATCCACGCTTTCGATATTACCACTTGAGTTCATCGTTATTTCATACTCAATATCATCGGTGATACTTGATACCGTTAATGTAACCTGTTTACTATCGCCACCGGTATTTAGTACAGCTGAACTAACCGAAAGTGTTGAGCCGGGATTATTTACACTGGCAATACTATAGTTAGATGTGTTTTCGACAGCAGTTTCTTCCATCGCTTTATTAAAGGTGATGACTATAGTAGTAGAATTTGTTGCTACCGCAGATATAGCAAATGGAGCAGGACTATTTACGTTATCTGCTCCATCACCGGTTACCTCGCCTTGAACATCAAGTTGATCGTCATCTTGAACCTCAACGCCACCATCTTCATCAACAACCAGATCTCCTTCGATGGTAACTGTATTTTGCGTACCGCCATCGGTATTGAAAACGGCGCCAGAGTCCACATTCACATTGAAAAAAGTAATATCGTTGCTAGCGGTAACGGTTTGGGTTGAATCGCCACTGAAGGTTACGGTACTAGAGTCTGCTTCAAAAGTGCTACCACCAGTTACCGAAAAATCGCCTTCTAAATTCAAATTACCGCCGCCTAGTTCTATCGATCCACCGCTAGAAATAGAGGCATCACCACCCACATTAATGGTTCCATCGGCCACAGTTAAATTGCCGTTATTAGAGAAATCAGCATTGCCAATAACATTAACAGTTGCATCTTCCACATTCATAAATCCACTGCTGGCTACATCTACATCGTCTTCGAAGAAAACTGTTCCACTACCAAAATTTGTTGTACCGTTATTACCGATGAAAACGCTGGCATTAAACTTCAGAATTCCATCATCAAGATTAATGGTTCCACCGCTTCCAACAGTTGTTGAGCCATCGATTACTGTTTTGCCATCATCACCGTTGTACGTACCATTTACCGTAAAAGTGTTGCCTACATACACTGAATCGGCATCTTCTGCATTAAACAGTTTTGAGTTTGCAACAGTAAGGGTTCCGTTGAAAATAGCTGCACCACTACCTGCTACAAAACCGGGTTGAGTAGAATTATTGCCGTTTGTGATGTTCATGTTAGCATCACTCGTGAAACTGCCCGAGGTCATTTCAATGAATGAGGTTGCACTATAGCTGGCACTAAATGAGCTGCCTGAAAGGTGTACATCGCCACCATCAATATGCAGTTGCCCACCACCACGAAATGTTAGCGAATTTGTAATTTCAAGGTCGCCACCGGTAATAACCGTTAATGGGGTAGTGTTACTCCAGTTGCCAACAGTGAGGGAAGCAATGGTTACCGAAGTATTTATGATTGGCTTATTTGTTCTGTTCGGAATAGAAACAGATGCACCGGCAGTTGGAATCCCTCCCGACCAGTTTCCTGCATCGTTCCAGTCGGTTCCATTTGATCCGGTCCAGGTTTGAGCAAATACACTTCCTCCAAATGTAACAGATAACTGAATTACACAAATAAGAAATGTGAAAATAAAGTAATTGTTTTTACTCAACCTGACCTAAATTAACCTCAATAATGTAGAATTTGGAAACATTGAATCTAAAATAACCATTACATAGCTGATGTACGGGCTTAATGGTCAGAATTCTATATAATTTAACCATTATTAAAGCCCTTTAATTTGATATGAAAACGACTAAGCTTCCTTCAATATTCGTTTTATCGAACCATTCGAAGCTTTCTTTATCCTTTCCGATTACTTACACACGCTATCACTGGATAAAGTCGCAATAAGCCAGTCAGCCCAGCGAATTTATTTAATCAGTGTAAGTCTTTTCGTACGAACCCCTTGATTGGTTGTGATACGATAGATATACACTCCAGAGGCTAAATTACCAGCATCAAATGTAACTGCATAGTTGCCAGCAAATTGCTCTTGATTTACCAGCGTTTGCACTCTTCGCCCGATCACGTCGTAAATCTCAAGTTTTACCTGAGAGGGAGCAACTAATCCATATTGGATAGTTGTAGACGGGTTGAAAGGATTCGGATAATTTTGCTCGAGATAGAAATCGTCCGGAATTCGAGACTCAATCTCTTCGGTGGTGATGCGCAATGTAAATCTCGCACTTACCGAGTTTTCTTTCACCTTAAATTTAAAATCCGAGCTTAGGGGCGATTTATTAGCAATGAGCTTGCTGTTGGTAGAATGGAAAACCACATAGTCCGACTCATTAGTAAGATCGATAGTGGCGCCGGTCTGATGATCGAGTAAAAGAATCTTCCACTCAGCCGGAATATTACGCATTGAGTTTTTACGGATTACAAAAGTGCCTGATTCGGGATCACCATCGTTGAACGCTCTTACTATTAGAGGTATTTCGATACGATGTTGGAAATCCAATGGTTGATTATTAATCGCAAGTTGAGTGCGGTCATCTAACAGTGAATAGAATTCAACATGATTGGTTGAAAAGGGTACCAATCGAAGGCCATCTTTAGCATCATGCTGCCGGCTTCCTTCATCGCTAAACATGATGTTAGTACGCTTACTAAGCCCGTTTAGCTGAGCTTCCAGTTCGATTACAGGTTCCGAAGATCTGATTTCTTTTCGAAGGAAATTTCCGCCTGTGGTTTTTGCATCCAAATTCACTTTAAGAGAGGGGGAGGAGGCGTTGGCTTTTATCCAAAATCCTTGGAATGGCGCAATTAATCCACTTCCTAAGGTTCCGGTAGTACCATTCCAGGTTAGATATTCTCCGTTTCCGCTATTCGCTGCAGGATCCCAAATATAAATGGTAGACTCGATGTTGGTTTTGGTCCAGTTTCCGGTGTCATCCCAATCGATGGTTGCACCGAAAGGATTACCTATGAAATTCCAGCCGGAATCAGCTGCGGTAGTATAGGTAACTCCAAAATCTACCTCGGTGCCATTTCCGTTAAATTCTTGTCCGTTCACATCCAAAGTATCCGGTAGCGGATCATTATAACGGCTATCAGCTGCTATTGAGCCAAAGAAAAATGCCCAGATTCCTTGCCCTTCGGTTAACGATTGCCCAGAACTGGTTGGCGCGCGATAGCGTTGATTATCTGTACCGGTATAATCTTCAAGATAGGTAAGAATGTTTGGCTGTAAGGTATCACCCGGATTAGAACCTGTACTGTAGAAAGCTCCTGAGTAACCTTGGGTAACCATGCCATCAAGAAAATCGCCATAAGTGGAAGAAACAGGGGAGGTGATCATGCGCCAGCCTCTGCTACCTGATATTTTTCGCTGGAATCGTAGCTCGCCGGAACCGTAAGATTGATTCGTTGAAATCAAGTTAACACCACTTGGAACAAGTAAATCACCGTCGGTTAGCGTTAAGGTCCCGGTTACAGTCAGATTCTCTGAAATATTAACGGTTGTAGAATTATCAATTTCCAGATTCACAAAACTATTTGGGCTAACAATGTTTTGTTCGCTCGAGCCGTCCAGAATTACGTTACCAAGAGTAATGTCGGCTACGTCTAAATTACCTCCAACGGTAAGGCTGTCGTTGTTGGAGCCAAGAATGTTTCCTTCTCCGGTAATATCGCCGGTAACCACAAAATTTATGCTACCACTTACGCTTAGTTCTGCATCGGTTTCGAAGGCCAGTTCTGCAATGGTTGTGTTGGTTACATCAACAACAGGAAATTCATTACCATCGGCAGGATCTAGTGGAATTAAAACAACAGAGGATGAAATGGGTAGTGTGCCCACGTTCCAGTTTCCGGTGTCATCCCAATCGGAAGCAGTTGAAGGGGAGCCAAGCTGACTGGTCCAAATATGAGTAAAAGCGGCGAATTCAACTTCGGAATCATCGGTGATAGCATCGGAGCCAAGTGTACCGGTTATGGTAGCTGTTTCCACACTGGTGGATGAAGTTAAGGTGGCAGTAAATGTACCATCTAGATTATCAGTTACCGCGCTTAAACTACCTGCTGTGGTGCTTAAAACAACAGTTTTACCACTACTTGTAAGATTATTTCCGAAAGCATCTTTCAGCTGAACAGTGATCGTTGAAGTGCTTGAACCGTCGTTGAGAATAATTTTTGGGGATGCCGATATTGTGGTGGTAGTTTCACTCGAAGTTCCCGGACTCACAGTAAATGTGTTGCTAACTCCATTTTCGCTACCGGCAGAATTTGTAGCGGTAATGGTACAATTCCCCACACTGGTAATACTTACAGTATGCGATGACAACACACCAGAAGAAAAACTCGCGGTGGTTCCCTGACCGGTGCCAATGGTGCAACTAGAGGTGATTGAAACGGTGCCGTTAAAAGTGGTAACAGTGGTTCCGGTTCCATCAATTGCTGTTATTACAATATCAAACGTTTGCCCGGCTTGTTTAGCACTGATGTTTCCTGATGGAAATCGTTTGACCGTAAAACCGGTTAGGGTACCAGCGTTTACAATCTCAAAAGTAGAACTTGTGTCAGGGGATAAGCCCGCGCTGGTTGCTTCTAAGGTGTAATCGCCCACATCGTCGAGCACCAGATCATCAAACTCTGCAATTCCTAACACGTTGGTTGTTACCGGACTTGTTCCCGTAAGTGCTCCTGTACCCGATTCTTTAGCAATTGCTACACTCACCCCCGAAGATTTTACGCTGTTCCCGAATTGATCAACAAGCTGAACGCGCACCGAAGGAGTGATTACAGAATCAACGTTTGTGATGGTTGGCTGTTGAACAAAACTCAGCGAGTCGCTTGCACCGGGCACCATTGTCAAGATTCCGTAATTGGTTCCACCACCTTGTCCGGTAGTTCCGGTATTTGTGATATTTCCGGTATTAGGAATGACCCCGGAAGTTGGACGTACTTCTAATCCACTAAACTCTATTTGTGCCGGATTTGTTGAAGATGCTGCCGTAATGGTGAAAGTGGCTTCATCAGCAACTATGCTGGTAAAAGTGGCAGTAAGTGATGTCGAACCACCATACACGGGAGAAACCGAAAGACTTGGGCTTACTCCGGTATTCCATTCATAACCGGTTGGAGCGGTTAGAACGATGGTTCCGCTGTTGGATAACTCCCCGGCTTGCCCTTCTTGAATAGTTGGGCCGCTTAATGAAGTGTAAGTTGTGTTTGCATCATCCGCCGAGATGGATTCTCCACCGGTTGCCGGTGTAATTTTTCGTATGGCAGAACTGTACTTTTGGGATAAATAATCTTCTACGCTTTCTCGCTCTGATTCGCCCAGATATCTTCCGTAAAGAATAACTTCCGCAATCAATCCATCCCAGCTTCTATTTGCTCCATTTGGATCATCTTTACCGCCTTTACCTACTATGGCTGTTGTAGCAGATGAAATGGTTCCCGATGGTGGAGAGCCGGCAGCAGCGGGGTTGTTCAAAATCCCATCTACGTATAAATCGTAGGTAACGCCACTATCCCAGTGCAAACTTGTAATTTGAGCGTTTGTGGTTTGAATATCAGAAAAACTCTCGAGTTGATTCGCCGCTGAGTTACCAAGAATCCCTGTTTTAACAGCATTAGTGAACGATCCACCAGTATTGGCACCCGACGCATCGTAACGGATAGTAAAAATTTCATCAGCACCACTAGGAGTATCTGCAATCCAAAGTCCACGATCGGTATTAGTGGCATCCGATTTATAAACCAGAAACAGCGTAAATTCTGTTAAGCCATTCAGGTAATCGGTATCGCCGTCTGAATCTTCAAAATGATCGCCATTACCTGCAAACTCGATGGCCGGTTGGCCACCCAAATCTGATGAACTAGACACAAACGTAGGACGAGTGCCGGCATCAGCAACTCCGGTGTAATCGTAGCCGTTTCCGCTTTGATCTTGCCAGGTTGTTACTTCGCTTCCGCTGGTGGTAACGCCAACATCCGACCTCAGCCAAACAGTTAGGCCTGATATTGATTCGATCGGGTTTACTTCCAGTATACGTTTTAGCGTATCGCTTTCAGCGCCGTCATCATCGTAGGCTAGGAAGCTAATCTCACGTTCAGGTCCGGTTGGTACCGTTCCAAAATTCTTGTATTTCACCGAACGTAATGCGGTTTGATAATCGCTGAACGAAGATGTGCCGCTTAGCACCAGTTTTCCGGTGGTTTCGTCGTAGCTCCCGGTAATGCCGAAAAGGGTTGAGTAAATCAACGAGTCCTCGGCCGATTCAAAATTAGTAGTGATTAACACTAAGGCACTGTCGATGGTAGTATCGTCGGGATCGGTAACTTCAATGGTGTTGGTTATTTCGATCTCGGAATCGGGATAAGCGAGATCGCCAACCTCAATATTTGATAAAACAGGGGGCGAATTTGCAGCAGTAATATCGATATCACGAGTCTGGGTATTGCTGTTATTGTCGCCATCGTTTACTAAAAAGGAAAGGGTGCGGGTTAACTCGATGGGATCAGAACTGGTATTCTCGTACAGTATATTTTCTAGTGCGGTTTCGTAATCGGCTAATGCTGCAGTTCCGGTTAAAGTTAGTTCTCCGGTAAGAGTGTTAAAACTGCTGGTGATGGAGCCGGTATCAACAAATGAGAGTACATCTTCGCCGTTGAAGTAGTTGTTGCTAACTGTAACTACGGCACTTTCGATATTAGTATCGTCGACGTCGGTAATGGTTACGGAAGTGGGGATAGTTGTAGCTCCGTCGCCTTCGGTATATGCTATGGTTGCTCCGGTTATGCCAGAAAGGACAGGGGTAGAGTTTACAGCAATCACGTTAACATCTCGGCTTACCACATTGCTGCTATCATCCCAGTCGTATACATAAAAATCAACCTGACGCACATTGGTTGATGGGTTTACAGTGTTGGTATTTTCGTAGGTAACGGATCGCAGTGCAGTTTGATAATTTGCAATACTCGTGGTGCCAACCAGGGTTATGGTTCCTGTGGATGAATCCCATGATCCAGTAATGCTTCCTGTATCGCTAAAGTCGAGGACGTCTTCTGTACTCAGATATTTCGAAGAAATAACAACTTTAGCACTATCGAGTTGGGTATTATCACTGTCGGTTATTACAATGGATGAAGTGATCGCTGTTGGTGAATTTCCTTCAGTAAAATCTAAATCGGTGCCTTCAATGCCACTTAAAACCGGTGCTTCGTTACACCATTTATCACAAAGATAAGTATAGATTCCTGCAATTTGTCCGGCGCTTAACGCAGTGTTCCACGAGATTAACTCACCAATATATCCATCAAAATTATTCGTGCCACCGGGATTTGAGGCAAAAGTCACAGGATCATTAGTACCATCTTCTTCACCAATGGTTGGGTCGCCACCGTGGGAATTCATTGTACCCGCTGTATTCGGATCAACAATAATAGCTGCATCGTTTACTTTTGCTTCCCAGGCTGTTCGACTTTGATCATGGTTTGCAATAACAATGTACGACTCGTTCGTTTCTACACTTCCTAGATTAATACTAATATCATCACCGTCGGTCCATCCGCCATTAACACTCCATGCATAGGCGTACAAATTCCCGTCTTTGATCGAAATTTGATAACCGTTTGAACCACCACCTTGCTCGTAAATAATCTGTAATCCTGAAACATCACTTCCTGTTCTAAAGATTACAGCGAACGACTTTTCATCGAAGGTTGAAGTATTTACAGTCGCACTATCCTGCATTTGAAAATTATCTCCATTATCGCCGGAGTTGTAATCAAAAAATAATCCGCCGCGCTCACCGAAATAGTCGGAGTCGAATGTGGGCTCATCTCCTGAAGGAGCAAGTGCTTCAATATCATCAGGATTGCTGTTGGCCTCGTTAGAACGATCGCCCCATAATGTAACTGAAGATCCGTCAGCCGGTTGATCGCCGGTGTCTAAATCGCCATCTACATCCTGCGCATCATAATGAAAAACTACGTTGGCAATATCGGTTGAAAGATCGCTGTAAACTTGCGTTACATAAATATCTCGTGTTTCGATATTGCTAGTATAAAACACATCATCTACCGAAAAACTAACGGTGCGTGAAGATAAATCAGGACTACTTCCATCGGTGTTTTGATAAGTTACCGAACGTAAAGCAGCTTGATAATCTGCCACACTTGCTCTACCTGAAAGAGTTAAAATCCCGGTTCCAGATGCCCAGGAACCCGAGATTAAGCCGGTATCGGAAAAATCCAGTACATCTTCTGAGCTGTCGTAATTGGAAGTAATTTGGATGGTGGCACTTTCAATGGAATCGGCAAAGGGAGTACTTAGACTAATTGTTTCGGAAATAATGGTGGCCGCTCCACCAGCTACGATACTAAGAGGAGTTGCTTCAATAGCGCTTAAAACCGGTGGCTCATTGGTTTCGGAATAAAAAGTACCGGGACTGTTTTGGTTGTTATACTCTGTTGCGATCCAATCGGCCGTGTGCGGTGTATTTGATACCCGAACTTCATCAATCCATCCGTTTATTGGGTACGCACTACTCGAAACCGTTAACGGATTATTATTGTTGGTAAACGTTCCTGCTGATCCGGTTCCACTCGGAGAACCATTGATGTAAATAGCGCTACCGCTCGCCGAGTTTGTAAAGGTTACGTAGGCAGTAGTGCTGCTTGCAATTGTACCGGATGAAGTTATAATCGTTGTGCCATCGTCGGCCAATCGAAGGGTATTATCAGCACGCACCCATGTTGCATACGATTCATCCCAATCGCCTTTGGTTACCAAATCGGGAGTAGTGCCAAAATTATCTGCATTAACCCAAGCCGAAATGGTCAGATCTTGAGTAATATCAAGTGTGGCGTTATCAGCAATAGAAAGAAAATCATTGCCTGCAGCAGAAAAATTTCGGGCATTTCCGAGTTGCCCTGTGGTGGAAGTGGATCCATTATTGGTAGCATCATTAGCATTGGCTGTAGCATCCGTAAGTCCATCCATATGCAGCACAAGCTGATAATTGGAATTCCAGGTAGATGTTGTCGATTGATCGGTGGTTATAGAACTGTTTCCAAAATAGATGTAGAAATCAGTATCGCTGGTTGCCGAGAGCGTAGGAAAACGAACCCACACCAATATTTCGCCGGTGCTCGCGGTGTATTCTTCAAGCTCATGATCTAATTGGGTGCTGCCATCCGCAGAAGTAAAAGCAATATCGTAGCCGTTCGAATTGGTAACGAAACCGGAATTAGCAACGGTAGCGAGATCAGCATCGGTCAGGTTTATAAGAACCGGAAAGTCGGTTAAATCGGTTGATCCGCTTACCAATGTATTATCAACCGTAAATTTTTTACGATACTCGAACCCTGCAAGCTGCGCAAATAGCTCGACCGGCAGAATTAGTAAAAAAAATACAAACAGATACCGCACTATTCTGTTACTTGGAGTGAAAAAAACCGCTTTTTTGAATGCATTGGTTATTTCCTGCATCGTATAGAATATACATTGAAATATTAGATCGGTAATGAGGGTTAATCAATTCTAATTCTTCCTTTATTCAGTGTTTATCGGTAAAAAAACAACGAAATCAATAGCTCAATTTCGGGCATTAATCCCAATGATATGATTTAACTATATTCACACCCAAAAGGGTGAAATCTTCAGTATGTTTACGCTTTATTTAGCTAAAACATTTTATCAGCCACAAATGAGCACTTATCGATTGATTTGATGGCTTCGTCGTAATAAATGAAAGACAGAACCAGCTTTAGACTAAATTAATGGCTAATACAAAACGATAAAATTTCAAAAGTCTATCAATCAATGACATACTTAATCTTAGGAGGAAACGGTCAGCTTGGGAGTGAATGGAACGTGGCTTTATCAGGAAAAGAAAAGAATGTTTATTCATTCAATTCGGCTGAGTTAGACATCACTAACTATGACGCAGTTAAGGCTGTGATTGCAAAAATTCATCCTGATATTATTATAAACTGTGCTGCCTACACCAAAGTTGATGAAGCTGAAGAAGACAGGAAAAAATCAGAAATGATTAATCACTTAGCTGTAGAAATTCTATCAAAGGTTTGTGCTGACGAAGGCATAAAGCTAGTGCATTATTCAACCGATTACGTGTTTTCAGGTGAGGTTCAGGATCAGCGAGAATTCCCTGACGGATACCCTGAAAACGCAGTAAAAAACCCGGTAAACCACTACGGAAAGACAAAACTGAATGGAGAACTTGCAATACAACAGTCCGGTGCTTCACACTTAATACTAAGAGTATCGTGGCTGTGCGGTGCCTATGGAAATAATTTTGTGAAAACCATGCTTCGATTAGTACAGGAACGGGATACAGTTTCTGTTGTAAACGACCAATTCGGAGCTCCGACGTATTGCTCTGAAGTTGTGGAACAAACTATGAAGCTGTTAGAAAATGAACAGGAAGGAGTATTTCATTTAGGCTCGGAGGGAATCGTAAGCTGGTATGATTTTGCTTGTAGGATTTTTGAATTAAGTGGTGTTGATGTGAAGGTAAAAGAAGTATCTTCATCCGAATTTAAAACCAAAGCAAAACGGCCACATTTTTCAAAATTGAATACCACCAAAGTTGAACAAGCACTAAATGCCAAAAGTTTGCATTGGGAAACCGGTTTAGATCAATTATTAAAAACGATCAATTTATGAAAGTGATAGAAACACGCATCCCAGACGTTAAAGTGATTGAACCTCGTGTTTTCGAAGATGAACGAGGTTATTTTCTGGAATCATATAGGGAAAGCGTGCTGCAAGAGGCAGGGATAACAGAAGCTTTTATTCAGGATAATATTTCTAAGTCCTATAAAGGAACAGTTCGAGGTTTGCATTATCAACTAGAACAACCTCAGGCAAAATTAGTACAATGCGTTGTGGGCACCATCCTCGATGTAGCCGTAGATGTGCGTGCAGGTTCTAAAACCTTCGGGCAGTATGTAGCTACCAAACTTTCGGCTGATAACCATAAACAAATGTATGTACCAGTAGGTTTTGCACATGGATTTTCGGTGTTAAGTGTTGAGGCTGTTGTTTACTACAAATGTTCCGATTATTATCACCAACCATCAGAAAGAGGGGTGCGTTGGGATGATCCGGATATTCGGATAAATTGGGGCGTTGATAAGCCCGTGTTATCAGACAAAGACAGAGTACAACCTCTTTTAAAATCAATATCAAAGAACGAACTATTCACATGAAGGTAATTATTACAGGAGGGGCTGGTTTTATAGGATCCAATTTAATCCTGTATTTATTTCACAAGCACAAAGACTGGACTTTCTACAACATTGATAAGCTCACCTATGCATCAGATCGAAGCTTTTTGAGTTCTATTAAAGATTCGGAGCGCTATCACTTTAAAAAAGTGGATCTGGTTGATCGAGAAGCCGTTCAGGATATCGTAAAAACCTTTCAACCGGATGGTGTGATTCATCTTGCCGCAGAGTCGCATGTCGATAATTCGATTACCGGCCCGGAACCGTTTATTCAATCGAATGTTGTGGGTACATTCAATATTTTGGAAGAATGTCGCCAGCTTTGGAAAGACGACGAAGACAGCTGGAAGAATAATCGCTTTGTTCATGTTTCAACCGACGAAGTGTACGGCGAGCTGGAAGACGATGGATTGTTTACCGAAACCACGCCGTATGCACCAAATTCACCATATTCTGCGTCTAAAGCAGGTAGTGATATGATTGTTCGTTCGTATTTTAAAACCTATGGGATGAACGTGGTAACAACAAATTGTTCAAACAATTACGGTCCTCATCAACATGATGAAAAACTGATTCCGACTGTGATCAGAAATGCGGTTTCGCACAACAATATTCCGGTGTACGGACAAGGGCAAAATGTGCGTGATTGGTTATTTGTAAAAGATCACTGTTCAGCATTGGAAACTGCGTTTTTATCTGGTAAAGCGGGTGAAACTTACAATGTGGGTGGCAACAACGAATGGAAGAATCTTGATCTGGTTCATAAACTGTGTGATGTTTTGAATGAGAAAGTTGGAAAAGGCCCGGATGGGGATTACAAAAACCTGATTTCTTTTGTGACGGATCGCTTAGGACATGATTTCCGTTATGCCATCGACGCATCCAAAATCAAGCACGAGCTGAACTGGGAGCCAAATCCCGATTTCGATGCCATGCTTGAGGAAACCGTGATGTGGTACGTTCAGAAATATCAAACCTTAGTAAAAGAATAGACAGATTTATGGCAAATTATTGGTTATGCAAGTCAGAACCGGATAATTATTCAATCGACGAATTAGAGCAAGACGGAACTACACCTTGGGATGGTGTTCGTAATTATGGCGCTCGAAATTACATGCGCGACGAAATGAAACCCGGCGATGGCGTATTCTTCTATCATTCTAACCAAAAACCACCCGCCATTGTGGGCATGATGGAAGTAGTAAGCGAACCATATCCCGATGCTCTTCAATTTGATCCAGATTCAAAATACTTCGACAAAAAAAGCTCGGAAGAAGATCCTACTTGGATCAATGTAGACATGAAATTCGTGTGCAAATTTGATACTCCGGTCGATCGTGAAGCTTTAAAAGCGAAGGCCGAACTGGATGATATGGAGCTATTCCGTTTAGGGCGTTACTCGATTACGAAAGTCTCGGAAGCCGAATGGAAAGTGATTAAGAAAATGGCGGGGGTGGAGTAAAGGAAAAAGGAGCAAAGGAGAAAGGAAGAAGGATTAAGAAAATTTAGTCATCCTGAAGATACTTCTGAAGGATCTAAACGGGTAAAAGTATCATTCAATATAACTGTATGAAAAGATATCAACGCTGATTGCACAATTTGCTAGTGTTGAGTCAACAGCCTTTCATCCGATCGGTTCCATCGCTTTCGCTCTGGATGACTTATTTGGGTAGTTAATATTGATTGAGAATTGTATATCGAGTCATCCTGATCCGCCGACTGGCGGAGAAGGATCCAAACGGGTAATGGTCTCAATCAATATAACTATTTGAAATGCCATCAACGCTGATTGCATAAATTGCTAGTAATAAATCATCTGCCATACATCCGTTCAGTTCCTTCGCTTTCGTTCTGGACGACATGCTTTTAGTCGGAATAGTGGTTGGTTTCAGCTGAACGAATTGTACTTTTATCCACGCTAAATATTAATTTTGCAAGAGTTAAGATGGTTTGTCAAGTTCTCCATTCCTAATTCCTAATTCCTAATTCTTAATTCTTAATTCTCCATTCTCTCTTCCTAATTAATCACGCCTTCTTCACGAATTCCGATTTCAAACCCATCGCGCCGAAGCCATCCACTTTGCAATCGATGTTGTGATCGCCATCAGTGAGGCGGATGTTCTTCACTTTGGTTCCGGCTTTGATTGGTTTTGGAGCACCTTTAACAGGTAAATCTTTCACGATAATAACGGTGTCGCCGTCTTGTAGAGGATTCCCGTTCGCATCTTTAATAATCGTTTCGGTTTCAGCCTCGTTTTCAATAGTATCAGGATTCCATTCGTGTCCGCATTCCGGACAAGCATACAAGAAATCGCTCATCGGGTATCCGTACTCAGAGCTACAATTGGGACAGGTTTTCATCAAAAAAAGAAGTTTTAACGGCTTGGATTATTTTGATCAAAGGTACGGGATATGAGTTCAAAAATTTTTAGCAATGAATCTAAAAGTTCTGACCTCACCCCGACCCTCTCCTACAATAGGAGAGGGAGCTCAATAGCATTGCTTTTGGTTTGTTATCTAATTAAAAACTGCAATTCAGGCAGTGATATTAGCATCTCAAAATTTGATATACCGACGGATCCGTTCTTCGCTTTCGGGCTTTGTAGCTAAACTGACAGAAATGAGTACCGTGATGTTCACAATCAGTCCATATACACCTTCGTGGATAGGGAAGGGTTTGAGATCCGGGAAGTAAAGGAAAATCAGAGTGGTGATGATTCCGGTTACTAACGCTGATAATGCGCCGATTCCGTTAGCCCGTGGCCAGTAAAACATCACAAACATAATGGGGAACAACTGAGCAATTCCTCCATAAGCGCCAAGCAATAACGAAACAATATCCGTGGATGAGAACACAGCAAAATAATAGGCAATGAGTGAAATCACGACTACGGCGATTCTAATCAATAAGCGTTCGTGATCACCGGCTTTGAGCCATCGATTTACGGAAGAGATTTTGGTGATTCCATCTCTAACAGCAACCGAAGCCGCAGCGTGCACAATAGCATCACCCGAACTCATCGATGCCGCAAGTGTTCCTGCACAAACTAAACCTATCAAAACTACAGGAAGATCCATATTCAACAACACGTGAGGGAGGATGGAATCGGCAGGAGTTACGCCGGGAAATGAGGAAACCGCAGCGAATCCAATCACCAAAATAGGGACTAGAAAAATCTGGAAAGTCGGATACAAAACTACCGTTAGTTTAATGGTTCGGTCGCTTTTAGCGGCAAAGGCTTTCATAAAAAAGTGTGGCCACATCGAAAAACCCATTGCTGAAACGATTACTGCGGAACTGAATCCCCACCAGTTCCACGCATTGCCGGCGGCATCTAATCCGGGAGCAGTAAGGGCTTGTTTAAAATCAGAAACGAGCAGTTCTTCGAACATCGGGCCGATGCCTCCATACAATGCTTTGGGCAGATAAATCCCCAGAAACCAGGCAATCACCAACATGAAAATGCCCTGGAAAGTGTTGGTCCACCCAACGCCCATCACCCCGGAGAAAAACACATAAATTAAGACTACTACATACGCGATACCGGCACCCAGCCAAACCGAAATAAAACCCTCGCTGATGGTGTTTAGCACCAATCCGGCGCCTTTCATCTGCAGGGTTAAATAGGGAATGAGCACCACCACGGTAAGTACAGCTAGTATTCCCGAAAGCCACTTACTGTTGAACCGATCTTCGAGGGATTTCAGCTTGGGTTACAAAACCATATTTTTCACCGAGCGCACGAGCTTTTGGTCCGAAAAAGTAAAAGGGAACCATCCCCACGGCACCATAGGCGATGATGTACAAAGCGGCAACACCTCGGGAATACGCCCAACCAGGACCACCCAAAAAGGCAAAACTAGAGAAAATGGAAGCTCCGAGCACAAAATAAAGAATGAAGACATTCATCGAGCGATCGCCGGCCACATAGCCTGTAGTGCTGTGACTCACTTTCAAGCCGGGAACAATGCCCATTATCAAGGTTATGAGCAGGTAAATGCCGCAAATCAGAAGGATGATTACCCAATCAGCCATGACTTAACCTTGCTCCTTTTTGTCTTTTAGGAAAAGCATGAGCAAGGTTGTGAACGAAATGCACACCATTAAAATAACCCAGGCAAATGGTTGAGGAAATCCCAGAATTAAGGGCTCGGGATCGGCAAAGAGTGGAAAGATCGGCCAGATAAGGCAACATTGAACCAGAAATAGAATGCCTACCGCAACAAAGGTGCGCTTTTTAAGGTGAGGAGAACTCCCCGAAAAAATAAGTGTATTTGGAATGGACGACTTTGAGCTCATAAGTGGGGCTAAGCTAGCAAAAATCATTTAGCCCACAAATTCTCATTTACTTATTCACCCGAGTGTAAACTTTACTCACAATTTTCCACTCGCCGTCCATTTTCAGCAAGCTCATGTAATCCACAAACATGAAATCATCGTACTCGATTTCGAGTCGCGCGCTTGCGGCATTTCCCGACATATTGATATCCACAACTCGGGTTTTGCGATCGGTGGGAGGACCCGGTTTCATGCGGCTGCCGAAGAATTCCAGAGCGTTTACGTTCATCATGTCGTTGCCCATAGAAATCATTCTGGCGTCGGGGTGGAAGGCTTTTTTAAGGGTTTCGAAATCGTTGTTAGTGCCGCCATCCAAATAATAACTTACTGCGGTTTCGATGGCTTGATAATCAGAATTGGCGTTTTCGGTGCTAAGTGATGCGCTTACAAACAAAAGCAGGGGCAAGACAAATAGTTTCATAGCATTTATTAGTGTTAGGATAGATACCCATGCAATCTGAGAGATTTTGCCCACTTCTGCAAACCTGCTCTGTGAATGGCTTTAGTTGACCGGCAAACAACAGGGATTTAAGGACGAAGGAAATACGACGGATGACGAAAGACGTATGCCCAACGAATTCGATATAGAGATCACTTCCTAACCCGCTATCAAAAATTTTAAATGTTAAATTTTGAATTTTGAATTCAAGAACCCGCCCACATTTACCACTAAAAACTCAATACTTAACATTTAAAAATCGTGTAGCATCAGTATTCCGATCTGCCCCAAACCCTCATTTTTCATCTTAAATGTTAAATTTTGAATTCAAGAATCCCGACCACATTTACCATTTAAAACTTAAAACTTAACATTTAAAAATCGTGTAGCATCAGTATTCCAATCTGCCCCCAAAACCCTCATTTTTCATCTTAAATGTTAAATTTTGAATTCAAGAACCTCACCCTCATTTACCACTAAAAACTCAATACTTAACATTTAAAATCGTGTAGCATCGATATTCCGATCTGCCCCCAAACCCTCATTTTTCATCTTAAATGTTAAATTTTGAATTCAAGAATCCCGACCACATTTAAAACTTAAAACTCAGCACTTAACATTTAAAAATCGTGTAGCATCAATATTCCGATCTGCCCCAAACCCTCATTTATAATCTTAAATTTTAAATTTTGAATTCAAGAATCCCCATTTTAAAACTCAAAACTCAAAACTCAAAACTCATCACTTAACATTCAGCGCTCCGCGCTGCACAAAACACTCCACGTAAACACAAACTCAGCCACTTGATCACCGGTTTCGTCGATGCCGATACTCGTTAGTTCAAAGGCTCTGGCTTCTTTAGTGGCGATGGCTACTTCAATCTCTTGATCGATTTTTGAACCCTGATTGCAGGTGAATACGATCTTGCCCACGGCTTTTTTGGTGAAGTTCATGTTTCCGTTAACCACCAACGTAGACATCCGAACGCCCGTTGCCTCAATTTTGCTCAACAACATCATTCCGCCGGCAAACTCGGCCGCCATTCCTTCTACTGCCCAGAACATACTCCCGAACGGGTTTTGATTCATCAAACCCAGTGTAACCGAAATGGAACAGGAATTTCCATCATAACTCTCAAACCGCACCCCGGCTTCCCACGCTATGGGGATTTGAGTTTTTAAGGTGTGTTCGAAGGATTGTTGGTTCATGATGACTATAAATGGAAAACTTTTGAATAAATCTAGTGATGAAGGTTAAGCTTCGGAATTCATTCATGAAGCTATGGTTTCAGATTATTCAAGTTCAATCTTTTCTATTTCTTTCATTAGTCGGTCGGTTTCGGATAGGGCGACAATAATTTTCTGATAGTGGAAAATATCGTTATAGTCTAGTTTTCGACCTTTTCTATCCTTTAACCATTTTTGAGCAGGTTGATAACCGCCAATGTAAAACTCCCAAGCGACTTGCGGAACATTGCCAAAATACTGCGTGTCGTTGATGTAAACTTTACCGTCTTGATATTTCGGTTTGCCAACCACATTATCTCCGTCTATAGGATATTGGGTAATATATTGCTCCACTTTTGGACTTTCCAATAAATGAATTTGGCGAATTTCTCCACCCAATTTTACCAATTGCCAAAACGTGTCTTGGTCTTTTGGATAAGGCACTCTCGGAAAATCAATTTTTAAAAACTCTTTGTATTTCTCACGATACGTTGGCGAATGTAAAACCGCATAGATATAATCTAAAATATCAATTGGTGCAAAAGTGCTGTCGGTCGGTACTTTCTCGTTGGTAAAATTTAAACCTAATTTCTCTGCAATTTTATTTACAATTTCAACTTTTAGATTTGGTTTTCTTACGTCTGATTGTTCAATAGTATGTTGTCCGTTGGTTTCTGGATAGAGATAAAGAGGAAAAGCATAACTCACTTCTCCTGTTTGTAAAGAAACAGAACATCTTTCTACTGCACTTTTTGTAATAAAAGCGTGTTGAAAATCAAAGGATGTTTGTCTTTTACAACATAAAAGAGCTACATTTTCTTTTAAAAGATGCTTAACCGTATCAAAACGAGGGCGAAACATAACTCCTTTACTATTCGTTGATATTAGTGTATATCTTTTGTCGAATGGACGATAAAGCGATTCTATTGTGTACGCATTTTCTATATCACTTTTTACTTCATTAGCTTTTGTGATTTTGAGATTGTATTTACTTGATATTTCCTCAGATGAAAAATTTTCTATGTCCTCTTTCAGAGACTTTATGTCTGTTTTATTGAATTTGATTAAAAATTTATCTTTCGCTGTTTCAAAACCTGAATTATTAAATGGAAGAAGCTCATCAATTTTAAACCCTAAATCATATTGATTAGCACTTTCAAAGTTTTTTGGAACAAAAAAGTAATAAGGTGAATTACATTCAATGCTGGAATAATTTAATGAACTTAAATCATTTTCTGTTAATGTTTTATACTTAAAGTCTCGTTTTCCATATAAATCATAATTATATACTTGACCTAATTCATTTTTCTTTTTCTTTCCTGTTTTGACGAAAATATTAATTGAAACACCTGCCATTATATCAAATACATTTTGGTCAATTGAACCATCAGGACTTGTTTCTAATTTTCGAGAATTTCCGTGTAAATCTAATATGTAGATTTTATCAAAACTCTCTAACAAATGTTTTCGCATTTGCCTGTGAGTAATACCATCTAAGAAGCTGTTATTGGAAATGTAAGCCAAAACGCCACTTCCATTTTTGTCGATATAATGTTGTCCGTAACGTATGAATTTGATGTAATCATCATCTAAGTTGATTTTTCGTTCATTAAGATTTTTCTTGTAATCAGAAATTAAATCTTGAATCCAATCATTTTTATTAGTGCTACTTACCGCATAGGGCGGATTACCAATTACACACATTACTGGTGTATCTCGTTTAATGTGGTTTGCTTCATTTGCTTCTGTGCTCAACCAATTTGCAAATAGAGTTCCTGTGTCTTGGTGGTGTTCTTCTAAACTATTCGTCAAGTAAACTTTAAATCGTTGGTTGGATGTTGGTTTAAATCCTGTTTCGGTCAAAAGCAAATCCAATTTTAAATGTGCCATTGCATAGCTTGCCATTAGCAACTCAAAACCGTTTAAACGTGGCAATAAATGCGTTTCTACATAATTGCTCCAAATGCCTTGTTGTCCTTGAAATTTTTTGTGAATATGTTTTACCACTTCCGCTAAAAAAGTTCCTGTTCCTGTGGCTGGGTCAAGAATTTGCACTTTGTGTACTTCTTGCTCCATTTGTTTATAGCCTGTTGCCGAACGCTTGTCTGCGGTTTGAGTATTTACTTTTATGTTTGTTTTACTGGTGTCTGCCAAACCTTGCGGTAAATCAAACTCGGTTTTTAGAATGTCGTCAACCGCCCGAACAATAAAATTCACAACGGGTTGCGGTGTGTACCAAACGCCACGAGATTTACGCAATTTTGGGTCGTATTCGCTTAAGAAGGTTTCGTAAAAATGAATTATCGGGTCTTCCATTTTGGTGGCTTTCCCGTAGTTCTTTAGAATTTCTTCTACGTTACAAGCCAAAAAGATTTCTGAAAGGTTTTCTACTACCCATTTGATGCGGTCGTCAATGTCTGGACCTGCAATGTAACCGAAGAGTTTTCGTAAAAACGGATTTGATTTTGGAATCAGTTCAGCCGCTTCTTGTCTGCTAAAATTATCTAAAGTAGGGTCGTGTAAACGAGCTGCAAACATTCCGTAAGCAATAGTCTGAGCGTAAACGTCTGCAAAACCTTGTGGCGTGATGTCGTGAATCAAAATTTGCTTGAAAGCCAACATTTGTTCTTTCAGCGTACTATTTTCTTGGTTTTCTTCATCACTGGTCAACGACTTCTCAATAATATCAGAAAGAAGGCGGGCTTTGCCCGCCATCATTTCTGCTAATTTTTTTGAGCTTTTTATCGTTTGTCCAACGTGAACGCAAAAGTCTTTGATTAGATTTTCAAAGTTGCCAAAGTTCTGAGGTAAAGGTTTTATTCCCTTGTCCGTGATTTCTGCAATAGCAATTTTGGTGATGAATTCGCCTTCCCGGTACAGATGAAAGTTGATGTAGTCCGTAAAAATCAAATTATTTAGAGAAGCCTTGTATCGGTCAAACTGTTCTTTGTTTCCTGTTTTCTTTGTGCCGTCAAGGTCTTTATCGCCAATGTCTTTCGCTTCAATAAATCCAACAGGAATATCTTTTTTAGTCAAAATGTAGTCAGGTGCTCCGCAACTTTGCCTTTTCGGTTCGTTGGTCGCTCTAATTGTCGGCACCAAACTTTCTAAAAGTTGCTGTAAGTCGCCACGAAATGTATGTTCGGTTGCATTTCCGAGTCTGTACCGTTTGTCTAGGTTGTCAATATATTGTTCTAATGTCATTTATTCATTCAATTTCTGTCAGAGCGTTGGCAAAAAACAGCTCTTTTGGTTTTTTCAGCGTTGGCTTTCGTGTCGGCAAAAACCAAATGTGCTGTTTGTGCGGTGGGCTTTTTGTATGTTGCCCAACAACAGAGTAAAGTGAACTGAGTTCACTTTATCCCTATTTCAAGTTTAAGTTTTATTCATTATATCCTATTCAACTTTAAGAGTAAAATGAATAAATCTTATCCCCAAAATAAGGTGAATTCCTTTTAGGCTAGATTAAAACAAATCCCTCTCACCAAAAACTGATTTTGTTGTATCTTTGCCGCAATGAGTAGTCCAGAGTCGCCCAACATTCCCGTTTCCGAAAAAGTAGCCAATCTTCCGTTTTCTCCTGGCGTGTACATCTACCGCGATAAGGGCGGAAGCGTGTTGTATGTGGGAAAGGCCAAGAAACTGCGCAATCGGGTGCGTTCGTATTTTCAGGAATCCCGCCCGGTGGATGGACGAATTTCACTTATGGTGTCTAAAATCGAGGATCTCGAGGTGATTGTCACCGATTCGGAGGCCGAAGCGCTCATCCTCGAAAACAATCTGATCAAACAATATCAGCCGCGGTACAACATCTTATATCGCGATGATAAATCGTATCCGTACATCTGCATCACCAAAGAAAGCAAGCCCCGCGTGTACCCAACGCGCACCATTATAAAAGACGGAAGCAAATATTACGGTCCGTACGACAGCGTGGGCGCGATGAAGCGAACGCTGGAAACCATTCGCAAAGCCTTCGATTTGTGCACCTGCGCGGTAAGCATCAAAAACATCGACAAAACCCGTGGCGTACCGAAATGGCATTCCTGTTTCGATGATTACCTCGAAAACTGCTCCGGCGATTGGGATGCTGAGCTGTACAACGAAACCATCAAGAAAGTAGAGCGACTCGTAAACGGTCAAACCGATGCCTTGCTCCGCGAGTTGAAAGAGGAAATGCAGATCGCCAGCGATGCCCTCGCTTTCGAGGAAGCCGCCAAATTGCGCGACAGCTATATTGCGGTGGAGCGATTCAGCCAGAAAATGAAAATGGTGGCCGACAAAAAAGTAGATCGCGATGTGTTTGCCGTAAATGTTGCGGATGATTTAGGCGAAGCCTGTGGGGTGTTGTTCAAAATCCGCGAAGGAAAGTTGATCGGAAAATTCCATCGCTTTTTAAAGAATATCGAAGGATTAACGGTGCATGATCTGATTCAATCTTTTGTGGAGGATTATTACACGGGGCAATACACGGCGGCTATTCCGGATGAAGTGTACATCAGCCATGCCATGACCGACGATGAGCCGCTGGTTGAATATTTATATCAGGAGCGGGCGAAAAAAGTGCCAGTTCATGTTCCCGAACGTGGGGAGAAAGCACAATTGATCAAGATGGCGAGTGCGAATGCACGGCTGCATCTGAATGAGCGTCGCTTGGAGAAAGAAAAAGCGGAACGAGATCGGATTCCTCATGCCGTAAAAGAACTGAAAGAGCATCTGAAGTTGCAACGTTTACCTCGGCGCATCGAATGTTTCGATAACTCGAACTTGCAGGGCACCGATCCGGTGGCGTCGATGGTGTGTTTTGTAGATGCCAAGCCCCGCAAAAGCGAGTATAAGCGATTCAACATCAAAACGGTGGTTGGTCCGGATGATTTCGCCTCGATGAAGGAAATCCTCACTCGCAGATATTCGGCCGTAATGAAAGACGGACTCCAAATCCCCGATTTAATTGTGGTGGATGGAGGAAAAGGCCAGCTGAGCTCGGCGGTTGCTGCGTTGAAAGAAATCGGGTTTTACGGCGAATGCGACATTATCGGATTGGCGAAGCGTTTGGAAGAAGTGTTTGTCCCCAATCGCTCTCAACCGTATATGATCCCAAAAAAATCAACCGCTTTAAAACTCTTGCAACAGGCCAGAGATGAAGCCCACCGATTTGCAATCACCTTCCATCGCCAAAAAAGATCGAAGCGAACCTTGGTTACAGAGTTAACCGACATTGAGGGAGTAGGAGAGAAGAAAGCACAAGCCTTACTTAAAGAGTTCGGCTCGGTGAGTGAAATCAAAAAAGCCGATGAAGATGCGTTAAAAAATGTTATAGGAGCCAAATTAGGGGAAAAGGTGTACAACCATTTCAAAGGGTAGCCCGTCTGTTACGGTGTAACACTCGCATGTTACATGTGATGTGAGAACTAACATCATCATGTGATTTGGAGGTTGAGCGAGAGGTATTATTCTAATACCAGTTAATCGAGGAAGTTGAACAGAAACGATCACTTCGGTTAGCCGATCACCAACCAGTTATTCGGATAGTTTGAATAGTTGGATAACAAAATCCCAAAAGAAGGGTGAATATTATGGAATTAGTTAAAAGAAATACCGGTAACAAATCATACTCGAAATTAAAAGATCAAGAGTTGGTTCGCTTATTCAGACGAAAAGCTGACGAGTACGCATTTAACGAACTCATGAATCGTCATCAGGCAAAAGTATATTCCTATATATATAGCATGATTAACAATCCCGAAACGGCAAATGATATTTTTCAAGAGACGTTTACAAAGGTGATCACCAAAATGGATGATACGTACAACGAACAAGGCAAATGGATAGCCTGGGTGATGCGTATTGCTCATAATGCAACAATTGATCATATTAGAAAACAAAAACGATACATCGACGTTAACTCGTGGTATGATGAGGAAGGCGCGAAGTCGGATTACTTTGATCGATTGGAAGATAGCAGCGTTGTAGATGCCGATGACCAGATGGTTGTAAGTGAAACAAACGCAAGCTTGATGAACCACATCACCAAATTACCCGAAGAGCAGCGCACTGTTGTACTTTTAAGGCACTATTACGAGATGCCTTTCAAGGAGATAGCAGAATTAACTAATGTTTCAATAAATACGGCACTAGGACGTATGAGATATGCGTTGATTAACCTCAGAAAATATTTTGACGAGGAAAGACAATTAGAGCTAAAACATGCTAAACAGTGAAGAAGGTTGTATTCGATATCTGATGCGGGAGATGGATCCCGCTGAGGAGATCGAATTTGAACGCGAAATGTTGAACGACGAAAATCTGCTAATTGAAGTAGAAAGTCTTCGACGAACTTATCAAAAACTCGGGCAACTCCCATTAAAAACCCCACCAAAGTCGATTGTCGACGAAATCACAAAAGAAGCTGTAAAACAACAGCGCTCTCGGGTTGATGGGAATAAAAATCTTATCCTAACATTCTCAAAAGCAGTGGCTTCAGTTGCCGCTGCTGTTTTGATAATTACTTTAGGTACCTATTTTTACGGTAACATTGATGGAGGGCTCGATAACGCACCTATTAATTCTACACCTCAAAGTGCTTCGGTAGCTCAACCATGGGTTGATCGTAATGAAGTTATTGAATTTGCAGGAACATCAACTCAAAATCAGAATACTGCAGAAGTAGAAAACGAGCGTATTCAAAGTTTTGACAGACTGCGCTTAGTGAACCCTGAAACCGGTTTTTCTCCACCCAACCGGAAAGTAGTACTTACCAGCACATCCAACTAATTATAAGGCAGCCAATGGGTTGCCTTTTTAATGTGGATAACTTCCGAATAATGTGTGCATAAGTAATTTTGTATGCGATTCTACCTCGCTTTATATTGAATTTAGAATAATAATGAACATTTAGAGTAGGAATTGTTAATGGGCAAAGTCATTTCAATTGCCAATCAGAAAGGTGGAGTGGGTAAAACTACCACAGCCATCAATTTGGCTGCCAGTTTAGCTGCTATCGAGCACCCAACCCTAATTATTGATATAGATCCGCAAAGTAACTCAACCAGTGGATTAGGCATCGATTCTAAAACGGTTACCAATTCCATTTACGAAATTATGATTGGGAGTGCCGATTTAACCGAATCTATTCGGGAAACGGAACTCGATTTTCTTGATTTAGTGCCGGCGCACATTAATCTGGTGGGTGCTGAAATCGAGATGATTGATCGCGATGAACGTGAGCGCATCCTAAAAAAAGCAGTTGCAGAAGCACGCGAACGCTACGATTTCGTGATTATTGATTGTCCGCCTTCACTTGGATTGTTGACCATCAACGCCTTAACGGCTTCCGATTCTATCGTAATTCCTGTTCAGTGCGAATATTTTGCCCTTGAGGGACTTGGTCAGCTTTTAAATACTATCAAAATTGTTCGCCAGCATTTAAACCCCGAATTAGACATCGAGGGAGTTTTGTTAACCATGTACGATACTCGTACTCGGCTTTCGAATCAGGTAGCGGAAGAAGTAAAACGCTATTTCGACGATCGTGTGTTCAAAGCTGTGATCTCAAGAAATGTTCGATTGGCCGAAGCTCCAAGTTTTGGTAAGCCGGCATTGTTGTACGATTCGATGAGTGTGGGAGCAAAAAACTATCTGGCGTTGGCTCGTGAAATCATAAAAAAGAATAGAAAACTATTTAAGAATAGCCCGGTTCTATCGAACTAAGATAACATGGCAAGCAAAAAAGTTTTAGGCAGAGGTTTAGGTGCATTTTTCCCGGAGTACGACAATGAGTCTAAAGGAGAGACGGGCGATAATTCACCCAAAAAGGGCGTAGAGAAAACTATCGCTGATCCGGTTGAACGTGTAAACATTGTACTCAATGTCCCAGTGGATCACATTCGGGCGAATCCGCATCAACCACGTACAGAATTTGACGAAGAGCGCCTCGATGAATTAGCAGATTCGATAAAAACTCACGGACTCATTCAGCCGATCACCGTTCGATATATTGGGGAAAAGAGATTTGAACTGATTGCTGGTGAACGTCGCCTTAGAGCTTCAAAGCTGGCCGGAATAGCAGAAATCCCAGCCTACATTCGAGAAGCTGATGACGAGCAATCGATGGCATTTGCATTGATTGAAAATATTCAGCGTCAGGATTTAAATCCCCTTGAAGTGGCGATGGGATACAAGCGCCTAATCGACGAATTTGAGTACACCCAAGCTGAAGTTGCGAATCGTGTCGGTAAAAACAGAACCACTGTTACAAATATGTTACGGTTGTTGAATTTACCCGATTTCATTCAAACCGCGTTAATCAACGATCAAATTTCGATTGGTCATGCTCGTGCTTTAATAACCATCGAAGACCAAGCTCTGCAAGCCAAATTGCTTAAGAATATTATCAACGAAGAATGGACGGTTCGCCAAGTTGAAGACGCAGTTCGAGCTGTGAATGCACCTGAAAAGAAGAAAAAAGCTTCATCTAAAAAACCACCGTCGAATCCTTTTTACGACGAGATATCAAATAGACTGCGTAACACGTTAAGCACCAAAGTAAACGTAAAGCCAAAAGCTAAAGGTGGCGAAATCAGCATCGAATATTACTCAGAAGAAGACCTCGAACGTATCCTTAATATCTTTGATTCGATTTAATCTTTCTTTCCTGTTTTTAGTAGTGGTTTTTGCCGGATCGGTAAAAGCACAGCGTACTTTAAACTTTGCAGATTTTTCGCCCGAAAGATTTTCGATTGCTCAAAGCGTAAATGTAGAAGAATACCCCGATCCTAAAGCTGTTTTACGGCGTTCGCTTATTTTACCCGGTTGGGGACAAGTAACAAATAAACAAATCTGGAAAGTGCCTATTGTTTATGGGTTGCTAGGTGGGTTGACTTATTACAGCATTACGCTCACCAAAGATTACCACGACTACAGAGCAGCTTATTATAATGCAACCAACGAGAATCAGGATTTTCGGTTTGGACCAACACCGACATATTTAGTTGGGCAGAATAGCTCAAGTATTCGTAGCCAACGGGATTTTTTGAGGAATCGAAGAGATTTTATTTACGTTACAATTGGCTTGGCTTATTTATTAAATGTGGTTGATGCTTATGTATATGCGCATTTACGCCCGTTTGATGTATCAGATGATTTGAGTTTGGCCCCGAAAATTAAGTTAGAAACAGGGTCTAATCATTTGATGGAAAGAGAGTTAATTCCGGTATTGTCATTCACATTTTCAATTAAATAGAGTTATGGATTTTAAATTTAAAGACGAAAACGGCGCTCCAAATAAGTACAGATCGGGTTACGATGCCGATATCTGGAGTGTGTTTAAGATTATGGGTGAATTTGTTGAAGGCTACGATAAGTTATTTCGAGTTGGCCCCTGTGTTTCCATATTTGGATCGGCACGTACAAATCACGATAACGAGTACTATAAATTAGCCACAGAGTTTGCCGCACAATTATCGCATAAGGGTTTTGGTGTGATTACCGGTGGTGGTCCCGGAATTATGGAAGCAGCCAACAAAGGTGCTTTCGATGCCGAAGGAAAATCGGTAGGGGTAGGAATTGAATTGCCGTTCGAGCAAGGGTTAAACGAATTTGTTCATCCTAATTACTCCATCAATTTTAACTACTTCTTTGTTCGAAAAGTGATGTTTGTGAAATATTCGCAAGCTCTGGTTGTATTTCCCGGTGGATTTGGAACGTTAGATGAGCTCTTCGAAAGCCTGACCTTAGTGCAAACACAGAAAATCTCAAAAATCCCAATTATTCTATTTGGGAGTAGTTATTGGCAAGGATTGGTTGACTGGATGAACACCTCAATGAAGGAATGGGGTACCATTTCTGAACACGATACCGATCTTTTTCACGTTACAGATAGCTGTGAAGAAGGGGTGAAAATCATTACTGATTTTTATTCGAATGAGGATCCCGAGCCAAATTTCTATTTCTAGATTAAGAATTAGTAACTATTTGGCGCTCCTACAATAAAATAAAATATAAGTGAGTTTAAGACTTTAAAAGGAGGGAGATTTTTCAGTAAATTACCTACTTGTCTGAACCGAACTAACAAAGTTAATCAAATGAAGCTATTTAAGAGTATATTTTTAACAGCATTAATCGCCATGGCCTCAACAGTGGCATTTGCACAGGAAGAGGCTGATGCAATTAACGCGTATAACGAGGCGCAAGAACTAGCACAAAGCAAAGACTTTGATGCAGCCATCAACAAATTCGGCGAAGCTATTGAATTGGGTGAAGCTGTTGGAAACGCAGATATCGTAACTCGTTCTAAAAATTATATCCCAAAACTATTTTATCAAAAAGCAGCAGCTGCTTTTCAGGCGTTCAGAAGTTCGCCAAGTGTTTCCGGCTTAGATAACGTAATTGCACTTTTCGAAGAGTCGCAATCAATGGGAACTGAATATGGTGATAGTGATATCAGCAATCGTTCGCGAGGTGTTTTAGCACAATTGCACTTCCAAAAAGGAACCATGCTTTATAAACAAGAAAACTTTGAAGCAGCTGATGCATCTTTTGATAAAGCACTTCAAATCAATTCTAATTATGCAAAAGCTTATTACCAAAAAGGCTTAGTTGCTAAAAAAATGGGTGGTGAAGTTGAAACGATTATGAGCTGGTTCGATCGTGCTATCAACATTGGGAATCAAGTAAATGACAACACTGTTGTTCGCCAGGCTAATAACGCTGCACATGCAGAGCTTTTATTTCGTGGTTCAAAAGCTATCGAAAATAACCGTTTAACTAACGCAATTGAGTTATTACAGAGTTCTCTAACTTACAATGCAGAGTCATCTGATTCTTTTTATCGTTTAGCTGAAGCATCAAATAAGCTTGGTAACTACAACGATGCCATCGAATACGCTACTACTGCAATTGAGCATGAGCAAGGTGGAGCAACCGATAAAGCAAAAATCTATTTCGAGATTGGCTTTGCTCAACAAAGCAAAGGTAATAAAGCTCAGGCTTGTGAAGCTTTTACCAATGCAAGCTATGGTTCATTTAGAGCACCATCTGAGCACAAAATGGAATTCGAATTAAAGTGTGAAAGCACAAATTAATTCATTCTGAGTTTTTCAAAAGCCTTGAGTCTACGATTCAAGGCTTTTTTTATGCCCGAAAATGTTAAAGCTGCATTTAATGTAAATGCTACAATGCCTATCTTCGGGCGCAAGTTTTTAATCCTCCCAATTCTCTCGATCTTATGTCCAATTCTTCGCTCGATAAATTATGCGCTGATACCATCCGTACCCTTTCAATGGATGCGGTTCAAAAAGCAAATTCAGGTCACCCCGGCATGCCTATGGGTATGGCTGATGTTGCTTACGTTTTATGGACGAAGTTTCTGAAACACAATCCGAACAATCCGGATTGGGCAAATCGCGATCGATTTATTCTTTCAGCAGGCCACGGCTCAATGTTGATTTACAGCTTACTCCACTTAACCGGATATGAAGTTAGCCTCGACGACATTAAAAACTTCCGCCAAATGGGAAGTAACACTCCCGGTCACCCAGAATACGGAATGACTCCCGGCGTAGAAATGACTACCGGCCCACTAGGCCAAGGATTTGCAACCGGAGTGGGAATGGCGATGGCCGAACGATTTCTTGCCTCAAAATTTAATACCGATGAATTTAATCTTATCGATCATTACACGTACGCAATTGTAAGTGATGGTGATTTGATGGAAGGTATTTCACACGAATCAGCTTCTTTAGCCGGTCACCTCAAACTCGGAAAGCTGATCTATCTCTACGATTCAAATTCTATCTCGATTGATGGCTCTACCGATTTATCCTTTACCGAAGATGTTGCCAAACGATTTGATGCTTACGGTTGGGATGTTCAGGAAATTGATGGACACGATCACGCTCAAATTGCCAATGCCATCGAGAATGCGCAGAAGTCAGAATTGCCATCCATCATAATTTGTAAAAGCCACATTGGTTACGGTAGCCCGAATAAGCAAGATACTGCTGGCTCTCACGGCTCACCACTTGGCGATGATGAGATCAAAATCACCAAAGAAGCTTATGGTTGGGATCCGGAGAAAAAATTCTTTATCCCCGAAGAGGCCATGGCTGAGTTCAGAAAACAGGTTGATCTGGGAGATTCTAGAGAAAACGAATGGAATTCTTTATTCGAAGCATTTGCAACCGAGCACAACGACAAAGCTCTGGAGTTGGTTCGCTGGTTAAGCCGTGAATTACCGGAAAACTTAGAAGAATTATTACCAGTTTTTGAAGCCGATGCCAAAGGAATGGCAACTCGAGCTTCATCCGGAAAAGTTTTAAATGCATTGAAAGATGCCGTTCCAAATATGTTAGGCGGTTCTGCAGATCTGGAAGGAAGTGTGAAGACAAATCTTTCTGGCGAGGGAGTATTTAACGCTGAGAATTATGCCGGACGAAATACACACTACGGAGTGAGAGAGCACGCTATGGCTGCTGCATTGAACGGAATGGCTTTACACGATGGTGTAATTCCTTTCGGTGGGACGTTCTTTGTGTTCACCGATTATTGTCGACCGGCAATTCGTTTAGCCGCGCTGATGCAAGTTCCATCTATCTTTGTGATGACGCACGACAGCATTGGTTTGGGAGAGGATGGACCGACCCATCAACCGGTGGAGCATTTAGCCAGCTTACGCGCGATGCCAAATGTTTTAGTGATACGCCCCGGCGATGCCAATGAAGTGGCTTACGCCTGGAAAACGGCGCTTGAAAATCAATCAGGCCCGACAATCCTTGTTTTAACCAGGCAAAATGTACCAACTTTTGCTCGTACGGCTGAAAACGCCGCATCGCTTTCTGAAAATGGAGCGTATGTGCTGGTAGATAGCGACAAAGAATATCCCGATGCAATTTTGATCGGAACAGGATCGGAGTTGTATCTAGCCGTAGAAGCACAGCAACAATTAAAAGCTAAAGGCATCGACGCCCGAGTGGTTAGTATGCCTAGCTGGGAACTTTTTGCTGAGCAGCCGTTGGAATACCGCGAATCTGTGCTTCCATCTGAAGTTACTCGCAGGGTTGCAGTTGAAGCAGGTTCTTCGTTCGGGTGGGAACGCTACATCGGCACCGAAGGTAAAATGATTGGTATTGATACTTTCGGAGAATCAGCGCCTTATGAGGAATTGTATAAGCACTTTGGTATTACCGTTGAGAAAATTGTAGAAGCGGCTCAGCGTTAATCTTTTTCAGCCTTTACCGAAGTTACGGCATTAATTTGTTTGGCATTTGCACGTTCCGGGCGATGAATACATGTAAAAGTGACGTCATCGGCAGGTGGGACTGTACCGATGAAAGCTTCGAGCGAGGACTGTATTTTGTTGATGATCGTCTTTGAGTGCAGCGAACCGTAAATCTCCATCAAGCTTTCGATGCGCTCCTCACCGTATTCCTCGCCACGCTCATTGCGAGATTCGTTTAGACCATCGGTGTAAAGCAGTACAGAATCGCCTGGTTTAAAATGAAAGCGTTTCACCTCAAGATGCTGGCTTAGCATAGCCGTTGAGGTCATCCCCAAAGCAAAACCATTGGCGCGCAAGTTGAACGTGGTATCGCGCTCGCGGCTGTAGTAAATCGGGATGTTATGCCCGGCACGTACGTATTCGAATTCTTCTTTATCATTCGGGAAGTAAGCCACACAGCCGGTAACAAAGGTTTTATCCTTCGAATTACTTTTAACGAAGTCGTTTAATTGAAGGAATAAATCTTTTGGGGATGGCTGCTCTTTATGAATCAAAAGATTCACTAAAGCCTGCATCCGAACCATATAAAGTGCGGCCGAAAGTCCTTTACCGCTTACATCGGCAATAACAACGTAGGTGCCTTTTTCAGTATCGATCACATCCAGATAATCGCCACCTACTTCTTTGGCAGTATGTGCGAATGAATACACTTCCAGATTCTCTTTGTTAAGCGAAGTGCCCGGTAACAAACTCAATTGGATATCACGCGCAAGATCGATCTCTTTTTGTACATCCGACTTTTCGAGTAATTCGACCAGAAGTAGAAAAAACATCGATAGAAATCCGAATGGAAGGAGTAATTCTGAAAAAGGAATGATGCCACTAAAACCGAAGATGCTTGAAACAGTACTTATCACAAAACTTACCGATCCCAACCCAAAAGCGAGTCGTCGCGTTGGATTAAGGCGCTGCGTGAGATCAGAAAACAGACGCATAAATTTAACATGCCCCGGCAGTTGAGCACCTTGCTGACGCTCAATATCCTCAACCGCTTCTTTGTAAAGCAGTTTCAATCGATCGGTATCGGCCGACAATTCTTTGGTGATACGATCGCGGCTCATGCCGGAAACGTATTCCTGATAGAATTTCTTGGTGCCGTAACCCTTCTGTGCTTCGTTCTTTAAACTCAAAAGATAATATTCACTTTAGTTGCCGGGTCGTGTTCGTAATTAGTGGCAAAAAGTTTAGTTTCCACCGAATAATCGTCGGAAAATAAGAATTCATGTCAAAGAAACTGCTTTTTTTGTTAGATGGAATGGCGCTTGCCTATCGAGCGCATTTCGCATTTATCAACGCAAACCTTAAAAACAGCAAGGGGATAGCCACCGGGCCTATTTTAGGATTCGCAAATACGATAGAGAAAATGTTGGCCGAAGAAAAACCAACGCACATCGCCGTTGCCTGGGATACCCACGCGCCAACGTTCAGGCATGAAGCTGACGAAGCTTATAAAGCACAGCGACCTCCTCAACCGGATGAACTGAGAGCAGGTATCCCGCTAATTAAAGAAATGTTAGATGCATGGGGAATCACCAATATCGAGCAAGACGGTTATGAAGCGGATGACATTATTGGAACTATTGCCAGCCAGGCTAATGCTGATGATGTAGATGTAATGCTGGTTACGCCGGATAAAGATTTTATGCAGCTGGTGCACGATCATATCAAAATGATGAAGCCGAACAACAAAACGGGCGGCTTTGATATTATTGATCGGGAAGGAGTGATGGACTATTTCGGAGTGTATCCCGAAAAAGTAATTGATGTGCTAGCGATTCTAGGCGATACCGCAGATAATATTCCGGGCGTTCCCGGTATTGGGAAAAAAGGCGCGCCGAATTTGATCGATAAATTTGGTACGCTCGAAGAATGTATTGCTAAAGCAGATACGATCACGGCAAAACGCCAGCGCGAAGGCTTGCAGCAATTTGCAGAGCAGGCTATGCATGCCAAGTTTATGGTTACCATCAAAACGGATGTGCCAAACACCACAAAATGGGAAAATCTGGAATGGAATTTTGAAGATAAGAAAGCACTTGGGTTATTTTTCAAGAAGATGGAATTCCGAACGCTCACTCGAAAGTATTTGGGTGAAGAAGGTCCGGTTGCAGAGAACTCAGGTGATCAGGTAGATTTATTTGGCTCGATTTCTGAATCAGAAGAAATGGGATCATTTGATGCTGAAAAGGTAGACTACGAGCTGGTTCAAAGCCTTGAACGGGTTCAGGAGTTGGTGACTGAATATCAAAAAGCAGAAGCACTTTGTTTTGATACCGAGACCGATGCTCCCGATCCGATTTCAGCCGGATTGGTTGGTTTTTCTTTCTCGATTGAAGCCGGAAAAGCAGCTTACATTCCTGTAAATGTGGAAGGTGGATTAGACCAGGCGAAGGTTATTGAAATCCTTAAGCCATTGATGGAAGATGAATCGACGGTAAAAATTGCTCACAATTTTAAGTTCGATTACACCATGTTGATGCGCCACGGCATCGAAATAAAAGGCGATTATTTTGATACGATGGTGGCCGCTTATTTGGTGGATGCCAATCAAAAGATCAAAATGGACGAGCTTGCCAAAAAGTATTTGGGCTACGAGCCGGTGCCCATCACTGATCTCATCGGCAAAGGAAAAGGGCAGAAGTCGATGGCGGATCTGACTCCGGATGAGGTATATGCCTATGCCTGCGAAGATGCCGACATCACTCTGCAATTGTATCAAATCCTGAAGGAAAAGCTAGAAAAGGATGAGTTGATGGAGGTCGCAAAAAGTTGTGATTTTCCGTTAATCAGCGTGTTGGGCGATATCGAATTTCAGGGCGTTCGACTGGATTCTGAAATGTTGGCGGGATTCTCGGTCGACTTAGAATCTGATTTGAGAGAACTGCAGACGCAAATTTATGAGAAAGCAGGAGAAGAGTTTAATATTAATTCACCGGCGCAGTTGGGCGTCATTTTGTTTGAAAAGATGGAGCTTCCGTCCGGCAAGAAAACCAAAACGGGGAAATATTCTACCAACGAAGCGGAACTGAGCAGACTGGCCGTGAAGTACGAACTTCCTCAATTGATTTTGGATTATCGTCAGCTTGCCAAGCTAAAATCTACATACATCGATGCTCTGCCTTCGATGGTGAATGAAGATACCGGTCGAATTCACACCGATTTCAATCAAAGTGTGGCAGCAACAGGGCGTTTAGCTTCTTCCAATCCGAACTTGCAGAACATCCCCATTCGCACCAAACGCGGACGTGAAACGAGAAAAGCTTTTATAGCCGAAGATGGCTTTAAAATTATGTCGGCGGATTACTCTCAGGTTGAACTTCGGGTGATTGCGCACATCGCCAAAGATGAAGCGATGATTGAGGCCTTCCGAAATGGGGAGGATATTCACGCGAGAACAGCTAAAGAAATCTTTCATCTGGATTCGCTGGATGAGGTAACGGCTGATCATCGGCGAAAAGCCAAAGAAGTAAATTTCGGGATTCCGTATGGCTTAAGTGCGTATGGATTAGCTCAGAATCTGGGCATCGAAAACAAAGAAGGGAAGCAAATGATCGAAGAGTATTTCGGTCGATTCCCGAACATCCAAACCTACATTTCTGAAACGCAAGCCTTTGCTAAAGAGCACGGCTTTGTGAAAACGTTGCTTGGTCGCCGGCGCTACATCCCGGATATCACTTCGAGTAATTGGAGTCGACGCGGTTTTGCAGAACGTGTGGCCATAAATATGCCGATTCAGGGCACGGCAGCGGATATAATCAAACTGGCGATGATTCACATTCACGATTGGTTGACATCCAACAACAAGAAAAGCAGAATGTTACTTCAAGTGCATGATGAATTGATTTTCGAAATCCACGAAAGTGAGCTGGATACGGTACCCGAAAAAATCGTCGATTTGATGGAAAATGCCTTCCCGATGGATGTTCCGTTGAAAGTGGAATCGGGTATTGGCGAGAACTGGCTGGAGGCGCATTGATGAATTAAGAATTAGGAATATAGAATAGAGAATATGGAATTGGGATACTTTTTCGATAAGCATTCAATATTATTCTTAATTGATAATTGATAATTGATAACGCTCGGGAATGTGATTGCTGCTTGATGTGTTAGTTGGGCATGACTATCAACAAAGACTACGATGCTATTATTATTGGATCGGGGATGGGAGGCATGAGCACAGCGGCTTTGCTTGCCAACGACGGCTACAAAGTGCTGATTCTGGAGGCCGCGCTTCATCCCGGCGGATGTTCATCATCATATCCACGAAAGGGCTATGTGTTCGAAAGTGGAGCCACCACGCTGATCGGGTTTGATGAACATCAACCGCTACGATACCTCGAAGAAAAAACCGGGTTAAACATCCCCAGAGTAGAACTTAATCCTTCGATGAAGGTGTGGTTGGATGGAGAAAAAATCACCCGATACAAAGATCGCCATGAATGGATTGAAGAAGCAGTGCGTATTTTTGGGAATCGAAAAGGACAGCGCAAATTTTGGAAACTTGCCTTCGATATCGCCGATGTAGTTTGGAAAGTGAGTGTGAAGAATCCGTTCTTCCCGCCACGAAAAGTGTCAGAATGGGCAAGTCTGTTTACATCCAATTCTCCCAAAGATGTCTGGGTACTTCCTTATGCGCTAAAAACTGTACGGCAAGTGACCGAACAATGTGGCATTGCCACGCCAAAATTTCTTCGCTTTCTGGATGAACAACTCATGATTACGGCACAGAATAAAAGTGACGACGTTCCCTTTCTTTTTGGTGCTGCTGGAATCACCTACACCAACTACTCGAATTATTATGTACCGGGCGGACTTCTTCAAATGATCTACACCATTAGGGATTATGTGGAAGACCGAGGCGGGAAATTGGCAACCAAAGAAGCCGTGACTTCCATCAAAAAAGAAGGCGATGATTTTCTAATATCCACCAAAAAAGATCGTTTGTATCAAGCGCCGATTGTAGTGTCGAATGTTCCGATTTGGAATATGGGCGAGTTGGTTGAAGATTCAATGAAAGCCCATTTTGTTGAGCAAAGTAAAGACTACGAAAAAGCCTGGGGCGCGCTCACAATGGGTATCGCTACCACGGATACCTATCCCGATGATCTGGGAATTCATCATCAAATTCATTTGGATGGAGCAACCGTCCCGCACACGAATTCAGAATCGATATTTGTTTCTATGAGTCGGCGTGGAGACACCCAACGAGCACCCGAAGGCGAACGCACTCTTAATATTTCTTGCCATGCTTCGCCGGAACATTGGTTCAATATGAACGGTAACTACGATCAAAATAAAGACGAAGCAAAAGCTTTCATCATCGAAACGTTAAAGCAAAAATTGCCGGGTTTTAAGGAAACCGAGATCAAACTAGCTGATTTGGCAACACCGGTAACCTGGCAAAATTGGGTGTTCCGCAAAAAAGGCAGGGTAGGTGGCATTCCCCAAAGTATGGCACGTAGCTTGCTCAAGTGGACACCATCAGAAACGCCGTTCAGCGGTTTATATCTGGTTGGTGATACTACTTATCCGGGGCAAGGAATTCCTGGCGTAACTTTAGGTGGTATCAACGTATATTCACGCATTGTAAAAAATCACGCAAAATCTGTTTCAGTTTGACTCAATTTCAGCCCAATACTTCCTTCTCGTTATTTCCCCAAGGTGTTAAAAACCTGATCTTTGCCAATGGTATCATATTCCTGATCACCAAAAGTATGTTTACCGGTGGTTGGACAGCATTAGGTGCTACCTTCGCTCCATTTTTGGCTTTATGGCCACTCGGTAGTGGATTGTTTTATCCGTGGCAGGTGGTTTCTTACATGTTTTTGCATGCAGATTTGAGCCACATTTTCTTCAACCTATTCGCGCTTTGGATATTTGGTCAAGCTATTGAGAATCTATGGGGCACCAAACGTTTTTATGTGTATTATTTTTTAACAGGAATAGGTGCAGCGCTCATTCACATGTTTATCGGCGGGGCGGAAAGCTATACTATTGGTGCATCCGGTGCAGTATTCGGTTTACTATTGGCTTTTGGGATGATGTTTCCAAATCAATACATCATTTTGTTGATACCGCCAATCCCCATCAAAGCAAAATATTTTGTAGCCATTTACGGCATTGTTGAGCTCTTTTCAGGTTTATCCCGTGTTGATAGCGGTGTTGCTCATTTTGCCCACTTAGGCGGATTGGTGGTTGGTTTTATACTTATTAAATTCTGGAAGATTAAACGTCCGAGCATGCATGCTTAGGCAAGGAAAGATGATACAAGATGAGGAATAACATGGCTTACGATTCATTCGGAAATACAGCAAAGAGAGGGTTTATGGGCATGCCTGTAGCCATTAGGACAATAATTGCGATCAATGCGATTATGTTTGTGGTGCAAATTATTTTTGCAGGCGTTACAGGAATCAGCTTAACTAGATACTTGAGTTTTATACCTGATTTCTGGACGGCTATTACCCAACCATGGAGAATAGTTTCCTATATGTTCTTGCATTCATTATCGAATCCGTTTCACTTCATTTTTAATATGTTGTGGCTATGGTGGATGGGGCGCCCTGTTGAAGAGCGCATAGGGCCTAGAAGTTTTCTAACGCTTTACTTTGGTGCAGGTTTTGTAGGTGCTTTCATCGATATTTTAGTAAGTATAGCTGGAAGTCCGGTACCTGTAATTGGTGCATCAGGGGCAGTGTATGGAATCATGGTTGCCTTCGCTATGTTATTTCCTCGAACTCCAATCATGCTCATATTTTTACCGCCAATTGAGGCAAGATATGTTGTTGGTGGTTTGATAGCACTCGATGTTCTGTTTTTAAACAATGGCGATAATGTTGCACGATTTGTCCATCTGGGCGGTGCATTGGGGGGCTATTTGTTGATGAAAGCCAGAGCGAATGGTACCGATCTTAGTTTGGTTCCTAGATATATCGAGTATCTATACATGAAATTTAAACCGAAGGGTTCTCCGTCTTCATCAAAAAAACCAAAGAACAAGAAGATGAGCATTGTAAGTGATGCAGAGATCATCGAAGAAGTAGAGCAAAGCGAATTGGATGAAATTTTAGAGAAGATTTCGAAAAGTGGATACGATTCATTATCCAAAGAAGAGAAACGAAAATTATTTGAGCTAAGTAAGAAGAATTAAGGGCATTTATGAGCGGAATTAATCGCAAAAAGACTATTCAGGTTAAAGTTGGCGATGTAGCCATTGGGGGAGACGCTCCCATCGTAGTGCAGTCAATGACCAACACCGACACGGCTGATATCGACGAAACAGTTGATCAGATAGATCATTTGAATCAAGCCGGTTCCGAGCTCGTTCGCATCACCGTAAATAACGATGCTGCTGCCAAAGCGGTTCCTCACATCAAAGAAAAGCTCCTTAATCGTGGAGTTACAGTTCCTATCATTGGCGATTTCCATTACAACGGACATGTACTACTTACGAAATATCCCGACATGGCGAATGCTTTGTCAAAGTTTCGAATCAATCCCGGAAATACCGGAACCAAAGCCCGCGACAAAAATTTTACTACCATCGTTGAACAAGCCATTAAATACGATAAACCCGTTCGTATTGGAGTGAATTGGGGATCGCTGGATCAGCAGCTATTGGCAGAGAAGATGGATGCGAATAACAAACTTCCGGAGCCTGAATCGGCACGAGAGGTAATGCTACAAACCATGATTGAATCGGCACGACGGTCATCCATTATGGCTCAGGATGTAGGTTTGGCTGAAGATAAGATCATCATCAGTTGCAAGATGTCGCATGTGCAGGATGTGATCGAAGTGTATACTCGACTTGCCGAAGTGGTGAATCACCCGTTACATGTGGGACTTACCGAAGCCGGAATGGGAATGAAAGGAATGGTTGCCAGTTCAGCCGCATTATCTGTGATATTACAACGCGGAATCGGCGATACTATTCGTGTTTCGTTAACCCCGCAACCTGGCGCCGATAGAGCGAAAGAAGTGGAAGTAGCTCAACAAATTTTGCAATCACTCAACATTCGAAGTTTTATCCCACAAGTAACTGCTTGTCCGGGATGTGGTCGCACAAAAAGCACTTATTTCCAGGAGTTGGCTGAAGAAATTCAAGATTACATCAAAGAATCGATGCCGGTGTGGAGTAAAACCTATCCCGGTGTAGAGGAAATGGATGTAGCTGTAATGGGATGTATTGTAAATGGTCCCGGCGAATCAAAAGCTGCAAATATTGGAATCTCACTTCCGGGGACATTTGAAGAACCCAAAGCGCCCGTGTACATCGATGGCGAACACTCCCAAACTCTAAAAGGGGATAACATCAGTAACGAGTTCAAACAAATCTTGAACGATTACATCGTGAAAAACTACGGGAACTAAATCTAGTCTAATCCTCGCTCAGAAAAACGATTTACATTTCAAATGTAACCGTTTACATAAAAATTGTTCTAATCGACAAATCCGATACTAAATCGCTGTTATTGGTGCGTATCGGTACGGTAAACTGCTTACTATCCAATATTAACTATGGATGTTGTTAAGATATTGATAATTAACATGTAGGCGTGAAAATGAATGTAAATTAAGAGAATTAAAAAAACTTAAAATTTGGTTGAAAAAATGTAAGCGCTTTCAATATTTTAAATGAGCATCAATTCTAACTGTTGGAGTAGGTACGTTGCCATACTATGGACGCATAGTTTTTTTCTCGATCCTTTTTTTGGGTTGTTCATTTTCAGATTCTAAAACTGATGATGAGCAAGTCCTTGCCCGTATTGATAACCTAACGGTTTCAGTTCCGCACTTCGAAAACGCTTTTAAAGAATACTTCTATCGAACGGGACAAGTGTTAACTCCAACCGAGTCCACTAAAAAAGCCATTCTCGATTCCGAATTTAACACCTATGTAATGGCGGTTCATGCCATGGATCTTGGGTTAGATGAAACGGCAGAAGCGAAATATCAGAAGCTGACGATCGAGAAAAGAGTACTTACCGAAGAGTTCTTAGAACAGCTACTTTTTAGCAATATTGATGTAACCGACCAAGATTTACGCGAGTATTTCTTACGATTTAATGCTCGATTGCGTGCCTCGCATTTATACGCGCCTACCTTTAAGCAAGCCGAAGCATATTATCAGCGATTGGAAGCGGGAGAGCAATTTTCCGACTTAGCAAAAGAAGCATTTTCAAATCCTTACCTCAGTGAAAATGGGGGCGATATTGGCTGGTTTACCACGGATGAGTTGGATGTGTCTTTTGAAGAAACGGCCTTCAATTTGAAACAGGGCGAATATTCGAGGCCGGTTAAAACCGCTCAAGGTTACAGCATTATTAAAGTTACCGAAAGTACAGTAAATCCATTGATAACAGAAGATGAGTTTGCTCAAAACAAAGGGAAGCTGGAATCTTATGTTCGAAAGAAGAAAGAGGAACTGGCTCAACGTGAGCATTTAGCAACGTTTGTTGATGGAATAAATCTCAATACTGAATCAGTGTCTGATTTGTATCAGATCATTTCAACTTCGGCGGGGCAGTGGGAGAATAAAGATCCCGAGTTCGTTTCAAATCTTTCTCAATTAAAAGGTGAACTGGCCACCAATGGTAATTATGAATTCGATGTAGACCGATTTATCGAAGAATATTATGCGAGTTCATCAGCAATGTTGAATTCTGTACGAGATCAATCATCCTTAGAAAATTATATTAAAGGGGTCACTTATCGTGCATTTATGGTTGATGAAGCCACGAAAGCCGGGATTGATCAACAAAAAGAAGTTCAGAATTCCATTCAGGAAACCTACCTGCATTATCTCGAACGATTAGTGATGGATAATCTGAAACAATCTATCGAAAATTCACCCGCCGAGTTATACACAACCTTTCAGGAAAATCAGGATCGTTTCAATCAGCCAATGGTGGTTAATGTTCAGCGATTAGTGGTGGAAGGCGAAGCAAAAGCTCAGGCGATGATCACCGCTTACAATTCGGGCACTCCGTTTGATGAATTAATCAGCCGACATTCCATCAATAACGAAGACCGATTGATAAATGGCGAACTTGGGTACATAAATATTGATGAGTTTGGCTTTAATTCCACCAAATTGGCCAATTTACAAAATGGGGAAGTTTCTACTCCAATCACCTACGCCGATGGTGAAATCCACGTATACAAAATCTTAGATAAAATTGAAGCTCGTCCGCTCACTTTCGACGAAGCCAAAAATCAAGTAGATGCTTTTTTAACCCAAAAGAAGCTCGCCGAACTTAGAAATTCTACCATAGCTCGCGTTAAGGAAAAGCACGATGCTGAAATAAATACCGAGCGATTAAACGCACTTACTATAAAAATCTGAAAATGATTAATGAATACGCTTAAAAAAATACTCCTAACCATACTGTTTCTGAGTTTACCTGCTCTGGCTTGGGCACAATCGGGGAAAATTACAGGAACACTTACCGATGCTGACAGCGGCGAACCCTTAATTGGTGCAACTGTAGGAATTAAGGGAACCACAAAAGGGGCCATTACCGATATTGATGGAAAGTACCTGATGTTGAACGTAGCTCCCGGAGTTTACATTCTTGAGGCCCGCTATATTGGATACGCCACCGCAGTTGTTCAAGAAGTGATTGTGCGAACAGATTTAACTACTGAACAAGATTTTGTGCTTCAACCCGAATCTTTTGAGGGAGAAGAAGTAGTGGTGGTTGCGCAACGTCAGGCCGTAATTAAGGATATTACTAGTTCTGAGGCTCGTGTGAGCAGTGCAGAAATCGAGAAGCTGCCGGTGCAGGAAGTTTCGGATGTAATTCAGCTTCAAGCAGGTGTGAATGTGAGTAACAGTGGTGCCATTCACATTCGTGGTGGTCGCGCTTCGGAAGTATCTTACGTTGTGGATGGTATTCGCGTAACCGATGATTACGATGGTTCGTCAGGCGTTAGGTTAGAAAATGAGTCGATCCAGGAACTTCAAGTAATTTCAGGTTCGTTTAATGCCGAACACGGTCAAGCGCTTTCGGGGGTTGTAAATGTTGTTACCAAATCCGGTGGCAACGATTACGATGCTTCGGTTCGTGCTTGGAGTGGTGGCTACATGGCAACCAATAAAAGTCATTTATATGATGGAATTGGAACCGATCTGGGGAGCTTCAATCCTCTGCGAATGAGCAACTTCAATGCTTCTGTTTCAGGACCGATTATCAAAGATAAAGTCACCTTTTTTGTAACCGCTCGTCAGTTCGAGAACAAAGGATACCTCACTGGTCGAAATGCATATTCGCCACATGGTAAATATGTTGATCGTGTACCTCTGGGAACCGATTTAGATGAGTACAGAACGCTTTACAACGAGCGCGTTGACTTTGATCTGCCTTGGTATTCGGCGGATACCGTTCTGATTGAAGGGCAGCAGCTACTTGAAATAAGGGATGATGGAACACGAGACAGCTCGTTGGTAAATATGAACAACTTTACCTCACGTTCATTTCAAGGGAATCTTGAATATCGCCTTTCAAGTGCCTTAAAATTCAATCTTATTGGTTCTTATGCCACCGAAGAAGGTCAGGGTTACAGCTTTAGTAACAAGTTTGTGCCACTTGGCGAAAACACAAACTATCGTGATAACTACACTTTGAATTTGAAGACTACCATTACTCCTTCAAATACTACTTATTTGACCGTTAATGTGGCAAACCGTTTTAATGGCTACGAAAGTTATTTATACGAAGATCCATGGGATCCTCGCTATTTCAATTATGATAATTTATCTGATCCACTTTTCGGGACTACCAATCTTGAGTACGGCAATCAAATTCCAAATGCCGGTCAGTTTAATACCTATAATACAAACAACAGTCGTTTCAGCAGATCAACCAATACGTATATAGCTAAAGTGGAAGTTTCCAGTCAGATTAATGAATTTCACTTTATAAAAGCGGGTGTATCCGGTCAATTTGATGAGATTAAATTTAGCAGCGTAAGCTTAGTACCGCTTACTCAAGATGGTATCACATTCCCGGACGGAACACCTGAAGAATTACAAGTAATTTGTGCAAGAGTGTTTAACGATTATCCATGTCTTGAACTTGGATACCCTGGGGTTAACACACCGGGAAATCAGCGCTATACGGAAAACCCAATTACATTCAGTGGCTACATTCAGGATAAAATCGAATATGAAAACCTGATTATTAATGTTGGACTTAGATTCGATTATTTCGATCCTAATGCGTTAATCCCAGCCGATCCTGAAGATCCCGATATTGAGTTACCGTTAAAGCCGGAAAATCAATACACCGACTTGAATGATAATGGTCAACGCGATGAAAATGAGCCGCTTTTAACCGTAGCCGATCGTGAGGCTTATTGGTGGAAAGATGCGGACGTTAAATATCAACTTTCGCCACGAATTGGGGTTGCTTATCCAATCAACGATGCCGGAGTAATTTATTTCTCGTACGGCTACTTCTTCCAAATGCCATCCTACGATCGTTTATACACAAACTCACGCATTTTGCTTACACAAGGTGGAGGCAATCAGAGTTTATTCGGAAATCCGAACTTGAAGCCGGAGCGCTCCATTCAGTACGAGCTGGGTTTGAAGCAAGAAATATTGGAAGGCACAGCCATCGAATTAGCCGCTTATTATAAAGACACACGCGACTATGTTTCCAGCCGTCCGCAAGTAACAGCCAGTTCTTCGATTAACTATGGTATTTACTTTAACCGTGATTTCTCCAGATCTATTGGAACTACTTTCGCCTTTAATCAATATGTAAGTCAGCAATTCAATTTTGGTTTAGACTACACCTTCGGAATTGTTGAGGGTAGTAACTCTGATCCTGCTTCAGAGTTCTTTAACATTATTGCTCAAGGCGGTGCAATTGATTCGACAAATCAAACTCAGGCTCTTACTAAACTGGTTCAGCCTCTAGATTGGGATAGAACTCATATTCTAAATGGTTCTATGTTCTATTCTGGTAAAACATGGGGAGCAAACTTACTAGCAAAATTTAGCTCAGGTTCGCCTTATACACCTTCAAGAAACGTTCCCGGAGTATTGGTTGGTGAAGTTGCCAGTACTAGAGATTTACGAAATACATCGCGCTTACCGAATAGATTTACGATAGATATTAATACCTACAAGAATTTCGAATTAGGAGAAAACAGTCTTCAGGTTTTTCTAAACGTTTATAATCTCTTTGATACCAAATTAGTAAACAGTGTATTTAACGATTCCGGCGAACCGGATCGCCCTCTACCTGTTAATATTCAGCAAAACGCACATCCCGATTTTTATAATAACCCTGGTAGATATGCCGAACCTCGTCGCATTCAACTAGGAGTTCAACTGTCTTTCTAACATTATGACTAATTCACCCAAATCCTATTTACTATCCTTATTCGCTTGTTCGTTGTTGCTTGCAGGTTCTGTCTCAGCTCAGGATCAAGACTACGAGCCAAGTGAAGAACGATCAGATTTCGACCAACGCAAGATTTCAATTATGGATGGAAATCAGCTTCGGGCAACCTATCATAATACTGGGCATGCAGGTCGGCGTAACAGTAGTGCAATTAATGAGTTGTTATTTGAGTTTCCGCGAAATACTAACCGTGAATACATGTACTTTATGAGTGTGATGTTTGGTACCGAAGTTCCGGATCAAAGTACTCCTGAAGACGATGTTTTCCCGATGGTGAGTGTAGCTTCCTATAAAACAAGTCGGGACGGGCGAACTAACTGGTCGTTGAACCCAATTGAAGGTTATTCCAGAGATGATTCTGATGAATTGGCACGTAGTGATCGTGGTCCGAAATCACCCATTGAAAATACCTGGCCAAATTGCTGGCCCGATAAATTCGAAGATGGTGGTGATGGCTGGTGCGGTTCCTGGAACGGTTATTTTGGTCGCGATCAATTTAACGCCGATGTTGAGTTTTATTACAAAGCCGGTGATGATCGCTACACCCGTTACAATGGCTCCAGATATCAACCGGATCTAACCGACCCAAGTCGTGGTGGTTTAGGTATCATTTTGGATACTCGAATCATGGCGTGGTCTCAAACGCTGGTTAGCGCAACTCACTTCAATATCTTTGAAATAAGAAACGATGCCAGCTATGATTATCCACGGATGTCGTTTGGCCTTTGGATTGCGGATTTCGTGGGTGGAAATACGAATGGTGATGAGCCTGAGTTTGATGAAATACGAGGTATTGCTTTCCTAACTGATACAGAACGTGAAAATGGGGGTGAGGTTTTTGATGGTGGGCTAATCGGTCAACTTGGACTAAAGTTCATCGAAACTCCGGGAAATGCCATTGACGGTATTGATAACGATGGCGATTCAGATTCATATTATCCTGTAAGCGAATATTTCGACCCAAGTAATTTTAATCTATATAATCAATTAACTAACCAAGGTGGAGGATTTTATACCGAATCGTTTCTCGTAGATACGTTAATCAGGGAATTTACTCCCGAAGATTTTGACGAAAGAGTTATTAATGTTGGCGATAAAATTGTTCGAATCTTAGAAGACAATTCGCGGGTAATTGATACCTACACGGGAGCACCGTTTGAGTCGCAAGGGGTGACCTGGGATTTCGGTGGCGGTACCATTGCGGTAACCGAAGATAACCTTCCGCAATCTGATCCTAATTTTGGAATTCACATTGATGGTTTTGATAGTGACTTTGACGGTTTAATTGATGAAAACCGACCAAACCATCTTATAAAAACAACCTTAAACCCAACCACTGGGCAATTTACTCCACGTGCGGTTCGCTTTATCAATTACCTTGAATTTGAGGTCGGGGATACACTCGGTCGTGGACTAATCGTATCCAATCAAGATATCCGTGCAAGAATACAAAACGATGCTAATTTTGCCGATTTAGTGAATAACGACTATCAAGGGCGTTTTCAGAATTATCACACCAGCGCCCCAATGATGGACGAAGGAAGAGAAGATCGCTTTGATAACGACAATGATTGGATTGCACAATCCGACGATGTAGGTATTCAAGGTAACGATCAAACGATGAGTGAGGGACAAGGAGACGGATTGCCAACTTCTGGAGCAGGAACCACCTTCCCGGGTGAGCCAAACATCGATAAAACGGATGTAAGTGAAACCGACCTTATTGGAGTTTCTCGAGTAAGTATTTTTGATGCAGGTGCACTTCAAGTAGATCAAGATGCCAGTATATGGTTCAATTATTTAATACCCGGTGACTTCGAGGTAGATCCAGGTACAGACTCCGATATTTTTGTATCTTCGAGTTTATTTCCGTTAGCAAAAGGTTCTTCCGAGCGATTTGCGGTAGCTGTAACCGCAGCACAAGAAAACGCAACCTCGGCTGATGATCGTGCAAAAGTTGAAACCAATCTAGACAACGCAACAAGTGCCTACAGCGAAGATTATCAGTTTGCTGTTGCTCCCGATCCACCTATCGTTACTGCGGTAGCTGGCGATGGAAAAGTTACCTTATATTGGGATACCAGCGCTGAGGAGTCAATCGATAGATATATAAAAGAACAATCAGGTGGCGATGGAAAAGATTTCGAAGGGTATAAAATTTACCGAACTACGGATGTTACATTCGAAGAAATAAGGACTATTACTAATGGATTAGGTTCCGGGACTTATTTACGACCAATTGCTATTTACGATAATAGAAATGGAATTAGAGGTTTTCACCCGGTGTCGGACGAAGGAGTTCAATTTAACCTTGGTAATGATACCGGTCTAAGACATGTTTTTGAAGATACAGAGGTTGTAAACGGCCGGAAGTACTATTATGCTGTAACCTCTTACGATTTTGGATACGAGCCTAACTCTATTGGGCCGTCGGAATCGCCGGTTCAGATTTCGTTAAATCCTGATGGAAGTGTAAATCTTGGCCAAAATGTGGTTGAAGTTCGCCCATCACGCCAGCAAGCAGGCTACATTTCACCTGAATCGCCAAATGCGGCTATAATTTCAGGTTCACCGGGCGGTACCGTAAATGTTGAGATTATCGACCCTCGAGTACTAAAAGAAAACAACGTTTACGATGTAGTTTTTGAAGATACGCTCGTAGTTGCAAACGGCGCACCCGATACCTTAAAAACCAAGAATTTCACATTACGGAATGTTACAGGTGGAACACCTGACACCTTAATCGCAAGGTCTACCAATTTAAGTGGAGGCAACAACCCGGTAGCAGAAGGCTTTACTATTCGGGTAAATAATGTAACCGAAACCGGAATTGATGCCGATAGAACCGGTTGGGCATTCGATACCGAAGTTGCTCCTCACAATCACGAAATTTTTACACTAGGACCACCTAAAATCTCCGATTACGAAATAATTATTGGTGATGCAGTTGGATTCGGTCAATCGGTTGAAAAGAGGGTAGAAACCTCCCCAGGAACTTTTACGAACTTAGCTTCTGTAGCTACCAATTTCCGAGTTTATAATAGTTATTTAGAGGAAGATGTTGATTATGCATTCCTGGATCTGCAAAATGGGTCATCCTTTCAACAGCGTTGTAATCCAACCTTTTTCCCACCCGATAATTACACCCCACCGGAGGCCGGACAATTATCAGCCGTATCAAGTTTAAGTGGGCGCTGTTCTGATTTGATTTATCTGGTTGAAGACTTCAGAGAAGTGGAAGACACTGTTACGTATCGAATTACAATGTCAGCATTTTTATCAGAAGGAACTATGTTAACTCGTAATCCTGAACCGGGCGATACGCTGAAAATCTTCACCAACAAGCCATTTATTCGTCGCGATAAATTCCAGTTTACTTTCGATACCGATAATCTTCCACGCGTAGATGCAGATACTGCCAAAAGTGAAATGGATGACATTCTGGTTATTCCGAATCCATATAAAGTGGCTAATATTTTCGAACCGGAAGCAACTACAACCAACCGGCAGCACCGAAGAGAACTGCATTTTACCGGAATTCCTGCTCCTGCTACGCTAAGGATATTTACTTCCTCAGGTGTTATGATCAGAGAAATCGAGATTGAGGAATCTGATTTACTGAATGGTTACGGCGGAACTTATGCCTGGAACATGCTAACTAAAGATAATCTCGAAATATCCTATGGTATATATTTATATCACATCGAGGCACCGGGTGTTGGCGAAAAAGTTGGAAAATTTGCGGTGATAAAATGATCAAGAACATGAAAAAAATACTATCCCTATTTATTCTTATTGCCGTATTTCTTCCTGCAACGGCAGTACAAGCTCAGCTTTCGAAAGCCGGAACAACAGCTGCAGATTTTCTGCGGGTTCCTGTTGGCGCCCGATCATCAGCAATGAGTGCTTATACAGCAACAGTGAATGATGCCTCAGCGATGGTTTTAAATCCTGCAGGCCTGTCTGATATCACAACCGGGCAGCTCCAGGTAGAAATCACTGATTGGTTTTTAGATTTCAACCATTCCTATTTAGGTGCTGCCATTCCAACCGGGAAGGGAGCAGTAGGGGTGCATGTACTTGCGATGAACTATGGCGAGTTTGACGAAACCACTGCTGAAGCTCAGGGAAAAACAGGGCGTACTTTTAATGCTTACTCGGTCACCTTTGGTGCAAGTTATGCTCAATATTTGATTCCACAGTTTACCATTGGTGGAACGGCTAAAATCGTGTACGAACAAATTGCTAACTCATCGGCATCAACTCTGGCATTTGATGTAGGCACCATCTACGATACACCATTTTATGGCATTCGTTTTGGCGTAAGTGTGACAAATATTGGCTCGAAAATGCAAATGACCGGTAATGATCTGATTATTTCTTCCGATCCTGACGAAGCGAGAGAAGGAAATTATCAGCCGGATGCCCGATTATACACTGATGGTTTTGATTTACCGCTGATGTTGAAAGTTGGCCTGGCGTGGGATGCCTTCGATCGAGACGGTACACGAGCTACCATTGCCATCGATGGAAACAATCCATCTAATAATACACAGAGCTTTAGTGTGGGGGGAGAACTTTCATTACTAAACGAAAAAGTGTTTATTCGAGGTGGAGTGCCATACATAGGGCAGGACGATGCAATCGAAAAATTTAATGGCGGAATTGGTGTTAAATACACCTTACCAAATAACCTTGGAGTCGCCTTTAATTACACCTACCACGGTTATACCTACCTAGGTGATGTAAATAAACTAAGCATTCAGGTTTATTTCTGAGTGCTTTCAAAAATAAAAAAACAAAACACATGGAGAAAAAATGATACGATTAATTCATAAACACTTTCTGAGTGTCTTTGTATTTGCCATCGTAGCGATGGTTTTTACGAATGATATTCAGGCACAGGTAATGAATACCTTGTGGGAACGTACTGATCGTACCGGAGCTGAGGGTAAGCCATCATGGTTTACTGTTGGATCGGTTCGGGGTATGGCCTATGGTACCGTTGACGGTAACGCAAGGATTTATGCTGCAGACAGAGCAAACAATACTATTCAAGTAATGGATGCCGAAACAGGAGCAGATGTAACACCTGCAACCGCTTTTGATCTTTCAGGCGTAAGTGGCGGAACTTTCGCTATGAATGATGTGGAAGTTTCGGATGACGGTGTAATCTTCTTAGGAAATTTAGCTACAGATGCCAGTACTTCTCCATTCAGATTGTACTGGTGGACCTCAGAAGGCGGCGCTTATGCTGATTCTTTAACACTAACTACTGCAACTGCTCAGCGACTTGGAGACAAATTTTCTGTAAAGGGATCTGTTTCTGATAATTCTATCGAAATCTGGATGCCGGTAGCAGGTTCTGATCCGGGAGTTGTTTACGTTGCTACTACTGCTGATAATGGCGCAACTTGGAGTATTAATACAATTACTCTTTCTGGATCTAACACTGCAATTCCTGCTAATTCTGATGCAGAACCATTGGCAGTTGGTGGATCTAGCGATTTCTACATTGCCGGTAATGGAGCTGCTCCAAAAAGATTTACTTCTGCCGGTGCGTATGTTGAAAACAGCATATTCTCATCTACCGACTTTACTAGCTCTAGAAACGGTATCAACACATTCCAATTAAATGGTGAAGATCATTTATCAGTGTATACGTATAGACTAGATGGCACCAACAGCGGTAACAAAACCGGTCAAGCCATTGTTTATAATGTTGCAGATGCTACAGTACCTGTAACTGTTGCCGTTTCTCCTCTAATGGGCGATGATGCTGATACTTTCAGCTCAATCCATGGTGAAGCACATCCAAAAGTTAATACTGATGGTTCTGTAAACGTGTATGCGATGGACGGTGTAAACGGATTTGCTTCATTTACAAATGCTGCTGATCTAACTGCTCCTATCGATGCTCCGGCTGAACCTTCTCAAGATTCAGACTTAGTAATTTCACTTTTCAGTGATGCTTACGCTGATGTAACCGTAGATACATGGAGAACCGATTGGTCTAACGCTACTTTCAAAGACACTACCATCGCCGATAATGCTGTAAAGATGTACAGCAGCCTTGATTTTGTTGGTATTGAAACAGTGTCAAGTCAAATTAACGCGTCCACTATGACAAACATTCGTTTCGATCTTTGGACTCCGGATGCAACTACATTCAGAATCAAACTTGTTGATTTTGGTGCTGATGGCGCATTTGGCGGTGGCGACGATGTTGAGCACGAAATGGCTTGGGAAAACCCAGCGCAAGGCGAATGGATCAGCTATGATGTAGCACTTGATTCATTTACCGGCTTAACTGCTCGTTCAAACATTTCTCAAATCATCTTTAGTGGTCTTCCTACGGCTGGTGTAACTGCTTTTATCGACAACTTGTATTTCTACAACGACGGTACTGCAGTAATGTCAACCATTGCTGATGCTAGAGCGGCAGCAAAAGGAACAGTTACAATCGAAGGTGTGATGAACACTCCTGATTATGGTTTCAACCATGGTCAATTCTTTGTGCAAGATGCTACCGGTGGTATTAACGTATTTTATGCCGGTGTAGGTGGCGAGCAAAACATGGACGATCCTTCTTTCACCGGATGGAGCGTTGGTGACACGCTTGAAATTACTGGAACCTTAGGTTCATTTAGCAATCAAATTCAGATTAATCCTGATACTGTAATCGTAAAAGGCGCAGGTAACACTCGTCCTTCTCCGAAAGTAATTACAGCTGCTGATTTAATGGCAGAGTCTGATCTTCAGGGTACAATCGTAAAAATTGAAGACGTAAGTCTTGCTGAAGGCGAAACATGGCCAGCAGATGCTCAAGTAAGCTCTGGTGTGAATGTTGATGTAGTGGCTGGCGACAGCGCGTTTACGCTACGTATCGATAGAGGTCAGTCTTTCTTCGATGGTGCTCCGGCTCCAACCGAAAGATTCAACTTGATTGGTGTTATGGCTCGCAATAACAGCGAAGTTCAAATCATGCCTTTCGATTCTACCGAGATTGCGAACATCGTAAACGTAACCTTTATGGTTAACACAGCTACTCATCCTGATACTTTAATGGAACACCATTATTTAGCAGTATTTGGTGGCGTTAACAGTTCTACCGGTTACAATGCTCCATATTTAGGTCAAACTATCGACTGGAATAACAGCACCGATTTAGTGGCTGAAAATATGGGTGGCGATTACTGGAGTGTATCTTTCGATATGGCTGCAGGTGATGAAATCAATTACAAGTGGTGGGCTGGTGTTGATGCCAACACAGGTCTTAGAAATGGTGGCGAAACCGGCTGGGAAAGCGGTGGAAACAACCAATTTAAACTTGCTGCTGATGCCAGCGCTGATGTAACTACCGAACTACAATGGTACGAAACTCGCGAAGCTCCATTCGAGCAAAAAGAAGACAGTACAGCTTTTGTATTCCGTGTAAACGTAGGTGCACAAGTTCAAAATGCTGATCTAGACCTGACTTCAGGAATAGTTGGTATCCGTGGTACAGGTGGTTTCTTTGCCGGTGGATGGGATTCTGCAACTCCAATGGAGCAGATTTCAGCAACAGGCGATGATATCTTCTTTGCCGGTGTTGTTTATGTAGACAACGACAGCCTTGCTAACTTCGTAGATCCAATCAACTACAAATTTGTAATTGAAGATCTTGATGGTACCATCTCTTGGGAAAATGGTGATAACTACACCTTCAACATCTCAGATGACGATACTACTCTTTACTGGAGATATTTCGATAACGTGCCTCCTACCGATGCCGTTATTGTAAGTACTGCACTTAACTTCGAAGTTAATGTTGGTATTCTAGAAGGTATTGGTTTCTTCAACTCAGCAATTGATACGGTATCCGTTCGTGGATCTTTCAATGGTTGGGGCGAAAACCGTATGACCTTTAATGATATCTCAGGTAACTACGATGCACTAGCAATACCATTTACTGCAGCTGTAGAATCTGATGTTACCTACAAATACTACATTAAGTGGGATCAACGTCGCGATGAGGAAGGCAGTGAGTTTTTCTTAGGTGGTATTACTCATGATGGCTCAGGTTGGGAAGAACCAGGCGTAACTGGTGGTGCCGATCGTAGATTCAGCATCACAAATGATGTTTCACAAGCTGTGCAATCAGAAAACTATAACGGTGTATCTCCACAGGCGTTAATCACTCCGAATAACGTAACCGGTGGCGGACAAGTTACTGTGACCTTTAGTGTTGATATGAGTGCTGCTGTAACCCGAGATGATGGAACACCTCCATTCAATCCGGCAACAGATTCAGTATTCTTATTTGTTGATACTCCTTTCTTCGCATTAACCAACGACATCACTGTTCCTGGTGATAATGGGCAAAACTTCATTGCACTATCAGCGGAAGAAAGAAATCGTCTACGTTTCACTGATGACAACGCAGATATGGTTTACACTCTAGACCTTACCCTAGCGCCACTTACGTTAAACCACATTGGTTTCCGTATTGCTTACGGTGAGCCTACAAGCGAAACCGGCGAGCTTATTGCTAACGGTGGTGGTTTCGATGCTGGTCGTCGTCACTACCAGTACATCCAACCTATCGTTACTCCAGATGGAGACGATCCGGATGATCAACCTGATGTAATGTGGCCGGCAACTTTCCAGTTCGAAACTCTAACTTGGGCTGCTACTGATCTTGAGTGGGAAACTCCACCGGATTACACGAAAGTGAGCAACTCTAACGAAGAAGAAACCGAACTCGTTGACAGTTTCGAACTACTTCAAAACTATCCTAACCCGTTCAACCCTTCAACTAACATCAGCTTTGCACTACCAACTGCATCTGACGTAAGATTGTCGGTTTACAACTTGTTAGGTCAGGAAGTAGCTACTCTAATTAATGGCAAAACACTGAACAGCGGTGTACACACTGTTGCTTTCGATGCCAGCGCTCTGTCTTCAGGTATGTATATCTACCGTATTGAAGCAGGCAACTTTACAAGCACAAAGAGAATGATGCTTATTAAGTAACCAAATTCTCTATAAGTCTACTCGCAGGTACTTTGACCGGTACCTGCGTAATTAAATTTTTTCCTTTCGAATGGCATCTACCATTTATGATATAGCTGAAAAAGCAGGGGTAAGTATCGCAACCGTTTCGCGTGTATTTAACCAAAGCAGTAGTGTTTCTGAAGCAACACGCAGGAAAGTACTGCGCGTAGCAGACGCTGTAGGTTATCACCCGCAGGCTTATGCTCAAGGACTAGCCCGATCTAAGAGTAATACCATAATGGCTGTTGTACCGGTAATTTCGAATTACTTTTTTATGGAAGTATTGGGCGGTATTCAGGACAAACTGAGTGAACAAGGCTATGAACTCACCATCTTTAATGTAACCGCCGGCGAAAACCTCTTTAAAGAAGTTGAACACGTTCTAAAACGCCGATGGGCCGAAGGCTACCTGTTTATATCCATCCATTTAAACGATGATCAGTTTCTAAAGCTCAAACGCTTTAATCTGCCCATCACCCTAATCGACGAACATTACGAAGGCTTCGATTCGGTTTCGGTAGATAATATTCAGGGGGCATATCGTGCTACAAAAAGCCTGATTGACAGCGGTTACAAAAAAGTTGCCATGTTGTCGGCACTTAGTTCATCAAAACCTATCAGAGATCGTTTGGTTGGGTATCGAAAAGCACTCGACGAAAGTGGTATCGAGTTTGATCCTAACTACGTGATATCCGGTACTTCTTTTTATCGAGATGGATTTACCGAAAAAGGGGGCTTCGAGGCAATGAAACACATTTTAGCTATGGATAATCCTCCCGAAGCTTGCTTCTGTGCATCCGATATTCAAGCCGTTGGCGCACTTAAAGCCATGAAAGATTCAGGCAAAAGAATTCCTATTGTTGGCTACGACGACATCGAGCTTGCTGAATATATCGGGCTTAGTACCATCCGTCAGCCCATGCGAGATATGGGTTATTTCGCTACACAAAGTCTTATCGAACGACTAAACAATGCCAACAAGGCAATCTCACAAACAATCTATTCACCCGAACTCATTCAACGAACATCAACATTTTAACATGTACTTTAAGAAACACCTACTCACTCTAAGTTCACTACTTCTACTTACTGTTGCTCTTCAAACTCAGGTATGGGCACAAGTTGTAACTTTCTCACCATCATTTGCTACTTCCGAAGATTCACTGCGCGTTGTTTTGGATGCCACGCAAGGTAATCAGGGGCTCGAAAATTTCGATGGTCGCGTATACTTACATACGGGCTTAATCACAAGTAATAGCACCACCGGAAGCGACTGGAAATACGTTCCCTTTGGATGGGAAACCAACGATGCCAGCGTAGAAGCAACCGATCTTGGTGATAATAAATGGGCATTCACATACAAGCCATCTATTCGTGAGTTTTTTGGGGTTACCGATCCTAACGAAGTGATTGAACAAGTGGCAATCGTTTATAAAGGCGTTAGAAATGGAGCGATTGTTGCCGAAGGAAAAGACGAAGGCAATGCTGATATTTTTATTGAGCTTACGGCAGGAGAAGCCGCTGCTCGTTTTGTAACCCCCGACAGTGACTATGAATTTATGAAAAGTGATGGTTCGCTGGATTTAGTTGGAATCGGAACCGTTGTAGGCGGTGATTTAAATCTGGAGCTTTTCAAAAATGATGTTTCAGTTGCCACAACTACCGACGATACCCTACGCTTCACCTACGTACCACAAGCAGGGGATACGGATATCGAATTTGATTTGGTGGCTTCAAACGGTGCTAATCTTGCTGATACGGCTTCGTTTTTTGTAACCGTTCGTGAAAATGATGGAGCGGTTGTTGCTCGTCCGAATGGTCTGGAAGATGGAATCACTTACAACTCGGATACTTCCGTTCAGCTCTCTTTGTATGCACCGGGTAAAGATTTTATTTACGTGATCGGAGATTTCAATAATTGGACTCCATCCTCTGAGTATCTCATGAAAAAAGACATCCAAGGTGGAGATGTTTGGTATTGGACCGAAATTGATGGACTAACTGCCGGCCAGCAATACGGCATGCAATATTTGGTGGATGGCGAAATTACCATCGCTGATCCATATTCAGAATTAGTACTCGACGAATTTAACGACCAGTTTATCTCAGACGACGTTTTCCCTAACCTGAAGCCTTATCCAACAGGAAAAACTTCGCATATGGTGAGTGTACTTACTCCGGGCGAAGAGGAATATGAATGGGAAGTAACTGATTTCGATGCACCAGACAACGACAAATTAGTAAACTACAAATTGCTTCTTCGTGATTTTATTGCCGATCACAGTTACAGCACCTTAATCGATACCTTAGATTACATCGCAAATCTTGGTGTTAATGCTATCGAGTTTTTGCCGGTAAACGAATTCGATGGAAATGAAAGTTGGGGATACAATCCGGCTTTTCATCTCGCCCTAGATAAATATTATGGCACGCCTAACGAGTTCAAGCGTTTTGTGGATGAAGCTCATAAAAGAGGCATTGCTGTTATTTTAGATGTTGTGCTCAATCACTCATTTGGTCAAAATCCATTAGTGCGACTTTGGAACGAAGGTGATTTCGGGAATCCAACGGCTGAAAATCCTTATTTCAACACCGCAGCGCGACACCCATTTAACGTAGGTTACGATTTCAATCACGAATCATCAAAAACAAGATATTACTCAAAACGAGTGATGGAATATTGGATCGAAGAGTATAAAGTTGATGGCTATCGATTTGATTTGAGTAAAGGATTTACCCAAACCAACAATCCAAACGATGTTGGAGCTTGGGGTAACTACGATCAATCGAGAGTTGATATCTGGTTAGAATATTATGCACACATCAAAAGTGTTGATCCTGAAGCGTATGTAATCCTCGAACACTTTGCCGACAATAACGAAGAGAAAGTATTGGCAGATGCCGGAATGTTGCTTTGGGGGAATTCCAATTCCGCGTATAACGAAGCAACCATGGGCTACAACGACGGTGGAAAATCTAACTTGAACGGAGTGCGTTCAAGCTCAAGAGGCTTTCAGTTCAACCACTTAGTTAGCTACATGGAAAGCCATGACGAGCAATGGTTGATGTTCAAAAATCGCAGTTTTGGTAATTCAAGTGGCGATTACAACATTCGTGAGCTGGGAACAGCCCTCGACAGAATGGAACTTGCCGGAGTATTTTTCTTCCCAATTCCGGGTCCACGTATGATCTGGCAGTTCGGTGAACTTGGGTATGGCTACGGTGATGCCGGTGAGCAGTGTTTAAATGATTCTGATGATTGCCCGGCTTCTGCTCCGGGACGAACTGCAAACAAACCAATTCGTTGGGATTACAACGAGGATCCCGATCGAAAAGATCTATATAACACCTGGGCCAGCGTGATAAAACTTCGTAACAGTTCCGAAGCCTTCACTCGTCCTGATAATGCAACCTACGCACTTTCAGGTTCAGTTAAATATTATAGATATGAGCACACCGACTCCGACGTTGTGGCAATTGGAAATTTTGGAGTTACATCAACCACGCAACAAGTAGACTTTACCCAAGGTGGTATTTGGTACGATTTCTTTAACAATTCTACCATCGATGTAAACGGCGAAACCAATCAACATGAAATTGCATTGGCACCGGGCGAATATCGTTTATTTACCACCAAAGAATTTAACATGTCGGTGAGTGCAGAAGAAGAAGTTGTTGACAATTCTCCCAATGCATTCAAATTATATCAAAACTATCCGAACCCGTTCAATCCATCAACAAACATCACTTTTGATGTAGCTGAGGCTGGTTTTGTGAGTGTAGAAGTATTTAACCTGTTGGGGCAAAAAGTTGCTAATCTGGTACAGGAGCCAAAAGCGGCAGGGTCTTACACCGTTCGTTTTGATGCCAGCGGTTTAAGTAGTGGTATCTACATTTATCGACTAACATCGGGTAATGTGGTTAAAACACAAAAAATGATGTTGATGAAATAGTACCTTGCGTACTTAATTAAACTACAAGGTTAGTTTTTATGATGTTATTCAAAAGAAATTGGGTAGGTATTCTGGCGTTAATACTTTTAGCAACAGGATGCTCTAAGCCTACTCAAGAACCGCCGGTTAGTAAAGTAGATCATCCCGACTGGAGTAAAAATGCGAGTATCTATGAAGTAAATATTCGGCAGTATACACCCGAAGGTACTTTTAACGCTTTCCGCGAAGACTTACCTCGATTACAAGCGTTGGGAGTAGATATTCTCTGGTTGATGCCGATTCACCCTATTGGGGAAGAAAACCGTAAAGGCTCGATGGGCAGTTATTACGCCGTGAAAGACTTTAAAGCGGTAAATCCTGAGTTTGGCACAGAAGAAGATTTCCAAGCCTTGGTGGATGAAGCCCACGATCTGGGGATGAAAGTGATCATCGACTGGGTAGCAAATCATTCGGCTTGGGATAATGTGTGGACCGTAAACAAAGACTGGTACACCCTTGATGATGAAGGCAACTTCATGCCTCCGGTAGAAGACTGGAGCGATGTTATTGATTTCAACTACGATAATGAAGAGCTCCGCGCTGCAATGCTCGATGCGATGCAATATTGGGTTCGCGAGTTTAATATCGACGGTTACCGTTGTGATGTTGCAGGAATGGTGCCTACCGATTTTTGGGTAAATACGCACAAAGAACTCGACAAAATCAAAGATGTGTTCATGCTTGCTGAAGACGGCGAAGCTGAATTATTGGTGGAAGCATTCGACATGAATTACGCTTGGGAATACGCCCATGTAATTCGCGAAATTGCTTCCGGTGAACAAAATTTCGACGATTTAGACGATCTTTTTGCTCGTGATGCCGAACGATTTCCGCCAAATGGATACCGTATGTATTTCACTACTAACCACGATGAAAATTCCTGGAATGGAAGCGACACCGAATTGTACGGTCCAAATTTCGAGAACTTTGCGGTGTTATCTGCTACTGTTGCCGGCATGCCATTGATTTATACAGGGCAAGAATCCGGGCTGGATAAACGTCTTGCTTTCTTCGAGAAAGACACGGTTGAATGGAAAAATTATGCCTACGAAGATTTTTATCGAATGCTACTTTCCATTCAAGAATCAAACAAAGCATTATGGAATGGAGAATTTGGTGGCGAGAGAACTCGAATTGAGTCGCCTGAAGGAACCTATGCTTATTCAAGAAAAAAAGACGGAAATGAGGTAATTGTTGCAATCAACATCACCGATCAGCCCGTTGAAATTTCGGTGCCAACATGGAATTCTTCAACCTACTCGAAATATGGAGTTACTGAAGGAACATTCAGTTCAAACAACAGAATGTACAACTTAGAATTACCGGCACATCGTTGGTTTATTTTGGCTACAGACTAACTTTATTTAACCTAACCAAACTTAAATTATTTAAAGCATGACAGAGCTCACCTCACAAAAGCCAAGATTGAATTTTTGGCAAATCTGGAACATGAGTTTTGGATTTCTAGGGATACAAATGGGATTTGCACTTCAAAATGCGAATACCAGTCGGATCTTTGAAACACTTGGCGCCGATACTTCGAGTTTAGCTATCTACTGGTTAGCTGCACCGGTTACAGGCTTAATTGTACAGCCTATTATTGGTTACTATTCCGATCGAACGTGGATTCCAAAATGGGGGAGAAGACGTCCATATTTCGCCCTTGGGGCAATTACAGGAGCCATAGCTCTTGTTCTGATGCCTAACTCTGCCGCGCTCTGGATGGCTGTTGGTATTCTTTGGATTATGGATGCTTCCATAAATGTTACGATGGAGCCATTTCGTGCTTTTGTAGGTGATTTGTTGCCCGATGAGCAACGTACAACGGGTTTTGCTATGCAAAGCTTTTTTATAGGGATTGGTGCGCTGGTTGCCTCATTCCTGCCATGGATTTTCGCCAATTGGTTAAGTATTCCAAATACTGCTCCTGAAGGAGTTATCCCGCCGTCGGTTAAATATTCTTTTTACATCGGCGCGGCTATGTATTTCATCACGGTTATGTGGACGGTATTCAGTACCAAAGAATATCCACCGGCTGAAGATGAAGATCACGACGAACCAGCCATGACTCCGGATGAAGAACCGATTTTCACTAAGAAATTCTCTAAAATTGGTAGTATTTCTATAGCTCTTGGAGCTGCATTTTCAGCTTATGTAGCTATTTCAGGAATCGATCCACAGTTACATGTGCTAGGTGGAGGTTTGATTTTTTATGGGTTAGTAAATGTAGTTGGCATGATGCTCACCAAGAAAGGCAAGACCAAAGCTGCAATGGTGCATATTGTGAAAGATTTCATCACCATGCCAAAAACGATGGTACAACTGGCGTATGTGCAGTTTTTCACTTGGTTTGCTCTTTTTTCGATGTGGATTTACACGACATCTGCGGTAACATCGCACATTTACGGAACTACCGATACAACCTCGCTTTTGTACAATCAAGGCGCTGACATGGTTGGTAATTTATTTGGTGGTTATAATGGTATAGCGGCTTTGGCAGCAATCATTCTCCCTTGGATCGCACGCAAAACCAATCGTAAGATCACTCACATGCTTGCACTGTTTTGTGGAGGTATTGGATTGATTTCAATGTATTTCATAAGTGCACCGGCTTGGTTGTGGATGAGTATGGTTGGTGTTGGAATTGCCTGGGCAAGCATACTTTCTATGCCATACGCGATTCTATCAGGCTCTTTACCGGCTGAAAAAATGGGGTATTACATGGGCGTTTTTAACTTCTTTATTGTAATACCACAAATTATGGCAGCTTCACTGCTTGGGTTTATCTTAACTACCTTTTTTGGTGGCGAAACCATTATGATTCTAGTAACAGGTGGAATATCGATGCTAATTGCCGGCTTTCTTACATTACGTGTGGAAGATGACGCTGACGATCATACCGCTATCCCAACCTAAGTTTAATCACTCAAAACTAATTCAATGAAAGAACTTCTTTCCAAAGCACCGATTCTTCTATTGGTGCTTTTTTTATTCCAAACAGCAGTAGCGAAATCAGTAACAACTGAAGATGAAACGCTAGAGATCGTTTCGGCTTTCATCATGTCGCCAAATCAAGTTAAAATTACCTTAACTCAAGAAATCGACTCAGACGATATCCGAGTTGTGAAAGACGGTGTAACACTTGCAGGCTTTGCATTACCTCAGCAAGGGCAATCGTACATCATAATGGTGGATGAAACCCTCGATTTCACCCGAATATACGAAGTGCAGGTTGGCGCTAAGAAGAAAGAAACGCAAGTTCACTGGCAGGCAATCGACGATTTGTATTCTTACGATGGCGAGCTTGGCATCAAATATTTCGAAAACTCTACTTTGTTCCGTTTATGGGCGCCATTAGCCACTAAAGTCGAAGTTCTGCTTTACGATTCTGCCGACGACAATAGTTTCATTGAAGCCCACGAATTGCAGATTGGGGAAAAAGGCGTTTGGTTCTTAGCATTAGAAGGCGATTATTTTGGAAAATTCTACACCTATAGAGTTACTAATTACGGTGAGGAGAAAATTGTGCTCGATCCTTATGCATTTTCGAAAGCGGTTGACGCTTCGGATGGGGTAATTGTTGGGAAAGCGGCCATTTTGGATCCTTCTGCTATCGGTCCGGAACTTGAATACGCAAACATCGAAGGCTTTGAAAAACGAGAAGATGCTATCATTTGGGAAATCCACGTACGCGATTTTACGGTAGATCCCGATATCACAACTGAAGCTCGATTTGGAACATACAAAGCGTTTACAGAACGGATCGACTATATCAAGAACCTTGGGGTAACTCACGTTCAGTTACTTCCGGTTATGAGTTATGCACACGGCAGTGAGTTGAAAGCAGCGAATCGCGAAATGGACTACGCGGTAGGTGTAAATTATAACTGGGGCTATGATCCACATGGATATTTTGCGCCTGAAGGCATGTACTCTGAAGATCCCACCGATCCGGCGCTCCGCATTCAAGAATTGAAAGAGTTAATTCACGCCGTTCATGAGCAAGGTTTAGGACTTACTCTCGACGTGGTGTACAACCACACAGCAAGCTTGAGTATTCTCGAAGATATTGTGCCGGGCTATTATCACTTTATGGATGCAGCCGGTGAAGCAAAACAAAGCTATGGTGGCGGACGTGTAGGCACCACACATGCGATGGCTCGGAAGCTGGTCATCGATTCCATTATATTCTGGCTCACTGAGTATAAAGTAGATGGATTTAGATTCGATTTGATGGGAGATCTGGATGCACTAACCGTGCAAATGTTATGGGATGAAGCCGTTAAGATTAATCCAAATGTGCACATGGTGGGCGAGTGCTGGCGAACTTTTGCCGGTGATGAGGGCGAAGATGTTCGTCCGGCCGATCAGGATTGGATGCACCTTACCAACAGCGTTGCTTGTTTTTCGGATGAAATGCGCAACGAGGTGAAATCAGGATATGGATCAGAAGGAGAGCCGAGGTTTATTACCGGAGGTGCCCGAAACATCCAAACCATTTTCAATAACATTATTGCTAAGCCCGGCAACATGACCGAAGATGATCCGGGTGATGTACTTCAATATATTGCTGCGCATGATAACCTCACGCTTCACGATGTAATTGCACATTCTGCCGATTTAGATCCAGCTAGTGAAGAGGAGGGAATCCAGAAACGCATTCGTTTAGGCAATACTATCATTTTAACAAGTCAGGGCGTAGCCTTTTTACATGCCGGACAAGAATACGGTCGCACCAAACAATGGAAATCGGATGCAATACCGGAAAAAGATTTCACTTTTGTTGAGGGCTTCGAGCATCCCTATTTAATCGAAAATTCGTACGATGCCTCCGATGCAGTAAATATGTTCGATTGGGATAAAGTGACAGAGCCGGGAATCCATAAAGAAACCATGGAATTCACCAAAGGCTTAATTGCATTACGTAAATCCACTGATGCTTTCCGCCACGAGTCGGAGTATATGGTGAGGGAAAATGTGAAGCTTCTGGAAACGGAAGACATTGCAGAATCCGACCTGATAATAGCATTTAAAGCTTCATCAACAACCGGCGAAACGTATTATGTAGTGATCAACGCCGATACTGAATCACGAACCCTTCGCATTAGCGACAATTTAAGCGGTGGTGTGGTTCTGGTTGATTCTGATGAAGCCGGAACCGAAGAAGTATCCGATCTGTCGGGTATATTCTTTATCGATAATGAAATTACCATAGCACCATTAACAGCTGCGGTTATTAAAAAGTAAGATTCTACGTGTGGGGAAGTTTTTGTACTTTCCCCACATGAAACTTGATCAAAAATATTTCGCACCATTCATTGGTATAGGTGCAATTATTACGATGGTATTTATCGTGTTTGCTTCGTTCAATTTTAAAGACGAGCAAGAGGCGAATTTTAGGGAAAACACACAGTCGTACCGGCAATTAGGTAGTTTAAATAATCCGGTTGTAGGTGGATCAGAAGCCGATAGCCTTCGACTAAACGATTTGCAAGGCAAACGAGTTATCGTTTTATTCTGGTCATCATGGTCGGATAAATCAGCTGAAATAATGATGGAACTAGATTCATTACATAATAACGAGAACTATGCCGTTGTTGCAGCGCTTGTAAAAGACGCTACCGAAGAAGCTAAAACGGCACTTCCGAATCACGATTTTCTTTACATCGACGGTACACTGCTTTTTAACGAGCTGAAAGTGCCGGGTATTCCGAGCTACTTTTTACTAAACGAAAAAGGTGAATTCGTAGAAAGCCACGTTGGCTACAAAAAGGGCGCTGCTGATACGATAATCCATGAATTTAGTGCTCAATGAACAGTTTTGTCGCAATGAATGGGGAGATTGTTCCTCTCGAATCATTGCGAATTTCGCCAAATAATAGAGGTTTGATGTATGGGGATGGCTGCTTTGAAACCATACGATCGTTTAGCGGAAATTTTTTGGCTTTCGATGCCCATATACATCGCCTTCATCAATCGATGCTGTATTTGAATTTAACTTCAGATATTCAGAAAGATGATTTTTATTCTATCATTCAATCACTACTTCAGGTTAACAACTTAGCAGAAACGGATGCCATAGTTCGCATTCAAATATGGCGACGTGGTGGTCGAGGTTTTGTAATTGACGAATCTTCTTCTGATTGTTTAATTCAGGTAATTCCGGTTTCAGAATCTAAAGAATCAGTACGGTTACATGTTGCAAAAACTCCGGTAATTCCTAATCAAGCGTTGCGAAGATCAACGAAGCTAAGTAACGGTCTTAACTATATTCTTGCCGGACAAGAAGCAGTAAAACACTTAGCCGACGATGCCATTTTACTCACGTTAGATGGTTTTGTAAGTGAAACGACATCGTCTAATATTTTTTGGGGAAATGGAGATATCCTGTGTACTCCTTCAACCGATTGTGATTTGCTACATGGCATCACTCGTAATTTGTTGATAAAAGCCATACGCCGTTCAAGAACTATTGAATTAGAAGAGAGTAGCTATCGTTTAGAACACTTGTTAGACGCAGATTATGTTTTCGTAACTAACGCTGTTCAAGGGCTAATTCCGGTTAGCGACATCGATGGGACATTCTTTTCTGTTAGTAATCAAAATTTTCTTACCATTAAGAAGCAATGGGAGTTAATGAAAAATAACATCTTACAGAATGAGTCAGCTTAAATCCATTAGGGATGTATGGAAATTCCTTGATAGCATTCCAATGTTTGCTAACCAAGGGAAAAGTGCGGCCAATTTCAGTCTTGATAAAATCACCGCATTTTGTGCAGATTTAGGAGATCCGCAAAACTCGTTTCCGTCTATTCATGTTGCGGGAACCAATGGGAAAGGATCAGTTTGTGCAATTTTGGAAGCCATTTATCGCGAAGCAGGATACATCACGGGAGTTTTTACTTCGCCACATCTTGAGCGTTATAACGAACGCTTTAAAATCAACGGTAAAGAAATTGATGACAATGAAATTCTTCGATTCTTTAAAAAAGCTAAGCCGCTGATTGAAAAGCACGAACTCACTTATTTCGAAATTAGTACCGCCCTTGCATTTTGGGCTTTCGATAAGGCTGAAGTTGATATAGCGATCATAGAAACAGGATTGGGAGGGAGGTTGGATGCAACCAATATTATCAAGCCTGAACTCTCAATAATTACAAGTATTGGTCTCGATCATACTGATATACTTGGTGGAAGCCTGCCTGAAATAGCAAAAGAAAAAGCAGGAATCATTAAAAAAGAAATTCCTGTTGTGATTGGCAATATCGAAGGTGAAGAGCTGTCTCTTATCGAAAAAAAAGCTACTGAAGAATATGCACTTTTGGTAAAAGCCGGCGATATACAACCGGTTTGGCGCGAACGAAATATCATGCTAAAAGGGTGGGGACGATTTATTTCAACACAGTTTTACGAGCCTGTAAATATGTGGAATGTGGCAACTTCAATTACTGCCGTTCGTGCACTATCCGAAAAATTTCCTGTCGACCGTTCTGCCGAAATACGGTCAATAGAACAGTTCAGGGGCGTTCCCGCTCGATTTGAGAAACTGAATCCGCTTAAGGAGTGGTACTTTTCAGGATCGCATAATTTAGTGGCAATCAACTCGATGTTGGAAGCAGCTACCGAGCTAAATACCGAGAAAGTGCATTTCGTTTTGTCGTTTATGAAAGACAAAGCACAGCCTGAAGTGTTGGCAAAATTCAAAGCATTAGAGCCGTGTTACTATTACGAAATTGATTCGGAACGAGCAGCTTCTGCGGCTGATATTCAACCACATTTAGCGGTTAAAACCGTCGACGAAAAGTCGATCAAAAACTTATTACACGAATTGAATGATGAAGTAGTAATTTTTACGGGAAGTTTTTACTTTTACAGTATTGTAAAGCGGTGGTTAACTCATTTGAACTATTCAGACTTTTCCACCATCATTTAAATCCTTACCTGATTGAGCGCTTTACACACATTTGCTTGCGCTCGCCCCAAATTCAGTAAGATCATACATTGCAATAGCAAAAATATTTATGTCAGATAATCAGACCGCGGGTATTTCGGCCAAAGAACTCGAAAATATCGAATCTAAAAAACTGGGTGAACTCCAGGTAATTGCGAAATCCATAGGTATCAGAAGAGTTACAGGCGTACGCAAAAAAGACTTAATCGATCAGATAAAAGAGAAATCCGGAGCCGGACAAACGGCACTTCCTCTAGAGGGTGAAGCTAAAAAACCGGCCGTTCAAGAAAAAAGTTCTCAAAAAGAAGATGAGATGAAATCCTATGGAAATCACTCTCACATTGTTTCTTACAAGAAAGAGGAAGAGGAGAAAAAAGACGATAAAAAGAAGCAACAGAACAATAAGAATCGAAATAACAACCGGAAGAATCAGAACAACAATCGGAATAAAAGAAATCATGAGCATGATCAACTTCCGGTGTCTGACAAACCAACGCTGCAAGAGCGTTTAGATGAAATTATCCCTCAGCTTGGGCCTTATTTAGTGAATGAAGGTACGCTGGAGATTTTACCGGATGGATATGGATTCTTGCGATCAGTAAACTACAATTACAAAGCATCTCCGGATGACATTTATGTGTCGCCATCGCAAATTAAACGTTTTCGACTGCGTCAAGGTGATTGTGTTATCGGAATTATCCGTCCACCCAAAGTTGGTGAGCGATATTTCGCACTGCTCCGTGTTGAAGGCGTAAACGGTCGTATTCCAACCGACATGGACAATCGCGGAGTTTTCGATGATATGCTACCAATTCACCCGGATGAGCGCTATAAGCTGGAATATCAGCCTAATGAGTACACTACACGTTTCATCGACATGTTTGCACCGGTGGGTAAAGGACAGCGACAACTCATTGTAGCTCAACCAAAAACCGGTAAGACGACCATTCTTCGAAATATTGCGAATGCGGTAGCTAACAACCATCCTGAAACAAAGATCTTAATCGTGTTAGTGGATGAGCGCCCTGAAGAGGTAACCGAAATGGAACGTGCCGTGAAAGGCGCCGAAGTGGTTGCTTCAACCTTTGATGAAAAGCCGGAAAATCACAAAGGTCTTGCCGAAATTGTGTTCGAAAAAGCAAAACGTTTGGTTGAAAGTGGCCACGATGTACTTTTACTACTCGATTCTATTACCCGACTTGCTCGAGCCTACAATGTTTGTGCCGGCAACAAGGGCAGAACTATGACCGGAGGTGTGGATTCCGAAGCACTTAAAATTCCCCGTCAGCAATTCAGTTCAGCAAGAAATATTGAAGGTGGAGGATCGCTGACCATTATTGCTACGGCATTGGTTGAAACCGGCTCTCGTATGGATGATGTGATCTTTGAGGAATTTAAAGGAACAGGTAACTCAGAAATCGTTCTAGATCGTAGAATTTCTGATCGCAGAATCTATCCTGCGATTGATGTATTCAGAAGCGGTACACGTCGCGAAGAATTACTTGTAAGCGATGCCGAACGTGAAAAAGTAGTGCTCCTGCGCCGTTACATGACTAACATGAATTCCTTCGAAGCTGCTGAGTTTCTTCTTGAAAAAGTGAAAGGCACGAAAAACAACGAAGAGTTTTTGATCTCGATGAATAAGTAGGGGAAACCTCTTCATCTCTTTAATACTTTTCTGGTGTCATCCCCGCGAAGGCGGGGATCATAAATTTTCCAAGTTGAAGTAATCATCGGTGGGGTTTGACAAGCTCACCCACTGGTTTCTTATCCTATTATTTGGGATACTCGCTGGTGCCTGAGCCTGCCGAAGGCACAAAAACGGCGAGATTCTGCTCGTATGTAAACTTTTATTAATTTACAGTGCTTTCGTGTCGAACATTTATCCACAACCCGCTCATTTAACACTTAAAACTTAGCATTTATCATTCCCCACCCACAACCTTTCACTAACGAATTTGTGCATTCAAGGCTTTAATAAACTCGTTTTAATCCCCAGGTGGATCGAAGGTTTCCATGGGAATTTCTTCGTTGGCGATGATCTCATTCCAGATGGTTGCATTTAGAAACTCGAAGGTGTTTTCGTTGCGCTCGATACTTGCAAATGGAAAGAGTACTCCGTTTACCGGTCTGAAATCTGAATAAAGATTGATGATCTCCACATCAGGACCAACCGCATGAATGGGCATCACTTTTCGCTGGGCTACCAACAGGAAGTTATCTTCATCAAAATAATACGATGCCACATAAGGGTTTTCCATAACCTGCATAGTTACTTCAAGCTCGATGGTGTTTCGTCCACCAATAAATCGAGATCCTATTATCAGTAGCTCATTCCCTTTTTCTTTGGCATCTATAAAGGGATGATCAAATTCAGCGCCTACCAAAATGGCCTCTTTTGCTTCACCTTCTCTTAATATTAGACCTCTGTCCGAATGATATTCCCATGCAGTACCATTGAAACCTTCTTCGAACCCAACTCTTTCAATGTCACCGATTAAGCGATAATTCGGGCGTTTTTTGAGAATACTGGCAGGAATCAAAAAATCGTAGGCAGGCTCGATGTAATAGCCTCGAATTTGCAAGGTTTCTATCGCTTTGATGGCATCGTATCCGCCAACAGCCTCGTAATAATTGGCGACAAGCTGATCTGGAGTCAACTTTTCAGGTGAGGTATTTTTAGGCGCACATCCTACGGTTAGTGCTAAAATTAGAATCGAAGCGAATAAGCTGTTAGATCTGAAAATAAGTCTCATGAAATAAATTAGATTCAAAATTCGGGATTCTGTACGAATGAGACCATTCAAGTTTCAAATCAATACTAAAACTTCAGTTTAAACCCGCCATTAATTACAAAGCCATCCACCGGAGCATAAATATCACGGAACTGCGGATTATCGATCGAGCCGGTAAAAATGGTATCGAAAGCAGTTTGACGTGTATCCAAGAAGTTTTCAAAATTCAGGAAGATCGAAAATCCTTCTCGAATCACTTTTTCGGTCATGAGTCCGGCAATCCAATAAGCTTGACCTTCACTGCCATCCGTGAGTTGCTGCGGACTGAAAAAATAGGCTTCTAATCCGATCCAGAATTCGCCGTGCTTTTCATACATCAATACATTATTGAGACGACCTTTTGCAACAAGTGGAAACTCAGATGAAACCCCATCTTCTTCCTGTACAACATCAGCAAAGGTGTAGCCAATAAATAGTTTAAAATGATCATATGCCCATTTCATATTTACTTCCATACCTTGCGACCGAACATTCCCATCGGTTTGAACGAATGCTGCTTCATTGTCACGGATGCGCAATTGTAACGGTTGTTCGATGCGGGTGTAAAACAGTAAAGTGTTAAGAGAAAGCGTTAATTCATCGCCCAAAACAAAGTTTCGATTCACATCAAAATTAATACCCAACGAACGCTCTGCATCGAGTAGGGAAGGATCAAGTGGTCGGATATTTCGAAACTGAATACGTTCCGCATCCTCATTAAAAACGGTGGGTGTTTTGTAGCCTAATCCACCTCCTAAACGATAAGTGAGATCAGAATCTGCTTCATACATCAGCGAAATTCTCGGTAGAAGAAAAGCGCCATACTCAGAATGAACATCGAATCGTAATCCGCTTTCAAGAGTCCATTTTGGCGATAAGTTTGAAGTGTTTTGAGCGAAAATACCAACAGTGGATTCATTGAAATCTAGTTGTTCAACGTCGGATGGTATCGACTGATCAAAGGATTCGGTCCATAGATTGATTCCCGCTATCCACTCGTAATCCTGCGAAACCCGACTCATATTTAGCTCACTAAACGACGAAAACTGAGTACCCGAAAAGGTGTAGGTGGGAACCTGAATCTCTCGATCGAAATAACTGAAAGTGTTTTTGAACTCCATTTCCATTGAGTTATTGATGGAGTGATTAAGCTGAATTTGGGTTGAAAAACGATCGGTATCGTTGCTTTCGAAATAATGCGAATCTTGTTGTTCGTTGCCTTTGAGTAACTCAATATTTCCACCTTCACGCAGTTCACTCACAAAATTGAAGCCCGTAATAAGTTGTGTTTGTTCGCTTAAATAGAAAAACACTTTGGGATTAACAGTAACACGATCAAACTTTGGAATAGCCGTTAATCCTATATCCGCCGGATCGTAAGGTGTTCCGTGATTGTAAGAAGTGAAGACGGTTGTCCCGATTTTTTGGTTCCGAGCTGAATAAAAACCACTCAGGTCTAGTCCAAGTGCGGATGTACCATTTACCATAAAACTTAGCTCAGGTTCATTATCTGGCGTTATTGTGATAAGATTCACAATTCCGGCAATGGCTCCACCGCCGTATAAAGTGGAGGATGCACTTTTTATCACTTCCACTTGTTTGAGATCGAGAGGAGCAATTTGCATCAGGCTCAATCCACCTGAGTAGCCGGAATAGAGGGGAAGACCGTCGCGCAATAACTGAGTGTATTTTCCATCCAAACCTTGTATTCGTATGCTGGAATTGTAACTCGTTGCAGAGGTCTGCTGTGTTCTGATGCCCGTACTTTCGTTAAGTAACATGCGGATATCACCCGGTTTCATATTTCCTTTTTCAGATAATTCTTCGCCGGCAATAAACTCAATTCGTGTGGGAATATCCTCGATGGTTCGACTGGATCGGGTAGATTGAACTACGATTTCTTCAAATTCTTCGTGATCGAGTTCCAGTTCAACGGTTTCGTTTTTAAAAGCGTCGGCTAATGGAAAGGCGCGAGCATAACCAAAGGTTTCATATCCCAAAAAGGAAATCTCGATAGTAAAAATGCCATCCGGAATGTTCTTTACTGTGGCTTTACCAGTAGCATCGGTTACGTTTCCTTTCTGCAAGCCCGGGAAATACACACTGGCACCGGCAATGGGTTCGCCCGAATCGTGATCTAGCACCGTAACGGAGTAGGTATTTTGGGCAAAGGTAGATGATGTTAAAAGAAAGAGTAGAGGAAGAATAAATCTCATATGGGCAAGTAGATAATTATTCCTCAGAAATTATCATTCTTAGCGCTTTTTAGAAGGTAAACAATGAAAAATCTTGATATCTATGATCGTTTCATTGGCTGCTTTTTCCAATAGCTAAGTGAACGCCAAACCCATTCAAGAGGACCGAATTTATAACGATCTAACCACGGTTTCGACCACCAAAGTTGTAAGGCCCAAATTGCAAATACAATGGTTAACTGCATGATTCGATCTACTTCACCAAAAAGTCCAAATCCAATTCCAAAAAACAGTAATACACCAATCACGGATTGAGCGATATAATTGGTAAGTGCCATTTGCCCAACTGCCGCAAGTTTGGATTTTAGGGCTTCGAATTTGCCTGATTTAGCCAAGAGCATAACAGCACATATATAGCCGAAACTCACGAATAAACTACCCCAGTAATTATATTGTGATCCCAGAAACATGGAGTATTCGAAACTAAAGTTTACAGCTAGATTTTGAATCATACCGTAAATAACTATTGGGAATCCTATAATAAATCCTACAAGAAGTCCTCTTTTATAGAAGGTTGAACTTCTTTCTGCACTAAGAATCCCCATCTTATAAAGAGCCATTCCGATGAGCATTAAGCCTGTTGTTTTCCAGAAAAATAAAATGGCATAAACCATAGTTTCCATCACTAAGGCTCCTGCAGAATTATAATTAATCTGTTCGGAAAGAGAACCAGTTAAAGCATTGATTTCTTGTTGTATTTCTGATGTAGGTGGGTGCCACATCAACATGGTATCTTGGAGTGCTTCTTGGGGCCAATAGGGGATTGAAGTGCCAGTCATGATGTACAAGACTGAATGGACAGAGAATACCAAAGTGCCGAGAATGAGAAGTGTTCTTGGCTGCATCTTTCTGAAAAAGTAAACAATGAAACCCCCAAGAGCATAAGCTACAAGAATATCACCATACCAAATTAAGTGTGCATGAATTAAGCCAATGATGAGGAGCCAAAAATTACGCTTGTAATGTAAACCGGCTGATTTTCCGGATTTGGCCTCAGCTTTTTGAGTAACTAATACAATCCCCGCTCCAAAAAGAATGGAAAAAATGGTAATAAATTTCTGATCTGCAAAAGCATGACTGAATAACCATACCCAAAAATTTAAACCATCAAAATCTCCAAAAGCAGTTGGGTTGAGATAGGCTGCTCCCGGCATTGCAAAACTTTGAATATTCAGGATTAGGATTCCCAATATGGCAATACCACGAAGTATATCAAGTGATTGAATTCGAGATTTTTGCTGAACAGGTTGTACAAGTGATTCCATTAATACCCCATTTTTGAATTGCTAACTATGTAAACGGAATCCTCTACGAAATCTTTGGTTAAATAGATTCAAGTGCTTTTTCGATGCGTGTTATCAAGCGTTTTGCTGTTTCGAGTTGCCGCTTATAAATGCCTTCGATGGTAGAGACACGGAGAAGACTCATTTTAATGTAATTTCTACCTTCTAAAGAGAGGATACGATCTTCTAATCGTTGTTTTCTGATTTCTGGATCTTGGATAATTGGAATACTGTCTTGTGGTGAGGAAAAATTTATTTCGTTAATCCCTTGGAGATTCCAGTAATCTGATTCTTTTAGCGATGATTCCTTGTCCCATTCGTTAAAGCAATTCAAGTAATCCTGATTAAACGTATAGTAGGAATTAATAGCCATGAATACAGAATCGAACTCGATGATATTCATGACGTTCGGATCATTCATTCTTTGAAAAGCCTGATCGTTAGATTGAATATTGAAATATTTTTGGCTTATCAATGCAGAGAGATAATTAACATCGATGGTTGAAAAGTCTTGTTGTTGTAACCCCCACGCTTTAAAGTCTTTTATTTGTTCTATGGTTACCAAAGTAGAAGAAAACACCGAGGTATCTCTGGCTAAATCGGTTTGAACATTTTTAAGATACTTTACCGCAAGATCGTGGTTTTTATTGTATTCGTTCCAATTATTGATTTGCAATGCGATTAATATGCCTACAACAACCAGAAAATTTCGCCCACCGCATACGCGGTGTACTTTTTCGTTTTATTCATCGATTGAGAATCCTTCCTTATAGATTTGAAGAAACGGTACATTTAAGAAGAAATATTTGATGATTTAGCATCGTAGAATCTAAGATATATATCCTACTCACAAGGAACAGGCAATTCTTCAGTTGAAATAAAGAAGATATCGCCATTGGGTTCAAGAGGTAGTTTCGCCGGAGTGTTGCTAACGTAAAATAACAGAGAACTATCCGATGAAAGACGGGGGCCACTTTCAGAAGAAGTGGTATTCACTTTTGGGAGTAATTCTGCTTCACTCCAATCACCGAAGGCATCCTTGCAAGAATAGAAAAGCCCCGCATCGCGCCTACCGGGATGTCTACCATCCATAATAGCCGTTTTACCATCGTTCGAAAATGAAATATAACTCACAAAAGTACGTGCCGAGGGATCAGGTAAATCATCGATTGTTTGTAAGTTTTGGTAATTATCCCCCGAAGAAAGCTGAAATCGTTTTCCGCCTCTGAATGGGGCTCGAAAAGAATAGAAAACTAAATTATCATTGCCATCCAGCACAGGACCAAATTCGTCGCGGCCTGGTTCAGATTCATTTTCATTATTGATGCTTGCTGACCGAACTAATTTGGGTTCCGACCAACCGGTTTCGCCTCTTTCGGTTTTCCAAATATTGATAGAGCGCGAAGCTACTTCGGGGTGGGGGCGATCAGAATCGAAAAATAAAGTGTTCCCATCGGCAGAAAGGTAGGGCGAATCATCGCGATGTTCGCCTGAAAAGGAAGCGACTTCCGGTTCCGACCAACCCGATTCAGTTTTCATGCTCACCATAATCGTGTAATCAAACAATCCCGGAGTGCGTCGCATGAAGTAAAACTCTCCTCGGTCTACATCATAAGTTGGATTAAATTCTCCCATTTCAGTAGATATGATGCCGGGAGCGAGGCGTTGTGGCTCATCTATAGGAAACGATGTTGGGGCTACAATAGATGAAATAAGTAGATAAAACACATAAGGGGAGTAAGAAAAATAAGTCGATGCATAAAACTAACTAAGTTGCTTGGTACAAACTATTTACGAAAGAGTAGCCTCATTTGGATTTAATTAGTTCTAAAATCCTTCGTCGTTAGAACCACGCAGGACTTTGCCCTTAAAAAATAGTTCGTTGCCATCGGTACCGTAATCGTTGCCCAAATACCTAAATGTAGATGAATTCGCATTTTCAATAATATACTCTGTTGCGTAGCACACAGTTTGCTCATCTATAACAATACAATCAGTTTCGATGGGATAGTAAACATGTAACGAATCTCTCGCGTAATTTGAGTCTGTCCATACTTGAAAGGTGTTTATATGAGCTTCGGGTAAAGAAGTGATTTCAAATGAGGGGTTACCTAAATGTATTTGATCGTTTAAATGAACATAAACTTCAAGCGTGTCGCCTTCATCAAGTGGCTCCCAATTACCGGTTACTTCGCCTCGTAAACCTGCAGATTCTAAACTAATTCCATTTTCTTTGCATGCCGAAATAAGCATAACGAAGAAAACACAAAAAAATAGACTTACTCGGTTAGTCATCGAGATAAACTTTTTTACCGGTTTCGGCACTTTGCATTGCTGCATCCAGAATTTCCATTACAATCATGTTGTTTTCTAAGGATGATAAACTCATGGGTTGTTCTTGAATTTCGCCCCGAATAACAGCTTTAAAATAAGCGAAAGGATCATGAAATGGTGAAGGAAGTGAGGGAAGCTTAACCGTTTCTATATCAAAATTTTCATTTTTTTGAAACCGTAATGTTTCTGCATCATCGGCAAAAGCAACACCGGTTTTGCCATACACTTGCATATCTTTTCGAGAGATTGGCCAATTCCAACTGGCCTGTATAATGCCTTGCATGGTTGGGTATTCCAGGAGAATGGTCGCTTCATCATCTACCTCCGGATAAAGCTCCGGTTTGATCGTTTGAGTGAGTGCAAATACAGAAATCGGGCGTTCACCTTTTGTTAGCCAGGTGATCAAATTGGCGCCGTAACATCCAAAATCGGTTAATGCACCGGCTCCATTTTGTACGGGATCAATCAGCCATTCTAAAAACTCGCTATTAATTCCAATTTCTGCCGGACCTTTATGGCCATCATGAACCACAACTTTTCGAAGGAGACCAATTTCGTTGTCACCTACAATTTCTTTTAAGGCATGATTTGAGGCGTACCATGTTGTTTCGTAATTGGTAAGCAAATAGATATTATGTTCTTCTGCCAGACGCTTCATTTCTTTTGCATGATCAAGGCTGACAGTTAGTGGTTTTTCAACCATCACATGAACCCCACGTGGAGCACTTTCTTGAACTACTTCCAGATGTTCATAAATAGTTCCAAAGGCAGTTACAGCCTCAACTTCTACGGATGCAAACATTTCTTCCATCGTGTCGAATACGATATCCATCGAATATCCATGCTGATCTGAATAACGCTGTGCCAACTCCCTGTTTGGTTCAACAATAGCAACAATTTCAATATCACCGATGTCTTCACGACCTAAAATCCAATGAACGTGCGTATGGGTTAATCCAACTACACCTATTTTTAGCGGATCTGCTGATTGAGCAAAAACCTGCGAAAAGGATATTGCAATAAAGAAAGCCAGAAAGAATGATTTCATATCAACAGGTGCGTTTGATTTTAGGATAGCGATTGAAGGTAAGCGGATGATTTAAATAACGTAAATAATAATATTAGACAGACCATATTTTCTATGGAATATCTATACTCGGTTTATTATTAAGTTTAATTAATACTTAACATAGGGAGGAACTTTTACTTCTTTTTCTAGTTTAACTAAGTGGTATAAATAAAGAAGAATATGGTTATGATGAATAAAAGTTATGAAAGCAACAATACATAAATTAGAAGAGGGAGATGTAGTATACGCATGTTGGCGAGGACCTATAACCGGGGAAGAAAGGCATTCTTTTCGCGACAACATTCAAAAATTTTGTGAAGAATTAGGTACAAAGAAATTTATAGTAGATCTGCGTTACCAAGAGAATACCACCGATATATCCGACAATTATGATTTTGGAAAACAACTGCGCCGTAAAATGAACGGTTTTACAATAGCTGCTCTTTACCAACCAACAGGTATATCCGAAGAGTTTCTTATTGAGACTGTTAGTCGGGGTGGGGTAAATATTAAAGTGTTTAATAAAATTGATGCAGCTAAGAAGTGGATTTTAGCTCAATAATTTAAAGCTCCATTTTACGTAATAAAGCGTAGTAAGTGCATATATAATTAAATACATAATTCAGAACTCTTCCAATACATACTGCTTGTTTTTATCTCTACTTAAAATGCCTGCTTTGGTGTGAATAGAATGATAAAAGATTAAAGCAGCGGATTCTTTTGAAGCTTGCCGTAACAATATAGTTTTCGCTTTTTTGGATTGAAGAGGATCCACATCAGCCGTTTGCATAAAGTAATGATTCAAATGAATTTCACTCGGAACCAAATCGCCTAAATAATAGGCCGTTTGATTAGCTTCCTCATCCTGGATTTTCACAATCTGATGCCCCGGTGTATGTCCACCAGTGTGGATTAATTGGATTCCCGGAATCAACTCAAAAGCCTTATCGGTGATTAACACCAACCGATCTTCAGCATGCAGTTTATAAAGCTCATCCATCTGGTATTGATTTGCTTGATCACTGGACGGACCCATCGCTTGTTCTACCCCGTAATACCATTCCAGCTTTTGCACAAAATAGTGAGCATTTGGGAGCGTAGGTTTTGTAATGGCATTGTTATCAACGTAAGTAGCACCGGCAGCGTGATCGAAATGAAGATGAGAAAGCACTACATGAGTAACATCTTCCGGTTTTAGCCCAAAAATATCGAGATTGGTTTTCAAATTCGAAGTATCGGTATAGGTACTTCCTTTATCTAAGCCCCAACCAAGACCGGTATCGAGTAGAATTACCTGCTTACCGTGTTGAATTAATATTGGATCTATGCCCACAGTTGGAGTAAAACCCATCGGATTAAAATCGGGTTGCTTACCGGTGATATCAACTGCGTTTACTTTTTTGAATACGCCCCCATCATAAACTTCAAATATTCCTTCACTTAATTGTTCTATGGTAAATCTACCGATATTCATATTCATGGGTGAATGGCAGGTAACAGGCTTTGGTTATTTCACACAATTATACTTAAAAAAAGTTCACTTTCATTCAATTCATTTTATTTTCATGCTATGAATTCATTCGACGCTATTATCATCGGTTCGGGGCATAACGGACTTACAACGGGATGTTATCTCGCAAAAAACGGATTTAAAATTCTGGTTCTCGAGCGCAGAGATACAATCGGCGGAGCAGTGTGTACCGAAACTATGTTCCAAAGTGAGGAGAATCCACATGGTTTTAAGATGGATGTAGGCTCTTCAGTTCACATCATGATTCATCAAACTGGGATTATCGAAGAATTGGAGCTCGAGAAATACGGACTTGAGTACATCGATATGGATCCAATTATGTCGTACCCGGTACCCACAGGTAAAGGAGTTATTCATTTTTGGAAGGATGTAGATCGCACCTTAGAATCGATATCGAAAGTAGCACCGGAAGATGTCAAGAATTATCATCAGTTCATTCGGTTTTGGGGGAAAATCAACAAAGGAGTACTAAAAACATTTATGAGTGTACCCACGGGCGGGAATATTATTTCTACCATGGCTAAACAGCAGATGCGCGATGGCTCAATGTTTGAACGAGGTGAACAAATGCCCGGTCTACAAAAGATTCTCTCGAGCTATGGGAAAGTGGTAGACGATGCCTTTGATAGTGAATACATGAAAGCAGCTTTGCTTTGGTTTGCAGCTCAATCCGGACCATTACCAGATCATTCAGCAACCGGTGATTTTGCAGGGTGGCAAAGTATGTTGCACGAGTCTGGCGCAAAACACCCAAAAGGTGGGAGTGGGATGCTCACCCAAGCAATGAAAAACCTGATTGAAGCACATAGTGGAGAAATCAGAGCTAATTCTCCGGTTTCAAAGATTCTTATCGAACAAGGTAAAGCAGTAGGTGTTGTTACCGAAGATGGGGAAGATTTTAAAGCACCGATCATCATTTCTAATGCGCATGTGCAAACCACTATGCTTAAGATGGTTGGGAAAGATCACCTCGAATCTTCAATGCTTACAAAGGTGAAGAATATTAACGTGGGTAATGGTTTTGGAATGGTGATCCGATGTGCTGTAGACGAACTTCCGCAATACACATCAGCACCCGATGATCCTTATATCCACAATGGAATTCAACTCATGGCGCCGTCGGTGCAATACATGAACAACGCCATTGGCGATTACATGCAGAAACGTCCGCCCGAGAAACCGGCGGTATTGGCAATGACTTTCTCAAAAATAGACCCAGAAGTTGCCAAAGACGGCAAGCATACCATGTTTGTGTGGGCGCAATGGCATCCCTATGAATTAGCAGGTGGTGTGAAATGGGATGACATCAGAGAACGAGAAGCCCAAAAGATTTACGATGTTGTGGTCGATTATGCGCCAAATATGAAGGACAAACTCATCGATTGGTACATTCAATCTCCACTCGACATCGAACGAAAACATGGGTTACTTCGCGGTAACGTGATGCATGTTGAAATGAGTTTCGATCAAATGTTTATGTTTCGCCCGATTCCGGAAATGAGTCGCTACGAAACGCCTATAAAAAACCTGTATTTATCCAGTGCATCGTGCCATCCGGGAGGTGGAGTTTTTGGTGCAGCCGGTTACAATGCAGCCAATGTAATTTTAAAAAATCATAGAAAATCAAAGTGGTTCAATTGAACTCTACGGTGTACGTGCACACCTCAAAATTGCTGAACAATGTATCGGCAATAAAGAAACGGCTAAACAGAAACGTACAAACCATGGCGGTGGTTAAAGACAATGCCTACGGGCATGATTTAATCCAAACTGCTCAGCGACTTGAACCGGTTGTGGATTGGTTTTGTGTGGCGCGAGTTGATGAAGGGGTGAGGTTACGAGAGGCCGATATTAAACTTCCAATTTTGGTTTTTGAATCTCCTTCTGCAGAAACAGCATCGCTTTATGCTGATTTTAAACTAACCGCTTCGCTAACCGATGCTTCGATTTTGGGATTACTCAAAGATGGAACCGAGTATCAAATTAATTTGGATACGGGGATGCGTCGGCTTGGAGTACTCCCGAACGAAGTTGAAGACGTAGTTTCAAAAATGGCAAAATTTCCGGGTTTAACATGCACAGGGATTTATACTCATTTTGCCAAGGCCGACGATCCGGGGAATCCTGAAGTCGACACTCAACTCGATTTGTTTAAGAACCTCAGAACTAAATTTGATTCGGAATTGATGACCCACACCGCAAATACCGGTGCAATTTTTCATTATCCGGAACTTGATTTACAGTTTGATGCGGTTCGTCCGGGAGTTTCTTTATATGGATATGGCGCAGGTGAGGAGCAGATCACAGATTTGGAACCCGCCATCGAATGGAAATCGTTTTTAATGCAAGTTAAACCTATCTCGAAAGGAGAAGCGGTAAGTTATGGGATGCGATGGGTTGCTCCAACTGATGGCTACATTGCAGCTGTTCCAACGGGCTATGCTGCGGGAGTATCAAGGATTTTAAGTAGTAAAATTGAGTACTCCATTAATCAAACACGCTTTGAACAAGCCGGGACCATCAGTATGGATTATTCGATGGTGTTTTTAAAAGATGAGAAGTTCGATCCAGGAACAGAAATAACATTGCTGGGTGGAAATGCCCAAAGCGCCAAAGAATGGGCAGAAAAAGGGCAGACGATCCCATATGAAATCACCACGAGAATCCACCCTTCAATACAACGTATTTTTATCGATTAAAAGAGGATAGAATCTAATTCTAAGTCAACAATCACTGTGTCAGAATAAACGCTTTGTGTCGGTGGAATTACAGCAACGCGCTTTTCTCCTTCTTTCATGCCGATGATTGCCTCAACAAAGCCGTTACCTTTGGTGTTTGATGCAGCAGCAATTCCATTAAACTGAAGAGGAAAAGTACTGTTGTTAGCATATGAACTTTCGATTATCGCATTGTTGGGCTTAAATCGAATGGTGTAATACAACAAGATATTATCGCGTGATACAACTTCAAGTTCACCAGAGCCATTTTCGATTTGATATAAAATAACACCGGTATCGGTTACTGAACGTTCAGCACCGGTAGTGTCGAAAAGGAATTCTTCAGCTAACGAATAGTCAATAGTAAATAAGTCATTGTCTTCATCGCAACTTGATAGAAATACAATTGAAAAAAGGGCGATAAAAACTGCGGAAAATGTTCTGGATGATTGCATGTAATTTTTTTCGGATGATCTTAGTTCGTTGAGTAAACCGCTTTCCGGGCGATTTATTTTTCAAAAGACAAAGATAATACTCTGTGTAGTTAAATACCGAAGTTTAAGCATCGGTTTCCTTTGTTTCAGAATCGCTGAAAGCACGCTCTAATTCCTTCTCGCGACGCTTAACCGCTATGGCACTAACCCAAATAGAAAACTCATAAAGTACAGCCAATGGCATGGCGATAAGAATTTGAGATACCGGATCGGGAGGCGTGAGTAAGGCGGCTAAAATTAAACAACCAACCAATGCATGTCGGCGATACGTTCTTAAAAAGATAGGAGTTAGAAGTCCAATTTTTGATAATGCATAGCTCACAATCGGAATCTGGAATATGATCCCACAAGAAACCACCCACGTTGCCAGCGAACTGAAGTATGCATTGATATCGAAGTCGTTACGGACTATGCCTGAATCAGAAATGCTGAATGTAGCAAAGAATTGCAGCGCAAAAGGGAGTAAGATCAAATATCCGAAGGCAACACCTACTAAGAAACAAAAAGTAATGAGCAGAGCGCTGACTACCGTTTTCCATTTTTCTTTGGCTTCTAGGGCAGGTTCAACAAATGCCCAAATTTGATAGATGAAGATCGGTGAGCCAATTAAGAATCCACTCACGAACAACATTCCCCAAAAAGTGAAAAACTGACCTGGTAATTTCCGGCTTTGTAAAGTGAGATCGATCGCATCAACACCGATAATATCGTACATGAAAAAACTGGCCTTGGTCGGACCAAGAAGAACGGTATCAATTACAAAATCAGAAAAAATAAACGAAACGGTAACGCCTACCAGAATACCAATAAAGCCTTTGATGATTCGCCAGCGGAGTTCTTCCAGATGCTCGAGGAACGACATTTGATCGGTACGATCGGGCGGCTTTACAGCTTTGGGGGGCTCAGCACCCATCACATTACGTGGTTGATCGGATACAGGCATTTTAAGCGGTTACGAAATCATACAGTGGAAAACGATCACACAAAGCTTCCACTTCGGCAGCTACTTTTCGGTGTACATCTTCATCTCCGGGCTTTTGGATAACTTGATCCATCAACACTGCGATGTATTCAAACTCTTCTTCACCTAGCCCACGTGTGGTCATCGCCGGCGTTCCAATTCGAATTCCTGAGGTTACAAACGGGCTTTCGGTATCGAACGGAACCATGTTTTTGTTTACAGTGATTTCAGCTTTTCCTAAAGCCTCTTCAGCAACTTTACCGGTTACCCCTTTGTTTCGGAGGTCGATCAAGATGAGGTGATTATCGGTTCCATTACTTACAATATTGTAGCCTAAATCGATGAATTTATTGGCTAAAGCCTTAGCATTTTTTTGAACCTGAGTTTGATACTCTTTAAAAGTTGGTTTTAATGCTTCGCCATAAGCAACGGCTTTCGCTGTTATCACATGCATTAACGGACCACCTTGCGTACCCGGGAATACAGCACTGTCTAGCACTTCGCTCCAGTTTTTTGTACGTCCCGATTTTGGTGCTACTACGCCAAGAGTGTTCTCGCCATCTTTCCCAACCAAAATCATCCCACCACGAGGTCCACGCAACGTTTTATGAGTGGTGGTGGTAACCACATGAGCATGTGGAAGAGGATCTTTCAAATTTCCGGTGGCAATTAATCCGGCGGTATGCGCCATATCCATCCAAAGGAGGGCACCCACTTCGTCGGCAATACTTCTGAAGGCTTCGTAATCGTAATCACGTGAGTACGCCGATGCACCAATCGAAATCATTTTAGGATTCACAGCTTTGGCTTTGTCTCGGATTTTATCGTAATCCAGCATCCCGGTATCTTTTTCTACGCCGTAAAATTCGGGTTTGAAGAAAATTCCTGAAAAATTCACAGGAGAACCGTGCGTAAGGTGACCGCCATGCGCCAAATCAAAGCCAAGTAAGGTTTCGCCGGGTTTCATCAATGCGAGATAAACCGCAGCATTTGCGGTGGCGCCTGAATGTGGTTGAACATTTACCCAATCAGCTCCAAAAAGCTCTTTTGCTCGGTCACGGGCGATGTCTTCAATTACATCAGCGAATTCACAACCACCATAATATCGTTTGCCGGGATATCCCTCGGCGTATTTATTAGTAAGATTACTACCGTTGGCCTGCATCACGGCTCGGCTTACAAAATTCTCGGAAGCAATTAACTCTAGCCCATTATTTTGGCGCTTAGTTTCTTTCTCAAGTAGTTCAAAAATTTTAGGATCTTGTTCCTGAATAGATTTCATTCGTCCGATGAATTTTTTGTCAAAGTTTCAATTTTTTCGATTCGTCGATTATGTCGGCCACCTTCAAATTCGGTATCGATCCAATTACTAATGATCGCTTCAAGTTCGTCTTCCTTATCCTCTAAAGCCCGACCCGGCAAGCAAATGATGTTCGCATTGTTATGCAATTTGGTCATTTTAGCCACTTCCTGATTATACACCAACGCCGCTCGAACTTTTGGGTATTTATTCGCGGTCATGCAAACGCCTTGGCCACTTCCACACAGTAATATTCCGATTTCATGCTCACCGGAATTAACTCGTTCCGATACTTCAACGGCAAAATCGGGGTAGTCAACCGATTCGCTATCATGTGCGCCGAAATCAACGGGTGTATGGCCTAATTTTTCGAGTATTTTTTTGGTGACGGATTTTGCTTTAAATCCTGCGTGATCGCTCGCTATGGGGATGATCATCAAATAATAGGTTAGGAGTGATGAGTTGGTTCAAATATCTTCAAAATCTCAGTCTTTTAAAACAATACCTATCCACAAAACAGTTCATTTTTTCATGCATTCTCAATAAATCCTAAACTCAAAATTAGTGGTTTAAAATACTCTGTATGAACGTTACCTTGAATTAGACATAAATCTATCATTTTTAAATTTTCATTTTGAAGTTTAATCGAGAGTTAGAAATTGCAAAAAGAGCGGCGAATGAAGCTGCTGATATCATCCAGGCATATCGCACGAATCAAAGTTTTGATATCGAATTAAAGGGTAAAAACGACTTGGTTACGGATGCCGATTTAGCTTCAGAAAAGAAGATTATCGAGGTTATAAAAAGTGAGTTTCCTGAGGATCAGTTCTTGGCTGAGGAGTCAAATACCTACACAGAGTTGCCTGAGGGTCGTATTTGGATCATCGATCCCATTGATGGAACCACTAACTTTGCTCATGGATTTGCTCCTTTTTGTGTAAGTATAGCTCTTTGGGTGGATGGAGCTGCAAAAGTAGCGGTAGTGTTTGAAGTAGCCCACGATGAGTTATTCAGTGCTGTTGAAGGAGAAGGAGCTTGGTTGAATGATTCACTGATTTCTGTTTCAAGCACTTCTGATCCAAGTAAAAGCTTGATCGCAACAGGCTTTCCATATTCCCAGTTCGATTTAGTTGATCCTTACCTGGCATTGCTAAAAAATCTGATGCAAAAAACGCATGGCATTCGCCGAGCAGGCGCGTCTTCTTACGATTTATGCTGTGTGGCAGCCGGACGTGTTGAGGGCTTCTACGAGTACGGATTGTCTCCGTGGGATGTAGGTGCGGGATCGCTCATCATTAAAGAAGCAGGCGGAATCGTAACTGATTGGAAAGGCGGGGATAACTGGCTGTTCGGAAAACGAATTATTGCCGGGAATGGAGCTTTGGTTGATTTTTTAACCACTGAAATTCAAAACGTGTTTTTAGATGGGCATTTAACGGTTAAGGGGTGAGTTAATTAGGAATTAGGAATATGAGAATTAGGAATATTGTTCAATTTTGATTCTTGTAACTATTTCTTAGTTCTGATATTCAATTCCCCTCCATTGGAGGGGTGGTCGTTTAATCGAACTTCCAACTAGATTTCTCACTTCGTTCGAAATGACAACCCTTACCGTGGTTTTGTGCTTTAGTGGCGAATACTGATGCTTGTTTTGGTTTTTTTCACCCACCCTTGTTCCCTCCCTAAGACTAGGGAGGGAGACTTTTTACGATTTTTGAGTGTTTTTAGCACAAAATATCTAGTAGTCATGCCGGAAATAAACCGGCATCTCAAGTTCAATTCTAGGCTTGGTAACGAATACGCGGTGACGATATGCTTTAAACGCCGAACCCATAAATTTCCCTTTATCTACTTTCTAGATGTATTACCAAGTCATTCCTGCGAAGGCAGGAATCTTGAGTTTCTTAAATAACAACTAGCTTTCTAACCAGATGTATAGGGATCGCAAGGACAAACCCTTTTTTCGTGGTTTTGTGTTTTAGTGGCGAATAATCCTTGATCCTCATTGCTTTTTCATCCCGTTTTCTTTCTATCTTTCGAACATGGAAAAAAGAAATGTACAAGTGGCGCTCATTCAGATGAGCTGTTCTCCCAATCCGGAAGAGAATATGGATAAAGTGGAACGGGAAATCCGAGTGGCTGCAGAGCATGGGGCTCAGATTGTGTGTCTGCAGGAGTTATTTCGGTCGTTGTATTTTTGCGATGTGGAAGACTACGATAACTTCGCATTGGCAGAATCGATTCCCGGTCCATCTACCAACCGATTTTCGGAATTAGCGAAAGAATTGGGTGTGGTCATAATCGCGTCTTTATTTGAAAAAAGGACTGCAGGGATTTATCACAATACCACAGCCGTGTTGGATGCCGACGGCTCGTATCTGGGTAAATATCGAAAGATGCACATCCCTGACGATCCCGGTTATTTTGAAAAGTTTTATTTCACTCCTGGAGATCTGGGCTACAAAGTATTCGAAACCAAATTCGCAAAAGTTGGCGTGTTAATTTGCTGGGATCAATGGTATCCCGAGGCGGCTCGACTCACTGCCATGAAAGGCGCTGAATTACTCGTTTATCCTACAGCTATTGGATGGCATCAAGATCAGGATGACCAAACGAATGAGGAGCAGCTAAACGCGTGGCAAACCATTCAGAAATCGCACTCGGTGGCTAATGGAATTCCGGTTATCTCTGTGAACCGAACGGGAAATGAAGGTGAAATGAAATTTTGGGGTAACTCATTTGTCACCAATAGTTTCGGATACGTTACTTACCAAGCACCCTCAAGTGAAGAAGTGACCAAAGTTTTGGAAATTAATCTGAATGAATCAGATGAAAAACGAACGCATTGGCCCTTTTTTCGAGATCGCCGAATAGATAGTTATGCACCCATTACAAAACGCTTTTTAGACGACGATGAATCTAATTGAAGCCCCTGATTTATCAACCTTAAAAAGCTTTGAAGGTAACCCTAAAGAGGATGGTTACTACTTTCCGGCTGAGTGGGATCAACACGAAGCAACGTGGCTAAGTTGGCCACACAATACCGATACTTGGCCTGGTAAATTCAAACAAATATTTCCGGCCTATTGCGAATTTATAAGGGTGTTGTCGTTAAGTGAAAAAGTAAGGATTAACGTTGGCAGTGTGGAATTAGCGAAGTCGGCATTTACCCGAATTGCACAATATGGTGCTGAGCTCGACAATATCTATTTTCATCTCAATCCTACCAATGATGCATGGTGCCGTGATCATGGTCCGAGTTTTTTGGTGAACAAAGATCCATCGAAAGAAAAAATTATTGTAGACTGGGGATACAATGCCTGGGGTGGAAAATATCCGCCGTTTGATTTAGACAACGAAATCCCCCGAAAAGTAGCAGCTCAACTTGGACTACAAATTGCAGATCCGGGCATAATTATGGAAGGGGGCTCGGTTGAATTTAACGGAGACGGAGCGCTGATGACTTCTGAATCTTGCTTATTGAATCCCAATCGAAATCCGGAGCTATCTAAAGAAGAAATCGAGCAAAAACTACGTGATTTCTACGGGGTTGATGAAATACTGTGGATCAGAGATGGTATTGCCGGCGACGATACAGATGGACATATCGACGACACGGTACGTTTTGTGGATGAAACTATGGTGATTACGATGGTGGAGGAGAATAGGGATGATGAGAATTTTGAGCCTTTAGACAAAAATCTGCAATTGCTAAAACAGATGAAGATCGGGGGTTCGACAAGCTCACCCACCGGTTCGACAAGCTCACCCACCGGTTCGACAAGCTCACCCACCGATTCGACAAGCTCACCCACCGGAGTGTCGAAAGGCGTGATCAACGAGTCGAGATTAACGATTGTAGATATACAAATGCCGGAGCCTTTGTTTCATAACGGACAGCGACTTCCGGCTTCGTATGCGAATTTCTACATCTCAAACGAACATGTAATCGTGCCTATTTTCAATTCAAAATACGATGATCAAGCGTTGAGCAAGATTCAAGATTGCTTCCCAACCCGAAAAGTGATCGGCATCGATTCTACTCACTTGGTGTGGGGATTGGGGAGTTTTCATTGCCTAAGCCAGCAAGAACCGAAATAAGTATTTATTTATCCATTTCGCTTAATAGAGATGGAATATCGAGTTGACGTGTAAACATTTTGATGGTGCCGTCCTCATTTTTTGGCCAAAGTTCTTTGGGACGATCTACATAAAGTTCTACGCCATTTCCATCCGGGTCGTCTAAATAAATTGCCTCAGAAACTCCATGATCCGAGGCACCTGTAATCGGGTATTCTGCATCCATTAATCGCTTAAAAATGATAGCTAAATCTTTTCGTGTTGGATAGAGAATGGCTGTATGGAATAAGCCTACACCATGAGCCGGAGCGGGAGGGGCATCTTTCGAATGCCAAGTATTTAACCCAATATGATGATGATATCCACCTGCAGAAATAAAGGCAGCACTATCGCCATACATGGTAATTAATTCGAAGCCGAGTAATTCGCAGTAGAAATCCAGCGATTTTGTGATATTGGAAACTTTCAGATGAACGTGACCAATCCTCGTTTGCTCGGGAATTTTATAACTCATTTTATACCGTTAATTGGTTGCAATTCCCAAGATCTTAACAATAAATCACCGAAATCGGAAAGTTGATTAATATTTATGCTCGTTCAACCTTACAAGTTTGAATTCCAAAAATTTTATATAGCGGGCAAAAGCTCACTGCACTAGTAAAAATAAAAATGAGTGCGATAAAACTAAGAATCATCGCCACTGTATCGTTGATTACATTTGAGAAATAAAGTGCGGCAAAAATTAACGCAATTACTATTCTGATTACTCGATCGGTAGTTCCCATATTTTTCTTCATAGCTCTATTAATTAGTTGAAGATTGTACTCTTATCAACCAAAACATAGATTAGAAAAAAGAAGAATTGATGAAGAATTAGAACTAGCGCAAAATTTTGAAACTGCGTACATATTGTTTGCCTAACCAAGCATTATGAGCATTATCCCACGTGCTGTAATGGCCAAAATCTGATAAACCAGAAGCGGTTACACCCCAAGTTCCCACGCCAATTTCAAACTCTTTCGGGAATACATTCATGGGCAGATTCGAAGTGTGATATTCGGTGTATAGATTTAGTGTACTTCCCGGAAACGACTGTGCTATTTGTTGAATTAGCTTTGAACTATTTAAATGATCAGAATGGTCGGAGGGATTGATCACATCGTCGGTGTCAGCAATGTGAAATGACAAAATATCGCCCAAATGATGTTCTTTAATCAACACTGAAATAAGCACTTCGAGATCCTGTTTTGTGAAAGTGTTCCGATCGTCGACGGTGGTGATAGATTCTATTTCGGCATCCATCAATTTTTTAAGACTTTTATACTGATGTTTGATATAACCTGATCCATCGACATTGCCATCAGGAAGGCGAAGAAAATAGCTTTTTGTATTTCTGTATGAATAACTCAGGATACTATGTTCGCCAATTTTCATCCATTTTTCATTCATGTCGCTTCCAAGGCGACTTTCAGGCCAGGCTGCATTCACCATAAAGCGAATGGCTCGTTTACTGCCTTCTTCACGAGCTAGGGTGTAATTGTTGTCCATGGCAACACCAGCATCGCCGGCAGTTATGTGCAAAAATATCACTGTATGATTTGAATCTGCAACCGCATGATAGGCATTCGGATTCATGAAAAGTTGCCAATCGTCGGGATGTGCGGCTACAAATACAGAGGTTGATTGTGCGACAATGGAGTTTGCAAACAAAAGAAATAAGGCCCCGAATAATAACTTTTTCATTGAATTGTGAATTATATGTGATGGTGATGCTCTATTTTCCGAAAAGCAATTCACATTCACAAATGGCAAGAGCTCTTACAAGAATTCACTTCAAAAAGACTCAAAAAAGCGCTACCATAAGTAGTAATAACTATTCAGCAAAATCAGGTAAGAAATAATCTCAAAGATGGAAGCGCATTTTGAACTCAACGAAGTAACGGAAAAGCTGCCAAAGCATCTTCATAAGTTTATCGTAAAACAGCCTTACGATGAATATACGCCTCAAAATCAAGCGGTTTGGCGTTATGTGATGCGAATGAATGTGGATTATCTGAGTAAAGTTGCCCATGGCTCCTATGTTGAAGGTTTAGCGAAAACAGGAATCCATATCGATGAAATTCCCAGAATGGAAGGGATGAACCGGATCTTGAAAGAAATCGGTTGGGCAGCTGTTTCGGTGGATGGCTTTATCCCACCAAACGCGTTTATGGAGTTTCAGGCATACAATGTGTTGGTGATTGCCAGCGAAATGCGCACTATTAATCACATCGAGTATACGCCGGCACCTGATATTATCCACGAAGCTGCAGGACATGCCCCCATCATAGCAAATCCAGAATATGCTGAGTATTTACGCCGATTCGGCGAGATTGGAAGTAAAGCAATCTCATCTTCGAAAGATTACGACATGTACGAGGCAATCCGCCTGCTCAGTATTTTGAAAGAAGATCCGAATTCTAAAGAGGAAGACATCGAAAAAGCCCATGCAGAGGTTGAATATCTACAAAACAACATGGGTGAATTATCGGAAATGGCGATGATCAGAAACCTCCACTGGTGGACGGTTGAATACGGGCTGATTGGTGATTTAGAGAACCCAAAGATTTACGGTGCGGGACTTTTATCCTCAATTGGCGAAAGTAAAAATTGCCTGCAACCTGAAGTGAAGAAAATTCCATATTCGCTGGATGCTGCCTATCAGAATTTCGATATCACTAGTGAACAACCTCAGCTTTTTGTTACTCCTGATTTTGCGTATCTGAGTTTAGTACTTGAAGAGTTCGCTAATACTATGGCTTTAAGAAATGGCGGATTAAGTGGTGTACGTAAACTTATTGACTCGCAAGGGCTTGGTACCATTGAGCTAAGTACTGGAATTCAAATATCCGGAAACTTTTCGAATGTGATTGAAGATCAGAAGGGAAGAGTGGCTTATGTGCAAACTACCGGTCCAACCGCTCTTTCAAATCGAGATAAAGAACTTATCGGACATGGCACCAATAAGCATGTGCATGGTTTTGGAAGTCCAATTGGGAAACTTCGCGGAATTAATTTGCCCATCGAAGATATGGCGCCACGCGATCTTGATGCCTACGGTATTTATGAAGGAAAACAAGTTAAACTTGAGTTCGAAAGTGGAGTAGTGGTTGAAGGAAAAGTGATTACTGGAACCCGCGACCTTAGAGGGCGAATTTTATTGGTTTCTTTTGATGAGTGCACAGTGAGTTATAAAGATCAGAAGTTGTTCACTCCGGATATGGGATTGTACGATATGGCGATTGGCAAAGAAGTAGTTTCGGCCTATGCAGGAGCCGCTGATGTACGTTCTTTTGGCGATGTGGGCAAAGTATCAAAGAACAAGTCGCACAAAATTGTGTATTCCGATCGAGAAAAAACCTTATACAAATTATACGCTGAAGTTCGAGAGATGAGAATGTCTAATGCTTCCGATGAGCAAAGACTGGTTGAAATTCTGGACGTCTTAAAAAATGAGTATTCCAATGATTGGCTACTAGCTCTTGAGATGTATGAGCTGGCGATTGAGGAAAACCTCCCTATAGCCGAAGAATTGATTAATTACTTAACGCAGTTGAAAGAGCACAAGAATCTGGAAAAATTGATCAATAATGGCCTTAAATTGATAGATAATCAACAACTTGCCAAAGTTTGAACTAGTTATCCTAGCTGTTTAGGAAATCTAAAACTTAGAAAGTATTTGTTGTCTGTTTGCAGGTGTGACTCTGCCTCAATTTGATAAAGCAATGAATCGATTAAGGTTTTCCCCAAGCCGGTAGATTCTTTGTACAATGAAGGTTCTATCCCTTTTCCATTATCTCGATAGGTGATTTCGTAAAAGTCTTCTTCTTCGAAACCGGAGATGTGGATGTCATAGGAATCTTGTTGATGATTAAATGCATGTTTGAGGCTGTTTGTTAACAATTCGTTTAAAATAATGCCAACCGGAACGCCATGATTGATACTCAAAAATGGAATATGTATATCAAAGTGTAGATTAATCTCTTTTCCCGTTTTATTAAAGCTATCGAGGATAATAGCGGCGAGTTCTCTAATGTATTGGGTTAATTCAATTCGACTTGTATCCTCAGACTGATATAGCAATTCGTGCACTTTAGAGATCGATAATATTCGATTAGTACTAATTTTTAAATTAGATCGTGTGAAATCATCCGTTGCTAAACTCGATTGTAAATCTAACAACCCTGAAACAACAGCCAAATTGTTTTTAACGCGGTGATGAATTTCTTAAAGCAGAATGTTCTTTTCGTCGATTACTGAAAGTAGATAAGTGTTATAAGAATACACGAACATCGATACAATAATGCTAACCAAAGAGAGAACGATTCCTGTATTGATCCATCTAACAGGATTATTTACGGCTGGATCAAGTAGAGTGAGATCAATAATCCCATTTATATACAAATATCCAATTATGGTGTAAGAGAAAATAGCTACCAAATACATCCAAATTGCTTGGCGGAAGTTAAAAATCAGAATACCTAAGAATGGTATAAAAACGATAATGAATATGGTAGACGAATAAAGTCCATGCTGATAGAGATTACTTAAAAAGAACGAATACACCGTTATGATGATGCAGAAAGTTTTAGCCTTGATAGCTACTTTTTTACGAAAAGCGTAAAGGCCAAAAAGTAATATAATATTGACAGTGTCGGCAGCTAGATCAATATTAGAACTATCCGAAACACCGGCAATTACAGGGATAACAAATACACAGGTGGCAAAAATTGCACCCCAAATAAGAAATCTGTCTATTAGTTTAATCTTTATAACATCAGAATTCTTTTCATTCGCATCAGCTGCTCGATTTTCTAAAGTATTTCTTCCCATCAAAAACAAAAGGCCAAAATGTTTAAGCTTAATACCGGTTTATCGGCTTTTTGGGGATAATTCATAGCAAAAACATGAAAGTTAATATTTGGCTTAATTGTTTAGTAGGAAAATGCTACGTATAGTTTTTATCGCCTATTTAAATATAATAGCACCTCTTTTGGGGGTAAAATTACATGCTATTGTAATGTTTTCTTTTTTGGAAATCGGAAACTCATTTGATATTTGCCTTCCGTATTTAAGTGGTGTTCTGCAGCTAACTGGATTAATAATGACTTAATAAGAGTTTGCCCTAATCCTCGTGGTTTTTCTGTTTTATCAACTTCTATCCCTGTTCCATTATCCTGATAGCTGATTTCGTAATGATCTTTTTCTTCAAAAGCGGTTATTCGAATGGTATACTCATCTTGTTTTCTATTGAAGCCATGCTTGAGCGAATTCGTCATTAACTCGTTAAGAATAATGCCTACCGGAACTCCATGATTAATATTGAGATACTGAACATGAATATCCATTTCTAACTCAATGTGTTTGCCCGTTTTGTTGAAACTTTCAATGATGATTTCGGCCAACTCCTTTACGTATTTTTTTAGATGAATTCGGCTCATATCTTCCGATTGATAGAGCAACTCGTGCACTTTAGAAATCGATAGGATTCGATTAGTGCTGAGCTTTAAAGTGGTTCTAGAGAATTCATCCGGTGCCCGATTTGATTGTAATTCAAGCAATCCTGAAACAACAGCTAAATTATTTTTCACACGGTGATGGATTTCTTGAAGCAGAACTTCTTTATCGTCGATATTCTGTTTTAGAACAGTATCCTGTTTTTGAAGTTTCAGGTAATTGCTTTCGTAATTTTTAATTAGGCGGAACAGAGAATTATTCAGATTAAAAACCAGAAAGGCTACCACCAGACATACTAAGGTTAAAATCATAGCATAGATAAACCATTCGATTAGATCGTTGGTGAATTCCGGGTTTTCGAAGGTAAAAGGTCTTTCAATATGAATAATGGAGATCAAAAAGAACGAAACCATCGAAAATACATGAATAGCAACCGTTTGCTTTGCCGTGAATACCAGAATGCTAAGAAAGGGTACAAGAACTAGTATTGCATTAGCTACAGAACTTAGGCCATGTTGATAGAGGTTGGTTACAAAAAAGGAATAAACGATAAGAATTAAGTATCCAATTTTGAACGATAATGACAGTTTAGTTCTAAAAAAATAAACAGAAGCCAGAGCAAATAAATTGACAAGGTCGAAGTAAAAGTCTATGGTAAGATTATTTGGATTTAATAGGGTAGGAATGAAAATTGCGAACAATGCTATAATTAAACCATAAAATAAAAACCTGTTAACAAGCTTATTCTTTATCGAATTAATAGTATTCGTAAAGTTTTCCGCTTCATTATGCGATGCACTTTCAATCATATTTTATATCGTTATTGTGCTACTGTGAATACATTTTAGATGAAAACTCATCCGATTCACTTCCTCCAAAAAACCAACATTTTCTGCATCAAAAATAGCACAGAACAACCGTTAATCAATAATAAAATTTAGTAATAGTATGAAGCAATAAATATGTAGAAGTACATATACAGCAAAGAATCTCATTTGCTCGGCTTAAAACAGGCAGGTAGTTAAGTGAGTTCTTTTGGAAATCGGAAGCTCATCTGATACATATCTACCGTTTCAAGGTGATATTCAGCTTCAATTTGAGATAAGAGTGAATCAATGAGTGTTTTCCCCAAACCCGGCTTTTTATTAGGATCTGGCTTTCCTACACCGCTTCCATTGTCTTGATAGGTGATATCGAAATAGTCATCTTCTTCGATTGCCGAGATTTCAATTTTGTAGCAATCCTGAGGTTTATTAAATCCGTGCTTAAGGCTGTTGGTAAGTAGTTCGTTTAAAATAATGCCAACCGGAACACCATGGTTCACGTTCAGATAATGAATATTGATATCGAGCTCTAACTTTATATCCAAGCCGTTTTTATTGAAGCTGTCCAAAATTATATCAGCCAATTCTTGAACGTATTTTTTAAAATGAATCCGGCTAACAGCCTCCGATTGATACAATAATTCGTGCACTTTAGATATCGATAATATTCGATTTGTGCTAAGTTTTAGAGTGGATTTTGAGAAATCATCCGGTGCTAAACTAGATTGCAGATCCAACAACCCTGATACCACCGCTAAGTTGTTTTTTACACGGTGATGAATCTCCTGAAGTAAAACCTTTTTCTCTTCAATATTTTGTTTCAGCTCCTGATCTTGTTGCACCAGTATCTTATAACTTTGGTCTTGTTGATCTATAATTTCGATTAACGATTGCGATAGCTTACGAACTAACAAAGCTATAATACTACTCACAATCGAAAATATGATGCCGTTATTAATCCATTTGTAGGTTACCAGCTGTGAAGGATGAGAAGCATCGTCGGTGATGTACCCATTCAAATAGCCGTAGGCAATAGCAATGTAGCTTGTAATTACAATCAAAAAGAGTACCACTGCCCACTTTAGCTCATAAACAAGAATAGCTAAAAATGGGATCATCACTACAATTATCTCTAAGGTAGAATAGAGGCCATTTTGGTACATATCAGCTAGATATGCAGCATAAATGGTGACAATAATTAACCCGGTTTTAAATTGTAACGACAAGCTGTTTCTAAATAAGAGAACGCCAAACAGAAGTACGATATAAACCAGATCAAAAAAATTGAAAAGATCGAAACTTATTTCACCGAATGGATATCGGCCGTTTACAAAAACCAAACTTGCAAATACAGCACCAATTAACAGGAAATAGTCGATTAACCTTGTTTTTAGTACTTCAATCGAAAAAATTTTGTCGCTTTTAATAGTCATTATTTGTGTGCTCTCTTAGCACATAAAATACCATTTATTTCACTTCTTATACTTGATATTAACTAGTTCAAATGTTGATAAGGTAATCTTAAGAGTGAAGGTATCTTCATCTTTATTATCGGCACAAAACTAATTTTCGATATGAGTATAGCCTAACAATTAATGAAAGTATTAGATCAACGAGATCTAACACTTATGAATATCTCGCTAGTGGTACGGTTTTCCGGCTTAACTTTAGTTGCGCAATTTGGTTATGCCAGCGTGCTCACCTACATGCTTTTAATTCTAAGCTTATTTATTCCTATTTGGCTAATCGTTTCTGAATTAAATGCCCGAATGTCGGGCTAAGTGGCTTTTACCTTTAGATTCGCAATGCATTAGGTGATACTCACGGTTTTATAGCGGCGTGCTCATATTAGGTAAGTAAGATCAAATGGTTTAATACTTCGAAGAAATTTGCATTGTTGACCGGGGGAGTGGCTTTTTTGATAACATTTACGGCATGCATACTAGCAATTTTACCATCGGGCAGTATATTAAATTCCGGTTTATACTTAGCACAAGTATTAGGTGGGGCAGTGCTATTAAATGGGATTGGATTAATTATCTACTTCCGAAATCGAAAATCAAAACAAGCAAACTAGCACGATGCTTATTGTGCAGCTATTGGAAAGTAAAAATTGAGTTTGAACTTGTTCTCGGTCTCAAAAGTATAGGTAGCATCAATTTGCCCCATTAAAGATTCGATCAGTGTAAAACCAAGGCTTTTTCTCGACGCTGTTTCGAAATCTTCAATTCCGATTCCATTGTCTTGATAGCACACATTAATATGTTCGTCATCTTTACTTACATCAATCGTAATTTGGCCATCCGATTTATTCTTAAAGCCATATTTAATGGAATTAGTAATCAATTCGTTGAAAATAATTCCGAGTGGAACACCATGATTTATTCCGATATACTCGATGTCAATATTAGTTTGCAAAGAAACTCCATCAATGTATTGATCCATGCTATCGAAAATAACCGTGGTTAATTCATCAATGTACCGTTGAAATGGAATTTTGGTAAAGTTCTTCGACTCGTAAAGCATCTCATGAACTTTAGCTATGCTCATAATTCGGTTAGTACTTTTGCGAAGCACATATTTACTTTTTTGATCATCGATGCTGTACGATTGTAGTTCTAACAGCCCCGAAACAACCGCTAAATTATTTTTTACTCGATGATGGATTTCCTGCAGCAAGACGTCTTTCTCATCTAACGACTCTTCTAACTGATCGTCTCTTTGCTTTAATTGAGAATTTGCGGTTTCAAGTTTTACGATGAATTTCTCTACCGATTCATTATAGCTGTACACAAAAATACTAATTACTAAAGCGATCAAAATATCAGTGCTAACATGATTAATCCAATCAGTTGCAGTGTATAAGTCTACCTGATAATCATTGTTTATAATGTGCCCATTTAGATATAGGTATGCGATAACAGAATAAGTGACTAAGCTTAAACCGAAAATGAGTAATGTGGTACGTAACTGATATAGCAGAATGGAAAGAAAGGGTATAAGAATAATGAGAGATATACCCGTTGCATTGATGTTGTTTTCAATCAAGTCGCTAATAAATGCAATGAAAATAAGAGTAAGAATAATTGCGGCTTTGGTTTTAGCCTTCATTGTTCGTCTTAAAAAATAGATACCAAAGATCAGTATCTGTATAGTAATATCTATGAATAGATCAGCATTTACATAGGAGGGATCCCACGGGAATAAGGAGATAATGAAAATGATAAGACCAAGAATAGCACCAATGAGAATAAACCTGTCGAGTAATCGATTTTTTAATTCGTTTACTACAGTTTTGGGGGTGTCATTCCGATTTAAATTTTTCTCAGTCAATCGCACATAGTAATAGTCCTGTTTGAAGTAAATAATACGAAAAACGAAATCCTGGTGATATTTATTAAACGAATGTAATGTTAGGCCATCGACGAATTGGAAGCAACATCAGCAGAGAATCGGAACTCTAATACAAACTTATTCTTAGTATCGTATTTATATTCTGCTTCAATCTGGCTTAACAGCGAGTGTATCAAAGTAAAGCCTAAACTTTTTGAGGTAGCCGTTTCGAAATCATCAATGCCAACCCCATTATCAGAGTAAATTACTTTATAAAAATCTTGTTCTTTTTGAACATTGATTTCAATTATTTTTTCTTCTTGCCCATTAAAACCATACTTCACCGAATTTGTGATTAATTCGTTAAAGATGATCCCTAGAGGCACACCATGGTTAATATTCAGCTGATCTATGCCTACATTTGTTCTAATCTCGATTCCTGAACTCTCAAGATTTAAGCTGTCAAAAATTATATCGGTAAGTTCGTTGATATATCTTTTAAAAGGAATTTTGGTAAAGTTCTTCGACTCATAGAGCATTTCGTGCACCTTAGCTATACTCATAATCCGGTTGGTGCTTTTTCGAAGTATATGTTTGCTCTTTGGGTCTTCAATGTTGTACGATTGTAACTCAAGCAATCCGGAAACTACTGCTAGATTATTCTTCACTCTGTGATGAATTTCCTGAAGAAGCACATTCTTCTCCTCCAGATTTTCTTCGATCAATTTTTTGGTTTTAACATCATCGGATACGCCTTCGGTAACAATAAGAAGTGATTGTACTTCATCATCGACAATAATTAGGGGTAAAATCTTGTACAATAGATGCTGCCCTCTAATTACAATGTTTACTTTTTGCGGTGTTCCTTTAAAAGCTTGTTCGTAACCAATACGCATTTTTTCAACTATATCATCCCCGAATTTAGCAAGTGTATCTAATGCATTTACATTGTAGAATTCTTTAGGATCGAGACCAAAAGCTTCATATTCACTTCCTTCAGTAAACCGAATAATTAGATCTTTGTCGATTACGGTTAAAAACGTTCTGGGAATGTTTTTTGTGATGGTAGATAGTAAAGCCTCTCGTTCCATCAACTCATTATTTTTGCGTTGTATTTGATTAAATAGTTGGTAAATGGTTTTATCAAATCTGTTTAACACCAACGTTATTACAAATGTAACTACCGATAAAATAATGGCCGTTTCTATCCACCGAACAAAAGAATCTTGCGAGCCATCATAAAAAACCGAAGTGACAGCTCCGGTAGTGAACATATATCCAATAGCAAGATATAGAACTAAGCATAATCCATACAGAAATAGTGTAATGCGTAAGTTGTAAATTAGAATGGTTAAAAACGGAATGATCAGAACAAGTACTACATCGGGAGTATGCAATCCATTTTCTAAAATGTCTGACACAAAAATCAACATTACCATTACGATAATGATGTTCGTTTTAAAAATTACACTCAGTTTTTTTCTAAATAGGTAGGTGAAAAAAAGCGAGGATATGCCAATTACGTCGTACACTAAATCGGCGTTTATCAAATTTGGATCAAAAGGAATAAAAGAAACGACAAAAGCCAGAAACCCTATTGATGTACCGGTAGATAATATGATATCAACGAGGACCTCTTTTATGCGGTCCAGATTTTCTTCGCTGTAGGGGCGTACTTTTTGATTAAAATTATTAGCCATACCTGATCAATTCCTAAAACTGTTGCATCCGTTATCGGATACTTAAGCGGGTGGCATTAGTTCTTATCGTAAAAAACTAAGTGATTGTAACCCAACAGGTCCATTGGTTTTTTGGAATGGTTCGCCAAACTCGAATCCGGCTAAATGACCAAAGTATCTGGCGCGGGCTTCAATCTGTTTAAAATATGCCTGATTTGATATGTAGGTTTCAGGTTCAAGCTTGGGATCACTAACATTAAATTGCGAGGAAAATGCTAAGATCGCTTCTTTTTTAGTTTCCCAATGATCAGAAATATCTACTATAAAATCTGGCTCGAAAGGTCGGTCTTGCATATAATGAACAATGGTAGTCGGTCGCCAGGGTTGGGTATCAATCGAGCTTTCAAATTTTGCCAACCCGGCGTAAAACAAGGCATCCATACAAAGCCGAGTAGCTTTTCCATGATCCGGATGTCGGTCGGTTGGCGCCCCTAGTAAACACAAATCAGGCCGAAGTTTTCTAAGCTCTTCGATTATTTTAGTCTGATTTTCGCGATTGTTTTCCAAAATGGAATCACCTAAATCCAAATTACTTCGATAATGAATTCCTAATACTTTTGATGCATTATCAACCTCAATTTGGCGGGTTTCAACGGTTCCTCTGGTACCCATTTCCCCTTTGGTAAGGTCAATAATTCCAACTTTTTTACCTTCCGTAACCAACGAAGCAATCGTGCCGCCTGCGTTTAATTCAGCATCATCAGGATGAGCTGCAAATACTAATACATCCAATTTCATAAGTAGCTATACAATTTTTATTAAGCAGATTAAAAAAACGGCAACTTTATCAAATAAAGAAGTTTATTTTTCAATTTCTGCAACGAAAAGGAATTAAGAACGTAATCGTTGGCTTATAACCCCGGGAGAACCTTATGCGATTTTTATTTAGCCTGATTGAAGGCGTTAAAGTGGCTCTTCGAGCGCTCAGTATCAACAAAGTACGGTCTGTATTAACTGCTCTGTGTATCATTATTGGTATTACGATGGTAACCGTAGTGGATGCGGTTACTACCGGTATGGATGAGAGTTTCGAAAATAGCATGGCTATGCTTGGGCGAAATGTGATTTACATACAAAAATGGCCATGGGATGGCGACCAAGAATGGTGGGAGATCATTGGGCGAAAAGAGATGGAAGTTGGATACGCTGAGTTTATTGACGAGCGATCGAAACTAGCATCGGTTGTTGCTGCCTACACCGAACGTAATGTACCCATCCGCTACGAAGATAAATTAATCGAAAATGTGGGTATCAACGGGGCTTCATCCAATTATTTAAATATACAAGGCATCGACATTACAGCCGGGCGAATGTTCACCGATGGTGAAGTTCGATCTGCAAATAAAGTGGTGATTATAGGGCAAACCATACGCTCAGAATTTTTTGAAGACACCGACCCTCTGGGAAAACAAATTCGTATCGGTGGGCAGAAATTTACAGTTATTGGCGTGCTCGAAAAGCAGGGGAATTTCCTAGGACTTGGAGATGCTGATAATCGGGTAATCATTCCTATTAACGCATATGGTCAGATTTACGGGTTGAGATCGGGTGTTAATATCGGTGTAAAATTCCCGAGTGAAGAAGCCATGCTGGATGGCGAATACGAAGTTGAAGGGTTGATGCGGCAGGTACGTAATTTAGACGCCACCGAAGAGAATGATTTCGCCATAAATAAGCCACAAGCCTTCGAAGAAACCCTATCCGCATTTAAAAATGGATTGTATATGGGTGGGTTTGTGCTCGTAGGACTTTCGTTACTGATTGGCGGTATAGGCATTATGAATATCATGTTCGTTTCGGTACGCGAACGAACAAAAGAAATTGGCATTAGAAAAGCTGTTGGCGCTAAATCGTGGGAAATTTTAACTCAATTTCTAATCGAAGCGGTGATGATTTGTATCGTTGGGGGAGTGTTTGGTGTAGCTTTAGCCGGCGCAGCAACTTTAGCTATCGATCAGGTATTTACTGCAACGATGAATTTAAGCGTTGTAGCCGTAGCTTTTTTAATCTGTACGTTTGTAGGTGTAATATTTGGATTTATTCCTGCCTATAAAGCCGCAAAATCTGACCCCATAGAATCACTTAGATTTGAATAAATGCAATTAACCGAATCGTTTAGACAAGCAACCGACTCACTTTTAGCTAACAAACTTCGCTCGTTTTTAACGCTGTTAGCCTTAGTTATTGGGGTTTTTTCAGTAATTGTATCAACTACAGCGGTAGCAGTGTTGGATAATTTCTTTAGTAACACCATGAGCATTTTAGGCAGCGATGTGGTTACCGTACAGAAAAATCCGGCTGTACAAATGGCGCCGCGTGACGCCAGCCTGCGTAACCGTAAGAACATTACTTTTGAAGACGCAGAACGCCTCGAAGAACTGGTTAAACTTGCGGAAGGCGTGGGTTCAATAAATGCGTTTAGTTTTACGAGTGTTTCTTTTGGCGATGAAAAAACTGAACCAAATGTGATCATTCGTGGGGGAAATTCCGAATTCATCGAAAATAATGCTTTTACGTTAGAAGATGGTCGAAATATCAACGCTGAGGATGTGCAGTATAAACGCAATGTGGTTGTGCTTGGAAAAGACGTTCAGCAAGATCTATTCAAAAACGAATATCCTCTAGGTAAAACCATTCGTATTGATGGTCAACCGTATCTGGTGATTGGTTTACTCGAGAAAAAGGGACAGATTTTAGGCTCTTCATTCGATAACATTGCCATTATCCCATACTCAACAGGTATCAAGAATTATGGTGGGAATCGTGGCATTGCCATTCAACTTCGCGCTCCGGAGATTTCGAAATTAAGTGAAACTATTGAGGAAGTTACCGGGATTATGAGGGTAATTCGGGATGTCGGTCCGCTCGACGATAACGATTTTGAAATAACAACCAACGATTCGCTCGCTGGAACCTTCGATGGATTTACTGCCTTACTTTATGGCCTTGGCTTTGTTGTTGGCTTCATCACGTTAGCGGGAGCCGGAATTGGTGTGATGAATATCATGTTAGTATCGGTAACGGAACGAACTCGTGAAATTGGAGTACGAAAGTCGGTGGGAGCTACAAAAAAAGCGATTATCACGCAGTTTTTAATGGAAGCTGTGTATATTTGCCAGGTTGGTGGGCTAATCGGAATGATTATTGGAATTCTAGGTGGCAATATGGTAGCCGTTTGGATTGAAACCGACATGGTAATTCCTATGGGCTGGGTTTTTGGAAGCTTTTTTGGAATGCTGATGATTGGTTTGTTATTTGGAGTGTATCCGGCATACAAAGCAGCGCAGCTCGACCCAATAGAAAGTTTACGGTACGAGTAAGATTTTGATGTTGAACCCATTGAGGTTCGTTATATTTGAGTTTAAAATAAAAAGGGCATGTTATGAACGAAGAAATCATTGAGAATATAAACGCTCGCCTCGATAGAGCTATCGATAAAGGACGTGTATTGTTGGCAGACGAAGAGCTACAGCAGCAAGTTGAAGAATTAAAAGTTAAAGCAGAAACTACTATTCGTAAACATCCGATTAAAAGTGTACTTGCCGGACTTGCTGTTGGATTAATTGTAGGTGCGATTTTTAGTTCAGACGATTAGATATGGATCAACTAAATTCGCGTTTAAAACAGATCACCAACGAGCTTAAACAATATTTTGAAGCCAGAATTGATTTACTGGTGCTCAATATTGGTGAGAATATCACCGGCTGGCTCGGCAGTTCAATCCAAAAACTAATTGGCTTTGTTGTATTAGGTGTTGGCGGATTGTTTGGTTTGATTGCATTAGCAATTTGGCTCGGTGATGTTATTGGAAACGAGGCAATGGGTTATTTAGTAGTAGCATTTCCATTAATGTTGATTGGTGCATTACTTGCATTCGCCAAACCCGGAAAAATCGCACATGGTATTCAAAATCAGTTTATGGATGGAATTTTAAAATCCATCGAAAAAGAAGAGAACAATCAGGAGCAATTACCTCCTGTAAAATCGTTAGAAATAACTAAAGGGCATGAGCAAGAAAATCGACAGAATAGAAGCTAAAAAAAGAGAGCTCGAAGCGAAACTGGAACGCGTTCAAAGTGGATTGGAACATAATCTGGAGCATGTTAAACAAGATGTGACCGATAGTATGAGTCCGGCCGAGATAGTGAGAAAAAATCCATTACCAAGCGTTGGTTTAGCCATTTTTGCAGGATTTTTACTAACTCGTTTAGGCGGCAGTAAAAAAACCGTATACAAAAGCACTACTAAAGGCACCATTGCAGACTCAATAAGTAGTTCGTTAAAAAAACGACTAAGTAAAAAAGCAATTGATATGGCTTTGGATATAATTGAAGACAAATTAGCATCCCGCTCGTCTAATAACACGGATGCAAAATAATTCGCTGCCTTGTAAAACCTTATCAAGGTGAAGAAAGGTTGAATAAATCCGTAACTATTTTCTGTTGTCTTCGTGGAAGGCAACCATCACCAAAAAATATACAAACATGAAAAAAACGATATTAGCTGCACTATGTACAGTGCTACTAACAAGCGGAACAATACTAGGGCAGTCCGCTCAACGAATAACATTGGAAGACGCCATTCGCATATCGCTGGAAAACAATTATTTGCTAAAGCAAGCTGAGAATAACCTCGATTTAGCGGATGAGAGTATTAAAAACGAAATTGCTGATTTCATTCCATCAATAAATGCAAACTTTAATGGAAGCCGGACTACCGGACAACAGTTTATATTCGAACGTTTCAACGAAGGGTTAAATCCATTTGTTGATATTACTTCGAAATCTTTTAGCGGTAATGTTGGCGCGAATATTCGAATTTTTAATGGCTTTGAAAATATTATCAGTTTACGTCGAAGCCAGGAAGATCAAATTTCAAGAGAAGAGAGCTTACAACGTGCCAGAGAGCAAGTGATATTTAGTACCTCAACAAGTTTTCTTCAGGTAATTTTAGAAGAGGAGTTACTCGAAATCGCAAAAGAAAACCTGACTACTTCACAAAAGCAGTTGGAACAAGTAATAGCTCAGGTTGAAGTAGGCTCAAGACCAAAAGTTGATTTATACAATCAGGAAGCACAGGTTGCAAATGATGAACTTGCAGTTACACAGCGCGAAAATGCCCTGAAATTGAATAAATTACAATTGGTTCGTCAGCTCCAAATTGATCCATTAGGAAACTATGAGTTTGTGGTTCCTGAAATTGATGAAAATCAGGATTTTACAGCTGTTGAGAATTACAGCCTCCAAAATTTAATTAGCCAGGCACTTTCAACCAGAAGTGATATTAGAAGTGAAGAAGCAGATATCCGAAGTCTGGAATATCAGTTATTAAATGCACGGGCTTCATTATTACCTTCTATAAATGGTAGTGCATCCATATCATCAAGATATAGCGATCAGTATACTGTATTAGGCGAAAGTGTGAATTTTTCTGATCAGTTTTTTGATCAGCAGTTAAATCGTTCATTGGGGATTTCAATTTCAATTCCTCTGTTCCAAAATTATAATCGCCTCTATAGTATACAGGCAAGTCGGGTGCAGCTGAAAAATGCTGAGCTAAATTTCGAGAATACACAACTTCAGGTAGTGCAGGAAGTAACACAGGCTTACAACGATTACTCATCGTATTTAAAGCAGAAGGATGCTACACAAAAGAGCTTAATCGCAGCCGAAAAAGCATTCGAAACTCAACAAGAACGATATAACGTTGGTGCCAGTACGCTTATTGAATTGAGTCAATCTCAGGCTAATTTTGTAAATGCACAGTCAAATTACACTCAGGCGATATTTAATCTGATTTTTCAGGAAAAACTACTTGATTTCTATTTAGGTAAACTAGCCAATCAGCAAATCGAGTTTTAATTATAACTTCATCTTTGGGGACATATAAATGGCTAAAAAAAAGTCATCTACCAATAAAATATTTATCTGGATCGGAGTAGTACTTATTGTATTGCTGGTTGGTGGATTCGGATTAAGAAAAGCAGGAATTATCGGTGGCGGACTCAAAGGAGTTGCTGTTGAAACAGATACTGCAAAGCTTAAAACAATTACTCAGGTTGTATCTGCTTCAGGAAAAATTCAGCCGGAGGTTGAAGTAATTATTCGTCCGGATGTTTCCGGGGAGATCATTGAGCTGCCAGTAAAAGAAGGTGATTTTGTCCGCAAAGGAGATTTGCTCGTTCGTATCAAGCCGGATATTTATCAAGCAACGATTGATAACTTAACGGCCGCATTGCTTACTCAAAAAGCTCGCTTAGAGCAAACACGAGCCAGTTTAATTCAAGCCGAAGCAGCTTTCCTTAAAAATGAAGAGTTGTATAAAAAAGATGTGATTTCGGAATTGGATTTCATCCAAACGAAGTCTGCCTATGACGCCGAGAAAGCCAACCTAAAAGCAGCTGAATATCAGATTCAATCGGCTGAAGCTCAGTTACGAAGAGCACAAGAAGAATTAGAGCAAACCGTAATTCGTGCGCCTCAAGATGGAACTGTAACCGGTTTAGGTGTAGAAGAAGGGGAGCGAGTTTTGGGTAATTCCCAAATGGCAGGAACCGAAATGATGCGTGTATCTTTACTCGACCGTATGGAAGTGATGGTTGAAGTAAATGAGAACGACATTGTAAACGTAACGCTTGAAGACACTACCCGCATCGAAGTAGATGCTTATCCTGAGCGACAGTTTAACGGGATTGTAACTGAAATTGCAAATTCAGCACAAGTAACCGGTGCCGGTTCAACCGAACAGGTAACCAATTATCAGGTAAAAGTGAGAATTGTAACACCACATAATTTGGGTTCATCCGGAGAAAAGTTGATCGCGAGTGCTGCACCTGAAAATCCGGGACAAGCTTTTGTACCAAATTTCAAGCCGGGAATGTCGGCTACGGTGGATATTGAAACAGAAACCGCGGTAAATGTAGTTTCTGTGCCCATTCAAGCTGTAACAGTGCGCGATTTTGCTAAAGACAAAGAGAAAGGCGAAAACTCGGAAGATGCTGAGGTTCAGTTAGCTTCTGATAATGGCGATCTACAAGTTCAACGCGAAGACATTCGAAAAGTGGTGTTCAAAGTTGAAAATGGTAAAGCGGTTCGGGTAGAAGTAGAAACCGGAATTTCTGATAATACCCACATTCAAATCACCTCAGGTGTATCAGCCGGTGATGAAATTGTGATTGGTGGCTATCGTGTGTTATCTCGTACATTACAAGATGGCGACGCGCTTGAAATCACCAATAAACAAACCAATACAGGGGACGAATAATGGCACAGCCAGTAATTCAAATTTCTGATCTCACGCGTTTTTATCAAATGGGTGATACCACGGTAAAAGCGTTAAACGGCGTTTCTTTTGATATAAATAAGAACGAGTACATCGCTATTATGGGACCTTCGGGTTCGGGTAAATCTACTTTGATGAATATGATTGGTTGCCTGGACACTCCAACTTCGGGCGAGTACATTTTGAACAACAATCGTGTTTCTGAGATGGATGATGCAGAACTGGCTGAAGTTCGAAATCGTGAAATTGGCTTCGTATTTCAAACGTTCAACTTGTTGCCAAGAACATCATGTTTAGCGAATGTTGAACTGCCATTAATTTATGCCGGTGTTAAGAGTGCAGAGCGAAAAGAGAGGGCGCAAGATGTGCTTACTAAAGTTGGGTTGGGTGATCGCGTAGATCACAAACCCAATGAGTTATCGGGTGGACAGCGCCAGCGTGTGGCAATTGCCAGAGCGTTGGTTAATAATCCATCTATTTTGCTTGCTGATGAGCCAACCGGTAACCTTGATTCTAAAACCGGTGAAGAGATCATGATGCTTTTCGAAGAGCTTTATCGATTGGGAAACACCATCATTTTGGTAACTCACGAAAACGAAATTGCCGATCACTCGCGAAGAATTGTACGGCTAAGGGATGGCGTGATTGAATCGGATACTCCGGTCGCCAACCCAACACTTGCCAATCTGGAAGTTGTGTAACAAAAAAAGACGCCCGAGAGCGTCTTTTTTTATATCCGTAAATAAGAGTCGGTTATCGTAAACCGATACCAATACCTGCGTTGTAAGTGGTGTATTCAGCAACGGTTACTTCAGCATAAATTCTAAAGATAGCTAACTTAAACTGTGCACCAGCTAAAGCATGAATTGCAGCATCAGAATCGGAAGTAAATGATACAGGATCAGTGAAATCGGTAGTGCCATTTCCGTCCACATCGTAATCGCCAAGCATTTCTAAACTGAAAGAACCTGTTTGAAAACCAACACCCGCGTAAGCAGAAATAAATGGTAGCTTTTTACCTACTAAAGCATTTAATACGAAAGTATCAGTAGTTGTATTTACAAATTGCTCGGCAGAAGAAGAGATGGTAGCATTCAAATCGGTTTGAGAAAACGCAGCCATAATTGATAAATCAACAGGAAGTAATTTGCCGCCCGGTAACCATTGGTTTAAACCGTGTTTAATACCGGCACCAACTACTGAAATGCTGCCGTAATCTCCAATATCAGTTTCAGGGATATATCGAACAGTGATGTCGGTGCCCTTAATTAGGCCAACATTACCTTGAATCATAGCCGCCGGTACAACATCAACGCCGGTTCCACCCGGTAAAGTGAAAGAGTAGCTATTTGAAAGATCAGAAATACGTTGTCCATCGCCACTGCCACCGGCAATGGTATTTGAAGATTCACCGGTAACAACGGCATCTTCAAGACCTAAAGTACGTGCATCAAAGGTAGTTCCTGAACTAGGAACTGCTGCAAATGCTAATCTGAATTGTGCACTGAAACCTAACTTTTTAGTAGGGGCTGCGCCTGTTGTCCAACCTGAGTTTAAGGCGGTACTTAAACCGGTAGGTAGTGGTGAGGTATAAGCCTGAGCAAGTTTATTTGCGTTAGCTTCACCAGATTCTAGAAATGCTCTGATTTCACTAAGCTGAGCATTTGCCGGTTGCCAAGCCATTAATAAGCCAAGCATCAAAAATGCATATGCACTTAGTTTTTTTAATTGTTGAGTCATAGATGTCTCCATTTTTCTTTAAGATGATTTGAGGCAATATTAGTAATAAAAATTGGAAAAGATATACCCTAATATGGGTAATTGCGGGAATTACCCACCAATCGATTCAAGCATATTGATGTAAGAATTATATCGGCCGGGATCTATTTCACCTGCTTCAAAGGCTTCCATTACGCCACAACCGGGCTCATGTATGTGCGTGCAGGTGTTAAACTTGCATTTCTGCCGTGGCTCAAGCATTTCAGGAAAGTATAGCGACAACTCCCAGGGTTCTATATTAAACAAGCCAAATTCACGTATTCCGGGTGTATCTACAATATAACCGCCGTTCTCTATTTCAATGAGTTTAGCAAAGGTAGTGGTGTGTTTTCCTTTGTTTGAGTAGCTGGAAACTTCACCCACTTTTTCAGAAAAATTCGGATCTATAGCATTCAATAAACTTGTTTTTCCCACACCGGATGGTCCTACAAAAGCCGTTGTTTTTCCTTTAATGGTTTCCATTAAATGAGTGAGGCAATCGATTTCAAATGCGGTTGTTGTGAATACTTGATAGCCCAATTTTTCGTACAACTCTTGCACATCTTCGAGATAGCCTTCGTCGCTCTTGGTGGCCAAATCCAGTTTATTAATGATGATTGCACCTTTCACTTCGTAAGCTTCGCAAGTAACTAAAAACCGATCGATAAAGCCTTCTTTCATTTTAGGCTTTCGGATGGATTGTACCACAAAAGCTAGATCTAGGTTAGACACCAAAATGTGTTCACCTCGTCGGCCATGAGTTGCCTGTCTGGTAAGGTAATTCTCCCGTTCATGAATTTCTTCGATGCTTCCGGATCCATCATCATTGATGGTAATATCAACCCAATCGCCCACCGCAATCGGATTTGTCACTTCTTTACCTTCCAGGCGGAACCTGCCCGGTAGTCGACTTTCAACGATCTTATCTTCAGTTTTTACTTTATACCAGCTTCCGGTAGATTGTATTACTCGTCCTTTTTGCATGCAAGAAAATACGCAAGTGTTTAGATTAGGCAAGCAATTAAAATTCAATCTTCTCAAAATGATGCGCATTCTCTTTCTTTCGATCTTTCTAGTGACCAATGTATGGGCACAATCAACCTCAACTGCAGAAATTGAAGCATTTTGGGAGGAAGCAGAACGCCAAGTGACAGAAGGTGATTACTACGCATATGCAGCTTCTTTTCATGATGAAGCAATTTTAGTAAACGGGATAAGTGATCGCAGTTTTCCCATACAAACGGCTCTCGATGGCTGGAAACAAGGTTTTGATGATACCAAATCCGGTAAGATGACGGCTTCTGTTGAATTTCGTTTTTCAAAACACATTCACGGTGAGTTAGCGGCTCACGAAACGGGAATTTTTCGATATGCCTGGCAGAACGAAGGAGAGGAGCCTCAGGAAGTGTTCATCCATTTCGAAGCACTGCTCAGCAAATCAACTGGCCAATGGAAGATGTTGATGGAATATCAAAAAGCGATTGCTACTGAAGAAGAGTGGAATGCTATGAATTAATTATTTCCTCAGATTTAAACAGATTAGATAACCCATAAAAAAGCCTCCACCCGGTTAGAGCAGAGACTTTTGGGGTCATCTATGATAACTGACTATGCAGTCATCTGGGCTTTATGAATTCCTTCTCTAAATTCCTCAATCATCTTTCGATTGAAAGCAGGAAGATCTTCCGGCGATCGGCTCGTTGTTAGTCCTTTATCAACTACCACTTCATTGTCCATCCATCGAGCCCCGGCGTTTTTAATATCTTTTTTTATGGCCGGGTAGGAGGTCAACTCTCGTCCTTGAAGCACATCGGCATCAATCAGTAACTGCGGACCATGGCAGATTGCTGCAACCGGTTTACCTGCTTCGAAAAATGACCGGACAAATTCGATTGCCGTTTCATTTTGTCGTAAGGTATCGGGGTTCATCACGCCACCGGGAAGCATCAGTCCATCAAAACTTTCATGGGTGGCTTTATCTAAGGTGGTGTCAACTTCAAAATCGCTGCCCCAATTGTTATTCTTCCAACTTTTTATGGTATCACTTTCAGGCGATACAATAAATGTTTTTGCCCCTGTTTCATTCAAAGCCTTAAGTGGACTAGTTAACTCAATTTCTTCGAAACCATTGGTAGCTAAAATCGCAATGTTCTTATCTCTTAACTCGCCATTCATAGTATATAACTCCTTATTTTTATTTAATAATTACATCTATATAAAGAAGTGTAGCTAGATTATGTTCCAATTGAAGGTTTGAGTTTGCTTATAAAGCAGATAAGAAATTTTTATGTAGAGATACAGATCAATAATCAACAAGAAATAAACAAAAATGAATCATCATCTTGTGCTGTCTTCAGGAGCAATACCTTTGATGCTGTGATTCAATTCAGGCGCTTTTCTAGCCTTTGTAGCTTGTTCATAAGCATAGCCAATTCCTAATAACTTAGCTTCTTCAAACGGGCGCCCAACGAACGTTAATCCCATGGGTTGGCCTTCATCAGTATAACCCATTGGTACAGTTAAACAAGGATATTTTGCTGCAGCGGCATAGCCGGCTCCCCAATTGTTGATCGTCAAAATCACATCAAGATTTAAAGCTTGCATTGGCGTTTCGAAAAATCGAATGGCTTCTTGATTCAAGCTTTCTTTTATCTCAGCTAATTCGTCAGGCGTAAATTCTACATTGCTTGCAGCTTCAAACCTTCCCTGTCCATATGGAATTCTTAGCAGCGAATCTTCCAGATTGTAAGCTACAATTTCCTTCATAGTACGTTCCTTTATGGAATCGGAAGCATATTGTTCTAAATACGCAGGAAGATCGATTCTCATGTCAGCGCTCAACATATCACCAAAACCTTGAAACTCAATTTCAATTGGATCGAACTCAACCGGAATGCCACCATTGGCTTTTATTATTTCGATCTGTGCGGCATACAAAGGATTTGATAAGCGCCGAGTATCTACCCCAAATCGAATTCCTTTTAAACTCCCGTTCTTTGCAATTTCGATGTAATCTGAATTATCAGACTGTTCTATGCTCGCCGTGTCAGATGCATCTTTCCCCGTCATTGCAGAAAGCAGAATTGCGTTATCAATTACCGACCGAGTCATTGGCCCGGGAGTATCTAAGGTGCTGGAAAGTGGAACGATTCCGCCTCTGCTCAATAATCCGATGGTAGGCTTTAACCCAACCAATGAACTTTGGGAAGATGGTGATAAAATCGAGCCGGAAGTCTCGGTTCCAACAGCAACTGTGGCATAGTTCATTGCCATCGCAACACCGCTTCCCGAGCTGGATCCACCGGTGTCAAAAACTCCGCGACCGTAGGCATTTAACGTTTGTCCGCCTACCGCGCTAAATCCATTTGGACCACCCAAAAACAAGAAATTCGCCCATTCACTCAGGTTGGTTTTACCTAAAATAATGGCCCCGTGATCTTCTAATTGTTTAGTGATGAATGCGTCATCAGCAATATTATCACGAAGTAAATACGTACCGGCGGTGGTTGGCATTTCTTCGGCATTGATGTTGTCTTTTAAAAGGACAGGCATGCCGTAGATCAGGTGATTAGTTTTTGACCTTTTTCGATCCAAGGCTCGTGCTTGCTCAACTGCATTCGGGTTGAGTGCGATGATCGAATTGGTCATCGTTTCATTGTTGTTCTCGAATTTTGCAATTCTGTACAAATACCATTGCGTTAGTTCTACGTAACTGAGATCCCCCGATTGTACATGAGCCTGAATGGTTGGAATATCAAGTTCATAAATGAAAGGCGTTAATCGGTGATAATCTTCCTCACTAAAAACACTGATTTGATCAGCAATGCTTTTCCAAAGATCATTTTTATCCGAAACCTGAGATTGAATCTGCTTATAGCGCATGCGTCTGGATTCATTTTCAGCATATTCTGCAACCTGCTCCGATTCATCATAAGGAATCCACTCGGGGATAATAGTTTCAGGTTGTGAGGTGCATGCTATCACAAGAATTAGAATAAAACAGGAAACTGTAAAGTTCTTCATAAATGGTATCGTGATGTTTTGATCTTTTTTTGAACAGATTTGTGAAGGAATGTACTAAAGAATAATCGATCAAAAGAATCCACTTATTCAAGCTTTACAGGGTAGTTTCTTTTTGGGCAAATCCAACAATCCAAAGCTCTCTAATGCGTATATTTAAGCATGCAATCCAAACTCCTGTTAGTTACTCCGCCTTTTACCCAATTGAATACGGCCTATCCGGCCACCTCTTATCTGAAAGGATTTCTGGAAGAAAAAGGAGTAAATGTTTCTCATTGCGATCTGAGTATCGAGTTGTTTACCACCATTTTTACAGGTGATTTTCTTCGCGCCATTTTCGAAGAGGCTGAACTTTTGGGGAATCATCATTTTCCTGAAATCGCCGAGATGAGGGAGCAGTATATCTCACGGGTTGATACGGTGATCGGTTTCCTTCAAATACAAGACATTGAAACCGCCCAAGAAATACTTAAGCCTGATTTCCTACCGGTTGGACACCGATTGGAAAAGGTGAATCCGGACATCCAATGGGAGGAAGGGGAGATTGGAATCATAGATAAAGCCAAGCATTACGGAACGCTGTTCGTGGAAGAAATTGGCGATTTCATACAGGTAAATGTGGATGAGTTTTTCGCTTTCACCAAGTACGCCGAACAAATCGGAAGCTCTGCAAGTAGTTTCGATCAATTGGATGAATTTCTGCAATATCAGCCCACGTTGATCGAAGACGAAATGCTGAATATTTTGGAAGAGAAAATTCAGAATGAATCGCCTGATCTAGTAGGATTTACGATACCGTTTCCTGGGAATGTATTCGCAGCTTTACGTTGTGCTCAATTTATCAAACAGTTTTACTCCGACATCAAAGTAGCCTTTGGCGGTGGATATTGTAACACCGAATTGCGCAGTTTAGAAGATCCGCGAATCTTTGAAATTGTTGATTTTATCTCGCTCGACGATGGGGAAGGGCCACTGCTTAAAATGCTGGAATTCATAGATGGAAAAGCAGGCGTTGATGATCTGGAACGAACTTATATTTTGGAAGATGAAAAGGTAGTTTACAAGAATCATCTCCCAAACACGATTTACCATCATCAAAGTCTGCCTGCACCCAATTATCAGGGATTGCCTTTCGATAAATACGTTTCTTTTCTGGATGTGGTAAATCCCATGCACCGAATGTGGACCGACAAGCGATGGAATAAACTCACCGTTTCGCATGGTTGTTACTGGCGGCAGTGTTCTTTTTGTGATGTGAGCCTAGATTATATCGGGAATTACCAAAACACCACGGCAGATTTATTGGTAGATAAGATCGAAAAAATTATGGCGGATACGGGCATCACCGGTTTTCATTTTGTGGATGAAGCCGCTCCGCCTTCCATGTTGAAGCAGCTCTCGAAAGCCCTTATCGAACGAGGAGTGAAAATTACGTGGTGGACGAACATCCGCTTCGAAAAGACCTTCAGCTACGAGCTGTGCGAGTTGATGGCTCAGGCTGGCTGTATCGCCGTTACAGGAGGATTGGAAGTGGCTTCTGATCGATTACTCGCGAAAATGAAGAAAGGCGTGGATATAGCACAGGTAACTCGCGTGACTCACAACTTTTCCCGAAATGGAGTTATGGTACACGCTTATTTGATGTACGGTTTCCCCACCGAAACCCAGCAAGAAACCATCGATTCGTTGGAAGTGGTTCGTCAGTTATTTGAGAAAGACTGCATTCAATCCGGTTTTTGGCACATGTTTACAACCACGGTTCATAGTCCGATTGGCAAAAATCCGGATGCATTCGGGATTACCGTTACCGGACCGGAATTTGAAGGTTTTGCCCAAAATGATCTCTGGCACGAAGATCCCGAGGGTACGGATCATCCCAAATACACCAAAGGCTTAAACGATGCCTTGCACAGTTATTTAAACAGAACCGGTTTCGAAAAAGATCTACAAGAATGGTTTGATTTCCCGATCACACCAACGAGTCACCCAAAGGATTTGATAGAGAGTTTTTTGAGTGGAGTTGAGGCTTGAGGTGTGAGATTTGAGATTTGAGATTTGAGGATGAGGCTTCGACTGGCTCAGCCAACTATTAAGTGAAAAGGTAAAGTGAAGTGATCTTGTTGAAATGATTAAAAATCTATTTAAAATCATTTGTTGAACGAAAATGAATTATTGGTCTATTTCTCGATCCAGTAATGCTTGAATACTATAAATTCTATCGCGAAGGGTCTCAGACTGACGGTTTGTTAACAAATGAAATGTTATCACTTGGCTTATGATACCTTCTAATTCTACATCCTTTAATATGGTATCGAATGAGAGCTCTTTCTTAGAAGATTTGATGCTATACACGGTTTTAGTTTCTTTGTCTAAAGCCTCAGTAGGTGAAAATCCGTCCTTCCACAAACTATGAAACATGTTTCTTGTTATACCTAACTGATTATATTTTGGATAAATAATCTCAGTTCGATACTTCGAATAGACCAACTCCAATTCTTGAACCTGAAAGACTTCCGACGACCAGTTTGATAGATATTGTACTAGTGTATCATTTCGAATATTTCTGAGTTTTTCCGTTCCAATTATATCGTTTTTAATAGGATCGAAGGTAGGGTCTCGGATAATCATTACCAGAGAGTAATAGAAAGTGGGTTCATCAAGAGTTTCCGGGTCATCTATATATGATAAGAGTATGTTACTTGCTTCTAATGCCTCATTTCGCATTTGAATTTTCTCGTTCAGTTGATCCAAATTGTTTTGATACTCAACTTTTAGTTGTTTGAGAATCTGCTGCTCAATCACTAATTCTTTTCGATCTTCATTCCAATTGTTTACCTGTAAAGCGATCAAAATTCCTATCACCACCAGCACAATTTCGCCGATCGAGTAAATCAGGTATTTGGTGATTTTATTATCAGAAAGTAGATTCTGGCGAATGCGTCGAAAGAATTTGAACATCAGAAATGCGATCCCTTTAAAATTTGAGCCCAAAGTGATTAAAAAAGTCTAGATTTACAAGAGAGGAGTGAGGTGTGATCAACTACGTACGTTCGTACTTCGTTGATTAAAAGGTTTGAGGAAGGGGCTTTGACATGCTCAGCCACCTTCATTCGTACTTTAGTACTACCTTGGTTATATGAGAAGCCTGTTATAGCAGAGAGATTATCGCAGATCTAATTCCCGGTCCAATTCTTCAAGGATATCTTCGGTGAGCTTTTTCAGAGCAGTCTGATAATCTAGGCGGTTGTTTTCAAGACCTGTTTTCATAATTAATGCGCTTAGGAATGAATCATTTGACATGTGTTGGCGGACAACATCTTGCAAATCATTAGAACTAGCTAGTTGCGATTCCCAATCTAAATAAAAATACAATGATTGAGGGAAAACGTTATATGAATAGTCGCTCGATATTTTAACCAGATTGGAAGTTAGATCAACAGCCATTTGTTCGTCTTCAAAGCCAAAACTCACTTCGGATGAAAACTTTGCTAAATATTGGATGAGTTTTTGATTGGTTATCAAAGTGATATTGCCGGATCCGATTAAGGCATCATAGGTTCCGCTTACAGGTTCAACTCGCCAATACGAAAATGCTCCACGGTATAAATATTCGCCTAATGAATCTGGCTGAATCTGCAAATTCTTCTGTCGCATTTCTTTAATTAAAAGTTTGCAGTACTCGACCGTTCTTTCTTGTCTTTCTAAAGTTGACTCTAGGTTAATTTTAGTTTCTAAGAAATCTGTTTTCAAAGACTTGAGATATTGAATTTCCTGACTTCGATTTACTCTTTCGGTATTCCAATTATTGATCTGCAAAGCGATCAAAATCCCAATTACTACAAGAATAATTTCACCGATGGCGTAAATCAGGTATTTACTAAAATTGCTATCGGAAAGTAGTTTTTGGCGGATTTTTCGGAAGAAATTGAGCATTAGTTTTCACTATCTAATTGAGATTGGATGATCACTAAGATGCTTTCAATCCGTTCTTTCATGATTTCAGACTGACTGTTCGCCGCTGCGTGAAAAGCTGCACATTCGGCTAAATAATCTTCCAAGTCCTCATTTTCAAGTAAATCAATTACATTAAAATTCACTTCTTTTTTATGAAGAGTTAATTCGATAGAAGCATCTTTGTCGATCAAATGAAGATCGAACTGACCCGATTCGAAATAACTATTTAAAATAATCCTGAAAGATGTCTCTTTGATTAAAAAAGGAAAATATCTGGTTTCACGTATTTGCTTCCACGCATTCTCTTCCTCTTTAACTTGAACAATTTCACTGGTCCAAGAACTCAGTAATCGTTTTAGTTCATTGTTTTGCAGTAATTGTAGCCTCCCGGCGCTAATCAAATCATTTACAATTGGATCGAAGGTTGGAGCGGTTAACGTTTGACCGAGATTTACTAAAATTGAATCAGTTTCTCGAAGTCCTGGATTGTCGATATAGTAAAGCAGTTGTAATGCCCCGGAGATGGCATTATCCCGAATCATCATTTTCTCTTCGAGTTGAATGAGATTACTTTCAAACTCGCCATGAAGTTGTTGTAATAGAGCAGTTTCAGCAATGCGGTCTTTTCGGGCTTCATTCCAATTGTTTACCTGAAGTGCGATCAAAATGCCAATCACCACCAATACAATTTCGCCTGAAGCATAAATCAGGTATTTAGCGATTTTATTGTCTGAAAGAAGTTTTTGGCGAATACGCCGAAAGAATTTGAACATTAATTTAGCGTTGAGGCTTCAGTTTCTTGGATAATCTTATCGATAATTGGTTCAAGTACTTTTAAGTGATTGAGATAGTTTTTTATATCCCATGCCTGATTATCCACCACATTTTCAAACTCTACATCATTAAACAGCTCATAATTATTATGATACAACTTCGACTTTTCGTCCCATTCTAAAATCCCATATTGGTCGATATTCTTCATCGATGCATTTTTGGTTAAATAGGGCAGGTATAACATTTGGTTAATCTCATCTAAAGTATCGTAACCTTCATGCGCACCTTCAATTAACACCGACCATTCGTAAATAAGTAATCGCAAGGAATCAGAGCTGATAAGATTTAATCTCCCGGATGAGTTTAAGTCTGAAATAACAGATTGGCGTGGATTGAATTCTATATAATCAAGGCTGCTTGCTATTAAACTATCCAGATTATATCGGTCCAATTCTTCATTTGGAGCACCAATTAAATCCATAATTTGAGTTGTAGCTTCGAGAAGTTGTTCATGATGTTCAATATAACTTTGAAGACCAATCTTGTTCTTTTCGAATTCGATATGAAGATTTTGGATGATCAATTGTTCTTCACTTCTCTTTTCAACTTCATTGTTCCAATTATTGATTTGAAGAGCAATCAAAATCCCAATCACAACCAACACAATTTCACCCATGGCGTAAATTAGGTATTTGGTGATTTTATTGTCAGAAAGTAGATTCTGGCGAATGCGTCGAAAGAATTTGAACATCAGAAGTGCAACCCCGTTTTAAGCTGAGCCTAAAGTGATTAAAAAAGTCTAGATTTACAAGAGGGGGAGTAGATGTGAGATGTGAGATGTGAGGTTTGAGGTTTGAGGAGTGAGAAGAAAAGAGCAAGGAGAAAGGAAAGATCAACTACGTATTTTATTAACGAAGTGAATCAGGTTGAAGTCGCGCAGCAAGAATTGGAGGAGCATCGGCAATACTTACGGTTGTAAAGATGCAGTGCTATCAAAAACGAAGCCATGAGATAAGAGTATAGCTCAGCGAGTTCTATCCACACAAATTGTTCGTTGATCATCACAAAAGCCAGTGCAATCCAGCTGATCCAAAATAACGGTTTCATGAACGAGCGAGAGGTAGTTTTTACAGATCGATAGACCGCAAAAAATGCAATCACCAGGAAAAAGTAATTGATGGAAATCCACCAGCCCGGCGCTGCTTCAATTCCGGATATACCGGCCATCAAAACAAATAAGAAAGGCGTGGCCATGCAATGAAGCATGCAAAGCGATCCTGCAATAATGCCCAACGAATCCGGGGTAGAAATGGTTAATTTCATCGACGAGTTTGAGTGATAATGAAAGAAATAAAGATACACAAATTTTGCTATTGCAACAAAGTTGCATTAAAATATAAGAATGGGAATAACACGTAAAACAAAATCGGTTGATTTACTTCTACAGGAGTTCGATAAAGAATCGGGTGCGATTTCTACCACCACATTAATAGATCGACTGTCGGCCGAGATTAATAAAACTACCATTTACCGCGTGCTGGATAAGCTGGAAGATGACGCCATTGTGCACTCTTTTATGGGCAGCAAAGGGGTGAAATGGTACGCTAAATGTCAAGGATGTGCGAAGCACGATCATCACGATGTGCACCCACATTTTCAATGTTCGAATTGCGGAAAAATGGAATGTCTTTCGATCGAAGTATCTATTCCTAAAATCGAAGATCGAGAAGTGCTCTCAAGCAGGATTTTGATCCAAGGTAAATGCGTAGAGTGCTCAAGTTGACGCACTTTATTGGTTTGTTCTACTTTGCAATAAAGCCTTTTTTGCTTTCATAGTACTTAGGGTATTTTTGCCGATGAAGCCTGTCGCGGTGTTTTTTTGTGACGGTATACGATTGATAGTCGATGATATCTTTGATAATTAGAAACCAAATAAATGGAATGAACCAGCTTAGGATGGTATTCACTCGTTTTCTCTTCTTTGTAAGTACCACACTAGCATAAATCCTTCGCTGGGCGTAAAGCGAAAAAAGTATATAACTGATTAGGATAAATAGCGTCAAAATTTAAAAGCCAATTTCTTTAACTAATTCTGGAAAACTGAAACTTATCAAAACTCAAAACTCAAAACTCAAAACTCATCACTCAAAACTAGCATAGTAAACTCCCTCATGATGCATAAAGATGCTGTCTTTTCTATTCAGATCAAGCGGACCGCCATCAAAATTGCTAGCTCGATAGCCAAGTTCGTGAAAGAGGCAAGCCGTTGCCGCGAAGTCCCACAAACTACCCCCGCCAATTTCTTTTTTGGGATGTTTGATTAGACAAGCCGGCGCATGATGCAAAACATTGATGGCGTTTAACACCGAACCGCCACCTCGCATTACTTTAAATCGTTTCAGATTGTGGTTTTCTACGGTTTGATTTAAAATTTCAACTAAGTCATCAATTTGATGAGTAGCTTGTAGCGACTTATCGTGTACAAAGGTGAGGTAATTGTTCTTGTTTTCAATCTCCCAAAGTTCATCGTTTTTGTAAACGCCATGACCTTTTGCCCCATGATAAAGCATATCGGTACTTGGATCGTAAACCACCCCGATCACCGGAGTTCCATCTTTGGCAACCAAGGCAATGGAAACCGAAAAATCCGGTTCTTTTTTGATGAATGCCAACGTTCCGTCGATGGGATCGATGCACCAGAAATAGTCTTTCTCGAACCTACTTCCGTTGTCTTCGGTTTCTTCTGTGAGCAACGCCAAATCGTGCGTTTTGCAAGTTGGAATTAAATGCTTAAGAATTTCATCCTCACATTCTTTGTCTACTTTGGTTACCACTTGTGAGGCGTAATTCACGCCTCCATCGGCTTTTTCTACAAACTCGATGTCTTCATCCATGTACGTTTTGATGATTTTTCCTGCGGCCAGTGCAGCTTCAATGGCGATGTCTTTAAGAGGGGCGAGATTCATGTTACAGTTGGTTTATAACTTCTTTGGTGATGCGTTCGCTGTAGCTGTTGATTTTCCAATGTCCAGGACTCCAGCCCTTCAAAAAGCGATGAAAATCAGCCCAAGCCACTCGATAAAGTGGTGCCCATTCAGTTTCAATTTCGTGAGCCTTTGAACCAAGTTCCTGATTTAAAAACCCGAAGTAAGTATCCAGGATTTGATCTTCTAATCGTTCGCAATCGTCTTCGTTTAGGCAACTTCCGATGAAATAAGCGACATCTTTCATCCCGCAGCCGCCTCCCACATATTGGAAATCAACACCGGCTACTTTTCCGTCCTTCGAGAAACAGAAATTGGCAAGTTTTGCATCCCCATGCACAAAGGTTTTGTAGTTACAGGCGTTAAGTTTTTGATCAATCAGTGGTGCTGCTATTTTGAGATTGTGATCACTCAAAGCTTCCAACTCTTGCGGACGAGTATCAAGGTGCCAGTAAGTTCCGGTTTCCCAAAGTCCGGTTGGTTCCACATCCATAAAACTAGCATGAAACTGTGCCAACCATTTCAGACATTCGGTGATTTCGTCCCAACTAACGTACGATTTACGCAGATCAAACCCGGCTTCGTCCAAATCTTCCATCACAATCAGGACTTCATCGCCTTGTTTCGCGATGTTCAAACAATGTGGGAGTCGGGCGATGCTTCTTGCACTGAAATTTTCATACCAGGTGGTTTCAACTTCATAAGATTTCAGTTTCCGTTGATGTCCAATATCGGTATTCCAGCCTCTGGGATGATCGTTCTTGTTTTGAAGTTGCACGTGTTTTACGATCACGTTTTCCATTTCAGCACCTTTCAATCCAAACCGCATGATTTCACCGTATCCACTCCAGAGTTCCTGAATTCGTTCTTTCTGAAGGAGGGAAGTAGCACCGGTACTCTCGAGAATTATCGATTTAAAATAGTCGTTCATATCTTATCAAGATAAGAAAGTATGAACAGTGACTTTTAATAAATACTTTGAGTTAAAAATTTAATGCCATGAAAAAACTGCTTTCAATTTTATTACTGATTCCATCCTTAGCGTATGCGCAGGATTCAAACTACACGGTTAGTTCTTATTTTGAGGAAGGCTTTAAAGCGCCAAATACCAATCACCTTGGTGAAGCCTGGCTAAACTTTCTGGTAGAGGCGGATGACGAATTCACCTACAATATTACCCAAGCGACCTTTGCTGCAAACTCAACCTTGAACTGGCACAAACATTCGAGTGCACAGGTGCTAATTGTAGTAGAAGGTGAGGGATATTATCAGGAAAGAGGGAAAGAACCCATATTGATGAAAACCGGGGATGTGATCAAATGCCCAAAAGATACCGAACATTGGCACACGGCTTCGGTAGATAGTGCGGTGACATACATCGCCATTTACAGCAGCGATCCAACTATTTGGACAGAACCGCTAACTAGAGAATATTACAATAGTGTGGCTGAAAGGTTAAAGGATAATTGATTAATCAAAAATTTTCATGCGTTAGGCTGAGTTTTTTGATCTAAGACTTCCTTTAGCATTCTGGCTTGTTTAGCCATTTTCATATCGATTAACCAGATGCCTACTTTTGAGGATTCGGATCGAATGATCATGCTCGAATATTTATAAGTATCAGCATCGGGGAAGTAGGGCACCCCATTTAAGAAAGTGGTAATTACACGCATCCAAACCGATAATTTTGGAAACCAAACTCTGTTCAGCTCCACAGATTCAAGATCGCCATAAGCGTAAAAACCGGAGTGTGTTTCCGTTTGATTATCGATGAGTTGAAAACCGTGGGCCTGAAATTGAAACTCAATTTTCGGATCGTTTTTTAAAAGAATGGATTCGCTCATTTTTCACTCATTATCACGAATTACCGTTTAGTACGCAACTGTTAACACCACATTACCAAGTTTTTGTCCCGATTCTACATACGTATGTGCTTCAACAACTTGCTCAAATGGCATCGTTTTATCGATTACAGGTTTAATTGCACCCGTTTCAACAAGTTCTTTAATAATGAGCATATCTTCTTTGCTTGCATCTGCAAATCTTGAAATCACTTTCTTTCTTGATGTCATTGTTGTCCAAAGCCCCCTAAACATTTGGCCAATACCACTTGGATTTGCGAGCAGATAAATTCCATTCTCAGAAAGTGAATGGATGCATTTAGAATAGGTTCCTTTACCAACCAGATCGAAAATTACATCGTAAGTAACACCTTGTTCATCAAAGCTCTCTATGGTGTAATCTACTACATGATCTGCACCGATAGATTGCAGCATTTCGAGTTTCGAGCTTTTATCAACGCCTGTGACTTCGGCTCCATAGTATTTCGCAAGTTGAACTGCGATAGTTCCAATACCTCCGCCGGCGCCGTTAATGAGCACTTTTTGTCCTTTTTGCACGGAAGCCATTCGCAAAAAATGGAGTGCATCTAAACCAAGGCCAAGTACTGAAGCTTCCTCGGAAGTAAGATTCTCAGGTTTTGGGGTAATGGCATCATCTTCGGGCAGACAAATATATTCGGCATAAGCACCAAAGCGAGGACCGCTGCATGCAAATACGGGATCGCCGATTTTAAAGGAAGTGACTGAACTTCCAACCGATTCAATTTCGCCCGCGAGATAAGCTCCCAACACCTTTTTTCTTGGCTTAAAAAGCCCGAAAAAGAGACGTACAATCAGCCAAATACTGTTTGGGATTTTAGGACTTCGAAGCTCGCAGTCGCCCATATTTACAGCAACAGCTCGGATTTTAATCAATACCTGATTTTCTTTGGGGATAGGTTTACTAACTTCACTTAGTTTAAGAACTTCCGGTGGACCATACTCTTGGTAAGTAATTGCTTTCAAATCGAAATATTAGTTAGTAAAGAACTTAGAACGAGTTAAAAGTGAGTAAGTTTCAGATGGTGATTATCACCAAAAACTCATAGTATAATTAATTAAGAAGCTGTACTAGGTTGATAATTCGCCTCAACATATGCTTTAATATCGTCGAGGTCGGTACACATGGCTTCATCCATCGACTTTTTCATCATTCCGCTCATGAGTTTCATCATGATTTTAGCAAAAAACGAAACGGCTTCACCTTTGAATGAAAAACTGAGTTTGGTCTTATCACCTAAGGATTCCACTGCCATTCGAGAAATGTAAATCGAGCCGTGACTCTCAGCTCGTGTCTGATTATAGCTGTTTTCCTCGCATTCGGTAATCCACATAGTTTCGACGGCTTCTTTCCCAAACATAGTGCGCGATTCCTTCCACTTAAACCCGATTAGCGTATCCTCAGGTTGGTGTAAAATTTCTAAGTTATTTATTGCCGAGATATAGGTTTGGCAATTCTCGAAGTCGGTGATGGCTTTCCAAACTTCTTCTTTGGGGGCGTTAACTTCAACTGATACCGAGGTTTCCATGATTGTACTCCGTTTTTGAAGTTTAATAAACAGGAATTACCTAGGATTTACAAGAGGGCAAATATTTCCAGAAGGATTGATTTATGCTATTAACAAAAAAACTCGTTCCAATACAAAGATTAGAACGAGTTTTGTCAAATATTTAGCATTCTATACGTCTTTCAATCAACGAAGTATGTATGTACGTAGTTGATCACGTAATTACTTCTTTTTCTTAACCGTTTGCTTGTGCTCATCACTTACAGCGAAGTATTTTTTGGGATCTTGAACCGCTTCTTTGTCGAGGATGATATCCAACAAAGGCGACATCCGTTCGAGGTATTCCACTTCAAGATCACCAATTACATCGGCTTCGATTTCAGCAACATCTTTCTCGTTTTTCTTAGGCAGTAGCACTTTTTTGATGCCTGCTCTTTTTGCCGCAAGTACTTTTTCTTTGATGCCACCCACTGGAAGCACCAAGCCTCGTAAGGTAATCTCGCCGGTTAAAGCCACAGTACCTTTTACTTTACGTTGAGTAAAAATCGAGGCTATTGCTGAAAGCAACGAAACACCGGCAGAAGGTCCGTCTTTTGGTACAGCGCCCGCCGGAACGTGAATGTGTAAATCCCAGTATTTGAAGGCGTCTTCGGGGATACCGATTTCCTCGGCATGGGCTTTCAAATACGAAATTGCCAGCATAGCCGATTCTTTCATCACATCGCCAAGCTGACCGGTTATATTCAATTTCCCGGTTCCTTTCGAAACACTCGCTTCGATAAATAGAATATCACCACCGAAAGGTGTCCAGGCTAAACCGGTTGCTACGCCGGGAACAGTAGTTCGTTCGGCTACATCGCTGAAGAACTTTTGCTTACCCAATAATTCTTCGATGTCGGAATCGGAAACCGTGAAATCTTCAATTTCGCCGGAAGCAACTTTTGCAGCAACACCTCGGCATACGGCTCCAATCTGTCGATCCAAATTCCTTACACCAGACTCACGAGTATATTGATCGATCACTTTCACGATCGCTTTGTCTTCGATGGTGATCTGCTCGGGTGTTAAACCATTTTCTTTGGTTTGTTTTGGGATGAGATAATTCTTAGCAATCTCTGTTTTTTCCTCAAGCGTATACCCACTGATGTTGATGATCTCCATTCGATCACGCAACGGGGCAGGGATTGTCTCTAGTGAGTTTGCCGTAGCAATAAACATCACTTTCGACAAATCATATTCCAGTTCTAAGTAATTATCACTGAAGGTATCGTTTTGCTCGGGATCAAGCACCTCAAGCAGGGCAGAGGTAGGATCGCCACGATAATCAGCTCCAACCTTATCAATCTCATCCAACATAATAACCGGATTTCCTTTTCCGGCTTTTTTCATCGATCGGATGATTCGTCCCGGCATTGCACCGATGTACGTTCTTCTATGACCACGAATCTCGGCTTCGTCACGGATTCCACCTAAGCTGAAACGCTCAAATTCGCGGTTTAACGAACGCGCAATGGATTTACCCAGCGAGGTTTTACCAACGCCCGGAGGTCCGTAAAAACAAAGAATAGGCGCTTTCATATCTTTTTTAAGCTTCAGCACCGCCAAATACTCTACGATACGCTTTTTCACTTTCTCTAAACCATAGTGATCTTCATCCAACACTTTTCGAGCAAACTTCAGATCAAGCTTATCTTCGGAATATTCCTCCCACGGCAGATCAATAATCCACTCCACATAACTATAGATGATGCCATAGTTCGGCGATGCATTGGGCGTCATTTCCAATCTGCCAAGTTCCTTTTCTGCTACTTCACGAGCGTAATCAGGTAAATTCTTTGTGTCTAATTTATCACGTAGCTTTTCTACTTCCTGCTGCTCAGCATCTTCGCCCAGTTCTTCCTGAATGGCTTTCATTTGCTGGCGCAGATAAAACTCTCGCTGCTGATCGTCGATATCCGATTTTACTTTAGTTCGGATTTTCTCGCTCATATCCAACACCTGAAGCTCTTGCTCTAAGAACTCCATGATCTTATCCAGATTGTCGGAAAACTTTTGCGTTTCCAGTAAATCCTGCTTGTCGTTGATTTCAACATTCAGGTTGGATGCAATGAAGTTAAGCAGAAATATCGGGCTGTTGATGTTGTTCACAGCTATTGCCGCTTCCGAAGGAATATTCGGCGACTTATTAATGATATTTACAGCGGTCTCTTTCACATTGCGGATGGAGGCACTCAACTCTAGTCCCTGAATGTCCATCTCACGTGGAAAAGGCTTGGTTGTGGCTCTGAAATAGGGTTGATCTTGAGTGAACTCTTCAACTTCAAACACCGACTTACCCTGAATCACAATGCTGCGACTTCCATCCGGCATTTTGATCAATTTCAGGATTTGAGCAACGGTTCCGATTTGGTGTAAGTCGCCATAGGTAGGCTCTTCAATATCTTCATTTTTCTGAGTAACCACGCCGATAATTTTATCGCCGGCGTAGGCTTCTTTTACCAATGCAAGCGATCGGTCGCGACCAACTGTAATAGGCACAACCACACCCGGGAATAAAACTGTATTTTTTAAAGGCAGGATAGGTAGCGAGTCGGGGACAACCGATTCGGTTAATTCTTTTTCTTCCTCTTCTGACATGAGCGGAATTGCCTGCTCAAAATCTTCGAATGCGTCGTCTGCTCGCCCAAATTGATTATCGATAGTAAAACGTGATTTCATTAAGTAAATATCTTCTCTGTTTCTTTTGCTTGTGTTTGGCAAATACAAAGCCAAGGTTAGTGTGCAACAACTATGCCGACAAATAATCGGAGTCTGTCAGTAGTGTAGGGCAATCTGTCAGTTTAAAAATGAAATTGCAAAGCGGCTACTGTAATCCCCGATAATGTAGGGTTTTCGTTGAAGGTACGCGAAACAAATTGGGTGGCAATGGATAAATCCCACAACTTTGTTTCTATGGCAGCACCAAAACTAAAATAATTAGGAAGCTCGGTGGCTAATTGAGTTCCTGCACGAAGCGGTAAAAATTTCAAAGGGCGGATTTCTACTCCTGCCGATGCAACCAGTTTGGTAGAGTTAAATGCATTGTTATTCAACCCGATGCTCAGGTCACCCATTAACTTAAGTCGATTTACCTCAAACATTACTCCGGCGTGTAGCGCAGTTGGGAGCAAAACCATATTAGAATCCCCTACATATTTGCCGGATTTAATTGGATTAGTAGTTCCAAACTGATCGACAAAATCTATGAATTGCCCGGGCGCTCCCACAAATGCGTTTGCTGTTACATTTGTTGGAAGTGAAGTAGAAGTGGTATCCGAATTAATCCCAAGTTTTAAAGATTTGTTATACACCACAAAGCCGATATCGGTCACAGAAAATGAAAGTCTTAACGATTTCTGCGTACGTTGATCGGTATTTTCTAAGGTCGAAAAATCACTTCCTAAAGTAATCAAATAAGTAAGGCCAAGATCTAATCCCGCACCAAAGCCCTGTGGGTTAAAAATTTCGTCGGTGATATTTCTGCTAATGGCATCTCGCGCTGTTGACCCACTTCGGTAATCATCGGTGGCATCTGCAAAAGTGCCGGTAGCGGCGTAGTCGAAGTTTTGAATTTGGCTAACCGAGCCATCGCTATTTTCGATAAATCTATTTGTCCATTCTGCATTTTGATAGGCTCCGCCAATCACAAACTTTGGAGCAATTCCGATGGCTAATTCATCCAAACGAGGCGTCATATCAGAGAAGAATTGAAATGACTCAGCGAATCCCATCGACACTTCGTAAAGCGATTGATAACGATGTGTTAACGTGCGATCAAGAAAGGTTTCGTTATCCACAGTTTGTGTTTCGGTAGAATACCAGCCTCGGCCTACCTCGAACGATGAGGCAATTCTGTTTCTTATCACAAATGAAAAAGCCCTTCGATCATTTCTGATTTTAAAGCCTAGGAGTGTTGCTTCAAGTCGGGTTTGATGAAGAGAGGTGCTTCGATTCCTGATATAGTTTTCGTCCAGAATTTCCGTTCGATCCGTAGATGTTATTTGATACGCTCCGGGCTGAAATGCATACAAATAATCTTCGAGGTTCGATCGCTGTTCGTTCAGATCAGTAAAGTTCTGCACCCCGTTGAAATATGTTCCTGTAATACCGATTCCAACATCTATCGTTCGGATACGATCGGGAATATATAAGTTGGCAGGATTATAAAAGTTTGCGTTGTAATCGGTTAGATATGTACTTCCACCGCCCCCAAGCGCCACATTTTGCGGCGTTAACACGGGCTGCGCATTAACAGTGATATAACTGAACAGCACCATCACCCAAATAAGTGAGGTTCTTCTCCACATAGAATTTTCGTAAACCGTCTGTCTAATCGATAAGTTGAAGGGGGGCCGCCCTCAGCATTAATTTCTTTTGTCCTCGTTTTTTGAAAAATACGACAACTTTTGCATCCATTCCTAATCCGCTCCGGCTGATGATCTTTCCGGGACCGAATTTAGCGTGAACCACTTCGGCACCAACTACAAAAGGATCTTCGCCTGCTTCGTATTCGTAATGAATGGAACCCAACGATGAAGAACCGGTTTTTTTGGTTTTAGGTTTCTGCCAGTCGTATTCAACGTAGCTTGAAGTGCCGTTATCGTCCGATGTTCCCTCCGAGCTAAATCTATCTTGACGTTGCGAAATGGTAGCTCCGGTTTCGGTACGAACCACTCCGGGATCCACCTCGTCTAAAAAGCGGGAGCGAAGCTGCTGTTGCTCTTCGCCAAATTTAAAACGCGATTTACAATGGCTGAAATACAAGCGTTCTTCGGCTCGAGTGATGGCCACATAAAACAAACGTCGCTCTTCTTCAATATCGGCATCAAAACCATCGCGACCGCCAACCGGGAAGAGATTTTCCTCCAATCCAACCACAAACACAACGGGAAATTCCAGTCCTTTTGAGCCGTGAACCGTCATTAAGGTGATTGCCGGCTTGTTTTCGTCGAACTTGTCGCCATCGGTGATTAAACTGATTTCCTGCAAAAATGCACTCAACGATGGTTTAGTTTTTCCTCGCTCGTAATAGGAAATCGCATTTTGAAGTTCGAGAATATTCTCGCGACGCATCATCGATTCCTGAGAATTTTCCTCAACCAAGGCTTTCATATATCCCGACTGCTCGAGCACGGATCGGGTTGCTTCGGTGATCGTAATTCCGAGTGCCAGATCAGAGCGAATTTTGTTGATCATATCCACAAAGGCGCGAATACGCACTTTTGCCGGCTTGTACACATTGGTTTCCTCAACGTTTTCGAGGATATCCCACATGGTTTGACCTGTTTCACGAGCTTGAATCCGTAAGTCATTAATCGATTTATTTCCGATTCCTCGCGAAGGTTCATTTATGATTCGAACCAAGTTAGTTTCGTCATGCTTGTTCACCAACAACGTAAGGTAGGCGAGCACATCTTTAATTTCTTTGCGTTGATAGAAGGAGAGACCACCAATCAACTGATAGGCCAAATCATGTCGTCTCAAAGCTTCTTCAAACACCCGCGATTGATAGTTGGTGCGGTACAAAATCGCCATTTGGTTGTTGTTATAACCGTGGCGCATTTTCAGGTCGATGATATGCTGCGCTATTCGATTGGCTTCATCGCGCTCATCGTAATTCTTTAAAAGCACAACCGGATCGCCGTAATCCTTCTCGGTCCAAAGCGTTTTATCGAGCTGGTTGCTATTCTTTTTGATGATAGAATCGGCACACTGTAAAATAGATCGAGAAGAACGGTAATTCTGCTCTAACGGTACTTGCTTGGCGTTTTCGTAGTCTTCCTTAAAGTTGAGGATGTTCGAAATATCAGCACCGCGAAACGAGTAAATACTTTGAGCATCATCGCCCACCACACAAATATTTTGATACTTGGCCGCCAGCATTTTGGTCACTTTATACTGGGCGTGGTTCGTATCCTGATACTCATCAATCAAGATGTACTTAAACCGATCCTGATATTGCTCCAGCAGCTCCGGGTTCTCCTCAAACAACTCGATCGGCTTCACCAACAGATCATCAAAATCCATGGCGTTGCTTTGCTTCAAACGCTTTTGATAAATCGTGTACACACGCGAAGTAATATCATCGAGCGTAGAACTCACAAATCGATTTTGGTAGGCATCGGTGGAAATCAGCTGGTTCTTCGCATCACTGATTTTATTGCGGATGGTTTTCGGTTTGATCTCTTTGGGATCAAAATTCAGTTCTTGTAAAATCTGTTTGATCACCTGCTCCGAATCGCTCGTATCGTAGATGGTGAAGTCTTTGCCGTAACCGAGTTTCTCAGCTTCAAAACGCAGAATTTTTGAGAAAATGGAGTGGAAGGTTCCCATCCATAATTTCTGAGCTTTATCACCAATCAGCTTCAATATACGCTCTTTCATCTCCCGAGCGGCCTTGTTGGTGAAGGTAAGAGCGAGGATTTCGTTTGGTGCCGCTTTAAACTGCTGCAGGAGGTAGGCGATCCTAAAAGTAAGCACTCGTGTTTTTCCGGATCCTGCACCGGCGACGATCAAAAGCGGACCATTTGTGGTAGTAACGGCTTCGTGCTGTTGCTTGTTGAGTCCTTTAAGAAAATCAGCGGGTTGCTGCGGCTCCTGAGGTTGTAGAGAAAATGTTTTCATATGCCATAAATAAACGAAGGGTTAATCCCTTCGCTTGTGAAAAAATCATTTTACCAAATGAGGGGTATCAACCCCTCATAATTAAAAACTGTATTAAACAACTTATCGCCTTTTCAACAAAAGGACGGGGGATGTTACCTACTCAAAATCCTTGAGTTGCTCGCGGAGTTTAGCCAGATTCGCTTCGCCATCACGCTTTTTATTTCGCTCGTTTTCAACCACGGCATCCGGGGCATTGTTCACGAAATTCGCGTTGTTCAGCTTTCCATTCACACCTTTCAACCAGCCTTCGATGCGCTTAATTTCGCTTTCGATACGCTCGCGTTCTTTGTCTACATCAATCAATCCTGCCAGAGGCACATACAACTCATGACCGTCCACAATGGCAGAAGAACACGCTTTTGGCTTTTCAACGTCGGTTCCGATGGTGATCGAACTCAACGACTGAAGTTGCTCTAAAATCCATTGGTTGGCAGTCAAACTTTCTGCTACTTCTTTCGATTTAGTTTTGATCAAAATCTCGAGTTCTTCCTTAGGCGAAAGCTGCATTTCTGCACGAATATTTCTGATCGAGGAAACCACTTGCTGGAATAGCGAAAATGTTTGGGCATCGGCGTTTTGGTCGGCTTCAACATTGTATGTCGGCCACTCCGAAATACACAACGACTCCTCAGTTGATCGCTCCTGAATGTACTGCCAGATTTCCTCAGAAATAAACGGCATGAACGGATGTAGCAGCTTCATCAACACTTCGAAGAAACCAAGGGCCACATTCATTTTCTGCGGATCAAAATCCTTGCCGTATTCGGGTTTTGCCAGCTCTATGTACCAATCACAAAAATCATCCCAAATCAACGAGTACACACGTTTCAGAGCATCGTTTAATTTGTAAGCTGCGAAATCCTCATCCACTGCTTGTATAGTTTGTTGGATGCGGGTCATCATCCAGCGATCGGCCAGATTCTCCTCATCAATCTCGAGCGTAGGCGTGTAATCCACACCGTCTTTCATGTTGAGCGTGAGGAAGCGGAAAGCATTCCAGATTTTATTCGAGAACTTCTTGCCCTGTTCGCAAATCGATGAATCGAAAGGTAAATCGTTACCGGCAGGAGTGGAGAACAACATTCCCATGCGAACGCCATCGGCACCATAGGTAGAAATAAGATCTAACGGATCGGGTGAATTCCCCAAACTCTTGCTCATTTTACGTCCGAGTTTATCGCGTACAATTCCGGTGTAATACACATTCTCAAACGGCAATTCATTGCGGTATTCGTAACCAGCGATGATCATTCGAGCTACCCAGAAAAACATGATTTCCGGTGCAGTAACTAAATCTTTGGTCGGATAATAGTAATCAACTTCTTCTTTAGAATAGAAACCGTCGAACACCGAAATGGGCCACAACCACGAGCTAAACCAGGTATCGAGTACGTCTTCATCCTGACGTAAATCGCTGAATGCCATCTCCTGATCGCCGGTTTTCTCGCGTGCCAGTTCCAAAGCATCTTCTTCGTCTTTGGCTACCACAAAATCGTCGGGACCGTCGCCATAATAAAACGCCGGGATTCGATGTCCCCACCAAAGCTGGCGCGAAATACACCAGTCTTTCACGTTTTCCATCCAATGGCGGTAGGTATTCTTAAACTTTGGCGGATGAAACTGAATATTATCGTTCATCACATTTTCGAGCGCAGGTTGCGCCAACTCTTTCATCGAAACCCACCACTGCAGCGACAATCGTGGCTCAATAACTACATCAGTACGCTCCGAATAGCCCACTTTGTTCTTATAATCTTCAATCGAAACCAGATTTCCGGCTGTTTCCAGATCTTTGGCAATTTGCTTGCGCACGTCAAAACGATCCATGCCCACATACAGCTCGCCTTCTTCGCTAACTGTACCATCCGCATTCATCATGTTGATGGTTTCAAGGTTGTGGCGCTCGCCCAATTCGTAATCGTTTACATCGTGGGCAGGAGTTACTTTCAAACAGCCGGTACCGAATTCCATGTCCACATAATCATCCAAAATGATGGGCACTTCCCGGTTTACCAACGGTACGATAACTCGCTTGCCATGCAGATGTGTATATCGCTCATCGTTCGGATTGATACACACCGCAGTATCGCCCAAAATAGTCTCAGGTCGGGTAGTGGCGATGGTTACAAAATCAGACGAATCAACAATTTGGTAGCGAACGTGATACAGCTTAGAATTTACTTCTTTGTGAATCACCTCTTCGTCGCTCAAGGCTGTTTTTGCGGATGGATCCCAGTTGATCATCCGCGCTCCGCGATAAATTTTCCCTTTGTTAAACAGATCGATAAAGGTGTCGATTACGCTTTCAGAATACTTTTCATCCATCGTAAACGAAGTACGATTCCAATCGCAGCTTGCACCTAATTTCTTCAATTGCTCGAGGATGATCCCACCATGTTTGTGAGTCCATTCCCAGGCGTGTTCCATAAATTCGTCGCGACTCAAATCTCCTTTTTTGATGCCTTCTTCACGCAGTTTACGCACTACTTTGGCTTCGGTAGCGATGGAAGCATGATCGGTGCCGGGAACCCAGCAAGCGTTGTAACCCTGCATCCGGGCTCGTCGAATCAACACATCTTGAATGGTGTTGTTGAGCATGTGTCCCATGTGCAAAACGCCGGTTACGTTGGGCGGCGGAATTACAATGGTATAAGGCTCTTTTGAGTGATCAACTTCGGAGTGAAAGTAGCCTTGCTCCATCCAGTAGGCGTACCATTTATCTTCAATTATTGCTGGTTGATAAATTTTGGGCAGATCCAATTTTAAATATCTATTAATTAATGAATTAAGATTTTAATCATGAAAAAAAATTAGCTGTAAATATAACAAATAATATTCCTTCTTGGATTAATCAATATTTTTTTTTTATTAATCGATCCTTTAGGAATAAACGATTAACAAACAGATAATAAGATGAAAATTCTAGCAAAAATAACGTCAATGACAATAATACTTCTACTTGTAGGTGTTAATGTTTCAATCTTAAACGAAGATGACATTGATATAAATGTTCTTCAAAAAGCAAATGCAACTGAAAATGCGGAATGCTATTATTTTGACTGGGAAATGGAATTTATGGGGACTGGATTTGGCTGTAGTTCTAGTTCAGAATATTGTAGTGATATAATAGACAATAGTTCTTGTACTATCTACAGATTTACAGGTGAACCACAAATAGTAATTATTGGTGATCTATAGTAGATCTCTTTATAAATAAAAATAAAGTGTGCCAGTAATTTTGGCACGCATATTAATTAATTATGCGAAAATATATAATTACTGTATTAGTCTTTTTAGCTAGTATTTCTACAGAAGCTCAAGAAGTAAATCAATCTCATAATATAGTGATCGGTATTAGCAATGATGTTATAAAATTAGAAAAAAATCTAAGTTATTATTATTTCAATTCTACTAATAAATATCTTGGTTGGTATGAAGGGTATACTAATACTTTAACTGTTATAAATCTTGAATCAAGGGACGTGATAGATATTCCAGTAAATAAAGGAAGGGGACCATTTGAGTTTTCATTAATTCGAGGATTTACAATTATTGATGATAAAGCATATATCCTAGATTTACAGAATTTAAAAATTGTTAAATTTGACTTAGATCAAAATGTATATTTGAGTGAAAAATTATTAGGTAGGAACAGGATTACACATTTAACTACCAATGGAGAGATTCTGTTGGGTAGGGGGTTATCAAGAAATGCGATTTACTTTGAAATTGATAAAAATGATTTAGAAATCAGTGCAATCAATAATAGTATAAATGAGACTATTGCTGACGATTTTTTAAAAAACCCGTATAAATCAGATGGTCCTTTTATAGCTAACAAGGAATATATCTTATCATTGCGTAGATATGAATCTAGTATGTATTTCTATAAAGAATCGGTGTTGGTTGATGAATATTTCGATGATATGATTACCAATACAGATTACAAAGTTGATGGTTTTGGTTTTGCTCAACTTCCAGAAGAAACATCATATAAATTATTAGATGCTGCACTTGATAATAAAAACAATTTATTAATACTAGCAAAAGGTGCTACAAAAAACTTTAAATATGGAAATCATATAGTAAGTGTCTTGAACCTAAATTCGGAAAAATTTGCTAGATCGATCGAATTAAATGAACTTCAATCACCGAGAAGATTAGTATTAAATGATGATAATTTATTTGTATATGATGAAGAAAAATATGTAATAAAAATATTTAATTATGAATAGTAAATACTATATAATCATTGCTTCATTATTATTAGTTCTTAATATCGCTTTAATAATTGACAGGACTACAATTGTTCAGCAACAACAAGCCATTAAATTTAAACCTATAAGTGAAGAAAGTTCTTTTACCAAAACCTTCTTTGAGACATTTACATTTTCATTTAATGATGGTGGTATGGTAGCTTTAGTAATCATTAACCAAGATGCTTGTTTAATGTGCATTTATAATGAGATTGAACTTCTTAATCAGTTTGCTCATCAACAAGATAAATTTATGGTTCTTTCAATCGGAAGCGATCGTTCATTTCTTGAAAAGAATAATCTGAATTTAGAGTATTTTCATTTTAATTCATTAAATGATGTTTTTAATGATGTTAATGACATCTCTATAGAACCTGTATTAATGATCCTAGATAGAAATTTTATTTATGACATATTAAAAGTAAATCTTAATAAACCATTAACTTATAAAATTCGTGAAGCTCAATATGATTATGCAGTAGGATTATTGGACTTAAGGTAATAATCACTTATTCCAAGTACTTCAAATAAAAGTCAATGGATCGCCGCTCCGATAACTTTTTCAGTAAGATCCTGCATCGGATAATTCGTCATTTCTCAGTGTGCTTTGTGATCTCTGTGGTTAAAAAAGTTGTGTAATGTTAAATCAGAATAGGCGCAAAGGCACAGTGTTTTTTATGCTTTGTGCCTTCGTGCCTAAGTGCCTCAATCCCTTATTTAACTCTTTCTAAAAGCACACCAAAGTGTCCGTCGCAGCCGTGCTTGTGCGGGAATGTCTGATAAGCAAATCCATCTTCAGCCAGCACTTCTTCAGGAACATAATCTTCCAGAGGTAACAGCTCGAAGTTGTCGTCCATCTTGTCGATGAGCTTCTTGATTTGATCCATATTTTCTTCAGGTTCGAGAGAGCAAGTACTGTACACTAAACGTCCGCCTACTTTAACCATGTTGGCAGCTTCTTCTAGCAATTGCTCTTGCAAAGCAACGGCATTCTTTAAGCCTTCCTCATCACGTCTCCAACGGAGATCAGCACGCTTACTAAGAACTCCGGTTCCGGTACAAGGCGCATCAAGCAAAACTGCATCCGCAAGTGGGAGAGAGAGCTCGAGTACATCACCACGACGAATTTTAATATTCTCCGCGCCATGACTTAACGCACTTTCAGCAAGTTTTTCGAGTCGGGCAGCAGAAATATCCACAGAAAGGATATCGCTTTTCGCTTCGGTAAGATCAGAGATCATAATTGATTTAGTACCCGGTGCAGCACACAAATCGTAGATTTTTTCACCCGGCTGAGGATCTAACACAAACGGAGCTAAACCGGCTGCAATGTCTTGCACCTGGCATAAACCTTTAGCTAATAACCCTTTTTCGATGAAAGGCTGAACGCTATCCACTTTATAGAAATTCGGCAACCAATCGCTTTCTTCGTACTCAACACCCATTTTATCCATTCGAAGCTCAAAGTTTTCAGGCTTCGTGCGGAGAGTGTTCACACGCACGTAATAATTCGGGCGAGTGTTATTGGCCTGCATCAACTGGAAAGCTTCTCGCTCGCCAAAACGCTTGCTCCATCGGGCAACCATCCATTCAGGGTGAGAGAAGGTAGTAGCAACTAATTTCGTACGATCTTTATGAGCCGGCTTAGGAAGGTTATCCAAATCGCGCTGTAAGTTGCGCATGATGGCGTTCACCAAATCACCGGTTTTAGAACCCAGCATGGCTTTGGCAATCTCAACAGCTTCGTTGATTGCGGCATAGTCAGGAGTGCTATCCATGAAAAGGAGATCGTAGATTCCGAGACGCAAAATGTTTTTGAGTTCGGCTTTCATTTCGTCGACGCCAATGCTTGAATAGTGATCGATTAAGAAATCGAGATAACTTCTTCGGCGAAAAATATTCTGCACGTATTCGCGCACTTGTGCACGTTCGCGTGGTTCTAATTCATCGGCGTAGGAGTAATCAAGAATCTGTTTGAGATCAAATTCTATAAGTATGTCAATACTTGCTGAGCGTTCTGAAAATTCAGTTTCCAAGGGAGTACCGGTTTGTGATTCGAATTTATATGTATGAAAAAAGGTGATTTGCGGTCACCTTTGGGTTGCATGCATCCAATAAAACAAGCCGATGGGTTAGACCGGCTTGCGAACATGAAATATAGAGTTTTATAGGCTGATTTGCTAGTTCCTGCTGATGAAATTATTCGGAAAACTATGCCTCTTTAGTAACCACCTGATTCTGATGAACCGAAAGTGACCGGTCATTTTTGATGACCATATAGCCCCAGAAAATAAGCAGTATTCCGAGCAACTCGGTAACATATAATACATAGGTATAACCGAATTTAGTTGCTGTGCCACCAATGCCGGGAAGTAATCCGCCAACGGCGATAAACAAATTGCCCCAGAATCGTCCGCGAAAATCTTGGGTTTTGTAATATTTCCAGGCTGAGTAAAACGCTCCTCCCACCAAAAAGATGAGGGCGTAGATATTAATGAAAGGCGTAATTGCACGAATGTAAGTCCATTCAAGAACGTTTCCGTTCAATTTTTCTGAAACCTTGGAAACATCCAGCGGGGAAAGAATCACCAAAATGGATGAAGTGATAAGGATGATGACTAAACCAACGGTGAGTTTATTAGCCGTCGATTTTTTTATTAGTAAATATATGGTGCCTTGGGCGAGGGGAACTCCACCCAAAAAAGCTCCGGCTATATACCACGCTTTGAAGATAAATGGACTCCATCCATAAATAGTGTGGATACTTTCTACAAGGGTACCAATTCCATAAAAAACAACGCCTATTGTCCACCATAATAGATAGGTGGCGTCTGGTTTTTTGCGCCAGTGATTATAGATTATGTAAAAGAAATAGACGCAGAAAAGTGTAGTAGAAATAGGAATATACGCTACTAGAGGCATAGTAAATTGTAAGTGTGATGATTAGTTTGTTGCTGTGATCGTAAAAGCCAATAATAAACGAAGCCAATGTGAAGATTGTGTGAAGCAGATGGCTTCCCAGAAAAATGATGTATTCTATGCTAAGGTGAGATCACTCCAGCAGTGCGTGCCAAACTCATGTATTATGGGTTTGGCATTAGCTATTAAAGTCACAAGCACACCGAGTTACATCATTTTATCAACAGCATTTTTCGCGTTGTGGTAAAATCACCACCGGTTAAACGGTAGAGGTACACTCCACTTGAAAGGGAAGAAGCATCAAACCGGAACGAGTATGAACCCGCATTCTGATATTCATTCACAAGACCTGCCACCTTACGTCCTACAAGGTCGTACACTTCAAGTTGAATGATCTGTGGTCTGGAAATCGAATAAGAAATATTTGTAGCAGGATTGAAAGGATTTGGATAATTCTGTTGAAGGGAAAACTGTCTGTTGAACTCAGTCTCCATCTTGTTTGAGGTGCCTAAAGGCAAAGTCTCATTCAGTAATGTCCACGCAATGTTATTGTTTTCGTGCACTTCTGCGATGGCATCCTCACCATCAATTTGTGCGTAGATGAAGGTATCACTTCCAACATTTGCCGGCACATCCCAGCCTTTTATAGTTATGATGGCATTTTCGCGAGCATTAATTGAAGGAACCGCAAACACGCTGTCACTATTTTCATCCAAAATAGGGGTGCCACCGGTTCTTGGATCTCCCACATACAATCTTAAGTCGGTTGGATTAACAGCATCGGTTAGGCTGAAATTCTGTACCCGAACTTGAATATCAGCTGTTGAGTTTGGAGTTGGCTTACTGGGGAAGAAAATAATGTCTCTGGTTTCTTCTTTCTGAAGTTCAGGATTGGTACTTCCAAGTCCTTTTTGCCGATCATATTTCCATGGCAGGATGAATGTGAGATCAGGTTGACTTCCATATTGTTCTTCCCACCACGAGGGTACGCCTGCACTAATGTCCGGATTTACTGCGTAGTCTAATACTAAAGCTCCGTTTCCTGCCCAATACACAAAAGGTGAAACCGAGTAGGTTTTTGAGCCTAAAATTGCGCCATCAATAGGTCCAAATTCAGCCAAAAGTGCACTTTCATCTTTCACTGTTGTTGTATGCGTAGAAACTTCATCAACTCCATACTCTGCCGATACCGTAGCCGAAAGTGATGCATTCACTACTCCAAAATTAACCGAACCTGTAGCTGTGGCTGAACCACCAATGTCAAAAAAGGAGCTATTTGTACGTTGGGTGATGCTTTCTGAGCTAAATCGTAATTCCCAGGTTTGAGTAGATGAATTCGAGTATTCCCAAGTATCACCACCACCGCCTTCGAAGCCACCACTTCCAAAAAAATTGGCGCCAAATGGTAAGCTTGCTGAACTTGGATAAGACAGTATGTTACCCACTTCGTGATTGTTGATGTAATCTCGGGCAGTTCCGCTTTTACTGCCAAACCAGGTATTCTGTAGACTTTCTAACCCTATGAATTTAGGATTAACTACGATGGCGTAGCCAGTAATTTCATTATCAGCGAAAATGGGGTATTCGTAAATATCATAATTTGAGACGGTGCCGTAAATGCGGTCGTCGTCGATGGCATCGGAAGTTACTTTTACTGTAACGGTTTGCGAGGTGCCTTTATATTTTGAGAATCCCTCGCCATAGGCTCCTGAAATTGTAGCCTCAATACTTCCCGAAACCGGACCAACCATAGCGCCTGCTTTACTTGAAACGGATGCTGAAAGTCCCCAATCGGTAGAAACCTGGGTAGATACTTCAAACTCAGAACTACTGGCGTTTTCGTAAACCGCACGGTGCTCGCAATTCTCGTTGGATTCTAAATTAAAGCACTTATTGATGTCGAAGATTTGGTCTTCAAACACATCGAAATGAATGGGAGGGGCATTCAGAATAACTAATGGTTGAACGATATCGGTTACGGTTTGGACGGTTGGAGCGCCTAAGCGAACGGCATCTCCATCAAAATCTCCGGTTGCAACGGCAATCGCTGTTAAAGGGCTACCGGCAACGTATGCGTCACTGTTCCCGCCAAGATGAATGCCATCCGAGCCCGGATCGTTTACTGTATCGTTTTGCCAAACTTTAAGACCGGTATCGTCGATACTTACCACTTCAAAACGTAGCGAATCGCTGTTTGTGATATCAAGATCGGTAAGGCTTAAGGTTCGATGGAAACGTTGTGCCCGATTAGTAGTTGAACCCAAATTGACGCCACCAACCCAATCCAAAACGAGGTTGTTGTCTAGTTTAAAAATGCGAATGTTGTTTCGATAGAACACCAGCATTTCATCGATGCCATCGAAATCCATATCTCCGGATGTCATCGACATTGGATACCCTGATTGGCCGGAAATACTATTCACAAAGATATCATCCGCAATGGTTACGTTGGAAAAATCCGGTTCAACCTGAAGAGAATACGTATCGGTTTCAAAGTTTTGAGCATTGGTTAACCCATTACCGAGCGTTAGCCCAAGTTCTTCTCTAACATCTCCATTATAATCTCCGGAGGTCAATGCCATGCGCTGAATGTAGGTATTATTGTTTCCTGTATTTTGAGCAATAGGGGAATTTGAGCTACCAGCTTGGGAGAGTTCATTGTCATCAATTTTGTAAATGTGCGCATTTAGCTGCCATCCGAAATTGCTGGAACTACCGAAATTTACTCCCGGTGAAACACTAAGAAGTGACAGTTCATCAATTTCATCAGCATTGAAATCTGCAGCAGTAATCTCAAATTTTGTACTGCGGATTAGGGGAGTGTCGGAATCTTCCACCTCGGGAGTGAGTGAAATGTCTGCGATATCATCAATTACAACCCATTCTCCGGCATCGTTAATTTCCAGCACAATTAATTGGATGGGGCCACCGGTTGGATCATTCGCATCGGCCCAGTAAGCGAGTACAATTTCCGGGGACGCATCGGCATCAAATTGAGCAACTTCGAGCCGAATTATGCTACTATATTCAAATTCATCTACAACTTTTAATGCAGGAAACCCTAATGATTGCACTGAAAGTGGGGATGTTGACTCAAAATCGAAAGTAATTGGATTAAATTCGGCGAAATACAGCGTTACGGTACTATCAGGACCTTGCCAGGCTCCAACAAAGTCGTCTACGCCATCAGAATTAAAATCTGCAGTTAAGAGGTCTACATTTGTTCCGGTAGAATCACCAGAAATACCCCAAGGTGCTTCAATTACGATACTCTTCATTAGTGATAATCCATCGGTTGAAATATCGCCCGGAGAGTCGAATACTCTCACTGTTGCCGTATCTGATCCACCATTTAGCGTAATAATTTCGGAATTTTGACCAAGTATGTAATTCCTAAAAAAGGGATCCGATTCATTAATTTGTGCAAATGCAAGCGAAGGGAAAACAATAAATAAAGCAAAAATCAAAAATTTATAAGTCATAAAATTGTAGTGGCGTTAAACAAATAGCTGTAAGTATAAACTAATTTGTGATTGAATTATAAAGATAATGGCCGATCGGATATGTTGCACTTACCCGAAAATAATACTCTCATTTATTGCTACGAATGTATATAAAAAGCATTGCCACTCTTTATAGTTCTCCCTATCTTAACCAGCCTTTGCAGCTTTGCAATTTACATTCATTTTGAGACTCAAAATTTTTAATCTAATCGCAGTTAGTACATGAATAAAGGAACTGTAGCACAGGTTATCGGACCTGTAGTTGATGTTGATTTTTCTGAAGGCAAAACGCCGACTATCCTTAATGCCTTAACTATCAAAAACCCAACCGACGGATCTACGCTCTTTTTAGAGGTAGCTCAGCACTTAGGTGAAGATCGTGTACGTACCATTGCGATGGATTCTACCGATGGTCTAGTTCGCGGGATGGAAGTAATCGACACCGGTAAAGCAATTGCTATGCCGGTTGGCGAAGACATCCGCGGACGGCTATTCAACGTAGTAGGTGAGTCGATTGATGGTATTCCTCAGCCTAAAGGCGAAAACACTTACCCAATTCACCGTCCTGCTCCTCACTTCGATGAGCTTGCGACATCAGCAGAAATGCTTGAAACGGGTATCAAAGTAGTAGATTTACTTTGCCCGTATGCGAAAGGTGGTAAAATTGGTTTGTTCGGTGGCGCCGGTGTAGGTAAAACGGTATTGATCCAGGAACTTATCAACAACATTGCAAAGCAGCATGGTGGACTTTCGGTATTCGCCGGTGTAGGTGAGCGTACCCGTGAAGGAAACGATCTTCTTCGTGAATTTATCGAGTCGGGCGTAATTAACTACGGCGACGAGTTTAAAGAAAGCATGGAGAAAGGCGAGTGGGATCTTTCGAAAGTTGACGAAGAGAAATTAAAAGAGTCGCAAGCTACGCTGGTATTTGGCCAGATGAACGAGCCTCCGGGAGCACGTGCTCGTGTAGCCCTTTCAGGATTGACTGTAGCTGAGTACTTCCGTGACGAAGTATCGCGCGACATTCTATTGTTTATTGATAACATTTTCCGATTTACACAGGCCGGTTCTGAGGTGTCAGCACTTCTTGGACGTATGCCTTCTGCGGTAGGATATCAGCCAACGCTGGCTACCGAGATGGGTGCGATGCAAGAGCGTATCACTTCAACCAAAAAAGGATCTATTACATCGGTACAGGCAGTTTACGTACCTGCTGATGATTTGACCGATCCCGCGCCTGCAACCACTTTTACTCACTTGGATGCAACTACCGTACTTTCTCGTGCATTAACGCAGATTGGTATTTATCCTGCGGTAGATCCATTGGATTCTACTTCTCGTATAAACGATCCTAAAGTTGTAGGCGAATTGCATTACAACACCGCTCGTAGAACTACCACACTTCTTCAGAACTACAAAGATCTTCAGGATATCATCGCGATTCTTGGTATGGACGAACTGTCTGACGAAGATAAATTGGTTGTAAGCCGTGCACGTCGTGTTCAGCGTTTCTTATCACAGCCGTTTTTCGTAGCCGAGCAATTTACAGGTGCACCGGGTAAGTACGTGAAAATCGACGATACCGTTAAAGGTGTTAAGATGATCATCGACGGTGAGTTGGATCACTTCCCTGAAGGTGCTTTCTACATGGTAGGCGATATTAACGAAGCGATTGCGAAAGGCGAGAAGATGCTTGCCGAAGCAGCAGAAGCTGAATAAGGAGCGAAAGCATGGCAAGTTTCCAGGCACAAATATTAACTCCGAACGGCTCTTTGTTTGAAGGCGAGGTAACCGGTGTGCAAATGCCGGGGGTGATGGGTAGCTTTGAAGTAAAAGCGAATCACGCACCTATTGTTTCAGCCCTCGAAAAAGGAAATGTGTTAATTCGTCAAGGCAGCGAAGAGATTAATGTAACCATCTCTCGCGGTTTTGTAGAAGTAGCCAACAACAAACTTACGCTACTCGCCGAATCAGTAGTAACTGATTAGTATCTACGACTTATTACAAAATTCGAAAGCCGATGTTAACGCATCGGCTTTTTTTATTCTAGATTTTCTAGATCGGCTTAACCCCAATCACGTAAGAAGTAATCGACTTTATTTTGGCGCCTTTTGCTCCTGTAAATCGATAGAAGTCTGAAAAAGCATATTGCCTGCCATCCAGCATTTTCATAATTCCGTTTACGGCACCTTCTTTTCCGTGGGATAGCACTTGATGAATTATCAACTCGGACGTTTGCACGTTTTTCATCCTTTCCAATTCTTCGGTAAAGCGCTCTTTTCCCACAATCTTCTTGTCTCCAATAATATCCCAAACAATATCATCACTTACGCTTTGTGTAATAAACTCGACGTCACCTTTTGCAAAAGCAATATTGAAGGCTTTTAAAAACTCCATTTTTGGGGAATTCCCGCAATCAGGACTAGATACTATTTTTGTCATGGAAGGAAGGTAATTTTATATGCAGTTAGCTCAATAAAAATATTAGATGTTGTGTTAATTGGCACAAATGGCTTTTTAATGTCTGGTAGTGAGGGGAATAGCTATTTGGTTAAGTCCAATTCCATGATTACATCTGCGTCAATATACTTTGGTTTTTCTTCTTTTATTTCCACAAAACCAAGGCGTACATATAAATTATATGCTGCTTCTAGTTTTTTCGTTGTGTAAAGAATTACTTGCTCAGCCGCAATTTCTATACATTTATCTATTGCAACATGCATCAGTCTTTTACCTAGTTTAAGTCCTTGATATTTTTCTGTAACTGCTAGTTTTGCTAATTCATATTTATTGTTTTCGACTTTGAAAAGTGAAACTGTTCCAACAATTTCATTATTTCTTCGGGCTAAAAAAATAAACCCACCATTATCAATCACATAATTAGTCGGGTTTTCAATAAATTTTAAATCTTCGGGTTCTACTATAAAACCTTTTTCTAACCATTCAAGTGTCAGTCGTTTTAAGTCCTCCTTATAATTGTCATTGTAATTTAATATCTCCACTGCGTTTTCTGATATTTTCATTAAACCTGGTCTGCCTTAAACGTTATTATTATTCGCCACCCGACTTAGAATAACATGCACCGTGCTCAAATAGAAGTAAAAAGAGTATAGATATTATATAGCATTGGTTACAAGTGGGGATTGCACTAAGTGGGGGAGTTGGAGCAGAACCTGCCATTACCGGCAGGCTCCATGTTCGCATTAAGGACTGGTACTACGTAACGAGGGGAAATAGATGTTTTCAATGCGCTAAGATGAATAGGTTTAAAAAGGAATGTGAAGACTAAACTCCAATTGTAATAATCATTGGAAAGTAATTTTCATTCCTTTGTGGCATTGGGGAGTGGGGCAAAAGTGAAAAGTGAAAAAGCAAAAGGCTACCGTTTCACATTTCCCGTTTCACGTTTTATGACGAACGATTTACGACGGATGACGAACGACGAGATGAATTTCGAATAACGAATCCCTTTTCACTTTTCACTTTTGCCTTTTCCCTTAATCAAACAAAAACACTCATCACCAAAACCATCAAAAATCCGGTGATGGAAATCAAAGTGGTAGCCACCGACCAGCTCTTTAGGGTTTGCACCTCACTCAGGCCCAGATATTTGCTCACCAGCCAGAAACCGCTATCGTTTACGTGCGAAAGGATGGTAGCTCCGGCCGCAATGGCAATAACCACGAGCGAGGCTTCAATCGATGTCGTTCCAACCAGCACAGGCGCCACTAATCCGGCAGCGGTGATCATGGCAACGGTAGCGGAACCTTGCAACACGCGAATCAAAATGGCAGAAATGTAGGCGAAGAAGAGGATGCCCAGGCCTTTGTCGGCAAAGAAAGTAGCCATCATCTCGCCGGCTCCGGTGTTCACCAGCATTTGCTTAAACACACCGCCCGCGCCCGTCAGCAGGATGATGATCCCAGCCGGACCCATCGACTTAGTCATGATATCGAGTAGGGTTTCTTTCGAAGACCCGCGTTTGAGTCCAAGCACCAGCCAGGCGATTAAGTTGGCAATGATCAAAGCCGTAAAAGGGTGACCAATCAGCTGAAACACAAATCTAATGCCATCCAACCCGGAGATGGATGACATAGCCGGACTATTCAATAGCGTGTTGGCAACAATCAGGAAAATCGGACTTCCGATGATCAAGGCAATCAAACCGAAGGATGGGAGAGTTTGTTCTTCGGGTTCGTCGATCATTTCAGGAGCGGCAACATCCATTCTTTTGATGAGGTAGGAAGTGAAAATCGGTCCGCCCACTATAGCCGCCGGTAAACTTGCGATAATTCCGAATAAAATCACCCAGCCCAAATCAGCATTTAGAATATCGGCCACGGCAACGGGACCCGGCGTAGGCGGGATGAACACGTGAGCGGCTCCCAATCCTGCAAGCAGGGGAAAGGCGTAAAACAACAGCGATTTGCCCGTTTTGCGTTGCAAGGCGTACACAATGGGAACCAAAATGATGAAGGCGACATCAAAGAAAACAGGAATGGCCACTACCAAACCGGTGATCATTAATGCCCAGGGAGCGCGGTCTTCACCGAACTTTGCGATGAGCGATTTGGCAAGGGATTCCGCTCCGCCCGAGTGTTCTAAAATGGCGCCGAACATGGCTCCCAAACCCACAACGGTAGCTACAAAGCCGAGCGTGCTGCCCATGCCTTCCTGAATAGTGGCAATAACTTCGGTGGGAGATAAACCGGCCAATAATCCCACCAAAATACTCGAGATTAATAAGCTGATAAAGGCCTGAATTTTGAACCGAAGAATCAGTACCAATAGAATTACAATTCCGGCGACAACCGCGCCCAATAAGCCCAAATCAAGCATTATTCTTCCCAGTTTGTATGATGTGCGGCTCCGTTCGGATCATCCACACGTTGATAAGTATGTGCCCCAAAATAATCGCGTTGGGCCTGGATTAGATTTGCCGAACCGTTGGCAGTGGTCAGACCAATCCAGTAATTCCACGACGATGAAAATGCCGGAGAAGCAATTCGATGTTGGACAAAATCCTGCACCGATTCAGACAACGCATTTTCCAGATCGCCCAATTCTGAAATGTATTCCTTGTCTTCTAATAACGAAGGTGCCGTTTTGAATCTCTCGGATACTTCTTCCATCAAGGCGGATCGGATGATGCATCCATTGGTCCAAATTCTCGCCAATTCACTGAAATTGATGTCCCAACTAAATTCATTAGAGGCCAAGCGAATGAGCTCAAAACCTTGGAGGTGATTCAGCCGACGTGCAGCATCGTAAGCGTTTTTCAACGATGGAATTTCAATCTCGGAATCACTCTTTTCACGATTTGGTAGATTTAAACGAACTCGAGTTTCTTTTTGGGAAGATAAATACCGGGCAAAGACCGCGGCGCTCATCATGGAGTTGTCTGAGCCCAATTCCAGTGCAGAAATACTGCTCCAGCTTCCTGTTCCTTTGTTTCCTGCTTTATCTAAAATTTGATCTAACAAATAGCTGTCGCCTTCTTTTTTTATCAGAATGTTCGAAGTGATTTCCAGTAAATAGCTGTGTAGCTCGCCACCGTTCCAGCTTTCCAAAAGCTCAGAAATCCGCTCATTCGACCAAGAACCTCTCAACAACTGATACAACTCAGCCAGCAATTGCATCTCCACATATTCGATGCCGTTGTGCACCATTTTCACAAAATGTCCAGCGCTACCTTTGCCCACATAACTCATGCAAGGCGAACCGTTTTTATCTTTTGCAGCAATGGATTTCAGGTAAGGTTCAACGGCAGAAAAAGCTATTGGTGAGCCCCCGGGTATAATCGAAGGACCGAATCGTGCTCCGCGTTCTCCACCCGAAACACCGCACCCGATAAACTCGATCTTTGATTTCGAGCAGAGTGCTTGTCGCGTTTCCGTTTCTTTGAAATGGGAATTTCCGGCATCGAGGATGATGTCATCGGCATCGAGTAGGGGCAGGAGATCAGCGAGAACCGCATCCACCGCCGAAGCTGAAATCATCACAATGATTTTTCTGGGTCGTTCCAAATTTGAAACGAAGTCTTTGAGATCGGTAAAACCCAGAATGTTAGTTTGCGAAGCGTTGCCAGCTAGGAAATTAGAAACGGTGCCTATTTCTCGTCCGCTGTCTCTGTTGTACACCGCTATTCTAAAAGATTGATCGGCAAGATTTAAAGTAAGAGCGGCGCCCATCACGCCTAAACCCAAAACCCCGATTTCCGATTGTCGATTACTCACTTAGTTGATTCAAAATTTGGTTCACAATTTCCTCGGGAGGATAATCAATTGAGCAATGAATTCCATATTCGGGGATTTCCAAGGCATCGAATTGGCTCTGCAACATTTCGGGTTTCATGAAATGGGAACGTTGCTGCATTCGGTGATGAATTTGCTCGAAATTTCCATCCAAATACACCCAATGAAAAGAAGGTATATCATCCATCAATATTTCGCGGTAAGATTCTTTTAGGGCAGAGCAAGCCATTACGAAGCCTGTACTCGAAGTGTCCTTCATATGCTGATTCAACGCTTTGAGCCACGGTTCACGATCGGAATCGTTGAGCGGAATTCCGCTTTTCATTTTGTTGATGTTCGCCTCGGGATGGAAGTCATCGGCCTCGATAAAAGGCACATTCAAATGTTGAGAAAGTAGAGAAGCGACGGTGCTCTTTCCCGATCCGCTTACACCAAGTACAATGATGCGCGGTTGATCGGGGATGTTATTGGCTCTTGGGTGGTTCATCAACTCGGATGATATCACTTTCCCGAATCATAATTAACACATGATAGTTTTTACCGATGTGGGCTCGATCGATTACGCCGATGGAATTGAACACGTGCTTCGAGGTGACATAATGCACCGATGAAAAGTCGTTGTTGTAGGTTCGCTGCAACGATTGAACTTTGGTGTTCAGATACTCGGAGAGGTTTTTAAGCGCATGCTGTTTGGCTTTGGTCCAGCCTCGATCGGGGTTAAACTGTGTCTGTTCGTGATAGCCGGATGCAATCCAAAAGCCATCTACAATTTGGGGTTCGAAGAGTGCATCGGTCCAATTTAGATTTTGTGCTTTTGCTATCAAGGTTAGAGGAAATCGCTCTTTAATCGAAGGATCAGACAGAAAATATATAGCCCAATCGCCCACAGCGAGGGAATCTAACACAGTGTATTCGTGCGATTGAAGATCATCCGCGATGCCATATTCGGCTCTTAATTTCGAACTAATGGTGTTATCGCCGTAATATTCGAGATACACGCTGGTAAGCAGTGATGATTCCAGATCGGTGATAGCATTTCTCTTGGCTTCCTGAAAAGAGCGTTCCTGATTGTAGTTTGAAAGTCGGGCAAAACCGATTCCGTGTATTTGATTTGGGGCAGGAATCGAAACCGATTCAAGAGAGGTCAGAGTTTGGTTGTTCGTTGCAGTCGGCTTCGACGAAATGCAGGACGCTAACATCACGGCAGTTATCAGGATTATAACTCGCAAATCGAACACTAGAATATCTCCATGTATCCGATGTGAAAAATCTCATCTTCGGGCGTAGAATTTTTGGGTTGCCAGGTTCGAACGTGAATCATTGGCTTTGCCGGATCTTTAAAGTCGATAAGCAGAAACAGATAGCCGACATCGCTGTAGGTGGATGAATTGTAATATTGCGTAAGCGACACGCCGTAAATTTCGGGGTGTTTGGGATGCCTGAAAATGCCGATGTCTTCGTAACCGACATCAATCCATTCATTACGAGAAAAGATGCCTTTCAAACGGGTTACGTACTCATCTTTGGTGAATTGCAGGTATTCCACTTGCTGCTGATAGGCCGATTCGTCGCCGGTTTTCTGAACCACGCTTCCAACAATGATCAGCGCTTGATCAGAAAAAACGGTGTTGATGAATTCCAGATCCTTTCGATTGTAAGCGGTGCGCACTTGCTCCACAAATTCTAGAATTACCGTGCGGTTGGCTTGATCGATGTCGTCTTCGCCTTCTTGCATCAGAGTTTGATAGCGATGAGCTGCCAACCCAATCCTGAAATCGATAATTCTTCCGTGTTCATCGAATTGAAGCACCGTTTCCTCGTATTGCTCTTCGCCTTCGGGAGTGAGAAAATATGCAGGGATATTTCGCATCTCGTACGTGCCATTGCTGAGCTTATTCACCGTTTCGATGATAGAAAGTTCAGGAATATAAAACGGAGTGTTTTCCCACAGTTCGTTAAATGCATCGTTGAAACGGGCAGAGAATCTTTCGGAATCCGAAAAATTGATTTCCTTGGCAGGAGATGAAGCATTGATGGTAGTTAGAAAGAATCCGGTGTTATTTTCGATGGTGACTCGAAGCTCATCGTTGGGGAAATCAGCCACAAAAACCTCAACGGGTTCTTGGGCAAAAGAAGAAGGTGATGCCATTAAACCAATCGCCAAAACGAGAAAATAAATCGGCAAATTTCGCTTCATAGCAACTTAATTAAATTGAAACCAGATTGATCCCATTCCGGCATAGGTCTCTGGCAGGGAAGCATCTACGATAGTTTTTTCGTTGTTTAAATTGGTTCGGTGACCTTCAACAACAGGGCTCAATACGGCTTCAACCTTTCGATTTTCAGGTTTGATGATCGCCAGATAGCTGAGGTCGCTGTCGGGCATGGATGCTTTGTTTCCCACTTCTTTTAACACACCGCTGGATTTCAATCGATTTAGATATTCGGTGAGACGAACGCCATCTTTCAGTCGTAATATCTGTTTTATATACTCCGATTTGTTGCCGGGAATTTCGAAATGTACGTCTTTGGTTTCAAGAATCAGGTTTTGATTGGAATCATCTAGTTCATCTATTCCGGAAGCCAAAGTAGGCTCAATCCAAGAGCCGCTCGGAGTTAAGATTCTGATCACACTTAATTTTTCAGATGCATTTAAAGTGAGTTGAACGGGAGTATCGGTATTCAGCATTGCAGGATTGATACGAAGAGAATTTGTGCTGAAAGATTCGCCTTTGAACATCCATTGAACATCAAAAACACTCAGATTTTTCACCGAAGGATATAGCACCCAGACTTCAGGATCTTCGTTGTTAACTTGAATGTCTATATCGATGATATCACTGAAATCGACCTCAAGCGAAATCTGTCGTTGGGGAAGAATATTTGCGAGAATTTCCTGTTTGTCTTCTTCGATTACGGGATAAATTTCCGGGATTAGAAGAGCGCTAAAACGCTCAACGAGTTCATCAGGTTTATAATCGTAGAAAATAGTCGCCATGCCATTTTTAATGGTATGCACCGGATAACCGGGCTTGTTCAAATTCACCAACACATTGGAAACCGGCTGATCTTTGTATCGAAACTGAAGATCGAAATAGAACTCGGTGTTCGAACTGGTCGACAAATTACGAACGTTGGCTAGATCCCAAGTTAAGGAGTTGATCCAGTTTGATAATTTTCTGTTCAAAAATGATCGCAATTCAAATTGCTCGCCATTCACATCGGGCTGCGTGTAAAATGAAACCGGGTAGAAGTAAGTGGAGGCGAGCACATCCATGTACATCGGAATGGCTGCGTTGATATTTCCATTGCGCTCGTCTTCAAGGGAGGATGAAAGCGTGCTTAAAAGCTGCGTTTCGGCCTCGTTGATGGATCGATTGAAATCAGCTTTAGATAGATAAGCGATGCTCTCCCAAGTTCCATCACGGCGTTGTTGCGCAGGTAGGTAATTGAGTCCGCGAAGCTCGATTCGGCTGTTTGTTTGGGTGGTTGATTTGAGTTCAACAAAATATTCGTCGTTCGTATCTCGCTCAGAAAACTGCGACTCCGATTCAATCCGCACGTACATCTTTTCGATAAGATCGCGCTTAGCATTATTTACGGCGCCTTCGCGTTGTTCGCCAAATCCATGTCCCCAAAAATAATTGCCACTTAGTTTGATTTCATGTTCGGTAAGCTGCCCAAAGACAGGAGAAATTGCCGACGAAGCCAGTGTCAAAATTGAGGCAATAAGAAGCACCGATATGATAACAAACTTACTCATTCATCAGGGAAAAATGGTGAATGTATGGGTAGTTTCCTGTGTGTACTCAGTTTCCCGAAAATCGAATGAGATTTGAATATCAAGGGTGATGGAGGAAGTTCCGAAGTTTGTTTCAGTAATCTCTACCCAGGTATGCCCCAAATACACTTCGTTAAGTTCACCGCACAGCAAGCACAGGTATTCATCAGGATTAGAAGAAGTGAAGGGGTTAATCACGTCGTAATCTAATCGTCTATTATGCCAATCAACGATATGCGATGCATTATTTACACCAACAATTTCAAGCTCAACATCGGAAACAGATTCCGGTAAAGGGTTACCAATTTTCGCTTCGAAATAAATAAGCTCTCCCCAGTTTGCCATGCTATTGTTTTCCTTAGCTGAATCCCCATGTAATTGAATATCCTTTGTCACATTCATCGATAAACTAAGCGCTATATCTTCAGCGGCGATGTCATCAAAAAGAGCGTTATAAATACCTTCAGGGGATTTTTCGCACTGCACAACAAGCACATAAATGCCAAGTAGAAACACAGATTTTTTAAAGAATTTGTTCATTGCTTAAAACCCCAACACTATGCTGTATTTCAATTGTTCCCACGGGCGATATTCTTCGGCAAGGCCAATATTCCAGCTTTTTCTATTGTCGATCATAAATCCGAGTCCCCAATTTTTGGGCTTAATCGTAAATTGGAATGCAGTAAAGGCATCGTAGGTGTAATCGAAGGATTGGGAATCAGGCTCTTCATATTGCGTAAAATCCAGCCCCACACCGTAACCAATAAGTACAGGTCCAAAAGAAAGGGTAGGGATTATCGAAGTGGAAACGTTATAAGATCTGATTTCTTCAGGAAGCAGATTCAAATTCATGAACGTATATCGATTATATACTAAATCGAAACTGGAAGTGATAATACCCGAATGTTTAAAAAAACCGATACCAAAACCATAAGCATCTTCCACATTCGAATCGAAGGCATTAGTACTGGGTTTAAACAAGTTGTAATGCAAATAAATGCCTCCAAAATCAGGATAGTTAAAGAAACTGCCACGGTCTCTGCGCTCTCGGTAATAATCATTTTCATTGTCATCATCACCCGTAGATTGATCTTCTCTGGCTAAATCGTTGGTTAGCACTTTTTCGTTGATAATCTCCATTCTGATATCAACTTCGGTAACGCGACCTTCTCTAATCACAATTTCACGTTCGTAATCTTTGTAGTCGGTTGCGCTTGCTTCGATGGTATAACGGCCAGCCGGTAAATTGTTAAATCGATTAGCACCTTGCCATTCATCAATTAACATTCCATCTGCATCAAGTAAGGTAACCACCGCAAAAATAGGACGAACGGTTTGTTGTAGCGTACCAACCAGCTGCCGCAGTGAGATATCTCGTGTGATTATTGCATTTTCCAGCACAACAATAGGCTCGGAATAGCTTTGATAACCATCGGCAGTAACTTTCAAAGAATAGGAACCGGGATGAACCTTAGCGAAGTTATTTTCTAAGCTGATTGGCTGGTCGTTTAAATAAACTTGGGCATGAGCAGGGGAGATCCTCAGGTTTAAATCACCACCGTATTCTTCGAGATCAAAATGAAAGGCGTTGGTGTCGCCTTCGGTTACAGTAATTGACTGCTGAGCCGTTTTATAGCCGTTTTTGGCAACTCTTAAGAAGTAATCACCCGGAAATAAAAAGCCTTGAAAATTGGTAGATCCACGTTCTACATCGTTTATTTCGATGCGGGCACCTTCAGGATTGGAGGTTACGGTAACCAGCTGTGTTTGCATCGGTTCCATTTCGTATTTACGAATATTTTGGTTGATGGAAACAACAATTTCTTCGGTGATGGTTCGGTAACCCACTTTCTCGATACGTAGTTGGTGCGGACCTTCCACCAGATTTACTGCCTTATTAATATCCACTTCTTGATTATCGATAAACACGGTTGCATCCATGGCCTGGGCCGGACTGATCGCAAAAAAGGTGGGTACCAGATTCAATTCTTCTTCTTTGGGTTCAATAGAGTAGAAAAGTACTTCCCGGGCTTCGGAAACAGGAACCGTAAAACGAAGCTGCTTATAATTGTCGGCGTATACCGAAATTGTTTGTCTAAAAGGCGGTATGATCAACCGATATTCACCGGTTGCCGGTTCACTCCGATCTGCAATGATTTCAACATTCGAATCGAAACGTAAATTAGTAAGTGAAGAGGTGATAATGATGGCTGCATTGTCAGGGAAATCAACAAAAACCGGGATGGTAGAGCTGGGATTTTCGATAGGTGTTGCTACCAAATCGTTTAATTGTTGGGCTTCTACCGTAGATAAGCCAACTGTTAGATTCAGCATCAAAATGGCAGCCGAAATGTATTGTAAACCCGAATTCAAAGTATTCCTAAACATGTTATATCAGTTTGGATAGGTAGATAAATAGAAAATAGAGATTGTGTTACGAACCAGATGGTTCAAAAGTTCATCATAATGTTAAACTGATTGTTCTGGATAACATCTTTGCTTGAAATAAAACAGGAGCATTTTTAAGGCTCCTGTTTATTCTAATGATCGTGTTTTTGGATTACTGATCGTACCCTAAACGCTCCAAATTTTCCATCAACTCTTCGAAGGCTTTTGATTCTTTAAATCGAATGTAAAGCTCTTCGTCTTGCGAAAGTGCATTGTCAATGATTTCACGTGCGTCGCCAATGGGCAGTCTCATCAACACATAAGAGGTATATTGCCCGCTGGCAGTTGGAACAAAGGCTTGCTCGGCTACCGACGCTGCTCTTAAATCCTGCGAAATTACGTTTTGATTAGCTGCAGTAAAGGCAGCGCTGTACACCGACTCATTACCATTGGTAACTTCTTCTTCGAATAATTTCTGAAGTGCTTCCACTTTTACGCCAAGCTTTGCGCTTAATGCAGTTCTGCCTTGGATAATAGCCGATTGCCGAGCTGAGCTACGACGACTCATCGTTACTTCGGCGATTTCGTACATGTATTCGTCGTTATCCTGCGGTGGATTTAAATACCATGCCGGCATTTTATCGATCTCTCGCTGTGCTGCTTTTTCAGCTTTTGTCATCTTAGATGACCCGCATCCAATAGCTGAGACTGAAACAATCAAAGCTAGTGTTACAAATAAGAATTTTGGAGTGGTGAATTTCCCCTTGTTCATAAGGTACCTGTTTAGGTTTAGGTTAAATTTTTTGGATAGAATTTTACTATTTAAATGATTTAAAACGAAAAATATTTTGTCCGATGCGCTTGATGGCTATATTTATTAAGATTAGGATAAATAGTAGTTTACAATCATTTCTATGTTGTCAAATTCAAGTAGAATAGACCATTATAGATCAGGGTTATAAAAAAGTTCCTACCATCCAATTCTACCGCGTTCATTGTCTCTTAACATCTCATTTCGGGCTTCTTCAGGATCTTCCGGCATTATGAATCCCGGTGGTGGAGTGAACGAATCGTACGCCCAATATGCGTCCGGATCGGCAGTAACCATATTAATAAACTCACCCACAATAGGCAGTGCAGTTCTGGCACCCTGACCAATACTATAATTCAAATCCGTTGGGAAGCGAATTCTACGATCCTCGCCACCAACCCAAGAACCCATTACAATGTGTGGAGTCATGGCTATAAACCAGTTATCCGCCGAATTCTGTGTAGTTCCGGTTTTGCCGGCGATATCTTGCCGAACTCCATATACATTTCTTAATCGAACACCGGTACCGTTATATCCTTCGCCACCACGAATAACACCGCGCATCATGTCGGTCATTATATAAGCTGTTTCGGGGCTTATTACTTCCTGACGATAATCGGGATGATATTCTACCAAAACATTTCCTTCACGGTCTTCTATTCGTGTAATTGCAATTGGATCGATATGCACCCCTTGATTAGCAAAAGTGGTGTATGCACTCGTAATTTCTAAAAGAGAAACTTCCGCCGTTCCCAATGCAATAGAAGGGTAGGCCGGCGATCCCAACATATCGATACCAAGATTCGAAGCCATTTCTTTGATTTTTCGAGCGGCAGGGTCAAGGCGCCATAACTCGTTGGTATCAGGTGCTCCGGCAATCTCGGGTAGCAAGCGGACAGTTACGTTGTTCATACTTCTCGCAAGTGCTTCTCTCAATGAAACCATAATTGGCCCGGAGCCAACCGTTTGATCTTTCGGAGCCCAAACATTCCCGTTTCGGTCGTAAAATTTAGTGGGATATTTCGAAAACTTATGATAGGGTTTATATCCATTGTCGATGGCAACTGCATACACAAATGGCTTGAACGTTGAACCTGCTTGCCTGCGTGATTGATACACATGATCAAACTGTACATTCCCATAGTTTGAGCCACCTACCCAAGCGAGTATGTTGCCGTTTGTAGGATCAACCGCCACAAAACCTGCTTCTAACCGAGTTCGCGACTTCATCACCGAATCCACGAACATCGAATCTGCTTTTAAGCTATCCAGTACCACTTTGCGTATGTTGGTATCATACTTTTGAAAGCCATTTTTATACTCATCGGTATCTTCTAAAAAGCTGTCTTTAAAAGTTGGAAATTCTTCCCACAAGCGATCCATATACATTCCGCTGTTTCTGGAAGTCCACTCACTTTCGAAGATTTTTTGCAATGAATCTAATTTAGTTCGCACGGCAAGTTCGGCGTGTTTCTGCAAGCGTGAGTCGATGGTTGTGTGAATTACTAAACCATCCGTATAAATATCATAGCCGTTTTCCTCTGCCCATTCGGTTACATTTTGACGAACGTACTCACCAAAATAACGTGATACTCGTCCGGCTTTACTTGGTGGTTGATAGTCGAGTTTTATGGGTTCACTTTTTAGCGCTGCCATCGTATTAGCATCAATAAATCCTTGACGATTCATCAGAGTAAGTACAATATCACGCCGTTGTTTTGATCGCTCAGGGAAAAGTCTTGGATTATAGGCATATACCGCGTTCACACTACCCACTAGAGTTGCGGCCTCGGTTACATTAAGTTCAGCAGCAGATTTATTGTAATGTGTGCGCGCGGCTGCTTCGATACCAAACGCACTATTACTGTATTCAACCGTGTTCAAGTACATCTCAATGATCTCACGCTTGGTATAATTCTTTTCGATCTGAACAGCAGTGATCATCTCGCGAAATTTTCGCGAAACCGAAAACGCTTGTCCGATTTCTTTATATAAATTTCTTGCTAACTGCTGGCTAATGGTCGAACCACCTTGACGCCTTCCCATCATTAGATGGTAAGGAATAGCAAGCGTTCTGACCATATCCATACCCCAGTGGTTAAAGAAACGATGATCTTCGGTTGCTACAAGTGCATCAATTGCGTGAGGGGAGATGTCATCAAATCGAACCCAAGTTCGGTTTTCGGTAAAATATTTATCAAGCACAACACCGTCGCGGCTGCGTACTTCGGTGGCAATAGCGGTATCAGGATTTTCGAGCTGCTCGATGCTTGGTAGCCCTTGAAACAGAAAGTAAATGTAGCCGGATGCGCCAACAAAACAGAGCAATAAAAAGATGCCGGTGTATTTGAAAATCGCTTTGGTAAGATTGTAATCTGAGCTTGGTTTTTTCTTATTTCCATTACCACCGGTTGGCTCAGCAGCATCTCGTTCGGCCAGAATCTTACTTCGATATTCCGGATCGTTAAAATATCTGTGTTGATCGATTGGTTCTCGTTTAGATGAACTCATGAGTGTTGATGATGTTTTTCAAATGAAGTAAATGTGCTCGATTCGGCGTCCCAATGCACTAAATCGAAGGAATTTTCAAACCCTCGTACTAACGTGCCATGATGGAAAAAGGTACCTAGATTTATATACAAACCTGAATTAAAAGTTTCCACCCTCGGTATGTGATCGTGTCCGCTCAATACTACGTTAACCTCCGATTGTTCCAAAATGAACTTAGCATTGTTATTCAACGGGTTAGGATCTTTATCATCAATTTTACGAGTAGTGTTTGAAAAAAGTCGCATAAGGTTAATCGCAACACTTTTGGGCAAAATGCCTTGGTACACCATAAGAAATAACTTTGAACGCAAAATGCGATGCAATAGCGGTCTTGAGAGTGATGGATGATTCTGCCAATGTCCATCACCGTGCATAACAAGCACATTTCTGTCAAATATTTGGAGTGATCGAAAGTTTGGCTCAACATCAAAACCGAGTGATTTAAAATACCCGCGCGTCCAATTATCATGATTACCGGTTACAAACAAACATTGACCAACCTCAGTATTGTAGTTTTTAAAAGCTTCAAGTACCGGTTTGCCTACTTGTGGGATAAAATCAGAATTTGGAAACTCCATCCAGTAATCAAATAAATCGCCGAGAACGTACAGTTTTGCTTTATTTCTGATGGCATATTTTATGAGGCAGATTAGCGAATGTTCAATTTCAGCTTCTTTTTTTGGCGGATGAGCGCCTAAATGAACATCAGATATAAATAAATGCTCTGCCGACACTTACTTCTTCCTGGTGATGATGTAATGAATTAAATCTACAAAATCGGCAGTATGAGGAGATGGAGGTAGCAATTCTAACTTTTCGATAGCCTGATTTGCGTATTGATACATCGTTTTTTTGGCGTATTCCATCCCACCATTAGCATGCACAAACTCAACAATTCGTTCAACATCCTTCGACGATTTCTTACGCTTCTTCATTAACGCCCGAATTCTCACACCTTCCTTTTTGTCGGCATGTTCAATAGCTTTGATCAAGGGGAGTGTGACTTTACGCTCTTGAATATCATTGCGCTTAGGTTTGCCGATATCGTACTTGCCGTAATCGAATAAATCATCACGAATTTGGAAAGCGATACCCACGAACATGCCAACATCACGCATAATAAGTTGATGCTCTATATTATCGGTAGATGAAACAGCACCAACCTCACAACATGTTGATATCAAGCTCGCTGTTTTTTCGGAGATGATCTGAAAATAGCGCTCTTCCGTCATATTAAATAAACCGGCAGTTTTGAGCTGTCTAAGCTCACCTTCGCTCATTTTCTGCACTGCTTTCGATTGAATCTCAAGCATTCGATATTCTTTGTGATGCAGCGCTACCTGAAGGCCTTTGGCGAGCAGGAAATCACCCAGCAGTACGCCTGCTTTGTTTTTCCAGATTTTATTAATGCTCACAAAACCGCGTCGTGAATTGGCTTCATCCACTACATCATCGTGAATTAAAGTAGCTGTGTGCAACAATTCGATCATAGTTGCAGCTACATGACTTTTTTGGTTGATATTGCCGAACAAATTCGCCGACATAAACACCAACATGGGTCGAACTTCCTTGCCTTTTTGTTTGCTCAGGTATCGTAATATTTTATCGAGCAGGAACACATCCGTTTTGATCGTTTCGCGGAAAAAACCACGAAATTCCTCCAGATGAGCTTTTACCGGCTCAGTAATTTCATCAAGAGACTTTCTAGACACTGTATCTGAATTAATTCTTTCTAGTACTGCAGTATCGATCATTAATTGTGTTCAAATTTTCTTAAACTTGGCTGCCTTAAGTTAGTTAATAATCCTAACAAAAAATTAAGGCGTTTTTCTCACTCATTATCACAAATAAGTATTTAATTATGCTTGACCCAATTACCGAAGTAAAATCAATAGCCGTTCTTACAAGTGGAGGGGATTCACCGGGAATGAATGCTGCCGTTCGTGCTGTAGTTCGCAGTGCAGCAGCAAATTCAATTACAGTTCATGCTGTTTTTCGTGGATACCAAGGGCTAATAGACGGAGAGTTTAAGGAATTTAAAACCTACGATGTTTCCAATATCATTCAAAGAGGTGGTACCATTCTTAAATCTGCCCGATCTAAAGAGTTTCGAACAGAAGAAGGTCGCGCCAAAGCCGCAGCAAATCTAAAAGAAAAAGGGATTGATGCCCTAGTTGTTATAGGTGGTGACGGCACATTTACCGGTGCTAACATTCTTAGCAAAGAGCATGGAATCAACGTTGTTGGAATTCCTGCCACCATCGATAACGACATCATAGGGACTGATGAAACCATCGGTTATGATACAGCACTAAACACAGCAACCGAAGCCATCGATAAAATTCGTGACACCGCTGATGCACACGAACGTATGTTTTTGGTTGAAGTGATGGGGCGCGATGCCGGTTTTATTGCTTTGGAAACTTCTATTGCAGGTGGGGCCGAGCTTGCCCTTTTACCCGAAGAATTGACGAACATCAGCGAGGTGAAGACCCTGCTAAAAAATATGTTGCAGGAGCAAAAGCGTAGTAGTTTAGTGGTTGTTGCCGAAGGAGACGAAACCGGTGGGGCACTTAAACTTGCTGAAAATATCAAAGGTGATTTCGCGCAATACGATGTACGTGTTTGTATTTTAGGGCATACCCAACGAGGTGGTTCTCCAACAGCCCGAGATCGTGTGCTGGCAAGTAGGTTAGGGGCAGCCGCTGTAAAAGTATTACTCGAAGGCCATAGCGAGATAATGGTGGGAATCGTTAACAATTCACTTAAAATCACACCAATGAGAGTGGCTGTTTCCAAGAAAAAAAATCTGGACTACACTCTGGTACAACTCGCAAAACTTCTTAGATAATTATGATTACATGTGACGTAAAGATCGCGCGATCTTTCATCTCCGACGAAGATTATATTACTGCACACGGCAAAACAACGCTTGGATACAAACAAGTAGCGGATAAATCAGGTCCAGGCTCAGAATGGTTAGGTTGGCGAGATATCCTGGCTGATCCGAATGATGCCATATTAGAAGAAATTGACAGCCTTGCAGCTTCCATCAGAAAAGAAGCAGATATTTTTATTGTATGTGGAATTGGTGGCTCATACTTAGGCGCTAAAGCTGTTATCGATGCTCTATCGTCTCATTTTAGTTCAAATGGTCCGGAAATTATTTATGCCGGCCACCACATGGGTGGAAAGTACCTGCAAGAATTATTGCAATACATCCAAGCACCAAAAGCTGATGGTAGCCAAAAACAGGTATATTTAAATGTAATTTCTAAATCGGGATCGACCTTAGAAACGGCGCTTTCTTTCAGAGCTATTCGCAAGCTGATGGAAGAAATGTATAGTGATGATGCATCGAAGCATATCATCTGCACAACCAGCGAAGAAGGTGGGATTCTAAATCAGTTGATTGACGCCAAAGGATACCGGAAGTTTGTAATTCCAAACGATATTGGTGGTCGCTTTTCGGTGCTAACCCCGGTTGGCTTAATCCCTATTGCTGTTGCCGGAATTGATATTAAAGCACTGTTCTACGGGGCAGTAGCGGCGTATAATCGTTACGAAGAAGACAACGAAGACATTATCGAATACACTTCGTTAAGAAACGCACTCCATAAAGCCGGTAAAACGATTGATGTGATATCTTGTTTTGAGCCGGAATTGGCATCGTTTGGCGGCTGGATTCAACAACTTATGGGCGAAAGTGAAGGAAAAGAAGGAAAAGGAATTTTTCCTGCAGTGGCTTCATTCTCAACCGATTTACACAGTTTAGGCCAGTTTATCCAACAGGGAAAACGCAGCCTGATGGAAACCTTTTTAATTGTTGAAAATTCGTTTTCTAAGATCGAAGTTGAAGAGTTGGAAGGTGACGATGATAAGCTGAATTATCTTGCCGGGAAGTCGTTTCATGATATAAACAAGAAGGCAAGACTCGGTACCACGGAAGCGCATCAGGATGGCAATGTGCCTATCATCAACTTAACAATAGATGCGTTGAATGCCGAAAATCTTGGCGAACTCATCTATTTTTACGAATTATCGACAGGTGTATTCGTATATAGCTTAGGCGTTAATCCATTTAACCAGCCGGGCGTAGAGGATTATAAAAAAGCCATGTATCGATTACTTGGCAAAGACTAATAAATTATCAGACGTGCAGGAACAAAAAAAATCAAAATATATTGCTGTAGCCGGTAATATCGGGGCAGGGAAGTCGTCGTTAACAGGCTTGTTAGCTAAACATTTTAACTGGGAAGCCTTTTACGAATCGGTAGATGACAACCCATATTTAGCTGATTTCTATGAAGACATGCTTCGCTGGAGTTTCAATCTTCAAATTTATTTTCTTTCGAGTCGATTTAGGCATCAAAAGGAAATGCTCGAGCAACAAATCAGCCTCATTCAGGATAGAACTATCTATGAGGATGTAGAGATTTTCGCAAAAAACCTGCACGAAATGAATTTGATGAGTGATCGTGATTTCGCAAATTACGAGGCGTTGTTTCATGAGATGAGCCACTACCTGAAGCCGCCGGATTTGCTAATTTATTTGCGAGCTCAGGTTCCAACGTTGGTACGGCAAATTCAACAGCGTGGTAGAGATTACGAAAACACCATACGCATTGATTATCTGGAAAGATTAAATCGTTTATACGAAGATTGGATCGACAGATACCCGTATGAGAAGTTGATTATTGATACCGATGATCTTGATTTTGTTAACGATCCGGAGGATCTTGGTAAGATCATCGCACTTATTGAGCAACGCTTGTACGGATTATTTAACTAATTGTACTACAAGGCTAAGTTCCTTATCTTTGTAAGCTGTAAAGTAAATGAACTATGTTTACCTTTAAGATCTTTGAAATACCTGATGGCAAAAGCCAAAAATCGATACAGATTACTCCCGGTTCGTTAGACCTCGGTGATGTTAGTTTGAAGCAGGGAAATGTGGAAATCAATTTTGATAAAAACCCACGTTTTATCCGTGCTGAACTCGATATTAAGGCTACATTGGAATTAATTTGCGATCGTTCGCTCGAACCTTTTGATTACGAGGTAGAACGGCCTTACGAAATTCTATTTAAATTCGACGAGACCGAAGAATCGGAAGACAATCGAGGCGCCATCAGAACCATAGATCACCAAAGGAATGAAATTAGTATAGAACAAGATGTTCTTGATACATTATTAGTTCATTTACCGGTAAAGAAATTACATCCCCGTTTTTTGGATGAGGATGGCAATCCTAAGGAATTCGTTGCAGAGTCGTTTGGCGAAACTGATGACGATGAAGAGGATGCTATTGATCCGAGATGGGAAGCATTGAAAGATTTAAAGAATAAATAGTTATAGATAATGGCACATCCAAAACGAAAGACATCAAAAGCCAGAAGAGATAAGCGACGTTCACATCACGCAATTGCAGATGTAACACTTGCAAAATGTTCTAATTGTGGCGAAATGCACCGTTACCACCACGCATGCGCTTCATGCGGATATTATAGAGGACGCCAGGTAGTAAACGCAGCAAACGCTTAATACCATGGTTATTGCTGTAGATGCAGCCGGCGGTGATTTTTTTCCAGCAAACCCTGTTGAAGGTGGGATTCTTGCTATGGCAGAATACCCAACTCTGCAGATAATTTTTGTTGGTCCCGAGGCTATGATTCGTGAAGAGCTCGCTAAGCATGAGTACGACAAAGATCGTGTACATGTGCAAGACGCTCCTGAAATCATTGGCATGGAAGAGTCTCCTTCATCCGCAGTAAAAAATAAACGAAATTCGTCCATTACCATTGGACTTGGCATGCACAAAGCCGGTAAGTGCCATGCATTCGTTTCTGCCGGAAATACCGGCGCTTTATTAGCGGCATCTACATTTATATTAGGTAAACTGGAAGGCGTTTCCCGACCAACCATTGCCGCTTACTTCCCTACGTTAAAAGGATTTAGGCTATTAGTTGATGCCGGTGCAAATTTGGAGCTTAAGCCGGAAATGGCAGTTCAGTTTGCTAAGATGGCTCAAGTTTATAGTTCAGCTGTAATGGGGATTTCATCGCCTAAAGTTGGCTTAATGAACGTAGGCGAAGAAGACGAAAAAGGCACTGAAACAACCAAAGAAATTCACGCTGCTTTAAAATCCATCGAGGGTTTTGTGGGCAATGTTGAAGGTCGTGATGTATTTCCTGCCAAAGCTGATATTTTTATTACCGATGGCATGGTGGGTAATATCTTGCTAAAATTCGGTGAATCCATTCCTGACGCTTTATTTAAAATGGTGCATTCTGCATTTTCTCAGGTTCAACTTGAAGAAAAAGAAATGAAAAGCGTTCAAAAAGTTTTAAAAACTGCTTTAAATCCTTTTAATTACGAAAACGTTGGTGGCTTACCATTTCTTGGAGTAAATGGGGTAAGTATTGTTGGACATGGTGGTAGTTCTGCACCGGCTATAAAAAATATGATTAAAGCCGCCGTTGACTGTATTGAAAGTGATATTAACGGCAAAATAGTTGCATCTCTAAACTGATCAATCTCTATCTATGAGCATTAAACGAGCAAAGATATCTGCTGTAGGGCATTATCTTCCAGAGTATCGTCTAACCAATTTCGAGCTCGAGAAAATGGTAGACACAAACGATGAATGGATCAGAACCCGAACCGGGATAAGCGAACGTCGAATTTTAAAAGACCCAGATAAAGCAACTGCTTTTATGGGTGCAGAAGCTGCAAAAGAAGCATTGGAAGAAGCCAGTGTTGACCCTTTGGAAATTGATCTTGTAGTTTTGGCCACTGTAACCCCCGACTATTTATTCCCGGCTACCGCATGTTTAGTACAGGAAATGATCGGGGCAAAAAACGCTTTCGCATTCGATTTATCTGCTGCGTGCTCAGGATTTCTTTACGCTCTTTCAACCGGCGCATCCTTTATAGAAGCCGGTAACGCAAAGAAAGTTCTGGTAATCGGTGCTGATAAGATGTCGTCGATTTTGGATTACACCGATAGAAACACATGTATTTTGTTTGGTGATGGGGCAGGAGCTGTAATTTTGGAAGAATCTGACGACGATACAGGAATTATAAACAGCATCCATCACACCGAAGGCGATACCAATTGCAGTTTATATCAGCATGCCGGTGGATCATTAAATCCGGCAACCGCAGAAACTGTGGCTGCGAGACAGCATTACATCACCCAAGATGGACGAGCTGTTTTCAAAAAAGCCACCATGGGAATGGCTGATGTTTCTTTGGAAATCATGAAGAAAAACAATCTTACTGCAGATGATGTAGATTGGTTGGTTCCTCATCAAGCAAACTTGCGCATTATCGAAGCTACTGCAAATAGAATGGGCGTAACTTCTGATAAAGTGATGATCAACATCAACAAATATGGAAATACTACTGCAGGTACCATTCCACTTTGCTTGTACGATTGGAAGAATAAATTGAATAAAGGTGACAATCTTGTGTTAGCCGCTTTCGGGGGTGGATTCACCTGGGGCGCTACCTATGTAAAATGGAGTATGTAAGATGAGTACAGCTTATTTATTTCCGGGGCAGGGTTCCCAATTTGTGGGCATGGGCAAAGATCATTACGAGAATAATGAAGCGTTTAAAGCTCTTTGTGAACGTGCGAATGAGGTACTTGGCATCGACCTGACCTCGATCATGTTCGAAGGACCTGAAGAAACCTTAAAACAAACAGAATTTACGCAACCGGCTATTTTCTTGCACTCTGTTGCACTTTATAACACGCTTGATGCATCACCGGATATGGTGGCAGGGCACAGTTTAGGCGAATTTTCAGCCTTAGTTGCCTGTGGCGCACTTGATTTTGAAAGTGCTCTTAAGATTGTTCGTAAACGTGGGCAGTTAATGCAAAAAGCAGGTACTGATAACCCGGGAACGATGGCAGCAATCATCGGAATGGAAGATGAAGTTGTTGAAGCAATTTGTGCAGATGCAACCGATATGATTGGTAAAGAAGCAGTGGCTGCAAATTACAACTGTCCGGGACAGTTAGTGATTTCAGGATATGTTGAAGCTGTGGAAAAAGCTGTTGAGCTTGCCACAGAACGCGGTGCTCGAATGGCGAAATTACTTCCTGTTTCAGGTGCGTTTCATTCTTCGTTAATGCAACCTGCATTCGATGGTTTGAAATCGGAACTTGAAAACGCGACGTTCAATACTCCAAAATGTCCGGTTTACAGTAATTTCACGGCAAAGCCAACTACCGACCCGGAAGAAATTAGAGCGAATGTGCTTGATCAATTATTAAATCCGGTGCGATGGACACAAACTATCCAAGGCATGATTGAAAATGGTGCTACTTCTTTTGTAGAAGTTGGTCCGGGTAGAGTGTTACAGGGATTGGTTAAAAGAACACATCGAAAAGCAGAAATTTCAGGTCATCAATAAAAGAATTATGGGATTATCACTCGAAGGTAAAACATGTTTAGTAACCGGTGGTAGCCGGGGAATTGGAAAAGCAATTGCACTTTCATTAGCCGAATTTGGTGCTGATGTAGCCATTACTTACGCCCGATCTGCAGATGCTGCAGAAGCAGTAAAAGCGGAAATTGAAGCAAAAGGCAGAAAAGCAAAATGTATGCAAGCCGATGCGGTAGATTTTGATGGTGCTACTAAAGTAATTGATGAAATTGTTGGCGATTGGGGCAAACTAGACATTCTGGTTAATAATGCCGGTATCACGCGCGACAATCTGATTTTACGCATGAACGAAAATGATTGGGATGACGTGATTACTACGAACCTAAAAAGCATTTTTAATTACTCGAAAGCGGTAGCTCGCCCAATGATGAAAAACCGAAGTGGTTCAATCATCAACATAGGATCGGTAGTAGGATTGAATGGTAATGCCGGCCAAAGTAATTACTCGGCATCAAAAGCCGGAATTATCGGATTTACGAAATCATATGCCAAAGAATTAGCTTCTAGAAATATCCGAGCAAATGTGATTGCTCCGGGATACATTACCACCGACATGACTGAAGCTCTTGGCGATAAAGTTTTAGAAGGCATAAAAGCTGCAACTCCATTAGGAAGAGCAGGCGAAGCGCAAGAAATTGCGGATGCCGTTGTATTTTTAGCGTCGGATATGAGTTCATATATAACCGGTGAAGTTATTCGCGTGGATGGCGGCATGGCCATGTAAATGGTTGCGCATCCAATGCTGAATAGTTAATTTTCTCAAGTTTTATACATAAACACCCTTAACAATTATATAACAGGACACATTATTATGTCACAAGATGTAGAATCAAAAGTAAAAGCCATTATCGTTGATAAATTAGGAGTTGACGATTCTGAAGTAACCACAGATGCTAACTTCACAAACGACCTTGGCGCAGATTCTTTGGATACCGTTGAGTTAATTATGGAGTTCGAAAAAGAATTTGACGTAAGCATTCCAGACGAAGATGCAGAAAACATTGCAACTGTTGGCGATGCTGTAACTTACCTTTCTGGTAAATTATCATAATTTCTCTCTCACTAACTAATTATGAGTGAACGTAGAGTCGTAATTACGGGAATAGGCGCTCTTACCCCAATTGGTAAGAGCGCGCCCGATTTCTGGAACGGATTAGTTTCAGGAACCAGTGGTGCCCGTACCATCGAACATTTCGATACCACCGATTTTCCAACCAGCTTTGCTGCACAAATCGATAACTATAGTCCCGAGGATTTTTTCGAAAGAAAAGATGCACGGCGTTTAGATTTGGTTGCACAGTACGCAATAGTTGCCAGTAACGAAGCTATTGAAGATTCAGGGCTTGACCTCGAAGTAATCAATAAAGATCGTGTTGCTGTAATCGTTGGCACCGGAATAGGTGGCATGAAGACATTCTACGATCAGTCTATTTCTTTTCATGAACGTGGACCGCGAGGCGTTTCCCCGTTCTTTATTCCAATGCTCATCCCCGACCTAGTTTCAGGACAGATTTCGATCAGGTATGGCTTTCGAGGACCAAATTTCTGCGCTGTTTCGGCATGCGCAACCGGTTCTCATAATATTGGTATTGCTTACGATATGATTCGTTATGGTCAATCGGATTACGCGGTAACCGGCGGAACCGAAGCACCTATTACTCGAATTGGTATATCAGGCTTTAATGCCATGAAAGCTATGTCGACCAGAAACGACGAGCCCGAACGTGCTTCACGCCCATTTGATACCGATCGTGATGGTTTTGTGTTAGGCGAAGGATCAGGAATTTTTATTCTCGAAGAGTTAGAATCAGCCATTTCCCGTGGTGCTCGCATTTATGGAGAAATTGTAGGCTATGGATACTCTGCAGATGCCTATCACATTACTGCTCCGGATCCGGATGGTGGAGGAGTTCAATTAAGCATGAATAATGCTTTGGATGCCGCGGGAATAAAACCTGAAGATGTTGATCACATCAACATGCACGGTACATCCACACCATTAGGTGATATCGCTGAAACCAATTCTATTAAAAAAGTATTTGGCGATCATGCGTACACTATGAATTTAAATTCTACCAAATCGATGACCGGTCACACACTTGGTGCAGCTGGTGCTATCGAGTCGGTAGCGGCACTTTTGGCAATTTATCATGGCATAGTTCCGCCAACCATTAATATCGATAACCAAGACCCTGAGTGCGATCTCAACTACACCGCAAACAAGGCTGTGGTTCGGGATATTCGATATGCTTTAAACAACGCATTTGGCTTCGGTGGGCACAACTCAACCTTAGTATTTAAGAAATACGAGGAATGAAATGAGGTCAATTTTCCGGTCTTTATTTTTCAAAATCGGAAATAAACCTACCGGTAAAAGCGATCGACTTGTTCAACTCGAAAAAATACTTGGCGTTAAAATAGAAGAGCCTTCGCTATTTCAAAGAGCTCTTCGCCATCGCTCAATGCTATCTCAAGAACAATACGCCAAGTTTGATAGTTACGAACGTCTTGAGTTTCTAGGAGATGCGGTTTTGGATCTCATTGCTGCCGAAATTCTCTTTAATCGATATCCTAAAAAAGACGAAGGTTTTCTCACTAAAACGCGTGCAAAATTAGTTCGTGGAGAAACTCTTGCGCTGTTATCTCAAAAATTAGGCTTCGAAGAATTAATGGAAATCGGAGAAAATAACAGCGTTGTGAAAATCTCGAAAAGTATTCTGGCAGATGTTTTTGAATCGCTGGTAGCTGCAATTTATATCACACAAGGGTATGCTAAAGCTTTTGAATTTGTTGAACGCGTGTACGATCAACATATAAACTTCGAAGACTTGGTTACCACCATCGATAACTACAAGAGTGCCTTGCTCGAATATACCCAGGCATCGCGTTTACCGTTGCCGCAGTATAAGTTGATTAATGAATCGGGTCCTGGCCACAATCGAACCTTCGAAGTTAAAGTTGTAGTTGGCGAAGATGAGCTAGGCACAGGGATTGGCAAAAGTAAAAAGAAAGCCGAACAATTAGCCGCCGAAGTGGCTCTGCAGACGCTAAATCAGAATTAAACAAATCCTGCAGAAAACTTGTTTTTTGGGTGATTAAGCCCGATTCTTAGCGTGCCTTAATCAGGTATTATCTTCTCATCTTTAGAATCAGGCAGGATGTTAGTTCAGCTATTAAAACCGGAATTTCAAGAGCTTATAGAAGCCAAAAATTGGGTCGCCCTCAAAGAGGTGCTCACCGACGTCCCCGCTGCTGATATCTCAGAATTGTTGGTTGAGCTTCCCGGCGATATTGCAGTTGTAGTTTTTCGATTACTCAAGAAATCAACCGCTGCCGATGTATTTGCTGAAATGCCTTCAGGCAAAGGGGTAGAGCTCATCGAGTTGTTTACCAAACAACAGCTTACCGATGTAATGGGAAACCTGGAACCGGATGAACAAGTTGCCCTTTTAGAAGAACTTCCGGGGCATCTCACTCAAATGGTGATGAACACCATGGGGCAGGATGATCAAAAGCAGGTGAAAAAATTGCTTGGTTATCCTGAAGAGTCTATCGGTCGATTAATGACTCCGAGATATGTTCGGGTGAAATCAGACTGGACGGTGGCTCGAAGCATGGAGCATATCCGAAAGTATGCCAACGTTGCTGAAACCCTCAACGTAATCTATGTGGTAGATGATAAAGAGCGCCTGATTGATGATTTACGAATCACCCAGTTGATTGTAGCGGAGCTTGATGCCACTATCGAAACATTAATGGATGATTCGTTTAATGCGCTGTTAGTTTTCGATGATCAGGAAGACGCTGTAAAGATGTTTGCTAAGTACGATCGAGTTGCACTGCCTGTTATCGATACAGATGGCGTGTTGGTGGGAATTGTAACAGTTGATGATGTAATTGACGTTGCCGAGGAAGAAACCACCGAGGATATGCAGAAAATGGCTGCGATGGACGCCCTCGACGATTACTATTCTCAAACTTCCATCGGCGAAATGGTGAAAAAGCGGTTAGGTTGGCTTGTGGTGTTATTTATTGGCCAAATACTAACAGCTTTAACTATGGGGCAATACGAAGAGCTGCTGAGTAAAGTAGTATTTTTATCCTTTTTTGTGCCGTTGATCATTTCAAGTGGGGGGAATTCGGGAGCACAAGCTGCAACTTTGGTAATTCGTGCGCTTGCCACCGACGATATCAAATCGGACGACTGGAAAATGGTTTTTAAGCGTGAGTTTATTTCAGGGTTTATGCTGGGTGGATTGATAGGTTTACTTGGTTTCGTAACGATGATTGGTTGGGACTTAATCGAAGGGAGCCCGTTCGGTTACGAAATGATAATGACAGCATTAGTAATAGGATTAAGCCTGCTTTCTATTGTTCTGTTTGGTAATTTTGTAGGAGCAATGTTACCATTCATCTTATCCCGATTGGGCTTAGATCCGGCGGTTTCGTCGGCACCATTTGTAGCAACCATTGTAGATGTAACCGGCATCATCATTTATTTTTCAATTGCCATATTATTTTTAAGTGGCGTAATATTATAGTTTTAAGATATGAAGCAATATCACGATTTAGTTAGAAACGTTCTGGAGAATGGAGTTCGAAAAGAGAACCGAACCGGAACGGATACTATCTCAGGATTCGCAGAATTTTATAAAGTTAATTTGGCGGAAGGCTTTCCGCTGTTAACAACCAAAAAAGTATATTTCCGCTCTGTCATCCTTGAATTATTGTGGTATTTGCGTGGAGAAGATCACATTCGATGGCTAAGAGACGAAAACGATTGCCACATTTGGGATGCTTGGGCTGATGAAGAAGGTCATGTAGGCCCCATTTACCCGGTTCTTTGGCGACGATTTCCATATCTGCAAAAAGAAGCTGTTGATGGAAAAGAAGATGAATTTACGTGGGTTAGAAAAGAGTTCGATCAGGTTCAAAGAGCAATTGATATGCTCAAAACCAACCCAAATAGCAGACGGATTGTGGTAAGTACATGGCATCCGGGTTTGTTAGGCGAAATGGCATTACCTCCATGCCATTTGATGTATATATTTAATGTAGCGGATGGAAAATTAAACTGTCACCTCACACAACGCTCCGGCGATATTGCCCTTGGCATCCCATTTAATCTGGCGTGTTATTCTGCCTTAACCATGGCAATTGCACAAGAAGTAGGTCTTGAGCCCGGCACTTTTGCCCATACGATAGTTGATGCGCATATTTACGTAAATCATGTGGATGGCTTGAAAGAACAGCTTAAAAGAGAACCGAGAGAGTTACCAACTCTTACCATTAACAAAAAGCCTGTTGATGAGCTCACTTTCGACGATTTTATCTTAGAAAACTACAATCCTGATCCGGGTATAAAATTCGAGGTTGCCGTATGATCATCACCTTGATTGCTGCTCACGATCCCAATTTAGTAATTGGAAAAGATGGTGAACTGCCCTGGCGATATAGCGAAGACCTGAAGTTTTTTAAGCAACAAACACTCGGTAAAACCATGATCATGGGGCGAGGTGTTTTCGAAGAATTAGGTGAAAAACCTCTACCGGGACGAACAAACATTGTTTTATCAACCTCAAAAACCTACGATTCGGTTGAAACCTATACTTCGTTAGAAGATGCTCTCGATAATATTGATGAGCCGGAAGTGATGATTATCGGAGGAGGGGTTTTGTACAGAGAAACATTACCTCAAGCAGATCGCTTACTTATTACTGAGATTAAAAAAGAATACGAAGGGGATACTTTTTTCCCGGAATACAGGGATGAAATTGGAGTTGAATGGGAATTAATCTCAGAAAATAATACTGATGAATTGCGTTTTTTAGAGTATAGAAGGATACATGAGAATTAGGAAATGCTAACTCCTTTCCCTTAAAAGTTTATGTAGTTTTACCGGTAACTAAATTAAGCAGTGAACTATACACCGGTATTTATTGCATCTTTGCCATCAACAGAATTTATTCTGCTTGCTATTCTTGTATTGTTGATTGCTTACTTGTGCTACCGGATCATTAATAGGCGATTTGAACTAAAGTTTAAACAGCTATTAATTGATACAATAATTGATGAGCATGATCAATTGATTTGTATTCTTGATCCTAAAGGTAAAGTGGTATTTTCTAATCATCGATTTGATGAATTACTAAGCTTGCCAAAAGAAAAAATTATAGGTAGTACCATTGGCGACCTTCCTATCAAAAATGATCTCATCAATGCGCTTACCAAAAGTGATGATAAAATAAATCCAACAACAACAACTCATATAAGCTACAATCACAAAGTGGTGTTGTTTAAAGAGGTTTGTTGGTTAAATATCCAAAAGCGTACGCTCAACTTAGCCGAATCTGATAAATTTTACGTTCAGCTGTTAATAACTGATATCACTGATAAGAAAAAAGTTGAAGAGCGATTATTCAATGCTCAGGTACAATATAAACAATTGGTAGAGTCGGCTACTGATGTAATTTATAAATCAGATATTGCCGGTAATGTAACGTATTCGAATAAAGCACTTAACAAAGTTCTGGGCTACGATTTAGAAATGCCCGGTAAGATTAATGTACTCGATTTTGTGTATGAGGAGGATCTAGAAGCGATTACAAATTACTTTACTTCGCAAATTAACGAGGTTAAAGATCAAAACTACATCGAGTATAGAGTAGTTACACGCAGTGGTAGCATTAAATGGTTGGGCCAAACAACATCTGTAATTAAAGACGGCGACGAAATTATCGGCTTGCAATCGGTTGCTCGCGATATCACTTCAAAAATTGATGCCGAAAAGGAGCTTATCAGGGCTAAAGAAATTGCAGAAAATGCAAGCGACGCAAAATCGAATTTCATATCCAGTTTATCTCACGAATTTAGAACACCTCTTAATGCCATTTTAGGGTATTCTCAGATTCTAGAACGTAATGCATCAATTTTACCTGACGAGAAATCACATATCAGGGAGATTAAATCCGCAGGCGAGCAACTTCTATCTATGGTAGATGACATCCTCGAACTGACTTCATTAGATGCTAAACACAATAATGAGTCGATAGAGGAGCAAAGTTTTAGCGATTATATAAACACCTTTAGTCGACGATTTGAAGAGCTTTCGAAATCAGAAGGATTAGAATTCAATGTAATTCACCCGGAAGAATTACCTGAACTGGTTGCTACCGATTACAACAGATTATCGATGGTATTGAAAAATTTACTCGACAATGCCATAAAGTTTACGATGAAAGGCTCGGTTGAACTAGGGTATAATTTTGTGGCGTCAGACAAAAGAGAATTCTCTCTAAACATGTGGGTAAGCGATACTGGAACGGGTATTCATGAAGAAGATTTAGAGCAGATTTACAATCCGTTTTGGCAGCATGAGCCACTTAAAAAAGCAGGAACGGGATTAGGACTTACGCTTTGTAAACGAATTATAGATTATTTTGGCGGCTCCATCGAAGCAAAAAATCGCAGTAAAGGTGGCTTTGAAGTAACCTTTAATATTCCGGTTTCAGTGAAACATAATGTTTCAGTTAACAGATCGATGCACATAAAACGATCTACCGGCGAAACCGAAGTAAAAATTCATAGAGACACCCCGGTACGAGTACTAATTGTAGATGATTTAGCTCCTAACCGAACGATTACGCGCATCATTCTAAAAGAAAACGGCTACGATTTTAAAGAAGCTGAAGATGGCTTAGAAGCTCTTTCTTTGATTGAGGACTTCGATCCTGATATCATCCTTATGGATATTAACATGCCGATTATGGATGGTATTGAGGCGATGCTTAAAATCCGATCCCGGGACTGGAAGTATCAAACTATGCCAATTTTAGCTGTTACTGCCGGCGACAAAGGTGGGAAGTCTGAACTAATTGAGCAAGGGTTTACCGATTACTTGCAAAAACCTTATCGAGAGAATGAATTATTAGCTATAATTGAAGATAGCTTAAACCAGAACATAGCCGATTTATTTACCGATCATGCAAGCGAGTTTGATAAACTAATTAATTCGCCAAGAGAAGTAGCAGAGTACTTTTTATTGGTTCACCCGGATAAACGGGATGAACTCACTAATTTATTAGAGCAACAATACCTGCAAAAGTTAACTGCAAATAAACTGCCCGATCTTCTCGAAGTAAATACTCTTTCTGATGCAGAACAAATGCTCGCAGATGCTGCAGAAAAGTATGATTTCAGCTTTTTGAATAAAGTGCTTTCTCACCTCAAAGATTCGGATCTATTTAAATCGTAATCGATTTTAAGTGAACCACAAAATGCCGAACAATAGGTTCGGTGAGCGCTATAATATTCTTTGTATCAGCTGCTTTAGAGAATTCAATCGCTTCATTATCGTCGAGAATCCAAATGCTTTCATTGCGATATTTATACGCTTCGGTTTTATTTACATCAAATTGATAGTAATACGAAGCCTGTTCTTTTGGGATTGGAAATCCGGATTCAACTAAAGCATTGTAGGTTTTGTCATGAACAGCATGCAGTAACTCTTTGGAAGGTTTGTTTTCCAGAAATGTGGTTCTGAATAAATCTCGATTTAAAAAACGAGAGCATAGATCAGCAAGAATAATGTCCTTCGAGTACTGCCAGTCTTTAATGTTCTGATACACATCGTAATCATCCAATGCGGCATATAAATCAATCGCTTTTCTGGAGATTTTCTTTTTGGCTGAAGGCTTTTCCTTTACGAAATACTCCAATTTTGGTGATGCAAAATGCAGATCAACACCTGAGTCCAATACATCACTCACTCGTTTGAAAATCATACGGAGCAGAGCATCAGCACTTAACACAGTTTTGTGTAAATAAACCTGCATATACATCAATCGCCGGGCAATGATGTAATTCTCAAGGGCATAGATTCCCTTTTTCTCTATTACGATGTTTCCATTAAAAACCCGCATGGTTTTGAGGATACGATTGATGCCAACCGTGCCCTCCGAAACACCTGTAAAAAAACTATCTCTGCGAAGGTAATCGAGTCGGTCGAGATCTAGCTGTGAAGAAACCAACTGATACAGAAATTTCTTCGGGTATTGATTCGTGAAAATCTGAATTGCTGTATCCAAGGCCCCATCAAACTGTTTATTCAACTCTTTCATGATAGCGAGACTCATCATTTCATGTGTGAAATTCTTGATGAGTGTATGCTCCAAAGTATGCGAAAGGGGACCGTGACCGACATCATGCAGTAACAACGCTATCAATGTGCCTTCGTATTCTTTATCGCTGATGGTGGTGTCTTTTTCGCGCAAATTTTGAAGTACTCGTTGTCCAAGTTCTAAAGCTCCAAGTGCGTGGGAAAATCGAGAGTGCTCGGCACCGGGAAAGACTAAATAGCCAAGTCCAAGCTGACGAATACGTCGTAATCGTTGTACATAGGGATGATCGATCAATCGAAGAATGATTCCTTTAGGAACCGTGATGAATCCCTGAACAGGATCGTTAAATATTTTGTAGCGCGTGCTTTTATCCATCGCGCTTTACCAACATCTCTTCAAGATTAGCCACTTCAGGAACTCGTGTTGGCCGTTGTTTCTTGATATCGAACCAGACTCCAGTGGTGGTTGCAATCGCATGAAGAGCATGCGTTTCTTTATCAAAAATAGCTTGAAAGGCTTCCACACTAGAATTCCCAACAGACAAACACCCGGTGCCAATCAACAACGTTTGCGGGTAAATAATAGGTTTGATGTACTCTACGGTACATTTTACCAGTACAAACGATTCGCCTCGTTCAAAGCTATTGGCAAGTTCAGGCACACTTTCCACAAAATGAATACGGGCTTCCTCGAAATAGGAATTGAACACCGCATTATTCACATGATGCAAAGGATCTAAATCCCGAAACCGCGTTTTAATGGTGTGCCAATGATAGAATAAGTCGGGATTGTAAGTAAGTCGTGCCATCGAATTTTTTTAGAAAGGAAAATGCGATTATGACTAACGAAATCAAAGGATTTAATGGGCATTAATGTGGCCATTTCGTTTTAATCGTACTTTTGTACCGACAAAAGTACCAAAAACTCCCGGCTGCGATTTGCTTCCAGGCAGAACATTGCTGCGTCAGGCATAACATCGATTGCCAAATGAATTGGCCGATGTTCTGCTTCTCTGCCGCGATGCGAAATGTTCTGCAATTCCTTCGCAACTCTAAGGCCGGAAATAGAAGAATTTTTAAACGAGTTTCTAGTAATGCCGGACCTTAAATTGGAGAACACGGATCAAGACCGCAGTGACGGTGTAGGGTAGTTTTGTGTTTGATAATCCTTCCGTGATTTAGTGCTTTCGTGGCTTAATGAAGGAGAATGGAGAAAGGATTAAGGAGAAAGGTGGTATAAGTCATGCCGGACCTGATCCGGCATCTCGAGTTTTAACGGGAGACCGCGGATCAAGCCCGCGGTGACGATGGGGGATAGTGGCAGAAAACCCAGCATAAATATTACGAATGAATCCTTCACCACTAGCATATGATTTTATATCTTTGCCTATCAAAAAATCAAAGCCTTAGAAAGTATCATGACAGAAGCATCCAGAACGTTTTTAGAAAATTTGTTGATTACTCCATCACCAACCGGTTGGGAAAAGGAAGGGGTTATCGTATGGAAAAATTATGTGGATCAGTTTTCGGATGAGGTGGTTACGGATGCTTACGGATCGTGTGCGGCTAAACTCACTACCAGTGGCGATGTAGCTACAGTAATGCTGGAAGCACACTGCGACGAAATCGGGATGGTGGTACAACATATCACCGAAAAAGGTTTTGTGTATGTAAACAAATTGGGTGGTAGTGATTCGACCATTGCTCGGGCTAAGAAAGTGTACATCCACAACAAAAAAGGTCGTGTGGTTGGAGTAACCGGCAATACCGCGATTCATTTGCAGACCACCAAAAACGGTGGTGGAAACCAACCTGCTTGGAAAGATATTTATGTGGATATAGGAGTGAGCTCGAAAGAAGAAGCCCTAGAATTAATTCAGATTGGCGATCCGATTACTTACGCTAGTGATTCTGAGTTTTTGAACGATGAAATTCTCACCGGACGTGCTCTTGATAACCGAATCGGTGGTTTTATTATTGCTGAAGCGATGAAAAGGCTCTCAGAACGACGATCGGAGCTAAAGGTGAATGTGATTGCGTTAAACTCCATTCAAGAAGAAGTAGGCGGTTTTGGAGCCCGAATGATGAGTTACCGATTTATGCCTGATGTGGCCATCGTTACGGATGTTACCCACGCTACCGACAGCCCGGACATCGATCGGAAAGCGAACGGTTTTGTGCAACTTGGCAAAGGTCCAACCATCCAACACGGTGGAGCCAACCATCCAAAATTAGTCGACTTCCTTGAAACTGTTTGCGAAAAAGCCGAAATCGACGTACAGCATGAAGCTACGAGCATTCGAACCGGAACCGATACCGACAGTATATTCTACCAGCAGACCGGAATTCCAAGTGCATTGATTTCCCTGCCGTTACGATATATGCATTCCCCGGTTGAAATGTGCTCGATTAACGATGTGGAGCACTTGATTCAGATAATGGTAGAAGCCGTATTAGCGATGCGTCCGGATCAAACGTTCTCGGTGTTTGAGGATTAATACGCGGTAATCGCTGGATGAGGTAGGTATTTCGAGCTAGTAGTTTGGTTCAAGAGTAAGAGGGAATTGAATTCATCTATAACGACTGTATATGAGCCGTATCCCGAAAGATATGGCTTATATACTTTGTTGGGGGTTTGTTTTTATTGAATCAATTGACAAGAGAACTTAAAATTAAGTTCTTGAACAAATATAAAATCGTTTATCCATCTAACTCCAACGTTGTCGCAAACATTCGGGATTTTCACTTTAGTTGAATTAGCTTGAGTAACTTTTTCTTCTTTTGTCACAACTACAGAATTCGTGTCCATCGCATGAGCAATAATCCAAGGGTCAGCTAAAGAACGGCTCTTTGTATTGTCAACCAATCTCAAATGTGCAGGTGTTGCGTAGATTTCTTTTAAACTTTCGATTACGGACTCATTAGCTTTTCTCACTGGAATATTACTAGCCTTAAGCCATGAGGATAAATCATCTTCTGTTTTGACTATTTCATCATATACTTCTTGGCAAATAAAAATTCGAGCTTCAGAACCTAGACTATCTAATACCTTCCAATAATCAGGACAAAGAACAGGGGAATAATATTTTTGCCATGCTTGAATGAGAACATTTGCATCCAAACAGTATGTGTTTGAAACCTCACTCATTTATACAATTGTGCTTCTAGTTTTGGAAACTTATTAGTTTGGACATTTAATAGGTTACTAGCTAGCGTAGGCTCTATAAACCCACCTCTGAACGAGTCTAGTACTGTTTGAGTAAACAACCTGCTGTTTCTATTTAATTGCAATAAAAAGTAGTTTGGTCCACCTGTATTTTCTTTTGCCTTTTGTCTGACTTTCCTTTCGGCTTCTTTTCTAAGGTATTCCTTAAAATCAACGTCAGCTTGAGCTTTCAGCCTTTTATATTCTGGTAATGAAATGATATTTAAATTCAAAGCTCTAACTAAAAATGAGAAAGAACTAACTCCTATAGCTCTAGCGGTATTGAATACACTTTTTGAATCTTTAAAGACACTTATATCTAAATTTTTGATAATATTCTCTGGTATCAGAACATTTGCAGCAATTTCATTGCAAAACAATTCAACTTTATTAAAGTCTGAGGATTTTTTTATATCTAGTTCTATGTTGTTAGAAATTCCTGTTTCTGCAATCCATATATGAGCTAATTCATGAACTAATGTGAACAGCTGAGGAGCATTCCAATCATCAGAATTAATAAATACAAATGGAGCATAAGGGTCAGCAATTGCAAATCCTTGTAATTCTTCTGAGTCTAGTTTTAACCTTGAATGAATAAAACTAGTTCTAGAAATAAAAATTCCTTTTGATTCTGCTTTTGTTATCCATTCTTTAATAGGGTTTTTAGATTCATAATTCCCTGCTATAATTCCTAAAGTTTGAAGTATGTCATTAGCAATAATTTTAGGATTGTCATTTAAAGAATACCTGCCCACAAAGGGAAGTTTAGCCTCTCCATTTTCCTTATTAGTTTCACTTATCCAAGTTTGTTTTTGTTGAATCTCCCTAATGATAAAAATAGATGACGTACTTAATGGTTCAGAGCCATTTTTACGAAAATCTTGTAGCGGCTGGAAATCTCTTGGTATTTCTGGGAGAAACAGAATTGAAAAAGGTCTTTTATATGCCTTTGCTAAAATTTGTGCTTGTCTTATTGTAGGTTGTTTTTCTCCGTTTTCCCATTCAACAATCTTTTCAACTGAAACCGAAACTTTAGACGCAGCAATTTCTTCCGACATTCTTGCCGATTCTCTTGCCCACTTCAAGACTTCTGGATTTATATATGCCTTAGTCGCCATTTCGAATTCTAAAGTACAAACTATTAAATTTTAATATTCATTTTCTATGTTTTTATAATCTCCGAAAACAATACCACAAGACGAACACAGTTCGTGTTATCCCAGCTATATCGTTAAGTATTTGTGTTGTTACCCTCATCAAGAATGAGGATAACCTGAATAAACCACTTCTTTTAGTAACTAACAAACATCGTGTTAGCCTTAGTATAGTATTAAAATGATTATCAACCGATTGCTTTGGAAATGCGGTTTTTTAGGGCACCGAAAATGGGATCGCTATCATCAAAAGGTTGAATGGCAACCGTAGAAAAATTCTCCAGATCAGCTTCCCTAAATCGATCATATAATTCCTTTGCCATTCTATCCAATTCGCCATTGTATTGAATTACATTCGATGAAATAACAGAAGAGGATTGCACCAAATAAAGTGTCCGCACATCGTCGGTAGATTCATTTTCTTCCAACCATCGCACTTCTGCTTTAGGCTTGTAATGCGAATACTTTTGTCCCGGACTTCTTGGCTTCTCCGGTTGGTGGAAAAAGGACTCCTCCACAAAGGTTTCGAGAACGTCTTCGATCTGTTTGCGGCTGATGCTTCCCGGGCGCAAAATCGCGGGAACGGATTGCGTTAAATCAATTACTGTTGACTCCAGACCAATTCGCGTGGCTTCACCATCAATAACCGGGAAATCGTCCCCAAAATCTGTGTGGACATGCTTTGCTTTAGTGGGGGATGGACTACCGGATTTGTTGGCGCTTGGCGCTACAAGAGGTCCGCTTTGCGAGATTAATGCTAAGGCTTTTTCATGATCGGGCATACGAAGCGCCACGGTATCAAGTCCGGCGGTAACAGCATCCAGAACTTCGGGTTTTTTGTGTAGTACCAAGGTTAGCGGACCCGGCCAAAAAGCTTCAATTAATTGATGAGCTGCCGCGGGAATATCCCGAGCAAAAGCCTCAATCTGACTTTCCTCCGAAATATGCACGATCAACGGATTATCCGACGGTCGACCTTTGATTTCAAAGACTTTAGCGATGGCATCGGGATTCCATGCATCAGCGCCTAAACCGTACACCGTTTCGGTAGGGAAGGCTGCCACTTCGCCGGCTTTTATTAAAGAAATGTATCGTTTTAAATCCATCTGACATAAAGATACATAGAATGGAAATTCGAACCTCGAACGATTGGTAAATAATCCTGTTTCCTAGAATTAGTAGGCCAATTCATGAATTGGCCCAACGGTAAGTTTGGGGAAATTCCATCTGAACGAAAACAATCAGTTTTCCAGCTTCTTCAGGAATGTTAGGGCTGCATCGTAATCCGGGATTTCCTGAATCACGAAACGAACAACATCGTTTTTCTGGATGAGTTGAAACTTGTTTGGCTTCCTCTTTTCCAGTTTCTCGAGCGTACTTTGGAAGAGCTTTTTCTGATAATAATACTCGCCCATTTCAGTGCCTGTCTTTGGGCACACACACCACATACGATCCGCACGGATGGTAACTTTAGTGAAGAAGTTCCTCGAAGCAAAAAGCTTGATTTTTGAAACGGTTATCAACGTTTCGGCTTCAACCGGTGGGCGACCGAAGCGATCTTCGATTTCCTCGCGCCATTCGTCGATTTCCTTCTCCGTTTTTGCCTGCGACAGCTTTCGGTACAAGTTCAATCGCTCCACATTGTCCAACACATAGCTGTTTGGCAGAAGGGCGGTCTTGTCGATTTCAACATTCGTTTCGGGATATTCAACTTCGGCTTCCACACCTTCAAACAACTCTGCAAATTCACTTTCTTTGAGCTCGCGAACGGCATCATTCAAAATTTTGGTGTATAAATCGAAGCCTATGTCGTTGATGAAACCACTTTGCTCACCGCCCAAAATATCGCCGGCTCCACGGATATCGAGATCGCGCATGGCGATGTTAAATCCTGAGCCTAAATCGGAGAATTCTTCCAACGCAAGCAATCGTTTGCGGGCTTCAGTGGTCAGCGTTTCGATCGGGCGAGTGATCAAATAACAAAATGCCTTACGGTTCGATCGGCCTACACGTCCACGCAACTGGTGCAATTCAGCCAGCCCAAAATTGTCGGCGTTATTGATGATAATCGTGTTCGCATTCCCAATATCGATCCCATTCTCAACAATATTTGTGGAGACGAGCACATCAAATTTATGTGTATAAAAATCACCGATGATCTTTTCGAGCTGTGGACCAGTCATTTGTCCGTGACCAAATCGAACCCGACTATCGGGAACTAGTCTTCGAATCATCTCAGCTGTTTCTTCGATATTCTTCACCCGATTGTGGATGAAAAATACCTGTCCACCACGACTCATTTCCTGCAGGATTGCATCTCGAATCAGCTCTTCGTTGAACGAGTGAATTTCGGTATAAACCGGCTGTCGATTGGGAGGAGGAGTGTTGATGATGCTCAAATCCCGAGCTCCCATCAACGAGAATTGTAGTGTTCTTGGGATTGGAGTTGCGGTGAGGGTTAGTACATCCACCGTAGCGCGGAACTGTTTCAATTTCTCTTTTGCACTCACCCCAAAACGCTGTTCTTCATCCACAACAATCAAGCCCAAATCTTTGAATTTGATGTCTTTGGATAAGATTCGATGCGTGCCGATCACAATGTCCACTTCGCCTTTTTCCAGCGCTTTAATCACTGCGGTTTGCTCGGCTTTGGTTCGAAATCGGCTCAATACTTCGATGCGAACCGGGAAGTTCTTCATTCGTTTGATGAAGGTCTTGGCATGTTGCTCGGCCAGAATGGTGGTTGGAACCAACACGCCCACTTGTTTGTGATCCATCACTGCTTTGAAGGCAGCTCGCACAGCTACCTCGGTTTTCCCGAAGCCCACATCCCCACACACCAAGCGATCCATGGGTTGTTTCGTTTCCATATCCTGCTTTACCGCTTTGATGGCCTCATCCTGATCGGGTGTTTCTTCGTATTCAAATCGAGCTTCCATCTCAACCTGCCAGCTGGAATCGGCGGAAAAAGCATGTGCTTTCTGTAGTTTTCGCTTCGCATACAATCGGATAAGCTCACGGGCGATGTCCTTAACTTTTTTCTTCGTCTGCGCTTTCTTTCGAGCCCATTCGCCCGAGCCTAACTTGGTAATTCTTGGCTCGGTGCCTTCCTTGCCCGAATACTTTTGCAGCTTGTGCAACGACGACACATTCACATAAAGCAGGGAGTCTTCTTTGTAGCGAAGAACCACCACTTCCTGCTCGGAATTTTTGACCTGAATCTTCTTAAATCCGGCAAATTTCCCAATCCCATAATCCACATGCACCACATAATCGCCGATGGAAAGGTCTTTAAGTTCTTTGAAGGAGATGCCGCCCGAATAACGACGTTTTTTGATTTTAGGACGATGGTATCGATTGAAAATCTGGTGATCGGTGTACAGAGCTAGTTTAATCGACTCTAGGATAAATCCTTCGTGGATGGATTCAACAACCAGAACGTAATTAAAATGGGGCTCCGCTTCGCCAAGTAGCTCGGTAAACCGCTTTTGCTGACCGTCGTTATCACAGAAAATCACCGTTTTGATGCCCTGTTCAGAATTCTGCTCGATGTTCTGTTTTAGCAGCTCAAAATTCCCGTGAAAATCCGGTTGTGGTTTACATTCAATAGTTAGATTCTCGATTCCCGGAATGGTGGGGGAGTTCCCATAGAACAATTGATTCTTAAATCGTGAAGTCTCTTCTCGAAATTCATCGATGGACGTAAACAAATGCGTCGGTTCAGAGGTCTCTTCATTAGTTTCGGCAAAGGCAGTTTCAGCAGCTTCAAATTTCTTATCAAAAACAGATTCTACAATGGGTTGGTCTTTGATAAAGAGCACCACATCGTCTTCGAAATAAGAAAGCACATTTTTTTTCTCAACATCCGGGAGGTTGGTCAAATCCGGTACGATCTTCACCTCATTCAAAAACGAAATAGACCGTTGAGAGCTGGCATCGAACTCGCGAATCGACTCCACTTCATCCCCAAAAAACTCGAGCCGAATAGGATACTCGCCGGTAAACGGGAAAATGTCCATGATTCCACCCCGAACTGCAAATTCACCGGGTTGATCCACAAAACGAACAGGTTGGTAGCCTTGATCCACCAGTTCTTCGCGTAACACATCGGGGTCGCGATCGGTGTCTCGTTTAATTTTGAGACTTACTTCGTTGATCTGCGAAGGAGGGGCAACTTTATCGAACAATGCCTCGGCCGAACTTACTACCAACGAGTGTTTGTTCGATTGGATTTGCTGCAGCGCTTCCGAGCGTTGAACCAATAACGAGGTATCCTGAATTTGCTCGGAATCGTAAGGCTTGTGATTAGTTGCGGGGAAATAAACGACGTCAGAATCTGCAATGATGGAAAGATCTGATTTCAGGAATCGGGCATTTTCGTCGGTATCGGTTAGCACTAGAATGGTGTGCTTGGTACTCAATCGCTCGGCAATAAACGATGCCGATGAACCCACAACGCCTTTGAGATGAAGTTGTGATCCAGTGCTTACATATTCGCTTAAAGACGAAAAAAACGAGGTTTTGGTGATGGCTTGCTTAAAATCAGCTACAGACATTCGGTAGTTATTCAGAATGAAACAAAGACTGCAAAGATAAGACTTTGAATCGGAGGATTAACACTTTTTCGAGAGTAATTTGTTCAGGATTACTTTTCGGTGAATCCTCGTAACCAAACTTTATCCGAAAGAAATCCAATCACCATTAAAGAGAGAGCTAGAGCCAGGTAATTCGGGTATTTATCTTCGTAATCGGTGTAGATGAGTTCTTCTACTTTAGAGCGCTCCAGAACATCAATTTCGTCGTAGATGCTTTCGAGTTGCTCGGTATTGGTAGCGCGATAGTATTTACCACCGGTGAGTTCCGCTACGGATGTAAGCATTTCTTCGTCGATGTTTACCTGGATATTTTGATAGCGCCGACCAAAAATTGGATCCTGAACAGGGTAGGGCGCTGTGCCACGCGTTCCGGCTCCAATGGTGTAAATTTTGATGCCATAAGTAACAGCCAGATCAGCGGCAGTAACGGGATCGATTTCGCCGGCGTTGTTTTGTCCGTCGGTTAGAAGAATGATGACCTTGCTCGTTGCTTCACTGTCTTTAAGACGATTGATAGCGGTGGCAATTCCCATTCCGATTGCGGTTCCGTCTTCAATCACGCCCATCGAAACTTCATCCACTAACTGCTTCAAAAGTCGGTAATCGAGGGTGGGAGGGCACACGGTAAAACTTTTCATGGCAAAGGTTACCAATCCAATACGATCAGAAATTCTCTTATCCACAAACTGCTTGGCTACCTCGCGGGCAGCTTCAAAACGGTTTGGTTTCAAATCTTCAGCTTTCATGCTCGAACTCATGTCCAGCACCATCACGATGTCGATCCCTTCGGCGTTTCGCTCGATGGTGGTCAATTTATTTTGGGGACGAGCGAGGGCGAGAATCAGAAAAGTAAGGCCGCCCACAAACAGCAGTTTATTTACCCAATGGATGTGCGAGCGCCAGTTGCCGTCGAGCCCTTCGAAATAACTCACCGATGAAAAAGTAAGCGCAGGATGCTTCTTTGAAAAATGTCGGTAAAGATAGATACCGATGATAAACGGGATGATAACAAGTGCCCACAACCATTCAGGATTAGCCCATTCCATTAGTTTGCCTCCACGTTAGTTTCAACTTCTTCAACTGTTGATTTTTCATCCTCAACTGTTTCCCATTGCGAATCGTATTCGACCTTTTTGCGAGCGACTCGTGAGGCATCGATTAATTTGGCTCTGTTCAGAAAGTCGATGGCATCACCATAGCATTCCCAGGCGCTATCAAGAGTTGGTGTGTACTTAGCGAATTTCACCATGTCGGCTCGGTTCAACACTTTTCGTGTGCTTTGAATCATTTCGTGATCGACACCAAATGCATCCAAATAACGGAGCACTTCCCGAGAAGTAGATTCGAGCGCAGGGATGTCGTACAAGTCTTCGAAATATCGGCGAATAGAATCACTGACGGTGGAATAGAAATACTTGAAGTCTTTGGTTTGGCTGAGGTTGTAATCGTCTTTTAGTGCGACTAAGGTTTGTTCCAATTGATCAACCGGGCTTGCAAAAGGTATGGTTTTAACCACCTTTTGAACTTGTACCGGTTCTTCTTTTTTAGTGAAAGTGTAATAAGCCCAAGCGGCAGCTGCAATTAGCACAAGCACTATTAAGGCAATTGCCCAAGGAAATCCGTCAAATGGTAAAATGGGTTTGATGGGTTTTAAAGCAGCATCCGCCGAAGGCAAAACTGTTTTAAACGGGATAGTGAGAGAGTTGCTATATAAAGTTGTTGTATCAGAGCCGGATACCACACCAATAGGAAAAGCCGGAATGTATACATCTTGTTTTGCAAAATACTGCACTCTGTAGCGAAGACTGTCGGCAAAATCGGTGAGTTGAAAGCGTTGAAGATCAAGGAATGTGAGATCTTCGGGGAAGGAAGATGAATCCGGAAATAGGAGCTCATCAGCTGTCTGGTTAAGCTGAATTTTTAGATTTAGAGAAATGACGTCACCAACGGTAACGGAATCTGCTTCGCTACTCAGCACTACTGTCTGTGCTCGAGCCTGAGTCAAAGTCATCAATCCAAAAAAAAGTAAAAACAGTATTAAACGTGAGCGTCTAAAAATTGGGGTCATATTTTGTCATCAACATTTTGTACTAAAATAGGAGATATAACCATTAGAATGGAATTCCATTACAGTTGAAAAATGTAAAAATAGCCGGATATGAAAAAAAGCCAGAAATTCGTATCATTTGCCGCTTAATCATCTACCATATAAAAAATAATTTTGAGTCGGGTTAAATCTTTTTCTTTACTAGTCGTTGGCGCATTCTGTCTATCAAACTGTTCATTATGGCAAACTAATGAGGTTTCTATACATGAAGAAACTCCGGCAATTACGCTTACCAATTTCGAAGAAATTAAAGAGCAGCAACTCATTGATGAATATGGGTTTAAGCAACGATTATTAGTTGAGGAAAATACCATCAAACGCAACGAAAGTATTTATACTATACTTAGCGGTTTTGATGTGACACCACAAACCATTTACGCCATCAATAACGAGGCGAAGGGCGTTTTTAGAACGAATTCATTGCGACCCGGTCAGCGATATCTGGTTTATAAAAACCCAATCACTGACCAAGTAGATCGCCTAATCATACATTTCGATAAGGTTAATTATGTAGTATTCGACTGGGCCGACAAGATTTGGGTTGATCGTGGAGCAAAGGAAGTTTCAACCATTCAAAAAGTTACCAGTGGCGTAATTACTTCCTCATTATATCAATCGCTGAAAGACAATGAAGTGAATCCGCTACTCGGTAGTAAACTTAGTGAGATTTTTGCCTGGCAAGTCGATTTCTTTAGCCTACAGCCTAACGATCAATTTACCATAGTTTATGAGCAGCCGATAGTTGATGGTGAACCCTATGGAATTGGTGACATCGTCGCGGCTTCTTTTACTCATAAAGGAAAATCGTACGATGCCTTTTTCTATGAAACCGATGAAAGAGCAGGATACTTTGATAAGAATGGAAATGGCTTACAAAAAGCGTTGCTAAAGGCTCCATTTAAATACTCGCAGCGTGTTAGTTCGGGGTTTTCTCATAGTCGTTTTCATCCGGTATTAAAGAAAAGTATGCCGCATTATGGCGTTGATTATGCAGCACCTATTGGAACGCCCGTGATTGCAGTGGGAGACGGTGAAGTCGTAGAAGCGAGATACCGTGGACCTAATGGGAATATCGTTAAGATTAAGCATAATGGTGTTTATACAACGGCCTATTTACACCTTAATGGATTTGCCCCGGGCGTTAGAAGAGGTGTACGCGTAAAGCAAGGACAAACTATTGGATACGTTGGTAAGACGGGTAGGGTAACCGGAGTACATCTCGATTATCGGATATATAAAAATGATCAGCCGGTAAATCCACTATCTATTGATCTTCCGGCTTCCAAATCACTAGCCGGTGATGATCTTGAAGAGTACAAATTATACATTGAGCGCTACAAATATTTGATGCGAGACGAGCTCATTAACTTGTTAGCATCAAACGACTAATTAGTAACGGTTTAAACGTCGTTTAAAGAAGTTCATTAACGGACGTACGTACGACTCGTTAGTGCATACATTAACGGCATCAACCTTCATTTTCAGCATAGCCTCGTCTAGTTCTTTTTTGTGGACAAAGCGGCGTTTTTTGTAGGCATCCCGAACCTTCTGGCTTGAAGTATCAATGAGAATTTCTCGTTGAGTTTCAGCATCTCTAAATGGAACAATTCCAATATCAGGCAATTCATCCTCAAAAGAATCATGAATCACAATACTAACTAAGTCGTGTTTCTGATTCGTAATTCGTAGTTGTTTCTCGTAATTCTTGTCTTGAAAATCGGATGCCAATACAACAATTGCACGGCGGTCGAGCAGCCGGTTAACATAGCCAAGTGCATCTGCAATTTTAGTTCCGGTACCAGTAGGTTTTGTAGTATATAATTCTCTGATTAATCTCAGCACATGTGTTCTTCCCTTCTTAGGAGGTACAACCTTCTCAATTTTGTCTGAGAATAAAACGAGTCCAACTTTATCCCCATTATTGATGGCTGAAAATGCTAATACTGCACTAATTTCGATAGCGATATCCATCTTACGCTGGAGGTTAGAGCCGAACACGCCACTTGCAGAAATGTCTACACAAAGCATTAGAGTTTGCTCTCTTTCTTCTTCAAAAATTTTGATATATGGGTCGCCGGTTCGGGCAGTTACGTTCCAGTCAATCTGCCTGATATCATCGCCATAATTATATGCACGAACCTCAGAAAACGCCATTCCCCGACCTTTAAAGGCCGATTGGTACTCGCCGCCAAACAAAGTATTAACCAGGCCTTTTGTTTGAATTTCAAGCTTCCTGATTTTCTTAAGAACTTCCTTCGAGATCATAAATTTTTTGTGAGAATATAAAACAGAATTACTTGAGAGAGGAGTAAAAAATAATAATACTATTAAAAGTTCTTTTAATTATATAATAAAATTTATAATAAAGAATTACTTCCAAAATAAATGTAATCGCTCTCAGTTTTACTGATTGGAATAAAGACATTACTAAAAAACAAGCTCTATACATTAAAAAGCCCACATTTAGATTAGAATAGATTAACAAACCTACCTATTTGTAACACGCCTTTCTTAAGGCACTCTAACTGCGCTTTCATGGGTATCGGCGTATTTTGAAGAAACCATAATTGGGTTAACACACAAACACAATCTCTGCTATGAAAAACAAGTGTATTTTTTTAACGATGATGATTCTGGGTTTTGCAGCCACTGCGATGGCTCAGCAAAGCGAAGGAGTAACTTCAGTGCTTGAAGTATTCCGCGTAACCGTTGATACAAACGGGCAAGAAATTTTAACTCCTACCGAGGAGGTTACACCTGGCGACACTTTGCAGTATCGCTTGGTTTACACAAACAATTTGGATAATGGCATATCGCAACTGCAGCCAGTTCTACCAATTCCCATTGGTTTCGAATACCTGCTTGATAGTGCTTCTCCAAACGCAGAGGGCGCCAGCCTCTCCAACACTGGCAATACTTTCCAAAACCTTCCCTTAACTCGTCAAGTGCGACAACCTGACGGAACCACCATTGAAGAATTGGTTCCGGGCCGTGAATATCGGCGTTTACGCTGGTTGGTTCCGTCACTAGAGGCGGGGGAGCAAGTCATTCTGGTCGCCAGAGTTAAGGTGATTGACAATTAGTCTTTTGGAAAATCAAACAAACAACAAATCAAATATTCTAAACCTAAACAGGATAGAAACCATGAAAACACACACAAAACAAACACTCAGTAACAAGGTATCACGCCTTGTGGGGTTGTTTTTGGTTTTTGGCGTTTTACTAAGTGTATCGTCGACAGACGTATTCGCTCAGGTGCCACCTGCCAATACACAAATTGGTAACCAAGCCAGTGCAACCTATGTAGATAACGGAGGTAATAATCAATCCATTACTTCTAACACGGTTCAAACGATCGTGCAACAAGTAGCTGGTGTTGATATCTCCGCAGGTATCAGCTTAACAGCTAGCCCTGGTGGTCAGGTAACATTTCCACACACTATTACAAACACCGGTAACGGCGTTGATAGTTACAACCTAACGCTGCTTGAAGGCGCAGGTGATTTCGATTTTGATAACATCGTGATTTATGCCGATGATGATCAAAACGGTGTGCCTGATAACTTCAATCCGATTACAGTAACTCCAAACATTGACCCTCCGGGATCTCCGAATGGTAATACTTTTGGTATCGTAATTGTAGCTGATATTCCGGTAACAGCTAACGAAGGTGAAACTGAAACTTTCGATATTACTGCAACCAGTGTATTCGATGGTAACATTAATGATTCTGCAACTAACACAGTTAATGTTGATGAAGATGCAGTAGTTAACGTTCAGAAAAACCGTGACAAGCAATTCGTTGCTGTTGGTGATACTGTAACGTATACCTTTGCATATGCAGAAAGTGGTGGTTCTTCTAACGCTGCAAACTTAGTAATTAAAGATCCACTTCCAGCTGGCGTTTCTTACGTTCCTGGTTCTGGTAGATGGACTGGTGCAGCAGGAACTCCCCTTACTGATGCATCTCTAGGTGAAAATGCTTCAGGCATTCTTTATAAGTACGATGACAGTGGCGTTGCCGATTCTGTAATCATCGAGATTGCAAATATCAATGCCGGTGCATCTGGTAATGTAAGTTTCAAAGTTACTGTTGATCCGGGAACTGAAGGAAATACCATCGTAAACAACGGTACTTTCCGTCACGATGATTCACCTACTCCAGTAACTACCAACAATGCGAGTATCGAAGTTGAAGAAAACTATGATATCACTCGAGTTGGCGCGGATACGGTTGCTATTGCCTCTGCAGAGCAGGGTAGTATTATCAACTTCTTGAACTTGTTCACAAATGATGGTACTGCAACTGATACGTACAACATTACCTTGACAGGTTCTAATTACCCAACCGGTACTACTTTCACTTTCTTTAAAGTAGATGCTAACGGACAACCAACGTCGCCATATACCGATACTAACAATGATGGTATTGCTGATACAGGCCCAATTAGCCACGTTGATGGTAGCGATACTGCTCGTGTAATTTTACAGGTACAGTTGCCTTCTGGCCAAAGTGGTGGACCATATGCAGTTGTTAAAACGCTTACTTCGATCAACGATCCTGCAGAAAGCGATTTCCATACTGATGCATTAGGCGAGATTACAACTCCTACTGTTGATATTACCAACAACTTTGCTCTTGGTAATGGTAGCGAAACTGGTATTGGGGAAGGTCCTGAGACCAATCCGGTAACTACGCTTGCTGCAAATCCGGGAACTACGGTAAACTTTACCTTATTCATCAATAACACTTCTAGTGTTGATGATAACTATGATCTATCATTTGCAACTGATACAACTGCCGGTGGTGGTTTATTGAATGCTGGTACGCTTCCAAGTGGTTGGACTTCAACATTCAGAGATCCGAACAATGGTAACAACACCATTACTTCTATTCAGGTAGATGCCGGATTATCAAAACAAGTTACTTACCGTGTTAACATTCCAGCTGGTTACCAGCCTGGTGTAGTTGATTTATATGTACGTGCTCTTTCTCAAACAACGGGCGCAAAAGACATCAAGCACGAAGCTGTAAACGTACAGATCGTTCGCCAAATGACACTTGTTGCCGGTCAGTCTGGTCAGGTTTCTCCTGGTGGTTCTGTGGATTACATTCACACGCTAACTATCAACTCTAACGTTGACGAAAACGTAGGTGGAAGTTCACCTGAATCTGACCTGAGAGTAGATTTATCTAACTCGGTTCCAACCGGTTGGACTGCGATTGTTTATTGGGATACCAATAACGATGGACAAGTAACCAATGTTGATTCATTGTTAACAAGTGCAGCATCACCTACCTCAGTAGCTATCCCTTATGTTGGAACTTTAGGATATGGCGATCAAGTAAAATTCATCGTTCAGGTTACTGCAAGTACCGGTCTTGATGATGGTGCTACAGTTACTACTACGCTTGAAGTATCTGATAACAATGCTCAGTTAGCTTCTGTATCAAACGATGATCAAACTGAAGTTCAGGCTGGTCGTCTTTCAATTGATAAGTTCCAGGCACCTACCGTTGGTGGAGTAGCCGGTACTTATACGAAAGCTGACTTTAACGTATTTCCTGGCGACACAGTTTGGTATAAGATCACCATAGTAAATGATGGTTCTGAGCCAGTAACTAATGTTGTTATTCAGGATAACGTGCCTTCATACACTCTTATCGCAGTACCGGGTACTTTTACTGTTGATAATGGAACTATCCCGGGTATTACACTTGACGGTGCTAACCCAACTGTAGGTAATACCGGTGTTGTAAAAGTAACTGCACCTCAACTTGACCCAACCGAGCAATTCACGCTCTTCTTTGCTGTCAAAGTTGACGAATAATCAATCTTAACCCAGACATGAGGGTGAGGTTGAAATCCTTGCCCTCCTTTTAAAACAAATTTTTGAGAAACTTCTTCCTACATATCAGCTTTTTAGCCTTGCTTAGTATAGCAGGTGTGGGAGAATTGTATGCTCAAATTTATACCTCATCAAACGATCAGGTAATCAATCAGGCAAGTCTTACTTATACAGAAGAGGGTAGTGGGCTTGAAATAATACAGTACACAAATGAGGTTACTGTTACGATTGAATCGAATCCTGAATTCGACTTCTTCCCTAATAATAGCATTGTTGATTTCCGTGGTACTCAGGTAGAAATCACTCACTTTCTAACAAATACCGGTAATACAACCGCTACCTATTCTATTAAAGGGTATAATCAACAAGAGGGTGATGATTATGATCTTCAAGATTTAAGTTGGAACACGCAACAGGTTACACAGGCAAAAGTTAATACCCTGTTTAATACAGATACCTTAACAACCCAAATTACCTTAGAGCCTAACCAACAGTTTGAGGTATCATACTTCGGAACAATTTCAATTACCGAGCCAAAAGATTCGCTAAATGCACAAATGGTATTTGAGGCAACTGATCTTGCTACGGGTATTACTAAAATCAATATTGATGACATCAAAATTCGTATCGGCGCTGTAGTTGAGCTTAAGAAATCTCAATCTGGAAATGCAGACAAAGAAAGAGGAGACGAGTTTACCTACACCATCACTGGTGAAAATACCGGCGATATGACTGCTTTCCCTCTTGATATTACGGTTGATGGTTTAACTCAACAGAGTGTAATTCTTACGGATTCGATTCCTGCAAACTTAATGTTTACTCGTTTTGAGTCATTAAGTAAGGGCCGACCTCTCTATCACTTAGCTGAAACAGGAAAGTTAGAATTTCAGACAACACCACCAGAAAATCTTGATGATGTTGATAAAATTGGTGTGGCTTTCGATTCACTACAAGTTGGTGAAACTTTCGAGGTTACTTTTGGCGTACTGATTAGTGAGAATGCTTCCGGTCAGATCGTCAACATCGCTGATATTACTTTTGTAGATCCGGATGGCACCGTAGTTGTTGAAGGCGCTTCTAATGATGTAGTTGCAAACATCGATGGAGCTACTGCCGAAATCGATTACTTCACCAACGAAGATTTCGAGGAAAAAACGGCGACTTCAAGTATTGGTGATCCGTTAAATATACAAGCAACAGCCTCGGCTTGTAACGAGAATAGAGCCAGAGTAGAACGCGTTAGAATAGCAATTATATCAGAGTTAACAGGGGATGAGGAAGAATTTGAAGGAATCGAAACCGGCAGAAATACCGGAGTTTTCCGTATTCCTGATCCGGTTCCAACTCGTGATGGAAACGAATTCGAAGTAGTGCAATTCAACAGTATCCTGGAGACTACCGAAGAGGATGTGGTTACTGCAGTACTGAATTGTGCCGGATTAGGCGGCGGAATTGGCGGACCTGCTACCATCGAAGCTGCCGTAATTGTAGATCCATTTGGTTTCGTTTTCGATAGTGAAACTAATGAAGTAGTTCAAGGTGCAGAAATTCGCATTATTGATGTAACTGGGCAGAATAATGGTGGAAACCCTGGCGAATTAGCTACGGTGTACCGTCCGAACGGCCGCGACATCACCAACAACATCGAAAACTCAGATGTTCAAGGTAAATACAGATTCCCATTCTTACGTCCGGGAACGTATCGTTTAGAAGTTATTCCTCCACAAGGGTATAAATTTGCTTCTGAACTCTTCCTAAACCAGTTACCAGAGGGTAGAAAAGTTGATAGCTTAGCTTCTTATGGAATGGACTTCACCATTGTTGGCGATCCTATCGGTTTGGATGTTGACATTCCACTGGATCCTTTAGCAACAGGTGTACTTTTCGCTGAGAAGACAGTTGATCGAAAAGTGGCTGATATCGGTGATTACCTGAACTATAAAATTGAAGTTAATAGTAAGGCTATAAATACTATTAACGACATGCGAGTTAATGATGTGTTGCCTTTTGGATTCAAATACGTCCTAGGTACTACTCGTGTTGATGGCGATACGTTAGCAGACCCGAGTGGTGGACAAGGTCCAAATTTAGAGTTCAATATTGGAAGTATCGATCCGGGCGATAAAAAGACATTAACCTACCGTGTATATATAGGTCCTGGTGCAGAGCGTGGTGATGGTATTAACAAAGCTCAGGTATTAGGTGATAGCCTCATTATCAAAATCTCTAACGAAGCAAAAGTAAATGTAGAAGTTAGAGGTGGAGTATTCAGCGAAGAGGCACTTATTGTTGGTAAAGTGTTTCTCGATTGTGATGAAAATAATATGCAAGATGCATCAGAGTTAGGCATCCCCGGAGTACGCTTATACTTAGAAAATGGTAACTATGTAATTACCGATAGCGAAGGGAAGTATTCGTTTTATGCTGTTAAAGCGAACAAGCATGTGCTTAAAATTGATAACCACTCGTTACCTACCGGAAGTAAACTTAAAGTTTTAGACAACCGCCACGCTTTCGATCCTTCAAGTAGATTTGTTGATGTTAAGAAAGGTGAGCTTCATAGAGCTGATTTCGCAGTTTGTGAGTGTACCGAACAAGTTTACAACGAGATCACAAAAAGAGCGAATGCACTTACTTCTACCGATGATGCACTTGCAACTTCGCTAAGTAAATCATTTACAGTAAACGAGTCTAATTCTAACCGTGGTTCAGGTCGTTTCGATCAAGCAAGCGGTACCATTGGAAATGCTAAAGCGCCTAAAATCGGTGAAAATAAATCATCGAATAAACCAGAAAATATTCAATCAACACCAGGTGAGTTAGTTCCTTCTGATTCTGTTGCTGAAACTCCTCAAGTTAACATTGAGCAATTATTAATTGGTGCTGATTCCGGTACAGAAATACTGAATGTTCAAGATCAGGATACATTAGCACTTGATAAACTCACTATTCTGGCAAAAGGTGCCAAAGGTGGTGTATTTGACTTATATGTGAATGGCGAAATTGTACCTGCTTCTAGAATTGGTCAGCGTTCATCATCGTCAGAAAACGAACTCCAGGTTTGGGAATATGTAAGTATTCAACTTCAGCCGGGTGTGAATACTATTTTATTACACGAAGGTGATCCTTTCGGCAACTTAAGAGGCAGCGATACTAAGCAAGTATATGTGCCTGGCGAACTTGCTGATGTTCAATTAAACGTTATCCGAAACTATGTTGCTGCCGATGGCAATTCTACCGCATTAATCGAAGCAAGTTTTGTTGATAAAGACGGAATTAAAATTGGGTCTAGACTTCCAATTACTCTTGACACTGAACAAGGTACTTGGTTAGTAAGAGACATCAACTCGGAATTACCGGGCACTCAAACTTTTGTTGAAGGTGGAACTGCCTTATTCGAACTTAAAGCGCCTATTAAACCTTACACTTCACTTACAAGAATTTCGGTAGGGGATAAATTCGCTGAAACTACGATTGAATTTTTACCTGATCTTCGTCCACTTATCGCAGCGGGTATCATCGAAGGTTCGCTTCGCTTACGTGAGCCTTTAAACATAGCGAATACCGAGAACGATGGCTTTGAAAGAGAATTGAAAGAACTTTCGTACTCGATGAACAACTTTACGGCTGATGCTCGGTTCGCATTCTTCTTAAAAGGTAAAGTATCAGGAAAGACGCTGCTTACTGCCGGATTCGATTCAGAGAAAGAAAAAGAAGAGCGTTTATTCCGTGATATGCGTCCGGAAGAGTATTACCCTATATATGGCGAAGCTGCAATTCGCGGATACGATGCTCAATCTTCAGGTAGATTGTATATTCGCCTCGATCGTGGTAAGACTTACGTTTTATATGGTGATTTCATCACGCAGCAAAACGATGCCGACATTCAATTAGGTGCATACAACCGTGCTCAGAATGGTGTGAAATCACACTTCGAACAAGGCGCACTTCAAGTTGATGCTTTTGGTGTGAGTTCAGTTAGTGCTCGAAGAATTAAAGAATTTAGAGGACAAGGAATTTCAAGATATGAGCTTCCTGATAACGACCTTATCGAAAATTCAGAAATCATCGAAATCATCACCTACGATCGTGAGCAAATTGCCACGCTAGATTCAACCGGAGTACCAAGCGATCCAAGTATGATTATCAGCCGTGAGCGTTTAACTCGCTTCACTGATTATGTGGTTGATCCATTCACTGGCGTGATCACTTTCAAAGCTCCGATTTCAAGTGTCGATTCAGACTTCAACCCGGTGTATATCCGTGCAACTTACGAAGTTGAAAATGATGAAGAACGTTACTTAATCGGTGGTGTTGGAGCAAAAATTGCAGTTGCAGATGGCGTTAATGTAGGTGCCGGTCTAGTTCAGGATAACAATCCAAACAACGAATTTACCATGGCAACCGGTAACTTGAACATCGAGTTAGGCGAGAATACGCAGATTATTGGTGAAGTTGCCCATACAATAACCGATGAAAACGGAAACGGAACTGCCGGTAGAGTTGAACTTCGCCACCGTGGCAAAAAATTCGACATGTTAACTCAAGTTGGAAAGTCTAGTTCGAATTTCGATAACGAAGGTGCTTCGCTAGGGCAGGCAAGAACCGAAGCTCGATCACGCGCACGTGTTAGTTTAACCAAATCAACCAAAGTTGGCGCCGAATTCCTTTTATCCCGTAACGATACAACCGGCGATCAAACTGTTGGTGGGTTGTTATCGCTACAACAAAATGTGGCAACCGGTGTAAATGCTGAAGTTGGAATTAGATACTCTGATAAAACTAGTAAAACCGCAGAAGCAGTTACCAACACGAATTTAAGAGGTAAGGTTACTGCCGAGCTTCCATTTATTAAAGGCGCTTCTACATTTGGTGAGTACGAGCAAGACATTAATGCTTCCGATCGTAAGCTGATTGCCATTGGTGGAGATTATAAAATCAAGAGTTTTGCTAAAGCATTTGCCCGCCACGAATTTGTTTCAAGTACAGGAGGCCAATATACCCTACAAAGCAATGCACAGCGTAACAGTACTGTTTTTGGATTAAGTGCAAATTACCTGAAAAACGGTCAAATTTTTAGCGAATACCGCATGAACGATGCGGTAGAAGGACGTTCAGGTCAGGCTTCATTAGGTCTTCGTAATCGCTTTGTAATTAAAGAAGGATTAGGCATGAACGTTGGGTTCGAGCGAATCTTTACTGTTCAAGGACCAAACAGAAACGATGGTACTTCAATCTCAACCGCCATTGATTACACCGGCAGTGATAAATGGAAAGGAACTGCCCGTGCAGAAGCTCGTTTCGGACAAAACCAAGACACATATTTAAACAGCTTAGGCTACGGTGTTCGTCTTTCTGAAGACTGGACCATGCTTGCAAGAAATATCATTTCTATAAACAGTATCAAAAATGCTGCAGGTGTTCAAAAAATTCAGGAGCGTTTACAGTTTGGTGCCGCTTACCGTGATACACATACCAACATGTTTGATGCTCTAATCAGATATGAATTCAAGTATGAGAAAGATGATAACATTGCACCTGATTTTTCACGAACTGCACATGTATTTTCAACACACGCTAATTACAAACCACAGTCTGATTTAGTAATCTCCGGTCGAGTAGCCGCTAAATACACTAAATCAGAAGATGATTTAAACAGCGACACAAGTTTCCTTGAATTGGTTAGCGGTCGTGCACTCTATGATATTAATGATCGTTGGGATGCAGGTATCAATGCAAGCCTTCTGGCAAACAGCGATTTCTCTACTAAAAACTACGGCCTAGGTGTTGAACTTGGTTACATCGTTGCCACGAATCTACGTTTAGCTGGTGGTTTTAACTTCTTCGGTTATGAAGATGAAGACCTAGCGACTAATAACTACACGCAGCCCGGCGCTTACTTAGGTTTTGCTTACAAATTTGATGAGCAAATTTTCAGAAATCTTGCGCCAAACCGAGCAATGGACTTGCTTGACGAATCCGTGTACTTGAAGTGTGTGCCTTGCGAAATTCCAAAGATCAAAACTATGCCGGTTGACATGCTTGCACATGAGCTTGAGCCGGTTATCCTAACGCGTGAGCTTTTCGAATTTGAGCCATTAGCTACCTTAGTAATTCTGCCTCGCCAAATTCACTTCGACAACGATATGTCGTACATCAATGCTTCTGCGGCTCAGATGCTCGACAAACTTGCTAAGTACCTGATCAACAAAGACGAATACTTGATTGATCTTAATGGCTTTACCGATACAAAAGCTTCCATTGCTTACAACGCTGCGCTTTCTGAGCGACGATCACTTGCCGTTCGTGCTTACTTAGTTGCAGCTGGTGTCGATAAGAGAAGATTACTAATCGAAGGATTTGGTGAATTAGATGCTACCGGTAAAAATGCAGTTGAGATGGCACTTGAACGTCGCGTAGAATTTGACTTAAACGAATTGAATGAAGATGTAACGTTTGTTGATCAAGTAGAAGATTTACAAGTACAACAAAAAGCTAAAAATGTTGGTCCATGGGATTACATCTTCAAATTCGAGCACAATGCGGTTCCAACAAACATCAACTTGCAAGCTGGATCTGATGAGCTGAACTTCTTAAATCGTTACATGATCGAGCGTATAGCAATTGCGATGGACAAATATCCTGAAATTGGAGTTAGAATCGCACTTCCAGCCGACGATCGTTTCGTGAATTTACAAATGGAAATTCTAGCTGAATTAGAACGTACCGGAGCCGACATCAACCGATACATGTTTGCCAGAGGCGTTCAAGGTGATCAGAACACCATTCAAATCAGCTACACTAATGATAGCCTACTTGAATTATTCGAGCAGAAAGACGACATCAAATTCTTAAACAACTCTCAGATCAACGAGCTTATCGAAAGCTTGCTAAGAATTCTAAAGTCGCGTGTGGATTACGAGCTGATTCAAGATCTATCACAAAGTTATGTTGTTCCGGATCGTGTGAACTTTGTAGTTAACAGCACCAAACTGGATAACGAGTCGCAAGCAGTTATGTCGCGCATCGGTTCTTATCTAAGAAACAATCCGGGTGTTTATTTAGAGCTTCGTGGCGATGGTTCGCAACGTGACAGAAATCGCATGATCGAAATGCAACGATACTTACAACAATGGGGCGTTGACGGTGGCCGAGTGGAATTCAGCCAGGTTACTGTTCAAACCGATGGTACTGCAATTCGCGTGGAGTATAAAAATGCAGATTCCATCAACCTGCTAAATGTTAAGTCGCTAAACCTTAAACCGGGTGCAGGCACTGCAGGGAGATAAGAATGAATGTTTGGGTAAATAAAAATATGATTAGACAATTCGGAAATAGAATATTCCGACTAAAGGGTTTTAAAGCAATTCTCGTTGGAATGTGTGTGGCATTATTATGCGCAGTAACATCTGTGGCGCAACCGGCTGGGTACTTATTTTACAAGCCAATTACGTTAAATGGCTCGCAAATTCAGGGAACCCATTCAAATTTCCCAGTTCTGATAAATATCACGGATCCAGATCTTGCAGCTAATGCGCGAAGCGACGGGTTTGATATAGTATTTACCTCAAGTTCTTCTTCGACAACCATTCTAGATCATGAAGTTGAAAGTTATAATTCTTCAACCGGCCAATTAAGAGTATGGGTAAAAGTACCAAGCTTACCCGATGCCGGAACTACCATTTATATGTTCTATGGCAATAGCGGAATTAATAGCAGCCAATCAACCCCAAATACTTGGTCAAATCAGTTCCGATTAGTGAATCATATGGGAAATTCATTAAATGATGCTTCTCCAAATACAAAAAATGGAACCAATTTTGGATCCTTAGTTACTACAGGTAAAATTGGAAACGCTCGAAATTTTGATGGTCTCGATGATTATATCGCAATCGATGATTTTTATAACACTACAGGAATCCAACAAACAACTGTTTCGGCTTGGATTAAAACCAGTGATGGTGGAAATCAAATTATTGCCTCATATGATCGTAATGAATATTGGAGACTTGAAATAAATGGAAACGGTGGCGGAACCGGTCAAATCGGTTGGGACTTATTAACAAGTGCCGCACAAATTGACTTTGGCTCATCTTCTACTGTTAATAACAATGCTTGGCGCTACATTTCAGCCGTTTATAATAATGGAAATGTTCGAATTTATATTGATGGCGTTCAAAATACTTCTACTACTTCAGGTTCAAGTTTTGGTACAGGCAATACACGTTATGGATATGTGGGTGTAGGGTCTGAGTCAACTGTATTTAATGGAAATAAAGGCCCTAGTAATTACTTTAATGGTGATATTGACGAATTTAAAATTTCGAACGTAGCACGTTCTGCAAATTGGATAGCCACAGAGTACAACAACCAAAATGCACCAAACACTTTCCATACTTTAGGCAACCAAACTGCACTGGATCAAACACCTCCATCTATCGAAAATATAGTTGCAACAGCTGATTCTGTAATACTGAATTACGATGAAGCATTAGGATTGGGATCCATTCCATCAGTATCCGCTTTTACAGTTAATGTAAATGGCAGCCCGGTAAGTAAAAGCAGTGTATCTATTTCTAACGACTCTGTTTTTGTGATACTAACCAATCCAATTTCAGGTTCAGATAATATCACACTCTCATACAACGCAGGTCAAAATCCTATACGCGATTTATCACTTAATAATGCTGCTGATTTTGTGAATCAAGCGGTAACTAATCTGTCAGCTGGTTCATTACCAAGTCCGCCAATTGATATTACTGTGATACCAATAATTGGTGGCGACATTCTAATCACTTTTTTAGATGTAAACGGAACTCCGCCGATTACCGGTTATACTATTTATCGATCAACAACGCCTGGTGGTCCTTATTCTCAAATAACAACAGTTAACGACAATAACAGTCCGTCTTATAGCTATACAGATGCAAATACCGTAGATGGAACTGAATATTTCTATGTACTCAGCTCAACGAATTCGAGTTCAACTCAGAGTTCTTATTCCGAAGAATCTTCTGCAACATCTGACGCTAGTAATCCAATACTTGAACTTATAACCGTGAGTTCGGGAGTGGTTACTCTTGATTACGATGAGTTACTGGATAATGGCTCAATTCCGGCACCAAGTGATTTTGATGTAAAACTGAACTCAAGTTCAATCACCGTAGATAATGTTGACGTAAGTGGTTCGCGGGTTATTCTTGAAATTACTCCCGAAGCAAGTGCAGGCGATAACTTAACCGTTGATTATGTTGTTGGAACCAACCCAATTCAGGATGAGGCAGGAAATCCAGCAAGTGCCTTTACGAATTCTACGGCATCAAATAACACGCCGGGTTCAGGAAATTATGGGCCAAATCCATGCCCAATTGTAAATAGTAAAGATGTTGCTTGGGCATGTTTTAGTGGGGTATTTAATGGAACATCGCTTACTGCAAATGTTGGGGGCTTGGATATTGCTACGATTACAGCGGCTTCAGGCTCAGCAACTACATTTGCACCAAATGCAATTCAACAGTGGTCATCAGGGGCATTTTCAGGGGATCAATTTAACGGTCCGCAAGCAAATCCAAGTGGAACAGCCGGCGATGCTACTTCTTTAGACATCAATATTCCATCAACCATCCCATCGGATGCAATCGTACTATCATTAAACAGATTACGTCCTGTTACCGGCGCTGGCACATCCTACACCCTGGAAGCTTTTGATGGTAATAACACAAAATTAACCACCAACGATTGGCTTACCGGGCAAGGTCTTGATGGCGGGGTTTGTACCAATAATGTGGTGTTAAATTATACCAATGGTAATACCACTATCGAATTTCAGCCTACTATTTCTGGAAATCAATCATGTGCGTCGTCCTCAAATCCAATTTGGTTTCGAATTACCGACGATAATGTTGAGCGCATTGAACTTCGTAAGGTTGCAACCGGTGCTGATAACATTCACATTGGACTAGGGGTTGTTGCTGATTTTGGTGATGCAGATGTAACTTATGGTACATCATACGATGGAAGTGGAACTCCGCCGGCATTTCACTTATTAAATAATTTAGCCCCTAATACCGTATATCTGGGTGCAGTTGTTGATGGTGATGGAAATGGAATTCCAACTGCTAATAACACCGGCGATGACACCGAAAGTAGTAGCATTGGCGGAGGAGATGATGAAGATGCAATTTCTCAATTGATTGATATCAACACAGCTCAAACTTCCTATCAAACAACATTAGTTTGTACAGATGGAGGTTTTGTTTCCGGTTGGATCGATTTTAATCAAAACGGAGTGTTTGATGCTAATGAATTTGCAAACACTGTTTGTAGTTCGGGAAGCGCAACCCTTAAATGGACCGGAATTTCAGGCTTAGTAACAGGTTCAACGGCTGCTCGTTTTAGAATTGCATCAGATAAATCACAGGTTTCAACACCCATTGGTGCAGCTTATGATGGAGAAGTTGAAGATTATACATTGGAAATTATCGAGCCACCTATGCCGGATCTCGAAATTACAAAAGCAGTGAGTAATTCTAATCCAGTAGTCGGCGAGGCCATTACATATACTGTAACTCTTACTAATCCGGGAGAATATATAGCATCGGGAGTGCAAGTAACCGACTTGTTACCTTCGGGCGTTAATTTTAGCTCTGCAACACCAAGTCAGGGTACTTATAATTCTTCATCAGGAATTTGGAATATTGGAACACTTGCAGCAGGCGATACAACTACAGTTACTTTAACTATTAATGCCACTGTAAATTCGGGTGAGACTGGAAACACTATTATTAATTCTGCTTCCATTACAAAATTGAATGAAACCGATCCTGAGTTAAATAATAATTCAGCTTCGGTAGGTATTACGGTAGTTCCTGAATCAGCCGATATTGCTGTTTCTAAAATAGTAGATGACTCAACTCCTATAGAAGGACAGAGCATTACATTTACAATTATTGCAACGAACAATGGGCCAAAATCTGCCACCAATCTTAACATTATTGATCAAATTCCATCTGGATTACTCTATGTTTCTTCAAATCCAAGTGTAGGTTCTTATAACAGCTCAACAGGAATTTGGACGATCGGTACTCTAGCAAATGGGGCACAAGCAACATTAGTGCTAAATGTGCAAGTTGATGGAGGTACACAAGGTAATTTTATAACTAATTCCGCAGATGTTAACTCTGTAGATCAAAACGATCCAACGCCGGGAAATAATACTGCGAGTGCACAAATTGAAGTGATTCCTGCCGGTTTTCCAGCAAGTTGCTCAGAAGTGTCTTCTCTCGATTTCTCCAACTTTTCACTTTTAAGTGGCTCAGCAGGTCAGGTTGGGGCTATTTATCAATATACCTCTGTAGCACCGGGTGTGAATGCTCAAATTGAAATCGTAACTAAATTCAATGCCACTTTAACCAATTTTGATCAATCTAGTTCAGGTACAGCTCAGAACTTTCAGCCACAAATTGAAGCAGTAGATAAAAACCAGCCGGAAGGTTACTTCGATTTCGAAGTGCGATTTATCGATTCAGCTTCTTCAAATCCTAAGTACTTAACGTACACAGCTTCTGCAGTTGATGTGGATGGAGATAACCAAGAAACTCGCGAGTTTGTTGGTTTCCAACGCCTAACTTCCTTTACAGTAGAAGGATCAACAAACTTAGCAGTTGGATCATCAGGGATATATACTACATTCGAATCTGCAACTCCTCAGGTAATTAATGGTATTGATCCAACTGCAACTTCAAACATTGCATATACAACGTACACAAACGAGCCTCAATTCAGAATTAGAGCAGGGGTAAAAGATCCAACCAATGTAAATGGAGCCTCTGCGCAGCGTTTATTCTCCATCAATTTCGATCCTTGTATCATCGAAAGTTTTAATAACCCCCAAGAAACAGATATCGTTGAAATTGGTGTTACCAAGTCTGTTAATCAAAACAATGTAGAGGTTGGAGATACATTAACGTATACCATTACTGCTTCAAACAATCAAGGTAATGCTGTAAGTAATATTGAATTAACCGATCAAATACCAACTGGCCTTACTCTTGTTTCTGCAACAGCAAGCCAAGGTACTTACACTCAAGGTTCAGGAGTGTGGGATATTGGAGCGTTAGTTGGCTTCCAAAATGTGAATCTTGTTATAAAAGCGAGAATCAATGCCGGGCAGGAAGGTAATACCATTACAAATACAGCAAATATTACTGGGTTTTCCGGTACAGATGGTAATCTGAACAATAATACAGCATCAGTTGATATCTATGTAGATGATCCACAAAGTACATCATGTAACGAATTACCTCTATTCGATTTCAGAAACCCTATGTTGGAACAAGGGGTGCCTCTACAAGTAAATTCGATATATCGTTTCAGTAATATCACATCCGGTTTAGACGCTCTTGTAAAAGTAAAAGCCATTAGTAATGCTACTCTTGATGATATTGATAATGGTGCTTTAGCTAACAGCCAAGCTAATTTTAGTCCATTCTTTACCGCTACAGCTGCTAACGGTTATATCGATTTTGAGATTAAATATGTGCAAGCCGGTACAAACACTCCTGTAAAGCGTAATTTTGCATTGACAGGTTTAGATATTGATGGCTGGAATGCAGGCAGTGGGCAAACGATCAAAGATTATTTGGGTTTTGCCCAAAATCAGTCTAACACCGTTCAATCGGGTAACAATTTAATAGAGGCAACATCAGGACCTTTCCAAACTTTTGAATCTTCAACTACTACCGATGGTTCAGGATCATTTGATATTAATCATATGGCGTATATCGTTTATAATTATACATCGGTATACGAAATCAGGATAGGTTCCAGAACAACGAATGGATATTCAGATGACCGATTAGTAGATATCGATTTTACACAATGTAGAAACCAAGATTTTACTAATCCTGTAGTTACAACTCGTGATGCTGATATTCAGGTTGTAAAAACTGTGGATGAGGACAATCCACTGGAAGGAGAAACCATCAATTTCACCATTTCGGTTACCAACAATGGACCTGAAAATGCAACTGAAGTTGACATTAATGAAGCACTACCAGCTGGGTTAACTTTGGTTCAATCAACTCCTAGCAAAGGTACTTATAACCAATTAAATAAGGTTTGGGCAATTGGATCATTGAACAATGGTTCAACGGCTACTCTTCAAATCGAAGCCACTGTAAACTCTAATATTCAAGCCGATTCGCTTATAAATAAAGCGTTTGTCCAAGGTTTAAATCAGGTTGATCCTACAATTGCTAACGATACCTCGGCGGTAGTTATTAAAGTTGGGGTAAAATTAACCGGTATTGTATTTCAGGATATAACCGGAAATGGTTTCAGCGAGGATTTAACATTTAACGATGCCGCCGGCGATCAGCAAGCTCTTGAAAATGTCGAAGTCCATTTATTTAAAGATGGTGGCGATGGAATTGCGGACGGAACCGATGACACATTCATTGAAACAACTACAACCAATAATTTAGGTGAGTACACTTTTAGAATTGGCGATGACGCAGACTATTGGGTGGTTGTTGATTCTAAAACCGGTGAACTTACTGACGGTAGTTCGTGGGGCGAGCAAACTTATGGCCCAATAGGTGGATACTGTGAAGACGGAACAGGAAATGTAGCGGTGAAAACGGCAGCCGGGCATTGTTTTGGCGGACGAAGAGGAGCTCAATCTGATAATATTTCCGAAACACCGGTTACTACAGATTTACCTAATGCCGAACATTTAGCTAAAGTTACAATTAGTGGTAGCAGTGTTAATAGCATCAACTTTGGATTTAGTTTTAACGTTGTAACTAATACTGATGATGGCGATGACGACGGTACTTCACCACGAAGTGTACAAGGGTCTTTAAGGCAGTTTATTACCAATGCAAACCAGATTACTGGCGCAAATACCATGCGATTTGTTCCATCGGTACCAACGAATTCTTCGGGTAGTGGAGGCAATTGGTGGACAACAACTTTGACTTCAGAATTACCTGCTATAGTTGATCCTTTAACAACAATTGCTGGTACGGCTTACCTCAATACAACACCTAAAACCAGTAGAGATGATAACCCGGGTACAGTTGGTCAAGGTGGATCGGTTGGGGTAGATAACTTAGCCGGTATGACTACCACCCGTAAAGAATTTGAAGTGAATTTAGCAGATGCAGGAAACAATGCATTACTGGTGAATTCAACCGGAGCCTATACCATTCGTAACATAGCACTTTATAACAATGCTACTGGTATTCGGGTACAGGCTGGAAACAATGGTTTGCTTGAGAAAAATATCATTGGTGCACGTGCAGATGGTACAGACCCTACCAACAACTTACGATTAGATAATGGAATTAAATTCGACGGACCTTCTTCGATAAATCCATTGATCCAAGAAAATTATATCGCATTTACTAACTCAAGCGCGATATTTTCATCGAATCAATCTTCTGTGCTAAATGTATTTAAGAACGAAATTTATAAGGCAGCTCAAGCCGGTTCTAATACCAATGGTATAGAAGGTATCGGAACATGGACTATCCAACAGAATAGAATTCATGAAGTAGGGAATAATTCAAGTTCTGCAATTAATGGTGGCCATGGTATCGAAATTGGTAGCGAATCCGGAACATCATCGAATAATACTATTCGCAACAATAGCATATATAGTAATGCGGTAACGGGTGTAAGTGTATTAAATGGAGTTACAGCCACCGTAATTGAGCGAAATCTGATTTATCAAAACGGAACAAATTACTCAGCTTCTGGAACTAAACTTGGGGCAGGTATAAAGCTAGCAACTCCTGCAGGCGTTACACAAAGTGGTGTTCGCATTGGACGAAATAGTTTCTATGATAATGATGGAGTTGCTATCGATTTAGTAACTAGCGGTACAGGAGAGGCAGACAATGTTAATCCGAACGATGGTGTATTAGTATCAGCAACTCAAACTCCTAATCGTGGCCTAGATTATCCGGTATTTACCATAACAACACTGGAAAATGGAGTTCTGCATGTTGAAGGGTATGTTGGAACTAGTTCTACGAAGTTAACTGGAACCTATACTATTCAAGTATATAAAGCAGATGATGATGGCGATAGCGATGCTCTAATTGAAGTAGGAGGGTCGTTAACTCGCCCACATGGCGAAGGGAAAGATTTAATCGGAGTTATTACAACTAGTGCTGATGGTACATTTAATACCGACATTACGGTTCCTGGAAATGTGTCACTTGCATTCAACGACCGTGTTACAGCGATTGCAATCAGTTCGGTGAACAATACTTCGGAGTTTAGTGCCAATTCTCGAGTTATTCCAACGGGCGTATCGGTTAGTGGTTATGTATATAACGATGCTAACCATAATATGAACAAAGATGGTAATGAGGTAGGCTTAGAGAATGTAACCGTAGTACTATATAATACACAGCAAAATAACTGTAAGAGTGTGCTAACCAACGCAAGTGGTTTCTATGAGTTTACCAATGTATTAAATGGAACTTACGATCTAATTGAAGCAAACGGCCAAAGTGTGCCTACTCCGGATGTTTGTACACCTGCGGCAAACGACCCCGACGATTTCATATCAACTACACCAAATTTAAGAACAGTAACGGTTAACAATTTACCTGCCATCCAAGATTTTGGTGATTTCGAAGGTTCAAAAATTTCGGGTACAGTTTTTAATGATAATGGAATTACAGGTGGTACCGCTAACGATGGTATTAAAAATGGTGGCGAAGGCGGGTTATCAACAAAATTAGTTCAAGCATTAGATGGAAATGATGTTCTAATCGAGCAAACAACCTCAGCTGCTGATGGTACCTACAACCTTTATGTTCCCAAGTCAGTAGTAGGTACTGGTGGAACAATCAAAATTAAAGAAACCGATGGAGCCGAATTTATTACAACCGGTGGTAGCGTTGGAACTACAGGTGGTACATACACCATCGGCGATGATCAAACTGTTTTTATAAACACTACCGGAACCGAGTACACGGGAGTTGATTTTGGAGATGTGCAAATATCAACACTTATAACCGATGGTTCTAAATCAACTCAGCCAGGTGCCGTAGCCATATTTACACATGAATTTACTGCGCAAACAGCCGGAACTGTAACCTTTACAACAAGTTCTGTGAACAACCCGAATATTAATTTCCCGGTTGTTCTAACAAGAGATCTTAATTGTAATGGAGACCCGGATCAAGGTGAACCGATTTTATCTGGTAGTGATAATATTAGTGTAACGGCAGGGCAGGTAATCTGTCTTGTACTAAGGGTAAATGTGCCAAATGGCGTAAATGATGGTGCAACAAGTACAACCACTATTACTGCAACTTTTGATTATGCAAATAGTGCCACGAATATTCAGCAAGTACTTACCCGAACAGACATTGTAACAGTAAGTACAACCGATGGGGGGCTAGTGATTATAAAAGCTGTAGATAAATCGCAGGCGCTTCCAGGTGATACGCTAACCTATACTATTGATTATGAGAATCTGGGTGATGAACCCATTTCTCAAGTTGAAGTTGTAGATGAAGTGCCCGCATATACTTCTTATTTCTCAAGTTCTTGCGGAACATTACCATCGGGATTTACAAACTGTACAATTGATGCACCTTCGGTAGGGGTTAGAGGTGCAATTAGATGGACATTCACCGGAGTATTAAATCCGGGTGAGACAGGATCAGTAAGTTATAAAGTATTAATAGACAACTAATTATAATGACAAAATCAATAAAACAAGACAAACCATTGGTGTTTATTGTTGAAGACAATCAAGCCTATCGTTTGCTATTGGGTAGAGTACTTGAAAAGAGAGGGTTTTTAGTAATGTTATTCGAACATGGACGTAAAGCTGTAGATATGCTCCAATACATTCAGCCGTCTTTGATCATTTCAGATATTTCTATGCCATGTATGAACGGGTTCGAATTTCACACCTATGTAAAAGAAAACTTTGGGGAATTAGATATACCATTTGTGTACTTGACATCGAATACTTCGAAAGAATATGTTGAAAAAGCGATAAATTTAGGGGCTCGAAAAATGCTGGGCAAACCATTTGAAACTATTGCCCTAGTTGAAACGATTGATCTTGTTCTTAAAGAAGTAGTTTAATATTCAGGGTTTTAATTAAACTACAGCAAGGCTAATTTGTAGTATGATCACTCATACTCAAGCCATTATTTTAAAAAGTGTAGATTATCAGGATTCCAGTAAAATTCTGACTGTTCTGTCGCAAAAACACGGCAAAATTGCATTAATTGCTAGAGGGGTTAAACGTCCAAAAAGTAAACTTGCAGGCGTTATCGAAATAGGGAACATTCTAGACGTTGTTTATTATTATAAATCATCTCGCTCGGTTCAAAGCCTTACCGAAGCTTCCATAAATTCAGGATCGCTTGCATTTCGAAGCGATTTCCACAAAGCGGCTATATTATATAGTGTTCTTGAGTTTTCTAGCCAGCTAATCCACGAGAACGAAGAAAACTCATCGCTGTTCAATTTTTTATCTACCTTTATTACATGGTTGGCAAAGGTAGATTCTGTTGATCCTTCAATTTTTCCGTATATACAAGTGCGTTGCGCTGAGTTGTTAGGATTTAATATCAGCTTTGATGAAGCCGATACATTTAATAACATGTTTTTTGATATATCGCATGGGCAGGTATCTCAAAATTACCAAACGGAACTTTCTTATAAGTTAACCGTGAAACAAAGTCGGTTTCTTCATCTTGCAATTAGCTCAAGAAGTATGAGCATTTTACAATTAGGATTAGCAGGCTCGGAACTAAAGCAATTAATACATCATTTAGATGTTTATTATAAGTATCATATTGACGGTTATCAGGATCGTAAATCAGATTCGATTTTTGATCAGATGCTAAAGGATTTTTGATGAAAAAAAGAGAACTCTATTTAACAGCATTACTACTACTTCTTGTTGGGATTTCAATTGGAACTATTGTAGCACTTTACAGCATCAATCCTGAGTTGGCACCTCTAAGCGAAGTTACTGTAACCGAAGTTACTCGCAGCGAAACTCCATTTATCGAAGACGAAGACCTTGCCGATTACGATGCCCGATTCATATTCAAAAAAATAGCCGAAGAAGTAACTCCCACCGTAGTTTATATAGAAACAATTATTCCGGTAAATGTGCCGGAAGATGAGATACACAATTTTAGTGATGAACTTTGGGATAGATTGATGCCACAAAGAGCCCGAACGGTTGGTTCCGGCGTGCTTATAACTAAAGATGGATACATTTTAACCAATTATCATGTAATTGAAGGTGCCGTTCGCAATGGACTTAAAGTGGTATTAAACGATAAACGAGAATATCCAGCCCGTTTAGTAGGGCAGGACCCAAGTACCGATTTAGCTGTCATCAAAATAAATGCAGAAAACCTGCCCGCAGTAATTATTGGTAATTCTGATACCGTTGATGTTGGGGAATGGGTATTGGCAATAGGAAATCCATTTCGGCTCAGATCCACTGTTACCGCTGGAATCGTAAGTGCTTTAGGTCGTGATGTACAAATCATCAACGATAGAATGCGCATCGAAAGTTTTATCCAAACAGATGCTGCCATAAATAAAGGAAACAGTGGTGGTGCACTAGTAAACACCGCTGGAGAATTGATTGGCATTAACACGGCAATTGCATCTCAAAGTGGATCATATCAAGGGTATGGTTTTGCTGTACCAAGTAATTTAGCGTTAAAAGTAGCCACCGATATCATAGAATTTGGTGAAGTACAGCGTGGATTACTTGGAGTAACAATAGCTGCAGTCGATTTTGAAAGAGCAAAGGATATTGGCCTTGAAGAAGTAAAAGGCGTAGAAATTATTGGTACTCCACAAGATGGTGCCGCCTATAATGCAGGGTTAAAATCCGGGGATGTCATCTTATCAGTAAACGGGCAAACCGTAAACGAATCGAACGAGTTACAAGAAAAAGTAGCTGTAATGCGTCCCGGCGAATATGTAGATTTGACTATTTGGCGTAGTGGAGATGTTTTCAATTTAGATGTTCAGCTAAAAAAACTGGAACCTGCACCGGTTGAGGAATTAGCTTTTGAGGACGAACCAATTTTAGAAGATACATCACCGGAAGACAATAATTACGGGGTAGATTTTCACGAATTTGATTTAGGCTTTAGGGTAATGGCATTGGCCAAACCCGAAAATGACCAAGAGTTCGACTTAATAATCTCGCATGTTTACAAGTATTCTGAAGCCTGGAATAGAGGCCTAAGAGAATCTCAAATAATTATTGCTGTAAATGAAGAAACAGTTGAAGATCTCGAAACTTTAGAAGAACTTGTTGCAGATAAACTTTCTAACGATGATTCAATTATCTTGAAAGTTGTAAACGACGAAAACGCAATAGGCTACATCGAGCTGCAAAAAAACTAAATGAAATTTTCTTCTTTTCTATTCGGATCAATTTTACTAATAACTGTATTAGTTTCGTGTACTGGAAGCACGAAAGAACTTGTTTCAACTACACCAACATCCTCCGGTATATTTCCTTCTTGGTATAGTAGTAATGGGTTTTCGTCTGATTCACTAGCGTTTTACGGCTATGGAGTCGCAATTGCGGCAGACTCAACCGATGCCATTTCTCGAGCTACCATCGATGCCCAAAATAAATTAAGTACCAGCTTAGGTAAACTAGCCGAAGATATTCGCCTCGACATGGAAAGAGATAATATTGCGGCTTCAAAAAACGCAGATTTTATACTACTTTTAAGAAACGCTCATAGTGATGTAAGCACTTTTTCTGAAAGTAAAAATAGCTATACATCAAGCCATGATAACAGTTATAGAGCGATTGTTCAGATTTCAATCACTAAAGATCAGGCCCACCAAATGTTCAAATCTGGTTTTAATGGCCATCCACGATATTGGGCTGCATTTTCAGGAACCGCTGCATATCAATCTTCTTTTAGCAATTAACACTGTTATTTATTAGAAAATTTTAAGAAAGCGCTTTTCTATACCCATTGAGTTAGTAGGTGCCTTGAAACAGAGGAACTTACAGCATCCAAATTTATTATCGGAACGGTATGATTTGTATCAGATTGTAAAAAAATAGGGTGCAATTCAACTTAGATTTTACGTAATTACCCACCTTGATACATACCCTTATTTCGGGGGAAATAAGGGGTTATCACATCTAGTTAAATAATAACCAATCATACCAGAGGGTTCTATGATTAATAGATCAATAAGGGGTCTGCTTTTGTTGCTTGCAGTTGTACTAGGGTACAGTTCGAGTGTACAGGCTCAGATCAAAACAACGACATTAAATAATAATACTGTTGCCGAAAACAGTATTGTTGTTAAAATCAGCGACGAAGCTGTTATAGTTAAAGGGAAAGCATATTCCCCAAAACAAATGACTGCTACACTTCGCACGCAACTAAATGCTACAATAGGAAGAACTATTAAAGCACAGGGCGTAGAAGAATGGATTGTTTCAGGTAATATGGAAGACGCAATTTCGCGTTTAAATCGAATTCCTGGCGTACAAGCATTTCCAAACTATGTTTTTTACAGAGATGAAATGAAGTCTACTCCCGTAGATTTTTCAAATCAGATAACCATTAACGCAATTGGAGAAAATCCATTTCCTTCACTAACTGCCATCTATGGAGATGAATTAGTTATAGGTGGAGATTTTACCGGTGGCTTTACTTCAAACTGGGTTTCGTTCTTAGCTGATTGGCAAGGTACAAATGCAGACATTACTGTTATGACCGACTCTCTAGATGATGGCGGAACAAATGATTTTGCATCTGTAACAAATATTACCGGGCCTACCGGTGAGGCTTGGTACATTCAATTGATCAACGAATTTAGTGACAGCGATATTGATCAAATGGAAATTGGCGGAGCATACGAAATTAGCTTTACTGCCTGGGCAGATTCCGGCGTAGTAAAAGATATTGCCGCTTACTTTGGCCAGAATTTTGATGCTTTCGTGCCAGTTTTTAATGAAGTTGTAACGGTTGATGATCAACCAACGATGTTCACTTTCCAGTTTTACCTGTATGAAAAGTTCTATTCACCGGATGGTGTTATTCCAGGAATGAAACTCAGCCTCGAAGCTGGTTTTGATGCTAGCTCAGTATATTTTGATGACGTTTCCATTCGTCAAGTGAATACCCCGATCACTGCAGCGCCATCTCCTGATGTAGACTCTTCAATGGTAATTTCTATTTTCAGTGACTCTTATGATGATGTGCCTGTAGATACATACCGTACGGATTGGTCATCAGCTACCTTCGAAGTAGATACAGTAGATGGAAATGCTTTCTTAAGCTATTCAGATTTAGATTTTGTTGGAATCGAAACAGTATCGAATCAAATTGACATTACTGAAATGTCTAACCTTCACTTCAATGTGTGGACGCCTAATACCGATGCAATGCGCATTAAGTTAGTTGATTTTGGTCCGGATGGAGCATTTGGCGGTGGTGACGATTCAGAACATGAAATCGAATTTACCGGATATCCAAAAAGTACATGGTTATATGCAGATATCTCACTAAATGCATTTGAAGGATTACAAAACACTACAAATATTGCTCAAATTATCTTTAGTGCTAATCCTACCGGAGAATCAATTTTAGCAATTGATAATTTGTACTTCTACGACAATGGACTTCCAACAAACGATCCGCTGTTAACATTGCAATATGGCCTTAATAATGACGGTTCGTTCAACCCAGGCTATTCTTTAGAAGGTGCTGATGTTGACGCTTTCGCTGCGTGGGAAATGACAACTGGTAGCGATGATGTGGTTATGGTTGTTTATGATGATGGTGTTGATTTCTCGCACCCTGATTTATACGAAAACCGTTGGGTGAATCCAGGCGAGGATTTGAACGGTGATGGTATGATCAGCGATGACGAATGGAACGGCATTGATGACGATGGTAATGGTTACGTGGATGATTTCTGGGGATGGAGTCCTGCTTATAATGATAACAGCTTCTTAAATCCCGGTAGTTTCCATGGTACACACGTTGCTGGTATCTTAGGTGCACAAGGTAACAACGGTATTGGTGTTTCTGGTGTAGCTCAGGATGTAAAAATCATAAACGTTATGATTTTCAACGAATGGGGTGGCACAGATGCAATTACCATTATGGCAGGTTACCAATATATCACAGACCTTTTAGATGTTGGCGTTGATATAACCGGTATTAACCAATCGTGGGGTGGAGGTGGTTACCTCGATCTTGAATCTGATCAGCAATTCGTAAGTGTAATGACTGATTTTGCACTTGACCATGCAGAACATGCTGCTCTTTGGGTAGTAAGTGCCGGTAACAGTGCTTCTAACAGAGATGATTTACCTTTCTACTCTTATCCAAATAATATTCAGTCACCAAACATCATAACTGTAGCCAGTTCTGATGATGCTGATAACCTTTCTGGATTCTCTGATTTCGGTTATTTCACTGTTGATGTATCTGCTCCGGGTTCTTCAATCCTATCTACATTGCCACCAAGCATTACAGGTCTGGAATACGCTTACCTAAGTGGAACCTCAATGGCTACACCACACGTATCCGGTATTTTAGCATTGGCTAAATCTATGTATCCGGATGAAGATGGCTACGCGTTAATGACTCGTTTATTAGCTGGTAATGAGCCCGTATCTTCACTTGATGGTGTTACCGGAGCAGGCGGACGTGTAAGTGCATTAGGTGCTCTTGATGTAACTGCCTATGGTAACAGCGGTGATATTGCCGGTGGAAGTACTAATCAATTCCAGAGAACTTTTGTGGATGGTGATGCAATGGAAACAACCGGTATTGTTAACAACACCGATGGTGATGTAACTGTTCAATCGTTAACCATTACCGGTGATAATGCCGATAATTTCTACCTGATTACTGATGAACTGCCAACTCTTGCAGCTGGTGAGGCATTTGGTATACTCGTTGGTTTTGATAATCAAGGAATGACCGGAGATCTTACAGCTACATTGGATGTTCAAACTTCAGCTGGTGGTGTTGGATTAGCTCTGATCGGTCACGAGCAAGGCTTCGCATTTGTTGATGTAACTCCAGGTTACGAAAACTTTGGTTCTGTGCCATATGGCGAAGAATTAAACTCGACCTTTACGGTATCAAACATTGGTAATGCTGACATGGAATTCAGCCTGTTTCAGGCCATGTTTTACTACGATCTTGAGTGGTCAAATTATGTAAGTGATTTGGTTTCTTTCGAGAAAGAAGCGGCTCCAATTAATAAAGTAGGAGATAACAACGAAATCGAATTCCTGAACGATATTACTGCTAAAGTTATGTTGGAACGTGGAGACCGTGAACGTCCGGTTATTAAAGCAAATCCTACCCCAAATGAAACTGCTGAACTTGCCGGTCCTGAATGGATCTGGTGGGATGATCTAAATGATGCCGATACTGTTGATATGTATTGGGATGTACTTGATTTCAGTGGTGGAGAAGGTGATGTTTGGAATCTTGTGGATATTGGTGACGGAGAAGGTGGAGTTAACAACGTATTTATGTTTGGTGACTTCTTTGATGGTTATGCTGATAACTCAGTTACTGTTGCCGCTACTCCAACATTTGATTTCAGTGGATATGAAGCAGGGCGTGGCCCGGCTTACCTATCTTTTGATGTTGACGTAGCATTAGAGGATTATTGGGACGAGTTCTTCCTTAACATTGTAGTTGATGGTGTGCCTTATGCATACATCGGTGGAACCAATTCCGGTGAAATCATCAATTACGGTGGTTACTACCGTGTTTGGGTTGATATTTCTGCATTCTCAGGTTTCGAAAATGTTGAATTCTGGTTCATCGCTACTTCTGATTTCAGTTATGCCGGTGGCTTTGGAGCATTATTTGATAATGTTGGTATTATTGTTGATGACTTCCCATACTTCACTTCCGACAAAGGTGGTGAACTGGCACCGGGTGAGTCTATGGATATCGACTATACCATAAGAACAGAATTATTACCTCCTGGTGATTTCGTAATGTTCACGGACATATTCGCCAATGGCTTTATTTCATACTACGGTAATGGTGGAAATTACGCCGGCCACGTTGCAGAATTCTCTGCACGAAACGTAGCATTGCAAATTGATCCAATGGAAATCTGGTTAGGCGAAGTATCAACCGAAGAACCATTAAGCTTTAGTTTCGATGCATACAACGCAGGTACAGTGGATGTTGACTACTTTGCCAGAACCTACGTATTCTGGGATCAGCCGGATGATTTCCTGAACTCAACAATGACTGAATCCAGAGATAAAGCACTCGAACGCTTTGCTGCGTCTGATAAAGGCGAAGGCGAAGGCATCGATCTTGTAAAACACAGAAATACAGTTCTTGCAAATGCAGAAAAACGTTCTGTTGCACGTGCTGAAGTTCGTAGTTCAGACCGTCCGCGAATGACTCCTGCTATAGATGCTATGGATATCTATTTCGAAGATTTCGAAACCGGTGAATTATCAGAAGAATGGACTGTTTTTGATGGATCATTCGGACTTGGTAATACTTTTGAGGTAGAAAACTTCGGTACAGATGAAAATCCATTCCATATGCTGGATGTAGGGGATCAAAGTGAAAATGGTACTGTTTGGGGTTACTATATCCTAAATAACACGTATACACTTGCATTCTCACCAACATTTGATTTATCAGATGTTCCGATTAGTGAAGCAGTTATAATGGAATTCACCTATAGCTTCTTACTGGAATCAGGCTGGGATTTCGCCTCTGTATGGGTTGGTGTTGAAACTGATGAAGGTATTGATTTGATCTATGCCGGAAGCAGTGAAGACGCTTTCTTTAATGATGGCGGTTTCCATCGCACAGGATTCAATATTTCTCAGTTTGCAGGACAAGAAAATGTATTCTTAGCCTTCCTTGTAGAAACAGATCAGTCTGTTCAGTCTGCTTGGGCAAGTTGGGATGATCTGGATGTTTACACTGCTGATAGATTGGCTTATGTTGATCCGGCAGAAGGTGTAATTGATTCAGCTGCTACTCAGTCTTTCAATGTTACAGTTAATACACCTTGGTTATGGCCTGGCTATTATGCTGCAGTAACATTTATCGATTATTACAGCAATGATCTGTTTGTAAGCAGATATGCAGAACAGGTAACTCATTTCGAGATTCCAAACATGAAGCCAATAGCTAACGACGACTTCACAGCAGTGCTTGAAGGAAGCGTTATTGATGTTGAATACGAAATGATTGGATTCATCCTTTCGAATGATTTCGATGTTGATGGTAATATTTGGCTATACGACATCGAAGAACCATATCGAGGACAGGTAAAATACACATTGGATGGTCCAATGTATGTTGCACCTTATAACTTCGATGGTTGGGATTGGTTCAGATATGTAATTACCGATGGACAGTTAACCGATACTGCCACAGTATTTATTTCTGTGAGAAATACTCCGCATTTCCCAACAGGTAGCGATCAACAATATGTATTCCTTGAAGACGAAAGTCTGACATTGAGTACTGTTCGTATGGCTGCTGGTGTAGGTGGGCAAGATGCAGATCTGTTCGTGTGGGCAAGCCCGATGCATGACGCAGTATCAATCAGCCACGACAGTGATAATCATACGGTTACATTCTCAGCTGATGATAACTTCTTCGGTCAAACAGATGCCATGTTCTACGTAGGACATGAAGGCGAACCAATGGATTCTATGATGGTTTCAATCATCATTACTCCAATTAATGACGCCCCAACAGCAGAATTTTCTGCTAATGTAGACGGCTCAACGGTAACCTTCGCCGACATGTCTAGCGATGCTATTGATATGCAGGCAGGTGGAATTGTTGCGTGGGAATGGAACTTTGGTGACGGAACAAGCAGTACCGATCAAAATCCAACCTACGATTACGGTACTACCGGTGACTTTACTGTTACATTAACGGTAACTGATAATGGTGGATTAACTGATACTTTCGAAGAAAACGTGAATATCATGTCTGTTTCTAACGAAGTAGATGGTGCGGTTCCAACCGAGTTTGCAATCGAGCAAAACTATCCGAACCCATTCAACCCATCAACAAACATTAACTACAGCTTACCTGAGGCTTCTAAAGTATCCATCGTTGTGTACGATATGCTTGGCCAACGCGTAGCTGAGATAGTTAACTCTGAGAAATCGGCGGGTTACCATACTGTAACTTTTGATGCATCTGCACTTTCTTCTGGTATGTATGTATATCAGATAAAAGCAGGAGCTTTCTCTCAGACCAAGAAAATGATGCTTATTAAGTAACAATCATTTTCAAGCTTTTTACAAAAACCCTGCCTGTCTTCAGGCAGGGTTTTTTATTTTACTACCATCACTCATCTTCCGATATTCATATAACATCTATAAAAAATAAAATCAGTTGAAAGAATCTATTCGTATCGCGTCCGGTCAGGGATTTTGGGGTGATTTACCTAACGCACCCGTTAATCAAGTTAAAAAGGGTCCAATCGATTATTTAGTAATGGACTACCTCGCAGAGGTAACCATGAGCATCATGCAAAAACAGAAATTAAGAAATCCCGAATGGGGCTATGCACGTGATTTCGTTAATGTAATAGACCAAATTTTACCGGAAATTGAAAACGACGGCATTAAAGTAATTAGTAATGCAGGTGGTGTAAATCCTCACGCTTGTAAAGACGAAATTTTAAAAATCGCCAAAGAAAAAGGCGTTAAGAATATCAAAGTGGCCGTAGTAGCCGGCGATAATATCTTACCAAATATTGACGAGTTAATAGCCGATGGGCACGCTCTGAAAAACATGGAAACCGGCGAACCTATTACAACGGTTAAAGAAAATCTACTCAGCGCCAATGTTTATTTTGGATGCAGGGCTGTTGTTGAAGCACTCGAAAAAGGAGCAAATGTAATTATTACTGGTCGCGTAACTGATACCGGCCTAACACTCGCTCCAATGATTTATGAGTTCGGTTGGGACTATTCTGATTACGATAAAATGGCGATTGGCACCATTGCCGGTCATATTATCGAATGTGGAGCTCAAGTTTCTGGCGGTAATTTCACCGATTGGGAACAAGTTGAAGATTTCACCAATATTGGATTCCCAATTATCGAAGGCAAACCCGATGGAACTTTCTTCGTTACAAAACACGAAGGCACCGGTGGGCTAGTAAATCAAATGACGGTTAAAGAGCAATTGTTGTACGAAATCGGCAATCCGAAAGAATACATCACACCTGATGTAATTGCTGATTTTACTACTGTTCATCTTGAAGATGCGGGCAAAAATCGAGTTAAAGTAACCGGCATAAAAGGTAGACCGGAAACACCAACCTATAAAATATCAGCAAGCTATAACGATGGTTACAAGCTTTCAGCAACCTTGGTGTATTGCTGGCCTGATGCATTGAAGAAAGCTCAAAAAGGGGCTGAGATTCTTGAAGAACGAGCCAAAGCACTAAATCTCTCTATCGATGAATTTCATAGCGAATTTGTTGGTTATAACGGAACCACAGAAAAACCTGCATCGGATGCTGATAATGACGATTTCGATGAAATTCAGATGCGCGTTTCAATTTGTGGGATGAACAAAAATGACATCAATCGGTTTGGGATGGAAATTGCACCCTTAATTCTTACCGGACCAAGTGGAGTTACAGGTTTTGCCGGTGGAAGACCTAAAGCAAGTGAGATAGTTGCCTACTGGCCCGCATTGTTAGATAAAAAAGCAGTTACACCAACCGTAGAGGTATTTTCAGTTTAACACTGAATCATCAATTTGGAAGCATTAAAAGAGTTAAATAAGTATCTGAAGAAATATAAGCTAACCGTAGTGTTAGGTGCGATATTTCTAACGGCTGCTAATTTTTTCCTAGTCTGGATCCCGGTTCTTATCCGAAAGACTATGGATAGAATTGAACAGCTATCGGAAGGAGATTACGAAGTTCCGGATAATTTATTGGATACTCTTTTTGCTAGCGAGGTTGGTAAAATTTTGGCGATGAATTCGCTGTACTTATTAGGAGCAGTAATACTGTACGGATTTTTTCTCTTTCTAACTCGTCAGACTCTCATCGTAAGTTCTCGGAAAGTGGAATATGATATCAGAAACGATATGATTCGTAAACTGATGGCATTACCACAGAGCTTCTATGCAAAGTACTCGCAAGGTGAGGTGTATGTACGCGCTACCGAAGACATCAACAAAGTACGCGAATACTATGGCCCTGTGATTATGTACAGCATAAATACGGTAACTCGTGCCGGATTCGTAATTACAATGATGTATTTGGTTAACTCCGAACTCATGCTTTGGGCGCTGCTACCACTTCCGTTGTTATCCCTATTTGCATATTGGATTACCGGATACATCCATAAACACAGCATAATTATTCAGGAACAATATTCTAAACTTGCCGGGCAAGCCAAAGAAACTTTTTCGAGCATCCGTCTCATCAAAGCCTATAATCGAGTTCAAAGCGAACAAGATAAATTTGAATTATTGAGCGAGGATTACAGAAAAAAGAAGTTACGTCTGGATATGATCGAATCGTTGTTTCATCCGGGACTTAATTTTTTAATTGGCATTTCGCTCATCATCGTTATCTGGCAGGGGGGTAACATGATAATTGAAGGGAGCTTGTCGGTTGGGAATATTGCCGAGTTCTTGATTTATGTAGCGTATTTGATTTGGCCGGTTGCAGCTTTGGGATACACCACAAATCGTTTTCAGAAATCGTTGGCTTCTTGGTATCGCATTAAAGAAATTCTGGATTACCCATTGGAAATAGAATCCGAGAAAAGTGATGATTACAAACCAATCGCCGGAAAAATTGAATTCAGAAATGTGTGGTTCAAGTATCCCGATTCAGATGAGTTTGTAATCAAAAATCTAAATCTAACCATCGAGGCAGGACAAAATGTTGCCATTGTTGGACGAACAGGTTCGGGTAAAACTACATTGATTCAATTAATTCCACGGTTATTTGATACAACTGAAGGGGATGTTTTTATCGATAATATAAATGTAAAGGAGTTACCTTTAGAAAACCTTCGCCGTGATATTGGCTTTGTTCCTCAGGGAACGTTTTTGTTCTCGGATACGATTGGTGATAATATAGCGTTCGGTATTCAAGACGCATCGGATCAACAAATTGAAAAAGCCGCAGAAATGGCAATGGTTAAAGAGAATATTTTGGATTTTGAGAAAAAATTTAAGACTATGCTCGGCGAACGGGGAATAACATTATCCGGAGGACAGAAGCAACGTACAGCTATCGCAAGAGCATTAATTAAGAGTCCTGAAATGCTTATATTCGACGATTCTTTAAGTGCAGTAGATACAAAAACTGAAGACGCAATATTGAAGAACTTAAAGAACGAGCTGGGCGATAAAACTACCATCACGATAAGTCATAGAATCTCTACAATAAAAGACGCAGACAAAATATTTTACATCGAAGATGGGCAGATTACAGAAAAAGGCACCCACGAAGAGCTTTTAAAATACGACGGTCGCTATAAGGCTATGTATAAAAAACAAATACTTGAACAAGAACTAGCACAAATCTAACTAAAAAATAAAAACCAACAGGCAACGATGTTGAACGCATCGTACCACAGGTAATTGGGAGAACAAAATGATTGTAGTACCACTAGGCATTGCATCCGCCACACCAACAGCAATACGACACCTACCCGCTGTAGCACTCTGGAGAGAAGGAAGCGTTTTTCTATTCGATTGCGGAGAAAACGCACAAATGAGAATGCTTCAAGCAGGATTAAAACGATCCAAAATCGACAGTATTTTCATTTCACATTTTGACGTTGATCACTATTCGGGATTAATGGGACTGATCTCAACGCTTCAGTTGCAGCGTCGCGATAAAATGTTGAATATTGTTGGACCTAAAGGAATTAAAGAGTTTGTAGAGTGGAACCTCAACTTTTCGGGAGTTACGCTAAGTTTTGAAGTAAACTTCGTTGAGGTTGAAGAAGATATTGAAGAACAAAGAGTTCTCGATGAGGACGATTTTTATGTTGAAGCTCGTCCTTTAAAGCATAAGAGATTTTGCCTTGGATACCGTTTCCAGGAAAAAGATAAACCCGGTAAAGTTGATGCGGATAAAGCGGCTTCGTTAGGTATTACCGAAGACGATCAATTTAAAGAATTGAAAGCCGGCAACGATATCACTCTTGAAGACGGAACGGTAATTGAAAGCTATGAAATAGTTGGTCATCCACGCCCGGGTGACAGTTTTGCCTATGTTTCTGATACCGAGTACTGCCCAAATTCTGTAAAGTTGGCGATGAACACCAACATCCTTTATCATGAGGCAACATTCAGTAACCAACTTGCTGATAAAGCACGCGAAACGGGGCATTCAACCGCATCAGATGCAGCTCGAGTTGCTACCGAGGCTCAAACTAAATTATTGGTATTAGGTCATTTTTCAGCTCGCTATACAAATCTGCATGTTCTCCTCAAGGAGGCACGTGATGGATTTTATCCAACGTGGTTAGCAAATGAGCTACGACCAATTTTTACCGATCCTTCGCACGAGCGCGGCATTGTAGAAGCAAAGGTTGAACTCAAAGATCTTACCAAGCCGGATGAAGGCAATTATCGAGGCGGTGGAGGCGGCAGAGGCCGTTCTCACGGTGGCCGAGATAGCCGTGGTGGTGGAAACCGAAACTTCCGATCCAGAAAGCCTAGAGGCAGAGATGATCGCGGTGGTGGCGGCGGAGGATATCGCAGCCGAGGCGGCGGCGGTGTCCGTTACGATAATAACAGAAGTAGTGGAGGTGGCGGTCGTTACGATAACAATCGCGGAGATCGCTATGGCGGAAGTAGCGACTACAATCGTAGTGACCGAAACGACGACCGCAGGTACAAAAACGACGATCCTGATCGATTTAAGCCACGTTATAAAAACGATGACAACAAAGAGGAAATGCCTAAACGGTCAATCAGTCCTAGAACATCCTACGACGATTTCGATCGCTTCTAAATCATTTAAATGAGTAAGAACAATTCTACTAAAGCCGTTGACAGAACTCTGATCAAACGGCTTTACTTTTTTGTGCGTCCATATAGGTATTTCGTACTTCTTGCGGTAGTACTTACTCTTTCTGCGTCATTTTTAGGCACCATTCGCCCCAAACTTACGCAGGTTGCCATCGATGATTATATCGCTGTGGATGATTTTGAAGGCTTATTCAATATCATTCTACTGCTTTTTGGAGCCCTGATTGGCGAGTTCCTTCTTCAGATGAGTAACACATACCTAACGCGTTGGTTTGGCCAGGGTACGCTCTATTCGTTACGGAATGCGATCTTCAAAAAGATTCAATCGTTGCATGTACAGTTTTATGACAAAAACCCAATCGGGCGACTCATAACCCGAACCACGAGTGACGTTGAAGCATTGAGTGAATTACTTTCGGATGGAGTGGTAGCCATAATCGGTGATCTATTCCGCATCATTTTTATACTGTACTTCATGTTCAGTATGAACTGGGAATTGAGTTTTGTTACCATTGCGGTACTCCCAATCCTTTTTTACGCCACGTTTTGGTTCAAAGAAAAAGTACGTGTCGCCTTCCTGAATGTGCGTGATCAAATATCAAATCTTAATTCCTTTGTTCAAGAACACATTAATGGAATGGATGTGGTTCAGTTGTTTAACCGAGAAGATAAACAACGTGAAAAGTTCAATAAAATTAATGCGAAGCACAAAGAAGCGCACGTCGAAACCATCTTTTACTTCTCGATCTTTTGGCCATTAGTTGAAGTGTTTTCCAGTTTTGCGATGGCGTTAATCGTTTGGTATGGCGGCGGACGGGCTATGATGGGGGGAGTCACTTTTGGTGTTCTTTTAGCCTTTATCCAGTATGCTCGCCAGTTTTTTATGCCCATTCGCGGACTTTCAGAAAAATTCAATACTCTACAATCGGCGTTGGCATCTTCTGAGCGAATTTTCAATGTAATTGATACCGATACCGATATTAAAGAAATAGAAAAGCCCAAACGCATCGAGGATCCGAAAGGAGAAATCAGATTCGAAAATGTGTGGTTTAAGTACAACGAGGGGGAAGAATGGGTACTTCGCGATGTATCATTCACCGCTAAACCCGGTGAAAATATTGCGATTGTTGGTGCAACCGGGGCCGGAAAAACCACCATCATCAACCTCTTACTTCGTTTTTACGAAATTCAAAAGGGCTCCATTAAGCTCGATGGAATTGACATCAAAGAATTGGGCTTGTCAGATTTACGCTACTATTTCTCGTTGGTCTTGCAAGATCATACCCTGTTCACCGGTTCCATTCTGGATAACATCACGCTCGGGGAAGAAGGGATTTCCAGAGAAGAGGTAATCGCTGCGAGTCACCAGGTTGAGGCGCATCGCTTTATCGAGAAATTGCCGGGCAAATACGATTACGTGCTAAGAGAACAGGGTAAATCCCTCTCTATGGGGCAGAAACAATTGATTTGTTTCGTTCGGGCAATGGTCTTTGATCCAAAGATTTTGGTGTTGGATGAAGCAACTTCTAGCGTTGATTCCGAAACTGAAAGTCTGGTAACCGAAGCCTCATCAAAAATGATGAAAGGCCGAACGTCTATCGTTATCGCTCACCGTTTATCCACTATACAAGACGCCGATACCATTCTGGTGATGCACAAAGGAGAAATCCGAGAAAAAGGGGCACACGCAGAACTCATCCAACAAGAAAACGGTATCTATAAAAAACTGTACGAGCTTCAGTACAAAGAGCAGGTGTTGGCTACGACAAAGGACGATTGACGAACGACGAATGTTTAGCATAAATCGTAGTCTATTATTGGTCTAACGTGCTTAAACCATACATTTCAATACTACATATTCATGTAGTGAATTTCTGTTGTTCAACTATTACCATGAGATAAACCGAAATGTAACAGGGGTGTTATGAAAGCAACAGTATCTTTTCTGGCAATAATTCTTTTCTCAGTAAGTGCACTGGCACAGCGAACTTTAATCGTAGACAATACCGGAAGCGCACCAAACGGCGATCATGTGTACTCTGATTTACAAGAAGCAATTGATGCCGCCGAAGAAGGGGATATTATTCATGTGATGCCGAGTTCAATTAGTTATGGAGACCTAAATATTGATGGTTTAAAAAATCTGTCTTTTGTAGGAATAGGTATGCACCCATATTTAAACAATAATTTAGAAACCAATGTTTCGGAACTTGGTGATTTAATAATATTGGATGGAGAAAATTTATTTTTTTCTGGTTTAAAAATTTCTTCAGTGTTCGTAGGCTCAAATTCTAATGATTCAAAAATCCCCACTAATATACTTTTCAACCAAACAAACTTAGGACAAGCTAGCATCGTAGATGCTTCAACATTATCAATAAATAATAGTTTTAGTGGCCAACTTGCAATTACAGGTCAAGTTGAGCAAATATATGTCAACAATAGCATTATTAAGGGAAGGCAAGGAGATATTAACAACACGAACTTTACGAATAATATTCTAACTAATACTGAAGATTTTTGGTCTAATACTCAAGTTATTAGAAATTGTGTATTTGAGAATAATATTTTTTGGCATATAACAGCTCTTTTTAATTTTGGGAGATCAAACTCAAGCAATAGTATTTATAGGAATAATTACTCACTCTTTGATCTTCCCAACTATGGAACAAATATTAGTGAGAATAACATAACCTCTGTAGATGGTGAAATATTTGTTGATATTCGTATAGACGAAGATTTCTTTGGAGGTTGGCAATCATATTGGAATACTGAAATTCAAGCTGAAGAATTGAAAAATGCTGGGACTGATGGGACTGATATTGGACCATCGGGCGGTAATGAACCATATAGAACTGAGGATAGTCCACTTCCAATAATAAAAGACTTATTAAGTCCATTAAAAATAAAATCTGGACATAGTTTCGAAGTTACGATCAAAGCCAAAGGCAATTAGGCCTCACGTTTAAATTCAAATCCAAACGGAGGTTTATTATGGATACGTACTATTTGTATGGTCACTCAGAGCGAAGCGAAGAGCCCTCACAACATCAAACATTGCAAAGAATGGCTCTGCAAATTCTTCGCAAGTTTGTTCTGGATGACTTAAAGAAAAAACTAAGCTATATCATTATTCTCCTTCTACTAGTAGGGAGTGGAGTTCAAGCGCAAACTATTACCGAACTAGAGTATTTCTTTAACACCGATCCGGGAGTAGGAGCTGCAACTTCCATAACTACGTTTACTACTGGCAACGAAATTACCTTTACTGGTGATATAGACGCTTCATCGCTACCTAAAGGAATACATACGTTATTCATTCGAGCAAAAGATTCGGATGATAATTGGGGTTTACCCGTTAAAAAACTAGTTCTAGTTGATGAGGGTTCAGTAATTGAAATAGAAGCAATGGAATATTTCTTTGATACCGATCCGGGAGTGGGCACTGGAAGCTTAATTTCAGTTTCAACGGGAACAGAAATAGATCTGACTACCGATATAGATGCGAGCGGAGTTTCTTTGGGTATTCATACTTTATTTATCCGTGCAAAGAGTACCTCTGGAAACTGGGGACTACCCATTAAAAAACTTGTACTCATCGATAAAGACGATCCATCAACCATCAGCCAAATTGTTTCTGCTGAATATTTCTTCGATGTCGATCCCGGTTTTGGAAATGCTCAATTCCTGGAACTTGAAGATGCTTCTGAACTGGAAGAAACTGTGTCATTAATTGCAGATTCACTCACAGTAGGTCTACATACGTTATACATCCGTGTACTTGATGAAGACGGAGAATGGAGTATGATTGTGAATCAAGAGATTACGGTCACCATTCCACCTGAACTTGAAAACCTGGAAAGCGATACGCTGTTTGTAGTTGAGAATTCTGAAAATATATCGATTACCGATTCTCTGATCATAAAAGCAGATGGTGACTTCCTAATCGACAGTGCAATTGTAGACATGCGAGAGTTTGTCCTTGAAAATGAAGAGATGCTTTTTATATCACCATTTGATTCGATCGAAATTGAACAACAACCGGGGTATTTTAAACTAACTGGATCGGCATCTGCTGCTCGCTATCAACAAATGTTGAGATCGGTGAGTTATTCAACATTTAGTGAGACTCCGAGTGAAGCTCCGAAAACCATAAGCTTTCAAGTGTTTGGTAATGATGATTCCTCCGAAGTTGCTAGTAGAACAATTCAGGTTACGGCTGTTGATGATCTACCGGAGAAATTTGCTGAACTCCCCGGCATACACTTACCTGAAGATGTGAGCGATTCGTTAGTGATAACATTGTCAGGCTACTTTAGAGATGTAGATTCACCTATCGAATATTTTGCCACATCACAAACGGAACAGATAGGTGTACAGCTAATCGCAGACAGTTTGTATATAACTGCTACTGAGAATTGGTTCGGAGAGGGACAGATTCAATTGCGAGTTTCCTCAAACGGTTTAGAATTAAAAGATTCTCTATCGGTTACAATTTTGCCTATCAACGACGAGCCGATAGCAACTAAAGAGATACCAGCTGTGGAGTTGCTCGAAGATTTTGAAGCGTTTTTAATGGCGAACTTGGATACACTATTTAGTGATCCGGATTTGCCAAATGATTCACTTCGTTTTGCAATCAATGCCGATGGCTCCGGAAATATATCAGCAAGCATTAAAGACGGTAATATAATCCTGAATTCAAGACTGGACGCTAATGGAGAATTCTCGTTTACTGTCATGGCCACCGATGACAGCGCCGCAACGGATTCAATCGAAATTTCCGGAATTGTACAAGCGGTTAATGACGCACCTTATCTAATTGAAGCACTCCCTGACACCAGTGTGGATGAAGATGCCGCTGAATTTTCATTGCTTACTCTTTCTGATTATTTCCGCGATGTAGATAGCGAACTTGAATTTGAGGTCGTTAATAACCCAGCTAATATCCATCTATTAATTAAAGATACCAATGAACTCATTGTATCGGCTGATCCGAATTGGAATGGAATGCAAGAAGTCGTTATTGCAGCAACGGATGGTGAATTTCAAATAAATGACACCTTGGTTATTTCGGTTCGATCAATCAATGATGCCGCACCTACACAACCTGTATTATTGGCTCCAAATATGCACTCTGAGTCGACAATAAACGCCTATTTAGTTTGGTCACTCGCAAAAGACACGGTAGCATTTGAAGATCCTCGACCGCTTTATCAGATTCAGATTGACAGCACTACTACATTTGAAAATCCGGTAGTAAATCAATCAGATATTGGATTGTCTACCATTCTGAAAGCAACTTCGATGAAATCCATGTTCCCAAGTGTACAACAAGAACCGGGTGATGAGGATAGCGTTTTTGCAGTGCGATTAGGTTCGTTAAATGGAAGTGATTTACTCGAAGACGATGTGCATTATTATTGGAGAGTTCGTTCGGTAGATAACGAAGATTCGGCATCGGTTTGGTCAGAGCCATGGAATTTCTGGCTCAATCTCGAAAATGATGCCCCAATGTTAGCCAAAGATGGATTTACTCCCGCTGACAGCATTACGGTAAGTTCGGTAAATCCGGTGTTGAGCTGGAATGCCGGTTCAGATCCTGATTTTAGTGATACCCCAAATCGGTTGAGCTACATTGTTGAGTTGTCATCAGAAAATGAATTTACCCAAACTCAATTTATCGATACTACTGCACTAGGAGTGAATTCTGTTAAGGCAAAAAGTTTGAACGATGAAGCCATCTATTTTTGGCGAGTTAAGGTGCGCGATGATGATTGGGTTGAATCACCTTGGAGTGCGGTACAGGCATTTATCATTAATCAAAAACTGGATCCACCAAATCCATTTGAATTGCTTTCGCCGTTAAACACGGTAGATACTTTAACAACAACACCAACATTTGTGTGGCAATCCACATCCGATTCTGATCTTTTTGATTATGTGACCTATCGGTATCGAATTAGTTCTGATTCGATGTTTAATGAAGTAATTTTCGAAGGTGTATCTCAGGCAGATACGACATTTGTACCAGAAACGGATTTAGATATAGGCACTTACTTCTGGCAAGTTGCTGCTGTTGATACGGATAGCCTGGTAACCTGGGCATCTAATTCAGAAAATGAGCCATTCTCTTTTGAAATCACACAAAAAGTATCGAATGAAATGACTTCGAGTGTTCCTAGGGATTTTACTCTCAATCAAAACTATCCAAATCCATTTAACCCGAGCTCAACCATTCAGTTTGGGATACCTGAGGCTTCGAACGTTCGATTGGAAGTATTCAATCTGCTCGGACAAAAAGTTAGCACTTTGGTAGCAGGGGATAAGATGCAGGCGGGATGGCATTCCATTCAGTTCGATGCAGGAAACCTGGCCTCAGGTGTTTACATCTATCGCATCGAAGCGGGGAGCTTTGTTCAAACTAAGCGAATGATGTTGATTAAGTAAATACACTTTTATGTAAATATTGTACGATTGTGAAAGATCGACATAAACATGTAGTGATTAATTGCAGCTGTTGGTCTATCGTACACAACAGATTAATAGAGATTGAGAACATAAAGGGGAAATAGATTATGAAAAAGCTAATCACAACTATAGGGATTATTTTATTAACAGTTCAATTAGCATATGGACAAAATAGTGATTCTGGAGATCCGGGTTTTAAAAACGAAATAAGCTTACCGGAACAAGAGTTGATTAATTCTGCCGATTATTTACCGATGGATAGAATTCAAAATTCAATAGGGAAATTCAAGGGGTACACAGAAGAAAATATAAATTTGAAAAGCTACAAGGTTAAAGCAAATGATAATGACTCACTAGCTTTGGTAGCATTATATAATAACACAGATGGCGAAAATTGGTCTACTAATACCAATTGGCTAACAGGTCTTGTAAGTAGTTGGAGTCGAGTTGTGCTGGATTCGACCGGAAGAGTTGTACAACTAAATTTAGGCCGTAATTCACTAAAAGGTGAAATACCTATCGAAATTGGGAATCTCGCTTCATTAAAGCAATTATATATGTACGATAATGAGTTATCAGGTGAAATACCCAGCGAAGTAGGAAACTTGAATGGGTTAGAGGTATTATATCTGTGGGGTAACTCTTTAACTGGTTCTATCCCTGAAGAAATTGGCACGCTGAGTGAATTAAGAAGGCTTTCCTTGGGAAGTAATGATTTGAATGGTGAAGTTCCATCATCAATTTGGACATTAGATAAACTGATTTATCTAAGTCTGACACGGAATAAGATTTCAGGCACATTAAGTGCAGACATAGCTAACCTGGATTCATTAGATGAATTAGCTTTAGGCGGTAACGAATTTTCCGGAGAGATTCCGGCTGAAATTGGAGAACTGAAAGAGTTGACAGAACTTTATCTTTGGGGCAATGAATTTACTGGAGAAATACCGGAGGAAATTGGGGTATTAACTAAACTTGAAAACCTACAACTTTCACAAAACAATCTAACCGGAGAGATACCAGAGTCATTTTCTGAACTAATTAATTTAACTACTCTTTCTTTATGGAGTAATAATTTAACAGGGGAAATTCCGGATGGATTAGGGGCATTAAATAAACTAAGATACCTCTATTTGTCGCAAAATAATCTGGAAGGGGAGATACCAGAATCATTTTCGAATCTAATTAATTTATATTCACTTTTTTTATGGGGAAACAATCTTACAGGGGAAATTCCTACCTGGTTTTCAAATTATCTATCTCTTGAAGGTCTTCATTTGAGTTTTAATAAGTTATATGGTGAGATTCCTAAAGAAATTTTTTCCATATCCACTTTGAAAGATTTATATCTCAATAATAATCAGTTAACTGGTGATATTCCGAAAGAAGTTGAACAGTCAACACTTCTGGAAAATTTATATTTATCCAGGAACAATATAAGCGGTGAAATACCGACTGAAATCAGTTCATTGTCAAATTTAGAGAGGTTAAATCTCGATAGGAATCAGTTAAGTGGAAGTATACCTGCTGAGCTAGGTCATCTTTCACAATTAGAGTGGCTGTACCTCGATGGAAATGAACTGAGTGGAGAAATTCCTGCTGAACTAGGTAATCTGAGTTCATTGAGATATCTATTTCTTAGCGATAATAATCTCTCGGGAGTAATTCCGGAAGAGTTGAAAAATCTGGATAATTTATATTATCTAAGGCTATTTGGAAATCAGCTTACTGGTGAGGTTCCTGAGTGGTTGACCGAAATGGAATCCATTATTTACATCTCGTTGGGTAGAAATAATCTAACAGGTACACTTCCTGAATCATTAAATGCATTTACAGAAAGCCCGAACCTAAGGTATTTTTATGTTTACGATAATCAGCTGCACGGCGAAGTACCCGAAAAAATCTGGGAGCTGGATTTATACGGATTACGATTGGATCAAAACGATTTTGAAGGTCAAGTTCCAAATACACTCGCGAATATGGACGAATTGAATTATTTACATTTGGATGGAAATCGGTTTACTTCTTTACCTGATTTATCTGCAATAAATACTTTAGTAAGCCTTCATATAGATAGTTTAAAACTCACTTTTAAAGATATTGTACCAAACTTAGGAATTGCTGAAGACTCAATGAGTTATGCCCCTCAATTTCCATTTGGGGATACAACTGCTGTACAGGCTACCATTGGATCGGATGTGACTTTTGGAGTAGATGAAATAGATTTTGTTGGAAATAAATACCAATGGGAAAAGGATGGGGTTGAGATTACAGGACAGAATAGTGCTACAATAACAATAACTGATGTTACCCAAAATGATTACGGTAAATACGTAGTTAAAGTTCGTCATGACTCACTACCAGATTTAATTATTGAAAGTGAACCATTTTATGTGTCAGAGGATGGTCAGATTACGAACACCAAGGACGAACATTCAAACTCGGGATTACCGGAAGTGTTCACCCTCAACCAAAACTATCCAAACCCATTTAACCCGAGCTCTACCATTCAATTTGGTATACCTGAAGCTTCGAGTGTTCGATTGGAAGTATTCAATCTGCTCGGACAAAAAGTTAGCACTTTGGTAGCTGGGGATAAGATGCAGGCTGGGTGGCACTCGGTTCAATTTGATGCCGGAAATCTAGCCTCAGGCGTGTATATCTATCGCATCGAAGCGGGAAACTTTGTTCAAACTAAGCGAATGATGTTGATTAAATAGAAATCGTGACTAACGACGATTGACGAAAGACAATTGATTCTCTAAATGAAGAAAATACTTTTTCGTCATTCGTCATTCGTCATTCGGCGAATTTTTATATTTAACGATGATAAATTCTCATCAGTAGTCACTTTATCAAAGCATCATTCTTTCATATATTGGCAAATAATGAATTAGATCGTTTCACTATGCCTTCAACAATCAACCTTTCTCTTACCGACGAACTAAAAGAATTTATTCAAAACAATTCGGGTGATGGTACTTTGCACAGCACTCCTAGTGATTTTGTTAGAGACCTCATTCGTCATGAAATGGATAGGAAAGAAGCAGAACAGGCTCGAAGCAATATTCTAAAAGGCTATCAGGATGCAATTAAGGGGAAACTGAATACCTATAAGGGCGACATTCAATCCGGATTGGAATTGTATAAAGCGAATAAAGAATGAAGGTTCGGATACTTCTAACCGATCATTTTTACGAAGAATTGGAGAAGCTTATTAAGTTTTCAACAAATGAATGGGGAGTAAAACTAACTCAGGAATATTTAGAAGATATAGATGGTGCTTTAGATTTAATTAGTCTAAACCCAGATGTATTAACAACTCGAGATTCCATCTGTCCAAGTTTCAATACTTATCTTGTTAATAAACATTGGTTAATCTGTCATAGATTTAAAGAAACTGTGATTGTATTAACTATTATACTCACATCAAGAAATGTGATTGAAAATTTAACTGAGTTTGAACCAATCTTGATTCAGGAAATTAAGACTCTATCCGAAAAACTTAAACAGAATTCGTAAGTATTTCCATCTTCAAATCATACACCCGATCATAGATTCCGGGACAGTTTCTTTCACTCGGCCCGGCTACATTCAGAACTTCTATTTTATTAGTTGAAATCCAGTTTGAAATTTGAGTAAGAATCAATTTTCTGTTGAAATAAACTATTAAGAAAGGCTTTCCAAGCTTTTTTGCGGACTCAATAGTTAACTCTGTTCCAAGATCCCTTTGTGCCTTTGATCCTTTACCCCTCTGATCCTGTTCAATTACCAATAATCCATCCGAGTCCCGCACATTCCAGATGGTTCGTTGTGAACGTGGAATTTCAAGAGCTGATTTATCTCGTTCTTCCGGTGTTTCTTTCAGTTTGAAATGAATTGGAATTTCTCCTGAATCACAAATTCGACCCGGTGGGCACCAACCTCCATGTTCAAAGCCTGAATCTATGGCTGCCTGCAAAGCAGCCTGATCAACTCCTGTTTGTCCACCCGAAATGATTTTTCGAAGACTCATTTTGATCCAACGAATGTGGAATACGAGTACAATCCACCAAAAGCAGATTGTGTTTGAATCGATGTTGCTGCGAAACCTTTTTCCAGCTTGTTAAATAATTGGACATCAAAGTTAACACGATTTCGCTTCATCCATTTTGAAAACTGGGGGAAAGGAGTGGAATCAAAATCTACAACCACTAGTTTTCCATCCGGTTTCAAATGCATTTTAATGGCATGAAGTACCTGTTCGATGTCATTCATCATGGTGAGTGAATACGAAGCCGTAATTAAATCAAATTGCCCGTTATCAAAACTGTTGCTTTGATAAGGTTGGTGAATCCAACTAACATTTTGAAGGTTTCTAGATTTTGCTCGTTCGAGCATGTGGGATGAAGCGTCTAACCCAATTATTTCACTTTCTGGATATGAATAGCAAAGGACTTCGGTGATTGCGCCCGTGCCACACCCTAAATCCAAAATGGATGCATTATCTGCCAATAAAGGGAAATGGTGCATGAGCGATGATCGTCCGAATAAAAAACTCCACCGCGTGAAATCGTATATCGGCGCATGCCATTTGTAATAATTCGAAATTGAAGAAGGAATCATTCTATCACTCCAAAATACGTTCCGGTGTAGGTTCCGACACGATCATTTTCTTTCAGCCATTGGGGATCAACTTGATCAATTTTGCAGCGCTCGTGGACAAAATTAGGAATGAAATCAAGATGATCAAAAGCCGTTCGAAATAGTACTTTTGCACCAGGTTCGGCTCTTTCTAAGATGTATTCCCATTCTTTGTCCAATGCCTGTTTATCATGACCAACCATCCAGTCCATATGATCTAAAAGTACAAAATGAGTGAACTTTTGAGTCGTTTGGCTCAAGTAATCGGAAAACGAAATTGTTGAAAAGTGGATTCGATCTGATCGATCTCTCAATAAATTGAAGTTCTCTTCTTGAAGATAATCGAGAGTGGGTTTGTTAAGTGTTGGTAGTTTTAAATATCGACCCCAATATGGATTATTATCTGCTCGTTGATCTACAAATATCTGTCGCAGTACTTTTTGCATGAACTGATTAATATCGCCAATGGCATTACGTTGAACGGCAGGAATTCCGGCAAGACTTAACACCCCATTAGTTTGCCAAATTTTAGCTTCTGCACCACTCCAAAGTACTTTTTCTACACGATTGAAAATTCGTTCACGTTCTTTTTTATCACTCGATATGCTCATTTCAATAATCTGTTCTCGAAGTGATTTTCGATCAACAATCTTATTCAAAAATCGAGCAAACATTCCGCTTCCACCTTCAAAATGAAAACCGCGACTACTTGGAGAGAAATAATCGATGTGTTCATCCCAAAACGCCTTCGATTCTTCAATAAGCGAACTTCGAATGCTTGAATAAACACTGTGATAATCCTCACACCATCCATCCCAAAAAAAAGAAGAAAATATTGGATAGTCACTTTGTTTTAGGATGCTCAACTTCAGCTCAAGCAACGCTGTTTGCCTCGGGTTAATATCTACACTGTGGATGCAATTCGGGTTGTCTAAAAGATAGCTTAGCGCATTACACCCAGCTGAGCTTATCATCATAATTTTACTCTGCTCGTCGATGCCAAGTAATTGCCGGTCAATCGATGCATCCTCCCAACACATGTTATAAATAAGATAGTGCTGATGTATTAACCGGAACCAAAAATAAGAGGGAGTAAATCGCAATAATCTGTGAGTTTGGGGCTTTCTTTGAACAAATAAACTTACAAACTATTTCGGTTCATATTTGTATTTTCAAATCAAACTTAAAACAAATTTACCATGGCAGAATCAAATAAAATAGACGACGTACAAAAGAAAATCGGACGTGCAGTTTCAGATACTTCCGAGATTATTCAAGAGAAAGTAGAAATGAAATACGATGATGTTATCGATCGACTTAAAGACGAAAGAGACTGGATCGAGCGAGAATTACGCCACGAGTACCGCAACGCCCGCAGATATGTTCGTGCAAATCCCGAGAAAGGAGTTGGTTTTGCGCTGGCTGCCGGCATCGTTATCGGGATTCTTCTAGGCCGATCATCGAAGTAACCAATTATTTTTACATTCACTTATCATTTTCATTTTTCACATAACACATGGCTATAAATAAAGATCATCAACAAGAAAACTACGAGCGATTGGACGCGCTCAGGGGGTATCTTTGACTACGATAAACGAAAAGTACGTGTAATAGAACTAACCGAGCGCACTCAAAATCCTGAATTCTGGAACGACCCGGACAACGCTCGCGTTGTGATGCAGGAACTTGATAACGAGAAGAGTCTTGTTAAGGCATGGGACGATTTGAACGCCATCCGTGAAAGCATCAATGTCTATTTAGAATTTGCCGAGATGGGCGAGGATGTTGAAGACGAACTTGACGCCGAGTACAAAAAACTGCTGAAAGGTTTAGAGTCGCTTGAACTTCGAAACATGCTTAAAGGATCGGATGATCATCGCGATGCAGTGGTTTCATTTAATCCGGGAGCGGGCGGAACCGAGAGTCAGGATTGGGGACAAATGCTGTATCGCATGTACACGCGTTGGGCCGATAGAAACGATTTTAAGGTGTCAGTGATTGATTATCAGGATGGAGACGTTGCTGGTATTAAGAGTGCAACCATCGAAGTGCAAGGCACCAACGCCTACGGTTTTTTGAAAGCTGAAAGTGGCGTTCACAGATTGGTTCGTGTATCACCGTTTGATAGCAATGCTCGTCGGCACACCTCGTTTTGTTCGGTGTTTGTCTCGCCATTGATAGATGACACCATCGAAGTAGACATCAACGAAAGTGATGTTGAATTGCAACGATTTCACTCGAGTGGAGCCGGTGGACAGAACGTAAACAAGGTTGAAACCGGCGTTCGATTGATTTGGACAGGAACATTATCCGATGGCACTGAAAAGCGAGTGGTGGCTGAATGTCAACAGGAGCGATCGCAGTTACAGAACCGCGAAAAGGCAATGGTGTTGTTGAAATCGCGCATCTACGAGCACGAAAAAGAAATTCAAGAAGCCGAAAAAGCCCGACTTGAAGGCTCGAAAGGTAAAAACGAATGGGGATCACAAATTCGTAGTTACGTATTCGACGATCAACGGGTGAAAGATCATCGCACCAACCACGAAACATCGAATGTAAGTGCGGTTATGGATGGTGATCTGGATGACTTTATCAAAGCTTACTTGTTGATGATTTCCACCGAAGACCAAGAATAACTCTATGTATAACTTCGATTTCCTTGTTATCGGTAGCGGGCTTGCCGGACTCACATTTGCGCTAAAAGCTGCAGAGTTCGGTTCGGTGGCTATTGTTACCAAAAGGGAAATCAACGAAGCAAATACAAGCTATGCTCAAGGCGGAATCTCCGGGGTAATGAACCTTGTGGATGACTCTTACGAGAAGCATATCAATGATACGCTGGTTGCCGGGGCGGGATTATGCGATAAAAAAGCCGTTGAAGCGATGGTGAAAGAAGCACCACGATTAATCAACGAATTGATGACCAGGGGTGTCGAATTCACCAAAAAAAATGGCAAACTTCATTTAGGTAGAGAAGGTGGACATTCGGAAAATCGGGTAGTTCATGTTGACGACGCAACCGGAATGGAAGTAGAAAATGTGATGGTTCGAAATGTGCGTAATCATCCGAACATCACTGTTTTTGAGCACCATTTTGCGATGGAATTGCTCACCGAGCATCATCTGGGAAAAAAAGCGAAGTATTTAAAAAACATACATTGTTACGGTGCCTATGTGTTGGATGAAGCTACCGGAAAAGTTCATCGAATGTTGGCTAAACGCACGATTTTAGCAACTGGTGGTGCCGGAGCGGTGTACGCAAAAACAACCAATCCTGATATTGCCACGGGAGATGGAATAGCGATGGCATATCGAGCCAAAGCTAAAATCAGAAACATGGAGTTTGTGCAGTTTCATCCCACCGCCCTGAATGTTCCGGAAGCCGACTCTTTTCTGATTTCAGAAGCATTGCGTGGACACGGAGCCATCCTTAGAAATGCTGATGGCGTGGCTTTTATGGAACAATACGATGCACGCAAAGAGCTTGCCCCACGCGATATTGTTGCCCGTGCTATTGATGATCAACTCAAGAAAAGAGGGGATAAGTCAGTCTTTTTGGATATAACGCATTTACCTGATGATGAAACCCGAAATGCATTCCCAAATATCTATGAAACCTGTCTGCAATATGGCATCGATATCACCAAACAATTAATACCGGTGGTGCCTGCAGCCCATTACTTTTGTGGGGGTGTAGAAACTGATTTAGTTGGCAAAACTTCGGTGCAACAATTGTATGCCTGTGGGGAAGTTGCTTATACCGGGGTACATGGTGCAAATCGATTGGCATCCAATAGCTTACTTGAAGCACTTTACTTTGCGGATCGGGCAGTTGATGCGGCTATAATTGGTGTTGATAAAACCACTTTTAACGAGAAAATTCCACAGTGGGATGAGAGCGGGACATTCAACACTAAAGAGTGGGTGTTGATTTCTCACAACCGCGAAGAGCTTCAACAGATTATGAGCAATTACGTGGGCATTGTACGAAGTGATTTGCGACTAGAACGAGCGCTTCGTCGGCAAACTTTGCTCTACGAAGAAGTGGAAGATTTTTACAGCCGTACCAGAGTTAGTATTCCACTTTTCGAGCTCCGAAATTTGATCAGCATTGCGTATCTGATTATTCGAGCGGCAATGGATCGAAAAGAAAGCTGTGGCTTGCATTATAATATTGATTTTGAAGATAGCATTGGACAGACAATATGATTCGGATTGGAGTAACAGGGGGAATCGGATCCGGTAAAACTACATTTTGTAAAGAATGGGAGAAACGCGGTGCCTTTGTTGTTTTTGCGGATGATGTTGCAAAAGAACTAATGGTTTCAGATGAACAACTAATTCAGCAGATTAAAGACACGTTTGGGGATGAAGCGTATCTTCATGATGGAAGTTTAAACAGAGAATATCTAGCCGAAGAAGCCTTTGCAAAAAACCGAGTTGAAGAACTGAATGCGCTTGTTCATCCTGTTCTGTGGAAGCATATCGATGAACTTGCACTTATCAAAGAAAGAGAAGGCATTGAAGCGTTTGTTTATGAGGCAGCACTATTATTAAAAAAAGGTCGCCCTAAAAATGTAGATCGTGTAGTTTTATTGTTGGCAGATGAACAACAACGTATTAAAAGAGTGGTTTACAGAGATGGAGCGAAAGAAGAGCAGGTGAAGGATAGAATCAGCAAACAAAATTCATTTGAAGAGCTAACACATCTGGCTGATTACGTAATCAGAAATGATGGTTCTCTTGAAGATTTGAAGATAAAAGCCAGTGAATTGTTCGATCGAGTTTTTGAAGAGGTGTAAAAAATTTAAAATTTCTACTGTTTTCTGATACAAAAACATTCTTATATTTATCAGAAAAGCGCTTCCAAAACAAAATCACATGCATACAGTATCAGAAGCTAGATTGGTTACTCTCGAAGAGTACATTATTCAATCACAAAATCGCTTTCCGGGTGCAAAAGGGGAACTTTCACAATTACTACGCGATATCGGCCTTGCCGCAAAAATAATTTCGCGTGAGGTAAACAAAGCAGGAATCACAAATATTCTAGGGGTAGATGGTTCCAAAAATGTGCACGGCGAAGAAGTGAAGAAACTAGATGTTTTTTCAGATCATCAATTAATATCAGCACTTGAACGATCTCAAATCACTTGTATGGTGATTTCAGAAGAAAACGACGGCATTGTTCGGCTGAGTAGCAAAGGAGGGAAGTACATTGTGTATTTAGATCCTCTCGATGGCTCGTCCAACATTGATGTTAACGTGTCGGTTGGATCAATTTTCTCGATTTACATGCGAGAAGCTCGTTTCGATCCCACAGTTAAAGAATCTGACGCTTTACAACCAGGTGTTCGTCAGGTTGCCGCCGGATATGTTCTCTACGGTTCCAGCACCACATTAGCTTACACCACAGGGTTAGGTGTATCCCTATTTACGTTGGATCCAAGCATCGGCGAGTTCATTCTTTGCGATCGTAATATTAAAATTCCGCAAAAAGGGTATATTTATAGTATCAACGAAGGCAGTTACAACACTTGGGATCTAGGGCTAAAGAAATACATTAAATATTGCCAAGAAGATGATCCTGATACGGGAAGACCTTATACAGCGCGTTATATTGGTTCGATGGTTGCAGATGTGCACCGTACGTTGATAAAAGGCGGGATTTTTATTTATCCACATAGTAGCCGTTACCCAGAGGGCAAACTTCGTTTAATGTATGAATGCAATCCACTAAGCATGATTATTGAGCAGGCAGGAGGGATGGCATCGAACGGAGAACGCCGAATAATGGAAATCGAACCAACCGCCATTCACCAGCGAACTCCAATTTATATGGGCTCGCCATCGAATGTGCGTAAAGCGTTAGACTTTTTAGTTGAATATGCTGAAGAAAAGTCGATGGCTTAAAATCACTTTTGTGACTTCTTAACCATCGACGATAATTCTTACACGATTTGGGTCACTTGTATACACAAGAGTTCAATCGAACGCTTTTTCGAATCATTCACCGAATTCTAAAATCGGATTTTCATTCCTTCGGTGATCCCTTTTGCTAGAGCATAACCGGCATTGGTTTCCACTACAAAAATAGCCGGTGCTTCTGAAGGAAGCGTAGTTTCTGAATAGGGAGTTGTATTCGAATAAATTCGAACAATAGTTGAATCGCTATTCACATACATGATATCGAGCGAGAGGGGAGTATTCGCCATCCAAAAACTAAGCGGTCGTTCTTCCTCAAAAATGAAAAGCATACCTAGATTTTCGTCCATCGAACGCACATCCATTAAACCTTGATTGCGTTCCGGCTGTTCATCGGCTATGGCAATATCAATGGTTGATACGATGCTTCCATCTTCAGCAATAAAGGATAACTCTGCTTCAGGAGTTACAATTCTGCCGACCGGCTTGTTGTCAGTTGTAGGCTGTTTTTCAGTATTTGAGCATGCAAGTGCACACCCAAATACTAAAACAGTGAATAACTTACTTAATCTCAAAGCTCACCTCGTGGTTAGATCGTCCGGTTTTGAAAGTCGCGGTGTACGTTCCTTTCGATAAGAATTCGTATTCGCCATCGCTTTCATCAATGATTAGGTTCCAATCGTACACATTAAATCCGTGATTACCTTCGGTATTCAACTCGGTAAGTACATCGCCATTCTCATCTTTAATTTCGATGGTAACACGTTGATTTTCACCTTCATTGCCTAAGAAATAAACAAGTTGATGCTCCGGCAAGAACGGATCACGATAGGCAACGGGTTGACTTCCCCAGCGGTTAGAATGACGAACATCAGCGGGTTTAATACCTGTAATTCGCTCTTCTAAGCGATCAAATACCTGATGGAGAGGCTCTATGTCCATTACATAAATGGAGCGACCGTGTGTTGCTATTACAAGGTCTAAATCACGGGGATGCACCACCATATCATACGACGACACGTTGGGAATCGAAGAAAGGAAATGCCAGTTTTCGCCATCATTTAAACTCACATAAGAACCGTGATCCAGTCCAGCGTATAAAATCGATGGATTCACCGGATCCTGAACTATGATATTTACCACGTCTTCCGGTAAGTCCCCATTTATGGAACTCCAAGTCTGGCCAAAGTCCGTAGTTTTGTAGATGTACGTTTTAAACTCATCGTTACGGTAACCGTTCATAGAAACGTAGGCTGTGGCTTCATCAAATTTTGATGCATGCACTTCGCTTATCCAGCGCCCTTGCGGTAGAAAATCAGAAACCTTAGTCCAAGTTGCGCCGCCGTCCTTTGTTAGTTGAATATTGCCATCGTCGGTTCCTACCCAAATCACGCTGAAGTTTAGCGGTGATTCAGCGATTGAAGTGAGGGTAGAGTAAGGCACATCGCCATTTGGTAAATCGTTGGTTAAGTCGGGGCTTATTGGCGTCCAAGTTTTACCCTCGTCCATACTTCGATTTAAACGTTGCGAACCAAAATAAATGATATCAGGGTTATGATGGCTGATGGTAACCGGAGTATTCCAATTGTAACGGTATCTTGGCTCTCCCACATCATGACGAGGAGTAATTCTATTGAAAGAACCATCATCTAGATTACTTCTGAAATAATTGCCATACTGAAATCCAACATAAACGATATCGGCATTACCGGGTTTAGCAGCAACGTGCATTCCATCACCACCAAAAAGGCGAGTCCATGGTTGTTCACGATTTCCGGTACTTGTAGATGGCCCCTTAAAAGTGCCGTTATCCTGCAAGCCACCATAAATATTATAAGGCTCCTCCATATCAACATTTACGGTGTAGAATTGCCCAACTGCCGGAGTGTTATGGTGGATAAAGTTTTCACCACCATCGTGACTTTCGTACAAACCGCCATCGTTTCCGACGAGCAAATGCTCCGAATCAGCGGGATCGATCCACATCGCCTGATAATCGCTATGCACTCGCTGGTTTCTAGCTTTCTGCTCCCAGGTTTTTCCACCATCGGTAGATTTAAGGAAGGGCACACCTAAAATGTAAATGGTATCTGAGTTGTTAGGATCAACACGTATTTCCCCAAAATAGTACCCATAGGTGAAGTACACATTATCAAGCTTGTACTCATTAGCCAGATTCCATGAAGCACCTCCATCATCAGAACGATAAACTTCGGCTCCTTTAATTTCTGTATCGAATAAGGCTGAGTTAGCATCGCCTACAAATTCGGCTAAAGCTTTTGGTTCGTACTCGCCAGCTTCAACATCAGCTTTAACTTTAGAGGCATCATACTCGCTTGGAAAACCACTTCTTCGCAAATATTGATTCAATTTCTGATTGTCGAGTTTCATGAAATCAGATTTCGAGATATTAACAAAGGTGTTTTGGGTGACTTGATCCGGATTAACTTCACGTTCAGTTTTAGTTTCTTCCTGATTATCAATCAGCACATACATGATATCCGGATTGCTTTGGCTGATATCGATTCCAATTCGTCCAACATGCGCACCATCGGGTAAGCCGTTGGTTATTTTAGTCCAATTTTCACCACCATCGGAAGAATGATAAAGCCCACTACCAACGCCGCCTTCTTTAAAATTCCAGGCTTTTCTATCGCGCTCCCAAGTAGCAGCCCAAAGCTCATTTGGATTTTCGGGATGCATCACAAGATCGATAACACCGGTAGAGTCGTTGATAAATAACGTTTTGGACCATGTTTCGCCGCCGTCGGTAGTTTTGTAAACACCACGTTCTTCGTTATTGCTGTATAAGGCACCCATGCTACCAACCCATGCCGTGTTTACATCGGTTGGATGCGCAATAATGCGACCGATGTGCTGCGTATTTCTTAAACCTGTATAGATCCAAGTTTCACCACCATCCATGCTTTTGTACACTCCCGTACCCGCATAAGTTGAGCGCGAACTATTGTTTTCGCCCGTTCCGGCCCAAATTACATTCGGGTTTGCCGGAGAAAGTGCAATATCCCCAATACCAAGTGCACCTCCGGCATGATCGAAAACAGGAAACATTGTGTTTCCACTGTTAGTTGTTTTGAAGATTCCACCGCTACCAAATGCAGTATAAAATATTCTGGGGTTGTCGGGATGAACGGCGATATCAGAAACTCGGCCACTCATAACAACAGGACCTACATTGCGAACCGGGTATGCTTTTAGAATACTTTGTTCGTAATGTTGTTGCCTTAGTTCGACGGATTCTTCAATCTCGGAAACAGTTGAAGGTTGTATTTGTGCCCAAAGAGGGGATGAAATCAATAATGAAATACACAGAATGCGATAGATATGGCGCATGGAATTAAGTTGGTTAGTTTTGCAGCATGATGATATAAAATGCAGTTATTAATTTTCTTAAAAAATCATTGCATCATCATTAATAAATATTGCTGGTAAAATCATTGAAATTCTGCACAAATAAGCATACCTTTATTGCCCGGTGAGCGTCGAAAGGCACTCACTTTTTTTTGTTTCTGGAATTTGGATATGACCCCTGACATTACTACTCAAATAAAGGAACTCGCGGCTCCCCTGGCAGAGGAACGTGGGTTATTCTTGGTTGACATCGAGCTTAAAAGCGGCGGTGGCACCGAGCTATGGGTATATTTAGATGCCGAAGACCGAGGTGTTAATCTGGATGAATGTGCTGATATTAGCCGTGAATTAGGCTTTTTGATTGATGCTCATGAGCTGTTAGACAGTAAGTATCGTTTAAATGTATCCTCACCCGGATTAAGCCGTCCATTATCTGACATAAGGCAATATCCTAAGAATGTAGGAAGAATGCTGAAACTCCGATACAGAACCAACGGCGATGTAAACAAAAATGTCGCCCAGCTAAAGGCTGTCGACGCCAATGAACTAACTGTTATTATTACTGAAGGAAAGGAAGAGATTACCGAAAAGATCGCATTTGAATCGGTGATTGAAGCCAAAGTAATTCCTCAAATTTAAGTTGAAATAAATTCATGCAGAACGATCTATCTAAACAAATTATCTCGTCATTTGCGGAAATTGCCAAAGACAAAGGCATTGACCGCGATTTACTGCTCTCTATTCTAGAGGATGTTTTCCGAACTATGATTCGGAAAAAGTATGAGACTGATGACGCATTTGAAGTGATTTTGAATGCCGACCGTGGCGAGATTCAAATCTTGCATGTGCAAGAAGTTGTACCTGCCGAGGAATTGTCGGACGAGGTTGCTGAAATCAGTTTAGAAGATGCGCAGAAAATCGATCCGGATATCGAGCTTTATGATGAGCTTGCTCAAGAAGTGCAAATCTTTGACTTTGGTCGCCGTGCAGTGATGATGGCGCGTCAGCAATTAGCGCAACGTATCCGCGAGATTGAAAAAGATAATATTTACGAAGATTACACCGATCGTGTTGGTGAAATCATTTTAGGCGATGTGTATCAGGTTCGTCATAATAAAGACATCCTTGTAAACCACAATGGTGTTGAACTGTTATTGCCTAAAAACGAACAGATTTACAAAGATCGTTACCGTAAGGGAGATACTATCCGTGCGGTTGTAATTGGTGTTCACATGAAAAATGGTAACCCAACGGTTATCATTTCACGAACATCGGAACTGTTTCTTGAGCGATTATTTGAAAACGAAATTCCAGAAGTGTTCGATGGTATCATCGACTTAGTGAAAATTGCTCGTGCACCGGGCGATCGTTCAAAAGTTGCGGTTCAATCGCACGATGAACGCGTTGATCCGGTTGGCGCTTGCGTTGGTATGAAAGGAATTCGAATTCATGCCATTGTACGTGAGCTGCAAAACGAAAATATTGATGTTATCAACTACACCAATGATAAAATCGAGTTCATTAAGCGAGCACTTCAACCGGCTGATGTACTAAAAGTTGAGCTTACCGATGATGGTAAGAAAGCGAATGTACTTGTACCGGCTAACGAAGTGTCGAAAGCAATTGGAAAAGGTGGGGTTAACATTCGTTTAGCTTCTCGTTTAACCGAATGCGAAATCGACGTTTATCGCGAAGTTGAAGAAGAAGACGATATTGATATTAATGAGTTTGAGGAAGACTTCGGACCAGATACTATCAAAATGTTACATGATATTGGTTGTGATACAGCTCGCTCTGTACTCGACCTTGATAAAGATGAAATTGTTCGTAGAACTAATGGCGATATTAGCGCTGAACAAGCGGCTAAAATTATACAGGTAATTGCTTACGAATTTGACGAGTAGTAATTACGCATTTACAAACAATTTTCTTTAGTTTAAAAGACCAGAATTAAGCACCACATATGCCCATAAATCGACCAAAACCATTATTCAAAGTAGCATCTGAGTTTAATGTATCTACTCAAACCATTATAGATACACTTTCGGATAATGGCTTTACTGCAGCTAATCGACCAAACTTCAAAATCACCTCAGAGATGTATGAAGTATTGGATAACGTGTATGGGGAAGACAAAGCAAAAAGTCTTGATCATGAACGTGCTAAAGAAGAGTATGAAAGTCGACGTAGCCACATGATTAACCAACGTAACGATAGTGTTACTTTGGATAATATTCTTGAGCCACTCGATGAACTTGAGCCTAAAGACGAAGCACCCGGCAGTAGCATCGAAGAAGAATTAATGGGTGGACTTGAGCCTTTAGCCGAGCCTGAAGAAGAGCTTGCGCCCGAAGAGCACGAAACAGCTGAAGAAACTGCAGAAGAAACAATTGAAGCAGAGCCTGAAGTTGAAGAAGAAGTTGCCGAGACAGCCGAGGTAGAGTCTGAAGAAGAATCTGCCAAAGAAGAAGTTGAAGAACCGGTTGCTGAAAAAGAAGTTACTGCAGAGCCTGTTGAAGCTGAAGTTGAAGAAGAATCAACAGAAGAAGTAGAAGAAGACGATCCGGATTCTGTAGTAGAAGAAGATGACTCTGACGATGAAGAGGAGGACGAAGACGAAGATGATGATGAAGACTCCGACGAAAATTCTGACACTGAAGACTCAGAAGAAGGGGATGACGAACAGCCTGAAAAAGGAAAGCCTATCATCCGCGCTAAAGCCGGACAGCTAAAAGGAACAAAAGTTCTTGGTAAAACATCTTTTACTAACGACTTAACCTCTGATTCAAAAGTTAGAAAGAAACGTAAAAGAAGAAAAGATCGCCCTTCTGATGATGATCTGAAGACGAATAAAAAGAAGGACGAAGAGACTAAAAAAACTAGAAAACCATCACCTAAGAAAACGTCTAAGCCTAAAAAGGAAAAGACGGAAGTTGATGTGGTTGATGTTGATAAGATGATGCGCGAAACCCTGAAAAAAATGCAGGGTAAAGCTACAGTTGGTAGTAAACGAGGTAAGCGTCGCCGTCAACGTAAAGAAGAACGTGAAGAGGAATTGCAACAGCAGCAGGAATTGCAGGATATGGAGAGCGAGGTAATTGAGGTTACCGAGTTTATCACTGCAAATGATCTTGCTGAAGAATTAAACGTAGGCGTTAACGATATTATATCTGCGTGCATGAGCATTGGCTTGATGATTACCATCAACCAACGTCTAGATGCCGGAACCATTGAATTGGTAGCCAGCGAATTTGATAAAGAAGTTAAATTTATCGACGCCGAAGAATTGGTTGTTGAACTAGAAGTTGAGGAAGATTCGGAAGAAGATCTTCAGCCTCGAGCGCCAATCATTACCGTTATGGGTCACGTTGATCACGGTAAAACTTCGTTACTTGATTACATCCGTGAAGCTCGTGTGGCCGAAGGTGAAGCCGGTGGTATTACTCAGCACGTTGGTGCGTATGAAGTAGTACACAACGAGAAGAAAATCACATTTTTGGATACTCCTGGTCACGAGGCCTTTACCGCAATGCGTTCTCGTGGTGCTCAAGCTACCGATATCGTAATTTTGGTAGTAGCCGCCGATGACTCAGTGATGCCGCAAACGATTGAGGCGATTAATCACGCCAAAGCCGCAGGTGTACCAATGGTAGTTGCCATCAACAAGATGGATAAAGATGGCGCAACACCAGACAGAATTAAACAACAGCTTACCGATCACGATGTATTGGTTGAAGATTGGGGCGGTACTGTTCAGTACGCGCTAGTTTCTGCCAAAACGGGAATGGGAATCGATGATCTACTTGAAAAAGTATTGATCGAAGCTGAACTGCTTGAATTACAAGCCAATCCCGATCGTCGTGCTGACGGTGTTGTTCTAGAAGCTCGCTTGGATAAAGGAAAAGGTATTGTAGCTAATATTCTTGTACAAAATGGTACTATGAATGTTGGTGACCCATTTGTGGCAGGACCATGTTTTGGTAGAGTTCGTGCAATGGAAAATTCGCGTGGAAATAGAATTGAATTAGCAGGCCCTGCAACTCCATTACAGCTTACCGGTTTTGATGAAATGCCACAAGCAGGTGACAAGATTGTAGTTGCTGCAGATGAAAAAACAGCGAAAGAAGTTGCAAATCAACGTAAGCAAATTAGAAGAGAGCAAGCGCTGCGTAAGACCAAGCACATGACGCTCGACGATCTTTCTCGTCGACTTGCACTTGGTGAAGTTTCTGAACTTAACATCATTATTAAAGCTGATGTGGATGGTTCGATTGAAGCACTTTCCGGATCGCTACAAAAAATTAGTACCGACGAAGTTGCTGTAAACATAATTCATACCGGAGCGGGAGCTATTTCTGAATCGGATGTATTGCTTGCTTCAGCTTCTGATGCGATCATCATCGGTTTCCAGGTTCGTCCTACACAACAAGCTAGAAAACTTGCTGAAACAGAAGAAATCGATATCCGATTATTCTCTGTAATCTACGATGCTATCGACGAAGTAAAAGATGCTCTTGAAGGTCTGTTAAGTCCTGAATTGAAAGAGCAAATGTTGGGTAATGTGGAAGTTCGTGAGATTTTCAAAGTATCGAAAGTTGGTACTATTGCCGGATGTTATGTTACCGATGGTAAGATCGATCGCAATAATCCAATCCGAATTATCCGTGAAGGTGTTGTAATTTATGACGGCGCAATTGGAGCACTTAAGCGCTTCAAAGACGACGTGAAAGAAGTTGCAGCCGGCTACGAATGTGGAATTAGTATTCAGGGTTACAACGATATTAAAGTTGGCGACATGTTCGAGAGCTATAAGATCACTGAAGAGAAACGTACCCTGGAAGACGCCAACTAACGCGTAATCCAAATTACCATGAGTATAAGAGTAGAACGCCTTGGCGCTTTGATCAAGAAAGATCTTGGTGAAATCATACAACGCGAATTTCAACCGGAGGGCACTTTTGTAACAGTAACAAACGTGAGAGTTACACCCGATTTGTCGATTGCAAAGGTGTATCTGAGCGTATTTGCTCCCGGAAGGGATAAAGAAGTGGTGTACGAATTCATCGATGAGCGAGTAACACAAATTCGTTACAAGCTCGCCAGCAGAATTAAAAATCAGGTTCGAAAAATTCCTGAACTTCATTTTTATGCTGACGATACCGCTGAGTACGTGAATAAAATGGAAAACCTTTTCAAAAAGGTTGACGATCAGCCGAAAGCACCCACCGACGAAGAGGAATAATGGCAAAGCCCATCGACATTGCCGATCTGCCGGTGTTCGGGGCTCATAATCCACCATCGCCCGAATTCGATTTTCAACAGGGCGCTATATTATTGGTGAATAAACCAAAAACCTGGACCAGTTTCGATGCCGTTAAATACCTGCGTGGAAGGGTAAAGTGCAAGAAAGTGGGGCATGCCGGAACTTTAGATCCAATGGCGACCGGATTATTGGTGATTTGCACTGGCAAGGCCACTAAATCCATCGAGCAAATTCAAAGCCAGCAAAAAGCGTATCGCGCAGAAATTACTTTTGGTAGCAGTACCCCAAGCTACGATGCCGAATCGGAACCGAATGCCACCGCCGATACCGATCATATCACGCTTGAGATGATCGAAGATAAAATTTCAAAGGAATTTTCGGGTCAAATTCAGCAGGTTCCACCCATGTACAGCGCATTAAAACGCGGTGGAAAAAAGCTGTACGAACTGGCACGCAGAGGCAAAGAAATTGAGTTGCAACCTCGTCCTGTTACGATTTACGAGTCTAAAATTCATTCTTTTAACGCTCCCGTTTTAGATATGGACATCACTTGCAGCAAAGGAACCTATATTCGATCCATTGCTCACGATCTTGGAAAAGCATTAAATTCGTTGGCTCATTTATCGGCATTGGAACGAATCTTCATCGGTAATTTTGCAAACGCTGATGCGCTTACCCCACATCAATACAACGATATTTTGAACGCCGATGGCTAAATTAACCCATCTAAACGAAGTTGAAAGAGTAGGAAATACCGTGCTTACGGTTGGTACTTTCGATGGAGTACACGAAGGGCACCGTGCGTTGATGGAAACGGTAGTAGAAAAGGCAAAACAGCGTAACGCCCGAAGTGTAGTAGTTACTTTCGATCCTCATCCACGAACCATTATCCATTCCAAATCGGATGGGATAAAACTTCTTACCACTTTAAAAGAACGTGCTGAAATTCTTGAGACCTTAGGGGTGGATGTGTTAGTGGTAATTCCCTTTACCCGTGATTTTTCTTTGTTAAGCAGCGAAGAGTTTGTGAAAGATGTGATCCATAAAAAAATCGGCATTTCTGAATTTATCATTGGCTACGACCATCATTTTGGGAAAGATCGATCTGGGACCATCGAAACGTTAGAGCGACTTGGCCCGGAACTTAATTTTGATGTTCAGGTTGTCTCAAAAAAAGAGATGGGAGATACCACCATCAGCAGTACGGTAATTCGAAATGAAATCATCGACGAAGGAAACATGCCAAAAGTTGCTGAGTTATTGGGTCGGCCGTACATGTTAAATGCGCTGGTAATCCATGGGGATGAACGAGGACGTAAAATTGGATTCCCAACAGCGAATCTGCAACCCGAACATCAAGATAAAGCCATCCCAAAAAATGGAATATATGCCGTTAAAGTGAGAGTAGATGGCGAATGGTTTTCGGGAATGATGAATATCGGAGTTCGTCCAACTTTCGATGGGGTGACCAAATCTCTGGAAGTAAATATTTTCGGGTTTGACAAGATGATCTACGGAAAAACGGTTCAGATACGTTTTATTGACAGAATCCGTGACGAACAAAAATTTTCATCCGTTGATCTGCTAGTCGCTCAACTAAAAGCTGATAAAGAAGCAGTTCTTCGGCTATTGAATTGACGATTTTTTAAAAAATTGTTCAATCAAAATTAGCTTATTAGGCTAATAAGAATATTCAATATTCTTTTTATTCCCTTTTGTAATAGTTTCGCAAATAAACGAAAATCTAAAAATCTGATCTAATGGCTTACGAGGCAAACGACAAGACCAATCACGACCATAAAAGCGGTGATATAAGTAAATGCCCATTCCATAATGGGGCAATGAGAAATGCAGCAGGAGAAGGCACCAGAAACAGAGACTGGTGGCCAAACAAATTGAATTTAAACATCTTACGCCAGCACTCGGAGAAAACCAATCCGATGGGCGATGACTTTGATTATAAACAGGCTTTCCTTTCACTCGATCTGGAAGAAGTGAAAAAAGACCTTACCGATTTAATGACCGATTCTCAGGATTGGTGGCCGGCAGATTTCGGTCACTATGGTCCATTGATGATTCGTATGGCTTGGCATAGTGCAGGAACTTATCGTGTAACGGATGGTCGAGGTGGTGGAGGAGCCGGAACGCAGCGTTTTGCTCCATTAAACAGCTGGCCGGATAACGTGAATTTAGATAAAGCTCGCTTATTGCTTTGGCCGATCAAACAAAAGTATGGCCGTAATTTATCTTGGGCCGATTTGATGATCCTAGCCGGAAATGTAGCGCTGGAATCAATGGGATTTGAAACTTATGGATTTGCCGGCGGTCGCGAAGACGTTTGGGAACCGGAAGAAGACATTTATTGGGGATCGGAAGGCGAGTGGCTTGGATCGCATCGCCATACTGAAGACGGTGAATTAGAGAAGCCGTTGGGTGCAGATCACATGGGCTTGATCTATGTTAATCCGGAAGGACCAAATGGCGAGCCTGATCCTGCGAAAGCAGCACATTTTATTCGTCAAACTTTTGCTCGAATGGCAATGAACGATGAAGAAACAGTTGCCTTGATTGCTGGTGGACATACCTTTGGTAAGACTCACGGTGCTGCTCCTGAATCGCATTTAGGAGATGATCCTGAAGCGGCGGACATTACACAAATGGGTATGGGATGGGCAAGTACACACGGTACCGGAAAAGGCGCTGACACAATCACCAGTGGATTGGAAGGAGCCTGGACTCAAAAACCAACCGAGTGGAGTAATCTGTTTTTTGATAACCTGTTTAAGTACGAGTGGGAAAAGTATAAAAGTCCTGCCGGAGCTTGGCAGTGGAGACCAGTTGATGGAGGAGGAGAGGGTACGTTCCCTGATGCTCACGATCCTGAGAAAAAGCATGCTCCTTTTATGCTAACTACGGATTTAGCGCTTCGTGTAGATCCTGATTACGAAAAAATTTCACGTCGTTTTTACGAAAACCCGGATGAGTTTGCGGATGCGTTCGCCAAAGCTTGGTTTAAATTAACCCACCGTGATATGGGACCGAAGACACTATATTTAGGTTCAGAAGTACCGGAAGAAGATTTGCTATGGCAAGATCCATTGCCTGAAATTGATTTCGAAATCATCGATGAAAGTGACATCAAAACGCTAAAAGGTCAGATTTTAGATGCCGGACTTTCGGTATCAGAATTGGTTTCTGCTGCTTGGGCTTCAGCATCGACCTTCCGTGGATCAGACAAAAGAGGCGGTGCCAATGGAGCTCGCGTTCGTTTAGCTCCTCAGAAAAATTGGGAAGTAAACAATCCCGAACAATTAGCTAAAGTGTTGAATGCTTTAGAAGTTATTCAGCAAGGCTTTAATGAAAGTCAGGACGGAAATAAAAGAGTTTCCCTAGCTGATTTGATCGTTTTGGGTGGATGCGCAGCCGTTGAAAAGGCAGCAAAAGATGCAGGAGTTGATGTAGAAGTTCAGTTTACACCCGGTCGAGTGGATGCAACCGAAGAGCAAACTGAAGTTGAATCGTTTGAATGGTTAGAACCTGAAGCGGATGGCTTTAGAAATTACTTTAATGCCAAGCATAGAACTACCGCAGAAGAAATGTTGGTGGATAGGGCTCAGCTTTTAACACTTACTGCCCCAGAAATGACGGTACTTGTTGGTGGTATGCGAGTTCTTGGTACTAATTTTAATAATTCACGCCACGGTGTGTTTACCGAGAATCCGGGAACGCTTACTAACGATTTCTTTAAGAATCTGTTGGATATGAGGACAACCTGGACGGCTACCACCGACAAACAAGATGTGTTTGTTGGCAGCGATCGTAAAACCGGCGACATTAAGTGGTCGGCAACCCGTGCAGATCTAATCTTTGGTTCAAACTCTGAACTTCGTGCACTTGCTGAAGTGTATGGATGCGAAGATGCAAAGGAGAAGTTTGTTAACGACTTCGTTGCTACTTGGAATAAGGTGATGATGCTGGATCGTTTCGATCTGGATTAATCAATCATCGATTTAATTTTAGAAGGGTAGTCAAATTATGGCTGCCCTTTTTCATTTACTAAATCTACACGGACTTTAAATAATTTTAATTCTTAAAAAATCGCTTAATAAAAAGCACTCTATACCGATAATATTATTCGACAAACCGGCAATCGGGTAAAATGAATAATTCTATTGCGAATTGATTGTTGCTTAGACTCAAATACCGTATCTTTGAGGTCTGTAAATCGATTTTAATAGTTATAACTGAATATTGCAATGAGCATAACTGCAGAAGAAAAAAAGGATATCTTTAAGAAATTTGGCGGAGAAGAAGCTAACACAGGCACAACTGAAGGCCAGATCGCTTTATTTACTCACAGAATTAACCATCTGACAGAGCATTTAAAAACTAACCAGAAAGATCACGCCTCTCGTCGTGGCCTATTAAAGCTGGTAGGTAAGCGTCGCCGTTTACTCAACTACCTAATGAAAAAAGATATTCAGAAATACAGAGAGCTTATCAAAGAGCTCGGTATTCGTAAATAATATATCAAGGCTCCGGTCAATCGGAGCCTTTTTCAATTCCTTCCCGTTCGGCTTTAACATTTGCTAACTATACAAAGCCTATCAACAATTCCCGAGCGGGAATAAAGCAACAATCAAAGTAAAAAATAGAATGAAAGAAGATTTTAGAAGTGTAGAATTTGCACCGGGCAAGGTGCTTTCCGTAGAAACCGGAAGAATTGCTAAGCAAGCCGATGGATCGGTTGTAGTACGCATGGGAGATACCATGGTACTTTGTACAGCTGTAAGTGCTAAGGAGCCAAAGCCGGGACAGGATTTTTTCCCGCTTACTGTTGATCATAAAGAAAGTTTTTCAGCTGCCGGACGTTTCCCGGGTGGCTTTATGAAGCGCGAAGGGCGCTCAAATGAGAAAGAAGTTTTATCAAGTCGTTTAATCGACCGTGTTCTTCGTCCGCTTTTCCCTAAAGGATATGTATGCGATACGCAGGTTATTTCAAGCGTAATTTCATCTGATGATGAGAACGATGGTGATGTGTTAGGTGCCGTAGGTGCTTCGCTAGCTATTCACCTTTCTGATATTCCGTTCGACGGCCCAATGGCTGAAGTTCGTGTAGGTCGCATCGATGGTAATTTCGTAATTAACCCAACTGTTTCTGAGCTTAAAGAAAGCGACATCGACATGGTTGTGGGTGGTACTGCCAATTCAATTCTTATGATTGAAGGTGAGATGAAAGAAATTTCTGAAAAAGAAATGCTCGAAGCTATTAAAGCTGCTCACGAAGCCATCCAAAAGTTATGTGCTTTCCAAGAAGAACTCCGTCAAGAACTTGGTAAACCAAAGCGTGTATTTGTTCCTGCTCAGGTTGATGCTGATTTAGAGACCAAAGTTAATGAACTTGCTGAGTCTCAAATCAAAGACATCGTAAACATCGGTCTTGGTAAAGAAGAATACAACGAGAAAATCAGCGAAGTAAAAGCTGCTGTTGTCGCTAAATTTGAAGAAGACGAAGCTGACGACGATGTTATGAAAAAAGTGAAAAAGCTTCTTGGTAAGATCGAGAAAGACTCACTTCGTAACATGATTCTTGAGCAAGAGCGTCGTATTGATGGCCGTACTCCGGTTGACATTCGCGATATCTGGTCTCAAGTTGGATACATTGCTCGTGCTCACGGTTCTGCCTTGTTTACACGTGGTGAGACTCAAGCTTTAGTTTCTGCTACCTTAGGTACACGTCGTGATGAGCAATCTGTTGATACTCTGTTTGATCAGGAAGCTAAGACCTTTTACTTACACTACAATTTCCCTCCATACTCTGTAGGTGAAGCCGGATTTATGAGAGGCCCTGGTCGTCGTGAAATCGGTCACGGTCATTTAGCTGAGCGTTCGCTTCGTATGATGATGCCAACGTTCGAAGAATTCGGATATGTTGTTCGTTTGATTTCTGATATCACTGAATCTAACGGTTCGTCTTCAATGGCGTCTGTTTGTGGCGGTTCTATGGCATTAATGGATGCCGGTGTGCCAATCAAAAAGCCGGTTGCTGGTATTGCAATGGGTATGATTGTGGGCGAAGAAAAGACAGTTGTTCTTTCTGATATCCGTGGCGAAGAAGATTTCATGGGCGACATGGACTTCAAAACAGCCGGAACTGCTGATGGTATCACCGCTTGCCAAATGGATATGAAAGTTCAGGGCATCAGCTTCGAAATTATCGAAAAAGCTTTGGATCAGGCACATGATGGCCGTATGCATATTCTTGGCGAAATGGCTAAAACCATTTCTTCATCAAGAGAAAGCATCTCTCAATACGCACCTCAGTTCCTGAAAATGGAAATCGATGGCAGCGATATTGGCGCGGTAATCGGGCCTGGTGGTAAAGTGATTCAGACGCTTCAAAAAGAAACCGGAACTGAAATTCTGATCGAAGAAGATTCGAAAGGAAAAGGTCAGATCACCATTTCTGCGAACGATCTTGATAAAGCAGAAGAAGCCAAAAAACGTATTAAAATGATTGTAGGTCACCTGGAAGAAGGTGCTACTTACAAAGGAATCGTAAAGTCGATCAAAGACTTCGGAGCATTTATTGAAATTGCACCGGGTAAAGACGGTCTGCTTCACATTTCTGAAATCGATCACAAACGCGTTGAAAAAGTAACCGATTACCTTCAATTAGGTGACGAGTTAGACGTGAAATTGCTGAAAGTGGAACACGGCGGAAAACTTCGTCTTTCCAGAAAAGCTCTGATCGAACGAGAAGACTAACTAGTTTATTTATTAATGAAGGGTTGAAACCCTTCGTTTGGTAAATCTGATAATATTTAAAAGCATCCTCATTTTGTGGGGATGCTTTTTTTTGATATATCATCCATCATTTCGCTGAAAGCGGGGTGATGGATTTTTTTTAAACGACTGGAAGTGAGGGTTATCGACGATTCCATCAGCCGTGCATTCGCCCGAAAGATGGATTGGTATCCTAAAGCATTCACGAGGAGCCCGCGACAAAGTGATCTCTGTAGTTTGTAACTGCGGGACTGAAGTCCCTTCTTTTTTATGTTCTAGCCAGAATCACGTTATAATTTGATATAAGTATTTCATCCATCATTTCACTAAAAGCGGGGTGCTGGAAACCATTTAAAACTGCTGTACCTGAGGTTCATCGATGATTCCATCAGCCGTGCATTCGCCCGAAAGATGGTTGGTCTCCTAAACCATTCACGAGGAGCCCGCGACGAAGTGATCTCTGTAGTATGTAAGTGCGGGACTGAAGTCCCTTCTTTTTTATGTTCTAGCCAGAATCACGTTATAATTTGATATAAGTATCTCAACCATCATTTCGCTGAAAGCGGGGTGATGGAACCTTTTAAACAACTGGAATAGAGGGTTATCGATAATTCCATCAGCCGTGCATTCGCCAGACAAATGGATTGCTGGACGCCACCATTCACGAGGAGCTCGCGACGAAGTGATCTCTGTAGTATGTAAGTGCGGGACTGAAGTCCCTTCTTGATTATGTTCGATATTTGACAACGTTTCCACTCATTTCAATGCTATTCAATGGTGCGAACAGAACGAAACAACGAAATGCTCCTTTACAAGCAATTTTGATCTTAGTGCCAAAGTGCCAAAGTACCTTTGATCCTCTGATCCACTGATCCTTTGTCCCGGTTCCCGAGCCTGTCGAGGGATGATCCTTTGCTCCTTTGCTCCTCTGACCCTCAATTCCCCCAACATTATTGCCAGATTTCACATCAAATCGGGTGTTTCTCGGTGTGTAACCTCGTATATTTGCCCACCAAAATAGAGACGCACACAGCAAACACATTTGATGGAAAACTTAAAAGAAATTGACTACGTCACTAAATCGACCCTGCCAAACGGTTTACGCATTGTAACCGAGCGCATCGAAAGCGTTAAAAGCATCTCGGTAGGGATTTGGGTGAAAACAGGGTCAAGAAACGAGACGGCAAAACAAGCTGGAATCACTCACTTTTTGGAGCACATGCTTTTTAAAGGCACCGATAAGCGCACAGCATTCGATATTGCCCAGAGCATGGAATCGGTTGGTGGATATCTGAACGCGTTTACTTCCAGCGAATACACCTGTTACTACGCCCGCTGTGTAGATGATCAACTAGGTAGAGCATTGGATGTTTTGTCTGATATGGTGCTGAATCCGATTTTTCCAGAAGAGGAAATCGAAAAGGAAAAGAAAGTGGTAGTAGAGGAGATGAAGATGTATCGCGATTCTCCCGACGACTATCTTTTCGAGGAATTTACCACAAAGTTATTTGAAGGGCACCCGCTAGGTCGACCTGTTATCGGTTTTGAGGATACTGTAAACGCATTTAATCGCGAAGATCTTTATCAGTACATGAGCGATCGCTATCGTCCGGATAATTTGCTGATTGCGATTGCCGGTAATGTGGAACATGAGGAAGTGGTAAAAGTGGTTTCAGAATACTTTGCTGATTTGGAGGCAAAAACTACTGATAAGACCATTCAGCCGATGACTGAATTTAAACCTGAGAAGTTGAAACTCACTAAGGCAATCGAACAAACGCATTACGTGATGGGACGTCGCGGACTGCATTTTGATCATGAAGATAAATATCTGCTTTTGCTGGCCAATACGGTGCTGGGTGGAGGAATGAGTTCTCGTTTGCATCAAAATGTGCGTGAGAAATATGGGTACTGCTATTCTATTCAGGCTTTTAATCAAAGTTACTCGGATGCCGGAATTTGGGGCGTTTACGTAGGAACCGATCAGGAATACGTGGATCACGTACACGAATTGGTTGTGGCCGAGTTGGATAAAATAAGCACGGAATTGATCCCCGAAAAGGAATTCGAAGAAGCGAAATCGCAACTGAAAGGGAAGTTGCTCCTCAGCCAGGAAAATACCAGTAACCGCATGATGCGATTGGCAAAAAGTGAAATGTATTTCGAGCGATTTATCACTTTGGATGAATTAGAAGAAAATATCGACAGCGTGAAGGCCGAAGATGTACTCGAATTCGCCAAAAATTTCTTCGATCAAACACACTTTATGGACGCCGTTCTAACCCCTGAAGAGTAAACAATTATCAATGATTCAATGATCAATTAAGAACTATTTTGTCATTCTTAATTGAAACATTCTTAATTCTAAATTGAAAAATGATCTACATCAACCAACTTGCGAATCACGTTGACACTGAAATCACTTTAAAAGGATGGGTGTATAATTACCGAAGCAGTGGAAGCCTGGTATTTATCGAACTGCGTGATGGAACCGGAATTACCCAATGTGTGGTGGCTAAAGACGAAGTTTCAGAAGAAGCCTGGGAAGCAGCAACCACGTTGAAACAGGAGAGTTCGGTGGAAATTACCGGTATAGTGAAAGCCGATGAACGAAGCGTTGGCGGACATGAAATGCATGTTTCGAATGTAGCAGTTATTCAGATTGCTGAAGATTATCCGATTACTCCCAAAGAACACGGCGTCGAGTTTTTAATGAATAATCGTCACCTGTGGTTGAGAAGCCAAAAGCAGTGGGCGGCGATGCGGGTTCGAAATGAGATCATTTTTGCGATCCATACCTTTTTCCAGAATCGGAATTTTGTGCAAATGGATTCCCCGATCTTCACCGGAAATGCCGCTGAGGGAAGCACGACTTTGTTCGAAACCGATTACTTTGATGAAAAAGCATATCTGGCGCAAACCGGTCAGCTTTACGGCGAGGCCTTAGCCATGGCGCATGGGCTGATTTACACCTTTGGTCCTACGTTTAGAGCTGAGAAGTCGAAAACCCGTCGACACTTGACTGAATTCTGGATGATGGAGCCGGAAATGGCCTTTTATGATCTGGAAATGAACATGAATTTGGCAGAAGAAATGATCCGTTTCATAGTGAAAACGGCTATCGAAAAGCGATCCAAAGAACTTGAAATTCTTGAACGTGATATTTCGAAATTACAGCCTTTGGTTGAAAAACCGTTCGTTCGGATGCAATATACCGAAGCGGTTGATATTCTGAAAAGTGAAGAAACCGCACAATTGCTGGATGATATGCTTGCATCCCGAAAAGAAGAAGAAAAAGCCTTGAAAGATGAAAGAGAGGCGATCAAAAAAGAGCATGGATCAGCAAAGAAGTGGCGAAAAAAGCTGATCGAAAGTCGACAAGTTGAAATTGCTCAGCGTTTAGATCAGATTGAAGAAGATTATCGAAACATCCCGAAATGGAAAGAATCTGCACAGAATTTCGAATGGGGTAACGATTTTGGTGGGTCCGACGAAACTGTGCTAATGATGCAATATGATGTACCTGTAGTTGTGACGCACTGGCCGGCTCAGATCAAAGCATTCTACATGAAACGCGACGAGACCGATAAGTTGGCACTTGGTATGGATGTGCTTGCTCCGGAAGGCTACGGAGAGATTATCGGCGGCTCACAGCGTGAGGATAGCTTGGAAGTGCTTGAAGAACGTATTGCCGAAGAAGAGCTCGACAAAGAAGTGTTTGAATGGTATTTAGATCTACGTCGATTTGGTTCCGTACCACACTCAGGTTTTGGGCTGGGCATTGAACGAACGGTTGCGTGGATCTGTGGCTTATCTCATGTTCGGGAAACCATTCCGTTTCCGCGAATGATGGGCAGATTGAAGCCTTAAGAGTTATAGGTTATTGGTTGATAGTGTGGGAGAGTTCCCATTAACTATTAACCAATAACTAATCCTATCCTGCTTTTTTCTGCATTGAAACTTCCTTAACCGATTGTTCTTCAAGCACGTTTACAATCGAGCCTGTTTTAATAGTACCGTTGATTTCAGCGCCGTGCTCGGTGATCAAATGCTTTGCATAAATATTGCCGATTACTTTGGCACTGGCATGTAAGGTGAGCGTTTGTGTCACGCGAATGTCGCCTTCAATGATTCCCGAGATCATAGCTGTTTGCGCAATAGTATTGCCGGAAATCTTTCCTTTGTTGTTCAAGATTAAATGCAGCTTGGTTTTAATTTCACCCAAAACAGATCCGGAAATATGAATGTTTCCATCTGAGTTGATATCTGCTGTGATCGTTGTCCCTTCAGCAATAAAGCTGGTGTTATTCGGATTGGATTGCTTTTTCATAGTACTAAGAGTAGCCTTGACCGTAGTTATTACGAATTTCTCTAAATTTTTTTGTAGTCCTTCTTAGTGCACAATTTACGGAACAATCAGTACTTCTTTTTGGAAATTCTGTTATTTGTGAGAACTTTTTGGGCACTTGATTTAAAACGCTTTACCCCTTCACTTCTGAGTGCTCGATGTTTAGTGCTACGTCCTGAAACTCTGGCTCTCCATTTCTTCCAGTTTTTCAATTTCATTTGATCTTTCATGATTCGGATTACTTCTGATTCGGTCACACCAAATTGAAATTCAATAGCATCGAAAGGAGTTCGATCCTCCCATGCCATTTCTACAATTCTGTCCAGATCAAACTTACCTAAGTTGTGTTTTTCGATGATATCTTGTGCCATGGTTACCAAACCATTTCACTCGAATTAAACGTTCAATAAAAATGGCTATCCGGTTTTTCCGTCACCGTCGATGTCGGTACCCACATGCTCTTCCAACACCTGTAATGTTTTGCGAAGTAAATCTCGCGTTTCTTTAAGTTCAGATTCCAGCATTTCAACCCGATCTTCTATTGAATCGGCTTGTTTTTGCTGATCATCCAGCATGCTTTGTTGCATTAAATCGAAAAAGATGCCCATAGTGTTAGTTTTTTGAGTTTAATTGTTGACGCAGATTCTTAGTAGAATAGTAAGTCCCATTCTTGATGGTAATGATTACTGATTTCGTATGCGAAATGTTTTCAAGCGGATTTTCTTTGAGTAGAATGATATCAGCCACTTTTCCTGCTTCAAGGCTTCCGTACTTATCTTCCAAATCAAAAAAGCGTGGACCATTTATAATGGAGGTAGACAGAGCTTCTGGAGGCGAAAGTCCGGCATTCACCAATTCTTCTAATTCCTCGTGAATCGAAGCTCCCGGATATACATACGAATTAAACGGTCCGCAATCAGATCCCGCCAAAATATGAATTCCGGCATCATGCATTGGTTTAACCATTGCCCGAAAAGCCTCGCCCCAACGTTGGCGTTGATTGGTGTAAATTTCACCGCCACGAGCTGCCGACCTAATTCTGCGTTGATAAGTATCTACGATTTCCGGTGACATGTAAGCCAGCAACGAATCGTTGGAGTGATCAGTGATATTCAACTCAGCCAAAGTACGACCAATATGTAGGGTAGGGGTTACATAAAATTGGGATTCGGCAAGTTGAGCGTATGTCTGATTGGCAAGTTCGGCATTATAGTTATCCATTAACGGAGTAATGGCAGCATAGCCGGGATTTTCTTGCTGGATTTCATCGGCATTAAGTGCAGTTTCGGTAAGCGCGTAGTATAAATGTTCGATGCCATCTAGCCCAAGATTTGCAGCCGTAATCAAATCAGCCGAAAGTGGCATGTGTCCGGTAACTTTTAATCCACGGGCTTCTGCTTCCGTAATAACTGCATAGTACGCATCGGGGGATAGGTTGCCGTCATAAATCTTCACAAAATCGGCAAAAATACCTTCTAAAGACTCGAGAGCGGTCAGGGCGTCTTCTACGGCTAAAACTTTGATTGAGCCATCCCAAGCCGGATTTGAGCCGTCTATCTTTGGTCCGGGTGTAAAGATCGTTGGGCCGGCAAGTTCACCGTTTTCAATTTCTGTCTGCCAATCCCGAATGGCAGGAGTGATGTCGCCACCTCCATCTCTAACGGTGGTAACCCCAAATGCCAGAAACATGGGTAACATTGCTTTGTTTTGTTCGATAAGATTCTCACCACCACGGAAATGAACATGATTATCCCATAAGCCCGGCATCGCAAAAGTACCATCGCCATCCATAATTTCTTTGTACATGTAATTCGCTGAGTTCGAAGCTTCATCTACAGCAATAATTCTATTATCGGATATGGCAATCATTTGATTTTTGCTCACTTCACCATTTTCTACATCGATGATATGAACGTTGGTAATCAGTAAATCGACCTGATTTGGGGTAGAGCAACTCAATGCTAATACAAGAAATAAGAGGGGCAGTTTTTTCATCGTATAATTTTTAGCCCATAAATATGAAAATGCATTGGCAATTGGAATTCATAATGTGATATTTTCGATCAATGGCTCGAAAAGCAACAAGTGCAGATCACTATCAAACTATTCTTCAACAGGTTCAATCCGGTAACCCAAAATCGGTGTATTATTTGTATGGACAAGAAGAGTTTTATTTGGATCGGTTGGTTGAATTCTTTGGAAATTTGTTACCTGCACACGAGAAAGACTTCAATTTCGATTTGTTGTATGGACAGGAAGTAACCCCCGCCAAAGTATTAGCCATTGCCCGCAGTTTTCCGATGATGGCTGAACGCAGAGTGCTAATTGTTCGAAACTTTCTGCAAACGGCAAAAGGTGCTTCAGGCGAGGGAGACATGAACGATTTCATTCCATATTTCGAGCAGCCTAATCCTTCCTGTTTATTGGTGATGTTCGATACCGGTAAGCCTGCCGGAAATACCAAAATCGGGAAAGCCTTATCAAAAAATAAAAATGTAGGCTTTTTTCACTTCGAACCGATTCCCGATTATATGGCCGGCGAATGGGTGATGAAATGGGCACAATCTCATCACCAAAAGAAAATACAGCCAGCTGCAGCTCAGTTATTGGCCCAATTTGTAGGTAATAATCTACAGCTGTTGTCTAGCGAAATAGACAAAGTGTGTACTTTTGTAGACACTAAAAATGAAGTTTCAGAAGCCGATGTAAAGCAAATAATCGGCTCATATCGCGAATATTCGGCGATTGAGCTAAAAGAAGCGGTTATTCGGCGAAATTTGGAACAAGCCCTTTTTATATCGGAACAGATATTGCAACACAGTAAATCAGACACGGGAGAATTAATTCGACTCGTGGGGTTCTTTTACAGTGTGTTTGTGAATATCTGGCAAATTCGACGTCTTGCCGAAAAAGGTGTTTCGAAAGCAGACATTCAATCTCGAATGGGAATGAATGGCTGGTACTTCGACCGACTTTGGAAAGACTCAGCTAATTATAGCAATGCCGATATGCCTCGAATTTTTGAGGCGCTGCTTGATGCAGACAAATCCATAAAAGGATTTTCCACACTCGACTCCACCGCGATTTTATTTCTCCTTGTCAAGCGAATGATCGGCTAAAAGCCATCTTCGTTCTGAACTGGAACACGAAATAAAATATTGGGAAACATCATAATGACTGCGGTTAAAAGGGCTAAATTAACTAACCTAAGCGACGAAGATTTAATGGAACTATTTCAAGACGGAAAGGAGACAGCATTTAATGAGCTGGTTCGTCGCTACACTGATAGACTTCACAACTTTTTATTCCGTTACACACAGAACCACAACGATTGCCAGGATCTGGTACAAGAGACCTTTTTAAGAGTGCATAAAAGTAAGCACAGCTACGAGCGCATCGCAAAGTTTAGCACCTGGATGTACACCATTGCCATCAACTTGGCGAAGAGTTTATATAAAAAGAAAAAGAGAATGCAGTTGACTTCCATTCACAGAGATGAGTCGAATCCTGATTCGTACGAAATGATTTTAGAAGACCACAACATCTTACCGGATCAAGAACTGCATCAAAAATTTAGTATGCAAGCCTTGGAAGCAGCGCTAGAGTCGCTTCCAGAAGATTTTAAAAGCGTAGTTATTCTTCGTGATATTGAGCAATTGAGCTATGAAGAGATTTCAGAAAAATTGGATGTTCCGATGGGAACTGTGAAGTCGCGAATTAACCGCGGACGTGCTCAAATCAGCCACAAAATAAAATCTTACGTCGATCTGGGAACTTCTTTCTAAAACTCGACTTTAAAGGGGTGAAGAATAATTACTGAGCCCTTTTAATATGGATTTTTTAGAAAAAGAATTACACCCGGTTATCGAAGAATTTGTAAACGATTACACAGAAGATCGTTTGACGACCACCGAGAGAGACACTTTCGAGGAGGTGTTAGTTACCGATGATCAACTTCGAGAACTGGCATTCTCCGCGAAAGATGGCAAAAACCTGATGGAGCGACTTCGGGTGATGAAATCAATTAAGAATGCTTCAATGATCAATTAAGAATTGGCTTTTTAATTTTAACGAATCAATCTTAATTGATAATTGATTACTTAATCAACATCATTTTTCTCGTTTCAGAGAAATCACCTGCCTCAATTTTATAGAAATACATTCCGCTCGAAAGGGCAGAGGCATCGAATGGAACTACATGGCTACCCGCATTTCTTAAGCCGTTTTCCAATGTTGTAACCAACCTTCCTGTAACATCATACACCGTTAACTGTACTTCAGCGCTTTGTGGCAAATAAAAACTGATATTGGTAGAAGGATTAAATGGATTCGGATAGTTTTGATGGAGTTGGAAAGACTGAGGATCTTCTAGGCTTTCATTTGAAGTACAGTACGTATCTAAAGAGAAAATCTGGGTTTCGAATGCCGAAATATCTAAACTCAAAATTTGGATTTCATCCGTACCACCATATGGTTCCCATTCAAACGACTTATACTCATCGTTTAATAAATTATTGCTTGATGGGCTTGTAGTACAATAGTTATTTGAGAGAAGAGTGTTTGAAAATCGGATATCTGCTTCAGTAATATCTTCACCGGATACATTTTGAATAACCAATGTTCCAACTCCACCTGGTTCATTCATCCGAACAAAACTTAATATTTCAGAATTTGAAGAACTACCAGCTTCAAACTGTCCTGTTGATAAACTCGGGTATTTTAGAAACCCACGGTTTGAACGCGAAGATCGTAATTGAATCAATCTTCGATAATGATTAAACAAAGAGTTTTCATCTTCCCGCATCACTTCTACGTTGAAATCCCGAAAGTTAGCATTGGGTTGTCGCCAGGGATTTCCCGAAGTGAACCCGGCATTGGCTTCATCACTCCATTGCATGGGCAGGCGAATATCCTCATCGGGTTTTTGCCCCAACATTCCAACTTCCTCGCCATAATACAGATAAGGGATACCCGGTAAAGTGAGATATAAAGAAGCAGCAACTTTGGCTTTATCAATATCACTCCCCAAAACGTTCATCACCCGGTTCATATCGTGATTAGTAAGAAAATTGCCATACTGTAAAAACGGATAATTATCGTACACTTTTTGCATTTGCCGGATAATACCGCTTGCATCGCCATTATTTACCCCACTCAAAATGGCACCGGCTAAATCAAACTCGAATGCGTAATCTAAACGATCGTTGTTGATATATTGTAGCACTGTTTCCGTGGGTTCCCAGGCTTCGCCTACCGAAAATGCATCTGAATTGGCTGCTTTTAAATTGGCAGTAAAATCTTGCCAGAACTGAAAGGTCTCAGGAGTATTTTTGAGTTTATCGCCGTCTTCATCAATGTATAACACAGCATCCTGGCGAAATCCATCGATGCCAACTTCTTCGATCCAAAAATCAGAAATATCGAACATCGAATCTTTTACTGCCGGGTTTTCATAATTCAGATCAGGCATTCCACCCCAAAACAGGCCGTAGTAATAATCACCGTTTCGTTGGTGCCACACCGTTTGTCCCCACGGACCAGTATAATTGGGTTTCGATTCTTCCCATCGATAGAAATCCCGGAAAAGAGTATCTCCAGCTGCAGAAGCCTGGAACCAAGGATGCTCGGTTGAAGTGTGATTCATCACATAATCGATGATCACCTTAATACCTCGATCGTGGGCTGCAGCCAAAAAGTTTTTGAAATCTTCCATTGTACCGTAATCGGGATGGATGCCTCGGTAATCAGTCACATCATAACCGTGATAAGAAGGAGAGGGATGAATGGGCATCAACCAAATCCCACCAATTCCAAGATCAGTATCGGTATTAGGATCGCCATCATTAAGGTAATCGAGCTTTTGGGTAAGTCCGTTAAAGTCTCCGATTCCATCTCCATCCGAATCATAAAACGAACGAACAAAGATCTCATACCAAACCACTTCGTTCCACCATTTAGGCTCGCCGAGTTCCCGCTCAGTAACAGTGATGTAATCTTCGATAAGCAGAGTATCCGATTGATTTTCGTTAGAGGCGATGAGCTGGACATCGTAAGAACCAATTTCGCTGTAACGCACGCTTGGTTCGGCTTCGCTGGAGCTTTCTGGAGTTCCACCTTCGAAAGTCCATTCAAAATTGGTAATCCTACCTGAAGATTGATTACTAAAAAGCACCGAACTACCTAAAAAAGTTTGGGTCGAAAGTGCAGAAAAATCAGCTACAGGTGGCCCCGTTGGAGCGGCCTCGTCGTTGTACCACACCGAAACCACACTATTTGAATCAGGAACGGTATACGTGCGATTTGGTCCGCCGCCCGGAAATTCTTCGCTACCATCCCAAGCAAAATTCTGACGAAATTTAAACGCGATGGATGTACCTGAAGAAAATCCTGAAATCGTAATTGAGTAGGTTGAATCGCCGTCTTCATCCATTAACTGATGCTCGGTGGCTCCCCATCCATTAAAACTTCCTGCAATATCCACGGTTTCGGTTTCAGGGTCGAAGTCCTCCAAATCAATCTGGTACACCATATTCACTTCAAAAGTGATTGAAACCGATTGTGCGAAAGTATGATAGCTAACTAAAGCTGAAACAAATAGAATAGTGAGTGTAAACTTCATAAACCTGATGAATAAGCGTGAGCAGGAAAGGTAAAAAAGTAAACGCTCAATTAAGAATACTTCAGAGATCAATAAAGATTGGCTGTTAGAAATTAACGATCCAATCTTTATTGAATTGATAATTGATAATTGATTACTTGATCAACATCATTTTTCTGGTTTCAGAGAAGTCGCCTGCCTCAATTTTATAGAAATACATACCGCTCGAAAGGGCAGAGGCATCGAATGGAACAACATGGCTCCCCGCATTTCTTAAACCATTTTCCAGTGTTGCTACCAACCTGCCTGTTACATCATATACCGTTAAATTCACCTCTGCGCTTTGCGGTAAATAAAAACTGATATTGGTAGACGGATTAAATGGATTCGGATAGTTTTGATGCAGTTTATATTCGGCTACGCGATCACTTGCTTCATCTAACTCATTAGCAACGCCCATTCCTTCAATTGTGTAAGTGATGGTTTTTGATAACCCTGTTATTTCATCTACAATAGTTATATCTGCGCTTTCGCCAACTTCGCCCGTTGCTTTTAAAACAACCTTATTTTTATGAAATGGGTGCGCCTGAATAGAAACAACACTCGAATCATTAGTTGACCAGGTAAAATCAGAAAGAGAATTATCAACATTCGTTTCTGCTTTAATTTCAACTTTAGCAGATGGTTCACTAGTAATGGAACCGGTCCCAAAAGGATATTTAAACGTTCTATTTATAATAATCTGATCGTCTGAGGGAGAAAATGAAAATGAGTCGAATCTTTCATCAAAATATTGATTGTTTGAACTCAGAAACCTGAGTGAAATATGTGGTTCATTTTCACCTACAAATGTGGTGAAAAAAGTAAGGCCGTAATAACTGTTAAAGTGATTTTTTAAGGCTCCATATGTTTCAGGTAATTGTGTTCTTAATTCACTAAAATTTTTATTGTAATAATATCCTTCGGTTTGTAGGTCAAATAAATCTTGAGATAAGCTGTGCTCCATTTCACCTAGTGCATGGATGTAAATACTTTTATTAACTGTAGCTTCTTCCAACTCTTCTTTTTCGTTCTCTGTTAATGCGAAATTTGAAGTAGTAAATACAACAACATTTTCAAGTACGAGTGAATCCCCGAACACGACACTCTCAACATCATCAAATGCTTGTTTCATAGAGTAATACAGTTCAGCTTTGGAATCAATAATAGATAATGTCTCAATCGCCTGTTTTAATTCAGATACATCAGCGGTAAAATTTTGAACCGTAGTAGGGCCTTGATTCATCACCACTAACTTCAGTTGATGTTTATCGATTTTATGCCCTACAAAATCAATTAATGCCGATTTAAGTAGCTCCAAATCACTTTCTGTCTCTAAGTTAGTATCAATTACTAAAATCGTTTTTAAGGAACTTGGTAACTCATTTACGGAAGAAAGAGAAGGGTGAATATCCTTTACATTTCTTGTTACTGAGTTTTCCTCAATATGCATTTCATCAATTTTATTAAACCCACCTAAGTGTTGATCTAATACCGGTCGATCGAGCTTAAAAATAAATCTCAATACATCGGTACCATAAATATCAGAATATAATTCTTCGATCTCGATGGGATGCGAGTCTACAGATGCATACACCGGAAAGAGGTATTGACTATCGTTCTGATCCTTTAAAACCAGCGTATCCAGGTATTCGCCGGGTTGTTGAGGGGTAAATTCGAAGCTTAACGACATGCTATTTTTTGATGTCAATTGCAGTGACTCTTGATTCAAAATTTTGACATGATCTGGCATCGAGACTACTTCGAGTTCAAACGACTCATCTTTTACATTGGTAATGGACAAGTTTTTATGTTTTAAATCGAATTGATTTACATCTCCAAAGTCTATAAGTCGATTATAACTGAGAGGTGAATAAGTTAAAATTCTAATTGCACCATTGGCTCCGCAATAGGTCACAAATAGTGTTTCCATTTCAGATTTTAAATTATCACCAAAGCAGTAGCCTCCATAAATTGAAGTTGTTTCGAACCATGAATCGTCATCTGAATTGAAAGAGTATTGATGAAATCGCTCTCTACTATTTTGAGATGTGATATCTGATTTTATCAATAACTGTTCGTCGGTGAAAAAAACAGATTGCCCAAATTGACCATATTGTTTGGTTGGTTCCGGTAGGATTTCCTGAGCAAGTCCCCAATTATTTTCACCTCCTAAATTACGTTTAAATACATAAACAGCACCTCCATCTAGAGCAGTTACGTTACTTCGGGGGGCACCAACTACTAATAAATCGTTTTTCAAATCAATAGAATGCCCAAATCTGGCTCTGTCTCTACCACCCGGAATAGTCAGTGTTTTTTGGAGTCCCCAGTTACCTTCACCGCCTAGATTTCGCTCAAAAATATAAACGACTCCGGAGTTTTCCCCTTCACGGTCGTCATTATCTGCACCAACAACCAAAATATCGCCTAAAAGTTTGATCTCTTCACCGAAAGTATCGAATGCGGACACTGTTTCTGGGAGAAGTCGTTTTTTAAATTCCCATTCACCAATGGTTTTATTTAATGTATACACATCAACCGAACCGGCATTTTCTCCTGCAAAAGTGCTGTTGTGATCTGATACGAATAAGGTTGAATCATCTGCAGCTATGGATGAAGCATTCGAAATATAATTGGTAGAATCTTGAGGGGGGAGAATTTGAGCTAAGGTAAATTCCCCGAACTCGTTTTTATTATAGATTCGAACATAGTTTGTTTTTAAACCTGCTACCAAAAAATCATTTTGCAAATGTAGATTCTTCACAAAGCTTCTCGTCCTGGTGGTATCCTCTTGATAAATTATCTGCTTTATATTTACCACTTCGGGCGACTCAGGATTATATTCAAATATCTGAATCTGTCCATTATAGTAACTGCTAGCTGCATCGGAGTATCGATGTAGAGAACTTGCTACAATTATATTGCCTTGTACATCGATTGAGTTTGCGAATTCGAAAGTATTTTCGATCGCTGATTTAATGGTGTAAGAAGTTGAATAGGTTTGTGATTTTGCGGAAGTGAAGAAGAATAATGATGCCCAGATAAAGAATAATGCCCTGATCATATGCCCGATTTTAAATTGATGTTTTACCACTAACTAACATAAAATTAATTTATTGTACAGGTCTTTAAAACTATTTAAAATTCTTCTCCGTCAATTAGGTTTTGGCGATTCGTTTTAAGAATCCACCTTAATTGATAATTGATTATAAACTAACCGCCAACCCAGCCAAATCAGTTTTAAACCGTTCAATTTCAGCTTTTGCTTTTTGGCTGATTTCGCCCCATTGCTCAGATTTTTCATCGAAAAAGGATTCATAGAAAGTAATTCCATCTTCCAGATTTTGAAGAAACTTTTTTAGGTAATTAAACTGCTTACCGGATTGTTCTTTTAAATCATTCTTCAGGTTTTTAACATACTTCACATACAGTTCCAGCTCTTTAATGAACATGTTTGGTCGGTCCTGTAGTGCGATCAAATCCACCCGGCCGTAAATGTGATCCACCATTTCTTTTAAGCTCACCACATTTTTAAAATATGCAGTATTTGGTCCGGGACAAATAGCCACACCTTGAGTTCCCTTGTTCACAGATTCACCTTTTTCTATAAGTGCACCATTACCCAGGCCAACGCAAAGGCATACTTTTTCTACGATTTTTTTGAACTCAGCCTTCATTTCCAGGTGTGGTAACTCTTTCGCTAAAAGTTCATCAATTTTGGCTTTTTGATATGTTACCGAAGCTGTGCACAGCAGTTCATCGCCTACTTCATTATTGAAGGCAAGATGTTTCTTCACACATGGAGCGCCCGGTTTTCCGGCATCAATGCGCGCTTCGCGTTCTAACTCAGCTGAATTCCCTTTAATCGTGTTAAAAGAAACTCCCAATGGCGAAACTTCACTCAGGTAGTAGTCTTCTTCTTTGGCGTTGGTTAGTAAATTCAACGACTGTTCATCAATAGAAACAGCTTCGGGAACAAGTAGGAAAGGGGAGCCCCAACCTACGGAATTAGCGTGTTCCTGAGTAAGTAAAAATTCATGTTCAATAGAAGTACCCACACCGCCTTGTACGGTAAGGTGAATGTCAAGCTTTTGATCTTGCACACTATGTTTGATATCAGCTAAAGCATCAGTCAACAACGGTAGAAGTGCTTCTTTGAGAGCTAGTTTATTCTCATTGAATTCTTTCAAGATCGGACCCATCAAATAGCCATCGGTGGCAAAAGCATGTCCACCGCAATTCAGACCAGATTCTAAACGATATTCAGATACCCAAATTCCTTTTTTGGCAAGAAATTTTCCCTGAATTAAAGCGGAACGGTAGTCGCTGATTTTAAGAATCACTTTCTTTTTGATGTCACCGTTTTCATCAGGTAGAAAATCCTCAAATTGAGATAAATAGCCATATAAACGCGGATTTAATCCCGCTGAGAACACCACCGAAGATTCTAAATTACTGTGTGCAAAACCGCGAAGGGCAGCATGAGCGTCGTTAAACTCAACCGAATCTTCATCTTTTGCACGTTTGATTCCACCACCATCAATTTTAGTCATGATGTTAACGTCAATTGAACCCGGTATGATTAGTGCTCGTAATTCACTCTCTGCCTGTGTTCTTTCCGATCCAACCAGCGTAAGCATGTTCTGGTAATGCACTTTTAGCGGGGAGTTTTCAGGTAGCATTTCGAAATATTTGGTGATTTCTGAGCCTTCTTCAAAAGCAGAAGTCCGCAATGCTTCCGTATTCTGATCAACAATCTGCTTCACAAGATTCAGATATGCCGTTATTCTACGAGCTCTGCAATCACCTTCGGTTTCTTTTATTGGGATAAACTCTTGCTGATACTTCTCGCAATAGAACTCGCGCATCTTTTCGGTTAGGCGGTGATCTATAATCGAAATTACTGATGAAATCCCATAGTGCGCTACTTTAATGGGCGTATCGATGGTATATCCTGTACCCATAACAGGAATATGGAAAGTGTGGGGGCTATTATAACTCATTGTACCTCTGGCATATAATTTGGACATCAAATCAACGTAGAGGATAATTGTGAAGAAAAGGTGAAGGGACTTTTTCTAATCTTGGGTTTGCAAGATCAACACAAAAGCCAGTGCAGCAAGTAGCGAGATCAGATTGCCGATTAGAAAATAATCGTTCGAGATTTTATGCTCTTTATCGTTGATGCGTGTCCCGATTTTGAGTGCGGCAAAGGCGGTTATTACGTGCGGATACCCATTCATCAATCCGAGTATGAGCAGAAGCCTCTCCATAATTCCTTTCAATACAGCAATGAGAGTTAGCCCATTTTGGTCATCTTCTTTTTTTGAGAATACTCGGGTGTTCAAAAAATGAAATACCACGGTTAGTATGGATTCCATCAACAACCAAAGGAGAATAAAAGGACCGCTCATGCTTTATACACTGTTAAATCTATGATTACCTGAGAAGTTAAGCGATATGCTTCAATCTGCAAGGTGTTTCTGCGCTTCCAGATTTGCGCTCTGTTCTTCTGATGCTGATCTGCCACCGTTTGATTGTTTTGATACTCTAACATCGATAAAATCAGTTCGAAATCTTCGGGTTTCCAGTTTTGTGAAAGTGCATCGAGCACCTCAAATAATCGACTGAGTTGAGTAATTTTAAATTCATCGGACAGGCGCAGTTCAAATCGTTTGCGGTCGCGCTTTTTAGAACTTAGCAATTCCCGAGCCTTTGTTAATCCTGCTCCCAACATGCCATAAGCAGTTTCGGGATTGATTTCGGTTTCAATTTCACCTTCCATCAGCACAAAATGCATGCGAAAGGGGAGTTGTTGTGCTAATGACAGTTTCTCCATTTCTAGCAATAAATGGATGCCTGACTCCGTGTTTTTGCACACTCCCTGAAATTCATCTCCTAACGTAATGGTGAGCGGAGACAGAATGGACTCGCTGAAAATTTTATTCACCGTTTCCACGAAAGATTTGAGCTTCTGCTGCACCATTTCGGCGTCAAGATCAGAGCTTCCTTCTACATCGCCCATGAGTATGGTATAGATTTTAGACATGCTCTATTGTATCAAAAAAAATGAAACAAAGCAATATGTATCAATAATAATGAAACATATATATTTGTATCAAAAAAGGTGAATCAATAATCCTACTTGATATAAAACCTAAGCAACGAACCTAAAATTCTGTATAACATAGCAGTAAGTAAATTACCAGGATAATACTTCGGTATCAATCAAACTGTGGAACCAGCCGAGTAGCCCTAAAGAAAAAACGCAAACTATCAGGATATCCATCCATTTTTTATTGATCGCCATATCTAGTGCAACAGAAAAAAACCGATTGATGCGAATCATTATAAGTTCCAAAAACCAAATTCCAAAGCTCAAATGAATCACAATTTTTAATCCTTAATCAATAGCGTCCTAAACGTTATAAAAAAAGAGAGAAAGAACTTTGTGTATCTCAAATGTATATTTGAGTTGCACAACACCAAAGAAACTTTCTCTCTATGACAAATATAACATTGTTTTCTCAAATCATTTCTAAGTT
>JAEPNO010000019.1 GCA_017643365.1 Balneolaceae bacterium | reverse complement strand
GCTCGGTTCGACGAGATTTAGTAGATTACTTCGAAGACAGATACTTAACCCCTGACACACTTAATTGAACACTCCCACTCAAATATACATTTGAGATACACAAAGTTCTTTCTCTCTTTTTTTATAACGTTTAGGACGCTATTGTTCTTGAACCATTTAAATCTCCTTTTAACCCATTAACTTTAAAATAATCCCCAGCTCGTTTTGTATTTAATGTTCCAAAAAAGAGCTGGACTAAACATTGGCTATAAAACTTTTCTTTTGGTTCAAAATTCTCAAATAGAAGCTGCATGAACTTCTTTTCACCATCCTTCCACTCATTAGTATCTCCAGAACATCCCATCCATCCTTTCTTCTGTAAGAAATGTAGGAATACAATTCGTCCCAGTAGTTTTTTAACAAAATCTCTTATAGGCTTTGTTTTATCAGCTTCGCTGCTTTTTGAATGATCTATCAGTTTCTCTCTGTAGCCATTCTCTTCATCTGCCAAATACTTCCAGAACCGATGATAATGTTCTTTATACCTCTTGAAAAACTCTTTATTCAGGGCTTCAACTGAAAAAGCTTCCTCAATATCCGAAAACTCAACACGATCATTATCAATAAGTTTCAAAAAGCGATTTAAAGGAGTTTTTACAACCTCATCAACTCCTAAAACATAGGTATATCGTTTAGTATCAGTCTCAATGTTAGTCCAGCTATCTTCAATATCATCATAACTTTCCCTCTTAGAAATGAAAGAGAAACGCCAGCGATTGTTTTGTTTGAATACCGCAAAAACGCCATCTACCTGAGAATAGTAGCTGTTAAGCAGATTCCGTAAACTCACTCGATTCCGGTCAAGCAGAATATTATCGGCTACCTCAATCTCAAATACAGATACACTAAATTCATTCGCAGTTTTGAATGTACCTAGCTGATAAGCTGATTTCCATTTCTCGGCCTGTGGTAAAGCTACTTCCTGAGGGTTCCTAAATACTTTTCCGGTTTTAAATACCTTTTCCAATATCTCTATCCAGTTATCCCGATCGTAAGCAGATGATAAATATGATTCTAAAGTAGTTTTCTCCATGTTATACAAAACTCTCAGAGATTATAATTTCAGGGTCGATGTTCAGGAACTCTTCTACATTCTCCTGTTTATCTTCTTTCGAAATACGGCTGGTGTACTTGTTGGCTAGTTTTATGAACTGTTTTTCAAGATCATTCGGCTTTAGCTTCTTTTTCTTTTTTATAATTCTCATTACTTCAGTTAGCAAATTGGCGTAAGCGCCGGTTAGCATTAATTTTGTAAGGCGTTCATGGGCATCATCCATTGGGTCGGAATCTAAAATACGCTTCAAATCATCCAGAAATTTAATGGCCTGATTTAAACGAACATCTTTTCGATCAGTCAAACTACCTTCGGGTTGGTCAGCTACCACATCTTTAGAATATTTCTCGGTAGCAGAACGAACCTGATCATAATGCCAATCCGGTAATTCAACCGCTTCTTCAGATTCTTTGGCTTCAAAATGAGCAACAGCGTCATCAAAATTCAGCCCTTTAATCGAACCATCTTCATTGATTTGATATAACTCTTTGCGATCATCAGTACGAAGGAAACAAACAGAACCTTTTTTAAATCCACCTTTCCCTTCTCGTCCAGCTCGAGCCTTTAAAGGTAACCTTCTGATGCGCCTGAAATCTTCCGGGTTATTGTCCTTAAAATTCCGAATGAATTCAAGGTATTTTAGACGAATATCTTCATCTTCTTTTACTCCATGTTCATATAGCTCAAACTGTTCTATAATTTCATCTAAAGAATAAATCTGTGAGTCTTCACCATAAGCAGAATGAAAGCTCTGAAGTTTTATTAATGCTTTTTTCTTTAATGAAATAATAGCATCACCTTCCTGAGATGGGTAGAAATTAAAGTTATAAATACGATCTGCTTTCGTTCCAATTCTATTTACCCTACCAATTCGCTGCATCAATTTGGTGGCATTCCAAGGTGTATCATAATTAACGATCACATTAGCCCGATGGAGATTCACACCTTCAGCAAGTACTTCAGTCGTTATAATAATATCGTAATCATCCTTTTGTTCTTTATCGTAATTGGCATCAAAGTTGGCTAGAATAGTCTCAAATTTCTTATTTCTGTTACTTGCACTAATATTCAATAGTTTTTTATAACCTTGTTTTTTTAGTGCTTCAAATAAATAATTAGTGGTTGAAGTTGCCTCTGAAAAGATTACCAACTTCCCACTTGGGTTAATGCTTCGGTCAAACAATTCATTTTCGAGCATTTCTAGAAATTTATCCAACTTTGGATCTTCTTTCACCGCTCCCCAATGACGCGTCAAGTAGTTTAGAGCTTCTAAATCTTTCTTTAAACCATCTAAAAATCCTGGTTTAAAGTCTTCACTATTAAAAGTCTTATTTCCAGGTTTATCATCAGAAATTTTGAGGATTTTCATTTCAATTTCGTCATCCGAAAATCCATCTTCCATTAACTGATTAACATTAAGGTCCGGGGCAATGAACACTTTTCCATCTTCAAAAGTACGGATCATATTCTCAGTTGAATCCCTCAACTTGAATAAAGAATCTTTAAATGCTTTAAAACTACTTTCCAATCTCTTCACAAGCAGTGTTCTCATCATCTTAGCAAGTTGAGAAGAAGTCAGGTCAGCAATTTCATAGTGTTCTGCCTTAATTTCATCTTTTAAATAGCTAATAGCTCGATACCTGAAATAATCAATTTTTTTCTCATCAAGAATTGAATCCAATGTTTCAAAGAAGAGTCCTCTTAGCTTTTCACTCATCTCATACTCTCTTTTAATTGGTGGTTCAATTTCGGGAAAAACTATCCCTTGGTTTGCAAGATCTTCTTTGTATTGATTAACATTTTCCAAATCCTTTCTTGTCCTGCGAATTGTGATAGGTTTTAGGACCTGCTCTCTAATCTCCCTATACATGGCTCTGATTTCCTCCAAATCTGGCTCTGGAAGCCTCATCAATTCTTTATATCTCTTGATATATGGATGAAAAAAAGTTGTAAGATTTTTTACCGGCAATTTTGAGTTCCTTGCATCCTGGAAAAGTTGGAGCATATTATAGATATCACCCGGCCGGTTGTTTAACGGAGTAGCTGAAACAAGAATTACTTTCTTTTCATCACTGTCTATCAATCCATTATTTAAGCGCCCAGATTTACATATAATCTGAAGTTGATCAAATGAAGTAGCTGTTCGGTTTCTGAATTTGTGTGCTTCATCAACAATAACTAAGTCATATTCTTCTTTTGCCCAATAATCAAGATCATCTTCTAAAATCTTGTGCAAGCTGCCATTGGTGATAAACTTGGCGTATTTGTCGATGCCAAATTGCCTGAATGTATGTTTCCAGTTTTTTTCCAAAGCTGGCGGATAAATCACTAATATCTTAGTATTTCCACTTCCATTTGCAATGATGAATCGTTTGGCTAACATGGTTGTAACCACCGTTTTACCCGTACCCACTACATCAGCCAGGAAAAAACCATTGTAATCCATTAGCATTTCAAATCCCTGATTTACCGCATCAACCTGATACGATAATTTTTTGAATTGCTTGGGTACATCACCAACGGTCTCAGGATCGTAATCTATGTTACGGCCAAAGTATTCAATCAAAAACTTGATATAGAGTTCAAAAGGAGTGAAATCCTTTTCAAGGTGAGTTTTCTTAGTTGCTCCCTGTAGATCTTCCGGTAATATCTCCTCTCCTTCAGCCCATAATTTTTGGAATTCACTTTCGGCAAAGGATACGTCATCATATCGTTTCAACTGGACATTGAATTCATAATTACCTTCATCATCATCGCCTCCTAAACCAGCAGAAGTTAGATTTGAGGAACCTGTGATTACACGACCATCGGTGTCTTCGTCAAAATTCTCAGGAAGGAAAATGTAGATTTTTGCATGAAGGTTTTTACTCTGGTGGGCTCTGATTTCAATTTTACCATCCATCACATCCTGCATGAACTGCAGAATACCTTCTTCAACTTCTCTCGAGTATTTAGCCTGCTGGATGTCTTCTTGCATCCATTTAATAAACTCTTCTCTTGTTTTTTTTGGATTTCCTCTAAATAGTAGACCTCTTCGTTTAGCATCAGCGATCATGTGATCAACGTTAATACCTACTAAAATTTTAACGTCATCCAACTCCATCAAATGCTTTCGAATAGCAAAGTATCCGGATGCTCTAAAGTACCCTACAACTGCATGAAATGCGTACAGATTAGTGAACTTCTCAAACACCCCTTTGAACTTTTTAAGGAGACTGTTCCCACCTTGATTGGTAAAAAAATTTGTACTCATTTATAAATACCCGAATTGATTCAAGGATGAACATCGTAAATTTATCAAACACTTTCACTTAGGTTACAAATGTTTTCAAATTGTTGTCAAACTTTAGCTGCGATCGATCTATTGAACTTTTATCCTATTAATTACTCAGCCGGATACCCTTTTAAAAAGTCTCTTTCCTCATCTTGCATCCACCCTCTTCTGGACTTCGACTTTAATAAAGCATTAGAATTATTGATGAAGAAAGGCTAGATGGAATGAGCGTCCGCCGGATTGCGGAAAATAAATTCGCACCGGTCATTCGTATGTAAAATGCTAAGAAAGAACATGGACCATCGAATTTATTTAGCGACTGACATCGAGACGCATCAATAATTCTTAGCTTGAACTTTTGGTACTTTTCTTTCAAGAGAAAAGTACGTGAAAAAGCCAGTATAGACCTAAAAGAGATCTATTCGAATGGAAGCTAGAGTTTGGAACGTGTGCAACCAGCTTTCACTCAATATGGCTCACTTTAATACAATCCTGAAACCCTTTAAAAAAGTCTCCCTCTCCTATTGTAGGAGAGGGAAAAAGGGTGAGGTCGAACTCAGTTAAAAAATTATGCACTGTCTATTTGACTGAGAATCAAATATGGGAACAATAATCGTATTATAGCGCTCATGAGTAAAAATAAAAATGTCACCTTCGGTTGGGCGGTTAAAAACATCATCTGGCCACGCAAAAAAACCATCTTAATTGGTCTGTTACTTATCCTAATTAGCCGACCTGCAGGATTAGTCCTTCCTGCTGCCACCAAGTATTTATTGGATGATGCGGTGCCCAACAAAGACTTCGAGCTACTTCAACTCATTGTCATAGTGATAGTGATTTCACTGATTGTGCAAGCCATATCCTCATTTTTACTCACTAAGATTTTAAGTGTGGAAGCTCAGTTTCTCATTTCAGAATTGAGAGTAAAAGTGCAGAAAAAAATACTCTCGCTGCCTATCAACTTTTTTGATAACAATAAATCAGGTGCACTGGTCTCTCGAATCATGAGCGACGTGGAAGGCGTTCGTAATCTTGTTGGAACAGGTCTGGTTCAATTAATAGGTGGAAGTCTAACTTCGGTGTTAGCGCTTATTTTATTGATTCGAATTAGTCCATCTATGACATTATTCACCTTGGTTCCGGTCGGTTTATTCGCTTTTATCGCGCTCAAAGCTTTTGGTAAAATCAGACCCATTTTTAGAGAACGTGGCAAACTGAATGCGGAAGTAACCGGGCGTTTGACCGAAACCTTAAATGGGGTGCGAGTCATCAAAGGATTTAACGCAGAGGTTTCTGAAAACAGAACCTTTGAAGAAGGTGCACGACGTTTATATGAAAATGTGAAATCCAGCTTAACAGCAACGGCTTTTGTAACAAGCACCGGTACTTTTTTGATTGGATTAGCCAGCGCCGGCATCTTGGCAATGGGTGGATATTACATGATCGAAGATAATCTAACTGCCGGTGATTTGATTTCCTTTATCTCGCTGCTTGCATTTATGATCGCCCCTATCGTTCAGATGAGTAATATCGGAAGTCAACTAACGGAAGCATTTGCAGGCTTGGACAGAACAGAAGAAATCATGAAAATGGATCCCGAAGATCTTATCGATCAACGTCCCATCATCCTTGAAAAAGTAAATGGAGATATTGAATTCGATAATGTCTCCTTTGCCTATGAGGAGGATGTTGAAGTACTAAAAGAGATTTCGTTTAAAGCTCCTCCCGGTTCCGTTACCGCCTTAGTTGGGAGTTCCGGTTCAGGGAAATCCACCACTGCAAGTTTGGCTGCTACTTTCTTAACCGCGAAAAAAGGATTAATCACCATTGATGGGCATGATATTTCAAAAGTGAATCTCGCAAGTTATAGAAAACATCTGGGAGTGGTTTTGCAGGATGATTTTCTCTTCGAAGGCACCATCCGTGAAAACATTCTCTTCCCCCGACCAAACGCTACCGAAGCAGATTTACAAGCCGCTGTAAAAGGTGCGTATGTGGATGAATTTACCGATCGTTTTGAAGAGGGACTTGAAACCGTGATTGGCGAACGCGGTGTAAAACTTTCGGGTGGACAAAAACAGCGTATTTCGATTGCTCGTGCTTTACTAGCTGATCCCAAAGTGATCATCCTGGATGAGGCTACTTCCAATCTGGACACTGAAAGTGAGACGTACATTCAGAAAAGTTTGGACGATTTGATGAAAGACCGAACCACCTTCGTAATAGCTCACCGACTCAGCACCATCAAAAAAGCCGATCAGATATTAGTTATTGAAGACGGCAGGATTGTTGAGCGTGGAACCCATAATGAACTGATCGCTAAAGAAGGTCGCTACTTTGAGCTGTATACCTATCAGAGTAGGATTTAGAATTCTTAGGGGCAGTGGCAAAGGGACAAAGTTACTGAGTGACAGAGTTACAGAGTGACAAAGGCACAGAGTTACATAGGAATGCGAGAGTTCAATTGTATACAATTCTAGCACCCTGCAGATCCTTCGCTTTCACTAATGATGACTGACTTTAATTCAATGCATAAACACATAAAAAAGTCTCATTCCTCATCATGCATCACTCCTATTCAGAACACCAACTTCAAAAAAAGGGCCTTAGAATTGTTGGCGGAAACAGAGAGTAGATACTCGAAGCGTCCGCTAGCGGAGAATATTTCCACACAGGCCAATACTTAATAACCTTTTCGATAGAACGAAGACCATTGGAATTATTCAGCAAGAGGATCACGAACCCGCCAAGAATTCGTAGCCTAGATCTTTTGGTACTTTTGCATCATGGCAAAAGAACTTAGACAAACCTTCGTAGGTCAATATGAGACCTATTCGAATGGAAGCAAGAACTTCAGGTCAGTATTCCCAACATGGACATTTAGAACAAGCGTGAGGTCAAAAAACAAAGCGGAACTCCGCAATCAGGTATAAAGACTATTTCACGAAATCCTTACTCGTTGATAATACTGTTTCTATTAATAAAGATACGATGTACATTCAGCCATTAATTCCATCCTTTCGGGGGATAGGTTCAACAAATAATTAATTCATAAATCAATGAAGAACACATTATTCAGAAGCATTGCTTTACTAATAATAGCCGGGTTTTTAACTACAAATTGCGCATCCATATTTAAGGGAAGCAGCGCTGATATTCGGGTAAATTCTAATCCGAGTGGAGCAACGGTTATGATCAACAGCATTAACAAGGGAACAACGCCTCAAACATTATCATTGTCGAGGAATGAAAGCCACATTCTTACTTTCAAAAAATCGGGTTACGAAGACGTTACGTTAGCCATAGATAAACAGTTTGATGTTGCCACCACCGTTGTTGGCAATCTATTCTCTTGGGGAATTTTAGGCTTAGTGGTAGATATTGCTACCGGTGCCGCATATTCATTAACTCCGGCCGATGTACAAGCTAATTTTGATAGCATGGCTAAAGCCGGCTTAATCGATCCAAATTTTGAGCAAAAAGAAGGCGAAGTTATGGTGATCATGATTACCACCGAACAGTGGGAAGCTATTCAAGCTGAAAAGTAATTGTACTTAGCCCACAATTTTTAAGCTCTGCATGTTGTGCAGGGCTTTTTTTATATCTTAAAATTCAATAATTATTTGTTCATTGATTAACCCGTAATCAAACCAATTACAATGGTTTTTAATGCAATGGGGAAGCAATCAGAGTTACAGAGTTACAAAGTGACAAAGGCACAGAGTTACAAAGGGACAGAGATATAGAGTTACATAGGAATGCGAGAGTTTAAATAAGATCATTTTCAGCCATTGAAATCACTAGGCTGATCCTTCTCTGCGAGCTGGAAGATCAGATTAACCAATATTCTTTCGATCCAGCTCGAAACACATTAAAAAAGTCTCCCTCTCCTATTGTAGGAGAGGGAACAAGGGTGAGGTCAATCAAAGGCGCGGCTGAACGCAAGCTTTCAATCTAATTCTTGTCATCGAATTATCTAACTTCTACAAAGATGACTACAAAAAAATCAGGCGGTAAATAAAAACTGAGAAAGGATTGCCGTAACCGCCGTTTCGGCACGTAAACGGTGTGGCCCTAAAGAAACTACTCGTCCTCCGGCATTGGAAACGGTTTCAACTTCCGAATCAGAAAAGCCGCCTTCCGGACCAACCAGTAATAATGCGTTGTTAGAAATGCGGAAGTCGTTAGCACTTAACTCTTTTTTTTCGTGCGCCATTACTACTACGTGATCGGCAAAATGGAGCAACACATCGTTGATGGACTCTTTAGTAATTACTTCGGGCAAAAACCATCTACCACTTTGCTTGAAGGCACTTTGCACAATAGCATCCACCCTTTCTTTGTTGATGCGTGTTCGTTCGCTGTGATCGGCATCAAACAAACAAATGGTTGTAGCGCCTAGTTCAACCGCTTTTTCGATCGCAAACTCGAAGCGATCTCTCTTTTTGATGACTCCTAAGCCGAGTACTTTCTTTATTTTTGGGGATGTTTTTTCTTCTACATCGGTGATGGAAATTGAAACAAATTGCTTGCTAACACTGGTGATTTCACCCGTAGCTTTGCACCCCAATCCATTGGCCAGAAAAACGGTATCGCCCACTTTTTTTCGAAGTACTCGGGCTGCGTGTTTGGCTTCCTGTCCCTGCAACTGAACCTGAGAGGAATTACATAAATCCGGATCGGGATAATAGAAGAGCGTATCCATATCAGATTGATTTTTTGCGACCGATATAAGCCCCGGGTTCAAATTCAGTTTCGCCGGTTTCTAACACCATTTCTATATAAGGAACGCACATGTGGCACTTAGTGCTGCATATTTCATTGGCTTGCAATTGCTTAACACTCGTTAGCTCATGTTCCCTGGCATATTTTTTTATTTCTTCAAAGCTTAATCTTTGACAAATGCACCTGTTTACTTTAAAGCCACTCATGACTGCTTAAAATGCTTTCCAAGCTTTAATCCCTGCCCTTGGTAATTACTTTCAATGTCGGTGCCGTAAATGAAGGAGGGTACTTCTGTATTAGGTTCAAACTGCATGCTAAACAAAGTCTGACCGTCTTCAATCATAAAAGGAACGTCGTGGGATCGTACTTCCAAAACAGCTCGTGCCCCTTTATCCGAAACGGATCCGCCAAAACCGGAATCGAAAAAACCGGCGTAATGCGTTCTCAGTTCTCCAGATCCGGTATCGTAAGCCATCATCTCACATGCAAGATTCGCCGGAACTCGGATTCTCTCTTTCGAGGCGAAAATATAAAATGCTTCGGGTTCTAGAATAATACGAGCATCTTTATTGGCGTAAATCGGCTCCCAAAATTCATCCACCGGATAATGCCCAATGTTTTCAAGATCAATGAAATTACTGTGCTTTTTAGCTTTGTAACCGATGATTTCGCCGACCTCACCTTTAAGCTGAACGCTCATGAACAGCCCTTGATTCACCTTAATCTGCTCCATGTTAACCGGCTCGATGTTCTCGTTGAACAATAACGGATCGGTGTCGTGGATGCGTAATAAATCCTGATCAGACACTACTTCGAAGCCATGGCGAATTCGAAGCTGATTCAATCGCTGACCGGTTCGCACTTTAATCGAAAATGATTTCGGAACTACTTCCAGATACAACTTGCCTTGATATCCGGGGCTAATTTCCTCGAATCGATGCGAATAATCGGTGATCACACGCGTGAACACATCAAGTCGCCCGGTTGAACTTTTCGGATTGGCCTTGGCGCTCAGATTTTCCATCGCGTGAAGTTGAACATCCTCACCATTAGCCTGCCCGTTCGACAAGCCTTGATGCTGAATGGAATAATGCGATTTCGGCAACTTCAGACTTTCCAACAAAGGAATGATGTACACACAATTTTCTTCCAATACAGCTCCGTTGCGAAGCGAAAACGAATACTGCTCCAGCTTCTCGATTTTCTCTTCCACGGTCTCATTTTCGGGAAGAAAACTACATCGCACCCGATATGCAGTTTCACCAAGTCTAAGATCAAGCGAATTGGGCTGAAATTGATTGTCTTTGATCGGATAATCAGGGTGAGAGTTTAGGATTCCCAAATCCCTCAGAATCTTTAATTTCTGAACCGGTAGCACCCCTTTGGTGCGCAAATGAACAGCGTTGGAAGTATGCGACATGTACTAATTTTTCGAATGAAGATAATTGGAGTGAAACGTAATTCCCAATCAACATTAAGGTACAAAATCTGAAAGCCCAAGTTTTATATAATCTATTAAATTACCACTGATTTAGTACTTTAAACGCCATGAATATTGTACGCCCTTTCTTTCTGCTTTATTTTTTGATCACCTTTCTTGCTTGCTCCGAATCAAACAATCGAAAACAAGCATCAACTGAGCAAGAGTTTTTGACTATTTCTCGTGAAGATTATGCGGATCAACTCCAAGGCTTTTGGCTCGGGCAATCCATCGCTAACTGGACCGGATTGGTTACAGAAATGGATAAAATCGGGAATATCGGTGAAATCAAAACCGGGGATTTTTACACCCGTGAAGATTGGGGAAAACCCGATCAGCCAAGTATTTGGGGCGAAGGCGTCCCCAGTGACTTATCACCAACCATCGACTTTGTATTACGGGATGAGGACGAAATCTGGGGCGCTGATGACGACACCGACATCGAATACATGTATCAGCATTTGATGTTTACTAACCAAACTACTCGACTTACTCCTGAACAAATTCGTAACGGTTGGTTGAAGCATATAAAAGTCGAGGAGGAAAATTATCTTTGGGTTTCTAATCAACGTGCTTTCGATTTGATGCAACAAGGTATACTCCCTCCTGCAACCGGTGATCCTAAAAATAACGAGCACTTTGCGATGATTGATGCTCAACTTACTACCGAGATTTTTGGATTATTTGCGCCCGCCAGACCCGATATAGCAAGAAACATCGCGGAACTTCCCATTCAAACAACTGCGCGGCATGAGGCTGAGCACATTGCTCAGTTTTATGTAACCATGCATGCTTTAGCATCCCGCTTAGACACATCGAAATCCATGAAAGAAAATGTGCATTGGCTTGCAATGGAAGCTAGAAACGAACTTCCTGATGAATCTTATCCTGCTAACATGTACGACTTCGTGTGGCAGATGTATCAATCGGGAGTTGATTGGGAAATAACTCGAGATTCTGTATATCAACGATATCTGGTTGAACAAGCGGATGGATATGACATCACCTCGCAAAACTTATACTGCAACGGATGTTTTGCCGCGGGCATCAATTATGCGGCAAGTTTGATCAGTTTATTTTACGGCGAAGGCGATTACATCGAAACGGTGAAAATTGGAACCTTAGCCGGCTGGGATTCGGATAATCCCACTGCAACCTGGGGAGGTTTACTTGGATTTATCATCGGTAAAGAAAGAATCGTAAAACTATTCGGCCGAACCTTTTCGAATCGCTTTAATATCCACCGAACTCGGCAAAATTTCCCAAACAATGGAATTGATACTTTTGATAATATGGCGAGAAAAGGCATAGCAGTTATCGATCGAATAGTAGTTGAAGAAATGGGCGGACGAATTGATGCCAATGAAAACGTTTGGATCATCCCGTTGAAAAAGTAATTTTATAATACTCACATTAGAAAGACTCACTCTAACTCAATGTTATGCGCACTTTTAATCCCTGGCACTCAGTATCAACCGGAAAAAATGCTCCCGAAGTTGTAAACGGCATCATCGAAATCCCTAAAGCATCTCGCGCTAAGTATGAGCTGGATAAAGATTCCGGCATGCTAAAAATGGATCGAGTGTTGTATTCTTCGGTGTATTATCCCGCGAATTACGGCTTCATCCCTCAAACTTACTGCGATGACAAAGATCCCCTCGATATTTTGATTCTTTCGCAGGTTACCGTAGTGCCTATGTGTATTGTCTCGGCTCGAGTTATCGGGGTGATGCGCATGGTTGATCACGGCGAAATGGATGATAAGATCATAGCCATCGCCGAAAACGATATGAGTGTTGAACACATCGACGACATTTCGGAATTGCCAAATCACTTCATTCGCGAACTTCGAAGCTTTTTCGAAGACTATAAAAAACTAGAGCATAAAGAAGTGATTGTCGAAGATTTCCAGAATGCTTCGGTTGCCCGCGAAATTGTTCAGCAAAGTATTCTAGATTACAAAGAATTGTACGCTGATCAGTGAGTCGACCGGACATATTGTTTAATGGTTTAATTCTTCAATCCCTTTGCCGCAATGTGATACTTTCTTATCAAGAATGCGCTTTTGGTCGATAATGCCTGTGCACACCTATCTAAATAGTGGTTTGCAAGTTTTAAAATAATCAGTGCTCGTGCTCCTTTGATTAATTGAATAATCAAACCAAAGCACACCTAAAATTTACGAATGGAAGTAGTTAAAAAATATAGGTTAACAACCGATACTGCGAAAACTAGAGAGGAAAAACTGGAAGAGCTTTTCAAAGCTAAAACTCAAGAATTAGATCAATTTGCACAAATAGTAGCTCACGATTTAAAGACTCCACTATCGGGCATTGTGGCAATGGCAGAGCTGTTCCGATTAGAATATACCGAGCAGTTAGACGATCAAGCCAATGAGTGGATAACCATGATCTTAGATCGTACCCATAACCTGGCTGAGATGATCAACAGTATTTATGATTATTCGAAAGCAGGCAACGAAGGGAACACCATTGTAACTTTTTCATTAGAAGACTTGATCGCTGACCTAGTTAATTCTTTATCGTTCCCAAATGCGTTGACTCTGGAAACCCCCAAACACTTTCCCGTAATAACCGGACGCTATGAGCAGTTGAAACAAGTACTATATTACCTGCTTGATAACGCCATCAAATTTCATGATAAAACATCTGGAATCATCGATTTATCTATTCGAGAGGAAGGTGATTTTTTAACTATTTCGGTTTCAGATAATGGTCCCGGAATTACACCTCAATATCACGATCTGATATTTGGAGTTTTTAAAGTAGCAAACGAAGAGCAGCCTAAAGATGGATCCGGTGTTGGGCTAACTATTGCTAAAAAAATTGTTGATTTTAATGGTGGACAAATTGGATTGAAATCAGAATATGGTGAAGGTTCAGAATTCTGGTTTACCTGGCCAATATTAGCTACTGAATTAGCTTAAACTACCCCGGAAAATTAACTCCTTTCCACATCAACCGGGTTTTCACCGAAAATTGCCGGTACCCAATTCATATTCTCTATCGGCGGTCGTTTGTAGTCCGGGTCTTTTACAGAAGGTGGCAATTCTACCGGTTCGGGAGTTAAATCCTTGTAAGGAATTTTACCTAATAAATGGGTGATGCAATTAAGGCGAGCATGGCGTTTGATATCGGCATTTACCACAAACCAAGGCGAAGTTTCCGTATCTGTATGCTTAAACATTTCATCTTTGGCTTTCGAGTATTCTACCCATCGGCTGCGCGAAGCCAAATCCATCGGGCTCAATTTCCAGCGTTTCAGTGGATCTTCGTTGCGAGCCTTGAATCTTAGATCTTGTTCACGATCTGAAATCGAAAACCAATACTTAAGCAAGATAATCCCATCTCGAATCAACATGTTTTCGAACTCGGGGCAGGTTCGCATAAACTTGTTGTATTCATCATCGGTGCAAAAGCCCATCACCTTTTCAACACCGGCTCGGTTATACCAGCTTCGATCGAACAACACCATCTCTCCCGCTGCCGGTAAATGCTTGATATAGCGCTGAAAATACCATTGCGAACGTTCTGTTTCGGTAGGCTTTTGCAAAGCAACCACACGTACGATTCTCGGATTAACTACCTCCGTAATTCGTTTTATCACACCACCTTTTCCCGCTGCATCTCTTCCTTCAAAAATAACAGCTACGCGCAATCCTTTTTCTTTGATCCAATATTGCAGCTTAATTAACTCTCGATGCAGTTTTTCTAACTCATCTTCGTAAATATCTTTGTTTAAGCGTCCCTTTTTATCGTACATACTCATGGTGGAAGGTTCATCTTTTGTCGTATTTAGTGCTTTGCAAAAGGTATAACTTTCAACAACGAATACAACTTAGGTTTTCACTTTTCAAATAAGAAATTACATCAACTGAACAGAAAAACCCGTAGCTTTAACGCTACATGAAAAGCACTCGTACACACCCCGATATTCCCATTATTTTCGAAGACAACCACTTGCTGGTAATTGATAAACCCGCTGGAGTTTTGTCTCAAGAAGATCATACCAACGATCCGGATGTTCTTACTCTTTGTAAGAAATACATCAAAAAGAAATACAAAAAACCGGGTAACGTTTGGTTAGGCTTGGTTCATCGGCTTGATCGCCCGGTTAGTGGCGTGATGGTGTTGGCAAAAACGTCAAAAGCGGCTTCTCGACTGTCGGAGCAGATTCGAAATCACAGCCTGGAAAAAATATACTGGGCGTTGGTTTACGGGATGACACCCGAATCCGGAACGCTGGTTCATTACATCGAAAAAGACCCTAAAACCAATACCGTTAAAGCTTATAATTCGAAACGTGGAAGAGCAAAAAAAGCAGAGCTAAGCTTTGAAACCATCAAGCAAAGTGCCCATTACAGTGTAGTAAAAGTAGATTTAAAAACCGGTCGCCCACACCAAATTCGAGTTCAAATGCAAAAAATTGGGCATCCGATTTGGGGCGATTACAAATACGCCGAAGAAGATACCGGTCCGGGAAAAGAACTTGCGTTACGCGCTGTTCATTTAGAAATTGAACATCCTACCCTAAAAAAGAAAATGGTTTTCAAAGCGCCTAAACCAAGAACGCAACCTTGGGATAATTTCGAATACTGATGAAGATTTCGCATACAGCGGCTTTTATTGCTGTTAAACTGTACGGACTTACACGAAAACCGGCTTTTGCTGCGAAATTCGATCCCTTTATTCTAAACTTCTACCAAAACATTGTGCAGTCGCTGCCTTCCTATCTTCGATGGTACGGCACTGCGTTGAAATCGTCGTTTATTCGTAGCTTGTTTATCCTTTCTGAAGAACTTTTCTTGCCCGGCGATTTGATGCACATCCTTTGCCGTAAGTATTTTGTGGGGAAAGAAGTTCGAGAATTGATTGATTCTGGTTTTGAGCAAATAGTTAATTTAGGCGCCGGATTTGACCATTTAGGGGCGTACTATTCGCAAAAAGGGATACCTGTCTTCGAACTGGATCGCCAATCAATGATTGGGGAAAAGAACGGATTTCTTAACCAGCACGAATATCTCAATGCCAATCTTCATTTTGTTGCCTGTGACCTTGAATTTGAGCGATCGGGCGAGGCATTACGAGCCCACCCGGAGTTCGATCCTAAGAAAAAAACGGTGTTTATAGCCGAAGGTTTATTCGATTATCTCGACCTGTTGCCTTCCGAAAGAGTAGTGGAAGACATCCTGTCGATGAATGCCAAAAATAAACTGGTAACCACCTTCTTCTCGATTGATGAATTGAATTATTTATACCGCGCTGTTTTTAGAGGCGGCATAGCAATGGTTGGCGAAACGTTGAAATTCAAAATTACTCGCGACGAGTTTGTGGAATTGCTAGAAGAGCTTGGACTTGAACTGGAAGTTCAGATTGATCACCAGCAAATGAAGAAAGAGTTCGTAGAAAAAAGTAGCTCTAAATTACCTGTTATGAAAGGCTTTTACGTTCAGCTTTACGGCATTAAAGCATAAATTATACTGCCAGCGCAACAGACGATGCCGATCCTTTTGCATCTCGCAGCGATCTAAAACTCAGCTCGAATCGCGTGCCGTTTTCAGTATTAATGTTAACGTCTGCTTTTAGTTGATCAGAATAAGAATACATGAGTGTTGCCCCCAGCGTAGGAGATTCTTCGAAAACAAAATCTGTTGGCAAACCTACCCCATCGTCTTCTACGATCAAACAAATATGCTCATCCTTTTGAGTTAAGGTGATTTTAATTGATCCGGAATCACGATTTTGAAATGCGTATTCATAGGCATTCGATATTAACTCGTTTAATATCAGTGCACAAGGCAATGCCTGATTGATGTTCAATAACACATAATCAGCCGAATAATTGATCGAAATATGTCCGCTTTCTCGAGATCGTTTTTCGCGCGTAGATTTAACCAAATTGTGAATGTATTGATCAAAAACCACAGCGGTAAAATCCGACTCTTGATACAATTGCTCGTGAATCAATGCCATAGTGTTAACGCGCATATAGTTCGTAAATAAGCTCTTTTGTACCGCAGGATTATCAGATTTGAATTCCTCGAGTTGCAAGAAACTTGAGATTACTGCAAGGTTGTTTTTTACCCGGTGATGAATCTCAGAAAGTAACACAGTCTTTTCTTCCAGCGACTGCTCTAAACTAACCTGATACTGTTTCTTTTGGGTAATATCTTTCCCTGATATATAAAATTTGCCCCGATGTTTGTGAATGCTTAATGCAACATGGCGGAGTTTACTATTTTCATCGTTTATCACCGTCTCCACATTCATGATTTTTCCCGGCTTCATGTCGTTCCATTCGCGTAATTTTGCCAGAACATCAACATCATTTAGCAGTCTATACAGGCTGTAGTTCTCAGTTTCAGGCTTTGAAGCGCTTAACACTTTTGAAACTTGATCCGTGTATTTTTCAACTTTAAAGCTTTGAGCATCGGCAACTATCATGATATCAACCGACGACTCCAGGAATCGAGAAATCGTATCTAATTCTATATTCTTCCGGCGTAATTCCATTCGGGCTTCAACTTCTCGGGCAAGTGTTTCAAGTGCCTTTTTTTGATGATCTTTGAGTTGTTTTGCTTCGGTACCTATCACACAAATAGTTCCGAGATTGTATGAATTTGATTTCAAATTAAAACCGGCATAAAAACGTACACCGGGAGCATCTTTAACAAAAGGCATTTCACAAAAGCGCTCATCATCAAGTGTGTTTTCAACAATCATGAATTCATCTTGTTGAATGGTATGATGGCAAAATCCAACTTCCCGCGGGAGCTCAATAAAATCTACGCCTATTTTGACTTTTGTCCACTGGCGGGTTTCATCGATAAAGTTTATTTGGGCTACAGGCACTTCACAAATTTGAGCTGCTAAAGAAACCAGGTTATCAAATTCTGTTTCTTCGCCCGAATCCAAAATTTCATGCCTATATAACTCAAGCAATCTATGCTGTTCAGATTGGACTTCTGCTACACTTGAATTTTCGGGCATAATCTGAGTATTCATTACCGTCATTATCGACTATTATAAACTAAACGTTAAGCCCCAGTTTTATAATTATAGAATTCTAAATTAGGTGAGAATAACTTAGCCTTAATCAAACAGCGATTTAGCTTCGTCGTCAGTATCGTTTGTAGCAGATTCCGGCAATGCCTTTGTGGCTTTGGCTCCCAGTTCTTTCAGCATTTCGGCTTGGCGAACCAAATTCCCCGATCCCGATTTTAATCGCTTCATTGCTACTTCATAACTGTCTTGTGTTTGGCGAATTCGATTTCCAATGTCATCCATACTTTCTACAAAGCCCACAAACTTGTCGTACATCGCTCCGCCCCGTTCAGCAATTTCCAAGGCGTATTTATTCTGGCGATCCCGCTTCCAAATTGTGTTAATGGTAAATAAGGTTGCCAATAACGTTGATGGGCTTACAATCACAATATTCTTCTCAAACGACTCATTATACAACTCCGGTTCGGCTTGCAGTGCTGCCGCAAAAGCCGGCTCAACGGGAATAAACAACAACACAAAATCAGGCGTCTTATCCTGAAACAATTGCGTGTAGTTCTTCTCGCTCAATCCTTTCACATGCGCTCGAATCGACAATACGTGTTGCTTCAAATATTTTTCCCTTTCGTCTTTCTCATCAGCACTTACATATCGCTCGTAGGCAGTTAACGATACTTTCGAATCCACAATCAGGAACTTTTCGTCGGGCAATTTTACAACCACATCAGGCTGCAATCTTCGGCCATCTGCCGTGGTTTCACTTTGCTGTGTGAAATACTCCTCATCTTTTCGAAGTCCTGATTTTTCCAAAATACTGGCCAGCACTACTTCGCCCCAATTCCCTTGGGCTTTCGAATCTCCTTTCAGCGCTTTGGTCAGGTTTTTGGTGTCTTCACTCATCTGATGATTCAACTCCGCCATTTGACGAATTTGTTCCTTTAACGTGGCTCGCTGGCGATTTTCGTCGTTGTAGGTCTCTTCCACTTTCTTCCGAAATTCTTCCAATTTTATCCCCAGTGGATTCAACAACTGATCCAGATTTTCGCGGTTTTGCTTGGTGAATTTCTCCGCTTTTTCATCCAAAATTTTATTCGCCAGATTCTCGAACTGCACCTTCAATTGCTCTTGCATGTGTTCGAGCTCGCCTTTTTGCTCGTTCAGCTTTATCTGCAGCGCATCATATTCGGCTTTAAGTCCAGCCAGTTCCCGATCGAGGTGCGCACTTTTATCCCGCTCTGCTTTAAGTTCTTCTTCTTTTTGTTGATGAAGCTTTTCCGAATGCTCCCGAGCTTCTTTCACTTCACTTTCCAACCGATCGGAAATTTCCTGCTTTTGTTGCTCTAAATTGGCAATTCGTTCTTCCAGCCTCCCTGAATCCGACTTCGATTTAAAATGAGCGATCGCATATCCAATAATTATCCCTAAAAGTAATGCTCCTGCACTAATCGCAATTTCCAATGCTATTCCTCCGCTAAAATTTCAGCCATTTTGGCCTTTAATTGTTCATTATCAAACACCCAATTATGCCCCTGCCCCTCGAGCATGATGAATTCATCATTGCCATCTAAAAACTTATTTAATTTAATGGCTCGCTCTACCGGAAGTAGCTCATCTTCTGCTGCATAAAAAATGGTGATAGGCTCTTCAATCCTTGGCAAAGCCAAATCTGTACGCAGTGGATATCGGACCAGAAAATCCGGTAAAAACCAATATTGAGCATCTTTCATATCAACCACGCTATAATAAGGTGTCCAGAGTATAAGTTCTCTGGGATTATTCTCTGCTGCCACTTGCGCGGCAACGCCTGAACCTAGCGAGTAACCAAGAATAACAATGTCATCTTCGGCATATTCTTTCGAAATTTCGCGATACACTACTTTCATATCGCCTACCAAATCGTCTTCATTCCAAAGCTCGCCTTCCGTTAGACCATAACTTCTGTAATCCGGATAAAGCACGTCGTAGCCGTTATTTAAAAAGAGCTCAAACTTTGCCGGACTCGTTTGGGCATTGCCTCCATTTCCATGAAAGAATACCACAAGTCCTTTGCTTGAATCCGCTTTAGCATGAATCGCATGGATCCGGGCCTCATCACCAATTTCAAACCAGCGCTCTTCGAATTTGAACGCATAATTAAATTCGTGGTTTTCGTCTAACGTAGAAGGGTTAAACAAAATAGCATTCTGAATGAAGTAAAAGTACGTGCAAATCCCCATATACAGCACACCAATCAAAACAACCGTTGATAAAATTCCTTTTTTCATAACTCAATTTTTTACCTCGCTAAAGATACTTTATGACAGTACGAACCCCAACTGAAACCTCAATTTTAGAAGTTATTAATGTTGAAATGAAGTTTAAAACGTAAACGCAAATAAAAACAATCTGATATTCGACGATAAATCCAAAAACATACCGCAGGATTGTATTCTGCAACATTTGATGCTACCGGTTTATCAAGTGGGGGTTATTTCTATCAATTGCGAAGTGGCGGATCGGTAATCGAAACCAAAAAGAGGATGTTACTTAAATAAAATACTGCTGAATAAATGATTTTGAAGATTGGATGGTTCTGTTGATAATTATTCATCAATAAATTAAAATGAGCATACCAAAGCGTATTTGGATACAAACAGCTGTAGCAGTAGCTGTTATTTTGCTTAATCAATTAGCCCCACAATTTGCCGAAAGTTCGCGCTATATAATTCTGGCACTTGTAATTTTATTCATCGGGATGCCGCACGGCGCTCTGGATCATCATATTGATGGAAACCTGGAAGGCTGGAATCCATATTCGTTAAACAAATGGTTTTACGGATGGTATTTATCAGCAATTGCGTTGTATGCATTGCTTTGGATCTTCTTCCCATTTTTCAGTTTCATGTTTTTTCTACTCATCACTTTGTATCACTTTGGGCAAGCTGATGCAGAGCGATTTTCAATAAGTGGTTGGTCCAAATGGGCGATTCATATTAGTAGAGGAATTACTGTTGTCGGGCTCATTGTTTTTGGAGATTTAGCCTACTCTTCGGCAGTAATTGCGGCTATAACCGATATTTCAATTTATGATATCATATCTCAATCGTACGATCCCACCGTTTTAAAGTGGATTATTGCAGGAATCTATCCCGCCGTTTATCTCATCGTTTTGATTACAAATCCTTCAAAAATCACCTAGAAACTCACATTTTTTGTGGATGCACTCATCGTACCACTGCTTTTTGTTTATAGTAATCTAGTTTGGGCTTTTGCCATTTATTTTGGTTTATGGCATTCTTTTAATCACGCCTTAGTGATGTTGCGGTATCTTCGATCAAAAGAACATGCCGTTAGTTTTGGATGGTTTTTTAAAGAATCCTTTGTGTTTAGCTTACTTTCTTATCTAGGACTTCTATTCGTTTACAATCTACTTAATGCCTATGGGAATGAGGAACTACTTGTTTCTCTATTATTTGTAGTTATTGCGGTACTCACTTTGCCACATATGTTAGTTGTGGAGAAGCTTTATTCATGGTGGGATAAAAAGTAATTTTTTGGTAATCCGAACTAAAACCATAAAAAAAGGCAACAGGTGTTAACCCATTGCCTTCTATATTGTTTAGCTTTCTTTTCGTCTATTTTGAACTCTCAGACGTTGCAACATAGTAGATAACTAATCCAAAACCGATCTTGTTGATCGCATCTGCTATATTATATATCACATCTATGTTACCGAGTCCGGCAAGCAAATTACCTTCCATCGTCATATACCCAATTGGATATACCGACCAGCCTAAAGTGATAAAGATTTTTAGTAGAAACATCGCCTGATTTAGTGCAGGATTATTCGATCCTTTCGCAAGTTTAGCAATACTTCCTGCAAATACTTCATACACGATATAAAGGTAGAATACTGTAGAAATGGTTCCCCATAGTATGGTCGATTCTGGTTGAATCGCTTCACCAATATAACCGGTAACCAGCATCCCTACCGATGCCACTATTAAAGCGAAGAGTGTTTTTCCTTTTGCGCCATATGGACGAGTTAACAAATAAAACTCCACACACATTAATGGTACGGTTAATACCCAGTCAATGTATCGAAATTCAGTTGGGCTAGAACCCAGTGTTAAGTAGTAATCGCGCATATAGTAATAATGCAATGCAGCAATACCAGTTATAAGGCCGGAAACAGTAAGTGATAATCTCCACTTTTCCGGTACATTTTGACGCTCCGCAAAAAAGAATACGGTCGCTGCCAGCATAGCCATGGTGCCGATGAAGAAGGTAAACCCAACTACATCTCCAGCTTCAATTTGTGAAGCGAATAGCAATTGTAAATTCATAAGTAGGTCTCATTTGATTGAATGTTTTAGTCGAGTACCTAACTATTTACTTACATCTTCTAGTTCCCAAATTTTAATTAAATCGTTAATTTATTGATACTTGTACCAACAAATAATCAGATAAGATATTGGGAGACAGCAAACTAAATCCGATTCAATTTTCAATTTATTTTGAAAATTCAAACCTAAAATCGGAGTTCCATAAACTAAAATTGTAAAAAAAAGAGCCTTATTCTTGATAAAGAAGCCAAATGAATTCCATGCAATTCAATTCAGGAACTCTTATTTTTAGGGTTCTGTTTTAAATGCTCCGTAAGAGGTAAGCAATCATTTAAATCCTTCAAGCACATTGAATAACAAATCAGACGTAGAACAATTAGAGATCATCGAAGATCTTGGCGATGCACACATCGGAACTTCTGAACTTACACCGTTAAGAGACGACGCCTTCGACCTAAGTGATAATGAAAAAATCGACATTATCAGAGAGCATTTTACAAAAATCATGGAAACACTTGGCCTTGATTTAACCGACGACAGCTTGAGAGGAACCCCTCAACGCGTTGCGAAAATGTATGTTAAAGAAATTTTCAACGGTTTGAATCCCGTTAATCGTCCGGAAGCGCGTACTTTCAGCAATGGCTACGATTACAGCGATATGGTGATCGAAAAGAACATTCAGGTTACTTCGTTTTGCGAGCATCACTTTCTTCCTTTTATCGGAAAAGCTCACGTTGCCTATATTTCGAAAGGCAAAGTGATTGGCTTGTCTAAAATTAACCGATTGGTTGATTATTTCTCACGCCGACCACAAGTTCAAGAACGCCTGACGCTTCAAATTGCTGATGCTTTGGCCGAAGCCATGGAAACCGACGATGTTGCCGTATTCATCGACAGTAAACACCTTTGTGTTTCAACTCGCGGAATTAAAGATCAGAGCAGTAGTACGATCACCTCTGAGTTCCGTGGTGCGTTCAAACAAAAAGACGTACAGCAGAAATTCATCGATTTCATTAAAACCAATACTGAGCTATAACATCGTTTTGGCTGAAAAAGAACTTCACATTTACAACACGCTTACTCGCAAAAAAGAACGCTTCGAGCCGCTAAATCCGCCTTTTGTGGGGATGTATGTATGTGGCCCAACCGTATATGGCGATGCGCATCTTGGCCATGCCAAAAGCTATGTTTCGTTTGATGTGGTGCTTCGTTATTTGCGCTACCTCGAGTACAAAGTGAAGTATGTTCAAAATATCACTGATGTAGGTCATCTAGTGGGCGATGGCGACGAAGGCGAGGATAAAATGGCTAAAAAAGCCCGCATCGAACAAATTGATCCGATGCAGGTAGCCGAGCAATATACCTTTACTTATTTCCGCGATATGGATGCACTGAATGTGCTTCGCCCCGACATCGCTCCTCGTGCAACCGGACATATTCCTGAGCAAATCGCGATGATAAAGACGTTAATCGAACGGGGTCATGCCTACAACGCCGATGGCAATGTGTATTTTGATGTAGCCTCTGATCCAAACTACGGCAAATTAAGCGGACGAAATTTAGAAGAAGCCGAATCCGGTACTCGAGTGGATGTGGCAAGTGATAAGAAAAATGCTGCAGATTTCGCCCTCTGGAAAAAAGCGGATGACGAGCACTTGATGAAGTGGGATTCGCCTTGGGGCGTTGGTTACCCGGGCTGGCACATCGAATGCTCGGCAATGAGCACCAAATATCTTGGCCAAAGTTTTGATATTCACGGCGGTGGATTAGAGAATCAGTTTCCGCATCACGAATGTGAAATTGCACAATCAGAATGCGCCCACGACGCCCAGTTTGTGAAATATTGGATGCACAACAACATGGTTACCCTCGAAGGCCAAAAAATGGGTAAATCGTTGGGGAACGCCATTAATCTTCACGAGTTTTTTACGGGGGATCACAAATTATTAACCCGCGCCTGGAGCCCGGAAGTTATTCGTTTTTTCTTGTTGCAAAGTCATTACCGCAGTACCACCGATTTTTCTGAGGATGCGCTGGAAGCCGCTGAAACCGGTTTAAAGAATTTGCATTCAATCGTTAGCGCCATCGAAAAAAGTACGGCAGGAAAAGGCGAAGCCTACCCTATCGATAACTTCATCAATGATTTTGAAGCGGTGATGAACGACGATTTCAACTCGGCCCAAGGCATTGCAGTGGTGTTCGAGCACGGAAAAGAAATTCGAAAGCAAATCACAAAAGGATCAGTTCCGGCCAATATCGAAGAAGTTAAAAGCGCCTTCAAAAAGGTTGTTGATGAGGTACTTGGGATCTGGCCAACAAACTCGGGCGGCGATTCTAATTTGACCGGCGGTTTAGTTGAGTTATTGATCGAAATCAGAAAGGATGCCCGATCGAATAAAGATTTTGCGCTTTCTGATAAAATCAGAGATGATTTGAAAGCTTTGGGTGTACAGTTGAAAGATGGAAAAGACGGTACTACCTATGACTTGGATTAATGAAGCTCATCAACAACATATTTCGTTGGTTGATCGTGGGCATTGTTCGATTTTACCAGCTGGCCATTTCGCCTTGGCTGGGTAAATCGTGTAGGTATTCCCCCACCTGTTCGCAATATATGATTGAAGCTGTGAACGAATGGGGAGCATTGAAAGGATTTTGGATGGGATTGAAACGCATCGGAAGATGTCATCCCTGGGGAAGCCACGGATATGATCCCGTACCAGAAAATCCCAAAAAGAAATTGAAATAATACAACAAACATCGTCTTGTGAGGCGAACCGAAGTCTACTAACTGTGCAGATTCTTCGATTCCATTCAGAACGACAAATTAGAAATCATGAGTGACATTACTTTTAAAGAACGAAAAACTGTGTACCAGGTTGAAGAAGAAAAAGATCTGGCTCCTAAATTCGACGAGAATGGCTTAATTCCCGTTGTAACCACCGATTTTACTTCCGGAGAATTGCTGATGCATGGTTACATGAATGTGGAAGCTTTCAAGAAAACTATTGAGCTGGGCGAGGCCGTGTATTACAGCCGTAGCCGTGAGGTACTTTGGCATAAAGGCGCCACTTCCGGTCTTACTCAAATCGTGAAGGAAATGCGCATCGACGACGACCAGGATTGTGTGTGGTTACGTGTTGAAGTACAAGGCAATGGTGCCAGCTGCCACGTTGGATACCGCTCTTGTTTCTACCGCAGTGTACCTACCGGTGATGAGTTCTTTGAAAAAGATGGCGAATTGAAATTCGAGGAATCTGAAAAAGTATTCGATCCGGAACTTGTTTATGGTGATGCACCAAATCCTACCAAGCTGTAAGCATCATTAAAAAATATTGTAGCAGTAATTCGTGAATTACTGCTACAAATAATTTATTGGATCAATAAAAATCTGAGCTTTCGTCGATCTGTCGATTGATAATACGCGCAAGTTTTTTTGCTGCACTCATTTCTTCTCGGAACCATAGTTCCGGTTCGATTAATTCAAGTTCGCTTAACACAAAATCGCCTGAATTATCCCACATGATATCCACCCGGGCATACGCCGGTATTGGATCGCAGGCTTTTACTACTTTTTCGGCAAATTCCATTTCCAAATAGCCCGGATCGTAGGGATGAACCGTTCCTCCGAAGTCATCTTGTACTCTAAAATCGCCGGATTTAGCTTTCTTTAGAATTGCGTGTGTAAACTCGCCGCCTATCACCATTAACGAAATTTCGCCTTTGGTTGTAATGCTGTATTGATAGGGTTGCAGCATCATATCTTCTTTGGCAATCAGCTTTCGGAAGATCGATTCATGCTCGTCAACATTCTCAATAGAAAGTTTATAGGTATGTCGTGCCGCTCCCGCAATGGTTGGCTTTAGCACCACGTCTTCACTGCCCATTTCAAGGAAAAGCTCATGCAGCGAAGTAGTAGTGCCCCGCTCGATAAATTTTGTGGTTACCGTTCGAATTCCTTTTTCGGCCAGATCTCGCAAATATTTCTTATCCATATTCCAACGTATTTGCGGAATTGGATTAATAAACATGGTTTGATCTTTAACGCGGGAAAGCCAAGCGTCGAACTCGGGGAATCGGTCGAAATAATCCCAAGTTGTTCTAAAAACGGCACAACGGGTCGAATTCCAGTCGAAATCCGGATCCGCCCAGTCGATGCGAACCACATTCAAATCCAGTTTTTCGAGGGCTGATTTCAGCAGATTATCCTCCCAAAGTACATTCATCACATACTGCGAATCTTCTTTGGGATTCAAATACCTCGATTCTGTTAAAATGGCTACATCAACGGGTTTCAATGGATCAGCGGTTTATCTGCGTTTTCGTTTCGAACGATTACCGCCACGCTTATTATTTCGGCTTCCACCTTTCGATTCTTCAATCGCAACGGGACGGCCTTCGAATTTAATACCTTTCACGCTTTTAATCATTTCGTTTCCGTAACCGGGTTCCACTTCGAAAAAGGAGAAATTCAGATCAACGTCGATTTTACCGAAGTCAGGCTTATCACCTTTAAGAACTTCGTTTATCACGCCCATCAAACGAACCGGATTTAATCCATCGCGCTTACCAATATTGATAAAAAAGCGCTCGTAGTTGTTATCGTCGCTTCGAGATCTTGAACCTCGATCGCCACGATTTCCACGCTCACCGCGTTCACTTCGATCATTTCTACCCGATTTACCTTTGGCATTCAAATCAGGAGCATTTTTGTAATACTCTAAGAAACGATTGAACTCAACCGAAAGGAAATGCTTGATCAACTCTTCGCGATCTAAACCTTCTAACTTCTCCATTGCTGCAGGTAAAAACTTACCAATTCGATCTTCATCAACATCCGTAGATGTTACGGTGTCGATCAAATCCAGCATACGAATTCCGCAAATCTCTTCCCCACTCGGGATTTTCTTCTCGATAAAATCTTTGCCCGACATACGCTCGAGGTTTTGGATTCTACGAGTTTCGCGCGTATGAACGATGGTGATGGAAATACCTGAGTTACCGGCACGTCCGGTTCTACCGCTACGGTGAATGTACACTTCCAAATCATCCGGAAGATTGTAGTTGATCACGTGCGTAAGGTTATCAACATCTAAACCACGTGCAGCTACATCGGTAGCAACAAGCAGTTGAAGTTCTTTAGTACGAAAACGCTTCATCACGTCATCGCGTTGGTTTTGGGATAAATCTCCGTTCAAGAGATCAACCTCATAGCCCTGCTTTTTCAGTTTGTGGGCAATGTCGGCAGTTTCCTGACGAGTTCTACAGAAAATGATCCCGTAAATCTCCGGCAACATATCAACTAAGCGTTTAAGCGCTTCAAAACGATCTCGAGCCTGTACGGTGTAATAATGATGCTCTACGTTCTTAGCACCTGAATTTCGCTCCCCTACTTCAATATTAACGGGGTTTGTCATGTACTTCTTGGCAATTTTAGAAATCGCCTTTGGCATGGTTGCAGAAAAAAGCAGCGTTTGCTTTTCGGCCGGGGTATCGGCTAGAATTTGATCCAGATCTTCCTGAAAACCCATGTTTAGCATTTCGTCGGCTTCATCAAGCACTACGGTCTGGATGTTGGTTACATCTAGTTTGCGGCGACGAATCAAATCAAGGGTTCTACCGGGCGTACCGATAACAACTTGCGCACCATTTTGAATGGCTTTTATTTGAGTTCTGATTTCAGAACCACCGTAAACAGCTACGGATTTAATATTCTTTTGAAATTTAGCGTACGACTTAAGGTCTTTTGCAATCTGAATTGCAAGTTCTCTCGTTGGCGATAAAATCAATAATTGAACTTTAGGAAGGTCAGGATTGATTTTTTGAAGAGCAGGAAGGCCAAAAGCTCCCGTTTTTCCGGTTCCGGTTTGCGCCAAGGCTACCAGATCGTCGTTCGAATTTAGAATTTGAGGAATAGCCTGTTCCTGAACTTTGGTTGGATTTTCGAAACCCAACAGGGCGATAGCGTCCAACAACTGCTGTTGAAGGCCTAATTCACTGAATGTAGTCATTTATATGTATTAACAGAGGGGCGTAAAATGCTGTACTTTAGCCTGTCCGATATTTATTGTTAGGTGAGCATTGGACAAGCTTCAAGCGCGACTGCTTGATTCATAAAAGCCAGCAATAAATTATAAACCTGAAAGGTCTTTGGTATCCGTTTTGGATTCGTTTCAGTCTCGTCACGAACTCACGCACTTAAGATACGGAAACTTACCGAAGACTCTCCCAGGTAAATAAAAATTAATATAAAGCGCTTAATCGCTAGGTATTAACTGCTTACTGTGCCTTATTCGTAACCAACATTGCAGACTCACCGATATGTAACACTCTTTTTTGTGTATTGAGTGCCGTTAAATCGGTAACACCTTCTTGTGAAACAATTCGGATGTTATCGGTTTTTCCTGTCATAACTACATTGGCATAAGGATTAAATACCACCAAATCATCTTCTTGTAGATTATGGAAATAATAGGTTCCATTTCCACCGGTTGTTGCGTGGTCAAGTGCAGTGTATTCGATTACCACTTTCTTCAGTTTTGCATCCGGTTCGAACTGATAATTCATACTTAAAATGCTTTCTTCCGAAATTACAGGAATTGCAGCTATGTAAGCCGAATCGCCAACTAAAGTAACATGATTACGTTTACTTTTGAGCAGAATCACCTCGGTGTCGATGCTAACCTGAATTTTGTTGTAAGCACTGAGCTCAACATTGCGAATATGTGTTGTTTGGGCAAAGGTTTGAACGGTTGCAGCAAAAGCGATAGCAATTGCTACAGCCATTTTTGAAATGGATGTTTTCATAATGTGATGAGTGAGTAGATGAGTGTTTTTAGTAATTAAGAGAATTAGTTGTTTGCGCTGATGAGTGAATCAACCCGAACAATTGGCTTAGCTTGTGATAAAAGTTTTGAGAAAAACTTTCTCAGTCTAATGCTTGATCTCTTTGTTTGCTTCGCCCAACCGTACGTTGGTGCAAATGGTAGGTAGTGGGATGAATAATTATATCTGTTATGCAAAAATGCTCTCCTTTTTTAGTGATGAATTAATTATCAGCTTTTGCTGATTGCTTTCTGATTCTTTCTTTTAGTTATCAGAAGCCGTCTTTTTAAGTCTCTTTTTTTCTCTGCTCCCAAGTTATCGACCTTTCAAGCAGACTTTCACTATTTTTGTTGATTGAGGATTTCTATCAAGAACATCGAAACAATACGAAATGCCCGAAATAAGGCAGAAAAGCGATACCAATTTCTATTTACAGGCTATTTATTAACATTAAGTTAACGCGATTATTTTCATGGAAGCGTTTCAATCGGGTTAGCAAAGCGTTTCCAAAAAAGGTAAAATTTGAAGATTTTGGATCGATTTGAGAGCAAGAAGCGTCTATAGTTCTTAGATTTTACTATTCATTTGAATTCAAATCTAGCTAAGACTAAAGCAAATTTTATAAGAAACCTTCTAAAATTATGAGTGTGAATACTGTTTTTCCGAATGCCATTTCTATTAAAGAGTTAAAGACTGACATCATCAGAGCCTACGCCGATAAGAATATCGATTTATCGGATAGTATTTGGGCAACCTCTATTTGCAGCGATGAAGTGAATAATCTTTTTCCTGAGTTCAGTCATCTATTTGCCGGCCCGGGTCCTTTTACCATGGGTGGAATATCAGGTTTACCTTTTACAGGAATTACCGGATTAAAAGCCTTTTTGAGCCACATGCCGGATAATGGCGCAGCGATGATCATTTACGGTCCACATATCGGATATTCATCAGATGAAGAAGTGGGATTCATGAATCGTCAGAATCAAAGCGCAAAATCAGCTAGTTGTGGCTCGCTTCACGCGGCTTTAGGAGCATTGAAAGCGGATGCTACGCCGGATGAAAACTCATTAGATTATCAGCAGTCGCAGGTGTTTAACATGCTGAATAGTCACAAGGAAGATATTCTGGCGGCAGATGATCAACTAAAAAAGGCTACCGAAGTTGCTTACGAAAGCATCAATACTACCATGCACCAAATTGTTGATGCAGTTCGCAAAGATTTATCGGGAATCCGACTCTATTTGATCGGTGGCATCATCATCAATACCGATTGGCAAGATGATGATTACTTTCAAGTGCACCACCAGGAGTTTTACGAGTTCTGATTATTTCTCTTCGTAGAAAAATTCGAGCATATTACCATCCGGATCGGCAACAAATAGAAAACGTCCTTTTTTACGGTTTGCCGGTCCGCTTATGATGGTTATTTCATGCTTTCTGAAATACTCGGCAACTTCGTCTACTTGCTTGGCCGAATCCATATAAAAACCGAAGTGATCAACTCTAAAGTCACGAGAAGTAGGATCGTAACTTGTTTCGGCTTCAACAATCACAAGCGTGTCGCCATTGCCAACATCGTACACTGCCATGCTTTGCCCCATCGTTTTAACAAGTTCGAAGCCCAGAACGTCTCCGTAAAACTCTTTCGAAGCGTCGATGCGATTTACCCGAATGGTGATGTGATTTAGTCCCGATGGTTTGAAATTCATAGCCATTGCTGCAGAAATATTAGGTCAAAAGTTAACAACTGATAATAAGCTCTTTTATCTTATTTCAATAAGTTTGTTTTACAACTAAAAAACATCAACTTCCGCTCCAATAAATTTAAGATTTTGTCAAAACTATACATCGTAGCTACACCTATAGGAAATTTGAGTGATTTTTCGCCCAGAGCGGTAGAAACATTGAAAGAGGTGGCCTACATCGCCTGTGAAGACACCCGAACGTCCGGCAAGCTATTTAAGCATTTTGGCATAAATACGCCCTCGTTCTCCTTCCATCAGCATAACGAGCATAAGAAAGTAGACTATCTGCTTCAAATTTTGGATTCGAATCAAGATGTTGCGCTAATCAGCGATGCGGGCATGCCGGGAATTTCTGATCCAGGATTTCTGGCCATTCGATCTGCCAATCAGAACGGGCATCAGGTAATTGTAATCCCTGGACCGGATGCCGCAACAACAGCGCTTGTCGGAAGTGGACTCCCCTGCGATCGGTATTGTTTCGAGGGATTCCTTCCCCACAAAAAAGGGCGACAAAAACGTTTAAAAGAATTGGCCGAAGAAGAACGCACCATCATACTTTACGAAAGCCCGAATCGTTTGGTGAAACTGCTGGGCGAAGTGGAAGAATATTTTGGCAGCAAACGATTAGCCGCCGTAGCGCGTGAACTCACAAAAACATTTGAAGAAATTGTGCGTGCGCCGGTTGCTGAACTAAAAAATGAATTCGCAGAGCGACCTTCAATCAAAGGCGAAATTGTAGTGGTAATCGCAGGAAATAAATACACAGAATGAATCGCTATTTTCAGAATAAATGGGTGGTTTCGCTTACTGCAGGCATATTATTGGGATTGAGTTTCCCGCCTGTAAACCTTTCGTTTTTAACCATTCCGGCTTTCATATTGATCTTCCACTTGGCGAGCCTGTGCGACAGTAATCGGCAGTTTGCTTATGTGGCCTATCCGGGGTTAGTGCTTTGGAATGTGATCACCACTTACTGGCTAACTATGGCAAGCGTACCGGCGGGAATTGCTGCCATTCTTGCCAATGCAGCTGTAATGACGCTTCCACTCATGTTGATGCGTTATTTTCAGCAAAAATACTCCGGATTTATTCTTTTGGTTGTGCTGCAAGCCAGTGCTTGGACTACCTACGAGTTTTTACATCACAATTGGGATTTAGCTTGGCCATGGCTTGCCATCGGAAATGCATGGGCTAAGCAAATTAGTCTCATTCAATACATTTCAATTACCGGACATCTGGGCATTACCTTTTGGGTTACGATAACCGCTGCGCTTGCTTATCAAGCCATAAAAACCGGCAACAAAAATTTCGCAGTAGGTGCTACTGCTATACTACTTGCATTGCCACTAGCTTCTCTCCTCTTTTTTGCGATGGATAAACCGGTCGAATCTGAAGCTACATTAATTCCGGTTACGGTTATTCAACCCAATCACGATTCTTATCTCGAGTATGGCGGTATGAGTGGTAATGATGAAGTGATTGACAGTTTATTTTCGATTACCGTTAGGACCAAAACTCCTGAAACGAAGCTCATCGTTTGGCCCGAAAATGCCATCGAAAATGCGGTATTGATGAACTCTCGTCACCTCAAGCGCATCGCAGATTCGGCGAAAGTTTGGAACACAAATTTTATCGTTGGTACAGGTTTATACACGTTATATCCCGATGAAGTGCCTGAACTAACCCGAGGATTATATGGCAGCACTCCTTATAATATTTTCAATGGTACTTTTTTTGCGGATGCATCCGGAGCTACTGCTCGGTACGACAAACACAATTTGGTTCCCATTGTTGAGCGAATCCCTTTTTTACCACTTCTCACTACCATAGATGTGTTCAACTGGGTGGATTGGGGCGGAATCGCCGGCTTTGGCAAAGGAACAGAAGCCGTTCAGTTACATACTTCTGAATTCGTAACTCCCGGATTAATTTGCTACGATTCGGTGTACCCAAGTTGGATACGCAACTTTGTTAATGATGGTGCCGGATTTTTGACGATTATCACCAATGATGGCTGGTGGGGCGATTCCAGCGGACATCGCCAACATTTTGAATATGCCAAGCTTCGTGCTATTGAGTTTAACCGATGGGTGGTTAGAAGTGCAAATAACGGCACGTCGGGGATTATCCGTCCGGATGGGACTGTAGAACAAAAAACCGATTATTGGGTTCGTACCGGATTTAATTCAATCATTCCTGTCATCACCGAAAAGACTTTTTATGCCAAATATGGCGATTGGCTACCATATCAGGCTTTGGGGATTTCCATTGTATTTTGGTTGATCGCGTACTTCGACCCTAAAGAAATTACTACCTTGATGAAATAGCGATACGCACATTAAAGCGTATATCGTGATTGGTACGGGTTGGAATATTATTGGATTGGATGCGGCTGTACGTGTATTCGAAATTGGATGAAATCGAAGCCGATATTTTATATCCCACCGAAAACGTACCGTTAATTCTTTTTTGACCGGTCTCTCTACTACTAAGTATTTCGGCATCTTCAACCGGTAGTACCGTTGGTGCATTCGGAATCAAAGCATTCCCAATATCGCTGTCCAACTTGTAACTCAACTCGGTGTCGTTTTTGTAGCTGCCACGCAAACTCAAGTCGATGTTGTTCTTTATCTTCGGAAACATCTTCATTTTCACATTTCTGAACGTGTAATTCATCGAGAAATCGATCCCCTGCGATAAAGTTTCGGTCGCCCGCTTACTTGATATGGCAAAGGTTGAAATAGTACTTCGATCGTAGCCAAACTCAGTTCTCAAATTCGATTCCCACGTCATGCTCAGTTTCACCAAAGGAGAAAATCTTCGTTCAGCTCGCAGAGTGGTTGGTTCAAATCGACGCCTGTTATCAATAATATCAAAGGTGCTGCCCAACGATTGCGCCGATTGCTCGCCCGTTAAGGTATTTAACGTCCAATCAACTTTGTACGTCCCTCGATAGGAATGTGAAAGTGTAGCATTGGATAAAAACTGACCAATAAACGGTAGATATTCTTGAAATCTGTTCCAGTTTATTCGCCAACCCGGTCGAGGGAATACAAATAATCCTTTACTGCCCAATCCATTCACATTGGTGCCTAAATATGCATCCCGGAAATCCTCTTCCAAGGTATTTCGGTTTAGAACAAACCGACCATCGTTGTTACCGAGGGAATCTGCGATCACATCACTGCCTGCATTAATATCGGCGTAGGCGGTTTCAAGCTGATTTCTGAATAACTTTTCATATCCATCACCGAAGGCCCAAACTGAAGAATTATACCCGCCCGACTCACTCACTACCGACGAATATTCACCCTCCGGCGTAACGGTAATTGTAGTAGTGCTTCGGTTGTTGATTGCAGCGCTCCAATCCAAATCGATGGTAAAGTTTGGAAACAGATTGATCCGCGTTTTTGCAGTAAAGGTATCGTTAATGCTGTTATTTGCAGGAAGTTGAACATTGGTATTTCCATCCAAATTATCGATCAGCTGTTCTTGCGAAATACGGTCTTTAAAGCCCGTTCGATATGCAAACGGTGGTGAGTAGTTATTGCTGCCTGGAGTATTAAATGCGTAAAAAATCTGCGATTGACCTTGATAACCGGGCTGACTTCCGGACTTCGTTCGTTTATAACTTCCTGAGAGATCTTTCATACTAAATGCCGCCAAAAACACCTTTCGGCCTATATATTTAAAATCTCTTACTAAATCCGGAGCCGGACGCGGTGTTCGTAAACTGTCTGCTAAATCTTGCTCAGCTTCTCTACTTCGGGCGTCTTTATTAGCCTTTCTTTCTTTCGTTTCTTCTCCGTCCGATTCCTTCATCTTGCTGATAAATCCAATCCGATCTAGTATGTCTTCAACATCTATCTTTATAGAATTATCAATTTGGAAATTATTGGACACTGAAGCTCCTAAATTTGAACCTCGTGGACTATTATTCCATTGAAATCCACCGCCGTAACTCAAGGAATAAGTAAGCCAATTAATTGCTTTAATTTGATTCAGGTTTGGGCGCCAACTGGCCGAGTAGGTTTCCTGATAGGTTGATCTTCGAGCCGTAAGCGTATCAGAAACGATGCCTTGAAGTACATCAAAAGTAGGTTTTACGTCGAAAGCTAGGCTATCGGCGCCGGTTGCATTTCGGTTTTCGATGCCCGCATTTGCCAAATCAAAATTCGTTGATGTTCGGAATGAAATCGGTATCGACGGAGTCAGATTATAATTCAAGCCGAAGTTATTACGTTGCGTAAAATTGTGCGACTGCTGAAGTGGCTGAATGGCCGTTGGATCGGATAAACTTCGTCGTCGAGATTCGCTGTAATTACGGGTTAATCCCGACGAAAAAGTGAGAGAACTTGGCAGATATCCCATCCTAAAACCGGATAACACTTTAACCAAAGGTATATTTCGGGTAAAGCCAAAGGGCGTAAATAGTTTAACCCGACGCAGCGACAAATTGTACGATACCGAAGCCTGATAATCCCATTTGTTTTGAAACTGCAACTGAGGATTTTGTGCACTTCCGGTGTTGTACACATAACTCAACCGCATGTTATCGATGGTGTACTTTGCCAGTTCGCTTTTAGAATTCCTCTTTGAGATATCAGAAAAGTTGATGGAAAATCGCTCGTTAACGGTTTGAATATCCTCGATTCTGGTGCTGATACTATCCTGCTTTTGTTCGGAGGATAGATTTTCGTTCGAGTTTATCGCGTCTTTAAAATCCGTGAGACGAATATCCCCTTGGTCCGGCAAAAATTTAGGTGTTTGGGTATCACGCGCGGTAGAAATGGTAACCGGGAAATTCCAACCAAAACGATCGGGCACTAGTTTATGCAGGTTGATGGTTGAGCTTAGATTATACCCGAATTGTTCTGAAACACTTCTGCTTTCGAATTGCGATTCCAATCCGCCAAAACCATTCGTACGTCGAGTCATATTGGCGTTTAGAGTTGCAAAATCAGCTAATTTCACGCTCGATTTGGCGTTTGCTGCCCAACCTTTTTCGTTATCAAAGCCGGATACACGAAGCTCGTTTAACCAGAACTGAGCATTTAAGCTGGCCACGCCTGGCGTGTTCACATCCGATGGATCGTACGGGTTACGAATCCCCAAACCGATTTCAGAAACTTTATCCAGCGATGGATTTCCTTTGATCGCCAGAACGGCGCCTTCAACTCCCTCTTCGCCTAACAGTCCTTTTTGTTCGAACAACTGCGAAGGATCAAAGTTTACAGAATTTCGGTTCTGCTTCAACACGTTGAGTGCCGAAATGATGATATTCATGCTGTTTTCATCGTATAGCCAGATATCTTCGGCGTCAGCGGCTAATCCGCCTTGATCATTTATATCGTATTTAAAATCACGTTCTACGGAAGGTGTTACCGGTTGGCGATATTCATAGAAGTTATTCTCAAGATCATTACCCATTCGAATTACAAGCTCTGCATCGCCCCGATCATCAAAACCCTCACCATGCACAAACATCCGCATGTTTGAGTAATTCAAGAGATTCAGATTTCCGGTATACACTTTCTTCACCATGTGAATTTCACCCGGACCAAGTGCATCAACACTAAGTACTAACGATTGCTCGTTTTGTACGGTCTGAATTTGAGCACCACGATTTATCGCGCGAATTGAGCCATCAGGCTGGCGATATGGAAAAGGAACTCTGTTTGCATTTTCTTCGATGTTGATGGTCGACACTTCGAAGCCATCGAGTGTAGCCGGCGATTCGGTTAAATTATCTACTTTATTCCATTGGCTACCCACAAACTCAAATGTTGCAAAGCGAAGAGTGAAAGGTTTTTTGTAGCCACTCATCCACACCCGCATGTGTGAAATGTTCTGGAAACTATCGATCTCGCCATATTTTCGCGTGAAATCCTTCAATGGAACTCGTACCAAATACCACGTTTTGTAATAAGGATCGCGTTCAATTTTATCAACGATATACGTGCCCGGTGTACCAACATCGAGCCCATTTACATCAGCGGGATTGAAATCAAGTTCGTACTGATAATATGAATTGGTTTGCAGAATACTTGAAGAGCTGATTAAGCCTTCCGAATCGGGCTTTAAGGTAATAGCCGTTTTATTATCACTGCCACCGCTTTCGGGAGTATTTCCATCGTGATAGCCCAACAGGCGATAGAATCGATCTTTTAGTGGTAAATCTTGCACCTTAGTTTCGCCATAATAAACGTAATCATCGTTCGATGGATCGGTAGCAATGGCTTCGTATTCCGGCGAAGAAGCACCATATTGTTCACGCATACGATCAACAAATTCTTGGAATAAAACTCCTTCATTTCTGTCTTCTGCGCCAAACGTGCCCGGATTTGGAGCTCCATCTAACCCAACATCTTCAAGTGCACGCTGATCGGTAGAAAATTGCCCAAGTGGCACCGGTGGCGTTGGCGGAATGTACGAACGAGGCTGCCCGCTGGGGTCATCCTCCGTTAAATTGTTGATGGTAGTTGATAAACCATCTTCGGTATTGAGTCGAGCATTTGGTACAATATCTTCGGATATGGTGCCCAAATCGATATAAATTTTTCCTTCGTAATCAATTTCCTGTCCAGTTGGCTCCTGTCCTTCAGGTAAAATTGCCTGCACCCAAAATTCCAGAAACTCGATATTATTCTGCACCAAATCTTCCTGTCCAGTTGGGATTACTGCCGTCATCCCTCCCCAGGTTCGCTCCGGTTGCATTTCCAGTAAATCTTTTAGATTGAAATTGTAATTGTACTGGCCACGAGCGTTCGGATTGTAGAATATATCCAAAGAGGTGATTCGATCGGTTTCTTGTTGATTAACCACTCTACCCTGAAAAATATCGTTGATGCGAATAGTTTCAACTTCGGGAGTAATTTGCGCCTGACTTGCAGAAATATTTCTGGGGATGGCATACCACGAGAACTGAGATCTTAAATCCGCCCGATCTTTTCTGAATTGCGGTGTTTGAATACTAGTTTGAGCGTTTCCATTAAAGAAATCAGCGTCTTCGTCTAGTCCCGGAACAGCGGCCGGTGCCGACGCCAAATTCCAACGGGTTGGATTCGAAAAATTGATTGTGTATTCGGCTCCTTCAAAATCATCGATAAATACCAGACCATTCTCTTCATCACTGTATAAATCACCGCGATCGATGGCTTCCTGAACGGCGTTTGTTTGTGCTACACCGGGACGTAATTGAGCAAACTCACCGCTAAAATTGATGTTAGATTCTGCTCTGGTTTGCAGCAAAGGAATTTTATCAATAAATCGAGTGATCCATGGGGTATCGAAATTTGCTTTGGCATCTAGACCGAGAATGGTGTTGTTAATAGGCTCATTCCCAATTCTGATTTTATCCGATAGCGGTTGTTCTTTCAGCTTAAAAAAGGTGCTACCGATGCTGATATCATCACTAACTGTATATTCTGCACGTACACCTGTAAAGTTCTTTTGCCCAATTACTGCAAACTGATTGTTTTCGTATTCTATTTCGATTTCCTGTCCCGGTGCAAGATATCGTTCGTTTAAAATGGTTAGCGATCCAAAGGAATAATCTACTTCATAATCCGTGCCTTCCACCAATGTTACTCCATTAGCTGTAACGGTAACGGAACCCTCAACCAATCCAAACTGTAGCACAAAACTACCTGATACTCCGCCTTTTGAGCTCCCTGAAATTGCATAAAATGTATTTTTTGATGAACGCTTCGCATCGATAGGCTTTAGATCGTACAGCTCTTTAAACGAAAGTGCTTCCACAACCGAATCGGCCACATTGGTCGAGTTTTGTAGCACTTCCGCAATTCGATCGCCAAAGGGTTCCAGATACGGAAACATAATTCGGCCGGTTCCCGCATCTAGCGTAACTCCCGAAAAATCGATCTGGTTATCCGAGCCAATAGAACCATCGGTTTGCTGGCGATCAAGCCCCAAATCAGCAAGCAGTGTTTCTGCCCTTCCGGGTAGATTCGTTTCCGGGATATTGTTTCTAGTGTCCGCTATTTCAAGTTCAAAACCATCTTGTGTAATTCCCGATACACCCAACGAGTAAATATTACGCATGGTTAGTGGCCATGCACGATCTTGGGTTGTCATCCCGCCCGGACGAAGCAGCTTTAAATACGTTCTGCTCGAATTCTGGGTATCCAATTCCCCAACCTGAATTACTTCGGCCGGATTCTGAGGATTACTATAAGTGTAGGCAACCGCAATGGCATCCCCCGAATTGATAAAACTTTTCATGCTGATGTAGCCCAGTGAGTAATTCACGGTGTAATCCACTCCTTCTACCAACTGCTCAAAGATGGCATCTACATATTCTTGCGAAGTTACCCCAAAATCCTCGTTGGTGGCGTTACTGTCGGTAGGACGAAGTTCTTCTAAAGTAGATTGCGGAAAGCGATCAAAATCGTTGCCCGGGAATCCATAACTATCATTTCCTTCGTCATTCACCCCAAGATCAAGCAAAGCAATAGCGCTTACCGTGTTGATGCCCGGCACTTGCTCGGCTTTGCGAACGTACACCTGAATTTCGGTAATTTGATACGGTTGAAGTATTTGTTGAGGATTAGCTAAGGCCGTTTCAAATTCTTGTCGGTTATAGAAATCGAGGAAAAAATGGCGCCCGTCTTCATAATCAGCGGGTCGTAAATCGATGCTGTTTTCCTGCGAACCGCCCGAAATACTTTGTGTATTGCTTTCACCACGTTGTTGCGAAACTACAGTGGTAACCTTTAGCGGACCAAGTTCCGATACGGCTTTAATCCCAAAAAGTGAACTCCCCCCTTTTACCAACGAGTTTCCGGTAGCCATCGAAACGTTCCCCATCTCAATGCTTTTGATAATTTCATCCTCATATCCTTCATATCGGATACTCAATCGGTTTTCGAAATCAAATTGTCGTTCGGTATCCCAATCGGTTGCAATGGTGAGTTTATCCCCAATGGTTCCCTGAATATTTAACTGCAGATTCTGATTGAAGGTAGGATCAACGCGAGTTCTTAAATCCGGCGGAAGCGTACCGTCATCCAACTTTTGAACCGAAGCACCTACATTCATATTGGCGGAACCGTTAACGCGAAGGTTCACTTCGTTACTCCCAAATATGGTAGAAAATGCTGAGTTCTCACCTCCCGGAACATTGATACTGAAATCCAGCAACCCACGACTCTCCTGCTGTTGATTTTTTGATTCCTGCACCAACTTCGCTCTTATTCGTTCATTTGCTTGTTGCTTCTTTAATTGTGTGAAGCCCTCAAAATTGGTAATGGTTGGCACTCTGTTTTTATAGCCTAAAACAGACGTTTGAATCGTGTATGTATCAACAGAATCCCAGCTAACTGCGGTGGTTACATTCCCGCCGGAAACTGAATATAATTTTCCTGAAGTAAGCTGAGGTAAGGTGCTTACGAAACCAATACGGTTAGCTTTAAAAATCCTGATACCGGCCGCCAATGTATCGGGTGTGGATGAAGTAAGTGTAGAGTCTGCTTCTACTTCTACATCTCTTTCTTGGGCATGTCCCACACGTACTTCAAATAGCACAGAAATCGATAGGATAACTGTGAACCAACCGGTAAACCTAAAAAAGTGTTTTGCCGAAATAATCTCTACAAGGTTGTGAACGTATTGTAGCTGTGTTCTATAGGCTGAGCTTTAGATGATACTTTATTAAAATAGACGCAGATAATACCATATATTTGAGTATGTTGAAAGTGATTCGAGACTAAAAGAGCAGTAAAATCAGCAACCCGAACTCGCTTCATCAACTACGCATCAGGTCAACGAAAAGTATTCGAAATCATCACAATCGGCATTGAATTTCTGGAAAAATAAAATACAGCTCGACTTACTACGCAGGCATGTAGGCCCATTTCTATTCTGCTTTTTTACGATGATGTTTTTGCTTCTGATGCAATTCCTGATTTTGCATGTAGATAAGTTGATCGGAAAAGACATCCCACTTAACGTCATCATCGAATTGATTGCTACCAATTTAGCGTATATGGTGGTGTTGGCAGCTCCAATGGCCGTGCTTGTTGCAACCTTAATGGCATTTGGTAAGTTTTCTGAACTGAATGAACTCACCGCATTGCGAGCCTCAGGCATTAATCCCACCCGAATATTACTTCCGGTTTTAATTACTGCATTTATCTTAAGCCTCGGATTAATTTGGTTTTCGAATAATGTGTTGCCCGAAGCCAACAGTAAAGCAAGATCGCTTTTCATGGACATCAGGGTTAAAAAACCCGGCTTTGATTTAAAACCTAATGTGTTTTACAACGGCATCGAAGGCTATACTTTTTTAGTGCGCGAAATCGATAATGAAACCGATAGCCTGTATAACATCACCTTGTTTCAGGAGCCCGGGAATCTTCGAAAACGTGCCTATATAAGAGCTAACCGTGGTTTCTTAAAAAGTGAAGGTTCTGAGGGACTTACCCTTTTTCTTGAAGAAGGTGAGATTCTCCGGTATATGGAGCGAAATAGAACAACCGGCGACGAGAATCTCGAAAAAACTAAGTTTGGTAAGTATCGCCTAACATTTGATCTGTCTGAGTTGGCGTTTAACCGATCCGATCCAAACGGACGTAGCGACAGCGACCGAACGATGAGTGCTCAAGCAATGGCTGTAGTTGTTGATACGCTACGTGAGGAAATAAAGGACTATACACTTAATTCATCAGATAACGGGAGTTTCGATTATTTATATGGCGAGCAGGTTTACAACCCTTTTATTCCATCGAGAGAGTTAAATTTCCGACCGGATACGGTAGACACTGTTGTTACGCTACCGGAAGAGGCTGACTTCTTTACTCTTCAATTTATTCCCAAAAATGCTCACCAAAAACGCGTTGTTGATTTGGCACGAACGAATGTGCAGCAAGACAATTCGTATTTCGAAAGCGTCAGTTCAAATTTGCTGTGGCGCTTAAAACGAATAAATAAGTATCTGGTTGAAATTCACAAAAAGGTATCCATCCCAATGGCTTGTGTGGTGTTTGTGCTACTTGGCGCACCAATTGGCATGATGACTCGAAAAGGTAATTTTGGATATGCTGCCATCATAAGTGCTGTTATACTTACTGTATATTTCATTTCGATTATTCAAGGCGAAAAACTCGCCGATCGCTTGCTGATAAGTCCGTTTTTAGGGATGTGGGCATTCAATATTGTGTTTTCGATCGTTGGAATAGGCATGATTCTTCATCTTTCTACCGAAATCAGAATAACTAAACTATTCAGGCGCAGTGCTTAAGCATTTCGATCGATATATATTCTTCAGATTACTCACCATCACTCTTTTTGTGTTGCTGATTTTCATCTTCATTTTCATAATGATTGATTTCTCTGAAAATAGCGATGACTTTACCGATCGGGGAGCCACCTTTAAAGAAATTTGGACACAGTACTACATTCCCTACATCCCCGAAATGATCCGTTTGGTGATTCCTGTTGCCATTTTCTCAGCTGTGCTTTTCTTAACCGGACAACTTTCTGAGCGGCTAGAAATTACTGCCTTTAAAGCTGCCGGCATTAGTTTATATCGATTGGTTTTGCCCTACTTTGCATTTGCTATCGTTGCTGCCGGCACAATCAGTTACCTCGATTCTTACATCATCCCAAAGTCGAATAAAACGCGCATTACCTTCGAAAATCAATATTTGAAACAGAAAAACGAGCGCATTGATCGCAGCGATATTTATCGCGAGTTATCACCAAACAGCATGATGGAAGTGAATTATTTTGATGAAAATCAGCTCACAGCATATCGCGTACGATTTGTGGATTATGATAGTCTTGAAATCAAAAAAACATTGCTTGCAACCAGTATGAGTTGGAATCGCGAGAAAGAACACTGGGTGCTAACCTCTGTAACCGAGCGGGTGTATTCCGATTCGGGTTATGTGCAGACAAAATTTTCGGGGAAAGACACTACATTAAGCATTCTTCCACAAGATTTAGCTCGCTCCACTTCCGATATTTATCAACTTTCGTATCGCGAGGCGGTTGATTACATCGCATCGATTAAACGAAGCGGTGCAGGTGGCGTGAATATTCCAACCGTGCAGTACTACGGCCGATTGGCCTATCCCCTTTCAATTATCGTGGTAATTTTAATTGGATTTGCGGTGGCATCGGTCCGTCGCAGAGGTGGAAAAGGAATCTATTTAGCTATTGGGCTAACCATTAGCTTTCTCTATCTCGCATTTATGAAGATAGCAGAGCCCTTCGGATATTACGGGGCCATCTCGCCGGCAATGGCTGCCAGCCTGCCCCATATCACTTTTTTTATAATTGGAGTGATTCTACTTATTCGAACCAAAAAGTAGAATCTTAGCGAGATTTACGCCTCAGGCTGTGGCCCACGATACATCGGAATCTCAACTTTCTCTCGGGTATTAATTGGCCCGTGCTCCTCTTCAAATCGTTGAACATTGTCGTTTAACGCATGTGCAAGTCGCTTTGCGTGATCCGGAGTAAGTATCATGCGTTTTGCAACTTTTGCCTTCGGTACGCCCGGCATAACTGCTATGAAATCAAGGATAAACTCGGATGGAGAATGAGTGATCATCACCAAATTCGAATACGTGCCTGAAGCCTCCTCGTTTGGTAATTCAATTTCTAAATTCTTGCCTGGTGTGCCTGTCTGGTTATTCTGTGCCATAATATTTTAGTCTAAAAATCCTTGTTCTTTCATCCATTCGTCGTTGTAAACTTTACCGATGTACCGCGTACCTGAATCCGGTAAAATGATTACCATAACATCGTCCTCTTTTAAAGGATGTTCTTCGATATATTTTTTTGCGCCTGCAACTGCAGATCCACAACTCCAGCCAATAAATAAGCCTTCCTCTTTAGCCAAAGCACGGGTTTCTAGCGCCGATTCCTTATCACCAACCTGAAGCACTGCATCGATGTATTCAAATTCGATGGTTCCGGGGATAATATCCTCGCCGATACCTTCGGTCATGTATGGCTTAATTTCATTTTTATCGAATTCGCCGGTTTCGAAATACTTTTTGTAAACCGATCCAACCGAATCGATGCCAATTACTTTAATGTCCGGATTTTTCTCTTTCAGAAACTTACCTACTCCCGAAATAGTACCGCCGGTTCCCATTCCTGCAACGTAATGGGTGATTTTGCCTTCCGTCTGCTCCCAAATTTCAGGACCGGTGGTTTCGTAATGTGCTTGCAGATTCGACTTATTATCGTACTGATTCGGGTAGTAGCAATTTTCAGTTTCTTTAGCGATTCGCGCAGCAACTGAGTAATAGCTTTTTGGATCATCCGGCTCAACGTTGGTTGGGCAAACAATTACCTCAGCTCCAAGTGCTTTTAAGATGTCGACCTTGCTTTTGCTTTGTTTATCGGTTGTAGTGAAAATACATTTGTACCCTTTGGCGATAGCGACGAGAGCCAATCCCATTCCGGTATTACCTGATGTGCCTTCAACAATGGTTCCGCCGGGTTTTAATAATCCTTTTGCCTCTGCATCCTCAATCATTTTCACAGCAATTCGATCTTTTATCGAATTTCCGGGATTGAAGTATTCAACTTTAGTTAAAACAGTGCCATCTGTGGCACCCATCACTTTGTTGAGCTTTACAATTGGGGTATTGCCAATTGCTTCTGTAATGGAATTCAGATACATGAAATAGGATATAATTTTTGAAATGATGTTAGGCCAACAAAACTAAGAAATAAATGCACGAACAGACAGCCAAATAGTTCTATTACTACGCTATTGTTTAAAGTGATAAGAATATTCCCCGGAATTCATCCCACCAAAAAAGCCAATGCCATTATCAACCACGCCCGAATCAAAAAGGTTGTCGGTAGATATGTCTTCGCCATCAAGGAATTTCCAATCGGCACTTAAATGAAAGTATCGGATCGTAATTTCATTGCTATCCAACTCCCTGCAGTGTACGGTGGATGGCCAATATCTTGGATTTACATGAACATATCGTTCATCGCTTAGTGGAAAATGATCGAAAATTAGATGTTTTACACTGAGTAAAGCAGACAATGTATCTGTATTCGCAATTCGCGTAGGTGCGTCAACCGTTCTTGTTCGTGCCCAGATTTTTCTACCATTGTACTCGATCCCGGAAAACATAAAGATTTGCTCATCCTCTTTCACATTGGTAAATAAAAAGGTGTGTTCCGTAAAACACTCCGTATCGGGCTCACCAAAACCGGTATCGTTATTTATGCCGAGTGTGTCTACTGCCGGAATTGTAATTCCAGGCATGGTAGCAACGGCTGTAGATCGTTTCCCGTCTGGGTCGGTGACAGTAATTTTGTACTTTTGCTCAGGCTTTAAATCTTCTCGGATTGGATAATTATAGGTGTAGTTCCCATTAAAGTTGATGATCATAGGATCTAAAACATCAGTATTTCCAGATTCCATATTCTCAAAACTCAAAGTCATCGGCTTGATATCAGCACTATCCTGCAGTAAATAAGTCTGTGTATTTTTCACTCGAACAGTATTCACAGAATCTTGCATATTCAATGCCCCATAAATCGAAAAAACATCAGTTCGGTCTTCGAAAGGATCAATGGCTCTATTTTCGCATCCAGTGTTAAATAATACTCCAATAAAGAAAATGGGCAGCGCTTTAAATAAAAGTTTAAAATCCAATGTAGTTGATATAAAAATTACCTGATTCAGCTTTGAAAGCGTTGCAATAATAAGCTATAAATTGGCAAAAATTTACCTGCGAAGCTGATTTTGTCAAAGTTTAATATAACCGTAAATTGAGCCAAAGAAATTCATCTAAACTATGTTCATCGAGCAAAAGAAACCAAAAGACTACGACTGCGGCTATAATCTTGATTTAATGATTGCAGCCATCCCAAAATTACCCGAGGGCGAAGAGAGAAATGCCTACGCTAAACGTGTGGTTGGTTTAATCAAACAAAGCCACCCAACTTGGGTTAACCAAGACGGCACAAGCAAAGCTGCGTGGGATTACCTCTACGAACTTGCCGACTTCGACCTTGAAGCACTTGGCATTCACAATCCGTTTAATACCGGCGAACAAGACGACGCCCGATAAGTAAAGATCCTTTAAAAAAGGTGTTGTTTTGCAGAAAAGTGTGTATTTTCAATTTAGATTGAAAATTAAAAACCGATACATTCGGTATGCAAACAACGGCACAGCTAAGTCTTATAAAGTCATTCCAACGTCAGATATCTGAATCTGAGTTGAAACAAGCTGTATCAGAGTCGTTAAAGCAGAATAAAAAGTTCTTTTCTGTATCGTTTTCGATTGAAACGGTAGATGCTCTTGCTGCCATTGAACAGTACCAGAATAAAAATACTTTTCAATTCTACTGGGAAAAACCTGCTGATCTTTTTTCGATTGCAGCAGCCGGTGAGTTAACTCGAATCACTCAAAAAGGTGAACTTCGCTTTAGAAATTCATCAACGTCCGGAAAGAGTCTCCTCAACCAAGTTTATCATTTAAAAGGTATTGAACACCAAAACGCATCTGTGCACTTATTCGGTGGCTTTTCCTTTTTTGATGAAAACAATTCTTCAACCTGGGCAGATTTCGGTGCTGCGTCTTTTACGCTTCCTGAGTGGATGATCATCCGCGATGGAAAATGCACTATACTCACTAGTACTATCGCTATCAGCGAATCTGAATCTATTGATTCATTGCGCAGCCAACTGTTTGAAACTCTAGCTAAGTTAGAACCGGTGTGTAATGTTGGTGAGTACACCAATCAAAAAAGCATTAACCATCCCGTGCCTTACTCGGTGGGTATAAACAGCGAGATTCAACAAATACACTGGATTGAATCGGTTAAAAGGGCAAAGAAATGCATCGAAGAAGGTACGTTCGAAAAAGTAGTACTTGCTAGGGAACTCAAGCTCGATATCACTAACCCTGTTAGTGAAACTCAGGTTCTACACAAACTTCGAAAGCAGTATCCCGATTGCTACTCTTTTTTGATTCGGCAAGATAGCACTGCTTGTTTTATCGGAAGTACACCGGAAAGATTGGCTGCCTTTCAATCGAAATTTATACTAACCGAAGGACTTGCAGGAAGTACATCGCGAGGAAAAAGTGCCACCGAAGATGCCGTGCTAGAACACAACTTATTGCAAAGCACAAAAGATTTACACGAGCATGAAATTGTATTGGATGCCATCGAAGAACGATTGACTCCTTTTTCTGAAACAATTTCTCATCCAAAACAACCGGGTGTAAAGAAGCTTTCGAATGTTCAGCATTTATTTACCCCGATTACAGCAACTATCAAAGAAGGCGTATCCCGCACCGAACTGTTGAAGAATCTGCATCCTACCCCTGCCGTTGGTGGATATCCACGTGAAAAGGCGGTAGAGTTTATTCGTCAACACGAAGACTTCGATCGTGGCTGGTATGCCGCACCTATTGGGTGGATAAATGCCAATGGAAATGGTGAGTTTGTGGTTGCCATTCGCAGTGGGTTAATCAAAGAAAAGGAAGTACGATTTTTTGCAGGATGCGGAATCGTTCAAGATTCTGATCCCCATAAAGAATGGGAAGAAACGAATATGAAATTTATACCCATGCTGAGCGCCCTCGATTATGCCGGATCGTGATCACCAAAACCTGAATTTTTATTGGAGTACTCGTTTTGTTCGGTCATTATACAGAAGTGGTGTACAACGAGTAGTAATTTCACCGGGCTCCCGCTCTACCTCTCTCACATTAGCTTTTGCCGCTCATCCTGGTTTCGATAAGACCATTGCTATCGATGAAAGATCAGCAGCGTTTACAGCACTGGGGATGTCGAAGGCGGATAAATCCCCAACTTGCCTTGTTTGTACTTCGGGAACTGCCGTAGCTAATTATTACCCTGCGGTGATTGAAGCTGCACAAACGGGTGTTCCTTTAATTGTCTTATCGGCAGACCGACCTTCATACCTTCGCGGAATCGGAGCCTCACAAACCATCGATCAGCTGAAGATTTTTGGCGATTATCCAGTATTCTTTCATGAAGTGGGTGAACCCCGAGATGATGATAACTCTATGAATCGACTGGAACTTGCGGCCTTGCAAGCAGTTACCAAATCGATGGAAGCGCCGGGAGTAAGCCATCTGAATTTTCCGTTTCCGAAGCCCTTCGAACCTGATAATGATTTCTTAAAAACCGCTGAAATTGACAACGAACGTCAGGCTAAGAAAAAGTATCAACGAACTTTTTCATCCCAACAAAAAACCAAGCTTTCTCCAGAATTCTGGTTACAAATTTCGGAAGCTGAACAACCAATTATCGTAGCTGGGCCTGATATCCCCAAAGTTCTACGAAAAAGCGTCCTCGCATTAGCAAAACAACTAAATGCACCGATTCTGGCCGAACCCGGATGTAATATTCCATCATCCAAATACACGATTACCGGGTTTGATGGCTTCTTACGTAACTCTGCAATCAGCGAGAGTTTATACCCGGATGTTATTCTGCGTTTTGGAAGAGATCCGGTAAGTAAAACCTTGCAGAATTATCTGAAAAACTATGCCGATGTACAGCAAACTCGTTTTCATACTACCCACTTAATCACCGACGAAAATCTTAGTGCAGATTCGCATTATTTTGTGAAATATGGATTTGAAGTTTCGGAAATGGAGCTCAATTCTAACAAAGATTGGATTCGAAATTGGCGGCGGTATCAAAAAGAATATTACGCTTCTAAAGAGCGCCTGATGTTCCCCACCTCGCCTCTCACCGATGGCTACATCTTCCATACAATTTCCGAACAAATTGAAAGTAAGCATTTTACCATGCTTTCAAATTCGTTTCCTGTTCGGGATATGTCGCTTTTTGGCAATTACGAAGGCAAAGAAATGTACGTAAATCGTGGAACTGCCGGAATTGATGGGATTCTTTCAACTACGGTGGGTTTAAGCAAAGTGCTGAACAAAGCAGGCGTTTGTTTTATTGGGGATATCGCATTTTTGCACGACTCAAACGCACTGTTATTGCTTCAACAGATTAAAACTCCGTTGATTATTATATTGCTAAACAATGGTGGTGGCACCATTTTCAAAATGCTGCCTGTCAGTAATTATAAAAAACGATATAGTGAGTATTTCGAAACTCCACAGCAGGTTTCAATTGCCGCAATGTGTAGAGCGCATAAAATCGATCACACTTTGATTTCTCGTCCAGAGCAACTTATCCCAAGTTTCGAAGCTTACATCGAGCGCCCGGGAGTTCACATTTTCGAATGCATCACCGATGCCGAAGACTCAATGGAACTTCGCCGCCAATTATGGAATTACAGTCCCGATTCGGAATGAAATTAAATGTCAGAGGCATAGAATATTTTTTCGAAAAGCATCAACAAAACGATGACCTCCCCACACTTGTGTTGCTTCATGGCTTTATGGGTTCTGGAGATCTTTTTGAATCTCTGATTGAACACCTTTCCCCTTTTTGTAATCCTGTAACCATCGATTTACTCGGGCACGGACAAACCGAAGGAGCCGAGTTGCATTATCGGTTTTCGACCAAAGAACAAGTTGCTGACATCGTAAAATTGGTTCAGGAACAATTGTCTGCTCCAGTATTTTTGTATGGATACAGCATGGGTGCTCGCTTGGCTCTACAAGTGTCGCTTCAACGGCCCGATTTATTCTCCGGGTTGATTTTAGAAAGCGGCACTTTCGGGATTGAAGTGGAAGCAGAACGCCAAGCCCGCCAAGCTTTGGATGGTTCCCGAGCTGATCAGATTATGGGCAATTTTGATGATTTTCTTACGCAATGGCAAGAAATGGAGATGTTTTCGAACAGCTCATCGAAACAACAAAAGGAAATCCAAGAAGCTCAAAATCCATATTGGATTGCCAACTCATTGCTTGCATTCGGCACAGGAACCATGCCTTGCGTTCGGGAGCGTTTATCAGAATTAAGCACACCTACCCTGCTTTTAGCTGGTGGCGATGATTCTAAATTTGTTCGCATCAACCAAAGCATGAGTAAGGCAATTCCGGATGCAAAACTAGGCATCATTCCCAAAACAGGTCATCGAGTGCATATCGAATCGCCAAAGGAAATTGCCCAACATTTAGAACCGTTTATCAAAACCCATCAATTATGATCGACTGGAAAACTGTTAAAGAATTCGAAGACATTACCTACAAAAAGTGCGATGGTGTTGCCCGCATCGCTTTTAACCGGCCTGAAGTTCGAAATGCTTTTCGCCCAAAAACGGTGTTCGAATTATTCGAAGCTCTCCACGATGCTAAAGAAGACAACGAAATCGGCGTTGTGTTGATTTCGGGGGAAGGTCCTTCGTCTAAAGACGGTGGCTGGGCTTTTTGTTCGGGTGGGGATCAAAATGTTCGATCTAAAACGGGTTATAAAGCAGATGATGGAATTCCGAGACTCAATATTCTGGAAGTGCAACGTCTCATTCGATTCATGCCAAAGGTTGTGATTGCGGTTGTGCCGGGCTGGGCTGTTGGTGGCGGACATTCGCTACACGTAACTTGCGATATGACCTTAGCGAGCAAAGAACACGCTATCTTCAAGCAGACCGATGCCGATGTTGCCAGTTTTGATGGAGGTTTTGGATCGGCTTTACTTGCACGACAAACCGGACAGAAACGAGCTCGTGAAATCTTTTTCCTTGGTCGAAATTACAACGCTCAAGAAGCTTTTGAGATGGGGATGGTAAATGCTGTTGTTCCGCACGATGAACTTGAAAACACGGCCTTTGAGTGGGCGCAGGAAGTACTGGCAAAAAGCCCCACTGCCATCAAAATGATCAAATTTGCCTTCAACTTAATCGATGACGGATTGGTTGGACAACAGGTTTTTGCAGGAGAAGCAACACGTCTCGCTTACATGACCGACGAAGCCGAAGAAGGCAAGAATGCCTTCCTTGAAAAAAGAAAGCCGGACTGGAGTAAATTTGGGAGGAGTCCTTCGTAGATGACGGTTCAATCTTATTTTAAAAACCTTCGTTTTCTACAGCTGATATTGCTGGCCGGTTATTGTCTATCTATCGGTGTCACACTCGTATTAGCTTTTATGGAAGTGGTCCCCATTTTGCCCAAAGCTCAGGCCAACGAATATGTTGATATTGTTGCCATTGCAGCTGGAGTTTCAGGCGTAATTGCAGCATTCTTCATGTTTCAAAGTTTGCTTATCCGAGTGGATGAAAAGCACTCCCTTTCGAGAAAGCTCTCTTCATTTAAAACTGCCTATTTTCTTCGATTAATTGTGATTGAGGGTGTTGGTATGCTTTCTGTTGTTTTGTTCATGCTTTCAATGAATACCATTCCTCTGGTAACTGCTATATTCATCGCCATTCTTTTGGGGTTATTAAAGCCTTCAAAATCAGAAATGGCGAAAGTGCTTCGGCTCGATTCCGGTGAACAAGTTCAATTAAACGCCTCAAGCACCGTAGTTGGCGATGTACATCAGGAGTTATTCAAAAACAGAATGAACTGATTAATTGATCATAAATCCGAGCGCTGAACTTCCACTAAGTCGCTCATCGAAACTCGATACAATTGCCCCTCTTCTTCTGCGATAATCAGATCATCCCCATCAAAAGTAACCGACTCGATTTGTTTGGTGTTTTCCAAAAATGCTGTTTTGTACGTGGAACTAAAAAACTGATCTCCAGTTGGTTCAAACACCATAATTTGATCATAGGTAAGTACAGCCAGATATTTCTGATCAGGTGAGATATCTGCGGCTGTTACGTAATGCTCCGTTTCCATCGACTCGATAAGAGTGAGTTCATGTTGTTGTTGATTTTGAGGATTCTCCAGATGAAACAGCATCGTTTTGGAGCTTTGCTTGGTGAGGATATAAATCTCGCCACCAAATTCGAAGATAGCCTCGGCGTTGTAGTTTGATCTCATCAATTTCCCCAACAAATCATTTCTTTTGGGATAGGAAAAATAGTACTCGGCGATCACGTCCACTTCGTCATCTTCGGGTGATGGTTCCTCAATCACAATCACTTTAAGATCATCGCGGCATTCACAATTATTCCCAATTTCGCCGATTATTAAATTTCCGGAAGCGCTGTATGCCATGTCTTCCCAATCGGAATTACCGGCTCCTTTCACTTCTGCTCCTCGATAGTCATCGCCCGCAATTAATTCCCCATCAACATTGATAGCGTAGATTTTATCCGGAGTACCGGAATCGCCGTGCACCCAAAAAACGCCTTCCAGTTTTTGGCTTTTGATGATGCCCGAAACTTCATTTCTTGCGGGTGCATCAATGCGCTTGTACGCTTCGAGTTCAATCTTTGGAATGTTTTGAGCAGAGGTACAAAACGACATCCCCAAAAAAAGGAATGATAAAGCGATTCTTTTTGGTAGTTTCATATCGAACTAAAATTCAGGATTTGTGATGAACATACAACACGAACAAACAGAGAGCAAAGGTGCTTTTTTTATTGAAGAAAATGGCGAACGAGTTGCTGAGATGACCTATTCTAAAAATGGTGATTATCGGATTATCATTGATCACACCGAAGTTGCAGAATCCCAAAAAGGCAAAGGATTAGGTAAAAAGCTGGTGTATCATTCGGTGGAATATGCCCGTGAGAATAACCTCAAGATTTTACCGCTCTGCCCATTTGCACGAACGGTTTTCCGTCGGAACAAAGATATTCAGGATGTCACTTGAAAAAGTGACAAATTCCAAAACCCAAATTTCAAACAATTTTAAAAATCCAATTTATCAATTAATCCACCTTTGGGACTAGAAATTTGGTGTTTAGAGATTGTTTGAAATTTGAATACTTGAAATTTGGAATTTTGGTTAAGCCGTATGCTTAACCGAACACGTCCTTCATCTTACTGAAAAAACCTTTCTCTTCTTTGGTTTGATTAGAGGCATCAAAGTTTTCAGCATCATGCAGTGATTCAACGGCTTTGCGCTCTTTATCGCTCAGGTTTCGAGGCATGTACACATTTACTCGAACATATTGATCGCCTTCACCGCTGTTATTCAGCCCAACAATTCCTTTACCACGCATACGCAGTAATTTGCCTGGTTGAGTACCCGGCTCAATACGTAGCTTAGCTTTTCCTTTCAAGGTTGGTACTTGTTTTTCGCAGCCTAGAATAGCATCCGGAATGCTTAAGGTAAGATCGTGATAGATATTGTTGCCTTCGCGAATGAAATGCTCATGCTCTTTCTCTTCAATCAACACGATTAAATCGCCGGCAGGCCCGCCACGGCGACCCGCATTTCCTTGACCGCGCAATGTGATGTAATTCCCGTTCGAAACTCCTGATGGGATATTCACTTTGATGGTTTCTTCGCCTTTCTCTCGGCCTTCGCCATTACAAGACTTACATTTATTTTTGATGATTCGTCCTTCGCCCTGGCAAGTTGGGCAAGGCTGAACATTCACCATCTGCCCAAGCATCGTTCGGGTAACCTGGCGAACTTCGCCCATACCGTTACAAGTGCCACAGGTTTCAAAATCAGAATTAGAGGCAGCGCCCGTTCCATCACAGGTAGTACAGCCAACCTGCTTTTTAACCTTCAGGGTTTTATCGGTACCAAAAGCAATTTCTTCGAGAGTAAGCGGCATTCTGATTTTCATGTCAGAACCGGGCGTACCTGCTGAACGGCGTCCGCCGCGTGATCGTCCACGACCTCCGCCTCCAAAAATATCATCGCCGAAAAAGCTACTGCCAAAGATATCGCCGAATCGACTGAAAATATCATCCATGTCGAATTCAACACCACCGCCGCCAAAGCCACCTTGACCGTTTACACCGGTGTGGCCGTATTGATCATAACGGGCTTTCTTTTGGGGATCGCGAAGCACTTCGTATGCCTCGGCCGCTTCTTTAAACTTCTTTTCGGCATCGGCGTCTCCCTTGTTTCTATCCGGGTGATACTTCATCGCCAGCTTACGGTAGGCCTTTTTCAGCTCCGCTTCACTTGCGTCTTTACCTACACCCAGTATGTCGTAATAATCTCGTTTACTCATCGCCAATCCTTATTCACTTACAATTACTTTTGCGTGCTTGATTACCTTATTTCCGATTTTATATCCACTTTCCAAAATTTGAAGCACGGTATCGCTTTTGGTTTTGTCGTCCGGTGCAGGTTGTCTTAACAACGCATCATGAAGGTTAACATCAAATGGAATTCCTGTTTCGTTGATGCTTTCTACACCATACTTACTGAACAGCTCTTCGAACTTACCGGCAACGAGTTTCACTCCTGCTGTAAAATTCTCATCTACTTCATATTCTGCCGATGCATTCAACACGCGATCGATGTCTTCTGATATCGGCAGGAAATCTTGAAGTGCGGCTATCTTGGCATCTTCATATAAAGCTACGCGTTCGCGTTGTACACGTTTGCGAACATTTTCCAGCTCAGCGGCTTTTCTTAAGAGTGAATCTTTTGTTGATGCGAGTTCTTTTTCTAGTTTAGCGATTGCGCTTTCCTCAGTATCCTTTTCTTGTTCTTGCTGTTCCGATTCTTGACCGTTTGAGTCTACGGCGCCTTTATTTTCAGTTTCTTCGGCTACCGTTTCAACCTCTTCGTTTTGCTCTAAATCTTCGTTTTTTATGTCTTCTGCACTCATCGCTAACAGTTAAATTCTTTTGGTTTTCTGCTACGATGCAAGCAAATAGTATGCCACGAGGTGGATTAATTTCGATGGTGACAAAGTTGCGTTTAGAGTTTTCGCCACGAAAGCACGAATGCACAAAAAGAGTAAAAACTTTGTCATTTCTAACGGAGTGAGAAATCTAAAGAACAGGGTAAGAAAAAAGGGGATTATTTGGGGAGAAATCTACACGAAGGCTTTAGCCGTTAAAAATCACCATGGGGAGTGTTCAATTAAGTGTGTCAGGGGTTAAGTATCTGTCTTCGAAGTAATCTACTAAATCTCGTCGAACCGAGCT
>JAEPNO010000018.1 GCA_017643365.1 Balneolaceae bacterium | reverse complement strand
TTAGCGATAGCTACCAATGCCCGGCTGGGCAAGGATTACCGTACAAGTCAACAGTGGTAAAGAATGGCAAAGAAACGCGAATTTACGAGACTAAAGCCTGTACAAGATGCCCATTACGGAAACGATGTACGAGCGCAAAACGAGGAAACAGGCGCATGTACCGTTGGAAGTATGAGTCCGTGATTGAGGCTATGAAGGCCCGCTTAAAAGCTCACCCAGAAAAGATGACCCTGCGTGCTCAACTCGTTGAACACCCGTTTGGAACGCTTAAAAGGGCAATGGGACATGGATACTTTTTATGCAAAGGGTTAGAGAATGTATCCACAGAGATGAGCTTAAGTGTGCTCACCTATAACCTGAAGAGAATGCTTAATATCGTAGGCAGTAACGCCTTGATGGAAGCATTAGCGATGGCCTCCTATGTCCACCAAAAAAATACAGTGGTATTTACGTCAGCCTTCAAACATAACAGGGTAATACCTTAGTAAATCCCTAACGAACAAAACTAAAGTTTTTACACAGGCTGAGAACTCCGCAACGAGAGTAACAAGGTTAACGAAAGAAAAAAATCCGCATTATTATTTTGGGCGGCTTAATTACCTAGAATCATATCCAAAAAAGCATTGCGAACTTCTTCACTCGCATCGCGATAGGAATCAAAGCGCACATGTTGATCAGCGATGGTTGTATCCGCCGTAATTCCCCATAGCGGTGAGAGTGTGGTTGGTAGCATCGAATAGCGGCCATCGCCGAGTACATTAGGATATTCAGGATGTCGCACTAGTAATCCATCGGATAGCTCCGAGAATCGACGAATATCATCATAAAGGACGGTTCCGGCAAAGTTCGAATACTCTTGCTGCAAGTCGACCAAAGGGGCACAGGTTCCATCGTAAATCTTCGGCTCAGAAAAGAATCCCGCACGAATTCCCATCCCACAAAGCTGATTATCTTCAACATAACGTACGCTCCACAGAATTTGATTGCCCAGCGTTGGTTTCACGATGATTTCTTGATCGGTTTCAATCTTCGAATGAGCGAGCTCGGTAACTCTCGATTTCTGTACAAACCCGATACTTAAATAAAATATCACCCAAGCGACTGCAGCAAGAGTAAGCGATTTCCTTTTTTTGATGAGTGCAAAAACACTGATTCCAAGTAGGATAACGGTGAAAAGGGGATCGAATACCGAAATGATATTTATTGAAAAGCGTTCATCCAAAAATGGCCAAAGAAGATGCACGCCGTAGCTGGTAATCACATCCATAAACCCTGCGGTGGCATATCCTGCAAGACTGAAGAAATAAGTCTGCTTAAAAGTGAGCTTCTTTCGAACGACCCACCAAAGGATTCCCGATACTAACAAACTCCCAAATGGGATAAATACGATGGAATGGGTAAAATGGCGATGTAATTCAAGCTGAAGTAGTGGATCAGAAATAGATCCCAAAAACACATCCAAATCAGGAGCTAGGGCAGCAATACATCCAACAAAAGAAGCGGCTCTGAAAGATTTCTTATCAGAAAATAACTGCGCACTAGTTGCGCCAACAAAACCGTGGGTTACAGGATCCATAGTTCAAAGATAGGGCTACGGTTATAAAAACACGGAATTGAATCAATAAATAAAAAAAGTGAAAAAAAATTCAGAAAGTCGCTTAAGTATGGAATCAGATCGCCGATAACCTGAATAGGTCAAAGAGTAAAAAATTTAGAATTATGTCTACGATAGGTGATTATCCGGGTATCCGGAACAACATGCTTACGCTACACCGCATCAACAAGAACATTGTTGATACCGGTGAACAACTATCTTCCGGCGAGAAAGTAAATAAAGCCGAAGACGCTGCAGCTACGTACGTAAGCTCGATAAAAACAAAAGGACAGATTGCTGCTTTAGAAGCGGAATCGAGCCTCTCAACATCTGATGGAGATCAGGAAGCGAATGCGGCCAAGATCAACGCGTTATCGTCGGCTAATAGTCGAATCATCGACACCGACATGGCGAAAGCTCAATCGGAAGCCATTCGAAATAAAATACTGCAATACAGTACCACCGCCATGTTTGCTCAAGCAAATATCGATATTGGTAGTGCGCTTAAGATGGTTTAAGAGTTAGAATATTTGGTTTGTTTTCTTAAAGGGATCATCGAAAGGTGAGTCCTTTTTTTGTATCAATCTTATTTTCCAGACGAAAATATTGTCCCCTTTTTTGAGACATACCTCGAATCAGGGTGAGAAAAAATCCCATATATTTGACCTGAAAAAATCACTGATTTCTGATTTTTAGTGAATGATTTTCATATCACACCGGTATTTTATCTATACAAAGTATATACACACATATTTATTTTTGTAAAAAGCGCTAAGCCCAAAAAGCGTTTAATAAGGTGTATAGCAATGTTTTAACATCAAAAAAGCGGTTTTAGGGGATTTGTATATACCTTGTAAGCCTTGAATTTCTTAGGTAGGTAATATATCCTTAACCACTGTTTTTATCTGATCCCAACTAACCCGGATAAAACAGCTCGAGATTGACGCACCGTGAAACCAACTTCTGACTATGAAAAAAATTACCACGTTTTTAGCACTTTCTTTTCTCTTCTCAACTCAACTAGCCGCACAATCAAACGATATCCAAGTTCAAAAAACCAACGAAGGTTGGGTGATGATGGTGGACGGCGAGCCATTAATGATTAATGGTATGAATTGGGATTACTTCCCGAGAGGCACTAATTACTCTTACAGTTTATGGAATCAGGAACCGGCTTTTATTAAGCAAGCCCTTGATTACGAAATGGGTTTACTTCAAAATATGGGAGTAAATGCAATTCGGGTATATACCGGAATTCAGCCCGAGTGGATTACTTATATCTACGAGAACTACGGAATTTATACCATGCTTAATCACTCATTCGGTAGATATGGGCTGACCCTTGATGGTGTGTGGACCCCAAACACAGATTATGGTGATCCACGAGTGCGGGAATTGCTACTTGCCGAAACCACTCAATTAGTGAGCGAGTATCAAGACACTCCGGGTTTACTATTGTTCTTATTAGGGAACGAAAACAACTATGGTCTTTTCTGGGAAGGTGCTGAAACCGAAGACATCCCGATGGAAGATCGAAAGTCGACACAAAAAGCTATCGACATGTACAAGTTGTTTAACGAAGCAACGTTGGCGATGAAGAATATCAGTACCAATCACCCGATTGCGCTCTGTAATGGTGATTTGTTGTTTATGGATCAAATTGCTGAGCATGCCCCGGATATCGACATTTTTGGAACTAACACCTATCGCGGTATTTCATTTACCGATTTATACGAGCGTGTAGCCAACGAATACGACAAGCCTGTTTTACTTACCGAGTTTGGCTCAGATGCGTTTAACGCTCGAACCTTAAAAGAAGCGCAAGGCGATCAGGCATATTATCAAAAAGGAAACTGGAAAGAGATTTACGAGAACGCAGCCGGAATGGGTAAAAACAACAATTCTATTGGTGGTTTTACTTTCCAGTTTAGTGATGGTTGGTGGAAATATGGCCAAGTTGAAAATTTAGATATACATGATATCAATGCTTCTTGGGCAAATGGTGGCTACCAGTTCGATTTTGCGAATGGCCAAAACAACATGAACGAAGAGTGGTTTGGTATTACCGCAAAAGGGCCAACCGATCCTTTTGGTTATTATGAGCTTTTCCCACGTGCATCTTATTATGTATTGCAAGAAGCGCATCGCTATGATGTATATGATGAAGACGCCTCTCTTTACGATTTAGAAAAATATTTCGATGCAATTTCCATTCAAGGTGCTGTACTAAAAGCTCGTGGCGATAAAGCCGCGTTAGAAGGCTCGGCAGCAGATATTATTCGACTCAGCCAATTCACCGCTGATTTTAGAACCTACAGCACCGGCGGAACTTATATCACTACTCCCGAAGAGCCGAATCCAAACGAAAGAGAATATCCAACTCAGCAGGGATTCGATCATTTAGAAACATTTTTTATCGGAGTGGAAGCTAATCCTGCTCCAAATATCCGGGCGAATTTGGTTACCAGTATTTTGGGCAATGTTCCTGGTAATCCGATCGACGAAATCTTTTACGAGAATCGCGGCCGACCTGTAGATGTTGAAGGACCCAACGGTGATGTTACGCTTACGGATGTCAATCGCGTGGCTATTTACAGCGCCGAGTACGAATGGACGAGCAAGTATTTTGATATCACCGGATTTTACCGAACAGGGCGTTATCACTGGGGATATGAGGGCGATTTCTTTGGATTATATCCCGAGGCGAATTATGGCCCAAACATCGATATTTATAACGGTACTGCACCATTCGGTTTCGAAGTTGAAGGGCGTTATCAGTTCGACGGACTTAAAGCCGCTTTTGGTCCTGAATTATGGTGGGGAGCCAATCCGGCTTTCTTAATTAAATACACCAAGATGGTTGGCCAAACACAACTAACCGGGATTTTCCATGAAGATTTAGAGCAGCAGAGAACAACCGAAAGTTCATTTGCTATTCCTCGGCCAAAAACCAGAAGACTCACATTATATGCCGCTCAAGAATTTGGAAAACTAGGTGTTGAAGTGGGTGGTATTTGGGCTGGTCAACCGTTAAACGGACGTGAATTCCAGTTGGTTCGCGAAAACGAAGATGGTACATACAATGCCTACGTTGATGAGATCAAACCAATGGATAACTTTGGTGCCAAAATGAAATTGACCTATACAGGTGGCTTAATTAATTGGTATGGTCAGGGAGCCATTCAAGGCTTAGTTGCCAACGGTGGTGCCGATCAAACCCAAACGTTTACCGGCTGGAGACTAAAAGACAGCGGTAGTGGCAACCAGATGAATGTACTTTCCGGATTCACCTACACAATCGGAAATTTACAAATCGCACCAAATTTCTTATGGCAAAAACCAATCGAAGGTCCAATTCCTGCCGGTTTAGATGGCGGTGCACGTCCTCGTAACTATATCGACGATCCATTTGCAGTGCGTTCGAACCGAGAGCAAACTTCCGGCGAATTGGTTCTAACCTGGGATCCAACTCCGGGAACCTGGATGTACAACTGGGACAGCAACCGTTCGGAAGATGCAAAATTGGCAATCAGTTTAGGTGTTATTTACAGACACTTGCCAACCGTACAAGATGCTGCCATTGGTATTCTACCGGATGGCCGTTCAACTTTTGCCTTTAATGGTTCTGCTCCTGCCGAAGACTTGATTGAAGTAAACGCTCGAGTAGTATCAAAACTGAATAGAGATCTGGGCTTTGTTGCCGTGATTTACGGTGGGGAAGGTCAGGCCAATGGTAACGATCCACGAAAAATCACACGTTTCGGTACTGATCTTCAAATGATCTACAAAAATTTGAAATTGAACTCCTTTGCGAGATTCAACGATTGGGGGCCTTTTGATTACAACCGCGATTTCAACCAAACGTATCCGGTGCAGTTAATGGCTGATTTCTCGACCACATTAGGCAAACCCGACTGGTTTGATCTGCCTACAACACGTTTAGGTGTACGCGGTACTTATCGCAGCTTAAACCGATACTCACCACGCTACTCACTTGCCGATGTGGATGATGCTACCGGCGAAGTTACCCTGCAACCCGGCGCCGAAGATTTAGGCTACGGTTCAGAATGGGAAATCCGTACATACATTCAAATCGACATCAGAAATTAAAAGAGATAAGTAAATGAAAGATTTAAATTTAACTATTATGACTCGTTCTTTATTTGCAGGTTTACTTGTCATCTTTTTTGCAGCAAGTTGCCAGCGATCGGTAGACGGACTTAGCGAGCCGACCTTAACCAATAATCCGGATGTTTTCATCGATGGCTTTAGTGCCGGACTGGAATATTTTCCCTACGATGATGGCTTCGCAAAACTCGACGCATTTCAGGTTGATACCGATGTAACTTATAATAATTCGGATGCATCCATGCGTATCGATGTGCCTAATGCAGGAGATCCATCAGGATCTTATGCGGGCGCTGCATTTGTAGATTTAAACGGTGGACGAGATCTCACAGAATACGACGCATTAACCTTTTATGCTAAAGGTTCGAAGGCAGGAGTTATAAACAGCGTAGGTTTTGGGCAAGGTGTTGAAGGCGATAACGATTTCGAAGTTCGTTTGGATGGTCTTAAATTATCTACATACTGGAAAAAATATGTGATACCATTTCCGGCTTCCAATAAATTAACAGCAATGACCGGAATGTTCTGGTTTGCTGAAGAACCTGAAAATGGAGACGGCTACAGTTTTTGGGTGGATGATTTGAAATTCGAAAAACTTGGTAATATAGCTCAACCACGTCCAGCTATTAACAACGGGCAAGACCTAACCATTACCAGTTTTGTAAACCTTTCCTATTCAATTACGGGTTTCGAACAAACCTTAAATACGATCATCACTTTAGCTGATGAAACTACAGTCAGCCAGGATGTAATGCTTACAGTTGCGTCCGGTTACTTCGATTTTGTTTCTTCAAACCCGGCAGTTGCAACGGTTGATGAAAACGGTGTTGTAACCGTGGTTGGAGAAGGAACTGCAACAATCACCGGTATGATTGATGGCACCGAAGCCGACGGTTCTTTAACGGTGATTTCGAATGGAACTTTCCAGTCAGCGCCTGTGCCAACGGTTCCGGCCGACAGCGTTATTTCGATATTTAGTGATGCATACACCAACGTTCCGGTTGATTATTACAACGGATTCTTTAACGGTGATGGTCAAACAACTCAAGGTGGAACCGGTTTTGATGGCGGTCCGCAAGGTGCCGATATCGTCGTAAATGGTGATGGAATCATCAACTATACCGATCTGAACTTTGTAGGTATTGGTACATTCTTAAATGTAAATCCTGTTGATGCAACTGAGATGACTCACATGCATGTTGATATCAACGTTCAGGAAAGCATAGATCCGGGCGACTACATAACCATCCAATTACTCAATGATGTAGGTGGGAATGAAACCTCCGGTTCGATTAGAATCACCGACGATCAATTACTAGAAAACGACTGGCTGAGTCTGGACATTCCACTTGCTGATTTCGGATTGGCCGATCGCTCGGCACTTGGACTTATCTTCTTTGTGAGTGATGCCACTATCTCAAACATCTATGTTGATAATATTTTCTACTACGACGACGGCACTGATGGATCAGGCGGTAACGGTGGTAATGGCGGCAATGGTGGTGAACCTGTTGATATTGAAACTGCACCGGTTCCAACAGAAGATGCCGATAGCGTGATTTCTATCTTCAGCGATGCTTACACGAATGTACCTGTAGATTACTACAACGGCTTCTTTAATGGTGATGGACAAACTACTCTGGGCGGAACCGGTTTCGACGGTGGACCTCAGGGTGCTGATGTATTGATTGATGGCGATGGAATCATTCATTACACCGATCTCAATTTTGTAGGGATCGGAACAGGTGTTGATCCAAATCAATCCAACTCACCGGTGGATGTTTCGGAAATGTCGCACATTCATGTTGATATCTATGTAAACGAAGCCATCACAGCAGGCGATTTCATTCGATTCCAGCTTATCAACGATGTTGGAGGCAACGAATCATCCGGGTCTGTGACCTTTAATTCGGGAGCTCTGCGCGAAGGAGAATGGGTAAGTTTCGACGTTCCATTATCCGATTTCAATCTTACCGCTCAGGATAAAATTGGTTTGATTTTCTTTGTCTCAGACGACACCATCTCAGATATTTTTGTAGACAACATCTACTACTATACCGATGGAACCGGTGGCTCTGGCGGTGGCGAAAAAACTGCCCCTGAATTACCAATTACCTTCGACGATTCGAATGTGATTTATGCTGCAACAACCTTTAACGGAACAGCCTACGAAGTGGTTGACAATCCTGATGTTTCGGGATCAAACAACACAGCATCTAAAGTGGGTTCGATCACCAATGTTGGCCAGCAATGGGAAGGCATCTATTTTGATTTAGAGAACAATATCAATTTTGCGAATGGCCAAACTATAACTATGGATGTGTATTCAACAACTGCCATTCCAGTGTTAATGAAAATTGAGGTTGATCAGGGCGATTTTGATGAAAATCCCCAAAATCATACCGGTTCAGGATGGGAAAAGTTAACCTTTACATTCACTTCAACTGCTTCCTTCCCTCGTTTGACCATCTTTATGGATGGCCCTGGAAATTCCACCGGTACCTTCTATATCGATAACATCATCCAATCAAACTAAGGCAAAACTCACTTTACGTTTTATGAACAAACATCTAACTGTTTTTTCACTGATACTTTCCTTCATCCTTGTGTTACAGGGATGCAAGGAGAGCACCAACGAACCGGAAAACGAATTCGCAACGCTGGTTTGGTCAGACGAATTTGATACTGAAGGATCCGTTGATGCTTCAAAATGGTCGTTCGATATTGGAACCGGAGTAGAGATTTTCGGAACACCGGGCTGGGGTAATAACGAGCTTCAGTATTACACCGATCGTTCTGATAATATCAAAGTTGAAAACGGCATGTTAGAGATAACAGCCCGTAAAGAGCGTTTTGAAAACTCGAATTACACCTCTGCAAAAATTTTAACCAGAGAAATTTTTGAGCAAACCTACGGCCGATACGAGGCTCGAATTATGCTTCCATTTGGGCAAGGAATCTGGCCGGCATTTTGGTTACTCGGCGACGATTCCAACGGAACCGTTGTTTGGCCACAAATCGGTGAGATTGATATCATGGAATATCGGGGGCAAGAGCCAACGATCATTCACGGAAGTGTGCATGGTCCGGGATACTCGGCCGGGCAAGCAGAAGGAGCTGCCTACAATTTAAAGTCAGGCCGATTCGATTCAGAGTTTCATGTGTTTGCTATTGAATGGGGTCCGGATTTTATTCGCTATTTCGTTGATGATGAAATGTATAACGAAATCACTCCTGATGATGTGAACGGCGAATGGGTTTTTAACGACAATGTGTTCTACATCATTATTAACGTTGCTGTTGGCGGGTCGTTTGTAGGCTCACCGGATAGCAGCACACCATTTCCACAGGCAATGTATGTAGATTACGTTCGAGTGTATAGCTACGATGGATAACTCGCACTAGCGGTACAATAAAGCAAACTCAATAACTTCACTCACAACAAAAAGTTTAACAGCGATGAGCCTATCATCAAACAAAAATTCAACGGGTACTCAAACAGCAAGTAACAAATTAGAAGCTGTTACCATTAATAACGAGCCCTATTTCAAGATTACCGATTCGGATAAAATCCGACCTTTTTTCATGAGCATAGTTAGTGATTCGAATCACTGGATGTTCATTTCAAGCAATGGCGGACTTACCGCAGGAAGAAAGAACTCAGAGTTTTCGTTGTTTCCGTATTACACAGATGATAAAATTACAGAGTTTGCTGATATCACCGGTTCAAAAACCATCATTCAAGTGGTTGTCGACGGCAAGAAGCAGGTTTGGGAGCCGTTTTCTAAACACGATGAACACCGATACAATACTTCGCGAAATTTGTATAAAAGTCGGTGGGGCAATAAAGTTTTATTCGAAGAGATAAATCATGATCTGAATTTATCGTTCAAATACGAGTGGAAATCCAGCAACGATTTCGGTTTCGTACGAACTTCAACGGTTCAAAATATTGCAGATTCGGATGTTACCATCACTATTCTGGATGGTATTCAGAATATTCTGCCGGCAAGTGTAAATAGTGATCTTCAGGTGAGATCAAGCAACTTGCTTGATGCATATAAAAGATCGGAAATGGTTACGGAAACGGGCTTAGGCATCTACGCACTGAGTGCAATTCCTGTTGATAAAGCAGAACCGAGCGAAGCATTAAAAGCCAATGTTGTTTGGTCTACCGGTTTAAAAAATCCAACCTACTTGGTCTCATCGCTTCAATTAGATGCTTTTAGAAATGGTGCATCAGTAACTGCCGAAGATGATATTAAAGGTGAAAAAGGCGCGTACTTTGTTTGTACTGAATTAACCTTGGCCGCCGGTACCTATGAGTCTTGGAATTTGGTAGCCAATGTGAATCAAAACCACGCAGGTACAATTGCCCTTAACGAGCGTTTGAAATCCGATCCGGATGAGCTTCAGCATGAAGTGGATCAAAATGTACAAGTAGGCACCAAAAAACTGAAGAATCTGGTTGCACAGTCTGATGGCATGCAATTAAGTGCCGACGAGCTTAAAGATGCCCGCCATTATTCAAATGTGTTATTTAACATCATGCGTGGCGGTATTTTCGATCATCATTATCAGATTGAAAAAGATGATTTTGCCCAATATTTGGATAACGCCAGTAAGCCGACCTTTCAAAGAAATCAAAAACTGCTTAGCGACCTGCCGGAAGTCTTCGACCAATCGGTGTTGCTATCAACCATCGACAATAGCGACGATGCCGATCTGATCCGTTTAGTTAAAGAATATCTGCCACTAAAATTCAGTCGCCGACATGGCGATCCATCTCGTCCTTGGAACCGTTTTTCGATCAATACCCATAATGAAGATGGAACTAAGATCCTTGATTACGAAGGTAACTGGCGCGACATTTTCCAAAACTGGGAAGCATTAGCTCATTCGTACCCGAAGTTTTTAGAGGGTATGATTTTCAAATTCCTCAATGCCACAACTTTTGATGGCTACAACCCTTATCGCGTTACAAAAGGCGGTTTCGATTGGGAAACCATCGAGCCCGACGATCCATGGTCGTACATCGGGTATTGGGGTGATCATCAAATCATTTATCTACTCAAGTTTTTGGAATTGTACGAGAAGCATCAACCGGAAGCTTTCCCGGCTTTAATGGATGAAGATGTATTTGTATATGCCAACGTTCCGTATCGAATTAAGAGCTACGACGACATTGCCAAAAACCCAAAAGACACCATCGATTTTGATGCAGAGGGAGACGAAGCTATTCGAGAACGAGTAGCAGAAATCGGGGCAGATGGAGCTCTTCTCATCAACAAAAAGAATGAAATTCATCGGGTAAGTCTGCTCGAAAAGTTATTGGCTACAACCTTAGCCAAAGTATCAAATCTCATTCCCGAAGGCGGCATCTGGATGAACACTCAACGTCCGGAATGGAACGACGCCAACAACGCCTTGGTGGGGAATGGGGTTTCGATGGTTACCTTGTATTACTTGCGCAGATTTTTAGCACACATGCAAAATGTACTGGCTAGCGTAACCGACGATAGCGTTGAAGTTTCGGTTGAATTACTAGACTGCTTCAATTCCATCAAAAAAACACTGGATACTCACAAAGTGGTGATCAGTGGAGCAGTTAGCGACGAACAGCGCAAGACAATCACCGATGCCCTTGGTAAAGCAGCTAGTGATTATCGAGATAGCATTTACAACAACGGTTTTTCCGGTGAGTTATCAAATTTAGATATTTCAGCTGTACGAGAATTTGTTGCGGTTACAAACGAGTACTTAGAGCATTCAATTCGCTCAAACAAGCGAAATGACAATTTGTACCATGCCTATAATATCATGAGTATTGAAGGCGATGGAATCTCCATTTCTTATCTTGATGAAATGCTGGAAGGACAAGTTGCGGTATTGAGTTCAGGATATTTGACTGCTGAAGAATCGCTGGAAGTGCTTGAAGGATTGCGCCAAAGCACCTTGTATCGCGAGGATCAGGCAAGTTACATTCTGTATCCAAACAAAGAATTGCCGGGCTTTTTACAACGCAATAATGTGCCGGAATCAGCGGTGTCATCATCCAAATTATTAAGTAAGATGGTGGAAACGGGAGATACCAGAATTATCAGCAAAGATGTGAACGGTGGTTATCATTTCAATGGTAATTTCAAAAATGCCGGCGATCTTGATAAAGCATTGACTTCACTTGAAGACAGCGAATTTGCTGATCTCGTGGCTAAAGAAAGGGAAGCCATTTTGGATACTTTCGAAGATGTATTCAATCACAAAGCATTTACCGGACGCTCGGGTACGTTTTATGGCTACGAGGGATTGGGATCTATTTACTGGCACATGGTTTCGAAGTTGTATCTGGCAGCTTTCGAAGTATGCGATCAGGCAGAAAAAGCAGGCTCTGATGAAGAAGTAAAAGCCAAACTTGCCGAACATTTCTATGAAATTGGTGAAGGCATCGGAATCCATAAATCTCCCGAAGTGTATGGCGCTTTTCCAACCGATCCATACTCTCATACACCTTATCACCGTGGAGCACAACAGCCCGGAATGACCGGACAAGTGAAGGAAGATATTCTGGCCAGAATCGGCGAACTTGGAATCGAAGTAGAGGATGGCGTACTGTCGTTTAACCCCGTTATATTACGTAAATCCGAGTTTTTAACCGAGCCCGGCACTTATCAGATTTCGAATCTAAATGGAAATGAGAACGAAGTTGTGGTTCCTAAAAACGCATTGGCATTCAGTTATTGCCAGGTTCCTGTGATCTACAAAATTGAAGAACAGGATGGAATTGAAGCATATTTGCAAAACGGCGCTTCCCAATCATTTAATGGATTATCGCTCGATAAGAAAACAAGCGCGATGATTTTCGGTCGAACCGGTGAGGTGACGATATTAAAAGTATCCATAAAAGAACACAGACTTATTAATTCATAAATAGAGGTTAGCATGCGAAACGTACATCATTTATTGATTTTCATCTTAGCATCGCTAATGGGTATAACATGTACCAGATCGGATAAAAAAATGAATAGAGATAAAACTGCACAAGAGATTCTCGGGAATGTCGAATATCAAGCAATTTCCTATGGTGGATACCGCGAAATCACTCGTGAAATCCAGCCAACGGTAGCGCAGCTAAAAGAAGATATGCTCATTCTACAGGCAATGGGCATAAAATTAATCAGAACCTACAATGTACATTTGGATCATGCATCAAATGTGTTAAAGGCAATTGATGAGTTGAAAAAAGAAGATGAAAACTTTGAAATGTATGTGATGTTGGGTGCCTGGATTGATGCCAAAAATGCATGGACTACAGTGCCGGATCGCATTCGGGATGAAGAAAGTCCGCGGAATGAAACCGAAATCGCCATTGCGGTTGATCTCGCAAAGCAATATCCCGATATCATCAAAATAATTGCCGTGGGTAACGAAGCGATGGTGCACTGGGCTTGGGAATATTTCGTGGAGCCAACCATCATTTTGAAATGGGTTAATTACTTGCAGGATTTAAAAGCCGAGGGTGAATTACCGGCCGATTTGTGGATCACCAGCTCGGATAATTTTGCAAGCTGGGGTGGAGGCGATAGCAGCTATCACAAAGAAGATTTAAACAAACTGATCGAAGCCGTTGACTTCTTATCGGTGCATACTTACCCGATGCACGACACACATTATCATCCCGAATTTTGGGGAGTAAGAGATGACGAAATGGGTCTTTCTGATAAAGAAAAGATCGATCTTGCGATGGAACGAGCCGTGGACTATGCTCAAAATCAGTACGAAAATGTTGTGGAATACATGCAGAGTTTAGGCATCGATAAACCGGTTCATATTGGCGAAACGGGCTGGGCAACCATCTCGAACGAGCATTATGGAATTGATGGCGCCCGCTCAACCGATGAGTATAAATCCGGGGTGTACTACAATGCCATTCGTGAGTGGTCGAACGAGGAGAATATCTCTGTGTTTTATTTCGAAGCCTTTGACGAGAAGTGGAAAGATGCGCAAAATCCGGAAGGTTCAGAAAACCACTTCGGGTTGATCAATCTTGATGCGGAAGCCAAGTATGCGATTTGGGATTTGGTGGACGCCGGAATTTTTGAAGGATTAACGCGCGATGGCAAGCCGATTACCAAAACCTTTAACGGCGGTTATGATGCCATGATGGAAACGGTTAAAGTGCCACCATCACTGGAAGAAGTAATGGTCGACAAGTAACAAGCTGATACCATGAAAACACAATTACTAACTATTTTTCTTGCCTTGCTGATGATCGGATGTAATTCAAATCAAGACCTTAAAATGGAAGTGTACGAGACATCAGCAAATGGAAATCAGTTAACCGAAGTTACTGAATTCGTTGAAACGGAGGATGTTGTTGAAATCACGCTAAATCCGGATGAGAAATTTCAAAAAATTACCGGTTTTGGTGGATCGTTCACTGAGTCGACGGCATACTTGCTCAATCAATTGAGTGATGAAAATCGCACTAAAATTCTAGAAGCCTATTTTGGGGAAAGTGGGGCAAGGTATTCGCTAACCCGAACGCATATGAACTCCAGCGATTTTTCATTGAGCAACTATTCGTATGCGCCTATCCCCGGCGATGTTACCCTCGAAAACTTCTCGATTGAAGAAGACATGGACGACATCATCCCGACTATAAAAGATGCGATGACGATTTCGAAAGATGGGTTTAAAATTATCTCATCGCCTTGGACCGCCCCCATCTGGATGAAAGACAACAAAGCCTGGAAAGGAGGGAAGTTATTGCCCGAATACTACGATACCTGGGCGCTGTTTTTCTCTAAATATCTGGATGCTTATGCCGAGCAAGGCATAGACATTTGGGGAATTACGGTTGAAAATGAGCCTTTAGGTAATGGCGAGAACTGGGAAAGTATGCACTACACGCCCGAAGAAATGAACGAGTTTGTGGTCAAACATCTAGGTCCTCAACTTGAGAAAACTCATCCTGATGTGGTATTACTAGGCTACGATCAAAACCGAGATCACTTGGAAGAATGGGTAGATGTAATGTACGGCGATGAAGAAGCTGCCAAGTATTTCGATGGGACTGCCATTCACTGGTATGCCAGCACTTACGATGTATTCGAAGAAGCTCTGCAATACGCTCATAATGCCGCTCCGGACAAGTATTTGATTCAATCTGAAGCCACTGCCGATGCCGATGTACCGCGCTGGCAGGATGATGACTGGTATTGGGCCAAAGAAGCCACCGATTGGGGATGGGATTGGGCTCCGGAAGAGCAAAAATATTTACACCCAAAATATGTACCGGTGTATCGCTATGCTCGTGATATTATCGGAACCCTGAATAATTGGGTTGATGGCTGGGTGGATTGGAATATGGTACTCGATCGACAGGGTGGACCAAATTGGGCAAATAACTGGTGTTTAGCACCGGTAATTGTTGATCCTGAAGCCGATGAAGTTTATTTCACGCCATTGTATTACACTATGGCACACTTCAGCCGTTTTATTCGTCCGGATGCGTATCGAATTGGACATCAACACAACGACGACGAATTATTGGTAACCGCAGCTCAAAATCCGGATGGATCGATAGCTGTGGTAGTGCTTAATCAAACAGAAAATGCAAAAACTATGTCGATTAAACTGGGGAATGTGGAAAAAACAGTTACCATCGACGGACAGGCATTACAAACAATTGTATTGGATTCACAGGAATAATAACTAACTATAGGAACGGAATACGATGGCTACACAGGCTACAAAACGGAGTGTCCCTTATTCATATAAACTAGCATTTGGATTTGGAATGCTCGCAAATCAGATGTTCCCGGCTGTACTGAGCATCTTTATGGTGGTATTGGTTCAGGATTTGGGCTTTCCCGGGTGGATGTGGGGCGTGATTTTCTTTTTCCCTCGTATTTTTGATGCTTTCACCGATCCGATAATGGGCTTTATTTCGGATAACACACGTTCAAAATGGGGCCGGCGCCGACAGTATGTTTTCCTTGGTGCCATTGTTATGGGGCTCAGTTTTATCATCATGTGGCAGCTGTATGCCGACAATAGCGTGATTTACAACTTCACTTATTTCATGGCTTGTTCGGTGGCATTCTTTCTTGGGCTAACCATCTTTAGTGTGCCTTACGTAGCAATGGGCTACGAAATGAGCGACGACTTCCACGAACGAACTCAAATTATGGCCATTGCACAATGGATTGGGCAGTGGGCGTGGGTTATCGCTCCATGGTTCTGGGTAATTATGTACGACCCGGAGTGGTTTGAGTCTGCTGAAGTCGCTACCCGAACACTCGCTACCTGGGTTGGTATCATCTTTATGTTTTGTGCGATGATTCCGGCCATCATAATCAAAGAAAAATCTACCGAAGACCGTGACGATTACATGCCTCTTACGGCATCAAATATTGGAAATGGTTTTAAGGAAATCATTAACAGCTTTAAAGAAGCTTTTAAGTCGGTTCCGTTCCGAAAATTGTGTATTTCCACATTCTTGATCTTCAACGCTTTTAATACCGTTGCGGCCTTTACTTTCTTTGTTATTGTATATCATTTATTCGGTGGGGATGCAGGCGCGGCAGGAATCTGGCCAACCTTATTTGGTAGTCTTGGCGCTATCGTTACCACTTTTATTGTAATACCGATTGTGGCTAAAATGTCGAAAATGATGGGCAAGAAAAAAGCCTTCATTGTATCACAATCGCTATCGATAGTAGGATATTTACTCTTTTGGTTTTTACTGATTCCGGGTAAACCCTACATGTTTATTATTGCGCTTCCGTTTTTCTCTTTTGGGATTGGTAGCCTATTCACCCTAATGATGTCGATGACGGCAGATGTGATCGATTTGGATGAGCTGAATTACGGAATCCGTCGCGAAGGCGTTTTTGGTGCTATTTACTGGTGGATGGTTAAATTCGGTTTTGCTATTGCCGGTGGATTGAGCGGAATTATCCTCAGCATTGTTGGATTTAGTGCGGATGCGCTTCCCGGCCCGATCGAAATCGGCGAGGTGTGGCCGGGCATTACCGGTCTTCGCGCTTTCTTCTCCGGATTGCCGATTCTTGGTACTTTCATCGCCATTTTAGTTATGTGGAGTTACGACATTGACGAAGAGCGAGCGAATGAAATTAGAGCCAAATTAGAAGCTCGAAAAGGTGGTAAAAAAGTAAAGAAAAAAGAAGGAGAGCAAACCAGTTATTATCAGATTGGTAAGGCGAACTCGTTCTCAAATATTGAGGTAGAGAACCCATATACGCCTATTCATTTAGATAGCGACGCTGCCACATTATCAGCCAAATGCCAGGAATTAATGACGGAAGGTTTTTCAGGGATTTGCTTCAGTCCTTATAAAGATGATCAGAATATTGGCGATCAATTAACGAAAGCACAAATTGAGCAACGAGTGAAGATTATTTCTCCACACGTGCAATGGATTCGTTCATTTTCAACAACCGGTGGCAACGAATTAACTCCGGAGATTGCCCATAAATTCGATAAGAAATCGGTAGTGGGTGCATGGATTGACGACAATCTCCAAAACAACGAAAGAGAAATGAAACAACTCATTTCGTTGGCAAAAACCGGCGCCGTTGATATTGCTACCGTTGGTAACGAAACCATCATGCGAGATGAACTCTCGGTAGAGCAAGTGATCGATTACCTCAAGCGAGTGAAAGAGAAATTGCCGAATACACCGGTGGCTTATGTTGATGCCTATTTCGTTTTCCTGGATCATCCCGAATTACTGGATTATTGCGATGTAGTAATGATTAATTGCTACCCATTTTGGGAAGGATATTCCATCGAAAATTCGATGAGTGTGGTGGAAAAAATGTACGCTCTGGTGTCTTCCATCAGCAAAGGTAAAAAAGTAATTATTTCTGAAACCGGCTGGCCATCTGAAGGGCAAACAGTAGGCGATGCAGTCCCATCTCTTGAAAATATGATGAAGTACTTTATCAATATGGCAACCTGGAGTAAAGCTAACGATGTGGATATGTATTACTTCTCATCGTTCGATGAATCTTGGAAAGTACGCCACGAAGGTGATGTTGGTGCCCGATGGGGACTTTGGAATAAAAATGAACAGTTAAAAATTAAGTAAACATGTCGTATAGAAAAGAAAAATTTCTAAGCTTCGAAAAATCCTCGCTGCTTTCTAAAGTAGACTATTTAGAAGGGTTAAGCGAAAAGGAAATGAATGACTTATTCCATGAGATTTTAACCGAAGGGATACATGGTTTTTGTTTTAGTTTGTACGAAGAAGGGCAAGAACCGGGTGATATAATTCCTAAGCCTCAGATCCATCGTAGGATGCAAATTCTTGCAAGTCATTGTGAATGGATTCGCTCATTTTCTACCACCGAAGGCAACGAATTGGTTCCGGAAGTAGCCAAAGAATTCGGCCTCAAAACAATGGTAGGTGCATGGTTGGGTGATGATGAAGAGAAGAATAAAGGCGAGATCGACGGTCTTATCGAATTAGCCAAAAAAGGTATGGTTGATATTGCCGTAGTTGGTAACGAAGTGCTTTATCGCAACGATCTATCGCTGGAAAGGCTCGTTGAATACATCCAACAAGTGAAAAAGGAAATACCCGATGTGCCTGTTGGCTATGTGGATGCGTATTACGAATTCAGTGTACATCCCGAGTTGGCAGAAAATTGCGATGTGATTCTCTGTAATTGCTATCCGTATTGGGAAGGCACCTCATTCGAGGATTCGCTAAATCATATGCGCCAAATGTATTATCAAGCGAAAGCAGCCGGAAATGGTAAGCGAACGATCATAACTGAAACAGGTTGGCCTAGCCAAGGTGAAGGTTTAGGTGGAGCACTTCCATCGAAAGAAAATGCCTTGAAATACTTTATTAATACAAATTTGTGGACCCAAGACGAAGACATCGAAGTCATGTACTTCTCTTCGTTTGATGAAGCCTGGAAAAAAAGTGATGAAGGTGAAGTTGGAGCCTATTGGGGCGTTTGGGATAGCAATAACAATCTTAAATACTAACCATTTGAGTACATTCGAAAACCTCGGTTTAACACCGGGACAAGCCATTTGTTACTCTGGGTTCAGAGATGGACAACATCCGGGCGGGGAGTTTCCATCCTACGATGAAATAAAAGAAGACTTACTGATTCTGAAAAACAATTGGAAGTATTTGCGATTGTATGATTCCAGTTTGCATGCACAAACAGTGCTGGATGTAATTGATAAAGAAGGCCTGGATTTCAAAATAATGCTGGGTGCCGATATCGGCGCTGAAATCAGCAATCCTAATTGTCCGTGGGGTGGAGTTTATGATGAAGTTCAGCTCGACAAGAATAAGAAGGTTAATCAGGCCAAAATTGACCGACTGATTGAAATGGGGAATAAGTACCCTGAAATCATTTTTTCACTTTCGATTGGCAACGAAACTTGTGTTGAGTGGACCGACCATTTAGTTCCGGAAAAAAACGTTCTAAGTTATGCTCAAAAAGTGAAAGCTAATACCAATCAACAGGTTACATTTTGCGAAAACTATGTTCCATGGCTAGACAAGCTTACTGAACTGGGAGAATTTCTGGATTTTATTTCTATACACACTTATCCCGTTTGGGAATACAAAAGCATTAAAGAAGGACTCGCATTCACCAAAGCAAATTACTACTCCGTTGCAGAAAAATATCCCGATAAAACTGTGGTGATTACCGAAGCCGGTTGGGCGACCAAATCAAATGGGCAAGGGATTGATGTTAGCAATGTGAACGAAGGATTTCAGAAGAAATATTATTCTGAACTGATGGAATGGACTGAGAAAGAAGGCATTTTGACCTTTTTCTTCGAAGCTTTTGATGAAAATTGGAAAGGATCGCCCGACCCATGGGAACCGGAAAAACACTGGGGAATTTACCGGGCTGATCGTACCCCAAAACTGGCAGTTAATCCTAATTATATCCGCCAAAAGTCAACGCATTAGTATTAGGTAAGTGCGCAAATATAAATCAAGGAGAAATAACATTATACACTTCGCTACAATTAAAACACATTTTAAAAAATCTATTATGAAACCATATTTACTAACATTAATGCTATTAGCTTTTTCAACATCGCTGGTAGCACAAAATAGCCCTGTTAATTTCGAAGCCGATGGCAACGGAGCCGACTGGACCTGGGAAGTATTTGAAAATACTGATAACCCGGCGCTAGAGGTCATTGATAATCCGGATGCGACCGACCCAAACACATCAGCTAAAGTGGCTAAGTTTACCGCCAGAGTTGTTGGCGCAACCTTTGCCGGAGTTACCACCGATGGCATCGGAACGTTTACTTTAGACGACAACAATCGAACCATTAAAATCATGGTTTGGAAATCAACTATCTCCGACGTAGGAATTAAACTGGAAGCAGCAGGTGGTTGGTCGGAAGGCGAAATCAAAGTTGCTAATACAGTAACTAATCAATGGGAAGAACTGACTTTCGATTTCTCGGATAAAAATAATCCACCGGCAAGTGAAGGTGGTGTGTTCGCTAAGCTTACTATTTTCCCGGATTTTACTGCGAGAAGTCAGGAAAATGTGATCTACTTCGATAACGTAACTTTTGGCGATTTAAGCAGTGGTGGGCTTGCCCCGGAAACGGCAGCGCCAACTCCAACCGAAGACGCAGCTAATGTGATCTCATTGTTTAGCGATGCATACACCGATGTTGCTGTGGATACTTGGCAAACAGGTTGGTCGAATTCAGGATTTGCTGATGTAACTGTAGACGGTAATGCCACAAAAAAGTACTCCAACTTAAATTTTGTGGGAATCGAAACGGTTTCAAGTCAAATTGATGCAAGCAGCATGACTCATGTTCGTTTTGATTTGTGGACGCCTAATGCTACTACTTTTCGATTTAAAATAGTTGATTTCGGACCTACCGGTGGATACAGCGGTGAAGGTGGTGACGGGCAAGGCGATGATACAGAACATGAACTAGTTTGGGAAAATCCTGCTCAGGGCGAATGGATTAGCTATGATCTATCATTAACAGATTTTACCGGATTAACGAACACCACCAACTTGGCTCAATTTATCTTTAGTGCAGCACCTGCTGGTGGTACAACTGCATTTATCGATAATATGTACTTCTACAATGCAGATGCAACAAGCAACGAATTTTCAGAAGTACCCGATGGTTTTGGCTTAGAGCAAAATTATCCAAACCCATTTAATCCTACTACAAATATCTCCTATTCTATTCCTGTATCAGGTAAGGTAAGTTTAGATGTTTACAACTTGAAAGGGCAGAAAGTAGCCGGCTTGGTAAATGGTGTGCAAAATGCCGGATCTCATACGGTTGCATTCGATGCTTCTAATCTCTCTTCCGGGATATATGTTTATCGCTTAACAGCTGGTAATTCTGTAAGCGTAAAGAAAATGATGCTGATTAAATAATAAAGTTAGCTTAAAATATTTCAAAAGCCGGTCTGTTTCAGTCCGGCTTTTTTAGTATCTACCTGAGTTCAAATTTGACACAATCTGATAACTAATTTAATCTTTGATGGCGTTATTAACAGCCGAGGTATTACTAATTGCGTTTTCAGCAATTACACTGATTATTATCATACTCGTTGCCTGGCAATTCAGAAATATTAAGTCCATCATTTCAGGTATCAGAACTAATCAGTCAGAGCGCAATGAGTTAATTTCCGAAGTTGATTTTGAATACTCTGAAAAGAAATCAGATAATATACTTATAAGAGAACTTGAAGAATTAAAAGCCGAGTTAAAGAATAAGACGATTGAGTTAGCTAAAATTGCCCGGGAGAATGACGCCAAAGCAGATGTGCTGGAATCAATAAAAATGTTGATTGTTCAAATTCAAAAGAACCCAAACAGTACGGCGCGAAATTCAAAAGAGATATTGGCTAAAATAAATTCAGTCACCGAAAAAGGAGAGGACTCCTTCAATATTCAAATCGATGAACTAAATAAGCGTTTTTACGCAAGTTTAAAACAAGAATTTCCGGAATTGACAACAAACGATTTGAGAATGTGTGCATACATTAAAATTGGAATGTCGGCCAAGGAAATTGCCGAATTACTCCACATTAAACCTTCAAGCGTGTATATAAGTCGTTCCAGACTTCGAAAGAAACTCGGACTCCTTCCCACCGATGATCTTCATGGGTTTCTCGCTTTAAAATAGATACTGGTTCTTATTTCGATGAAAGCACGGCAGCGGATCTTGGCGCTAGCTCAATCGATAATCCGTCGTTGCTTTGTTCGAAGGTCGTACTGTAAAGAAGTGTTTCGTACATAGAACTAAACTTGGTTGGGATTTCAACTACAATAGATTGATTGCTTGCGTTAAAAACCGTGATAATTTCATGCTCGTCATCATATCTGGAATAGGCTAGAGCTTCATTATTATCATCAATTAGCAAATATTCTAAATCTCCATGTGCTAACACGGGATTGCTTTTTCTCATGTGGATTAAATCACGCATAAAATTGAACCAATCATCATTGAAACGAACTTCGTTGTGAGGTCGATCGAAACCAAGTGGATGCGTAGTTTCGCTTTCAAAATCGTAATCTTTCCAAATCAATGGCTTTCTGGTTGATGGATCATTTGCACCCCACATTCCCATTTCATCCCCGTTCCAGATTTGAGGCGCACCAATGTAAGTGTATTGCTGAGTGAGAATCAGCTTCATGGTTTGATAAGTCTTCGCATCCGGTTTGTCGATCTTATACTCAGGATTATCATCCGGTTTCGGCTGATACATGTATTTGTTCTTGTTGTAGATCGAAGTGCCGAATCTGGGAGTATCATGACTGGCCGTCATGTTCATCATGGCATAATTATTCCCTTTTCTGATATTCGATTGGAAGGATTTCAGGCTATCCACGTATTCACTTACAGAGATCTTATCCGGAGACTGATTAAAGAAATGGCGAGTAGCTCGGTACCACCGATAATTCATTGGAGCATCGAAAACATCACCACGCAACATTTGCTCAGGATTAAGTAAATCATCCGGATATTGCTGCCACCAAAGTTCTCCCAAGAGGTAAGCATCGGGGTTAATCCCGCGGACAAATTTGCGATAATCGCGCCAGAAAGTGAGTCCAACTTCTGCGGCTACATCCAACCGAAAACCATCAATTCCATCACTTGGATCACCATCTCCATTTGGATCTAACCATCGTCGGGTAACATCAAAAATATGCTGTTTGGCTTGCTCTGCGTATATGTCTGCATCAAAAATATGGATGCCATCGCTATGATCAACTCTATATGTCTCGCGGATTTCAGGAAGTGTGTATACACCAACCCAACCTCGATAAGCAAATTCGTTTTCCTCAGTATTTGGATCGTCAAACTCATCCACAAAATACCAATCGGCGTACTCGCTTTCGGCTTGGTTTTGAAGGATGTCTTTCCATGCCCAAAACTCAATTCCGGTATGATTCCAACTATAATCTAAAATCAATTTCATATCGCGTTTATGAAGTTCTTCAATCACTTTTAAGAACATTTTGTCGGCACGTGTCCAAACCCAGGTATCGGGATCAGCCGGGTTTTCACTTTCAATCATAGTCTTATCCCCAACAGGGTCGGGACCGAAATTCCGATCGATATGATGCCAGTAACGGGCATCGAATTTATGAAGGGAAGGGGCGTCGTTTAAGGGATTGAAATAAATTGCGGTAACTCCGAGCGAATCCAAATAGTCGATTTTATCTAACACTCCCTGGAGATCGCCACCATATCTGCGAAGCTGTGCTTTTTGTCCAAAGTAGGTTAATTCATTTCCAAAAAAATCAGTTACATCGCCCAACTCATCCCAGTATGGATCTGGGGCGTACCAATCGTGTGTCCATGCGGTTGTTTGCCAGTTTTCAGGAACTGTGCCGGGATACGATCCCTTGATATCAGTTGGAGTTGGATCATTAGTGGGATCCCCGTTGCGAAATCGTTCAACAAAAATCTGATACCAAATTGCTTCCTTACTCCATTCCGGTGGTTCATCGAATGCCGTGGTTGATTGCATGTTTGATTGATTAGAACCCGAGCAAGCAAGAAAAGTGATCGAAAAAAGACTAAATAGGAAGAAGTACGTACGCATGAGTGAGATTGATTATTGAGAAAAGAGAGTATCAACAATTTGGGAGAAATGCACTATAGCACCTCACCCTAGCCCTCACCTCAAGGAGAGGGGACTATTTCAATCAGTTCGACACTCATTCAAATTTATTTATCAAAGGATTTTAAGGTTTCATAGTTTGATTTGATTCAAAGTCCAAAATCCCTCTCCTTGAGGAGAGGGTTGGGTGAGGTGATCAATGAATCTGACGAGCTAGCTGGAATTATAACAATCGAATACCAAAACCTTTTATTTCAAGTTAGAATAACCTTGGGTGAGGTGAAGTGGCGAAATTACTTTGAATTCATTTTATTGCGGTTCGGATACAATAGGGGATATAAATGGTGAAGTTCAAAAATAATTTACACGCCGGGGCTCATTCACAAGTATTTGAAAATGCTAAACAATTACGTTTAAATCAGACTAATGCTGAAGATGTATTGTGGCAATATTTAAGAGCAAGAAGGTTTGAGAATCTAAAATTCAGGCGTCAACATCCGATACATTCTTATGTTGCAGATTTCTACTGTCATGAGAAGAGACTAATCATCGAAGTTGATGGAGGATACCATAATAAAATTGAGCAAAAAAGAAGGGATGAATCGCGTACTTCCGAACTTGAGAAGCTAGGTTTGCAAGTTGTTCGATTTTCAAATGCTAAAGTGATTGAAAATATTGAGGGTTGTTTATCTGAGTTACGTGATATTATCAAAAATGACACCTCTCCCTAACTCTCTCCTGAAGGAGAGGGAACCTACTAATGAGCAAATATTAGAGTTTAAGATATCAAAAGGACACTCAACCAATATCAAAAAATACTCACAAACAGTTGAATCAGCTTATTTCGGAAATACATAGAAATGATTATTAATATCTATGCTTATATCCCTCTCCTTGAGGAGAGGGTTGGGTGAGGTGATCAATGATTCCGGCGATCTAGCCAACAAACATAAATCGAAGCATTCCCATTTTTTAGAATGGAAAATTAATCTTGGCTTGGGTGAGGTGTAAAAAGATCTAGATCTAAGTTTCTTCAATTCACGAGTGAAGTGAAGTGATCTCTATAATAAGTTTGATGATAGATTCTAAATCCTAGGATTGCTTCGTCTCCCCGACAGGTCGGATCCTCGCAAATGGATTAATTAAGTTACATCCGTGTTTTAGTGCTTTTGTGTCGAGGTTAAATTCGACATCCGACTGCTCGTCGGAATCCACCTTCTTCAAAGGAGGACTTTTCTACATTAGTTGAATGAAGTGGTGGGTGAGCTTGTCGAACCCCACCTTCTTACACTTTTAGTGATTTTGTGCTTTAGTGGCGAAATAGATTTTAGGAATCAGGAGAAAGGAACCATTCACGATCCCGACAGTTGTAGCGAGAAGTGATCTCTACAATAAGTTTGATGATAGATTCTAGATCCTGAGATTGCTTCATATTCAAAAAAGCCCTCTCCTTGAGGAGAGGGTTGGGTGAGGTGTATAAAGCTTCCTCTAAACCTCCTTATAAATATTTAGTAAAGTGAAATAACATCTCTTAACGCATTTATGCGCAATATTTAACCCAAACAGCCTTATATTTGCTGTTCTCTAAAAGGGCAATTTCTACAGACTTATTTCATGACTTCAAATAGAGGGCTTTGCACTCCTGCTATTCGACGCACATCGTTATCTTTTTTACTCGTTTCCATTCTTTTTGCACTTAGTAATCAGGTAGAAGCTTATCAGGCAACAACACCGGGGGAGGCAGAAGTACGTGAAATTCTGGAAGAACAAGCAGATAAGTTCGAGAAAATTATACCGGTAGCTGCAGAAAATGATAGCACGGCTGAAGAGGAAAAACCCAATCCGTGGACGAGATCATGGAATTTGAATATTAATGGGAATCAGGCCAGTTATCGAAATTGGAGCCAGGGTGGTGTGAATACAGTGGCAACAACAGCTTCAACTTTGGCGAGATTTAAATACTCAGGCGATTCCTTTTCAAACACCATACGCTTTAACTTGCAGTACGGACAAACATGGTTGGATGGCGAAGGATCGAAAAAAACAGCGGATCTCATCAACTTTCGATACAAACTCGATTATTTTCTGGGATCGTATCAACTCAGTACGTTTACCGAAATTGATTTCAGGACCCAATTTGTAGAAGGCTATGATGACGATAATGAAAATATCGTGTCAGATTTTATGGCCCCCGGATATCTAACCGAATCCATTGGTTTATCCTATCAACCCGATGAGTTTTTCTCGGTGCAAACCGGTTTGGGTTTAAAACAGACCTTTGTGCAAGTAGATTCGCTTGGCCAACTTTATGGATTACGTGAAGGCAAAAACATGCGTTCGGAGGGTGGTTTCACCATTTCCATTCATTGGGATAAAGCCTTTGCCGAAACATTTAACTACACTACAGAACTCAGCACCTTTACCAATTTGTTGCTTCCCGTTCGCCGAACGGATATTATTTTCAGAAACTCCCTATCAGGCAAACTTAATAGTTTTCTATCAACAATATTGCAATTCGAATTGATGTACGACGACGATGTGACCAAGAAACTACAAATGCGCCAATCCATAGCAGTCGGCTTGATTATTAAACTGTTGTAGAGTCGCTTCTTTTTGTCATGTCAATTCCTATTTTCAAGGGAATCTAATCGCAAGCAACTACTTACAATCACTCATCTATGCGAAATTACACGACACTCTCCTTATTAGGAGCAGTTGTAATGCTGTTGACCGCTTGTTCGGGAAATACTCGTTTCGAAAAAATACCTCCTTCAACATCGGGTGTGGATTTTGAAAATACTTTAGTAGAAGACACCACTTTCAACTTTTTGAACTACCTGTATTACTACAACGGTGGTGGAGTTGCTGCAGGAGACATCAACAACGACGGTTTAGACGATCTCTTTTTCACCTCCAATCAAAATGAGAACAAATTATACCTGAACAAGGGAGATTTTCAGTTCGATGACATCACCCAACAAGCAGGAGTCATTCATCAGGAGGGAAGCTGGAGCACCGGTGTTGCTATGGCCGATGTTAATGGCGATGGTTGGCTCGATATTTTTGTGAGTAACGTAAACTATTTGAGCAGAACAGGACACAATCAGCTTTTCATCAACAATCAGGATGAGACTTTTAGTGAACAATCGGCAAACTTTGGTTTAGATTTCGAAGGATATTCGGTACAAGCTGCTTTTTTTGATTACGATAAAGACGGCGATCTCGACCTTTTTCTTTTGAACCATTCCGTGCATTCTATCTACAGCTATGCGCCTATTGAAAGCCGAGAGCGGATCGATCCGAAATCTGGCGATAAGCTCTATCGTAATGATGGGGATGCGTTTACGGAAGTGAGCGAGCAAGCCGGGATTTTCAGCAGTGCACTTGGCTTCGGCTTGGGGGTTACCATCAGCGACATCAACGAAGACGGCTGGCCGGATATTTACGTGGCCAACGATTTCCACGAAGACGATTATTTGTACATCAACAATCAGGATGGCACATTCACCGAATCCATTCGCGAAGTGGTGCAGCATACCAGTCAGTTTAGTATGAGTGTGGATATTGCCGACATCAATAACGATGGAAAACAGGATATAGCCACCACCGACATGCTTCCTTACGAGGAAGAAATCCTGAAAAAATCGGGTGGTGGAGATACGTATCAGGTTGCTCGAATCAAAGAAAGTTATGGGTATTACCCGCAATATTCGCGCAATATGCTGCAGTTGAATCGAGGGAAAACCCCAACCGGTTTACCATTATTTAGCGAGATCGGATATCTGGCCGGCATCGAAGCAACCGATTGGAGTTGGTCCGGCTTGCTGGCCGATTTAGACAACGACGGATTTCGTGATTTTTACATTGCCAACGGAATCTTTCGCCGACCGAACGATCTTGACTACATAAAATTTATTTCAGGTTCCGATGTGCAACTTTCACTACAGCAGGGAGTTAATCCTGAAAATCTGAAGTTGGTACAGCGAATGCCTCAGCTAAAGATTCCTAATGCCGTATTCAAAAATAATGCAGATTTAACTTTTTCTGATTTATCAACGGATTGGGGTTTAGGGGAGGAAAGCTACTCGAACGGCGCTACTTATTCTGATCTGGATAACGACGGTGATCTCGACTTGATCGTAAACAATGTGAACCAGCCGGCGTTTATCTATCGCAACGAAACCAACTCCGAAGAGCAATCCAGTAATTTTGTACAGTTCCATTTGATGGGCGATGACGCCAACACTTCAGGAATCGGGGCAAAAATTTGGGTTTTTGCGGAAGGAACTCGTTTTGTGTTAGAACAGTCTCCGGTTCGAGGATTTCAATCGTCGATGAGCCACACCCTTCATTTGGGATTAGGCGAATCCGATACTATCGATTCGATTCGGGTGATTTGGCCGGATGATCGAACTCAATTACTCAGCAATAATTCAGCAAATACACTCATTCATCTCGATCAGGCTTTTGCAAGGGAAACGTATTCTTATCAAACCAAAATATTCGAGACACCAATATTCACCGATGTGACTTCCGATCTAGGTGTAAACGCTAAGCACAACGAAAACGAATTCATCGATTTTGATAACGAACGCCTGATTCCACATAAACTTTCAACGATCGGTCCGCCTTTGGCAGTTGCAGATGTGAACAACGATGGCTTGGAAGACTTTTTTATTGGAAATGCAGCTTTGCAAATCGGCGAGATTTGGCTTCAAACATTAGAGGGAACCTTCCAAAAAAAGGAAAACCCCGAACTATTCGAAGATCGTTTTAATGAAGACACCGACGCTCTATTTTTTGATGCAAACGGGGATGAGTTTCCTGATTTATTGGTAACAAGTGGTGGCGGGCAAATTGTGGGGCAATTCCGCGAGTTGTTAGATCGATTGTATTTGAATCGTGGTGATGGTTCGTTCGTGTATTCCCAAACTTTCCCGGCGATGTACGCCAATTCATCGGTGGCCACCAACGGCGACTTTGACAACGACGGAGATCAGGATTTGTTCATTGGTGGATTAAGCGTCCCGGGGCTTTATGGACTCGATCCGGTTAGTTTCTTGCTCCAAAATGATGGTCGTGGAAATTTTACCGACGTAACCGATATCATCGCCCCTCAATTGCGAAACGTGGGCATGGTAACCGATGCAGTTTGGTTGGACACTGACGAAGATGGGGATCAGGATTTGGTAGTAACGGGTGAGTGGATGCCCATCAAAGTCTTTTCGAACATCTTAAGCGATGTGGCCAATGCTGATACCATCAGTACTATTTTTGAAGAAGTTACGGAAGAATCAGGCTTATTAAACACAGAAGGATGGTGGAATAGCCTCGACGCAGTAGATATTGACGGAGATGGTGATTTGGACATAGTTGCCGGAAATTTGGGATTGAATTCCTATTTGAATGCATCCCTGGAAGAACCGGTGAAGTTGTATTTAAATGATTTCAACGTTGATCAAAAAGCAGACCCAATCGTTGTCCGAACTGTTGATGGAAAGGAATATCCGTTGGCAATGGTGGATGAACTATTCGAGCAACTCACCGGATTACGTAAAAACTTTAATAGCTACCAAGCCGTTTCATCATACAGTTTAAAAGATTGGTTTTATCAAGCTGCACTAGATTCATCCATCCAAAAAACAGCTGTATTCTTTGAAAGCGTGGTTCTAGAAAATAAAACAGGTGTAGAGTTTGAAATTCATCGATTGCCAATGTCGGCGCAATTCGCTCCGATCTATTCAGCCACCTTGTTCGATGCCAATGCTGATGGCATCAATGACCTTTATCTAAATGGAAACTTCTATGGGGTTCGTCCTCTTTTGGGTCGTTACGATGCCAATTTTGGCGAAGTTTTGATTCAAGACTCCGCTTTTTCGTTTTCATCAGCACCTTTTGAAACCCTCGGCGAATATCAACGGAATCAGGTTCGAGATGTTGAATCTATTTCTCTAAGTGATGGCAGAACGGCATTATTGGTATCGCAAAATGATGGAGAACTCGTTATACTAACTATAAATCAGCCAAAAGAGCAGAATTAAAAGCAATGAATCGATTTAAATCCTCACTCGGAGTTGTCACTCTAATCATTTGTATAGTCTCAGGTTGTCAGGAGATTAAAAGTCCGGAAGAAGCCGGAGCTACCAACCCCGACCTACTGCATGATGCCATGGAACAGGTAACCGACATCATGGTGCATGATATTTTCTCGCCACCGGTTGCAAGTCGGGTACACTCGTATGCATCGATTGCGGCCTACGAAACTATGGCGTTGAATATCCCAGAGTACCAAAGTTTAGCTGGGCAGATTAATGAATTCACCGAAGGCCCAAAGAATGAAGATGAAAATGTAGTGCTGGAATTAGCCAGTTTACATGCTTTTTTTGAGATAGGGGATGAGTTGCTGTTTTCAACAGAAATGTTGCACAACTATCGAGATTCGGTGTACAAGCAATTACGAAATAACGGTCTTTCGAAAAAAAACCTTGAAGCATCTTTGGCGTACGGCCAACAAGTTGCAGACCACGTAATTGCATACTTAAGTACCGATAATTACAAACAAACGCGTGGCACCGAAAAGTATCCGGTTACCGATGAACCCGGTCGTTGGATTCCAACCCCGCCGGCGTATATGGATGCCATTGAACCAAGCTGGAATAAAATCCGGCCGTTTGTAATGACAAGTGCTGATCAATTTAAACCCGTTCCTCCGGTTCCATTCAGCCTAGATGAAGATTCTGAATTTTATAAGCAAACGTACGAGGTGTACGAAATCGGTGAAAATCTGACCGACGAACAAATTGAAATCGCCAAATTTTGGGACTGCAATCCATTTGCGATGCAATTACGAGGTCATTTTATGTTTTCCATCAAGAAATTAACCCCCGGTGGACATTGGATGGGCATTGCAGGAATTGTTGCTAAATCGGTAGAAGCAGATTACGCAAAATCAGCTGCGACCTATGCATTAACCTCAATTGCTTTATTTGATGGTTTCATTAGTTCTTGGGATGAAAAATTCAGAAGTAATTTAATTCGACCTGAAACGGTAATTAATCAACACATCGACCCGGAATGGGTTCCTTTGCTACAAACACCGCCATTTCCTGAATATACCAGTGGACATAGCGTGATTTCACGTGCCGCTGCTGAAGCTCTTACTTCTATTTATGGCGATGAATTCTATTTCGAAGATACCACCGAGTTAAAGTACGGATTACCGGTTAGATCGTTTAACTCTTTCATCGAAGCCTCAGACGAAGCCGCCGTGAGTAGGCTATATGGTGGGATTCACTACCGAATGGCAGCGGAACATGGTATCACACAAGGCGAAGGAGTAGGGAGGTTAGTAGCCGGTCAAATCAGCCTAGAAAATGAGCCAATTACTGAAAATTAAAGCAGCTATTTAAGTTGTTGAAATCAATTAATATATATCCCTGTAATAAGGTATTGGAAAAATTCTCTCATTTACGCTGGTAAATGAATCCGTTACAGGCAAAGTGAAGGAAACTGAGATGGATTTAAATTAATCAAACAGTCAATTTTCCAATTATTTTAATATAGTTTTTAGCGATAGATCGAATTATTAATAAGCCTTCAAGTTCTTAAAAATTATGTAATTGCCACTCCAAAAATCGCTAATTAAGTAAATTCATCGAGTAATTTATTTAATGTTAAAGTGTTTAGCTTGAAAGAATTACTAAACACTGTGGGAATTTTTCCCATAATTGTACGAATTTATTTCAGTTGCTATTTACAACTAGTATGCCCATTTTTTTGGTGGAGTCAGGAACACTCACTATGGTCATCTTCGTAATCACTCACAAACTAGCTTTGGAAGCGCTACTATATAATATCAGCTGCGATTACACGCATAGTTTCCCTACTCATTCTCAATCTAACCTATAATCTAAATTCTTAGTTATGCTCAAAAATTGGATATCATCCAAGATGCTGGCTCGGATTGCAAAATCTTTCCTTTGCTTGGCATTGGGAGTATTCTTAGTAATTCTGGCTACGGATACAAGTTCAGCACAATCAAGACGTACAATTACAGGTACTGTTACTGATGCAGCCGACGGGATAGGAATTCCGGCGGTAAACGTATTAGTTAAAGGTACTTTAATAGGTACATCCACTAGTGTAGACGGTACATACTCACTCTCTGTACCCACAGATGCAGCTACCTTAGTTTTCTCTTCAATCGGTTATGTAACAATTGAAGTTGAAATTGACGGACGCAGCACAATCGATGTTGAAATGTCGCAAGACATTCAGTTCCTCGATGATGTTGTTGTTGTCGGCTACGGTGCTCAAGACGAAAAAGAAATTACTTCTTCTGTTGCCACAATTGGCGAAGCAGAATTCAACCAAGGGAATGTGAATGCCCCTGCACAATTATTGCAAGGTAAAGTTCCCGGTTTAAGTATCTACAACAAAGGGGGAGATCCAAACTCTACTCCAACCATCCGACTTCGTGGTATCTCTACAGTGGGTGCAAACACCGAACCATTAGTAGTAATTGATGGCGTAATTGGTGCTTCACTTGATAACGTAGATCCAAATGATATTGAGTCTATCAACGTATTAAAGGATGGTTCTGCTGCTGCTATTTACGGTACGCGTGGTTCTTCCGGTGTAATTCTAGTAACTACTAAGAAGGGTGTTCGTGCTTCAACTGGTTCATCAGGAGATGATAACACTCAGTTTGATTATAATGGCTATTTAGCAATCGATGCGGTTCAAAACCAAATAGATAATATGTCTGCGCAAGAATACATTGATGCAGGTGGTAATGATTTAGGTGGTAATACTGACTGGGTTGATGAAGTAACCAGAACCGCTCTTTCTCAAGTACATAATCTGTCTGTTTCTGGTGGCTCACAAAATACTATTTACCGAGTATCTACAAACATTCGAAACATTAACGGTATTCTTGAAGGTTCGGGCTTCGATCAAATCAATGCTCGTGCTAATATCAATCATACTGGCCTAGATGATAGATTAAACCTGACTATGAATGTTTCGGCTACTAAAAGAGAGTCTCAATATTCATTCAATGAAGCTCTTCGTTACGCAGCACTTTATAATCCTACAGCACCTATTCGATTTGATAATGGGCAGTATTTTCAAGCTATCTTGTTTGACAACTTTAATCCGGTTGCAATTCTTGATCAGAATGTAAATGAAGGAGAAAACAAGGATATTAACTTTAACCTACAGGCCGAGTTTTCAATAACAGATGACATTTCTGTTAATGCTAATATTGGACAACAGTACAATTCAATTGTAAATGGTGAGTATTACCCAAGTACTTCATTCTTTCGCGGTTTAAATGCAGGTGGATTAGCTCGAAGATTTTTTGAAGATCGCGAGTTTACTTTGTTTGAAACTTATGCAAATTATCGCAACTCAATTGATAAGTTAGATCTTGCTGCAACAGTAGGGTATTCTTTTCAAGAAGAATTCTATGAAAACTTCTTCATTTCTGCAGATAACCTTCCAACCGATGAGCTTGGTTACTATGGGATTGACTTAACTCCTGTTGAAGTAACATCGGCATTAAGAGATGGTTTTGATATTCAATCATTTGCTTCACCAAACGAAAGAATTTTAGCCTATTTCGGTAGAGTTAATCTAACTTTTGATAACTCAATATTTTTGAATGCATCTTTACGACAAGAAGGTTCTACCAAATTAGGTAACGACAACCGTTGGGGACTTTTCCCTGCAGCAGGTGTTGGTGTAGATGTTTTAAGCTATGCTCCTTTAGATTTCATGACTCAACTAAAAGTTCGACTTGGTTATGGAGTAACAGGTGCGCTACCAAACGATTCTGGATTATCTCAAGCTCAGTACGAATATGTTAGAGACCAGGGTGGTTTCTATCGTGCATCTTTAGATCCCAACCCAGATTTAAAATGGGAAGAAAAAACTGAGATTAATTTTGGTGTTGACTATGCACTTATGGATGATAGAATCAGTGGTTCGCTTGATATCTATACTCGAACAATTAATGATTTCATTCTTGAAGTTGCGATTCCAGCTGCTGAGTCAATAACTGGTGCAGAAACTCAATATCAGAATGTTGGCGAGCTGAAAACAAATGGTATGGAATTTTCGATTAATTATGACGCAATTGTAGATCAGAATATGAGCTGGACAACCGGTCTTGTTTTCAGTACCTACAACACGACATTAGAAGAATTTACCATTGACGAGCAGATGAGAGCGAATCTTGGTGCTCCAGGTCAAAACTCAACAAGTATGGTACGAGTTGCTGTAGGTGAAGAAATCGGACAGATTTGGGGCCCGGTTTTTGATGGTGTAGCCGCTGACGGATCTCCAACTTTCAAAGACTTAAACGGTGATGGGCAAGTAATTGGTGATCCTGGTAGTGCACTAGCAGATGATGGCGATTTCCAAGCACTTGGAAATGGTATTCCTGATTTTGAATTAGGTTGGACTAACACTTTTTCTTATGAAAATTGGGACGTAAATGCATTCTTCAGAGGGGCTTTTGGTCACAGCTTAGTAAACACTTTCCGTGCATTCTACGAGCCGATCGATCCAGGAGCAATAAATTCTTATAACAGAATTAAAAGCGATAAATCTGTTGATGGTTTAACCGTTTCTCAATTTAGCTCTCTATATGTAGAAAAAGCCGATTTCGTGAAACTCGATAACTTCACAGTTGGTTATAATTTCGATGTAAGTAATAACACTACATTTAGAAAGCTTAGAGCATACTTAAGTATTCAAAATGCGTTCACAATTACAAACTACTCAGGTCTCGACCCTGAGCCGGTGCTTCAAGATTTTGGCACTGTAGATAATGGTGGACGTCCGTCTACTACTCCTGATGTACTCTCACCGGGTATTGACAGACGATATAATTATTTCACCGCACGTACATTTACGTTTGGTGTCAATATTGGTTTTTAACTTAAAAAACTATAGAAAATGAAATTATTAAATAGATTACTTTTAATACTTATAGCCTCATCATTGGTGTATTCATGCGCCGATCTTGATGAGAATCTTAACGGAGGGCTTACTGGTGTAACTGAAGAGTCTGATGTGAATAATCCAGATTTTGGCAAAACTCCAAATGTAAATGGAAACATTCCAAATGATGGATTAAGTCCTGCTTATGCAGAATTATTAAATGGTACAGCTAACCATGGTGGATACTTTTCAATTACTGAAGTTTCTACCGATGAAGCAGTTATTACCCAAAAAGGTGGTGACTGGTTTGATGGCGGTATCTGGCTAAATATGCATCGCCATGATTTTCGATCAACTAATCCTGGACTAAATGGTGCGTGGACACAAAGCTATGGTGGTGTGAATCAATGTAATACATTATTGGCAGGTGGAAATTTAGATGCAAATCAAACAGCTCAATTAAGAGTTCTGAGAGCATATTTCTACTGGCGTTTAATGGATACCTTTGGTAGAATAAAAATTGTAACAGCCCCTAATCAAAACTCTCCACAGGTTGATCGACCAGAAGTTTATCAATTTGTAATTGATGAGATTACTGCTGCTATCCCAGATTTGGGAACTGATAATGGTTATTCTCGAATCAATGAGTTCACTGCTTATGCGATGCTGGCTAAACTTTACCTTAACGCTGAAGTTTATACTCGTCCTTACCCGTATACTCCGGGGACAGGAACACCTGCATGGCAAGATGCAATTGATGCTGCTGACTACGTAATAAATAATGGTAGTTATGATTTACACTCAGATTTTTCTGAGGTTTTCGATCCGGCAAATGTTGATAATGTAGAGCATATCTTTATCGTACCATTTGATGAGTCAACTGGTGCAGGAATGAATTTTGCTCAAATGACTCTTCACTATCCGTCGCAATTGACCTTTGATTTACAAAACCAACCTTGGAACGGATACTCTACATTGGAGGAATTCTACAATTCTTTTGATGATAACGATGACCGTAAAGAAGCATCATTCATTGCAGGCGCACAAACCGACTTGAATGGGAACCCAATCTTGGATGTAGCTTTTGATAAAGCGGATCCCGATGGAGCGCCTATTAATTATACACCTGCAATTAACGAGTTAGCTCCTAATGGTTCTCGCCAAGCGGGTGCACGATTAGGTAAGTTCTCTTTTAAAATTGGGCAAGGCAACGAAATGGATAACGATTACACCATTCTACGTTATGCTGATGTATTAATGGCTAAAGCAGAAGCTACTGCTCGTTTAAATAACAATTGGAGTGATCCAACTACCTTAGCTTTGGTTAACCAAATCAGAACTAGAGCAAATGCAAGTACTTATTCTTCTTTAACCGAAGGTGAATTTCTTGCTGAGCTAGGTCGTGAGTTCTTCCAGGAATCTAAGCGTAGAATGGATCTCATTCGTTTCGACGCTTGGGGTAATTCTTGGTGGGAAAAAGATGGTCATAGCGACAGCTACAAAAACGTTATGCCGATCCCTCTAGATCAAATTAATGCAACCACTGATGGTTCATTAACTCAACATGCTGATTACTAATTAATCATTGTTGAACAACAAATTCATAGGGTTGCTATATTCATAGCAGCCCTATTTTTTTATCCGATATGCATCAAAGATCACTCACGGTATTTTTACTATTTATTTTGATTTCGTGTTCTTCGCAGCAGGATTCTTTATTCGAAGAACAACAGAATGAATCCGGAATTAGCTTTGAAAATAATCTGGAATTTACCCGTGATTTAAACCCTTATACCTACCGTAATTTTTACAACGGTGGAGGAGTTGGTTTAGGTGATATCAACAACGACGGTTTGGTAGATATTTTTTTTGTCGGGAATTTGGTTGATAACAAACTTTACCTGAACAAAGGCGATTTTCAATTCGAAGATATTACAGAAAAAGCCGGGGTGGCTTCAAAAAATGTATGGTCAACCGGGGTTAGTTTTGCCGATGTAAATGCCGATGGATTTTTAGATATTTACGTATCAAAATCTGGAACGCCAACCGGGCAAAATCGAAATAACGAACTATTTATTAATAACGGTGATCTCACCTTTACCGAAAAAGCTGCCGAATATGGAATCGACGATTTAGGCTTGTCCAACCACTCGGTTTTTTTCGATTACGATAAAGATGGTGATCTCGATCTCTATTTGCTAAACAACTCCTTTTCGCCTGTTGGCGGTTTTGATATGAAAGAAGGAATGCGGGAAATCCGTGATCCAGAAGGCGGGAATAAACTCTATCGAAACGACGGAAATAGCTTTACGGATGTTAGCGAATCGGCCGGAATCTATGGTAGTAAAATTGGTTTCGGATTAGGGGTTAGTGTCGGCGATTTAAATGGCGATACCTGGCCGGATATCTATGTTTCCAACGATTTTTTTGAACGAGATTATCTCTATCTCAACAATCAGGACGGCACTTTTCATGAAGTGATCGAATCCAAAGCCGGTTCCATAAGTATGAACTCGATGGGAGCCGATATTGCCGATCTTAACCACGACGGTAAGCCCGAAGTGTTTGTAACCGATATGCTTCCTGAGCCTGAAGAACGCTTTAAAACCAAAACAGCCTTCGACAGTTGGGATCGTTATCAACAAAAAGTAAGAACGGGATACCATCATCAGTACACGCGCAATGCTTTGTTGTTTAATTCAGGGAATGCAGAGTTTTCAGAATTGGGTCGCTGGCTGGATGTTGAAGCAACCGATTGGAGCTGGGCAGCACTTATCGCCGACTTCGACCTGAACGGGAATAACGATTTATTTGTGGCCAACGGAATTTATCAGGATCTCACCGACATGGATTACGTAACCTATTATTCCGATCCGGATAAATTCACTGAAGTGATTCGCGAGAACCGACCCATTGATGAACTCTTCCAGGATATCCCTTCTGTTCCTGTCCCTAATTATATGTTTGCCGGCCAGGGTGATTTGAATTTCGAAAACAAAGCCGAGGAGTGGGGGCTTGCTACGCCGAGTTTTTCCAACGGTTCGGCTTATGGCGATCTTGATAACGACGGCGATCTGGATTTGGTGGTGAACAACGTGAACATGCCGGCTTTTGTGTATAAAAACACCGCTTCCGAACGTGGGCTCGGCAATTGGCTGATGGTAGAATTACTGGGCGAAGGAGGCAACACCCAAGCCGTGGGCGCTCAACTCAGTGTATGGACCAATGGAACGCTGCACTGGCGCGAGCAAGTGCTTCAACGGGGCTTCCAGAGCACCGTAGACGCCCGTTTGCATGTTGGGCTAGGCCAAGCTTCGGTCATTGATTCGCTGCGGCTCGTGTGGCCGGATGGACGCATCACCCGCATGGAGAACGTGGCGGTAAATCAGCTTCTCACGTTGAATCAAGCTAATTCCCTGGCAGAGCAAATCCAAATGGCAGCATCCGACATTCAGCCACTGCTCATTCCCACCAATACTCGACTGGATTGGCGTCACACCGAAAACACCTTTGTGGATTTTGATCGCGACCGGCTGCTCTTCCATATGCGCTCAACCGAAGGTCCTGCCGGCTGCGTAAGCTCAGATGAGCGTTTTATCTACCTGGGCGGAGCCAAAGATCAACCAGGGAGCATCCAACAAAAAACGAAATTGGGCTGGCGAGAAGTCTTCGCCACCGAAGCCCTACCCGAAGACACCGATTGCGTGTTCTTTGACGCCGATGGCGATGGAAGCGACGAGTTGTACGTCACCAGTGGTGGCAACGAATTTAGTACCAGCTCCGATGGTCTTTTTGACCGACTCTACACTCGCAAAAATGGAGTTTGGACGGAATCAGACGGACTAAATAGCGCTAACGGTTTTTATTCCAATGGCACAGTGAGCGCGGGCGACATCGATGGCGATGGAGACATCGACTTATTTGTGGGCGAGCGACTCAAACCTTTTGCTTTGGGTACACCGGTAAGTGGACGCATCCTGCAAAACGATGGAAGCGGAACCTTCACCGACATCACCGAAACGGCAGCACCTGAATTGCTTAACTCAGGCATGTTTACCGGCTCAGCTTTTGCGGATATCGATGGTGATGGAGATCTGGATTTAATCACGGCAGGAGAGTGGGCACCCGTGCGCATCCTGCAAAACGATGGAAGCGGAAGCTTTAGCGAGAGCCAACTTCCCGGATCTAATGGCTGGTGGAACGAGTTGATCTTGAGTGATTGGAACGGTGACGGAAATCTGGACATCATTGCCCTCAACCACGGACTGAATTCACGATTTCGAGCCACCGAGGAGCAGCCGGCTACTCTTTGGGTGAGTGATTTTGATGGAAACGGTTCTACCGAACAAATTTTGACGACTTATAACGGTGAGGAGGCCTACCCAATGGTACTTCGTCACGATTTGGTGAATCAGCTTCCGGGGCTAAAGCGCAAATATTTGAAATACGAATCGTACAAAGGGCAGACGATAAAAGACATTTTTACCCCCGAGCAACTTGAAGCCGCTACTGAGCTGAAAGCGTACACACTGGCGAGCAGCGTGTGGTGGGGCAATGGCGATGGCATTTTTACCGAGGGACAGCAACTCCCTTGGCAAGCACAACTTTCGCCGATGTACGCAGGAGCGCTCATCAATTTGGATGGATCCGGAAACGACGAGCTGATTCTGGGAGGAAACCTATACGGGGTAAAACCGGAAGCCGGTCGCTACGATGCCTCGAGTGGCGTGGTGCTTCGTGTGGATGGAAATCGGAATATCGAAGTGGTTCCTGCGGAAGAAAGTGGCTTTAAAGTAAACGGAGAAGTTCGTCTGATACTTTCGCTAGATAACCAATTGCTGATTTTACGAAGCAATGATTCACCAAAAGTATTTTCGTTAAACAGAGATTCAGAATGAGAATGAAACACAGGATTTTAATTGCGCTGGGTTTATTAGTCTGTTATTCGACTTCAATTTTTGCTCAAAATGAAGTTTATTCAAGCGATTCTCTTTTGTTTATTGATGATCGTGCTCCCAGACATTTAAACCATCCGATGTTGTTGGTTCAAGGGAAAATTCCCGGTTTAAGCGTGTATCAGGATAGGAATCCGAATGGTAGAATCAATTACCGTATTCGAGGATTTAATCGCCTTCAAGATATTCGGCCGCTAATTATCGTGGATGGAATTGCGGAAGCTGATCAGGATTTTCTGAATCCTAATGAGATTGTTTCGATAAAAGTGCGGAAATCGCTGGCTGAAAGCTCAATCTATGGGTTGAGGGGTGCGGATGGCGTGATTGAAATTCAAACAAACCAATTTAATTCACACACGTTGGGTAGTGATTACATCGATGCGAATTACTCAACCTATTTTGCAAGATCGGCGAAGTCGAATACCGTTCCGGTGATGAATCGAGAAACCTTTATTGCCGCAGGTGGCAATGATTTGGGAGGGAATACTAACTGGCAAGATGAAGTTTCTCGTACCGGGATTTCAGGATTTCATCAATTGGGAATATCTGGTAAACAATCGTCATTTCGATACTCGGCAAAAGTTAGTTTAGAAAAACGTGAAGGTGTGCTGGATAAATCCGGGTTTGATCGTAAATCATTACGATTTGGGGTTAGTAACAAAAGCTTTGACGATCGTTTATTAATTAATGCGAATGGATATTTGAGCGCCCGTAATGAAGATCGATCGTTTGTGGAGGGTTTTCGATATGCTACCGTTTACAATCCAACCGCACCTATTCGTTTTGAAAATGGCGAATACTTTGAGGCAATTCTCTTCGATAATTTCAATCCGGCAGGTATTATCGGGCAAAACCTGAACGAAGCAGAGCGTGAAGAAAATGGCGGTGTAATTTCAGTACTATTTTTACCAATCGATGGGCTTTCGATTCAATCATCCTACAGTCTTTCTAACCAAAATAATTTTCATGGACAGTATTATTCACCAAGATCCTTTTTTCGAGGATTAAATAGAAATGGTCTTGTTATAAGAACAGATAGTTATTTAGAATATGAAAGCTTTCGAAATGAAGCACGTTACTCGATTCCCTTAAATAAATCTCAGCTAGAGCTTTATGCGGGGTACAATAGTTGGCAGAAGAAAGAAAGCTTTACAGAGCTGGAATCAAGCAATTTTAATGAAGATCCTGAAGGTTATACGATAGGGATGAATCAGGCTCAGTATTCTAAAAATAGTAGTTATCAGTCGCCTACGTTGAAAAATTCTACGTTTTATCTTGGTGGGCTATTTCATAAACAATCGGTAACTGTTGATTCTCGAGTACGCCGAGAAAGCTACAATGTGTTAGGGAGTCCGAACGAAAGCGATTGGTTTGGCGATGTTATTGCCGATATCGATTTCAAAGAATTGACCAAGTTTGAACCCACAGACGAATTATGGCTCAGGTTTTCAGCCTCAAAAACGGCCACTTATCCGGGATTCTTTGGGGCAGCGTTGGCTCAAAGTACTTTTGATAGAACGGCTCAAACTGAGCGTTTTACCCGTGATCCTAATTCGGATTTAGTAATTTCAACTGTCGATGAAAAGTCATTGGGACTTCGTACGAAAATGGCTGATAACACCGTCGAAATTGGTATTGAGTATTACCGTAGGAATGTTAAAGGTGTACTCATAAAAGAGTTCATTCCTGCTAATGAATCCATTACCGGTGCTGCCATCAGGTATGGAAATGAGTTGGATTTAAGTTCGAATGGATTGGAAGCGATTATCTCATATGTTCATCAATTTGAGAATACGTCTAGTTACGAAACGAGATTTATTATCAGTTCCTCTAAAGTGATGGTAGACCATTACATAATCGATAAATCATTAAGAGCTTCACCGGGAGCGCCGGGACAAGGTTCAACTCAGCTTATACGTTTAGCAGTGGGAGAGGAAGTCGGGCAAATTTGGGGTCCGGTATTCGATCGGGTTGCTCGAGAAGGCGAAACGGAAACCCTTACTTATGGCGGCGGACAAACTTACACCTACACCTATTCTGCCGGGGAACCCATTTTTAAGGATGTGAACGGCGATGGGATCAAAAAAACGGCAATGTTCCAGGCATTGGATGAGGACACCGACTTCACGGTAATTGGAAATGCTTATCCCGATTTCGAATTTGGATGGACGAATACATATCAGCGTGGAAATTTATTTGCTGAAGCGCATTTTCGTGGAGCAATAGGCCATAGTAAAGTAAATCTGAATCGCATGTTTTACGAGCCGATCGATCAGGGAGCAATTAATTCCTACAATCGGGTTAATAGTGATAAAGCAGCACAAGGGTTAACCCAATCCTACTACAGCTCATTATTTGTAGAACGTGCAGATTTTATCACACTCGATTATCTGACGCTGGGCTATATGTTTGATTTGACTAAATTAAAAAGGCTTAAGGCTGTTCAATTATCAGCTACTTTAGAAGATGTGTTTACAATTACAAAATATACAGGTGTTAGTCCGGATCCGGTATTCGATGATTTCGGTCCGGTTGACAATGGAGGGTTCCTAAACACGACCGCCGATCCACTTTCACCTGGAATAGATCGTAGGACGAATTACCTTCCGGCTCGAACAATTTTAATTGGGGCAAGGCTCGAATTTTAACCACTAATAAAACTATTCAACGATTGTAATTCATGATCAACCAAAGCAAAAATCTTTCATTTATTTTCCTGTTTATCGCTATTTCAACAATGTTTATTGGTTGCGACCAACGAAGCGAGTATCAGAAAGAAATTGATCTTGCTCTGGAAACCGGACAAACCTACGACAGTCTGATTTTTGACTATAAATTTGGAATGTCTCAGGAAGATTTTTTCGAATACTCATGGGAAATCAACAAGCAGGGGTTGGTTGTAAACGGAGCCGGAGCGGAAATTGTGGAAGATGTGGATTGGCTGAGTTTTCCTGCCAGACGTAGTTTTTATCCAAACTTTGTAGATGATAAAATCGCTCAATTCCCATTAATTTATAGCTACAATGGCTGGGCGCCATGGAATAATCATCTGGTGGCAGATAGCCTGTTGATCGATGTAAAAAACTACCTTTCCAACCAGTATGATGCTACCTTCGAGCCACGAGTTGTGGAAAGTGGCGACACTGTGTTGTACGATGTTTCCGGCAATCGTGAAATCCGTATCGAAACCATCGACGAACAAAAAATTCGAGTAACTTTTTCCGACCTTAGAATCCTAAGCACTGGGACCAATTAATTATGCTTTTTCGATCTAAATATTTGTGTGTACTGTCTGCTTTACTGTTGATTGCAAGTTGTAATCGAGCGCCTCAAGAACCGCCTCTTTTCGAACAGTTGAACCTCAAAGAAATTGGTTTGGAGTTTGAGAATCCACTCGATTTTGATGCAGACTTCAACATTTACAAATACCGGAATTTTTACAACGGCGGTGGTGTAGCTTTTGGCGATATCAACAACGATGGGTTGCTGGATGTGTTCATGACCGCAAATATGCGCGATAATCGTCTGTACTTAAACAAAGGAGATTTTCAGTTCGAAGATATCACGGAAACGGCCGGAGTTGCGGGTGAACGATCTTGGAGTACCGGGGTTAGTCTGGCTGATATTAACGGCGATGGCCTTATCGATATCTACATTTCAAATTCAGGGGATGTAGCCGGCGATAACAAACAAAATGAGCTGTTTATTAACAACGGAGATCTCACTTTTACCGAGCGGGCTGAAGAATTTGGACTTGCAGATCGGGGTTTTTCAACGCAAGCTTCTTTTTTCGATTATGATAAAGATGGCGACCTTGATTTGTATCTCCTGAATAACTCTTATCGTGCGATCGGTAGTTTCAATCTGCAAATGAACGAGCGAGGTTCCCGCGATGAAGTGGGAGGCGATAAATTATATCGAAACGATGGGGATTCTTTTACGGATGTTAGCGCCGAAGCTGGGATTTATGGTAGTATCATTGGATTTGGATTGGGAGTTACCATCGCTGATGTCAACCGAGATGGCTGGCAGGATTTATACGTTTCGAATGATTTTTTCGAGCGTGATTATCTCTACATCAACCAGCAGGATGGAAGCTTCAAAGAGGTATTGGTGTCATCGATCAAAAGTATAAGCGGAGCGTCGATGGGCGCGGATGCCGCCGACATCAACAACGATGGTTACCCTGAAATATTCGTCACGGAAATGCTACCTGAGCCTGAAGAGCGCGTGAAGACCGTTACCACTTTCGAGAGTTGGGATAAATACCAGTTCAGCGTGAGTAACGGATATTATCATCAGTTTACCCGGAATATGTTTCAACTCAATAATGGCGACGGAAGCTTTGCTGAAATCGGTCGTTTTACCGGGGTTGAAGCCACCGATTGGAGTTGGGCAGCGCTCATGGGAGATTACGATCACAACGGACACACCGACTTGTTCGTAGCCAATGGAATCTATCAGGATTTGACCGATCAGGATTACATCACCTATGTTTCCAGTAACGAAATCATTCAAACGATTACCGAAGGTGATGAGGTTGATTACCAAAAGCTCATCGATTTGATCCCATCTCGTCCCGTACCCAATTACCTATTTGCCGGCCAGGGTGATTTGAATTTCGAAAACAAAGCCGAGGAGTGGGGACTAGCTACGCCGAGTTTTTCCAACGGTTCGGCCTACGGCGATCTCGACAACGACGGCGATCTGGATTTGGTGGTTAACAATGTAAACATGCCGGCTTTTGTGTATAAAAACACCGCCGCAGATCGTGGTCTCGGCAATTGGTTGATGGTAAAATTACAGGGCGAGGGTGGCAACACTCAAGCCGTGGGCGCTCAACTCAGCGTATGGACCAATGGAACGCTGCACTGGCGCGAGCAGGTGCTTCAGCGGGGCTTCCAGAGTACCGTAGACGCTCGTTTACATGTCGGGCTTGGGCAAGCTACTGAGATTGATTCGCTGCGGCTCGTGTGGCCGGATGGAAGCATCACCCGTATGGAAAATGTGGCAGTAAATCAGCAACTCACGTTGAATCAAACTGATTCCCAGGCAGAGCAACCCCCAATGGCAGCATCCGATATTGAGCCTCTGCTCATTCCTACCAATACTCGACTGGATTGGCGCCACACCGAAAATACGTTTGTGGATTTCGACCGCGACCGACTGCTGTTCCACATGCGTTCGACCGAAGGTCCTGCCGGATGCGTAAGCTCTGATGAGCGCTTTATCTACCTGGGCGGAGCGAAAGATCAACCGGGAAGCGTTCAACAAAAAACGAAATTGGGCTGGCGCGAAGTTTTCGCCACCGAAGCCCTGCCCGAAGACACCGATTGTGTATTCTTTGACGCCGATGGTGATGGAGTCGACGAATTGTACGTAACTAGTGGAGGCAACGAATTCAGCACGAGCTCCGACGGTCTTTTTGATCGACTCTATACGCGCGAAAATGGAGTGTGGGAGAAATCTGATGGACTAGGCAGCGCCAACGGCTTTTACTCCAATGGAACCATGAGCGTGGGCGATATCGATGGTGATGGAGACATCGACTTATTTGTGGGCGAGCGACTCAAACCCTTTGCCCTCGGCACTCCGGTAAGTGGACGCCTTCTGCAAAACGATGGTAGCGGAATCTTCACCGACATCACCCAAACGGCAGCGCCAGAGTTGCTTAACTCGGGCATGTTTACCGGTTCAGCTTTTGGAGATATTGACGGCGATGGAGATATGGATTTAATTACGGCAGGAGAGTGGGCGCCCGTGCGCATCCTGCAAAACGATGGAAATGGAAGCTTTAGCGAGAGCCAACTTCCCGGTTCTAACGGTTGGTGGAATGAGTTGATCCTAAGCGATTGGGACGGTGACGGAAATCTCGACATTATTGCACTCAACCATGGACTGAACTCACGTTTCCGAGCCACTGATGAGCAACCGGCAACGCTGTGGGTAAGTGATTTTGATGGAAACGGTTCTACCGAACAAATCCTGACGACCTACAACGGTGATGAGTCCTACCCGATGGTGCTGCGCCATGATTTGGTGAATCAACTCCCGGGGCTCAAGCGCAAGTACCTGAAATACGAATCCTACAAAGGGCAGACGATCACCGACATTTTTACCCCGGAACAACTCGAAGCCGCTACTGAGTTGAAAGCGTACACATTAGCGAGCACCGTGTGGTGGGGCAATGGTGATGGAACTTTTAGCAAAGGACAAGAACTCCCTTGGCAGGCGCAGCTTTCCCCGATGTATGCGGGAGCATTTGTTGATTTAGATGGAGCCGGAAATGAAGAACTAATTCTTGGCGGAAATCTATACGGCGTAAAACCGGAAGCCGGTCGTTATGATGCCTCGAATGGTGTGGTGCTACGTGTGGATGGAAATCGGAATATCGAAGTGATATCCGCGGAAGAAAGTGGCTTTAAAGTAGAAGGGGAAGTGCGGCAGGTACTTTCGCTTGGAAATGAACTTATGATCTTAAGAAACGACAACTCACCGGTTTTACTACAAAAAAATTGATCAGGTAAACACTACAGTATGATCAACTTCTTCGATTGGAAAAGTACAAGTTAGGTGGAATCCTTTTTCGGTTTCAATTTCAAAAGTAGCCTCTAATTGATTGAGTAAGGTTTTAATCAGAGTAAATCCTAATGAATTCGAATCACCCAGTTTCTGTTTATCGAATCCATTCCCGGAATCTTTGTAACTCATTGCAAGGGTACGGCTATCAATTTTCTTAATATCTATAGAGATGAAACCGGATTCGTCATTGTTAAATGCGTGTTTTACTGAATTGGTAATCAACTCATTTTGCAGTAATCCTAAAGGAACCGATTGATTAATAGATAAATTCACCTGATCGATTTCGCAATGAATTTCGACATTCATTCGAAGCTTAGGATAGGTGCCACTAATATTACTTACCAGCTTATTGATATATTTTTCAATATCAATTTCGTGGAAGTTATCGGTATTGTATAGGATTTCATGTACGGTAGCAATTGATTGAATTCTATTAACGGCATCGGTTAATGATATAGTTGCATTGGTTTTTTTCATTAACTCCAATTGCAGTAAACCTGAAATGATAGCAAGATTGTTTTTTACACGATGGTGAATTTCACCTAATAAGGCACTTTTCTCGGCAATATTACTCAGCATTCTATTCTCATTTTCAACCAGCTCAGTTATATCCTGAAAAATACCGTAAACCCGTAAAATCTTATTTCCAACTTTATCCGTCTTCGCTTTAATACGAACCCATTTTTTGGTTCCTTTAGCACTTATTATTTCAAATCGTTCGTCGAATGGAACACCCGATTCTTTAATTCGATCAAAACATTCTGTTACTCGAGCTCTTGAATTTTCATTCACATAAAAAGTAAGAGCATTTTCCTGGGTAGGCTTAAAATCTGATGAAACTTCGTGGATGTTTTTGGTTTCTTGGGTCCAAAATAGTTTGTCGCTGATTAAGTCTAGTTCCCAACCACCATTTACCGAAACCTTACTTATTTCTTTAAAAAACTGCTCTTTTCTCTTTTGGTCGGTAATATCTGTTGCAATGAAATCATGCAATATATCACCATCATCTGTTTCGGTAGCATTTGAAATCAGGTGAATCCATTTCAATTTTTTAGTTTGAGTAATAACTCTGAAATACTGATGTACAGCTTTATTCGTTTGCTTGATCTGATTTAATATCTGATGGATATCTAAAGTTGTATCGTCAGGATGAACCATCCTCATTACGATTGTAAAGTCTTTTTCAACAGCTTCTCTGCTAACTTCAAACAATTTATAATAACCTGCATTGGAAAAGAGTACTTCTCTTTCTCCATTCTTTTTATCCAACACCCTTACTACACCTGACAGCATATTATCTGCTATGCTTTGAAAGTGCTCTGAATACCTCGAAGTATGAACTGAGGGAATTGGAGGTTCCGGGGTTATCGAAAATGATCTTAAATGTTGAAATAATGTTCCTGAAAGAACACCTAAACTGCAGATACCGGCTAAATATCCAGCTCTAATACCTTGCAAAACTAATTTAGTAGATCGATCACCTAAGGCATACACACAGGAATGTTCAGCTAAAAGACATAATTCGGATGCTGAAAAGTCCTCTAATTTTGAGGAATGAATAAAGCATAGATCAGTAGAATGATATAAGGTATGACTTTCTCTGAGCGAAGTTAAATCACTGAAAATTCGTACTACTCCTTTTGGAGCATGCTCAGATATCACACTTTCGAAACCTTCGATCACAGTGTTTTTTTCTGCGATTAATGCAATTTGTAAAGGGTATTCGCTTGGCTTCAAAACTGTGGGTGAGAGTATTTAACGTATTCCGTTTATTATCGTTAAAAATCTAAAATACTTTAGTAGTTTTTACCATGCTAATATATTCTCTTGCATGGCTTTTTCGAATTCTGAAGGCTCACTCATAATATGAAAAAATAACTGTTCACGTGCCTTTCGTCCTTCAGGAATATCATAATACATCCAATTATTAAACATTCCATCAAACTCGCGGTAATTGAATACTACAGGTTTCGATTCTGATAATGTCTTCAACTTTCTACAATCTGCCCATAAAATGTCATGAGTGCCTACAAATACTGTAATTGGTGCAATCCTTCGGGTATCCGCATAAATAGGGGATATGGATGGGTCATTAACCGGAAGGTTGTGAGCATAATCGATTGCTAAATCTTGCAATACTTCACGATCGTGAATAGGATCTGAATCAACGAGAGAATCGATATTTGGGTTTGAAAGACTCAAATCTAGCCAAGGGGAGAGCAATATTAATTCTTTAGGCTGAGGGATGCCGTAGTTTCGAAATTGTTGAACTGCATTCAATGCAATGGTAGCTCCGCTTGTATCGGCAATGATATACATCTCTTCGATGTTGATTTGGCTGGCTAACTCCCGAAACAGATCGAGAAAATATTGATGAGTTACGGCAAAGGTAGCAGTTGGTAAGAGCGGATAATCGGGCGCAATGATTTCTGCATTTAGATTTGTCACCAAACGACTCACAAATTTCCAATGTAGCGGCTGAAAGTTCTTAGCAAAGGCTCCGCCATGAACAAACATGATAGTACGCTCCGACACATTGTTAGCAGGGCGAATCTTCCATAATGGTCGATCATTAAAAGACTCTTGCAGTATAATTTGATTGCTAATATTTGAATAAGGCTCTGAACTTTGATTATTCTTTAAAAACCATTTTTTCGAATGTTTACTCTTACGATCGGTTAGATAGAAATAGCCCTTTGCCAAACGAGATTGAATGCTTTTTGAACTCACTGGAATAGTCGTTTATTTTGATTTCAATGTGCTAACAATGATTGGTTTCGTTTGGTTCTTATTTAAATCTACATTTTGCACTTAACATTTTATTTCTTGTAAAAAAGTGATGTTTATGCATCTTGTGAGGTGTTGATTCGTCACTAATCCTTTTTAATTAAACCAATTGATCTATGAGAATCAGAATCCTGAGTATTTGTATCCTAATACTTTGTGCAATGGCTCCATCAGCCAACGCACAAACGAAAGATGTAGAAGCTGTAAAAGCTACAATCATTAAAATGTTTGATGGAATGAGAGCGGGAGACTCGTCGATGGTGGCCAGCGTTTTCTTAAAAGACGCTCCTATGAACACAGTTTTTACCAATCGAAATGGGGAAGTTGTACGTTCAGTTGGCTCTCTCGATCGCTTCCTAAATGCTGTGGGAACGCCACATCCTGAAGTTTGGGACGAGCAAATTTCGTCGTTTAATATCCAAATTGATGGTGATCTTGCATCCGCTTGGACGCCCTATAAATTTTACTTGGGCGACAACTTTTCGCACTGTGGAGTGAACTCATTTCAGATGGCTAAGCTGGGCGGGCAGTGGAAGATAATGTACATTGTTGATACCAGAAGAGGCACTGATTGCCCTGAATAGGCCCTAAATTGAAAAAAGCCATGATTTCCACCATGGCTTTTTACAAGTAAAACTAAAAAAAGGAATTAGCCTTCGTTCTTTTTAGCCTGGATTTCTAAACGAATATCCTGAGCTAATTTTTTAAGATCTTGTAGCCCTTTTCTTGCACGGGTACCCGCAGCTTTGTTTCCTTTATCGTAGAACTTTTCCATCTCAGACGATACGTCTTCAACTAATCCTTTTAGTTCGTCTACTCTGCTCATTATATAACTCCGTTATGTTTATGTTTAAATGAATTTCAAATTTCTGAAACTGCGTTGAAGCTAGAGATTCAACACAACTGAGTCAAATTAAAAAGTGCTTTTTTGATACTTTAAACAAAGTTTTTTTTAATTGGTTTGTGTATTTGAACTTGACAAACTCAACTTTATCTCTCAAAGGGTACTTTATAGCTTACCTAAGTTCTTTGATGTAAAGCTAAATGGGAGTAAATCAATAATAAAATGTTCAGAGTAGGTTGCGTCAGCATGAAATAATTCTACTTTCGATAATGGAAGGTGTTCGTGCAACACTTGCCGGCACGCGCCGCACGGGCTGCTGAACTCGCCTTTAAGAGTATGTACTGATATATTGGCAAAATCATTTATTCCCGAAGCCAATGCCTTTGCCAGAGCAATCCTTTCAGCACAGAGCCCTTTTGCCCAATCACTAACCTCAATATTAACTCCGGTAAAACAAACATCTTCTTGTTTGTTCAATATTATTGCTGAAACCGGAAAATCTGAATTTGGAATAACAGCTTCGCTTAATAGCTGCACCAATACTTCTTTTTTGGTTGATGGAACCGGCGAGCGATAATCCATGAGTTTGAAGGAACTAATATCGCTGACCAACTCAGCAGTGCAATCAAATTCATTTTTCCAGTATTCAAGTTGCGATGGGGCTTCATCCACATACAAAATTCGTTTAGGAATTTGTTGATAGCTCAAACAGATAGAGCACGCAGCTTGTACCGCACTTATGGTGAGAGGAAAGGAAACATTCTCGATGCGAACTCCGGGGAAGAAATCACCCCGATCGCCTTCAACTACACAAACTACCGGTTTTTTTGAATAAGGAGTGTGTGCTCGTTTTTTTAAGTTAATCCAGTTCATTATTTATTTAATATACTTGAAAATGCGGCATCAGCCACCGCCGCTCTGATTCTACTGATTCTTTTGCCGTACACCCTGTTTGGATACGTGCGATTGGTAAGTAAGATAACAATCATATTCTTCTCCTTATCGATCCACATGCTCGTTCCTGTAAATCCCAGATGGCCGAAGGTTTCTAAGGTAGATAACTGTCCGGCAGTAGTAAAACCATTTGGTGATTTGCGATCGAAGCCAAGTCCTCGTCCGCTTAATTCCGACTGCCGAGCAGTAAACTCATCAATAACATTTGAGTTAATAAATTGATGCCCTCGATAACGCCCGCCGTTAAGTATCATCGTTCCGAATATGGCGAGATCATCAACAGAAGCAAATAAACCGGCATGCCCGGCCACGCCATCCATATACCAAGCTCGTTCATCGTGCACCTCGGCGTGAATCAATGCATCGCGATAAACGGTATCGATTTCGGTAGGCGGAATTCGATACACGAATCGGCTATTAAGTTTTTTGGGATTAAAACCCGCTGTATTCATCCCCATCGGAATATAAAGCTCATCACGAATGTAAGTATCGATAGGTTGATTGGTGATTTTACCCACAATCTCAGCCAGTAGAATCATTCCCAAATCGCTATACACATAGGTGGTGCCCACGGGATTAATCAATGGCTCGTTTTTGATGGCCTCTACAATTTCATTCCGTGTTTGCAGCTCATCTACATACACTCTAAATGCAGGCAAACCTGATTCGTGTTGGAGTAGATGTTTGATAGTAATAGATCGCTTTTCATCGGTATCAAATTCTTCGAAAAAGTCAGCTACACGATCATCAAGAGTTAATTTTTCCTCCGAAATCAATTTCATCACAGCCGCAGTTGTACTTACCACTTTGGTGATTGAAGCCAGATCATAAATATCTGAGCTTCGTACTTTTTTTAGTTTATCGTAGGTGTGATAGCCTTCCGCGTGCTTGTAAACCAGAACGCCATCTTTTACAACCGCTGCTACGGCTCCCGGAAAAACGGAGTCCAGCACGGCCTCACGAAGAATGTCATCAATCTTATAAAGCTCTTGAGAAATCAAGCCAACTTCTTCAGGTTGCCCATATCGCAAAGTGGTTTGATCTAAGTCGAGCCCGTCGCCCATATCGTACATTTCAGGAATTACGATGGGAAGTTTGCCTCGTACTTCGGTTGCGCCAAATAGGGCAGGTGCAGCGGCCTCCATTTGTTGAGTAGAATTTGCCCAGCCAATTAAATGTACGTCCGTTTCAGGCAGCTCTTTCACCAAATAGGGATTTCCGAAAACCGCCAACACCGACTTCTTTTTTAACCCGAGTAGCTTTTCCAACATAGAATTGTGAGCTCGGGGCAATGTTAAAGTTACCCCAAAACCGGGGTTCACAAAGGTTCCGATTATGATTAAATCGGATGACTTTGCACGTTGTAAAATGTAATCGGCATCTTCTTCGTCTGATCGGTTATCAAAAACGGTATAGCTTATATTTGGATGATAATTGCGTAAAGCACGAACAAAAGCAGTACCGGCATTTCCATTCACTTTATCTGACACGCCCACAAACAATACTTTTTTAAACTCAGTGGGATCAAGAGGCAGAATGTTCTCGTTATCTTTCAATATGGTGATGGATTCGCGTGCAATACGGTCTGCTTCAGCCTGATGAGCTCGAGCGTTCAACACTTCATCCAATCCCTCAATATCCACCAGATTATCGTTTTCAAATAAACCGGCTTGCTGTTTCCATAGCAATATTTTTCGATAAGATTGATTGATGCGCTCCTCGGTAATTAACCCCTGTTCAACAGACGCCATCACCTCAGTAATTGCTGTATGAATGTCCGGACTAATCAGCATGATGTCTGCCCCGGCATGTAAAGCGCGAACAACAGCCCGACCCGGCGAAAATGTCTTGGTGATTCCATTCATGGCGAGGCCATCGGTAACAACCATTCCATTAAAATTCAGAGAATCGATCAACAAATCTCCCAAAATAGCAGCATCTAAAGTGCCGGGAATTTCCGGGGTCTCGCTGATCTGAGGAAATGAAATATGAGCACTCATTATACTTTCAAGTCCGCTGTTAATCGCTCGTTTAAAAGGGATGAGTTCAACAGAATCGAGGCGAGTATAATCGTGATCCAGGATGGGCAAATCGTAGTGCGAATCGGTATCAGTGTCGCCATGGCCGGGAAAATGCTTGGCGGTAGCAATAATGCCTTCGCTTTGCACGCCTTGCATAAATGCGATGCCATATTCTGCAACCATTTCAGGATCGCCCGAAAAAGCCCGAGTATTGATCACCGGATTTTCGGGATTGTTATTTACATCAAGCACGGGCGCAAATACCTGATGCACACCCATTGCTTTTGCTTCGCGCGCAGTGATTTTCCCCATCAGATACGCATTCCGCTTATTATTTGAAGCTGCCACCCCCATAGCCGGAGTAAACTGTGTAGCTCCCTCGATGCGCATTGCGGCGCCATTTTCCATATCCTGCGTAATCCAAAGTGGGGTTTTAGATAGCTTTTGCAGTTTATTGGTGAGTACTGCCTGCCCGTAAATATCGCCACGCATAAAAATGAGACCGCCCACATGATCGTGCGTAATTAAATCGATAATTTCTTTGTGCCTATGATCATCGCTGCTTAAAAATCGACCGTTAACCGGTACAAAAAATAACTGCCCGATTTTTTCCTGAAGTGGAGTGTTTTCAACCAGCGAATCAATAAATGCGCTGTCTGTCTGCACTGCGGTTAAACGTGGCTCAGGCGTTGGGGATGAGGAGAACCCAGCTACGCATAGAACTGAGATAGCAAATAAAGCCAATCGTTTTGTAATCATAATTTCGAAGTTAAACCCCACAAACCCTTCGAAGTTAACAGCTTGAAAACTGTGTTATTCGAATTATTCTTACAATTGTGTAAAAGTTGTTTTAATCAATCCTCGGCAGATGACTTTAACACCATTGTTCGGATGTTTCTACCATCAGTGACGCCACTATGATGCTGAAACGTTCGATATTGTTTGTTTAGCCAAAGATCCGTTTGGTCGCCGTAATGATTGGACAAAGGATTACCCGACTGCCCGGTTGGCAATACAGATTTAGACTCACTCAAATCCGAAAGATCAACTATTCTCCGTACAGAAGCTCCTAAAGTCATTTCGAAAGGAGAATCCCATTTATACTGACCGTTGTTTACACTCATTCCATGACCTTCCACCGAAAATGGGCCCTTACTCAGGATATTATCCACAATCATCGAGAGCGCTTTTGGGGCGTTCGGATCTTCCGCAGCCATACTAAATAATGGTGGCTTAAACGTGATGGTATGCAGTTGTTCCCAGCGCCATTCAAAGGGTTCGCTACCAAGCGAATCGCTTAAAAAGAGAATCGCTTCCTGCATGCTTTTAAGCACAATGTCTTCTCGCGATTCAAATTCCGGTGTACGGATATCATCAAAAAAAGCACTGCTATCGGCAATTAAATCAGCCATCGTCCTTACGGGGATAAGTTCATGCACAACAAAATTCTGATAAGCGGCATCACCAAATTCATCTTTCAACGTGTTTTCAGTGAACTTGAGGAAGAATACATCAAAAATAGAAGCAGCAGTTGAACTTTTGGTGTAGTAGAAATCCCAGTTTTCGAGATAAGAAACCGGAAGCGAAAAATCGTACTCGCTTTGCGATCGAATAATTTCGAGTAGGGTAGGAGTAAGAGTAGCGGCAAAGGTCGAATAACTGTCGTTTTGCAAAGAAATCACATCATCAAGTGTTACCAGTGTATCGGATGAGAGCCGGTCGGTTATGCGTTGTATGCGTGACGGTGGTTCCCAAAAACTGGCAATGTAATGTGGATAATTACTAGTGGTTAATTTGTTGTTTGCATTGGCAATCCAGCCTTTTTCAGGGTTAATTACATGCGGCATTTCTTCATTTGGGATGAAGCCCTGCCAATCATCTTCGGGCACCCAACCTCGCCTGAGTGTTAGTTTATTGCCGGAACGGATGGGAAGTCGAGCAGTAGAAAACATGGCAATATTTCCGACTTTATCGCCATACATAAAATTTTGCCCGGGCACGGCAAAATGGGTTAGAGCATCCTTAAATTGTTGGAAATTTTCAGCCCAGTTAATCTGATACATAGTTCGCAATTCGTTCGAAACTTGATGCCCGGTCCATTGCATGGCAATAATCTGATCGACAACTAGCGCCTGATTCGGGTACATATCAGTTATAACCGGACCATGTTTCGTTTTTCGATACTCGTACAACACCGCTTCTTCATCTTTTACTTTTATCACTTCCCGCACTTTTTCGAATGGCGCAAAGGCAACTTGTCCGGCATAAGTTGAATCGACCACATAGCGTCCACGATCTTCGGGATCGGTTTTTTCGAGGAAGAAATCAGTGTCGTCGGCCATAATATTCGTAAACGACCACGCCATGTTATCGTTTTGGCCAAGCACTACTCCGGGAATTCCCGCCACACTAACTCCCGATACATTTTTGCCGTTTAAATTCAGATGAACCTCGTACCATTTTCCGGGCATATCGAGCCCTAGGTGTGGATCTCCGGCAAGCATTGGATATCCGCTCGTTGTACGCGAACCATCAACCACCCAGGCGTTGCTCCCAACATGACTTCCTTCAATTTGGAGTAGCTTTCTCTTCTCGAATTCCAACTGTAGCATTGGAAGTAAGGCGGTAGAAGTTAAACCAATCGATTCGTTGTCGTCGAGTGAAGTAGGGAGATCAGTATCCCAACCCAGCATTAATTCCTCAAAATGATCAGCCGGTAATTTGTCTTTTAGATAATTGTAGGTTACTTCGCTCCACCAGCTCAAATTTAATTCCCAGCCCATTAAACGAACCAAGGCTACTGAATGTCGGGGTGTCCATTCAAGCGGTTGCATTTCGGCAAGGGCAAATTGAACCGGTAATTTGTTACTGTTTTGTTCGATGAAAGCGTTAACCCCATCAGCGTAAGCTTGTAAAATATGTAGCTCTTGCTCGGATACTTCTTCTTCAATAATTCTTCCTGCCACATCCCAAAAACCTAGAGTGCGCTGGTATTTATCAAATTCTATTAAGTCAGGACCAAAAAATTCAGCGAATCGGCCTTCAGCAGCCAATTGAGAAATCGTCATCTGCCACAAACGATCTTGGGCATGAACATAGCCAAAGGCATAGTATAAATCGGGCTCGTTTTCCGCAAAAATATGAGGAACGCCAAATTCATCCCATTGGATTGTTACATCTTGGGATAATGATTCTTGTTTGATGGTGGCTTCGTAATCGGGTAGAGGTTTGTAGAAGGTCCAGTAAAAAGCGAGGCCAACAAATCCTATAAAAAGGATGAAGAAAAAGAGCAGTAATTTGAAGAAAGTATTCATAGATCCTGATATGTAAAACGGGCTAAAGGATAGGCACAAAGGCAGAAAGGCACAAAGGAATCTGCAACAATCTTTGCAATTAATTAGGGGCAGAATAATATGTGCAAAAAAGCTTGAAAAGCGCTTCCAAAGTCGGTACCATTTTAAGGTCGGAAGTGAAAAGGATTTTAAAAATATTTGAAAGGCAGAAGTGAAAAATTTTTCTCTTTTCACTGTTTACTTTTGCCTTTAAAACAATCATCAAGAATAGATAAACAGAATTAACAATGGACATCAAAAAAGTAGCAGTAATTGGCGGCGGAACAATGGGAAATGGAATTACGCATGTGTTTGCGATGAACGGAATTCCAGTAAATTTGATCGAGACCAAACAAGAATTTGCAGATCGTGCAATGGCTACCATCGATAAAAACCTCGAGCGAATGGTGCAAAAAGAAAAGATTACTGCCGAGCAAAAGGTTACCACGCTCGACAGCATTCAGGTTTTTTTGGATGTAGCGGAAGGAGTGAAGGACGTTGATTTAGTGGTAGAAGCTGTGCCCGAAAATCTAGACATCAAAAAGGCAGTGTGGAGCGCGGTAGATGCTGCTGCACCTGATCACACTATTTTTGCGAGTAATACGTCTTCCATTTCAATTACAAAACTTGCGGCCTTAACCGGTCGGCCTGAGAAGTTTATCGGGATGCACTTCTTTAATCCTGTTCCGGTGATGAAACTCGCTGAAATCGTTCGTGGATTGGAAACCAGCGACGAAACTTACGATGTGGTTGAGGCTACTTCGAAAGTACTGGCTAAAGTACCGGTTCCGGTAAACGATATGCCAGGTTTTGTGAGTAATCGTGTGTTGATGCCGATGATTAACGAAGCCATTTTCGCTGTGTACGAAGGCGTTGCCACTCCCGAACATGTGGATGAAGTTATGAAACTGGGGATGGCGCATCCTATGGGACCACTTCGCTTAGCCGACTTTATCGGATTGGATGTTTGTCTGGATATCCTCAATGTGCTGTACGATGGATTCAAAGATCCGAAATACCGACCATGTCCACTTCTAATCAAAATGGTAGATGCCGGAAAGCTCGGAAACAAAACCGGAGCCGGATTCTATTCGTATTGAGAATAGTTTTTAGCCACGAAATTTTCGCCACTAAAACACAAAACCACTAAAAATATATGAAGGTGGGTGAGCCTGTCGAACCCTACCCACCTTAAGAAAACTCTTTACCAAAAATTTGGTATTGAATGAGTTTCGAAAAAGTCCTCCTTTGAAGGAGGTGGATCCCGACGAGCAGTCGGGAGACGGAGGATGTTGAATTAATCTCGACACAAATACACAAAATCACTAAAAATATAAGAAGGTGGGTGAGCCTGTCGAACCCCACCGTTTGAAACTAGCTCCGATGATCAGCGTCGGAGCTTTTTATTTTAAACCTTATTGATATTCGTTAATCGTTATTGGTTGCCGACATCTGGCTCCTTTCTCCTGATTCCTTAATTCCTTCCGCCACTAAAACACAAAACCACTAAAAATATATGAAGGTGGGTGAGCCTGTCGAACCCCACACACCTTAAGAAAACTCTTTACCAAAAATTTGGTATTTAAGATTCTGATATTGAATGAGCTTCGAAAAAGTCCTCCTTTGAAGGAGGTGGATCCCGACGAGCAGTCGGGAGACGGAGGATGTTGAATTAATCTCGAC
>JAEPNO010000017.1 GCA_017643365.1 Balneolaceae bacterium | reverse complement strand
CTTACCGTGATCTACGTGACCAATGGTGCCCACATTCACGTGGGGCTTGGTGCGTTGAAAGGTCTCTTTTGCCATTGTGTACTTAGTTTATCGTTAAAATTTCTAATTAAGCTTGGCTCTCAATAATTTCCTGAGCAAGCTTGTCTGGTACTTGTGTATACTCTTCAAATTCCATTGAGTATACCGCACGACCCTGAGTTAAAGAACGAAGGTCGGTTGAGTAGCCAAACATTTCACTTAGAGGAACATTTGCTTTAACTACAGAGCCATTTGGATCTGAGTTCATGCTTTGAATGATTCCACGTCGTGAATTAAGGTCACCAATAACATCTCCCATATATTCTTCCGGAGTTGTAACCTCTACTTTCATAACCGGCTCTAATAATACCGGCTTTGCTTTTTTAGCTGAGTTTCTAAAACCCTGCTTAGCAGCTAATTCGAAAGATAGTTGATCCGAATCCACATCGTGATAAGAACCATCAAACAAGCGAACTCCAACATTTTCTACAGAGTAACTAGCTTGAATACCATTTTCTAAAGCAGCTTTAAAACCTTTTTCTACAGAAGGAATAAACTCGCGAGGGATGTTACCACCAACAATCTCGTTGATAAACATGAATCCTTCATCGCGATTAATTCGATCTTGCTTACCTTCGTAGTTATCGAAGTAGCTCATTGGTGCAATTTCAAACTGAATATCAGCGAATTTACCACGACCACCAGTTTGTTTCTTGTAAGTTTCACGATGTGTAACGTTACCGGAAATCGTTTCACGGTAAGATACTTGTGGCGCACCTACGTTAGCTTCAACTTTGAACTCACGCTTCAAGCGATCTACAATAATCTCTAAGTGAAGCTCGCCCATACCTGCAATAGTAGTCTGACCAGTTTCTTCGTCAGTGCTTACCTTAAAAGTAGGATCTTCTTCAGCTAGCTTCTGCAATCCAGTTGATAGCTTATCACTGTCAGCCTTTGTTTTTGGCTCTACTGCCAATTTAATTACGGGCTCAGGGAAAGTGATTTGCTCAAGAATTACCGGATTATCTAAGTCACAGAAAGTGTCACCGGTATGAACCGTTTTAACACCTACAACCGCAACAATATCACCAGCTTGTGCTTTATCAAGATCTTTCTTGTCATTGGCATGCATTTCTAGCAGCCTACCAATACGTTCTTTCTTTCCAGTTGAACTGTTAAGAACGTAAGAACCTTTTTCCAACGTACCAGAGTAAACTCTAGTGAAGGTTAATTTACCGACGTAAGGATCGGTCATGATTTTGAATGCAAGCGCAGAAAACGGAGCTGAAGGATCAGCCTCACGAGTAACTTCGCCGTCTGTTTTAGGATCAATACCTTTAACAGCGTCAACATCAAGTGGACTAGGCATGAAATCTAGCACACGATCCAACATTGCCTGAACACCTTTGTTCTTCAGTGCAGTACCAGCCATTACAGGCGTAATATCTTTAGCAATAGTTGCTTTACGGATGGCAGCAACGATTTCTTCAGCAGAAATCTCTTCTTCCATCAAATACTTTTCCATTAGAGACTCATCATGATCTGCAATAGCCTCTAACATCTGAATACGGTAGTTCGCAACATCGTCTACCATTTCTTCAGGAATGTCGATTACATCGTACTTAGCACCCAAAGACTCTTCGTCCCAAACGATCGCCTCCATAGTGATAAGATCAACCACTCCTTTAAAATTTTCTTCGCGACCGATAGGAATCTGAATTGGAATAGGATTAGCATTGAGCTTGTCATCCAATTGGCCAACTACATTATAAAAGTCGGCTCCGGTACGGTCCATCTTGTTTACAAATGCCATACAAGGCACTTTGTATTTATTAGCCTGACGCCATACAGTCTCAGACTGTGGCTGAACAGCACCTACTGAACAAAGCACAAATACTGCACCATCTAAAACACGAAGTGAACGCTCTACCTCTACAGTAAAATCCACGTGACCAGGAGTATCAATAATGTTGATACGGTGATCTTTCCAAATACAGTGTGTAGCAGCAGAAGTAATTGTAATACCACGCTCCTGCTCCTGCTCCATCCAATCCATGGTAGCTGCACCATCGTGCACTTCACCAATACGGTGGCTACGACCTGTGTAAAAAAGGATACGCTCAGTAACCGTTGTTTTACCGGCATCAATGTGCGCCATAATCCCGATGTTTCGGGTTTTTCGCATCATTGCAAATACTTTTGGATCTGTTGCTGTTGTTACGTCAGACATTTCTTAATGAATATTTTTAAAATCTAAAATGAGCAAATGCTTTATTAGCCTCAGCCATACGGTGCGTTTCATCTTTCTTACGAACTGCGCCGCCCTCATTTTTAGAGGCATCAATTAGTTCGCGAGATAATCGCAATGACATTGACTTGTCGTTTCTTGAACGAGCTGCTTTAATTAACCAGCGCATCCCTAATGCTGTGCCTCGCTCTTGGCGAACCTCAACAGGTACTTGATAAGTGGCACCACCTACTCGGCGAGACTTAACTTCAACTACCGGAGTAGAATTCTGAAGTGCCGCACGAAATATTTCTAGGCCAGCTTCGCCTGTTCTTTCTTCAATAAGCTCAAATGCCTGATATACAATTTTACGGGCAACGTTTTTCTTGCCATCTCGCATCAGGTTGTTTACAAAACGAGTGATTAATTTATCCTCAAATATCGGATCTGGTTGTACGTCTCGTTTTTCTGCTTTTCTTCTACGCATACTCGATTACTCTTAAATCGTTTGGGTTACCCTTTTGGTCGTTTTGTTCCGTACAAGCTACGGCTTTGAGTACGACCCTCTACACCAGCTGTATCCAGTGTTCCACGGATAATGTGGTATCTCACACCAGGCAAATCTTTTACTCGCCCGCCGCGGATCAACACAATACTGTGCTCCTGAAGGTTGTGACCTTCACCCGGGATATAAGCGGTAACTTCAATACCGTTGGTTAAGCGCACACGCGCTACTTTACGAAGTGCCGAGTTCGGCTTTTTAGGTGTAGTTGTATAAACACGAGTACAAACGCCACGCTTTTGTGGGCAACTTTGCATTGCCGGTGCTGTGGTTTTGCGTACCTTGCTTTTTCTACCTTTTCTAATAAGTTGTTGTATCGTTGGCACAGTTCAAATGTTTGGTTATTGCCATCAAATCGAGAGCTTGCTAATATAGCGATATTCTGAGTTTTTAATCAAAATAAATCTTCACAAATATTCCGAAAAAGTGATACCCTTCCCAAATCATAACGCAAAGCAACATTATTGGTCTAGATATCCAATAATAATTAGTATAAAGTGATATATCAGTATGTCTTCTGATTTAGTAAAACTTCCGCAATTAAGTGCGAAGCGACTAGAAGCGCTACAAAGTGCCGGTGTTTACACTGCTTCTGATTTGTTGTATCTATTTCCACGTCGGTATCTCGACCGATCGAACGTTCAACGTGTTCAGCACTTGGCCGGCTCAGGTGAAGAAGTCACCGTCTCTGGGCACATTGTTAGTATAGATGAAGTGGGCTTTGGTAAAAAGAAGCGTTTGGAGGTTTCGCTAAGTGATGGAACCGGTATTGTTAAGGGAGTTTGGTTTAAAGGGGCATCGTATTTAAAACGACAGTTTAAAAAAGGAGCCGTACTAGCTTTTTTTGGTCAGGCCAAACGATATGGGAAATCAATCTCTATGGCCCATCCTGAAATAAGTTCGATTTCGGATGATGGTGACCTAGAGGCTTTTTCTAAGATCATACCTATATATCCTGCTAATAAAGAATTCAGCAAAGCTCGAATAACATCCTCACTCATTCAACAATGGGTGATGCACTTATTGAACCAAACTGAAATTACCGAATTCCTACCTGCATATATATTGAGCGATTATGATTTTCCTGAAAGGAGCTTAGCTTTGAGAAACATTCATAATCCGGAAACACATCAAGCACACAAACAAGCGTTAGAGCGTTTTAAATTCGAAGAGTTATTTCTATTCGAGCTTAGCATGTGCAAAATAAAGCACAATGTTGTTGCTCGTGCTTCGGGCAAAGTGTTTAGCAACATGAAGCCATTTACATCTACCTATTTCAACAAACTGCTGCCTTTTGATTTAACCGAAGGTCAGAAATTAGCGTTATCTGATGTTAAAAGAGATGTCCGCTCGGGCAAACAGATGAATCGATTACTACAAGGTGATGTGGGGGCTGGCAAAACGATCGTGGCAATCGGTGCTATGCTAATGGCCCTTGATAACGGCTACCAAGCTGCCTTAGCTGCACCAACCGAGATTCTGGCTGAACAACACTATCAAACATTAACGGAACACCTTTCAGAGCTGGATATCAACATACGTTTACTTGTAGGCGGACAAAAAACGGCGTTACGGCGAGATATACTCACCGACATTGAAGGCGGTAATTGTCACATTGTAGTGGGGACCCATGCATTATTTCAAGAAACGGTCAAGTTTCACAATCTTGGTTTGGCTGTGATTGATGAGCAACATCGCTTTGGAGTAAAACAACGTGCAGATTTACTTAGCAAGGGAAATCACCCACATCTTTTGGTGATGAGCGCAACGCCTATCCCTAGATCGCTGGCCATGACGGTTTATGCTGACCTGGATGTATCTATAATAGCGGGATTACCTAAGGGACGTAAACCCGTGGAGACTGCTATCCGTGGTGAAAGAAAACGCGAAGATGTTTACCGGTTTGTGGAACAGGAATTAGCCGATGGTGGACAGGTCTATATAATATACCCGTTGGTGGAGGAATCGGAAGCGCTGGATTTAAAGGACGCCACCGCCGGATTTGAAAAAGTGAAAGCCCGTTTTCCCGATTACAACGTTGGATTGATTCACGGTCGGATGGATTCATCTACCAAAGAAGAAACCATGCAGGCGTTCAAGAACAACGAAATTCAGATTTTGGTTAGCACAACTGTTATCGAAGTGGGCGTGGATGTGCCCAATGCTTCCATTATGATCATTGAACATGCAGAACGATTTGGGCTTTCTCAGCTCCATCAGTTAAGAGGGCGTATTGGCCGCGGTTCCCGACAAAGTTATTGCATACTGCTGCCGGATGTGAAAGTGAGTAGATCGGGGAGTTATCGTCTTAAAACCATGGAAGAAACTAGTGACGGATTTAGGATTGCCGAGGCAGATTTAAAACTTCGAGGGCCGGGCGATTTTTTAGGAACCAAACAAAGTGGCTTACCCGATTTTAAAGTAGCTGATATTGTTGAAGATCAACTTCTCTTAATGAATGCGAAATCCGCCGCAGAGCAGATCATACATGATGATCCGGATTTAAATAAAAGTATTTACGATAGTTTAAAAACCGCTTTTCTTCCGTACTTTGCTGAACGGCAAAGATTTTATGGAATGGCATAGCAATGTTTATTATATTAGAAAGCGCTAATATTCGGGGTATTAGCATCTCTACACTATCACTACTGTTTATTTATACTGTGTACAATAAATAGGATTTTAGGACTAGTTTAAAAATATAAAAATGGCTTAAGGCGTGGCAGAAGTATCAGAAGATAAACGACGTTGCTTTAAATGCAATTCGGTGGAAAACGAGATTCGAATTATAGGTGGTTATATAGTAGAACTTGCAGAAATTGAATATAAAGGTTCGGCGAAATTAGCTTGCCAGGGATGCAAACGAAAAATTCAAACTGAGCAAAAATATAAAAGAGATGAATCCAAAAAAGGATTTCTATCTAAACTCGGATTTAAGAAATAAACACTCAATACTCACTTGCTGTCTCATTCATCTCTAAATAATGTTTAGGTGAATACCCATACTTCTTTTTAAAAGCTTTAGAAAAATATGCAAGGTTAGAAAAGCCTACTGCATAAGAAGCTTCAGAAATTGATAGCCCATCCTTTTGTATCAATTCTAATGCCTCTACGAAACGATACTGTAGTATTGTTGAATTAATAGACTCATCACTTACGTTTCGCCACTTTCTGTATAAAGTTGGGCTACTCATTGACAATGCTATTGCAATCATATCAACACTGAGATCGGGATTCCCTAAATGCCGCTTAATGATTTCAATTACCTGCACTTCAAGTTCTGATAATTGCTCAGATGTATGACTGGTCGACTCAAGCAATGCTTTCTCTCTACGTAACAATGCATTTATTTGTGTAATCAACAGGCTGTTTTCAAATGGTTTTGGCAGATAGATATCAGCGCCGGCGTTTAACCCGTATTCAATTTCAGCTACACTATCTTTTGCACTTATAAATATCACCGGGATATGTGCAAAACGATCTAAACTCCTGATCTTTTTTACCATCTCGTAGCCATCTATTTCCGGCATCATGATATCAGATACTATAATATCCGGTATAAAATCATCCAATAATTTTAGTGCTTCAAGACCATTTTCAGCTGCCTTAACGTCAAACATCCCTGAAATAACTGATTGCAAATACGTCCTCATGTCGTCATTGTCTTCTACTAACATAACATTGGCTCGATGACTTGAATTCGGTGTGCCCTGGTTAGTTTGAAATATTACACTCGGGTTTTCTAATTCTTTGCTATCCGCTTCTTTTGTTGTATTGATCCACTCTTCAACTTGGTGAAGCTCTTTCCTCATCGCAATTCGAAATGTAGTTCCAGAGGGGCTTGAATCAACATGTATTGAACCATTCATCAAATCAATCAAGCCTTTTACCATCGCAAGGCCAATACCTGTCCCCTCTGCTTTTGACAAACTCGATTCGCCCTGATAATAACTGTCGAAAATAAATGGCAGGTCTCTTTTTTTAATCCCTTCACCGGTATCTGAAAAATCGCAATAATAGGAATGATCGTCTTCACTAAAACGAATGGTTATTGCTCCTTTTTTTGGTGTAAACTTTAAAGCATTCCCCACCAAATTAGTACAAATATGCCCCCAGGCATTTTTATCAATATTTAAGTGATGTTGATTTAATGAATCCGAATCAATGTGGAATCGAATTTTTTTATACTCGATTCGATGTTCAAACTGAGCAATAATTGACTGTGTGTAGCTCACGATATCAATAGGTTCCGGATCCAGCTCAAGTTCACCAGCATTTAATTTCGAAATGTTCAATAACTGACCAACTAAATCTTTTAACCGAACCGCGTTTCGATGGATCAAATCAAGATTTTGATTTTTCTTATCCAACGATTTTGCATCACCACTAATCATTTCGTTTAGTGGGCTTAAAATCAAACTGAGTGGTGTACGTAATTCGTGAGTAATTTTTGTGAAAAACTGGGTTTTCGATTCATCTAATTTTTTAACCTGAATCAGTGCCTCTTCTGTCCTTTTTTTCTCTTCAGTAAGTTCCTTTGTGCGTTCGGTTACAATTTTATTAAGATACTTTTCTCTCCTTTGAGCCTGCACTAACAACAATCTAAACCCACCAACAAACAGTAGTACAATTGTTATTCCAATTAAAAGTATAAATGCCTTCGTCTCATAGAATTTTGGCTCAATATTTAGAGTTAACATTGAAGTAGTTACTTCTCTGCTGTCTGCCAATTGTGCTTCAACAATTAATTGAAGGTTTCCTGCGGGCAAATTTGTTAGCCGTGCTAAACGTTCAACCCCGGCAAATTGCCATGTATCAACTACTCCGGGCACCTTATATCTAAATGTTAATTTATTGGGTTGGCTAAACGTCGGCACCGTAAACTTCACTTGTAAATCTCTTGCCGTTTTGGGGAGTGTTACTTCATAATCACTATGCGGTACAATGCTTGAATCATTAAATGCTACCCATTCGAAAATAGGTTTTCTTAACTCCGATGTTATATCAATATGCCATTCCGGCTTTGTGTAGATTAACCCCGGCTGATTTGGGAAAAATAATTTTCCATCTTCGGTTAGTAAACCTGCATTCTGAGTACCTCCATTTCCTTCTACATTTTTTAATCCGTTTGATTTATCAAAGATGTAAATCGGTAAAAATGTGATTGCACCATCAGCGTATTTGTTAAGGTCATTTTCAGCAATTCTCATAATCCCCTTATTAGAATTGATCCAAAAGAAGCCAAAATCATCTCGGATCATCCTGTGCAAAGAATTATCAATTAGACCATCTGACACAGTAATTTTTATGACCCCTTTTATTTCTTTGGATTCTGATAAAACCACTCGATTTAAGCCCTGATCTTCGGTTACAACCCAAAGTGTGTCTTTTGATGAAACCCATACATCTCGAATGGTATTAGATCCTAAACCTTTAGATTCATCGATATACATAACCGAACGATTCGCTCCTAATATTGCAACTCCTTTGTTATGCGTACCGGCTATTATTTCTTGATTAAAATAACTTTTCAGGAAATTGACCCCATCAATTACCTCACCCTTTTCATCTCTAAATTCTTTAAAATTTTCTTTTTCTTTTATGAATAATTGTCTGCCTGTTCCCACATAAAAGTTATCATTGTTATCAAAATATATAACATCAATTAGATCGCTTACTTCCCCCAATGTCTCATCCAAAACCCATCTATTATCTACAAAACGAAATAGAAAAAAGCTCCCGGCATATAATACAGTTTCTGAAGCAACACTTCGCATGTACACCATTTGTTCATCTTCAGAAGTAGAATTCCAATTCTTTATCTCTGAATTTGATATGCTAAATACGCCATTTTCAAAGCTTGTAATCCAAATTTCATCCCCTCGCTCTGCCATACCATATACATTAGACAACCCATTTATTATTTCATCATCTATTGTAATTATACGCTGCTCAACTAATTGATAAACACCATCTCCATTAGTTGGAACCCACAAGCTCCCTTCTGTATCCCTTGTAATCTGATTAATATTCTTTGAAGCTTTAAAAACAGAATTTCCCTCGATAAACAACTCGTCGTTTAACGAATATATTTGATTGAATTCACCTTGGTCCCATAAATCATTAACGTGATATTCTTCCATCTCTGAGGTGTATTCAGTCAATTCAAACGAGTTCGTTCCTCTATCGAAGCTGATGTACCCAATCGAAGAATTGATCAGTAACACATTTTGATCCAATTCTATCAAATCGCGAAACTCGATGCCTGAAAATTGAGGATCCTCATATAAATGCTGTTCATAGTTCGATTCAATTTCCAATAATTTCCCGTCATCGGTCAGAATCCAAATATGACCATCAGCAGTAGTGTATTGATCAAATATTGTCGTTACATCGATTTTTAAGTCAGTTGAACTGATCAGCTTTTGCAGACTTTCATTATCAATTATTAATGCTCCTTCATCTATAAAAAACAATATTCTGTTTTCACTAATAACAAAGCTATTATCGATAAACTTTTGGGTCTCAATAAAAGGATATTGTTTAAAACTGAAAGGATATTGTTTAAAACTGAATGGTCCATTTTGCACATAAAATCCTTGGTTCGTAGTTAGCAAAACGGCTTCACTATTCAACTTTTCGATTTTAAGCACATCAAGATCTTCAAAAGCTGAAATGTCTTGAAGTTTCTTAATTTCAGTTTTATCCAATTGGTATAAGTGATTTTCAATATCACGAAACCAAAGTTCATTGTTTGCGCCCGAACCAACCCAGTTAAACCTGTTACTATTTAAAACAGGATACTTTGAAGTATTAAATATCTCGTAGTCTTGCCCATCAAATTTCACTAATCCATCATTAGTGGCAAAATAGATAAAACCATCGGTATGATGAACCATCCTGTTGATGGAATTTATAGGTAAGCCATCATCAACTGTTAAATGCCTTACCGTATACTTGCCGGGTAAGTCTTCCCATCTAAATGGAATGACTTCATCCTGAAATGCAAAAAGAGAAGTGGCAAAAAAAGCCAAAACGCTTACTAACAACCCTATTTTTAGCCTCATTTACGCACATTTGATAGAATTTGACAAACTTTTGATAGGATAGTGTAACAAAAGATCAAAATCCATTTTCTACTTTGATAACAGAAATTATTCCCTAGAAATAATTTCTCGATGTTGAAAACATCTCTGGTATCATTTACAATTTTGGCTTTCTCGGGGGGATCTTATAGGGGAAAATGAACGACCAAAAACACTGTTTCTGTCAAATGGGCTTTTAGCTGCGCACAAGCTTCAACAGCCCCGCACTGATACTGCGGCAGAATCTTTAATTAATTTTAGGGGTATAAAAAAAGCCGAAGGGAAATCCTTTCGGCTTTTTAATTATCTACGCGTTTGTCTTCTTTTTCTCTTCGCGTTTACGCTCGTTATGATCTAAGAACTTCTTACGAATTCTTAAACTTTGAGGTGTTACTTCCAACAGCTCATCGTTGGCGATAAATTCAATACATTCTTCAAGGCTCATTTTCTTTGCCTGCGAGATTTTCACGCCATCAGCAGTTTGAGTTGCACGGTGGTTGGTAAGGTTTTTCTTCTTTGCCACATTTACAACCATATCGTCGGTTCGGTTATTTAATCCAACAACCATACCCATGTAAACTGGATCGCCTGGTTCAACAAAAAATTGACCACGATCTTGAATCCCTTCCAATGCATAACCGGTAACATCACCTTTTTCTAAAGCGATTAACGCTCCTCTACTTCGTCCGGGAATTTCACCTGCAAATGGCTCGTAGCCATCAAACTGCTGGTGCATGATGCCTGTTCCACGAGTTTCGGTAAGCATTTCGCCACGGAAACCAATCAAACCACGAGAAGGCACACGAAACTCAATTCGGTTGTTTTCGCCTTCCTGGCTCATTCCCTGCATAATACCTTTTCGTTTCTGCAGGTTATCAATCACTTTGTTGCTGTAATCGGTGTGCACATCAACAATAACTTCTTCAACCGGCTCATTAAGAACGCCGTCCATTTCCTGCATTAGCACTTCCGGACGAGAAACAGCAAATTCAAAGCCTTCACGACGCATTGTTTCGATCAAAATAGCCATCTGAAGTTCGCCACGACCTGAAACCTTGAATACATCAGGACTTTCGGTTTGCTCCACTTTCATCGCAACGTTGGTTCGAACCTCGCGCATCAAACGATCTTTGATCATATTTGATGTCACGTATTTCCCTTCCAATCCTGCAAATGGCGAGTTATTTACTCTGAAATACATCGCAATGGTCGGCTTGTCTAAATCCACATACTCCAGGGGAGTCATGTCGGAAACAGCCGTAAGTGTATCACCGATGTTTACCGAATCATATCCGGCAATGGCCACGATATCGCCGGCAAAAGCTTCTTCAACCGGTTTACGATTTAAACCATCGAAGGTGAATAATTTAGTTGCGCGACCTTTCATTTTGCTAGATCCATCGCCACCGATTAACGCCACTTCTTGGTTTAATTTCACTGAACCTTGCTCGATTCGTCCAACCGCAATTCGACCAACATAGTCGTTCCAATCAATAGAACTAACCAGCATTTTAAATTCTTTTTCGATGGGTTGGCTTGGCGCAGGAACGTGCTCTACAATTTTATCCATCAATGGAGCAAGGCTTTCGCCCTCATCTTCCAAATCGGTTTTAGCGATCCCATCTCGGGCTATTGCGTATAACACCGGGAAATCAAGCTGATCGTTGGTTGCATCCAGCATCACAAACAAATCAAAAATTTCGTCTAACACAGCGTCAGGTCGAGCATCGCCACGGTCGATTTTATTGATAACAACAATCGGCTTATAGCCCAAAGAAAGCGACTTACGAAGTACGAATTTTGTTTGAGGAAGTGGACCTTCAGCAGCATCCACTAAAAGAATAACGCCATTCACCATTTTGAGGATACGTTCTACTTCGCCACCGAAATCGGCGTGACCGGGAGTATCCACGATATTAACTTTTGTGCCTTTCCAATTAATGGCTGTGTTTTTAGAGCTGATTGTGATACCGCGTTCTTTCTCAAGATCGCCGGAATCCATCACGCGCTCCTCTACTTCTTGATTCTCTCTAAAGGTTCCGCTCTGTTTTAGGATTTGATCAACAAGGGTAGTTTTCCCGTGATCTACGTGAGCGATGATTGCTATATTTCTTAGCTCTTGGTGCATGTAACTTTGTAGTAATTGAAAAATTTGGAAGCCTTAAAGATACGACTATTAACTACAAAGTATGATTATTAAATACTTAAATTTTAGTCTCTCTAGAACCGCATTTTTGATCCTCGATTATCAAGCAGGGTATTCAATTTTCTATCAATTGAGCGTTATCATCGGGGGTTATTTCTTCTTCCATGGCTTTGGAATATGTTGCTGTAAATTGAGCCCCGAACAGTACAATCAAGCAAGAAAAGAAAATCCAAACTAGCAAAACAACCAGTGAGCCGGCGGCTCCATACACATTACCGAGCGAGCTATTTCCTAAATAGAAACCAATCAGAAATTTACCTAACACGAAAAAAGACGTTGTAAATAACGCGCCTCCAAATACATTTTTCCATCTTGTTTTAGCATCCGGTATCACTTTAAATAAACAAGAAAAAACCAAGGCTGTTAACACAAACGAAATAATGGTATTTGTAAGAGAAATGATAGAAAAATTGGATGCTTGAAATATGTTAAGCGCGAGCTCATTAAATATGTTGATGGTGGCTTCAATTAACAGTGAAACAAGCATTAAAAATCCAATACTACTTGCCATTGCCAACGAAAGTGCCCGGTTTTTAAAAAACATGAACACATTTTTATCCGGCTTGGCTTTTACCCCCCATACTCTATTTATACCATCCTGAAGAGATACAAATACCGTAGTTGCACTTATTATTAACATAAATAAGCCAAGCAATCTAGCCCAATTTGAGGATGCGCTTTCATTAGCATTTTCAAGAACTTTATCGATAGCGGATGCACTTTCGGCGCCAAACAATTGTTCAAACTGCTTGATTAGATTTTGTCGCACAACATCATCTTCATAAAGTAGACCCGAGATAGAAGTGGATATAATGAGAATTGCCGGCAATGAGAAAATCACATAAAATGCCACTGAGGAGCTAAAATTCATAGCTTCTTTAAGTTTGAATTCCTTAAAAGTGGTAATTAGCGCGTTTTTGTATTCTGTAGATTTGATAAAATAAACCGCAATTAGTTTTAAAAATTTACCTTAGTTCATAATAAGAACATTCAGAAATTTATTAACTCATTTCTTTATGAAAGTACTTCAACAAGAATGCACGATAAAGGCTAAACCAAGAGGTTTTCACCTGATAACCCAAGAGCTTTTAGAGCAGATTCCAGAACTAAATACTATAAAATCAGGAATGGCTCATATTTTCATTATGCATACTAGTGCATCGCTCACCATAAATGAGAATGCCGATCCAACCGTTCGCCAAGATTTCGAAACTTTTTTTAACCGAACCGTTCCCGAGGATGTCAGCCTTTACAAACATGTGTATGAAGGTCCCGATGATATGACTTCACACATCAAAAGTTCGCTGTTGGGATCTTCGGTTACAATTCCCGTTTCTGATGGGCGTTTCAATGTTGGAACGTGGCAGGGCATCTATCTATGCGAACATCGAAACAGAGGCAGTGCCAGAAAAATAGTTATCACGATAATTGGAGCTTAAAATGGCGTACAAGTCTCTCAAACTTTGGTTTGATGAAGATCTCGCAGCGATGCTTGCTGATAAAATCTTAGATGGTCAAGCTGGTTTTCCCAAAAGCGAGTTCATCGAGTATGTCTCCCAACGAATACCAGAGCTTGAACTAAAAGATCGGGTTGAAATTATTGCCGATGGTTTATTTCATTTTCTGAATAAAGAATATCAACAAGCCCTACCTGATTTACTGGAAATACTTGGTCCGGAAAATGAAGAAGAAACCGGAATGTTTACCAATTACTATTGGGTGATGCCCATCGCCAAGTTTGTGGAAAAATATGGACTTGATTATCCGGAGTTATCCTATCGAGCATTGGAAGAAATCACCAAAAGAAATACCAGTGAATATGCTATTCGTCCGTTTATCGTCAAGCATCAAACTCAGACCATGCAACAAATGAATCTTTGGGCGCAGTCAGAGAATTTTCATGTCCGAAGATTGGCATCAGAAGGTGGTCGACCACGATTACCTTGGGCCTCCAAGCTGGATATTTTTATCGATGATCCAACTCCTTTGCTACCAATCCTGAGAAGCTTGAAAACTGACCCATCAAAATACGTGCAAAAGTCGGTTGCCAATTGTCTGAACGATATCCTCAAAGACAATAAAGCGATAGCTCAACAAGAACTCGAAAGCTGGCGGCCTGTTGAAAAAGACTCTACGAAATGGATCATCAAACATGCCCTAAGAAACGAGTTGAAAAGAGAAGATCTGTGGGCGATGTCGATGTTGAATCAAGTCTATATTAAATAAAAAAGCTCCGACGCAAAGCATCGGAGCATGATTTAATGAAGCACGACACGTCGCATCGGCACTTATATACTTTCTGAGCTTTAATTATCAACTTTTGATTCTTCCGCCACTTTCTTGATAACAGAAGCCGCCCACTCTTTTCCACCTAGTCCAAAAGCTAAGCCAAGAGCAAGACAAACTGCACCAAAAAGTAATAAGAAGGCATTTGTAACTAACTCTTCGCCAATACTTAATTGAGTAAGTGATAAAGAAATTACAAAAAGTATAATGGCATATTTTGCGATTGCGCCAATTGCTGCGGAGTTTTTAACTCCAACATTGGCCAGGTAAGTTGAAACCACTTGAGCGATAAAACCGGCAAGAAATATTCCAAAAATGAGCGCTAATACAGCAACTATTACATTAGGGATATACAGTATAATTTGGTTGAATAACTCAGAAGCTACACCCAGTCCTAAGGCATCCAAGCCTGCAAGGATCACGATCAACATGATGAGCCAGTAGATAATGCCCCCAAGTATATCGATGGCGGTTTTATCGCTGCCACCGTCTCGCAAAAACTGATCTATTTTTGCTTTCTCAGTTACAACATCAAGCTTGATGAGTTTCAACAGCTTGATTGCGGCTGTTTTTACCAGCTTTGCAATGATCCACCCCACGATCAGGATCAAAAGTGCACCGACCAAACTCGGTAAGAAATCGGCCAGTTTGTTGAAAAAGGTCTCATAAGCCTCAATCAATACCGAAGTGATTTTATCAATCATACATCCTCCATAATTAGGTTAGTTATGGGTATGTAATGAATTGTAACGCTAACTCAAAGTGTTGGGGTTAATTACCTGAATTCGCCCCCCCCAATTAAAAAACCCTCACACTTAATAAGCATGAGGGTTCGACTTTACAATCAACTACGCTGAGTACAGCTTCGTTGATTAAATTGACTATTCCGGCACCTGTAGAATTCGCTTTTTCATGATCGCTGCACCCGATCCGGTTTTAAAGTATTGTTCTAAGGCTCGCGCTTTTACTTCTGAGTTAACGGCTACATAAGCCTCCAGCTTAAAGGGTGCAAAATGCTTTGTGGATTGCACCTCACCCTCATTATGCTTTTTGAGCCTCTCGCGTAAATCATTTGTTGATCCGGTATATCGCCATTCTGAGTCTATACTCTTCAACATGTATACATAAAACATCACATCCCCCAAATAAAAAACCCTCACACTTAAGAAGCATGAGGGTTCGACTTTACATTGACTTTGTTAACTACCAACTTCTAGCAAACTCACTCAAAAACATTGTTTTCGATAGTTGAGCCTGCACAACGAAGCTTTAGCGTAGTTGTGCGGAGAGGGAGGGATTCGAACCCTCGTTACCTGTTTCCAGGTAAACTCCCTTAGCAGGGGAGCGCTTTCAGCCACTCAGCCACCTCTCCCAAAGGGCACCAAATATACGGTACTGAGCATGCCTAATCAACGCTCGATTATCAGAAAAAGCAATTAATCGTCAAGAACATAAATTTGTGCCAAATTTCGGCCTTCCTGAGCATAATCGAGGCCATAACCGAGTACAAATTTATTCGGAATTTCAAATCCTACGTAATCGACTTGAACTTCGTGCACCGTTGCATCTTTCTTATGGAGCAAAGTAACCACTTTCACACTTGCCGGAGAATACGACTTCATCCTCTCAATCATATACTTCATCGAAAGACCGGTATCAACAATGTCTTCGATCAATATTACATGTCGATCTTTTAGCTTTGCATCGATGTGCTTCAGTTCGGTTACATTTCCGGAAGACACTTTTTCATCTCCATAACTCGAGAGTTTCATGAAATCAACTTCGCATGGTATAGAGACATTGCGCATCAAATCGGCGAGAAAAATATACGAGCCATTTAAAATTCCAATAAATATCGGGCGCTTGCCTTCGTACTCTTTATCAATTTGCTCGCCCATTAGTGAGAGCCTGGCATCGATCTGCTCTTTGCTAATAAAAACTTTAAAATTCTCCCCTTTACACTCTACCTGTTCCGGTAAATATAAACTCATAATTCTATAATTTTTCGATACTAAAGTACCGCGTGGTTAACTCGGTTTCCTTATTGGTTTCGGCAATATTACCGACCTGACCATTGTTAAGTGGCTCCGGATATAAAATTGCACAAATAGTACCACCTGAATCGCATAATATCAACGAATCTTGGCGGTTTGCGGTTTTTATTTTTCGATTGGTTAAGTGATCGGAAACTTTTTGAGTACCCGACATCCCTAATGGTTTGAAAACATCGCCCGGCTCCCATCGTCTGCATTCGAGTGGCCATTGTAGCGAAGTTGCGTCAACAAACAATCCTGATTCAGGTTTAGAGTCTGAGATCGAAAATTTCCAAGCCTTAAATTTAACACCTGCTTCAACTTCTTTTAGAGCTATGGTTTTTGAATTAAATGCATCTGCTTCCTGCTTTATCGTAAGCTTATCTCGGTCTTTAAAAACTTTGATTCCTGGCTCAAGTTCAACAAATTTTCCGGTTTCAGCTTCCAACAAAACAACTAATTGTTCAATTTGTCCTTTGGTAAGGCCGACGTCAGCATTGAATTCAACAAAATGCTTTAGGAGTGTTGCTTTAAATAGATCGGAATAATCAGCAATTGCTTCTACATCAATTCCTTGTTTATCGGAACAGGTTTTTAGCACCTCAGCGATCGATTCTTCAAACACTGAAGCAGATTCTGTGATCCTAGCTAAATTCTCTTTCCATCCCGGAATAAATTCATCAAAAGTAGAAAAAACATCGTTTCTGATAGCATTACGGGCATATTTACTTTCTAGGTTTGTAGCATCTGTGCGAAAAGGAATATGTTCGTTTTCGCAATAATCTAAGATCTCCTGTTTTGAAAATTTCAGAAGTGGTCGCCAGATTTTTCGATCATCATTCCATTCTTGCATACCCTTCAGATTTGGCAATCCACTGCCTCGAAGCATCTTAAAAAGAATCGTTTCTAATTGATCATCAAAATGATGCGCAACTGTGATTGCATCCGCATTATTCACCTTTCGAAGCTCTTCAAACACCGAATAGCGTTGCTCCCTCGCCCATTCCTGAAAATTGCCTGATTCGATTTTCTCTTCGGGCTTGATTGAACAACATTCAAATCCCCACATGGCGCTAATTTGTTCCACGAGCTCCTGATCGGCGTCACTCTCTTTTCCTCTTTGTCCATAATTTACATGAACCACCAATCCATCAACATCTAATTTGTGTAGCGCATATAAAAGCGCCATAGAATCGGCTCCCCCGCTTACTCCAATTATTAAGAATGGGGATGTCTGAAATCTTTTTTGCAGCTCTTTTTTAAGATGTTTTAGAATCGAATCGGACTCTGACTTGTTCATATGAAAAAGTATTCACTTCAAGCTCCTTATTCAACACAAGTAAATGCCCACTTTCATTAATGCCTAAAAGCTTGAATTCCCCATTCACTTCTCGCCCGTCAACTTCTAAACGGATCCATTTCCCGTATCCGATTAGCTTTGAGTTGATACGCTTTATTAAATATGAATTTTGAGTGCTCCATAATCGATAAAAATATTCGATTCTAGTGAGCAGTCGGGCTAGCACTAATTCCCTTTGATGGGTGTTCTTATCAAGTAAAGAAAATGACGTTGCAGAGTTTGCCAATTCATTTTCAAATGTTTGTTGATTGATGTTAACCCCAATACCGATCACCAATCGTTCTAATTTATCTCCCTTAAAAACGGTTTCTGTGAGCAAACCACTTACTTTTTTCCCACCTATAAGTACATCATTTGGCCATTTCAGCCAGGCGGTTTCCGGTAGGTTTTCATCAATATATTCGCACACAGCCAAAGCACAAGCAAGCGTAAGAATACTGAGGCGCTCTCCTTTCTGAGGCTCAAAGATAATCGAGAACGTGAGATTTTGCCCCGGTTCAGCATCCCACTTTCTTTGATGCTGCCCTTTCCCTGCAGTTTGATGATCAGCCACTATTAACGAACCATGCAATGAAGACTCGTTGATTATTTTTTTAGCATGATCGTTGGTGGAACTAAGTTCCGGATAATAAAAAAGCTCTCTACCTAACCAGGAAGTTGAGAGCTCTTTATTAAATAGATTGTGATCAAACAAAGTTGTTATTTGCCTACTACAACCACCGAATCTTCGGTACCAAATTCGTTAGGCACGTAATCGTCGGCTTCGTAATCGTTTTCCCAAACTTCGCCGTCGATTAAATACTTGAATTTATACTCGTTTTCAGGCTTTAAACGTACTTCGGCTTGGTAAACGTCTTTTTTCTTTTTCAGTTTTAAGGATTCAAAATCCCAGTCGTTAAAATCGCCGGCTAGGGCAACTTCTTTATTCACGATTTCTGATGGTACAGAAAAAGTTACTTTACATACAGTTCTCTTTGGAGTGAATTTCTTGGTAAGCATCGCAATAAGATGTTTTGTTAACTTATGAATCACAAAAATACTTACTTTTTTTGGTGAATTACAATTTTTACCAAATTCAAATTGTTAATACAATGTTATTAATTAATTATTTTAGTTTTTATAATCTATTTGCAATAATTATTTAATTATGGAACCGTTTCCTGCATTAATGCCATTAACTCAAGTGAGTAAGAAACTTACTTATTAAGACTAAGAATAGTCGGGGAAAAGCGCTTTGAATTCCGCTTTAACTTCTTCTGCAGATGAGCTAACCAGTATTTTCTGTGCGAGTAATCGAAATTTATCGAGTGTATGAGACCGTAAATGTTGCTTGATTCGTGGGATCGAATGAACAGACATACTTAAATCGGTTACTCCCATTCCAATTAATGCAGAAGCCCCGATAATATCGCCGGCCAATTCGCCACATACTGCAACCGGCACCTTATTATTGTTACCGGCATAAATGGTTTGATGTATCAGCTGCCAAACAGCAGGGTGATTGTGCTGATAGAGTTCACAAATACGTTCGTTACCTCTATCAACTGCAAGAGTGTATTGTGTTAAATCGTTGGTTCCGATGCTAAAAAAATCAACTTCTTTGGCAAACTGAGATGCAAGCAGAGCCACACTTGGCACTTCAACCATAACCCCAACGCGGATATGATCATCGAAGGGAATTTCATTTTCCCGAAGCTCTTCTTTAATTTCTTTTAAAACCTGCTTTACCTCAACAACTTCTCGTACATCCGTAATCATTGGTACGAGAATTTGAATACGCTCTTTATACTTGCCGGAAACTTTTAACACAGAACGTAACTGGTTCTCTAAAATCTGCTTTTCATCAAGCAACATGCGGATACCACGCCATCCAAGAAAAGGATTGTCTTCATCTTGATTGTGGATATTGAGTTTGTCCCCACCCACATCGAACAAACGAATGGTAACCGGACCTTTGAGTTCCTTTAGGATCTTATCATAAAATTCTATCTGAGCTTCTTCCGAGCGTTTTTCAAAACCACCATAGAGCAAGGCTTCTGTGCGTAATAAACCAACGCCTTCTGCTCTATTTTTTTTAACCAATTCCAGTTCTTGGATAAACTCAACATTGGCTCTTAAATGAAACTCAACACCATCTTTTGTAACTGATTCTTCATGAACTTGTTGACGTGCTTTTTTCTGTTTCGTACGTGCTTTTATGCGTTGTTTGTACTCAGAAAGTGTCTGATCCGATGGATTTATAACAATTGAACCTGATGTGCCATCAACCACCGCGGGTGTTCCGGTTCTGCTGGAATGCAACACGTTTTTAGCACTCACCACACAGGGAATTTCTAACGACTGTGCGATTATTGATGCGTGGGAGGTTACCCCGCCTTTTTCCATTACCAAGGCTTTTATCCCCAATTCATGGAAATTAACCAAATCGGTAGGGCTGATTTCCTTTACAATTAGAATGGAATTTTTGGGGATTTTCTTTTGGTCTTCATTCTCGCAAGAAAGGTCGATCAATCGATTTCGAAGATTCTCTAAATCAACGATCCTTTGCTGAAAAATCTCTGATCCACTTTCTCTAAGGCGTTCAATAAAACCGCCAAAGGTCTCAAAAATGGCATAATCAACACTGAACTTCTCAGTCTCAATTAGGTGAAGAACTTTTTCATCTATTTCAACATCAGATACAATATGTTTCTGAGCCTCAAAGATTTCGCGGGTAGCTTTGTCTAAATTTTTTGAGAGTTCTTCGATCTCATCTAAGAACAATATTTTCGCTTTTTGAAAGCGTTTGACATTTGAGCGAATTTGCAGGCTGTTGATTATTTTCGGAGCAACCGATCGTCTCGAGAGATCAACCACAAAAGTCGATCCAATGGCAATACCTTCACTGCCCGACAATCCCTTTATTATAAGCTCCTCCGATACTTGCTGCATGCTATTCGTCGCTCATACCAAACTTGTTATCCACTAAATTAACAATAGCTTCCATTGCCTCTTCTTCGTCTGGTCCCGACACTTCAAACAATAACTCAGCGCCTTGTTCTGCAGCTAAAGTCATTACGCCTAAAATACTTTTCCCATTAACTCTATAGCCATACATGTGGATAAAAAAGTCGGATTTGAACGATCCGGCAAGTTTAACCAGTGCCGCCGACGGCCTTGCATGCAAGCCGGTACTATTTTTTATTGTTACTGTTTTTTTAATCATACACCATATTATTTAGTGTAGGCGAATATTACAAGGCTTTGATAAAATTGAAATAGTATAGTACAATTTATTTTACCTGATTAGCAGTAAACCTTTCGATGTAACTTTCTTACCTTTACACAGAATTTAATTACAATTATATGTCAGTTTCAGAAAAAGAAGTACGCTACGTTGCTGATCTAGCGCGTTTAAAATTAAGCGAAAATGAGGTGAACTCACTTGCCAAAGATATGAATTCTATTCTTGGTTACATGGATCTTTTAAATGAGATCGACACCTCAAATGTAGAACCACTTGAGCATGTAATCGACCTCAATTCTCGTTTACGGAAAGATGAAGCCAAAACTCCACTTTCTCATGATGAAGCACTAAAAAATGCTCCTGATGCCGATTCCGACTATTTCCGAGTTCCAAAAGTAATCGAATAATACGCCTTTCATGTCCGATTTTTTCTATCGCCTACCAAGCAAGTGGCAACACATTGTATCTGTTGCCATATTATTTATTATCCCATTAGTTCTGTTCTTTCAAACTACCCTTGGAGGGAAAGAAATTCAACGTCATGATATTACTCAGTGGAGAGCTGGCGCCGAATCAGTAATCGAATATCGAGAGCAATTTGATGAGGAACCTCTGTGGGTTAATAACATGTTTGGTGGCATGCCGGCGGTGGTTGTTTCGGTTCAACGGCAAGTTCCTAATCTGGATATTCTCACTGGGTACTTTAATAAGATTTATCCGGCTTTTCAGTATTGGGTAATGCTCACCGGAATGTACCTCTTACTCATATTGATGGGTTTTCGACCTCTTACAGCTGTTTTTGGCAGTCTTTTATATGGATTAACCACTTATTTCCCGGTAATAATTATGGCCGGGCATACTTCCAAATTCTTTACTCTTGCCTTTGTTCCATGGACCATAGCCGGTTACTGGCTGATTACTAGAAGTCCTAAAAAACTGCTGGGGCTTTTATTATTTACCACGGCATTTGCTTTAGAAGTTCGCGCCGGGCATCCACAAATCACATACTATTTTATGTTTTTGATTGGAGGCCTTTGGATTTTTGATTCGGTAAAATGGCTTCAAAGCAGAGACTACAAAAAGTGGGGCATTATAACAGCAATCCTGCTTGTGGGTGGCGTGATGGGTGTGTTAAACAATGCCGAGCGTACCCTTTATCAAAAAAGCTATGCACCACATAGTATTCGAGGTGGCTCAGATTTGAAAGGAACAACCGGGCTTGATACCAATTATGCTTTTGCCTGGAGCCAAGGTGTGTCCGAAACACTTACATTAGCTGTACCTGATTTATTTGGTGGTGCTTCTCCCGATTATTGGGGACCAAAATCATTTACATCAGGTCCACACTACCTGGGCGCTCTTGCTGTATTTTTTATGTTGATTGCTTTAGTCCGAGTTAGAAAAAAGGAAATGTTCATCTTCCTTGGTGTAGGAATATTAGCCATCTTTTTTGCTTGGGGAAGCTCCTTCGCTGTTTTCAATAATCTGGCATTTAAGTACCTCCCATTTTTCGACAAATTCAGAGCTCCGGAAACCTGGCTTGTAGTCACTTCCTTTTGTTTTAGTATTGTGGCTGTATATGGATTAGAGGCATTAATCGATTGGGTAGGCGAAAAACAAGAATCCATAAAAAAATTGTACCCAATATTTGGCTTAGTAGCCGGTGTATTTGTATTTCTGTTTATTACAGTAAAAAGCTTCGACTATACTCGTTTTGGTGAAGTAGAAAACATTGCTGCACAAATAGCTCAGCAAAACCAATTACCTCCAAACAATCCGCAAGTGTTACAGCGTGCGCGCAGCATTGTAGAAACTCAATTTGTACCAACACGTGCTGAGAAAGCAAATGCAGATCTATTTCGTTTGGGATTCTTTTTGATAGCCGGCATCGTTCTTTCCTATGCTTACTTCACTAGTAAAATCTCTGCGTCCATATTATCATTTAGCGTGGTATTGCTAACAGCTATTGATATGATTTCTGTAGGGCAACGTTATATGGACGAAACGAAATTTGTAAGTAATAATGTGGATACCGAGCGATTAATTGAAAGTCAACGGCGCCCTCTAGACACTTTTATTCAGGAAAACATCGTAGAAAACTCCGTGTATCCTTATCGCGTTTTTCCACTTCTCGACAATCCATATTCGAATGCTATTCCATCCTACTTTTACCCCTCGTTAGGCGGATATACAGGCGCAAAGCTTGCTTTAGCACAAGATGTTTTAATGGCTCAAGGTGAACCCATTTTTGGTGGTCAGTATGGAATCAATCTTGATTTACTTGCTGTGTTGAATACCAAGTACATCACCTACAACCAAGGGTTACAGGTACCGGGACTTACTCCTGTTTATTCAGGCAACGATGGTGTGGTGTATGAACTGGAAAATGTACTTCCCAAGGCATTTTTTGTTGATCAAGTTATCAGGGTAAATGACCCGACGGAAGCGTTTGAGTATCTAACTCCCGGGCGTGTCGACTTTTCTACAACAGCGGTTGTTGAAAATTTCTCACCTGAAATCATCCCAGACTCGACTGCCACTGTAGAATTCACTTCGTATACCGGCGCTGAAATGACTTTAGAAATTTCGAGGGAAACACCCGGCTTCTTAGTACTCAGCGAGATCTATTATCCGGATGGATGGGTAGCCACCTTAAATGGTGAAGAAATTCCCATTTACAAAACCAACTATTTACTCCGAGGATTACAGATCCCTGCAGGCGAGCACACTTTGGAATTAGATTTCAGGCCCTCTTCATTTTACAATGGTGTAAAATTATCTTGGGCATCATTGATATTTCAAATTTCGCTGGCACTATTCCTAGTTGCCCGCAGATTTACTGGTTCAGCAGACAGTGAGTAAAAAAAAGGCACTTATTATCACTTACTATTGGCCACCGGCTAGTAGCCCCGGAGTTCAACGTTGGCTAAAGTTTGTGAAATTTCTTGACCAACTTGGCTGGGAAACCTATGTAATCACACCAAAAAGCGGCAGTTATCCTAATACTGATGAAACTCTGCTGAATGATGTTCCTGAATCCACTCGAGTAATTAGAACCAGTACTATGGAGCCTTTTAGAATTTTCAATGTTCTGTCAGGAAATCTAAAACGCGGGAAAGTTACCAGTGTTGGCATGGGTGATCTGAAAGGTTCGCCTTCATTGATCAAAAAACTCGCATCCTATATTAGGGCAAACTGGTTTATTCCCGATGCTCGTAAAGGATGGGGTTCATTCGCCTTCAAAGCTGCAAAAAAGATCATCCTCAAAGAAAATATTGACCTGGTTATTACAACAGGACCACCCCACTCAACACATTTGGTCGGGCACAAACTCTCATCGAAATTAGGCGTTCCGTGGGTAGTTGACTTTAGAGATCCTTGGACTAACATCTACTACAATAGCTTCTTACCACGAACAAAATCAACCATTGAAAAAGATCGAAAGCTTGAGACCTTAGTTGCCACCTCAGCTGATTTGATCACGACTGTAAGTTCCGGACTAGTTGAGGAATTTGAGAATCGTGCAAAAAAAATCATGCTTCTGCCTAATGGATATGATCATGAAGATTTTTCTGACTTAACACCTTCTGAAAAATCAAATAAGTTTGAGTTAGCATACATCGGAAACTTCAAAGAGAACCAAAACTGTATTGCTTTGTGGAAAGCGTTACAAGAATTGATTGAAGAGAACAAGGAATTTGGTAAGCATCTAAAGTTATCCTTGATCGGGAATACTCATTCTCAAGTACTTACAAGTTTAGAAGAACATGCACTACTACCCTATTGCAGCATTGAGGCTTTTGTTCAACATCATACAGCCGTTCGAAGAATGATTGACGCTTCCGGTTTATTATTCATCATACCAGATACAGGAGATAATAAAAAAATCATCACCGGAAAGATTTTTGAATATTTGGCATCCAGGACTCCTTTAATTTCTTTAGGCCCGATTGACGGCGATGCAGCAAATATATTATCTGATTGTGAGCGTTCACCAATGATTGATTATTCAGATAAAACACAGATTAAGGCACGGATATTTTCCCTTTATACCGAGTGGGCTAACCATGGCAGTACAGCAACGATCGAAAATAATCTGCATCAAAAGTTTTCACGTAAACAATTATCTCAGGAATTAAATAATGAGTTAAGGGAGCTTCTTAATGAATACTGAAGTAATTGATATTTCATCATTTCAACGATCAACTACTTTTTATGGAAGTATTGACGCATTAATTTCAATCAAAAGTTTTGACTTGCAAGCAATTAGGAAACGCTACCTTGCTTCCAGATCAAATACGATATCCAAAACAGGTAGTGTTGAACGTCGAACTCCATCGCTTGGTGGTATTGCTCAAATAAAAATTGAGGATGGTAAACTCGCTGAAAGCAATGTCTTGATTCGTACTAAAGAACCAAGGGCATTACATATTGGTCATAGTAAGTTTAGTTTTGCAGCCGAGAATATAGTCTATGTATTTGATGAAGTTGGGGAAATGATAACTCTTCAGAATCCTTGGTTCTCTTACATCCACACTGTAGAATTTAAGCCAGATAATCCTGATCGCTTGTTGATATCTTCTTCGGGCTTTGATCTCATACTTGAATATGATCTAGCCACAAAAGAACAATGCTGGGAATGGCTTGCCTGGGAACATGGATTTAATTCAACCGTAGATCCAAAAACCGGTACTCCTGTTATTTTAACAAGAAATGAAGAAGTTGCAGCAAGGAAAAAAGCCGAAGGTAATTCTGTTTTATTGATTTCTGATCCATCAAAGGATTCGCTACCAACAGCAAAAAGAGTGGCATTTATCAACTCGGTGGTTTACGATGAACAAGACCCGAATTTTGTAATAGCTACTTTTTTTCATGATGGAGCCGTTTATCGGATTAATGTTGAAAATGGCGCTTCTAAAAAAATACTAGACGGTTTAAAGAACCCACATGGTGGGCATATATTTAATCGGCAAACTATAGCCACAAGTACCGGAACCGGGGAAGTTCACCAACTTCAAAACGAACAAAAACGCACCGTTTATTCATTTAAAAATCTTGAGGGTAAACCCCGAGAGCTTGGCGAAATGGAATGGATTCAGAACACTGACACCCATTCCGACTTTTTCATTTCTATAGATTCGAACCGCACTAGTTTTGTGATTTTTAATCCGGACCAAAAGGTGTACGACGTAATCCCCTTTGATCTTAACTGGGCTGTTCAGGATATCTGTTTAGGCACTATTAATGCTCGTCAAATGAACGCTATATCGAATATTGGTTCTTAGTGAACCCATTTAATTAACTCGAAAGCCTCGGCATAATCGGCGTTAGCTTGAATGCCCCGAACACGTGCTAACCCTTTAAAAAAATCGATATCCATGTATGGTCGAAAGGTTTGGCTTTTATATTCTGCAATTGCATTCGCCTTTGCATTAAGATGAGAATCCGTAATTTTGATGTAATAATTACTCAAAAAGTGTCGATTGTTCCATGGAAGTTCGTAACCAAGCATAGACACATTTTTAAATGCTCTTCGCCCTTCTGTATGTATTACTTGGTGGTCTTGATGGATGTCATCAGAGTTTGGTAATAACACTAAATCCGGGTTTATCTCTTTTCTAAGATCGATCAATTTATCGAGTATCTGCTGACGATATTCTGTAAAAACTCGAACTTGAAAATCGAATTTATAAATATTTTCCTTTTTGATGCCAAGATGCGATACCGCTCTTTCTAGTTCATCATAAAGTTGAAGTTCTTTACTTCCTTTCGGCATAGATATTTGGCATGGTGAAAAAGCCGCATAAAAGATTTCTGCACCTTCTTCCGAAAAACGTTTTATAGATGCACCACAACCAAATTCACCATCGTCGGCATGTGGGGCTAATATCAGGATCTTTTTCATAATATAATTTTTTGCTGAAGGTAAGAGCTTTTTATGTGTGCACAAATAATTATTAGTGTCTCAACATGTTGCATTGATGCCACAGATTGAATTATAAAAATTGTATTATTGGCATCTTACAAACTATGAATCATATGCTTCTAGAAACTTAATTAAGTAACATAAATCCTCTATTCTAAATCAATGGAAATTATTACAGTAGTTGGAGCTCGTCCACAATTTATTAAAGCAGCTGTTGTCTCAAAAGCACTTCATAGTATTGGTATAAACGAAGATATTGTTCATACAGGACAGCATTATGATCATTCGATGAGTACGATCTTTTGGGAAGAACTTGATATTCCTGTTCCATCAACAAATCTAAACATTGGTTCTGGGTCACACGGTGCACAAACGGGAGAAATGATGATTCAACTAGAGTCATTTATTTTAAATAGAAAATCTACGCCGAACGCAATACTTGTTTATGGGGATACGAACTCTACACTTGCAGGTGCATTAGTTGCTTCAAAACTACATATCCCGATTATTCATATTGAAGCTGGGCTTAGAAGCTTTAATCGTAAAATGCCCGAAGAAATCAATCGTCTACTTACCGACCAAATTTCTGACATTCTCTTTTGTTCATCCGAAATTGGCGTACATCAACTTGAAAAAGAACAAATTGAAGGTAGTATCTATAATGTTGGCGATGTGATGTATGATGCATTTCTCACATTTTCTGAGATATCAAAAAAGAAAAAAACCGATACAGAATTATTGTTTTCTGACTATCTCTTGGCAACCATACATAGACCTTCCAACACCGACAGTGATAATAACTTGAATCAGATTCTTGAGGCTTTTAATACTATAAATCAAACTATTGTTTGGCCGGTTCACCCTAGAAACAAACAAAAGCTATCAAATCGCAATTTACCTAATAATTTAGTATTGCTGGAGCCTCAATCTTACTTCGATATGAACGCATTATTAAGAAATTGTGAGAAAGTAATAACCGATTCAGGAGGGTTACAAAAAGAAGCATATTGGGCAAAAAAACCCTGTATAACCGTAAGAGATGAAACAGAGTGGGTTGAGACTCTTCATGGTGGTTGGAATCAATTAACAGGACCTGATACCAATAAAATTATGAAGGCATTCAATGCTGCCCCTAACACTCATTGGAAACCTTTATATGGGGATGGAAATGCTGCAAATGCTATTGCTACCAAATTGAAAGATTTTTTTGAAAATATTCTATAATTGATTGTTTAAACACCTAACTCTACTTGCTTATCGATATGGAATTAAGGAGTTTTGAGCACTTATTGGATATTATTTGGCTTGATTTATAACTCAATTATTATTGTTCTTACCAAATCGACTGAAGAGTAAAAGTTAAATCCTCCCCATTAAAATCTGTTTCTAAAACTATCATTACCTGTACTACTTATGTGTGGAATACACGGATTTATTGATACACATCTTGCTCACGAGAGCCAAGAACATGTAATTAAAAAAATGCTGGCCTCAACATCACATAGAGGGCCAGACTTTTCAGATCATTACATTTATAAGGATGTTGTTTTAGGGCATAATCGATTGAGCATTATTGATCTATCCAATAACGCAAATCAACCATTTAGAAAACATGGGTTATCACTTGTATTCAATGGAGAAGTGTACAATTATGTTGAACTTCGCACTGAATTGGAAAAAGAAAACGTTCAATTTAAAACTAATTCTGACACAGAGGTTGTTTTAGAATCTTACAAAAAATGGGGTGAGGATTGTGTCGATAAGTTCATGGGAATGTGGGCTTTTGCGATATGGGATTCTAACAATGAAAAACTTTTTTGTTCCAGAGACAGATTTGGTATTAAACCTTTTTATTACTGTTTCTCTAATGGGCGTTTTTACTTCTCTTCAGAGGTTAAAGCATTAAAACATTCCCCAATATTTACGAATGACCTCAATTTGAATACCGTAAGTCGTGCGATGCAATTAGGTTGGAGCCATTATCGTGATGAGACTTTTTTTTCATCTGTTAGTAGCTTAGAAGCCGGCTGCAATTTAACTGTTAAAAATTACTCACTTAACATTAAGAACTATTGGAGCATTACACCAAGTAACAAAGCCGTAAAAAATATAGATGAAATGGTTTATGAGTTTAGAAGTTTGTTCGACAACTCATTAAAAGCTCATGTGAGAAGCGATGTACCTGTAGGTGCAACTTTAAGTGGTGGAATTGATAGCTCCTCGATTGTTTCTAGTGTTATTGATAATGGTCTAATATCAGATTTAAATACATTTTCTGTTTACTACCAAGGTGAAAAATCAGTAGATGAACGACCATTCATAAATGAAGTCGCAAAAAAATACCCTGATACTTTTAAAACGTATTTTATCTCCCCATCCGAGTCGGAAGTAAGTGAGGAATTTTATAAAGCAACTTACCACAACGATTTCCCAATTCTAGGCTCCTCCCCTCTATCACAATATTTTGTAATGAAATTGATTTCTAGCATGGGAATAAAAGTAGTACTGAGCGGGCAAGGAGCTGATGATTTCTTAGGTGGATATTCGCATGCTTATTATCGAATGTATAGTGAATTCACTAGAAATTTAAACCTTAAAAAATCATTTTCTGAGTTAAGTGCACAAAAAAAACGGCAGGAATATGGGTTCTCGAATTTATTTGATGTTATAGCAAAATCTACTTTGTCTTTATTGTTTAGTGAAGAACAATTGTATCAGATAGAACAAAATCATTTCTTTCCAAAAGCACTTCTTCAGACGAACCCTAAAACTAAATTACAAAATCCCGGATTTTCTAGATTTTCTGCTTTTCACTTTCACTTGATGACTACCACAAGTTTACCGAATCTATTACATTATGAAGATCGAAATTCAATGGCATTTTCTATAGAAAGTCGCGTCCCATTTCTTGATCATAGTCTTGTTGAGTACGCTTTTAAGCTTCCAACTGAAGTAAAAATCAGAAACGGTTGGTCTAAATGGATTTTACGTGAAGCTATGAAGCAAAGACTTCCAGAAAAAATATACCACAGAACTGACAAAAAGGGATTTGTGACACCTGGTGAAGTAATTTGGTTAAGAGGTAAATTAGACTTTCTACTTAATATAAATTACGATCGCCTTGATTTCCTAAATCAGAAAAAGATTTCAAAAGAAATTGAAGATTTCAAAAAGGGAAATGATAAAAATGCGAAATTTATTTGGCGTATTGCTAATCTCAATTATTGGATAAATAATTTTACTTAAAAAGAGTCCTAATAAATTTGAAAATCTATTTTATGGAACTATTAGCTAAACTTTTGATCTCACTATATAAATGAAGAGTATTTTAGTAATATCCTTTACCGACTTAAAAAATGATCCACGGGTAAACAGGCAATTAATCAGATTAAATAAATCATATGACGTCTCTTGCATTGGCATAAAAACACCGGAAATTGAAGGGGTAAAATTTATCCAAGCAAAAAAAAGCAAGAACCGTACGTTTCTACTAATAGCATATTTTGCCCTACTTTTTCGATTCTATAATCTATTTTATTGGACACAATTAACTGTAAGAAGTGCATTAAAAAATGTTGGCAATCAATCATTCGATTTAATTCTAGCCAATGACGTAGATAGCTTGCCTCTAGCTGAAAAAATAGCCAGTAAAAATAATGCAAAGATAATTTTTGACGCACATGAGTATGCCCCAAAAGAGTTCGAAGAAAAATTCGTTTGGAATCTCTTATTCAGAAATTATAATACTTGGCTCCTTAAAAATTTTACTGAAAATATTTCCCAAATGTTTACTGTGTGTGAAGGGATTGCTATCGAGTTCGAAAAAAACTTTGGGCTTAAGCCACTAGTAATGACAAATGCTTCGGAATACACTGAAATTGAACCCACACTTCTGAATAATGAAGATACTGTTAGATTAATACATCATGGAGCAGCTATACCTTCTAGGAAAATAGAAAACATGATAACTATGATGGATTTTCTAGATGAGGGGTACCAATTAGACTTGATGTTAGTTGCCCGTAAACAACATTATCTTAATAAACTGAAGGAACTGGCTCAGAATAAACCAAATATCCGCTTTATTCCACCTGTTTCTATGCAAGAAATTGTTCCATTTCTTAAATCCTACGATGTAGGAATTTATATTCTTGAACCTAATAACTTTAATAATAAAAATGCCCTACCAAATAAAATATTTGAATTTATACAAGCAAGAATAGCAGTTGCAATAGGGCCGTCTCCAGAAATGAAAAAACTGGTAATGCAAAATGAAATTGGGGTAGTTGCTGATAGCTTTTTACCGAAAGACCTAGCAGAACAAATAAGAAACATGACTCCTGAAAGCATTAATCAGTACAAAATAAATAGTGATAAAGCAGCAAGAAAAATTAACTCAGAAATGAATATGAAACTATTAGAACAACAAGTTTCTAGACTACTTGATTAATTGTTATTTCTAAATTTATCTGATTTTAATGCTGATCAAGTACTTCTATTTAATCTTGGAAATTAAAGATTAGAACTGCCATTTAAAATGCTAAGCTAAAGCCCTAAAAAGTAATTAAACAATTGAATATCTTTTTTATCAATTAATAAATGATTGTGCCATAAGAATACAAACTCCCCACCTAGTTTCTTCAATATTGTGTGATACGTTCCAATTATTTCACTAGCCTCTTTATACGAAACACCCATATATCCTTCATTAAGAAGAGAACACTCCATTACGATTAATGGGTGGATTTTAATTGGTAATATTTTCTTATTAATCCAATCAAAAGCGGAATATGGAAATGCTACTCCTGCTCTAAAACCTGTTCTATCTGCATAACCAACAGTATAATCGTGTTCAATTCCAGCGTCTGATAATTCTTTAGGCGTAGTTTTCCAATCCCATCTTAGATAGTGTTTTCTACTTTCGTTAACTAAAGATTTTATTTGAAGTTCATTTAATACTGTGTTTAATGCTTTTACTTCCTCACTTAGTTTATCTGAGCATCCCAAAGTATTAAAACTCGGGTGTATTCCAATCTTATGTCCTGCATTATGAACTTTTTTGACAATTTGCTTGATTGGTTTTTGATGAATCTGATAATTGACATCGTTTGGATGATCATTATCACTAGCTACAAAGAAAAATGCACTTCGTATATCGAACGCAGCCAAAAGATCAATTAATTCTTCAAAATTATTATACGGATCAGATTCAAAATCCCCTCCTTTCACCTTGTGAAAAAACTTAACTCGCTCAATTGCTAGATTGAAATCTCTTCTAATTACCACATCTCCAATAAGTCTTTTCAACAACCGACGGTATGTGTAGTTTAAATATTCGAAGGGTTGATCAACATCATGTGAAACATGTTTTGAATACAATCTATTGGATAAAAAATCAGTCTCCGAAAGTTGTAATAATTCACATGCAAGAACTGTAAACCATTCTTGAATAATTGGTCTATCAATCAATTGTTTTTGCACAAGAAAAGATGAGTATCCAATGTTTCTTTCGAACTCATCGTTTTGAGAAAAATGAATATCTGCATAACCCGACATGATAAAAAACGCCATGCCAAAAATATCAACTTTAATATCTAACTCAGTATTTACATCATAAAACCATGCTGGTAGTTCATTGCCTTTTAAATTAAAAGACTTCAGATTTTGATGCGTTTTGTCGTTGAAATAATTATCACCAAAAAACACATCATTCAGTTGAACACAATTGGATTGGTAGATTAACTCATATCCAGTTTTTTCGACCAAGAATTCCATGTCAAGATGCATGCCCAAAAAGTCTTCGACAAACACTGATAGTATGAAATGCTTTTCCTGGGCAAAATTACTACCAGTGATAATTTTTACAGTCTCGTTTTTTAACATTTTAGGTTTTTAAAGTGTTTTCCTAAAATTTCTTATCTCTTTTAATAAATATACAGGTAAGTATTTATTACTCACTTTATGAATATTATGGAAATGAATCGGTATGCTACCAAAAGAACTGAAAAACTGCTCTATTCCATTAACACTAGACCCTTCGAAGTCAAAGGCATTTTTTCGAGCTGCGGCAAGTCTTATCCCTTCGAACATTCCTAAACTAACTGCACCGGGTTCAATATTATCATTATCAAATCCACCAGCTAAATAGTAAGTTACATTATCATCATGTATAAATAATTGTGCTGAAATCACTTCATTATTTTTATTCAACACCCCTATAATATTGGCTCTATTTCTCTTTGTTGCTTCATTTATTAAATCATCAATTAATTCAAAACTATAGGAAGGCTCTTTATTTTTCCTATGAAAAGTCTTCTTAATTTGTAGATATAACTCCTTTGATGTAAGATTGGTAGATATAGTACAATTTTCTTGGGCCCGCCTAATGTTTCTCCTTACTGTACTTTTAAAATTGGCCCAAACTGCTTCTGAATTATAGGGATCGTTGATCCTGAATGAAGTATTTGAAGATTGTTTAAAACCACTCCATTTAAATGGTAAATAATTTATAATGGATTCATCCAAATTTAAATTGAATCGATCAAAAGACGGAATTTTTTCGATCAACTCCTCAAGTAATTTTCTTTCATTACTGTGCAAGGAGACTTGTTTTGTACTCTCTTGTTTTATCCATGGACCAGTTTTCTGGGTCAAAACAGGCATTTCAATATGAACAAACCCCATCTTCTTCCGCATCACAATAGGCCAACGCGCTTTAAGATCTCCACCTTTTTCAATTTTCAGTTCTATCCAATCATCTTTGGCAACTACATCAAGCCACCAAGGCTGCATAAAAATATTGCCCGGTAATTTATGAGGTGATGGTTCAATCATTTTTAGCTTCAAGATATTCCTGAATCATAACATCAATATTATCTGATTCACTCGATTTAGTTAAAAAGTTTTCCGGTATGTTGATAATAGAACTATATAGATTTGATGCTAGACTAAATGTATCAGCAAATTCAGCAATAAATGAGCGAGGGTTCTCACAAAAATCGTCATAATCGATTTCATAATGCCTTGCGAGACTTAATTCGAGATCTTTTTTTATTATTTGATTAATAGCATTCACTTGCCAATATATTTGGTCCAAAACAGGTTCTTTTTCTTTCAATTTCCAGCCGGGTGGATTTACTCCCCACCATTTTTCCAAATCATTATTATCTTGCCTCGCCTTATAAATCGACTTCATAGTTGATTTTAAATCTCGTTTCACCCAAACAAAAATAGATGAAGGAAATAATTCCGATAATACCTGAATCCTAAGAGAATGATATGTGTTTTTAGAAATAAATATTGGGTATGGTTTTGCAATTTCTGAAAGGATATTCTTAAACTCTACACCATTTCTACTATCTCTATAATTTTTTTCTACTGTAACATATGGTTCTTCTTTTGGAAAGAACTGATAAAAAAATGGCCCTCCTTCATGTGGGTCGCTTGAGTGTTTTGTTTGACCGTATTTGGAATTGAAACTAGTTGGGCTTAAATCAGTTTTAAAAAAATTACGCTCAATCATTCTTACGATAAGAGCTATTCTATATCGCCAAGCTACTCTATTAGTTAGATAATAACACTTGAACGCCGAACATAAAGCTTGATAAATTAATGTTGTACCTGATCTTGGTGCCCCAACAATCCAAATAGGTATAAAATCATGTTCAGAATTAGCTCTTTTTCTAAATTTTAATTCCAAAAACTTTAGCAAGTTACTTTGCAAGTCAATCATTAGTCTCGTTGAGAACATTCTTATCCTTGTTCAGCTACAAAGAAATGATGATTTCTATATTTATAATCCTTCACAACTTTAAAATTATATTTACCAAGAATTCCTTTAATTGATTTTACATTATGACCATTAATTCCCAATTCCCAATAATGGTGTTCTGATATAATTGACTTTCTTTTTTTCCCAAGATTTATTTTAAATCCACCATACTTCAGTAAAAAACCTTCTATCCATATAAATGTCTTAAATGCATAGGGAAGACTAAATACAAGGTATTTAGTACCATTATCTTTTAAAGTCTTAATAAATTTTTCAGCATCTAAGAATGGTATATGCTCTAGAATCTCAAATGCAATATACGCATCTGAAGTAGGAATTTGGTCTTTAGTAATATCTAGTAATAAATCAGGATTTTTATTCTCATCTATATCAATAGTTTTAATAGAATAACCTTTACTATTTAAATATTCAGATGTAAACCCACTACCTTTTCCAACTTCGTAAATCGTATGTTGCTTTTCAATACGTGAAATATTCATTATACAATTCAATTGATGCCAATATAAATTCCAATGATATTGCTTCTCTAAATTAAATATCCATTCGTGTGAATAGTTATTCTTTTTGTTCTGATTCATTATTAGATTGGGTTTTTAAATAGCAAAGTAACCGGTTTTTCCTTGGGAATAATAATCAATCAGAGTATTAAAAATGCCACCATTTCTTACATAGGCATTATTCTTGGTTTCATAGCTACTATAAAATTATTCCCTAATATTCTTGCTACAGATCAGTTTGGTTTAACAAGAGTTCTATTATCTATTATGACTCTTAGTGTACAATTTTTAAATTTTGGTATTCCAAAGTCAATTGTAAAGTTTTTCCCGCCTTTAAAAGCGGTTTCTGATAAACCACAGGGTCTATTTTGGGCGTTCATAATCCCACCATTATTGGGGTTTATTGCATATTCAATTCTTCTAATTGTATTTGATAATAGATTACTTGAGCTCTACAATAATGAGAGTAAACTTTTATCTCAGTATTTCATCTATATAATTCCACTAGTTTTCTTTTCATCTTCATTTGGGCTCTTGACAGCATTCTTGAAAGCGAGTTTTAATACTGTTTTTGCTTCTTCTCTACAGGAGGTATTTTTAAGAATAATTACTATTGGTACCTTACTTTTATTTTCGTTTGATATTATAAATTTTGACCAATTTATCTTTCTTTTTATAGCCAATTATGCACTCCAATACATCTTATTGTTAGCATATTCTTTAATTAAGGGTTTTGTAAAATTTGAGATTGAATTTTCTGTTTTTTCTAAAAAGAAGGTTATTGAAATATTCCAATACAGTTTTTATGCATTTTTTAGTGGACTTACAGTACTAATTCTTGGTAACATAGATCTTTTAATGCTTGGCTCGTATGAAGGGTTAACGAAAACGGGCATATATGCTATCGCAATCTATGTAGGCTCAGTTATCCTAGTCCCCAAAAAATCTATCGGGAAAATTTCATTCCCAGTAATTTCTAACTCATTTTCTAACAATGACATACACAACATAAGTGATGTGTATAAAAAAACATCATTAAATCAATATATAGCAGGTGTAATTATATATATTGGAGTTATAGCAAACTTGAACAATTTATTTGCAATCCTACCTGATGAATATAGTACAGGAGCTGTAGTAATAATTATAATCGGGCTTGGAAATTTGTTTGATATGGCTACGGGTGCAAATGGACAAATTATTATATCATCACCATTCTATAAATTTGATTTTTACTCCTCTATTTTCGTAATAGTTGTCGCTATAATTTTAAACTTTTTATTAATACCCATTTATGGGATTCTGGGAGCTGCTGTTGCAACTTCTATTTCAATAATAATTGGTAATATTACTCGAGTGGTTTATGTTTGGCTAAAATTTAGATTACAACCATTTAGTATTAAAATACTCTGGATCACAATACTTGGTTTACTACTTCTTTTTATTTCGCTGCAAATCGAAGAGCATGAAAATTACCTCATTGATATAGGAATCCGATCAGTATCCTTATTAATTGTTTATGTCTTTGCAATTTGGAAGTTTAAGATTTCTGATGACGTTAATAAATTAATTAACTCTTTAGTTACACATTCAAGATTCTAAATATTAAGCGCCTTATCTTCTAAAATCATTTATCTGAAGTAATACAATCTCTTAATGCCCAAAGCTACCTACACCACCCACCTCGGAATGGTGGATATTTTACCCGACGAATCGCCGAAATGGAGAGCCCTGGAGAATATCATCCATGAAGAAGCTGCACGATTCAATTTCGAGGAAATTCGAACTCCCATTATGGAGCAAACGGAGCTTATCAAGAGAGGTGTTGGCCAGCTTACGGATATCGTAACCAAAGAGATCTTCGCGTTTACTAAAGGGGACAGCAACTATGTATTGCGTCCTGAGCTTACTGCGCCGGTAGTGCGTGCTTTTGTTCAGCATCATTTGGCTCAGCGTGGGGGTGCTCAGAAGCTATACTACATCGGACCAATGTTCCGCGCAGAACGTCCACAGAAAGGGCGTCAGCGTCAATTTCACCAGTTTGGCTTAGAGGTGATTGGCAGCGATGACCCGATTGCTGATGTGGAATGTATTTCGTTCATGATGCGCATCTATCAACGGATTGGCATCAAAAACTTTACACTAAAACTGAATTCAGTGGGCGATCCTGAAAGCCGGGAATCTTATAAGAACGTTCTTCGTGAATATCTGCGTCCTAATTTTGATAAGCTTAGTGAACTCTCGCAAACTCGTTTCGAGAAAAACCCGATGCGGATTCTCGATTCAAAAGAGCCGGAAGATCAAGAATTTATCAAAAATGCACCGGTGATTAGCGATTATTTGAATGAAGACTCTGCCGAACATTTTGCATTGGTTCGCAAGTATTTAGATATGCGAGGTATAGAGTATGTGGTTGATCCTTTACTCGTGCGAGGCATGGATTATTACACGCGTACCGCTTTCGAGCTTACCAGTCCGGATCTCGGTTCACAAGATGCCCTAGCAGGTGGCGGACGTTATGATTTATTGGTTGAGGAAGTCGGTGGCCTACCAACCCCTGCTGTAGGATTTGCTGCCGGAATGGAGCGCTTACTGATCGCTTGTGAGGAATTAGATATCCAATTAGCCGACGAAAAATCGATCGACGTGTTTATGGTTTGTTTAGGAGATGAAGCTCGTGAATGGGTGATCGAAATCCTTCCAACATTCCGTGAGCAAAGCATATCAGCAACCATGGATTACAAAGGCCGTTCGATGAAAGCTCAAATGAAAGAAGCTAATCGACAGAATGCACAATACGCATTGATCGTAGGCGACAATGAGCTGGCATCCGGGAAATTCGTGCTAAGAAATATGCATGAAAGTGCCGAAGAGCAACTTTCGATTGATGAAATTATCGCCAAATTAAAAAGCTAAACTTTAGCTTTTCATTCGTAATCGAGTTCCTTTTTTAGTGCTTTGATATCTTTCGGATATCCAAGTATCGAGAGTATATCGCCCGAATGTAGTTTCGTTTTACCTTTGGGGATAATGATCTCGCTATCGCGCTCTATGATAGTTACCAGGCACTCACCGGGAAGCTCTAGCTCCATCAGTTTTTTGCCGATCCAATCTTCGGCTTTGGTATGTTCAACCAAACGAATATTTATGAATCGTTCGTCGGTTAGCAGCACCTGCTTCATTGCCTTTTCGATTTTCGCGCTTTTCCAACGCTCCAGGAATCCTTCGGCCTCAATAAGCTCTGCTAGGTGACCGATAATTCGCATATGTAGTAACGGCTTATCTTTTGGAGTGGCTAAGAAAATGATTGCATATGCTTTTTTCTTCTCCTTATCGAGTTCAAATTCAATCCCTTTCGAAGAATGAACGGCTAGCATTTCGGGGATTTTCACTTTCTCGAGCTGAATATATTTAAAGAAAACCCCATCCTTCATTTCGATGAAATTCTTCTCGAAATCATTTAGCTGCTCTCTGAGTTTATCCCGATTTAATTTTAATCGCTCATTCAATGTCAAAGTTGAACGCATTATCAATCGCTCAATATCGGTTTGATCTTCATCTATATGCATTACAATCGATCGTGCAATCACTTCTTGATAAGTCAACGAATTGTTGAGGTTTTTCTCGTTGATGATCGTCATTAACTCATGCTCGAGTGCTTCGTAGCGCAATTGTCCAAGCCGTGCATGAATGTGATAAATGGCACCTTGACGCTTCACTTTTCCATGAGCGTAATAGAAATACCATCCTATACAGAAAATGATGAGTGTTCCTGTTAATCCCACAGCGAGAAGCCCCATTTCGGCCACCAACCAAAGCGAAATAATCATCCCTGCAATTTGTAGCCATGGGTAAAACGGCGATTTATACCCCGGTTTGTAGGCTTCGATTCTACTCTCGCGCATCACAATCACAGAGAGGTTTAATAAGCAAAAAAGCAATAATTGGAACGCACTTGCCAGCTTTGCAACGGCTTCCACATCAAAAAGAATAAGCACAGCGGCCATGAATAGAGTAGTTGCAATTACAGCAACATGCGGTGTATTAAACTTGCCGATATTTTGAAATATCGGGCTCAATAACCCATCACGACTCATTGCAAGTGGGTATCGCGATGCCGACATAATTCCTGCATTTCCTGTGGATGCAAAAGCAGCTATAGCTGCGATTACAATCAATAAGAGCCCCGTAGAGCCCGGGAGGAATGTCATAACACGTTTACCGGCATCAGCAACCGGAGTTAAGCTATCAAACAGTTCATTTGCCGGAAGTACTTTTATCATGATAAAAACACCTACAACATAAACCACACTGGCTGTAACTAATGATAAAATCATCCCCAATGGAATCGACCGATCGGGATTTTGAACCTCTTCCGCAATGCTGGCAACCTTAGTTAAACCTGCATACGAAACGAACACTAAACCTATCGTTGAAATGAACCCATTAATACCGTTTGTGAAGAAATTTTGCTGTTGTAACGGTGGTAAGAATCCATCGGTAGCATAAATAAAGTTAAGCCCCATGATTAAAAAATAGGCCATAATCAAAACCAGTGCAGCCACCAAAACACGTTGTAATACCGCTGTTTCTTTTGCACCGAATATATTGAGAAGCCCGAATGCGAGTGTAAGCACTAACGCCAAGGGCAACATGGGGACATCCACAAAAATGGTGAGATATGCGCCCATCCCGATGAGCGCAAATGCACTTTTAAAGATCAATGCTATCCATGATCCCAAGCCGCCAATAGTGCCCATTAACGGACCTAAACTACGATCCAGAAAGTAATAAGCGCCACCTGCTTTAGGCATAGCAGTTGAAAGTTCAGCTACTGATAACATCGAGGGGAGAATCAAAAAACCCGCTGCCAGATAGGCAAAGGCTACTGAGTTCCCGGTTTCCATTGCGGCGATTCCCGGTAACAAGAAAAATCCCGAGCTGAACATCGCACCCGTGCTAACGGCGTATACATCGAACACCGTAAGTTTTTTTGATAGTTTTTTTGCTGCTGCCGGCATGATTTTGTAGAGTATACTGTTAAAAGCTTGTATAAAATGATAATATGTTTTTTATAACACTAGTTCCTACAATTATTCTGAACTTGTAGTTCATCAATTTTATAAAAAAATAAAACTACTTAGCGCAATTTAAAGGCATTTATGAACGAAGAAATTCTGGTAGGATTAGCGAGTGTTGCAGCACTCGGTATATCAGCACAATGGTTGGCATGGAAAACAAAATTACCGGCCATTTTAGTTTTGTTAGCATTTGGGATTATCGCCGGACCAATTACCGGTTTTCTCGATCCCGATTTTTTAATGGGAGATTTACTCCAGCCTTTTGTTTCGATTTCGGTGGCCATTATTCTTTTTGAAGGGGGATTAAGCCTGAGCATGAGCGAGTTCCGAAAAATTGGAGGAACGGTTTTAAAACTCATCACCTTTGGGGTATTAATAACCTGGGCTCTCGCAGCCACCTTTGCTTATTATTTATTAGACTTAGGCTTGGAAATTTCGGTACTCTTTGGGGCCATTCTCATCGTAACCGGTCCAACCGTAATCATTCCTTTATTGCGTCAAGTTCGGCCCACTGATACCGCTAAATCAGTAATAAAATGGGAAGGAATAGTGAATGATCCCATTGGTGCAATGATGGCCGTTCTTGTGTTCGAAATCATTATTGCCGGTGGCTTTAAAAGTATTTCCGGTCATGCTGGATTAGTGATTGTAACTACTATTATCGATGGCACTTTCTTTGGCGCGTTGGGAGCAGGTATCATGTATATCACACTCAAAAAACACTGGATTCCCGATTATTTACAGAATCCGGTAACTCTGATGATACTCATTGCCATCTTTACCTCCTCGAACTTATTACAGCACGAATCAGGGTTACTCGCTGTAACGATTATGGGTATTATTCTCGCAAATCAAAAAAGTGTGCGCGTAAAACACATCGTAGAGTTTAAAGAAAACCTGCAGGTGCTGCTCATTTCAACCCTGTTCATTTTGTTGGCTGCTCGACTTCAATCGGATGCACTTTCTTACATCAACATGAACAGCATTCTGTTTTTAGCCGCTCTATTTTTTGTAGTACGTCCGGCTTCGATTTATCTCTCAACGATCGGCTCCAAAATCACATTTAAAGAAAAAACCTTTATTGCATGGATGGCACCACGTGGAATTGTTGCCGCAGCCATTTCCGCGATTTTTGCTCTCCGGCTTGAACAAGAAGGCTTCCCTGATGCCGCTCAGCTCGTGCCCTACACCTTTATTGTGATCATCGCTACCGTTACCATTTATGGCTTAACCGCAAAGCCTGTAGCGCGCTTACTTGGGGTTGCTAAGCCCGAACCACACGGGGTTTTATTTCTTGGCGCGCACTCGTGGAGTCGTAAACTCGCTCTCAAACTTAAAGAGCTTGGCTTCAAGGTTTTAGTAGCAGATTCAAATTGGGCAAATATAACGAAGGCCAGAAAAGCTGGATTGGAAACTTATTACGGTAACATCTTGTCGGAGTATGCCATCGATGAAATTGATCTTGATGGGATCGGAATTTTGATGGCGCTTACGCCTAACGACGAAGTTAACTCGCTGGCAAGCATACGTTTTCGGGATGAATTCGGCACTTCTGCGGTATTTCAGCTTGCGCAATCGGCTACATCAAACCGAAGAGAAAACGACAGTAGCGAATTTATTGGTGGCCGAACCTTGTTTTCGAACGAGATGAATTTCGAAAAAATTAAAGAATTCGCCGACGATGAAGAACTACAAATTCAGATTAATGAGATCGATAACGAATTTTCATTTAAAGAATATCAAAAACAATATTTCGAAAAATCTATTCCTATCTTTGTGCAGCAGAACGATACCGTTCAGCCATTCTCTCTCGATAATCCTCCTACACCTCAACCCGGCGATAAAATTATAGCGCTGGTCACGGGCAAAGAAGATGAAGAGGAAGAATCGACTGCAGAAGAACCAATTTCAGAACACTGATTTATGTTTCCACAAGAGGTGGTGGGTGCCTTAAAAAAGCATAAAACGCCGTTTTATTACTACGATACAGAATTACTACGCAACACTTTACAGCAGATTAAAAGTGAAGGCATCGATCGGGGTTATCGTGTACATTTTGCTTTAAAAGCGAATCATCAGCCTAAAATTCTCGACATTATTCGTGAATATGGATTAGATGCCGATTGTGTAAGTGGTGGTGAGATAAAACGAGCGATCGAAAGTGGATTTTCTCCGGCACAAATTGCTTTTGCGGGTGTTGGTAAAAACGACGACGAAATTGAGCTAGCACTGAAAACGGGCATCTTTTGTTTTAATGTGGAATCGCCACAAGAACTGGAAGTGATTAACGAGTTTGCTGCAAAACATAACACTACGGCAAAAGTTGCTCTACGACTTAATCCCAATGTGAATGCCGAAACTCACCATTACATCACGACGGGTCTTAACGAAAACAAGTTTGGCATCCACGAGGACGACTTAGACAACGTACTGGAAGCTCTACCCTCGCTGAAAAATCTCACACTTATTGGGATTCACTTCCACATCGGCTCTCAGATCATAAAGTTTGAGCCTTTCGAACAGCTTTGCAAACGAGCTAACGATCTTAACGACTACATCGAATCGAAAGGACATACCCTCACATCGATCAATGTTGGTGGCGGATTCGGCATTAATTACGATGCCCCGAATCAATCTTCCATTCCGGATTTCAAACGGTATTTCGAAATTTTTTCTAAGTCGATAAAGCTAAAAGATCACCAGACATTACATTTTGAGCTTGGTCGTTCGGTGGTTGGGCAATGTGGAAGTCTGATCACCAAAGTGCTGTATACTAAATCTGGCAGAGTTAAAAACTTTGCCATTGTTGATGCGGGCATGACCGAACTCCTTCGTCCGGCATTATATCAGGCGCTGCATAATATAGATTCGCTTACATCCACCAAAAACGAGATAACATACGATGTAGTTGGTCCGATTTGCGAGAGTTCAGATACCTTTAGAAAAGACCTCGATTTGCCGGAACTTTCGCGCGGCGATTTGCTAGCAATACGCAGTTGTGGTGCTTACGGCGAGGTTATGCAAAACGAATATAATCTTCGTCCACACGTGCAATCCCTCTATTCCGACGAAATTTAAAACACTCAGGAGATAATGAATATTACGGTTTTAAAGTTTGGTGGGACGTCGATGAACGACCATCAAACCTGGCGAAAAGTGTTAGAAATCATACGAAATTACGAATATCCGGTGGTTGTGGTATCAGCTACTGCGCGAACTACCCGACAATTGATCGAAGCCGGCAAAAGCGCTGCATCAGGCGATTTGGAACAAGCCCTCGAAATCGTTGAGACTATCAAAAATCGGCACCGCGAGTTAGTAGAGCATTTTCTGGATGAAAATCCGCATCAAAAAAAAAGGCTTATCAAAGAAAGCTGCTTCAAAAAAATTGATGAGAAAGTCGGGTTTCTGAAGAAGATGCTGCAATACGCGGCAAAGAAGAATGATTTAAATCCTGCTTTACAAGATTCGATCGCGGCTGTTGGCGAGCAAGTATCATCCTATTTATTGGCACAATGCGGTTTGGCTACTAATCAGCTTACACAGCACATCGAGGCCAAAAAGTTGATAAAAACTGATGCTGAGTACGGGGTTGCTAACCCAAATCGTGCGCTCATCAACCAAAAATGTGGAAGCATCGAAACTGTTTTGGATAGCGGATTCACTCCCATCATTGGTGGCTTTTATGGCGAGGCTCCGGATGGAACCACCACTACTTTGGGCTTCGAAGGATCGGATTACACTGCAAGTTTGATTGGCGGAGCAATACATGCACAGGCTATCGAAATTTGGACCGACGTGAGCGGGATCTACACCAGCGATCCGCGTTTTATTGAAGACGCTCAACCCATCGACGAACTTTCGTATTTCGATGCAACAGAAATGGCGTATTTCGGCGCTAAAGTTTTACACCCGGCTACTTTAAAACCTGCTCAGGAGCGTAACATTCCGGTGTTTGTAAAGAACATGTTTAAGGCTGATGAAGCAGGAACTCGTATTGGCCGAGAATCGGCATCGACAAAAGACTTTCTGGCGATATCCTTCAAAGAAAACATGGCTTTGGTTACCGTAAGCGCCTATGAAACGGTGATGGGCTATTCATTTTTAACCAAAGTATTTGCTGCGCTCGAAAAACTGCGATTGCCCGTTGATGCGGTAAATACCACCGAAGCATCGGTTACCATTGCTTTGCAAGCTAATGAGAAACTAAGTGAGCTTTCTCAGGCTTTAATCGAAGTTGGAACCGTTCACATCGATGGAAGTAAGGGTTTGATTAGCTTAATCGGGTGTAAGCTACAAGCCATGGATCAACTTTCTGAAAAGGTGTTCAAGGCTCTGGGTGATAATGCGGTAGATATGATCACTTTTACCAAAGAGAAACGAATACTAAGCGTGGTAGTGAATGAAAATCAGACCGTATACGCGAGTAGGTTACTGCACCGTTCCGTCTTCGCTTGAGTCAGATTTACTTGTAGGCACATTTTGATCTTCGGGTAGAACGATGCCCATTTTTTTGGCGCGTCGCTCCCATTTTTCGCGTGCAAGCTTTTGCATGTCTTCGATTGCATCGATTTCGTCTACAATTTCGATTCCAAGCAGCGTTTCGATCACATCTTCCATCGTTACCACACCTGCGAGTCCACCGTATTCATCCACAACAACGGCAATGTGTTCCTGACGCTCGATCAATTTTTGAAGCAAAATCTTTAACGATGCTGTTTCAGGAACCATCAGCACTTCGCGTTTGATTGTTGCAAGTTCGGCATCTCCCTTTCCTTCCGACACTTGCTCATACAAATCAGTTTTTAAGATGTAGCCAGTGATATCTTCCTCGTTTTTGGCAAAAACCGGTAATCTCGAAACTCGCAAACGCTCTTTCTTTTCAAGAGCTTCCTCAATAGTGAGATTCTCTGAAAATTTCATCACCACAATGCGCGGAGTCATGATATCTTTCACTTTAAGCGATGAGAATCGAATCAGGTTCTTAAACACATTCGACTCCCCTTCCTCAAAAATGCCTTCCTGAACGCCCTGATCGGCCATTGCCGAAAACTCTTCTCTACTTATCGAAGGACCGCCTTTATTCGGGCTGATGATCTTTGTGATAAGCTCCGAGAGCTTCACAAATGGATAAGTAACCACAATCAAAATGGAAATGATTCTTGCCGAGAATACCGCGAGGTTTTTCCAAAAGGTAGCCCCTAAAGTTTTGGGTATGATTTCGGAGAGGATCAAAATCAATAGTGTGAGCACAGCCGAGGTAACGCCAACGTAGGCATCCCCAAAAACGATTAATGCCTGGGCTCCTACACCCGCAGCCCCAACGGTGTGCGCGATGGTGTTAAGTGTTAAAATTGCAGAAAGCGGACGATCAATATCTTCCTTCAATTGCTTCAACAAGAGGCCTACACGAGGTTGGTCTTGTTCTTTCAAAACCACGTACGATGGCGTAATTGAGAGCAAAACTGCTTCCAGAATTGAACACAAAAAAGACACGCCGAGCGCTAAAAACAAATAAAACAGAAGTAATCCCATAGCTACAAAAATAAGATTATTCCATCAATCCTCTTAGTTTAGTTTATCATTGTATAAAGTGTGCGAATGCACCTATCTTTGGCCTTCTGTTTTCTCCAAATTAGCACACATTCATGCTGGCAATCGAACAAATTACCCTTCATCTGGGCGAACGAACTTTATTAGACGGCGTTTCAGCGATCATCAATCCCGGTGAGCGCATTGGCTTAGTTGGGCCAAACGGTGCAGGTAAATCTACGCTACTCAAAATAATTATGCGTTTGAGAGAAGCCGATGGTGGGCAAATTACTCTGTCGAATGCTGAAACTCTGGGCTATTTACCACAGGATGGCGTAGATCCTGATTTTGAACTCACCGTTATTGAGGAAGTAGAAACTGCCTTCAGCGAGCTTTTTGAACTAGAACAAAAAGTAAATCATTTACAAGAAGAGCTTGGCAAGGTTGATCCACAAAGCGAAACCTACGAGAAATTGATGGAGCGCTATGGCGCATTGCAAACTCAGCTCGAAACTTCCGGATTATATACCCTTCGCTCAGAAATTGAGAAAGTGTTGATGGGATTGGGTTTCTCGGAATCGGATTTTGAGCGTTCTACCACCGAGTTTAGTGGTGGCTGGTTGATGCGAATTGCTCTGGCAAAATTACTGCTGAAAAAACCTACCTATTTACTGTTGGATGAGCCTACCAATCACCTGGATATCGAATCATTGCAATGGATCGAGTACTTCCTAAATAGTTATGAGGGCGCCGTGATTGTGGTTTCTCACGATCGTGCGTTTTTGGATACCATAACCACCAGAACATTGGCTATTCGGCGCGGACGAATGAGCGATTACTCCGGTAATTATTCGTTTTACGAGCGCAAGTGGGATGAAGAACGCGAGCTGTTGATCAATGCGCAGAAAAATCAGGAAAAGCAGCTTAAAGAAACCCAAGAATTTATTGATCGCTTCCGATATAAAGCCACCAAAGCACGACAGGTACAAAGTCGGGTAAAACAGCTTGAGAAAATCGAACGCATCGAAGTTGAGGACGAACTTAATTCGGTTTCATTTCGATTTCCTGAACCCGAGCGAAGTGGTCAGATTGTGATGCAGCTCGATCAAGTAACCAAACGCTACGGCGACAACACCGTTTTTGAAGGACTCGATTTTGAACTAGAACGTGGCGATAAAGTGGCCGTTGTAGGTCCGAACGGAGCGGGTAAGTCTACTTTGATAAGAATTCTATCTGGAAAAGAGCCCATTCAAGGCGGGACGCGAACCGTAGGGCATAAAGTCACCTATTCCTACTTTGCGCAGCATCAGGCTGAAGATCTTGATCCTACTTACGATCCCCTGCAAGTGATGATGGAAGCCGGTTCCGGTGAAAAAGAAAGCCGACTCCGTTCCATTTTAGGATGTTTTCTTTTTACGGGTGATGACGTGTTCAAGAAAGTGAAAGTGCTATCAGGTGGTGAAAAAAGCCGGCTTGCCTTGGCAAAGATGCTGCTATCTCCTGCAAATTTTCTCATTTTTGATGAGCCCACGAACCATTTGGATATGAGTTCGAAAAACATCCTGCAACAAGCACTGCAGCAGTATGAAGGTACGTGCATGATTGTTTCTCACGATCGGGCATTTTTGGATCCAATCGTAAATAAAGTGCTGGAAATCCGTCCCGGCACTATCAAGACCTACTTGGGCAATGTGTCTTATTATCTGGATAAGAAAAAGGAAGAAGCAGAGGAGGAACAGAAGAACATTGAACTTCGAACATCGAATGCTGAACAAGCTTCCAATACATTATCCCGAAAAGAACAGCGGCGCTTAGATGCCGAGCGTAGGAATGAGTTGAATAAAAAAATTCGCCCGATCAAAAAGAAACTCGAGGCAGTGGAAAAGAACATCGAAGCCAAAGAAGAGCGGAAGCTAGAAATCGAAGAGTTGATGGCCCAAACGGATTTTTATGACGACAGCGATCGCGTGAAGGAAACTTCGATTGAGTACGAAACCATCAAGAAAGAACTCACCGATTTGATGTATCAATGGGAAGAATATTCGACGCGCATTGAAGCCGCGGAAGAGGAGCTTTAAATTTAGGTTGCGGGTTGCGGGTAAATAATCTCGAAATTGTAATTCTTGCATTCAATGGGAACTGATTCAATTTGTCATTTCTATTTTGGATCAAGAAACAAACTAATTAATGCTCAGGACAAGTCCTCCCTTGAGGGAGGTGGCAACCGCTGAAAAGCGGATGACGGAGGGTGTTCAACGGTCGTCGGGAATGAAATTTAAACCCATACCCATTGGAATACTGCAGGATTTTTCATCGTATTCACGTTGATGAAGAACGTCCGCCGTTAGTCAGTCGTCGCTCGCCACTTGACACCCCTCGCCATCCGCCGGCTGGCGGACGGCACTCCCCTCTAGGGGAGACTTGTCGATATTGTCTTCTCAAATAGAGTGTGAAATCTAATTCCCGCTTAAAGGAAAACTTACTTTTCTAAATTCTGAGCAACTATTAAACTTATAAACGCTGAGCGTTAGTCCTCCCTTGAGGGAGGTGGCATCCGGCAATCGCCGGATGACGGAGGGTGTTCTTCGGTCGTCGTTAGTCAGTCGTCGCTCGCCACTCAACACCCCTCGCCATCCGCCAGCTGGCGGACGGTACTCCGCTCTAGGGGAGCCTTATCGATATTGTCTTTTCAAATAGAGTGTGAAATCTAATTCCTGCTTAAAGGAAAATTTGCTTTTCTAAATTCTGAGCAACCATTAAACTTATTAATGCTGAGCGTTAGTCCTCCCTTGAGGGAGGTGGCATCCGGCAATCGCCGGATGACGGAGGGTGTTCTTCGGTCGTCGTTGGTCAGTCGTCGATCGTCACTTGACACCCCTCGCCATCCGCCGGCTGGCGGACGGCACTCCCCTCAAGGGGAGACTTGGGCTTTGGAATTTAGAACGAAGTGACAAATAGAACTCACGGTCTTGATCAAATTCTTTAGATTTCTCTCCCGATCAATCGGGATCGAATTGGCAAAACTAGAACAACATTCGAAGTTCAACTGTTCGGCTGTTTTCAATCAACGAAGCTTTAGCGTAGTTGATCAATGTTCAACTGTTCGGCTACTCATCTCTTAAACGCAATCGTATCCATTTCATCACTACGTAATTCATAGCCTAAATCGCTTAAACGGTCTGTCAACTCTTGGTAGTCTTCATCTTTAAAATGGAGATGCTCGAACAAAATGATATCCGGATTATATCCTGGAATATCTACCGTCGAAAGCACCATTGAGTCAAAACCTTCGCAATCCAAAATGATCCCATCTACATCGTTCAACCCGTGCTTTGCGATCAGATCATCGAAGTTCATTGTTTGGACTTCCACGCATTTAATATAATCCTCTCGATTTTCCGGGAGAGTAATTCCTTCTCGGGTCGCCCATTTTTTCACAAACCCTATGTCGATGTGTTCTTCGATATGCTTTTGATCAAAAGAACTCATGCCTGTTGCCCATCGAGCTGTTGAAACCGCCAGCATGTAAAATGGAATGACTCCCTTTTCAGCAGAAATTGCGGCATTCTCGAACTTTAATACATCATTACCTTTGTGATTCTTCTTCAATCGTTCAAAAACATGCACCTGAGGTTCCACCATTATGCCGTTCCAATTATAAGCACGAATGAACTTATACAGCGGGTCGTTATGATACCCATCGTTTGCACCAATTTGGACAAAAGTGAATTCAGGATCTCTTTTTGCAGCTCGATTCAAAATTTCATTGATACTCCCCTCTTCAGGTTTCCAAAACCAGCGTATATACCAAACGTAAAGTATCGTTTTTGTGAAGAGCTTAATGAATCGCTCCCAAAAATTATTAATCATGCCAAGTCCTAAGCCGCTCCAAATATCCTTATTCACATCAATATAGGTCAAAACCATGACAATAAAGAAAAGCACATCGCTTACCGCTAAAGCGATGCTTACTTGTTAAACCTAACCATCTAATTTATATACCTGCATGAACATGCGATATTGAAAATTTATTTTTTAAATTAGATTCTTATACACTTAAACTAAATTTTTTTGATATGAAACATGTTAGGGCTATAGTTTGCTGCACTTTTTTTTATAGGGCTTCTCTCGTTACTCCCACATCAATCGAATGCACAATACATAAAAGGAAAAGTTGTTGAAGAATTTAATTTAGAACCGGTACCTGCTGCCATTGTTCTATTAATGACTACCGATTCTACCGTAATCAGTTACCAAACCACCGATGGTGATGGCAAGTTTTACTTGAATGTAAAAAAGGAAGGAGAGTATTTGGTTGGGGTTCGAAAAATGGACTACAGCAGTAATTTTGCTGGTCCTTTTAATTTTGATAAGCAAGATACTTTAAAGCTTGAAATGCGTGTGTTGTCTGCACCACAGACCATGGATGCAATTGTAGTTGAGGGGAAAAAGATTTTTAAAAAACTAGAAATAGAAGGTTTTTATAGCCGACAGAATTCCAGACCTGCAAACTTCCTCACTCGTGAAGATATTTACAGAGATGGAAGTATTCTACCAAGCACATTATTGAACTCTATACCTACAATTAATGTGTATGACAACGGCATTTTTAGTAATAGATCCATTAAATATGGTTGTCAAATGGCAATATATGTAGATGGTATGGAGATTAGTGGATTCTCCGGTGTTAAAGTTGATCAGGTGGTACCAAGGTCAGACGATATTATAGGCATCGAAGTGTATCATTCACTTAATACCCCGGTTAGATTTAGAAGTACTTCTGATGGTTGCGGTGTTGTAGTTATTTGGACCAACCAGAATATCGTTGCAAGTAATTAAAATGTAATTCACTTCGCAAAAATCTGACTCTTATCCCCAAAAGCTTTGAACTCGAGGGCATTGCCCGATGGATCTAAAAAGAACATCGTGGCTTGCTCGCCGGGTTCTCCTTTAAAACGCACATACGGTTCGATAATAAAATCGATACCGGCAGCTTTTACCTTTTCAGCAAGTGATTCCCACTCTTCCATTTCGATGATTACCCCAAAATGACGAACCGGCACACCTTTTCCATCCACCGCATTTTGTGCAGATTCCTTGGCCTCTTCGGGACTTAAATGCGCCACCACTTGGTGTCCCCACATGTTAAAATCGATCCAGTGATCGGAAGAACGACCGGTGGAGCAGCCCAGAATTTCGGTGTAAAATGTGTGTGTTTCTTCGAGGTCTTTTACCGGAAAAGCTAAGTGAAATGGATTCATGTCGAGGGTTAATTTTAGTTTGGCACAAAATCATAAAAACGCCCATAAAATGGTAGATCAATTTGGCTTAATGGAATTAGATTTCAGGTTTACTCGTTGGCTGATTATAAACGAACTCAAAAAGAGCAAAACCATGCCTTCAAAGAATATAGAATTTACGGGAGCACTCAACGAAACCCTTTCTGCTAAAATTGATTTGCCGGAGGGAGATGTTCAAGCTTATGCCCTATTTGCTCATTGTTTTACGTGTTCCAAAGATCTGAAAGCCGTAGGGAATATCACCGAAGCTCTTGCTGATGTTGGCATTGCCACGCTCCGTTTCGACTTTACCGGACTTGGACAAAGCTCCGGGGATTTTTCAGACACCAATTTCAGCTCTAATATCGATGATCTCGTGGCCGCCGCCGAGTATATGGCAGACGAATTTGAAGCTCCTTCCATTTTGATTGGTCACTCACTTGGCGGAGCTGCAGTTTTGCAGGCCGCGCATCGTATTGATTCTGTGAAAGCCATAGCGGTAATAGCTGCACCGGCTGATCCGGCGCACGTAACTGAGAATTTCAGCCTTAAAATAGATGAAATCGAAGAAAAAGGATCGGCCGAAGTATCGCTTGCCGGTAGACCTTTTACCATTAAAAAACAGTTTTTGGATGACCTCGAAGAAACGTCTATGCGAAATAAGATTCGAAACCTAGATCGAGCACTCATCATCTTTCATTCTCCGCTCGACAATCAGGTGGGGATCGATAATGCTCAGAAGATATTTGAAGCAGCAAAACATCCAAAGAGTTTCATTTCGCTGGATGAAGCTGATCATCTGCTTAGTAATCCTACGGATAGCCAATATGTTGGTAAAGTGCTCGGTACATGGGCAGAGAAGTATATTTGATATCCGAATTGTGAAAATTCCAAATTCCAGTTATTCAAATTCCAAGTTGGGCTGTTCAATTATCAATTATCAATTAAAGTGCTGCTTCTGTATTAATATGCCATTCTTATTTGAATTTTTTACTTTCAAATAATTCATATTTTATACTTACGTCAATAAAAATTAACATTTAATTCTTTAATAATTGGATGGGTTGAATAAGTGATCAGGGTTCTACTTTACTGCATACCGGTATTTGTATTAATTGGATTCGCAAACTGCGGAATTTTAGGGGAAGAAGACAAGGATAAACCAATTACTTGGGCTGAAGAGAGTATAAATGACTATCTCGTGTATAGCTATTCTTATGGTGGTGATAACTTATTCATAATCGATCTCGAAAATGGAGATTATGAACAGATCACCGAATTTGAAACGATTTACTCAGTAACTGTAAACAAAGATAACACTAGGCTATATCTTTCATCTGGTAAAGGTCAATTCTATCAAAACACTGGGGAAGTTATTGAAATTAATTTAGATAATTGGAGTTCAAGAGTTATCTATGATCGTCCGGTTGAATTTTTATTAAGTGATAGAGATGATATTTTTTTTATTACTCTGGCAGAAAGAATTGATCAAACCAATTTTAACCCTGTAAGAATTTTAGGTAGAATTGATAAAAGCGATGGAGGGGTTGAAGAATTGTCACAAGTCAATGTGAGTCATGCTGAAAATCATGACTATAAAGGTGTCCAAGTTCATCCTCTCAAGCCAATTGTATATGCTTTAAATAATCAATATCAATTGTATAGACATTCCTACTTAAATGGCGAAACAGAAGTGCTCTTTGATGGGCTTTCATTTAGTAATTTTCCAAATACAGAGCTTTCATCAGGGGGCGACACACTTTATTTCCTAGGTGGACCTGTTTTTGATCTTAATGAAATGCGTGAGATTGGGCAATTACCTGTGTTTAAATGGGGTAACCCAAAAGCTCGAAGAGATAATAGAGAGGTTTATAATACCGATACAGGAGATCAAGGTATGGGTCTGGGCTCCATTAGGAAAGTCACGGTTTACGATCCTAATAAAAATATTATAACCGATTCTATAGATGTTGGTGGGGGAAATGACCTAATTTTTTTAACCGAAAAAGAGAGATATGCTGTAATAAATGTTGGTAACAGGTTTATATCAATCATAGATCTTAAAGAAAAAGCTATACTAAAAGAAATTCGTTTTGATCAAACTGAAACATTCGTTGAAGCAGGAAGAATATTTTTAGCAAAAAAACCTAACTAAAACTCTGGGATATAATTAAGAGATGCCATTCTTAATTCTTAATTGAACAATTCTTAATTGACCATTGAAACATTCTTAATTGAACTTCTTACTCTCCGCTACGGCTAGTTGATCTACGCGTTCGTTGAGCTCTATGCCAACGTGTGCCTTAACTTTCACCCAGCGCACCTCATGGGGCTTCATCGCAGCCAGCATCTGCTCCCACAGTTCTTTGTTTTCCACCGGCTTTTTATCGGCTTTGCGCCAACCTTTTTTTTGCCAGTTTTCAATCCAACCCTTGGTCATGGCATTAATGATGAGCGCACTATCGCTATGGATTGCAACTTTGCAGGGTTTCTTCAACGCTTTTAAGGCTTCAATTACCGCTTGCATCTCCATGCGGTTGTTGGTGGTGTGTTTTTCGCCGCCTGATAACTCTTTCTCATTTCCATTCCAGATGAGAATGGCACCCCATCCACCGGGACCGGGATTTCCCGAGCAAGCACCGTCGGTAAACACCGTAATTTCTGGTTTATCCGACATAATTTTGTGTGATGATCGAGAGGTTTTCTTTTAGTGTTTTTGCGGCTTTGGAAACATGATCTTTCCAGTTATTTTGATCAGAACCAGCGTAAATAATACCACGGCTGGAGTTGATCAGCGGAATTCCTTCATGTCCAGCCAGGGTATTCGCTAATTCTTCGAGACTTCCACCCTGAGCGCCTACTCCGGGAATCAATAAGCTCGCTTTCGAATGATATTCAATCACCGATCTGGCCTCGGCAGATTGCGTGGCACCAACTACCATCCCCAAATGGGCTTCGGTGTTTACCGATCGCTCAAACAGTGAACAGGCAATGTATTCGGCCATCATATCGAAGCCTTCAAACGGTTTTTTCAAAAAATCATCGGCGCCGGGATTAGAAGTCAAAGCCAGCACGTAAACCCCTTTGGATTCATCATCAGAAAATGCATCCAGTGTTTCAAATCCCATCAATGGATTGAGAGTAATTGCATCCACGTTAAACTTATCGAAAAAAGCTTTTTTATAATGCTCGGCCGTACTGCTGATATCGCCCCGTTTGGCATCGGCGATTATGATTTTGTCATCAGGGATGTGATCTAGAACCGCATCTAACACTTTCAGTCCTTTTTTACCAAGAGCCTCAAAAAAAGCAAGATTTGGTTTATAAGCTGCACAATGATCTTGGGTTACATCGATCACCGAGCTACAAAATTCGAAAACCAATTCGCTGGTTGATCCGATTTTTTCGCGGGTAACGTCAGGGAGTAAATTCAGGTTGGGATCGAGCCCCACACAAAGTGTCGACTGAGATTTTTGTACCGCGTTTTCGAGCTTTTCGAGATAGGTCATTGAAGAGTGTTTGAGTAGCTCGGAAAATAGCCAACCGGCGGTGCTTACTCAACTTGTAATTGCATCTATTTTCTACGGATTACAACTACAACCGGGACCACAATTATCGTTGTGTTTTTCGCTTTTCATCATAGGTTTTACAATGTATCTGGAAGTGATGTAGGCAATTACCAAAATCAAAAGACCTACAGCTATAACCGATTGAAGATCAAATCCCATCACAAATTACTCCCTATTTGAAAGGTGATCAGCGAACACACATAGGCCAGTGCACTCATGTACACAAACATAGCGGTAGGCCATTTCCACGAATTAGTTTCTCGGCGGACGATAGCGATGGTACTCATACATTGCATAGCGAGTGCAAAAAAGATCATCAACGAAAGTGCTGTGGCCACCGAGTAAATCGGTTTCCCTGTTTCGGGATCGGTATCATTGATGAGTTTTTCTTTGAGGGTAACGATGTCTTCGTCGTCTCCTTCAATGCTATAAATGGTGTTTAGTGTACCAACCATTACCTCACGTGCTGCAAACGATGTGATCAATCCAATCCCGATTTTCCAATCAAAGCCCAATGGCTCGATAGTTGGCTCGATAATCTGCCCGAATTTTCCTGCAAAACTGTGGCGCAATTGATACGATTCTATGGTCTCGCCGTCATAAGCATTTTGGGCATATTCTTGTTCATCAACATTAGGGAATGACGCCAAAAACCAAAGCACTATAGATATAGCTACGATAATCTTTCCCGCCTCTTTCACAAATATCCAACCACGATCAGCCACGTTTCTAAAAACTACATCCCACTTTGGCATTTTGTATGCCGGAAGTTCCATAATAAACGGCGTTTGCTGTCCACTTGGGAAAAAGCGTTTCATAACCGCAGCTGCAACCAAAGCCATCACAATTCCAAAAATGTACAGGGCAAAGAAGGTAATTCCCTGGTAAGTGAATATCCCTAAAACTGTTGTTGATGGAATGAACGCTGCAATCAGCAAAGCGTACACCGGAAGGCGAGCCGAACATGCCATAAAGGGTAATACCATGATCGTAATAATTCGATCGCGCCAGTTCTCGATGGTTCTCGTAGCCATAATTCCGGGTATGGCACAGGCAAATCCTGACATCAAAGGAACTACAGAACGGCCATGCAGCCCAACTTTGGTCATAAAACCATCCATCACGAAAGCGGCACGTGCCATGTAACCTGTGCCTTCCAAAATGTAGATAAAAAAGAACAAGAAGATGATTTGAGGCAGGAATATCACCACGCCACCTAACCCGGCGAGCACCCCTTCTACTAATAAATCGTTAAGTATTCCGGGTGCCATCGTATTAGCTACCCAATTTCCGGTCTCCACAAAAATCAGATCAATAAAATCCATGAAGGGTGTTGCCCAGCTGAAAATAGCTTGAAACATGAGAAGTAATACCGACGCAAAAATAATTGGGCCAAAAACTTTGTGAGTAACAACACTGTCGATTTTATCTGTGAGGCTTAATGATGAATCTGTGGTTTGCTGAGTAGCATCTTTTGTGCACCTGTCGATAAAGTCGTAGCGCTGGAGCACTTCAGCCGCCATCGGGTTTTCACCAGCCTGCTCCAGAATTTCGCGGGCTTGTTTAATAACAGAGAGCCCCTTCTCTTTATCCTGATACTTGTAGAATACTTCATCAAAATTGCCTTCTGAAATTAAGCGAAGTGCCTCGGTATCATGTGCAGCTTCAGGGATATTTGTACATGGTTGAATCCACTCTTTCTTTACTTTTCCCAGAGCCCGACGTATTTGAAAACTTTCGAGCCATGCTAATGGTTGCGGAGCCTTTAATTCTTCTGTGGCAATAAAATTCTTGAGACGTTCGATATCTTCTTTTTGCTTTGCTGATACCGAAATTACCGGAACACCCAGATTATCAGAGAGAAGATTCTCGTTGATGGTTATCTGCTTTTGCTCAGCCACATCCATCATATTCAACACAAGTATTACCGGAATCTTCAGATCCAAAAGCTGTGAAACTAAAAACAGGTTTCGATCAAGATTGGTAACATCCACTATTGCTAATACCAAATCAGGCTTTTCTTCGTGCTCGTAACTTCCTATAAGTGCCTGATAAGCAATACGCTCATCTAACTTCTTGTAGTTTAAACTGTATGCACCGGGTAGGTCAATTACTTGATGCAGCACGCCCCCGATGATGGAAGTCCCCACTTTGCGCTCTACAGTAATTCCGGGATAGTTCGCAATCTTTTGACGTAATCCGGTTAGAGCGTTAAAAACGGTAGATTTTCCCGTATTCGGATTACCTACTAATGCAATAGTTTTAGGTGTTTGTTCCACTAGACTTCCAGTTCAATACAATCTGCTTCCGATTTGCGTAGGGTGTAGAGCGAGCTTCGAACTTTTATTTCTACAGGGAAACCGGTGGGCGCTTTTCGAACCATTTCGAGTGTGCTGCCGGGTAAAATTCCCATTTCCATTAATCGTGTAGTTTCTGCTCCGGCGATGCTCTTAATCTGAAATTTTCCGGGCTTGGTTATGTTCGAAAGTTTGGTTGACATCAATTTAATTTGGGCTTACCAGTATCGATTTCGCAATGTTGTTGTTGATGGCAAGCCGCGTCTCTCCCACTTTAAAAATCACATCTTTTTGATTGGAGATGATGATTCCGGTAGCTCCTTCAACACATCCTAATTCGTTTAAACGGCATACATCGTCGCAATGGCAATCGATGCACTTTACTATAACTTGTTCGCCTTCTTTTGTGTGATTTAAGGGATACATATTCCTTATTTAAATGTGGTCTAAATAAGATAAAGAAATCGCCTAATAAATAGAACTCATTAATCGTAAAAAACTCTATAACACAGATTCGGGTAAGATCTCCTCGAAACCATGCGGAGGTTTGTGTAGCGTCCACGTTTCGAAGTAAAAATGGCGCTCGCTGCTTACTCGTTTTCCGTTGATGCTGAACACTCTGAAATCCGGTTCCAGCATTTTTTGCAGCGGATAAAAAAACCGGGTGTAAATATTATCCCGGCTGAATATTTGAACATCAAAGCCGTTTGGCGCTTCGCGTTTGTAAATGGCAATCCATCCTTTTTCGAGAATATCGCGCAACACTTTGCTAGAGAAGGAATGAATACTCTCGGATGGAAGAGTTTCATCAGCCAGCAGAATCATCTCGTTGTTATCAATGGCGAGTAGTGCTTGTTTTAACTCAACGAATTCTCCTTTTGCAGTTTGATAAGATTGTGTGCCCAGTCCAGCTTGTATGGTTTGGATGATATGATCGAACCGATGCAATCTGTTGATTCCAAATAGTTCTTCTTCCACTAAGCTACCGCTAAAATAGAGCGTTGAGTACGTTGGGTCGGGCTGAGTAAACATTGCTAACGGATCTTCATTATTCTGTGAAGATGGCGCAAGTTGCTCCATGCGTTGATCGTGATGAAAAATCAGTTTTAAAATATCGGTAGCGGCCATAGTGCTGTGTATTGTAGAAATAAAAAATCCCGGCTACATCTGGTGCAACCGGGATTAAGTTAACAAATCCTGTGTCGGATTAGATCATAGTTGCAATTACAAGAGCAACAACCGACATCAACTTAAGAAGGATGTTTAGAGATGGACCTGAAGTATCCTTGAAAGGATCACCTACAGTATCACCAACAACACTTGCTTTGTGCGGCTCAGAACCTTTACCGTACTCAACACCGTCGATGGTTACACCTTCTTCAATCATCTTCTTAGCATTATCCCAAGCACCACCAGCGTTTGATTGGAATAAAGCCATCAACACACCAGCTGAAGTTACACCAGCTAGTAAACCACCAAGCATTTTTGCGCCAAGTGTTGGGTCGTCGCTGATGAAGCCTGGTACAAATCCGAACAATACCGGTACAATTACCGCTAATAAGCCCGGAAGAACCATCTCACGGATAGAAGCTGCAGTAGAAATCTCCACACATTTTTCGTATTCCGCTTTTCCATCAGCTGCTTCAAAAGTAGCTTGATCTTCTTTGCTCCAATCAGCAAAATCTTTTTCGCCGTTGCTGTTCATTACATCAAGTGCAGCGCGTAGTTCAGGAATAGTTTTGAACTGACGACGAACTTCTTCGATCATGCTCATCGCTGCGCGACCTACTGCGTTCATTGACAAAGCAGAGAACAAGAATGGAAGCATCGCACCTACAAAAAGTGCAGCCATTACGTATGGGTTAGTGATGTTGATAATCACTTCTAATCCCGGATTAACTGCTTCGTAAGCTGTAATAAAAGCAGCAAACAATGCTAGCGCAGTAAGTGCGGCAGAACCGATTGCAAAACCTTTACCGATGGCAGCAGTTGTGTTACCTACTGCATCCAACTTATCAGTACGCTCACGTACTTCCGGCTCTAATTCAGCCATTTCAGCGATACCACCAGCGTTATCCGAAATCGGGCCGTATGCATCAACAGCTAACTGAATACCAGTATTTGCAAGCATACCTACAGCAGCAATAGCGATACCGTAAAGTCCGGCAAAGCTGTAAGCACCGATAATTGCGATGGCAATAATGATGATTGGAATAGCAGTAGAAATCATTCCCACACCTAAACCAGCGATGATGTTTGTTGCTGAACCGGTAACCGACTGCTTAACAATAGACAATACCGGCTTGGTGCCGGTTCCAGTGTAGTGCTCGGTTACAAAACCAATAGCTAGACCTGATAACAAACCAAAAATGGTTGCAATAAATACGCCTGTGCTTGTGTACTCGATACCGCTGAATGTCCAGCTTTCCGGAAGCATCCAAGTAATGATGAAGTAAGAAGCTACTAACATTACCACACCTGAGAAAAGCTCACCCATGTTCAATGCTTTTTGCGGATCGCCACCTTCTTTAACTCGTACTAAAAATGTACCAGCGATAGAAGTCACAATTCCTGTACCTGCAAGCACTAAAGGAAGTAATACTGCAGAAAGTCCTTCAAAGTTATCTGCCCAATTTGGGATGGTCATAAAAGCAGCACCCAATACCATGGTACCAATGATAGATCCAACATACGATTCGAAAAGATCCGCACCCATACCGGCTACGTCACCTACGTTATCACCTACGTTATCAGCAATAGTTGCCGGGTTTAACGGGTGATCTTCAGGAATACCAGCTTCCACTTTACCTACAAGGTCAGCTCCAACATCGGCAGCTTTGGTGTAAATACCACCACCTACACGAGCGAAAAGTGCGATTGAAGAAGCACCAAATGAGAAACCGGTTACGATAGCAAGAACACGGTTAACCGCGTCGGCACCTTCGATGCCAAAAATATTTGAGAAAACCATGAACAAGATCGAAAGACCAAGTACACCTAATCCAACAACGCCAAGTCCCATTACAGAACCACCGGCAAAAGCAACTTCAAGGCCTTTACCTAAACTTTCGCGAGCTGCATTTGTTGTTCTTACGTTAGCTTTGGTCGCAACTTTCATACCGATAAAGCCGGCAAGTCCGGAACAAATAGCTCCAACGATGAAAGAAATTGCTACCATCCAGCTAGAGGTAACTGCATCAGCACTCAAGGCTAAGATAACAGCAACAACAGCCACAAAAATGGCAAGTACTCGATATTCAGCTTTCAGGAAAGCCATCGCACCGCTGGCAATACTGTCAGCAATACGCCCCATTTTTTCGGTACCTACTTCTTGTTTCGAAACCCAAGAAGATTTGAAAGCGGTATATAAAAGGGCTATCACACCCGCCGCAATTGAGAAAAAGATTATGTTTTGCATAACTCCGTTTAGGTTAGTTTGAGAATCCCCCGCAGGGTTTTCAATTATAAAAGTTCATTGCTCTTTCGATACCCAAACTCACGAATGCAAGAGCAGCTTCATGAGCTTTTTGGATGGAAATCTTAACCTCATCCATTTCGCTTTGATCAAAAGGAGAAAGCACATAGTCAACCTGCCTGCCCCGTTTAAAATCATTTCCGATACCAACTCTCAACCGGGGGTATTCACGCCCAATCTTTTCGTTGATATCAGCAATTCCATTATGTCCGCCGTCGCTGCCTTGTGGCTTCATGCGCGTTACACCAACCGGTAAATTCAGATCGTCGTAAATTACTAAGCAATCTTTTATCTCGGTATTATATTTCGCAAGTGCCTTTTTAACAGCAGTTCCGCTTCTATTCATATACGTTGTTGGCTTTACCAAAATAACTTTTCGCCCTTTGTGGCGCCCTTCGGCAACTACGAAAGGCCCTCCGCCGGCTTTAAAGTCGACGGAGAGTTTTTCGGCAATTAAATCAACAACGTCAAAACCGATGTTATGTCGGGTACCCTCATATTCTTGTCCAACATTTCCTAATCCTACAATAATGGACATTTATTCGTGGTACCCTATCAGTTTTTATTCTTCAGATGTTTCTTCTGTTGATTCCTCAGCACCTTCTGCGCCTTCGGCATCTTCAGCGTCTTCGTCTTCGTCATCAAGTACATCGCTAACTAGCGCGCCTTTTGGTGGACGTACGTTTACAATAGTTCTGGTTAAGCTATCGATTGGCACAATACCTTCAAGGTCAAGATCGCCAACGTGGATAGACTGACCGATTTTCAATGGAGTGATATCAACCACAAACTCAGAAGGGATGTACTTAGGCAGTACACGAATTCTCATGAATTTCATTGGCTGGAACAAACGTCCACCATTCTCAACAACACCACGGGCAGCGCCGATGACTTTGAAAGGAATACGAAGTGTAACTTTGTGGTTATCAGAAAGCACGTAGAAATCGGCGTGGATCGGACGATCGGTAACCGGATCAAACTCAGTGCGCTTTAAAAGAGTTCTGTAAACTTTACCGTCTACAGTAAGCTCTTGTAATTTTGTCTGCGGCTTGCGCAGAATTCTTTCTAGTGCAAGTTCATCGATCGCGAAATTAACGTTTTCTTCAATTTCAGGACCGTAAAGAACGGCAGGAACACGCTTTGCAGCACGTAATTCGCGATTCGCCTTTTTACTGGTTTCGCGAAGGGTTCCTTCTAATTTTACTAATTCAGGTAATGACATTTTTGATTTCTGTAATGTTAATTATCAAACAAAGCACTGATGGTATCATTAGTGTGAATTCGCTGAATTGCTTCAGCAAAAATATTAGCCACGCTTAACACCTTAATTTTATCAGATGGTTGGCGTAGCGGTATTGTATCACTAACTAATAATTCATCAATAGGAGAATCTTCGATGCGTTGAAATGCAGGGCCAGACAGTATTGGATGCGTACACATAGCCACTATGCTAAGTGCGCCCCGCTCTTTCATGGCGGCAGCTGCGTTGGTAAGTGTTCCGGCGGTATCAATCAAATCGTCTACAATTAATACGTTTTTGCCTTCTACTTCCCCAATAATGTTCATGATCTCAGATTCGTTAGCTTTTGGCCTGCGCTTATCAATAAAGGCAAGCGAAGCACCTAACTTTTTCGCGTACGAGCGAGACATTTTCAAACTACCAACATCGGGGGCAACAACTACCAGATTCTCGATTGGATTTTTTGAGAGATGATCGATAAACACTCGGCTAGCATATAAATGATCGAGTGGAATATCGAAGAAACCTTGAATCTGTGCAGCGTGTAAATCCATGGTAAGTACGCGGTCTGCACCTGCTTCTACCAATAAATTTGCCATCAACTTCGACCCTATTGAAACCCGGGGCTGATCTTTACGATCTTGCCGTGCATATCCGAAATACGGAATTACAGCGGTAACACGTTTTACAGATGCGCGCTTGGCAGCATCCAACATCAACAATAATTCGATGATGTTATCGCCCGAGGGTGGGGTTGGTTGAACGATGAAAATATCTTCTCCGCGAATGCTTTGCTCGAATTTCACATACAGTTCTCCATCAGAGAAGCGTTTGAGAGTTACTTTTCCAAGCTGTGTACCATACTCCTTAGCAATAGCGCGAGCTAAAGCCGGATTGGCGGTACCGGAGAATATTGCGAGAGGACTTTCCAAAAATTGCTAGCACTGAAAGATTCAGGATTACATAAAACAAAAGGATGCATCCCTAATCATCCTTTTGAGTATAGTTGCCCGGGGAGGATTCGAACCCCCACATACTGGACCAAAACCAGGTGTCCTGCCATTAGACGACCGGGCAATTCAGATCGTTAACAGACTCCAAAGATAAAGAGCTATAAAAATGCAGTCAAGACAAAATTGCTTTATTTAATACCTTGCATTCCAAACATCGCTTTTCTTTGCAATACGCATGATATAAGTGAACTGCACCCAAATTTTTTCTTGTTTGAGTGTATAATTGATCAGGAAAAATCGCAAACTTTTTTCGGATGTGTTCAGGAATGAGCACTTGAAGTTGGAACCACTCATCAAACACTTTACTTTTCAGCGCGTTTGAAAAAACTAACTGGCTTAGCGCCAAGTGTGCCGGCAAAAACACCGTTCCATAAATTATTTTTGCAAAGCCGTTTTTAGCTATTCCTGATTGCTCTAGAATCGACTTCCAGTTTTGTTGAATATCGCCATCTAGAAAAACTGATAAATCCATACCGTGTATTGCCAGCATTACTCTATGCAATTGAGGCAACCTTAGCTCTGGGCGATGAGCAGGCCTCACCCCCTTTCTTGAAAAATTGATGCGATGCTGATCGATTGCAGCGTGTGCAAAATCCTTCCCACTCGTAAATTTAATTCCGGTGTTTAAGGCATCCAGCCAAATGTGCGCGGCTTCAACCATAGTGGATCTGTTTTGTGAGATACCCAGGCTATCGGCCAAACTAACCATCAGTGCTTTTTTCCAGGCATCAGCTAAACCTTCAGAAGGATCATAAAAGGCATAAAAATCCTGAACTTTCTTATCCAGATATTCTTGACGGCTTATTGCCAGTTGCTCGGTAAACGCATCTTCTGATATGTAATTGACAATGGTTGAGCATGGTAAATTACTTCCCGATATTGCACCGATTAGTTCATTTACTTGATCAGGTAAAAAAGGACGAATATTTACCGTGGGTATGTTTTCGCCAATCTTGGTTCTTACATCACTTGTATCGCCGACATCGGCCACTACATGCAGAATAACTTTGTTGTAATTACTATCGGTATGATGCCGGTGAGAATTCCAATCCCGGGAGTTTAAATGTATTTCTACCGCTCCGTAGTGAATAATATTTCCAATTTGGATGGCAGCATTAAGGAAATCAGGACCATCACTGTGGTTTAGGTATCCGGGATTGATCACACGCACTTCTTCTGAGGCAGTGGTTGTAAATTCTGAACAGGTGAAAAGTTGCTCACTCCAAACGGTATGCAGAATCTTCTCGTATTTTATTTCCTCATCAGGATACATCTTTCATATCGGCGTCATCAAAAAATAATTCCTCAGTGGCTTGATATAAATCAGGAATCGAATCTTTGAGATCGTGTTGAATTTTCCCGAGCTTTTTCTCGCTCTGTTCGAGAATTTGATGACTTTTACCTTCTACCCAATCTTTGGCTTCGGATGAATGCTCGCTAATCCACCGGCGATTGTCTTTTCCACTTTGCGGAGCAACTAATAAACCTACTGCTACGCCTGCAGAAAAAGATGCAAGTGCTGTAAATATGGTGCCTAATGTTCTACTCATGGTTCCGCTATTTTACGTTCAGGTTAACAGTGTTAATATAACGTTTGGATTTTTTAATTTAATGCTTAAAAATCAAATTAGTGTAAATATTAATTTACCTTAAATCATTAACTAAACAGGTTGCCATGCAACATATAACTTTGATGGATCAACAACATATTCAACGTACCATTAAGCGCCTTGCCATTCAGGTTTGGGAAAAAATGGGAGATGCGGATGAGCTAGTCGTTTTCGGATTGAACGACAGGGGATATGCTACCGCCGTTGAGCTCACTACTTATCTAAAACAGAATAGTGAGCAGAAAATCCAACTCCATCAGTACGATGTTGCTGATAACGGACAAAAAGCACCCATCCCAAATTGCACCGAGAAGTCGGTGTTGGTTGTTGATGATGTGATTTTTTCCGGCAAAACCATGTTTAGTGCTCTTTCAACTATTTGTTATTCAAACGAACCTAACATTATCGAAGTGCTGAGCCTTGTAGATCGTGGTCATCGGAAGTATCCGGTACTCTGCGAGCTGACTGGTATTTCTGTACCTACAAAATTTGGGGAACACATTGAAGTAATTATAGATAAGAGTAAGATACAGGAAGTGGTCCTTTTCAAAAACGTATAAATCAAAAACTAACTTTCAAACATGAAACAACTACTACTTGCACTTGTCACTTTAGGTGTAACAAGTCTCTCTTATGCACAAGAAACTATCATCATCCCCGACACACTCGACAACGAATGGGCAACCACTTGGGTACTCGGTCTAAATGCTTCCCAATCTACCTTTAACAATTGGGCTGCAGGTGGGCAAAACAATGTATCAACCACGGTATTTACCCGAGTTAATGGCGCATATCGCCAAGGAAAATTCACCTATGGTTATGTGTTTAATGTTCGATATGGAATCACCAATATTGAAGGTGAAGAAAGCCGTAAAACAGCCGACCGTTTAGCCATCAAGCATCGTGCTGCTTATATCTTAAACGATGAAAACACCATGAATGCCTTTGCGCAGATATCGTTTACCACTCAGTTTTATGATGGCTACGATTATTCTACCGAACCCCGCACTAGAATCTCAGACTTCATGGCGCCGGGTTATTTTTCTGAGAGCATCGGGTATGCCTACACTCCTGCCGATTACGTGAGTTTTGAAGCCGGTTTAGCGCTTAAACAAACTATTGTGAACGACGAAGCCATCGTACAGGCTAAAGGATACGGTGTTGCTCCTGGCGATAATGTTTTCTCTGAGGGTGGTCTGCAATTAGCCGTTAATTTCAGCAAGGAAATTCTAAAAAACGTGAACTATACCTCTAGTTTAGAAACCTTCAACAACGTGAATAAAAGCCTTGCCAGCACCGATGTGGCATGGGCGAATGAGATAACCGGCAAAATAAACGATTATCTTACTGCCTCTTTTCAACTTGAAATGATTTATGATGATGATGTAGTTGCAGATGAGCTGCAAACACGGCAAATTCTTGCTGCCGGTTTGTTAGTTAATCTTCGTTAATGCAATCACATACTTTTTCTTTACTTACACAAGCTCTAAACGATCTCCAGCAATGGAAAGCATCGTTTGGAGCTTTTTCTTTGGATGAAACCCTACTCGTAGATTCGTATAAATCTGCACAGGTTTTTGAAACACTTACCCAACGCCTAAAAGGCAATTACCCGTTTCATCATCCGGTGTATGCCGGGCAGATGCTTAAAAGTCCCCATGAAGTTGCCTGGGCAGCATACGCGCTAGCCAGCTCTATCAACCCGAATAACCATGCTTTGGATGGCGGGCCACCATCGTCCGAAATGGAAAAAGAAATCATGCCCATGCTGGCAGATTTTTTTGGTTATGGGGATACATTTCTGGGGCATTTAACCTCAAGCGGTACTATTGGCAATCTTGAAGCCTTGTGGATTTCGAGAAAAATCCATCCACATAAAAAAATCGCATTTTCTAAAAACGCACATTACACGCACGGACGAATGTGCGAAGTGCTGGGAATGGATTCGGTGACTATTCCTATCAATTATCATGGTGAGTTTGAGTTTTCAACTGTTGAACCGGCCGAAATCGGAACCTTAGTAGTTACTCTTGGCACAACCGGCTTAGGAGAAGTGGAACCGCTGGATCAAGCCTTAGAGTGGGCGCAAGCACATGACATCCGCATTCATATCGATTCGGCCTATGGCGGTTTTTTTCGAAGTTTGAAAGATTCGGACATGATTGACGGCACTTCGTGGAAACTCATGCAAGAAGCTGACAGCATTGTAGTAGATCCACACAAACATGGCTTACAACCTTACGGCTGTGGTGCCGTTCTTTTTAAAGATCCGGCTGTTGGGCGGTTTTATAAGCACGATTCGCCTTACACCTACTTTACTTCCGATGAGCTACATTTAGGGGAAATTAGCCTGGAATGCTCCAGAGCAGGTGCAACAGCCGTTGCTTTTTGGGCAACTTTGCAGTGTTTTCCGCTCAAAGAGAAAGAAGGCTATGGACCGATTTTAGCGAAATGCAGACAAGCTGCACTCGTTGGTTTTGATTTGATTTCAAACAGCGAAAAGCTGACCGCCTACAAAAAACCTGAGCTCGATATTCTCACTTATTTTCCAATTAGCGAATCAACGAAAAACGTATCACAGATTTCGGAACTTTCACGGAAAGTATTTCAAAAAGGGATGGATGATCAGAGCTTCTTTCTATCGTTATATAAAGTTCCGGCTGGAGATTTTGCGCATTTTCATCCTGATTACGTTGCAGATGAAGAAAACGTTACCATTCTTCGAAGTGTATTGATGCGACCTGAGCACGCTGATTTTATTCGGGAATTGATTCGAAGAATCGAAAGTGCTATTTAAGCCAAATGAAAAGTGAGCTCCAAAAAATAGATTGCGCAAGCTGCGGGAAACCGTTTGAAACCTCTTTTTGCCCAAATTGTGGAGAGCGACGACTCTCAGAAAAAGATTTTTCGGCCTTTTCACTGATTAACGATTTTGTTGTTGATGTATTCAACATCGAAAATAAATTTTGGCGCACTCTAAAAAGCTTTTTCATTAAGCCGGCTACCTATGTTGATGAATACATCAAAGGAGCCAGGAAAAAGTACATCTCACCTATCAAACTCTTTCTAATTGCAAACGCCTGGTATTTTCTTTTTCCAGCAATAAACACCTTTAAAACTACCTGGTATACCCAGCTAAATGGTCTTCCTTATAGTTTTTTGACCAATAGTGTCCTAAACGTTTTGAGTTTCTTTTAAATATAGCATTTCTAAGTCCGCAGGGTATATTATTTTCT
>JAEPNO010000016.1 GCA_017643365.1 Balneolaceae bacterium | reverse complement strand
TACATATTTTGTGGCGGAGTTTCACATAGATCGAGGTGACGGATCGCCGCGACAAACCCGTTAACTTAGCTACATCGGAGGCTGTAAAATCCATGGAAAAATACCGGATTAATTGACGAAATTTCGCCTCTGTGATTCTTGAACGTTTATAATACCTGTTAATCATTGGACAGCAATATGTTACTTATAATTATAACATGCTGTACTTCCCTAGACCCTTATAAATAATAAAGATAAGGCTACAAAATCGCAGCTTTCCTTAGCACAAAAATATTTAAATAATGATGAAAAATTTGATGTATCAGCGCGATTTGAAAATGTTGATACTTCTAATTTACCCGTGGTAATTAATCCAATCCCTTTTTATAAAAAAATAAGTGAAACCAAACAACTCCTAAGAGTTAACCCAAAGAATGCCATTCTCTATGTCGAACTCTCAAGGTACTATTCAGTATTAGGTCAAGAGGAAAATTCAGTCCAAGCAATGAAAACAGCACTTCATCTTGCGCCGAATAATCGGTTTGTATTGAGAAGTGCTGCTAGATTATTTGCTCATTACAATTCAGACGAAAATGATCATTTAGAGTACATACATATGGTTCTTAACAAGAGCCCTATGACGAATTTAGATCCGTGGTTAACTGCTGCTGAAATTTCAATTTCAACAATAAGAGGCTTTAATTCTAGTCTCATTAAGAGTGGCATTCAGCTAATTAACTCTGGCAATATTAGCCCTTTTAACTACACTGAATTGGCAAGTAGTATTGGAACTGTTGAATTGCTTAATGGAAGCAATAAAAAATGTCGAACATTTTTTGATAAGTCGCTAATTAGTCCTAATGATAACACCCTGGCTCAAATTGAATGGGCATCTACTAAAGATCATCGATTAGATATAGTGCAAGATAAATTTCAAGTGAAACTTAATTATGAGGCTTTAGCCTTAGATCATTTTCATAATTCTGAATATGAAAGATCTTTAGAAAATGCAGCAAAATGGTTTTCAGACCAACCATTTAGTAAAAGGCCAATAATGTTTGGTTCTAACTTAGCAAGCACTATTCTTAAAGATCAAGAAAAATCTATTGCCTTTTTAAAGGCCGGTCTCACAAGCCATCCTTATGATCCACAATTAATTAATAATTTAGCATATTCACTTGCATTAAATAATAAACCGCAAGAAGCATTTGAGGAGATAAAAAAAATAAAATCTGATGCTAAAATAGATACTTCGACTCAAATTTGTTTAAGTGCTACAAAGGGGCTCGCATATTTCAGATTAGGAGATCCTGATATTGGTCGTCAATTTTATTTGAAAGCTATAGAGCAAACCAAAACAATTAATAATCGGAGTCTGAATTGGTTGGCAATATTAAATTATGCTCGTGAAGAAATATTGCAAAAATCCGAATTTGCAGATTCCTTAATAGATTCTGTTAGTAAAATCCCACAGAACATAGATGATGTTGTTATAAGCACATTACGTAATGATTTAATTGAATTATACAAAAGTAAAAAATCATAGTAGCACCCACCTAGTACTAGCATCCACTAGTTCCAAAGCCCCTCCTTCCATATAGAAAAGTAGCACTCATTCAATCATCTGTCAGACGGACTTAAGCCGTCAGACAGATATGGAATAAAGCCACTCTGTAACTTTGTTACTCAATAACTCTGTCCCTATGCCACTCAAGCGAACAGCTTTTACATCGTTAATCAAACTTCATGATTCATCACTGCTTCGCCGAATCTTCTCTTAGTCCGTCGTCATCTTCATTGCCGTCGTCGGAGGTTGAAGCACTGTTTTTATCTTTCTTGCTGTACTTATCCGGGTTGCGTTCCACATCCGAGTAAGAATCAGATTCCAGCTCTTTCTTTTCCTTTTTCTCTTTTTTGGAATTCTTAGCATCAGAATCTTTTTCACCATCGCTTTTTGATGTGTTTTTTTCCTGTTGATCTTTCTCGTTGGTTTCTTCATCCGAAGAATCGGATGGCATTGGGTTTCGGAAATTGATATCGCGTTGCGGGAATGGAATTTCGATATCGTACTCACGGAATTTGCGCACAATTTCTTGATTGATCTCGTTTAACACTCCGTAGCGTTTTTTCACATCGGGGATCATCACCAACAATTTCATATTCCAGGCCGAATCGCCAAAACTACGGAGGTGAATTCGGTGAGCCGGATTTTCCAACACATGTTCGTTTTCTTCGGCTACTTCATTCAGCGCCTGAATCACTTGGTCTAAATCAGAACCGTAAGCCACGCCCACATCTACAATCAACAAATAGGATGGGTCTCCGTGCGAGTAGTTGATTACATCTTTACTCACAAACTCGCTATTTGGCACAATGATCGAAATATTCTGCAGTGTTTTTACTTTGGTTGATCGGATGTTGATCTCCTCCACATCGCCTTCAATTCCGTTCACTTCAACCCGATCACCCACGCTTATTGGGCGCTCGAACAACACGATCAAACCTGATATAAAATTGGAGGTGATATTCTGCAAACCAAAACCAATACCAACAGAAAGAAAACCGAAGATTACGGCAAGTCCGGTGAGGTCGATCCCCAAAAACTGGAACGAGACAAACACCCCGATAATCACTATCACGTATTGCGACATCCGTGCGAGGGTATAACGCAGTCCGCTGTCTGATATGAAACGCGGTAACACGCGATCGTTTAGAAACCGCTTGATGAACGACGCTAGATACGTGAAGCCAACCAGGAATATCAGGAAAATGATGATAGACATGAAAGTAACCGGCGTATCCTGAATTTTGAACAAGGTTACTTGCAGAAAATCAGTTACATAATCCAAAATTTCGCTCATCGAATAATCGGTTGGATTAGGGATATTCATGGTAGAATCGGTTGATATGATGCTCGAATCGGGAGCGTCTACCAATGAATCAGGCGGTGTTGGCGTTTGAAAAAGTTGCTTCATATATCCGTTTTAATTGTGGACTGAGTATAAACAAAAAAGCCGAAACAGCGCACTTTCCATTCCGGCTTTTAAACTTTTATTAAGATGTTAGCGCATTTTTGAGCTGATAAATCACTTAGAAAATTTGAAAAGATTTAATCCGCCACTAATGGTAAAAATTACACTGTTAGCGGCTAGCTGATTATCGGAAGTGAATTTTGCTGATTCTAAAAGATCGCCATCTCTATACACAGAGACAGATTCAGCTTCTATTTTGCCTAATTCAACTTCAAAGCCGAAAGTAATTACAGTGGGTAAAACTTTTCCATTTACCTGCATTCTGGCGCCAAAGCGAAAAAAAGGATCATCTGAATATTCGGTTACATAGTCTACACTCCCTCTTGAGTAATTGCCCTCATACGTTTTAAATGCCGGCCCCAAAAACCCATAAAAGAAAACAGATTGGCTATTATCGTAATAAGAGCCGAACCCAACATAGGGTGAAATTGTGCGAGATTTTAACACAGAACCAAGCGCCTGCTCGCTGGATCGCTCCTTGTTTTCGTATTCGTTATAAGAATAGGATAAGCCAAAGATAAATTCATTTTTTAGTGAATATTCATTTGATATGCCTGCCGATAAATCAAAGGTCTGACCTAAACTGCCATCGAAAAAAGCAGCAACGGAAGGTCGTTTTTCTAGTACTTCAAATCGATCTGGAACATTTGGGTCTTCTCGGTCTTCGTCTTTTAAAGGGATAATCAGATTCAAACCGTATTGAACTCTAAGCCCTTTAAAAACAAGTTTGTCTGACGTTAATTGTGTGGAATCAGCAGGTAAGTCAGCTTGGGCGAATAGCGCGGGTGAAAGGGCTATGAAAAGAATGTATAAGAGGAAGCGGTTCATATATTTTTTTGCAGACATTAAAAAGCCGAAACAGTTTAATGGCTGTTCCGGCTTTACTTAGGTGCAAAAATATATAACTATTTTTTTATAGAAACATACTCCGATTTCCAGATTTCATCGTTGTAATCTTTGATGGTGCGATCGCTGGAGAATTTTCCAACTTTAGCCACATTGATAATGGCTTTACGCATCCACTCATCTTGATTACGATACAACTTCTCTACTTTTTCCTGCTCTTTCACATACGCTTCGTAGTCGGCAAGCACCATAAAGTAGTCGTTCTCAAGCAACAAGGCGTTGATGATCGGATCAAACAGGTGTTTGTCTTCGGGAGAGAAGAACCCGTTTTTAATTTGATCAAGCGCACGCTTCAACTCGGCATTGCCATGATAGTAAGTGTTTGAGTCGTAACCGGTACGGCGTAGCTCTTGCAGCTCCTCAACGGTAAGCCCGAAAATGAAGATGTTTTCATCGCCTACTTCTTCTAGAATTTCCACATTGGCGCCATCAAGCGTTCCAATCGTCAACGCTCCGTTCAGGGCAAACTTCATGTTTCCTGTACCGGAGGCTTCCATCCCTGCAGTAGAAATCTGCTCAGAAAGATCCGCAGCCGGTATCATCATTTCTGCCAATGTCACGCGGTAATTTTGTAAGAACACGCACTTCAATTTGCCGTTTACCTCAGGGTCGTTATTAACCACTTCCGCTATAGCATTAATCAACTTGATATGCATTTTGGCCATGGCATAACCGGGAGCCGCTTTTCCGCCAAAGATTACCGTTCTTGGAACTACATCCAGTTCAGGGTTTTCTTTGATGCGATTGTACAGCGTAATTACATGCAGCGCTGCCATCAGCTGACGCTTATACTCGTGAATTCGTTTGATCTGAATATCAAACAGCGAGGTTGGATCAACCTCAACACCTTCGTGTTCGAGGATATAATCAGCAAGTTTTTTCTTGTTCTCTAACTTAATCTTAGCAAACGCTTTGCGAAATTTTTTGTCTTCTGAAAACGGCGTTAAGTCCTGCAGTTTATCCAGATCAGTAATCCAATCATCGCCAATATTTTTGGTGATCAGGGCGGCAAGATCAACGTTACATTGTTTCAACCAACGACGCGGAGTAATTCCGTTGGTCTTGTTGGTGAATTTGTCGGGATACACTTCCACAAAATCTTTGAACATGCTTTCTTTAAGAAGCCTCGAGTGAAGTGCCGCCACACCGTTAACTTTATGTGAGCCAACTATACCAAGATGCGCCATGTGCACAACCGGATGTTCTCCTTCGCTTACAATACTCATTCGAGCTTTGCGGTGGGTATCATCACCAAACTTCGCATGAATGGTGTCCATAAATCGGTGATTGATCTCGTAAATGATATTCAAATGACGAGGCAGCAAGTTTCTCATCAACGAAACCGGCCATTTTTCAAGCGCTTCGGGCAATAACGTATGGTTGGTATACGCCATGGTTTGGGTGGTGATATCCCACGCTTTTTCCCAAGGCATGTCCACTTCATCAAGCAACACACGCATAAGTTCAGGCACGGCCAGGTTTGGATGCGTATCGTTACATTGTACCGCTACTTTCTCAGGGAATTTCGTCCAATCGTCGGTCTGGTTTTTGAAACGACGGATGATATCCTGCATCGAAGCAGAAACCAGGAAGTACTCTTGTTTCAGGCGAAGCTCTTGCCCAACAAACACCTTATCGTTTGGATAAAGAACCCTCGTGATATTTTGCTCCAACTGATTCTCTTTAACTGCATCGATATACTGACCTTGGTTAAAACTATGAAGATCAAGGGCTGTATCCGATTCAGCTTTCCACAATCGAAGGTTGTTTACCAAGTTGTTGTTGAATCCGGGGATCGGTGTGTCGTAAGCAACTGCAAGCACTTTGTCGGTGTTTTCCCACGCATAATTGATCCCACCGCCGGCTTTTGGCGCCATATGCTGGTGACCGTAAAATTCCACCGGATATTGAATTTTCGGGCGAACAACATCCCAAGGGTTTCCATATCGCAACCATAAATCCGGTTTTTCAATCTGATAGCCGTTTTCAATGGTTTGATAAAAAATTCCGTAATCGTAACGCAAACCGTAACCGGTTGCAGGCACTCCAAGCGTTGCCATCGAATCGAGGAAGCAGGCAGCCAATCTACCGAGGCCTCCGTTACCTAAACCGGCATCCCATTCTGCTTCGCGGATTTTATCGTAATCAAGCCCAAGGTCGGCACAAGCGTCGGCAACTTCTTGTTGTACATCAAGGTTTACCACCATGTTATCAAGCAGGCGCCCAATCAGGTATTCCATCGAAAGGTAATACACTCTTTTAACACCGGAATGGTGATAATGCTGCTGCGTGGTAATCCACTTGTCGTGCAAGCGATCCATCAATGTAAGTACAACGCCTCGGTATTCATCCCAAGGTGTGCGCGAATATTCGTCTTTAGCCAGTGTATGGCGGAGGTGTAATTTAATGTCTTCTCTGAGCGATTCTTTATTTAAACCCGAGCGTACCTCCACTTCGGATTGCTTAGTTTTTTTAGCCATTTTGTAAAATAAAATTCAATTGATGAAAAATTATTAGCGGTTAGTTGAGTGCGTACATCTTTAATTATCTTTTAGATACACCCCAAGGTCGGGACTAAAGCCCGGCCGTGTCAAATTCACAGGAAAATTCAAACTATGAAACGACTCGTACGCGTCAATAGCAACAAAATCCTGCAAAAAAAGCCCAAAAACACTGGAACCGCTACCACTCATGCTGGCGTAGCTCGCCCCGAGATCGTAAAACTGATCCTTGAAGTTTCCAACTAGTTCGATGCGTGGGAAAACTGCCGTTTCAAGATCGTTTTGAAGCAAATAGTGCCACTCTTCAATCTCGCCATCTAACAATAGGTTTTTGAGCGAAAAATCGGGCTCTGGGGTAGCAATACAATGTTGATATGCCTCAGGTGTGGAACTGAACACTTTTGGAAAGGCCGTTACGATGTACGCATCGGGTTGAATATCCAGAAACTCGATATCGTCGCCAACGCCGGTACCCATTCCCGCTTTGCCGTGCACAAAAAAGGGCACATCGGCACCCAATTGTTTGCCCAGCGTTGCCATATCGTTGATGGATAGACCAAGCCCAGCAATTTTGTTCAGCATGCGAAGCGTTGTAGCTGCATTGCTACTACCGCCACCAAGTCCTGCTCCGGCGGGGATGCGCTTTTCAACATCAATCCTGAAATTATCGCGCAAACCGGCTTCTTTTTGCAGCAGTTGAATTGCTTTCACGATGAGATTGGAATCATCAACAGGGATTTTCTCATCGCTCATAACCAGTTGCATATTCCCTGAAGGACGAACCTCAAATCGGTCGTTCCACTCGATAAATACAAAACCGGTTTCTATGGTATGGTAGCCATTGGGTAAGCGCTCAAGTACGTTTAAGCCAAGATTTATTTTGGCATACGAATTCGAAACCCACAACTCATTCATTTACAAACTCCTCTTTTCTTTCCATCATAAATTGATACGCCGCATCGTGATCGTTGGGAATATCCCCATTTAAAATAGCTTCTTTTACAGCGTCTTTCACGTCTCCCACGGTTTTGCTGGGTTTAATGCCGAGTGCGTTCATAATCTCTTCGCCCGTAAGCGGATTCTTCCATTTGCGCATGCGGTCTTTTTCTTCAACCTCCACAATCTTCTGCTCTACCCTAGAGAAGTTGTTTTGATACCGTTTCACTTTGTATTCGTTTTTGCTGGTGATGTCGGCGCGGCAAAGCGTCATCAAATCCTCAATGTCTTCTCCGGCTTCGTAAATCAAACGGCGAATGGCACTGTCGCTAACAATATCAGAAACCAAAGCAATGGGACGAAGATGCAAGCGAACCAATTTTTGCACGTATTTCATGCGCTCATCCAACGGAAGACCCATCCGACGAAAAATGCGTTTCACCCATTTTGCTCCCAAAGCGTCGTGTCCGTGAAAAGTCCATCCGATACCCGGCTCAAAGCGCTGGGTTGGTGGTTTGGCGATGTCGTGCATGATGGCCGCCCATCGTAACCAAAGATCGTTGCTAACCTCGGCTACATTGTCGAGCACTTCGAGTGTGTGCCAGAAATTGTCTTTATGACGATGACCATTTACTTCCTGAACGCCATGCAAATTGTGCATTTCGGGGAAAAATTGTTTCAACAAACCCGATTTAAATAGTAAGCCAAAACCGATAGATGGCTTTTCAGAAAGCACGATTTTATTTACTTCATCCAGAATGCGCTCTTTCGAAATGATCTCAAGTCGCGGCGCCATTTTCTCGATCGATTCAAACGTTTCGTCGGCAATATCGAAGCCAAGTTGGCTGGCAAAACGCACCGCTCTGAGCATCCGAAGTGGATCATCGTCGAAGGTTTTGTCGGGATCGATGGGGGTTCGAATGCATTTCTTTTCTAGATCGGCGAGTCCGCCAAAGGGATCGTTCAGCACTCCGAAATCTTCTGCATTTAGCGACCACGACATTGCATTTATGGTAAGGTCGCGACGTTCTTGGTCGTCTTGCAAGGTGCCGTCTTCAACAATGGGCTTACGGGAATTGCGGCGGTAACTTTCCTTTCGAGCGCCCACAAATTCAAGCTCAAGATCATTTATCTTAACCATTGCCGTACCAAATTGTTTAAATACCGACAAGCTGGAGCCGGGCAGTTTAGCATGTACCTTTTGCGCTAATTTAATTCCCGAGCCGAGTGTAACAAAATCGATGTCGGGTTCTTCTTTCAAGCGATCTAAGTAGTAATCGCGAACGTATCCACCTACAACAAACACGGGCTGCTTGAGCTCTTGCCCTGCATCGCGGATGATTTCAAAAACCTGAAGATGTTGTTTTGGTATTTCGTGTACAAAATTCATAGACCTAAAAGATAGGAATGAATACATTCGGTTTCATTGTGTTGTTTAGGATTTCGTACTTTCTGTGTATTAGTTAAAAATTTTATTCTTCGATTATGGTTTTTCCTTCAAAATGGTTGATTGCAACAAACGGTACAAAGTATGCTAGTGCAGCAGTTGAATATGCCGGTAGGTTGGCTGCTCAGTTAAATAAAAAACCAAAAGTAATAATTCTGGTCGTGGCGAATACTGAAGACAGCGAGGATGTGGCTTTGGGAATTGTTGAAATGGCCAAATACCTGTTCGAGGAAGAAGCCCAAGGAAAAGTAACCCCACAATTAGAAGTTAAAATTGGGGAGCCGGGCTTTACGATTGCGCAAACAGCCATGGAATTTAATTGCGATCATATCTTAATCGGTGGTGCCGATTTCAAGTGGGATATCAACGACGACTCGCCGGGCGGGGTTAGTAATTACATCATCGCCAATTTTGATGGTGTGATTTCGGTGATTAAGTAAGAATCATAAAAAAAGGCATCCGAAATCGAATGCCTTTTGTTGTTAACGTTGATGTGTTGATTATTTAATCAACATCAGTTTTTTGGTAAGTACCATGTTTCCAGCCGTAAGTTGGTAGATGTAAGCCCCGGAAGATAACCCGGCCGCATCAAATTGAACTTCGTATTCTCCGGCCTCATGGGTTTTGTTATTGATTAGTGTGGCCACAACTCGCCCTAGCATATCATACACTGTAATCGAAACACTTGTTTGCTCAGGGATCGCATATCCAATAACCGTAGATGGGTTAAACGGGTTTGGATAGTTTTGATTTAGCTCGAAATTCTTGGGAGTGTCATCCGTCGGGTTTTCGCTAGATACAGTGCCCGTTTCTATGATTAGGTGATATCTCGACGTAATACCTTTACCTTTGAGGTTCGTAACCATATTTCCTGAAGCAAAAGAATTTACGGGCTGCTTAAAAGTGTCAACTGTCAAATCAACCGGCGAATTCGGGGATATTTCTATTTGCTTTCCACTTTCAACATCCAGTAAATAAAAACTCCAGTCTGCTTGTACATTTTGCATTTCGGAAAGTGTAAATGTTGCATTATCAGACACATTTCTACCCGTTAGCGAAAGCGGTAATGTGAATCTCTGTCCGCTGATAAGCGGTAATGACTGAATGGACAATACATCGTTGCTGGTTACTTCTTCGAAACCTAATTGCAGGAAATCCTCAGAAAATGGATTAAGTGCTAATCCATCTAAAGGATCTCTTGTTGTCAATCCTTGTTCAGTAAAAGTAATAAATGCGCTGGATGAAAGATTTTCGGCATCAGCATCCAATCTGATCGAAACAAAAGGTTGATCTGATTTCGATTTTAAGTAAAACGAGTTGTTATCCGTCTGCACTGTTTCTTGAGTGTAGAGCGTGCCCGTTCCACCACTTGCTTGTACAAAAAAGGCCTGACCGCCATCTAATACACCGTCATTTGGCTTGCTTCCGGTAACTCCATTCCATGTTAACCAGGTTGAAGCAGAATCGCTCCAAATGTAGATCGTTTCGCTGAGGTTGGTTTTAGTCCAGCCCGATCCCGCATCCCAATCGATGGCCTTGCTGTATGGATTGGCGGCTAAATAGAAGTCTGTATCGTCAAGATCGTTAAAAATGTATTGTACACCTGTGTTTACGATAGCATCGTAATTGTTAAGGCTGGTGAAAGAACCTGGTGCACTTAAAGTTTTTGGGAAACCATCATCGGTTCCATTGTTGTCATCGTCGGTGTACATGTAGGTCAAAAAACCGGTTCCTGTAGCTAATTCACCCGTTTCTTGGTTTGCGAGTGTGGTCCATTGTTGATTGGTAACATCCCAACTCCAAACATTAGAACCGAACGCTGGGGCATCAGAATTTGTGAAGCCTTGGGTCCAGAAACGAGAGAGCAGATCGTCATATACTTTTCCGTTCATGTGGGTGCCCAGCATTCTAAAACCTTAGCTACCCGTAATGGTTTGCTTTCGGGTATTTGTAAATACGTGTACAACCCCAGCACCTGCATCACTTCCGGCGTTTGATTGGTAGGCTCCAATAATTACATCATTATATCCGTCGCCATTTACGTCGCCACCTGCGAGTGAATGACCAATATTTTGGTTGAAATCACTTCCGGTAATCTTAAACCCATTCACGCCATTGATTGAAGACAAAGGAAAGGTAGCATCGTATCCCGAGGCTTTCCCAAAGAACACATACATCTCTCCAGCAGCCGATTTTCCATTAACAGTTGCACTTTGGGCACCTATAAAAAGGTCTTCATAGCCATCTCCATTAATGTCTGCCGCTTCAAGACTATAACCGGCATTATCATTAGCATTTGCGCCTTCAAGAGTAAAGCCATCAGTTCCGTTTAAAGCCGACACTTCAATAGATGAACTAAAGCCGGAAGCCTTCCCAAAAATAACATAAACTTTTCCGGCGTTTTCTTGGCCATTCGGATCTGCATGAAACGCTAGAACGAACACGTCATCATACCCATCGCCATTTATATCTCCATTACTAACGTGAAAGCCGAAAAGGTCATTAGCCAGGTGCCCGTTTAGTTGAAATCCATTGGTTCCATCAATATCTGAAAGGATAATATTTGCACTGTCGGCTACTGCTTTACCAAAATAAACGTAAGCTTCTCCGGCAAATGCGCGCCCACCAGGTCGGGCTTGGTAGGCACCAATTATAACATCGTCATAACCGTCGCCATTAACATCGCCAGAGCTAACCGTTGTAGCTGATACGTCATTACCATCTATACCTTCTAAGGTAAAACCGTTGGAGCCATCAAGCGACGATAGATCAAAACTAGTTCCAAACGAACTGCTTTTTCCGTATACAATATAGGTTTCTCCAGCAAAATTTCTTGAGTCCGGATCAGCCCCTTGAGCTGCAATTATAACATCGTCATAGCTATCGCCATTTACATCTCCGCTTGCTACCGAATAACCGGCACGATCTTGAAAATCGATTCCATTTATCGTAAAAAAGGAGTTTGCATCAGCATTTTTAAGATCGATGCTTGCGCTATAACCGCTTGCCTTTCCCCAAATTACGAATGTATTACCGGTAGCGTTGGTTACATATTCACCCCATGCTCCAATAATAACGTCGTCATATCCGTCGCCATTAATATCTCCGGAAGAAACCGAATGCCCTGATTCACTTGTCATTCTTACCCCGTTAGCTGTAAAGCCATTCGAGCCATCCAGAGTTGATAAATCAAATTCATGATCTACTCCATTTGCGGAACCAAAAACGACATAGGTTTTTCCGGCGTCCGTGCTGTCGCCAACGTCGGCGTGAAATGCGCCTATAATGATGTCATCGTATCCGTCACCATTTATATCTCCCGAGGCAACGCTTTTTCCAGCATTGTCGTACGGTTGATCACCAAAAATTGAAAACCCATGGAGTGTTCCGGTGATATCCTCTACACTTAATGCCTGTTCAGGGACATTGTAGGAATTGGGTAAATCGGGTTGAGCAAAAGTTTGGGTTGTAAATAAAAAAATAAAAAGACCACACAAGAGGCCTACCCCTAATCGAGAAGATTGTAAACGTATTTTCATAGCTTTGTAAATTGAATTATGGTTACTACAGAGCGTAGTCCGCCAATTCTCATAGCTATGATAATTCCCCTATTCTGAAGATTCATTTAAGATGACAATCCAACGTCCCCCCGCCCCGTAAAACTGAAAAGTAGATTCGTAATTATACGCAGTCTTCAAAGTGAAAAGCCAAGTTTGAATGCTTTTGGGGGAAGATTTATGCCAATTTAAATATACAGAAATACACTACCAGGCGATTGGCTTTCCATCTCTGAAAAACCCACCAGTTGGTCCGTTTTGGTTAAGCGTTGCCGCCCAAACAATTCCGGTTGCGCCTTCTTCAACCGAGCGTGGTGCAGCTTGCCCACCCATGTCGGTTCGAACCCAACCCGGGCATACAGAATTCACTTTAATTCCTTCAGGTTTTAACGCCTCCGCCAGCTGAATGGTTAGCACGTTCATGGCAGCTTTTGAGGTTGAATAAGCAGGCGTTCCGGGGCTCATGTCTTGTAAAGAACCTGCTCCACTCGAAACATTTACAATCCTACCGGTAGCACTTTTTTTGATAAGAGGAAGCATGGCAACGGTAAGTTTCCAAGCACCGATGAAATTAGTTTCAACGGCTTCTTGTACAATGTTCCAATTTGGATTGGTAACATCATGACCGGTATCGTAATGGATGCCGGCGTTGTTTACAAGCACATCCAAAACCCCAAATTTCTCGAGCATATAATCGTGCAGTTCGTTGATCTCAAATTGGTCGTTCACATCTAAGCGGTGAAAGTAGACATCGAGACCTTGATCACGAAATTCTGAAGCCGCCGATTCTCCCTTGTCAGTATTTCTACCCGTTAAAACTACGGTATATTTCTGTTCGGCTAGTTGTTTTACGGTTTCCAGACCTAGGCCGCGGTAAGCGCCGGTTACTAATGCTATCATGTGTTTGATATAAGTGGGTATGAGTTACTCGCCCCAACTATCGTAGAGCTGCGACCGTTCTACAACCTTTTTTAGGTAGGTGCGCGTTTCTTCGGAAGGTAAATTTTGGATCAGAAATTCGTAATTCTCTTGGGGAGTCATTGATTCAATTTTACGAATTGCACGAGGTTTTGAGCCATTGCGATCATAAGCGCGAAACACATTCGAAGAGCCCGTATTGTAAGCGGCAATGGCCAAATACTGTTTAGTGAGATCGTTGTTAATATCGTTCAAGTGAGTGTTTAGCAACAGATTGATGTAAGCGCATCCTAATTGGATATTGTTTTCCGGATCGAATAAAAATTCGTCGGATGGCAAGTCATTACCGCCGTACACTGCTTGGTAAGCCTCGGCCCCGTTACCGGCAGACGTTAGCTGCATTAACCCGATTGCGTTATCTGCGGATTGTGCCATTGGGTTAAAAAAGGATTCAGTATGAATAATGGCAAATACTAGCGATGGGTAAAGGTTGTATCGATCGGAGTACTTGAAAACAAAACTTTGTACACGTTTAGCGCGTTCACGTAGGGCATCGGGTAAAAGATCAAAAGTAAGTGTTAAAACCGCACGCTCTGTACCATCTGCACCATTTATTTGCCGAACCGATGGCTGGTTGTTTTCGATGATACGAAGTGCGTAATCGGTGTTAGACTCGCTAACGCGTTTTGTTAATTGATTAGAAAGTACAGGCCGGTTTAAAACGGGAGAGTAATCGCCTTGGGCTGCTTCAAAACCAAACTCTGAGCCTTGGCTTTGAATGGTTTCGATGAGCATCCTGGGTAGGCTGGCAACGCGTTGCTCGGTGTTCTGCGATCTATCAACCAGCACTTCTAACGAAACACGATCAAGCATGAAGTCAACTTCTACACGGGCGTTTCCTTCATCAAAATATTCAACCCATTCGGTATTAGTGCGTTGTTTGAAGTCACCCCATTTTTGCACCATTTCAGTTTTAAAGGCTTCGAATTCTGCCGAAAACTGTGTTTGGAACGCCTGTGCTTGATTTGATCCGTTGGCGGAAGAATATTGCAAATTAAATGCTTCCTGTGCTTGCCGAACGCTATCCCGATAGGCTCTAAAATTATCATTTTGAGCCAGCACAGATTCAGATCCGAATACAATTAGTAAGAATAATAAAAGGGTACAACGCATAATTATCCCGTGGAAAACCACTACAGGAATATAAAAATCATTAGAGTATCGTGCTTATAGTGAAAATAGCGGGCCGTGTTCCCGCTATTTTTAAGTGAAAAGTAAATTATTTTTCGATACTCACTGAAGAGTGATCGCCAATATCAATTTTACCGGACACATTGCTAACGAGAGAATGTGCGCCTATGGTAGAACCGGTAGTTTCAGTGTTCTCAACAGTGGCATTATCCCGAATAATGGAATTCGAAATGGTAGAGTTTTTGATAACAGTTCCGGCTTCGATTGAAACTTTGGGCCCGATGGTACTGCCTTCGATAGTTACGCCTTCGCCAATAAATACTGGCGCTATAATCGTAGAACCGGGATAGGCGGAAGCATCAAAAGCATGATTTTCTTTCGCAAGAATTTCGCCGGTTGTTTCTAACCAAGCAGGTAATGTCCCACAATCGAGCCATTCATCAACCGTAGCAGTTTTAAACACCTTGCCGTGATTGATCATATTATCCAAGGCTTCAGTTAAAAAGTACTCACCACCCGGACCTTTAATGTCTTCGTCCATAATTCGTGTTAATTCGGCCTTCAAACCTTCTCCATCTTTAAAATAGTAAACACCGATTATCGCCAGATCAGATATAAATTCTTCGGGCTTCTCAACAAATCCCGTAATTCGATCGCCCTCATAAACGGCTACTCCAAATCGAGAAGGATCTTCAACTTTCTTTAACCAGATTACACTATCGGCATCTTCGATATTGAATTTCTCTTTGCTGTCGAAAAGCGTATCAGCAAAAGCTACAATCACTTCGCCGTCTAAGTCTTCGCGAGCACAATCAACAGCGTGGGCGGTACCAAGAGCAACTTCCTGAACCCTGAACGTTGCTTTTACATTATGGCGAGCACTCATTTCATTTAACTCTTCCTTAATTTGACGGCCAAAATCCGGACCTAGAATGTAAACGATCTCGGTGATTTCCCGGTCAAGCGTTCGCATAAAAGTTTCAACAAGCCGCTCAATAATCATGGTTCCGGCTACTGGTAATAATGGTTTTGGAACAGTATGAGAATGCGGACGTACACGGGTACCCCTACCCGCCATTGGGATAATTAATTTCATATATTTATTTGTGCTGTATTAAGCTTCAATTTTAGTCGTGCAGAATATACCACCCACAAAAAAGAAAGTCGAACTATCCCTCAGATAGTCAACATTCATCATAAAACCATAACATAGACAGCCCTTGTATTACCTCTTTTTAGATGCGCTTTCGGTATTATTTTCGTTCATCCTTGCCAGATATTGCTGGACCAGATTACGCTTTTTTGTTCACGTTTTTCAACAGGTAGGCTACAAGCACAACGAATATTGGCAGTGGTTGCGCGGCCACTGGGAGCAAAAAGTTATTCCCGGTGACCTGGCACTCTACAATATTTTATTATTCATCTTGGTGATTGGTTTCGAATGGCTTGAAGTAGCCATCACAAATACCGCATTAACATTGGCTCTTTTTGTTTGGGGGATTTTCTGGTTTGGGAGCGTGAAACGGTACAAAGCCGATCAAATTAAAAAGCCATTGGTGTTTACAAGTCGGATTAAGCGGTTGATGGTACCGCTGGCAATCTTAAATCTGTTTTTACCCGTTTTTTTCATGATTTGGGCATACACTGGGTACATACCTTTTTTGTGGATGATTCCCCCAACTTATGATCCAGGGCTACTCAGTTTTGATGTAGTTTTATTAGTGTTCGGTTGGGTGATAGGTGCGTTGCTAATCCCATTTTCGGTATTATTTGCAGGGAATATCACTAAACCTATTGAGCGAAGCATTCAAGAAGGTTTTAAAAAGAAGGCTAGAAAAAAATTGGCGGCAATGCCTCACCTTAAAGTAATTGCCATTACCGGTAGTTATGGAAAAACCTCCATCAAGTTTATGATCAAAGACTTGCTAAAGGAGCGATACTCGGTTTGCTACACTCCGGGTAGTTTTAATACCCCAATGGGCATTTGTAAAGTGATTAACAACGATCTGCAAGCACATCATCAGATTTTGATCCTAGAGATGGGCGCGAGATACGCCGGAAATATTCAGGAACTTTGTGATATCGCCAAGCCCGATGTATCGGTGGTGAGTAACGTTGGGCTGGCTCATTTAGAAACGTTCGGATCGCAAGATGTAATCGCCAAAGAAAAAGGAACTATTGTTGAAAATTTAGGCGAAGGCGGGGTGGCTGTTCTCAATGCGGATGATGAACGAGTTGCAATCATGGGCGAAGGACGAAGTGATATTCAGCGTATACTAGTTGGATTGCAAAATGGTGAAATCCGGGGCGAAAAAATTAGTTACGACACTTCGGGAACGCGGTTCGAGGCAAAGTTTGACGGCGAAATTTATGAGTTTAAAACCAAACTACTAGGTGCGCATAATGTTCAGAACATGATGCTCGCAATTGGTGTGGCACATCATTTCGATATCCGACCAAAAACCATGGCAATAGCCGCACAAAGCATCGAACCAATTGAGCATCGGTTAGAGTTAAAGAAAGCCGGCGAACTTTTTATCATTGATGATGCCTTCAACTCCAATCCGGTGGGGGCAAAAAACGCAGTTGAGATATTGGGTCAGTTTAAGAACAGAAACCGGATGATTATTACACCGGGAATGGTAGAGTTAGGTGAAATCGAAGCCGAAGAAAATTTCAAATTCGGCACAGCTATTGGGGCTGCAAATCTTGATGTGGTGATTTTGGTTGGCGAGCAACGTTCGAAGCCTATAAAGCAAGGAATTGAAAGCGTGCAAGAAAACACAGATCATGTATTTGTGGTGGATGATTTATTTGCTGCAAATGAACTAGCAAGAGAAAAAGCTACGCCCGGCGATGTAATCCTCTACGAAAATGATTTGCCCGATGTTTACAATGAAGGGTGATCAAGTTTTTATTTCAGCCTCTCCGATTAGTATTCCCAAATGCGTATCAAGCCACAGATAGCATTGTGCAGATCCATCTCTCCGCTCTGGATGACTTTTAATTTAGTGTGAAACTGGTTTTCTAGATCTAGTCACTCCGAGGAACCGAGGAGTCTTCACAATTGAGTATCTGCCACAGTCGGCATTTTGCAGATACATCACTGCGCCCTGGATGACTTTTTAATTTAGTGTGAAGCTGGTTTTTTAGATCTAGTCACTCCGAGGAATCGAGGAGTCTTCACGAATATATATCTAACCACAGTTAGCATTGTGTAGATCTTCACCGCCAGCCGACGGTTCAGGATGACTTGTTCAATAACTAATAGTTTATTATTGTAAATAGTGGACTTTGCTGTATACATAACCACCAATCCATCCCGAAGTGTACTTTATACAGGGGCTTCAAATAATTTACCTAGAAGGGTTGTAGAGCATTATCTGGAAAGAGGGAAACCCGAGACTTTTGCAGGGAAAAACTATTGTTATAATTTAGTCTTTTATGATGTGTTTCCAACAATGATAGAAGCGATAGCCGCTGAAAAAAGAATCAAGGGGAAGTCAAGAAAATGGAAAGATTCATTGATTAATAATTTTAATCCCGGATGGAAGTTTTTGAATAAGGAAATAGTAGGTGAATGGCCACCAAAGAAGATTTTGGAAGACCCATACTTTCAGAAATATATAGAGAAATTTAAGTGACTTTCTCCGAGGAACCGAGGAGTCTTCACGAATAAATATCTACCCACGGATAGAATTGTGCAGATCCTTCGCTGTGCTCTGGATGACTTGTTAATTAGGATAAAGCTAGCATTTAGAACTAGTCACTCCGAGGAATCGAGGAGTCTTCACAATGGAATATCTAACCACAGATAGCATTGTGCAGATCCTTCACCGCCAACCGGCGGTTCTGGATGACTTTTTATTAGGATAAGGCTAGTATTTTAGATCTAGTCACTAAAAATCTACTCGTACCGTACTGCTTCTGCGGGTTGAATTGCAGACGCTTGCTTAGATGGAAACCAGCTTGCAGCAAGGCAAAGTAATAAGCTGCCACCCAGAATAATTAGTACATCTAACAAACGAATATCTACCGGGTAGGCATCAATAATAAAGGCTGACGATAGTTTGATTAACCCATATTGCTGTTGCAGCCAACACAGTAAAAAGCCCAGTGAACCACCAATGCCACAGCCAATCATGCCAATGAAAAGTCCTTGCTTTCTAAAAATGGATTTTATTCGGCCGGATGAAAAACCCATCGACATTAAAATGCCTATGTCTCGCCGCTTTTGAATCACAATCATAGTTAGCGAGCCAATGATATTAAGCACGGCAACCACTACAATAATCATTAAAATGATGTAGGCGCCCCATTTTTCCAGATACATAACATCGTACAAAGGCTTTTGTAAATCGTACCAAGTCGAGATTTTGTATTCAGGACCAAGTTCAGCTGCAAGTGTATTTTTTAGATTCTCAGCAGCTTCACTGTTGGTTAATTTTAGATCGATACCTGTTACTTGTTTGCGAGCGTTGAATAAACGTCGCGCGGCATCAATTTCTACGTACACGCTGGGAGTAGAGGCAATCGATTGTACTAAGTAAGCACCGCGCACATCAAATTGATAAGAGCGAGGCACGGTGATTTGAGTGAGGGCTTTGCGCATGCCGGCAGCACTTAGCAATGCAATTTCATCACCCATGTTCAAAAATAATTCTGATCGCAGTTGCTCGTGCACAACTATGCCCGGTTTGCGATTTCGAACTTCTAAATCATACACTCCCGATGTGATGCTCTGTTCGATGTTCACCATATTGATAAAGGTAGCTTCGTCGATGCCTTTAACCTCAACAACCTTATTAGCGTCATCACCATTAGAAAGAAGAGCTTTGCCTCTTACAAAAGGTGAGATTAGCTGAATTTCCGGGATGTCCTCGAGTTGCTGTCGGAGTGAATCAGAATATAAAAACGTATTGCTTTGGGTTGATTCTATGCGCACATCCGGATCGAAGGATAACAATAGTGATTTAACGACATCAAAAAAGCCATTAAATACTGATAAGACTACAATTAAAAGGGCTGTGCCTATGGTAACGCCCGCAATACTTATATAAGTAAGGGTAGAAATTAGCGAGATGTATTTTCGGGAAAATAGATAGCGACGAGCTATAAAACCGGATATGTTCATGCACATAAAATAACGAAACCATTAGTGTGTATCATCACGCATTTAGCAGGTAAACGTTTACCGGATATTTTATTATCTTTTGCCCCCTTCAACTAACAATATTATGACGTACACGCTCAATAAAGAAGAAATTGAATCAATTTCGAATGGGTCTCACGGGGATCCTTTTTCGGTACTAGGGTTTCACAATATAAAGCAGGGTAAATCAGAGAAATTAGTGCTCAGGGTATTCAGGCCGGAAGCAAAATTGGTGTTTGTAAAAATTGGGAACACCAAGCCGGTTGAATTGCAAAGAGTTTCGCCAGAAGGATTGTTCGAGTATGTATTTCCGCGTAGGAAAAACCCGGCGCCTTATTCATTAAGTATCAAGCCGCATAGCGGAGAAGAATTCGAAATAAATGATGCCTATGCATTCGATCGAATGATCGCCGATTTTGATCTGCAGTTGTGGGGCGAAGGAAATCACAAAAAAGCCTATGAATTTATGGGCGCTCATCCCAAAGAAGTGGATGGGGTGAAAGGGATTCATTTTGTAGTTTCGGCGCCGAGTGCAACACGTGTTTCTGTTGTAGGACCATTCAATAATTGGGATGGACGTGTTCATCGCATGCGGAAATATCACGATCAGGGTTTGTGGGAGATTTTTATCCCGCAAGTAACCCAAGGTGATGAGTACAAATATGAAATTAAATCGCCGGTGCAGGATCCGCCATTGTTAAAAGCCGATCCATTTGCATTTTATGCACAATTGCGCCCCGAAACAGCCTCTAAAGTGTTTGATATTGAAGGCTACAATTGGAATGATGATGAGTGGGTAAAATCCAGAGAAGAACGCCAAGCCCTAGATAAACCACTTTCGGTGTACGAAGTTCATGCAGGCTCATGGCGTAAAAAAGTGGGCGGCGATTCAGAGTATTTATCCTATCGCGAACTGGCTCACGAATTGGTGCCTTATGTTAAAGATTTAGGATATACGCACATTGAGTTGTTGCCGATTGCAGAGCACCCGTACGATCCATCTTGGGGTTATCAAATTACAGGATATTATGCACCGACTAGCCGTTTTGGTACGCCGCACGATTTTATGTATTTCGTGGATGAGTGCCACAAAGCCGGGATCGGAGTTATAGTTGATTGGGTGCCTGCTCATTTTGCAAAAGATGATCATGGATTGCGCCGTTTTGATGGAACCGGACTTTATGAGCATGAAGATGCACGACAAGGTGAGCACAAAGACTGGGGCACTTGTATTTTTAATTTCGGCAGAACCGAAGTGCATAATTTCCTTATTTCGAACGCACTATACTGGTGTGATAAATTCCATATTGATGGTTTGCGAGTTGATGCAGTTGCCTCAATGCTATATCTGGATTATTCGCGCGAAGAAGGCGAATGGATCCCAAATAAATATGGCGGTCGCGAAAATATTGAAGCCATCGATTTTCTCCGCAAATTCAACGATTCTGTGCACGAGCACTTTCCCGGCACCATTACTTTTGCAGAAGAGTCGACATCGTGGGGTGGAGTTTCTCGGCCTACACAAACCGGAGGTCTCGGTTTCGACTACAAATGGAATATGGGCTGGATGAATGATACGCTTGCGTACATCGAAAAAGATCCATTGTATCGGAAATATCATCAAGGTGAGCTTACTTTTTCATTGATTTATGCCTTTAGCGAGAATTTTACACTTCCATTTTCGCACGATGAAGTAGTGCACATGAAGAATTCAATGCTCGCTAAAATGCCCGGCGACGATTGGCAAAAGTTTGCGAATTTACGATTACTCTACACTTATATGTATGCACACCCCGGCAAGAAATTATTGTTTATGGGATGCGAGTTCGGCCAATGGGCAGAGTGGAGCGAGTCAAAGTCGCTTGATTGGCATTTATTAAATTGGGAGCAACATCAGGGAGTGCAAAAAGTTATTCGCGATTTAAACTCTCTGGCTAAAACAGAGAAAGCACTGTACGAAAACGATTTTGACTGGAGAGGCTTCGAGTGGATTGATTTTAATGATGCCGACAATAGTATCGTTTCATTTGTTCGAAGGGCAAAAGATACCGGAGACTTTTTAATAACCGTTCTTAACTTTACTCCAACCGTGCATTACGAATATCAAGTTGGTGTACCTGAAGCCTGCGAGTATGAAATTATTATGAACAGCGATTCGGAGTACTATGGCGGAAGCAATGTAGGCGATACGGTGCTGAAAGCAGTGCCAGGCGAATGGCAAAATCAAAAGGCTAGCATAAAATTAACGGTACCCCCATTAGCCGGAGTAATACTAAAACCTAAGAAGTAATTAATTTATGAGATTTCCCCGTTCATGCGGCACATTGGTACATCCAACATCTTTTCCAGGAAAATACGGGATCGGTGATTTTGGGTATGAGGCAAGAGAATTCATCAATTTTTTAGAGCAAACGCAACAAACCATTTGGCAGGTTTTACCATTAACACCAACCGGTTATGGTAATTCTCCGTATGCAAGCTACTCGGCATTCGCCGGTAATGCATATTTGATCAGCCCGGATGTTTTAGTCGAAAAAGGATTACTAACAGCCAAAGAAGTTAAAAAAGCAGAATTGCCTTCTCGTCTAGAGGTTAATTACGAAGATGCTTTTAAAAATAAAGACGTATTGTTTGATCTCGCGTGCGAACGTTTTTACAGTGACCTTGATAGCGTAGAGGAGAAAAAATTTAAAGCATTTAAAAAGGAAAACAAGCACTGGCTCGACGATTATACCTTGTTTATGGCATGTGGTAAGCATCATGGAATGCAGCCTTGGAATACTTGGGATGAAGACATTGCCCAACGTAAACCGGCAGCAATTAAAAAGTATCAAAAGAAGTTCAGTGCCGACATCAAACTCCACAACTGGTTGCAATACGAATTCTACAACCAATGGATGGCGCTTAAGCAATACGCCAACACTAAAAACATCCGCGTTGTAGGGGATATCCCCATATTTGTAGATCATAATAGTTCAGATGTGTGGGCAAGTCCCCAGTATTTTGCTGTTGATGAGCAGGGCAATCGAACCCTGGTTGCAGGTGTTCCACCGGATTATTTTAGCGAAACAGGCCAGCTTTGGGGTAATCCTCAGTACGATTGGGCAGAGTTAGAGAAAGATGGTTTTTCTTGGTGGGTTAAACGTTTCAAACATATGTTTACCCAATGCGACGCCATCCGTGTAGATCATTTTCGTGGTTTTGATGCCTATTGGGAAGTTAATGCAGATGAAACCACGGCAATTAACGGTAGATGGGTGGATGGTCCGGGCGAAAAATTATTCGATACCATTCTAAAAGAATGTGGCGAGCTGCCAATTATTGCTGAAGATTTAGGATTTGTTACCGAAGGTGTTGAAAAGCTGCGCGATAAATACGCTTTTCCTGGCATGAAAATTATTCAGTTTGCTTTCGATGCAGACTCAACCAACAGCTTTTTGCCTCATAATTATCCGCAAAATAGCGTGGCCTACAGCGGAACGCATGACAACGACACTTCTATCGGGTGGTACAATCAGGCACCGGAAAAAGAAAAGCATCATGCGCGAGTGTACACCAAATCGGATGGGAATCAGATTAATTGGGAATTTATCCGACTAGGAATGCTTTCGGTTTCAGATCAAGCGATATTCCCACTTCAAGATTTTATGAATTTGGGTGGCGAGCATCGCATGAACTTCCCGGGTACTTCTTCAGGCAACTGGTTATGGAGATATACAAACGAGATGTTACACCAGGTTGAGAAGCATCGAATTAACGAATTAATTGATCTTTCTAACAGAAAAATATCCTCTGAAAGCTGAGCCTTTAATAAAAGCGGTTAATTGAGTATATTCCATGCTTTCAAAATTTAAGATTTATGCCTTTTTCGCTTAATAATTTACCAAAGCGCACACAAAAACCAAGATCAGAAGGGGTTACCCTTGTTCTTGATAAAGGGTACAGTGTTCGCCAAACGGAAGATTTTTGTGATGTTTGCGCCGACTATATTGATGTTGTAAAACTTGGTTGGGGAACGTCTTATGTAACCCCAAGACTCGAAGATAAGCTAAATGTTTATCGCCAGGCCGGTATTCCTGTTTATTTAGGCGGCACACTTTTCGAAGCATATATGCTTCGAAATCAATTAGATGCATACACAAAGTTGCTCGACAAATATGAAATTGATTGCCTTGAAGTTTCGAACGGTACCATTTGGATATCGGACGATAAGAAGCAGCAAATCATTCGAGATCTGAGTAAAGATTACCGTGTGCTTTCAGAAGTTGGGTCGAAAAACCCAAACGAGGTTATTCCGCCTTACAAGTGGGTAAAAGTAATTGAAAAAGAATTAGAAGCCGGTGCTTACAAAGTGATTTGTGAAGCGCGCGAAAGTGGAACAGTTGGTGTTTTCAGACCCAACGGCGAAGTCAGATCAGGCTTAATTGAAGAAATTACCGATCAAATTCCGGTTGAAAAACTAATTTTTGAAGCTCCTAAGAAAGAGCAACAAGTTTGGTTCATCCGTAAATACGGTAGCAATGTAAATCTTGGGAATATCCAACCCGAAGAAGTAATTCCACTCGAAACCCTTCGACTTGGGTTACGCAGCGATACTCTAATGGATTTTTATTCGCTGGATGAAAACAGCGAACTCGATCAGGTAATCAAAGAGAATACAATCTCAAACAAAGAGAACTAATTATTTATGAAAATTTTATACGCGGCGGCAGAAATATCTCCATTTGCAAGAATGACTTATACCGCCGATTTGTTGAGGTTCCTACCGGCGTCTCTTCAGGACAAAGGATTTGAAATTCGAATATTATTGCCAAAATACGGTACTATTAACGACCGCCGTAACCGTCTTCATGAAGTAATTCGGCTCTCAGGAATTGAAGTTGAAGTTGGCGACACTTGCGAGAGCATGAAAATTAAAGTGGCAAGTATCCCGAATGCGAAATTGCAGGTGTATTTTCTCGATAACGACACCTATTTCAAGCGTAAAGGGATGTTCATTAATCCGAAAACAGAGAAATTTTACCCGGATAACGCAGAACGTTTAGCCTTCTACAATAAAGGTGTGCTCGAAACAGTTATGAAGCTCGGTTGGCAGCCGGATATTATCCACTGCCACGATTGGCCTGCCGGTTTAATTCCATTGTTAGTTAAAACTAAATACAAAGACGAAGAAATCTTCAAGAACACGCAAATCGTTTACAATTTGCACCACCCTGAAAATGAAGGGCACGGAGATTCTTCTAAAATTTTGGAATTGCTTGGGCTGCCAGAAGACATAAACATAAAAGAGCTAACCGACGATGGAAAGGTTGATTTGCTAAAGCTTGGTCTCATGTTTAGCGATCATGTTGTAACGGGTAATTACCTTCGTAATGAATTTGATGAGATATTCAAAGAATTAGGAATTACACCTAAGCAAATTCAAGGATCGCCGGAAGACGTTTCCAGCAAGTTCGCCGATTATTATCGACAAATTGCCGAAAAAGAATAAAACATCAAGATTTTTACTTAATGATTAATAAAAACAAAGCTGCCCAATCAAGGCAGCTTGTATTTTCTATACTGTTATCATTTATCCTGTTATCCTGTGAAGAGAGCGGAACAGTTGGCGCCGGATTTATCAACGAATCAGAAATTGTAGCCGATACCATAATGGTTTCAGAGTTACCCATCAAGTCGGTTGACCCTTACTTAGGGAAACTTATATACTCTGCAACGGGTGCTTTTAACGATCCTATTTTAGGTGAGATCAATGCAATGGCATTATTTAAACCTTCAATAATTCAAGGCGATATTGGCGACCTACCTATGGATACAAAAGCATTGCTTCGCCTTAATATTGATATCGAAAATATTTACGGCAGACAGGATCGAGAAGCTAGATTTAAAGTATTACGGGTTGCTGATTTTTGGAGAGGATCTGCTTTTAAAAGGAGTGATGAAGTTTCTGTTGTTGAAAGTGATGGCGGCCCTATTGAGCAACAAGTAGGTGAATTTACTTTAGCAGATTTTGATACAACAGGATTTGCAGAACTAGAACTGAGCGGAAATTGGAAATCAGATTTCATCCGGTTTTATAATAACGATGATGCAAATCGCGATTCTGTATATCGACACGAAGATTTTGGTTTAGCCATTGTGCCTGAAGACGACGCTAATGAAATTATTTATGCTCGAATTAGTACTTCACGATTATTATTAATCGACCCGGCAGATGAAGACACAACAACAAACATCATGCTTGATTGGGCAACCGACATAGAGATTACCGGAGGCACAGCACCAGCTAATAATGTGGTATTGTCAAATCTTTACGATCAATATCTGCAGTTCAATTTTACCGATATTGCCCAAAATTTAGATAACAATAATTTTGTGCGAGCTGAATTGGTATTAACAGCTAACGAAAATGCGCTTCAGAATTCGCTTACTGAAAATGAGGAGCGCTTTGAAACCCCACCATTTAGAATCCAATTAGGGCCATCAAACGACATTGCTTATGATCTTGGCTTTAATACCATTAGTTCCACTGCATCTTATGATGAAGGGAAATATCGATTCGATATTACTGAACTTTTTAACGCCAGTATTTTTGCAGATACCGATATTACAGAGGTGTATCTATACGCCGGCCAAAATTCGGGTTATCTTTCCTTCAGCTCCTTTTTTGATGTAACCGCTGATGCAGCTAATGCTCCAAAAATCATAATCTTTAATCTGGAAAGCGAGGAGTAATACGATGAAAAACCTTGTATTCCCGATACTACTTATTGTTTGTTTACTGTCAACGAATGTAACCGCACAAACCGGCAACTCTGCCGAGGCGCGTGGCGGTTCTATTTATTCATCCATTGGGGTGGGTTATCCCGTTGATGTGACTTCTGCAGGGCTTAAAGCTCAAGGCATTTTAGGTTTAACCAATATAAACCGCGAAACCAGTAGTTTGGCAAATCCCGGACTTTGGGCAAGTACTTTTTATAGCCAAGCTTCTACAGGGCTGCAGTTAACCCGAGCTGAAGTGGAAAGTTCTGCTTCAACTGGCACCAATGTTAATTTACAAACTGGTTATTTGCATCTGCTTTTCCCATTAAAGCCGGGTAAAATTGGAATGTCGGTGGGAATGTATCCTGTAACTCGTGCCAATTTTAAATCCGTAAATACAAAAACGTTTAATTCTACAGCAAATACTGAGCTCGAGTACACCAACGAAGTACAGAGCTTTGGTGGCATTAATAAGTTCGAAGTAGGCTTTGCATTTAAATTGGGTGAAAACTTTTCGATTGGGTATGCTCCTTCAATTGCGTTCTTAACTCTTAAAAACTCCGAAGCACTCGATTTTAACGTGTCAGGTTTTGCTGATCATTCGCAAGAAATCGATTATAACGGAAATGCATTTGCCCAACGATTTGGGTTTACCGGTACTTTCAAAAGTGTTTTAAGAGAAACAGACACGTTTTCTTTTGGTGGTACTTTAAATCTGCCCTACACCATAGATGCGAAAAGGACATTCAGCGCAATTAAAAATGTGCGCGGCGCCGAGCAAGAAGTAACCATTAACGGAGCTGAAGATCAAAATGGCGATATCGACATGCCAATGGAAGCATCTTTCGGCATCGGATACTCACCAAGTAATCTATTTAATCTTGCTGTTGAAGCTGAGTTACAGAAATGGTCGGACTTTTCTAACACATTAGATCCAAGTTCACAGGAACTAATGAACGATCGTAAAAAAATCGGATTTGGTGGACAATACCATCCGTATAGAAAAAATTTAGATACGTTTTTATCGGGTTTTAAATATGCTGCAGGTATATCTTACGACACCGGACATCTAAATATTCTTGACCAAAACATTGAAACACTTTGGTTAAATACAGGATTTGGAATACCTTCGAAGGTTGCTTCTTTCGTGGACTTTAGTTTCCAATATGGATTTAGAGGAACAACCGATAATAATTTATTTAAAGAACGCATTTGGACCGTAGGGATGTCGGTTAATTTAACAGAACTAATGTTCGTTCGTCCAAAGCTTAGATAAATTTAAAGTAATAATTGAAATACAAGCCGAGTTTATATACCGAACTAACGAATAAATAACAGAGCAATGAAAGTACTATATACAATATTAGGGATTATGTTGGTTGGTGCCTCAGGATTACAGGCCCAAGAAGATTGTAATCCGAATCCACCACAAGGAATGCAGGAAATAGCTGCTTATTCCATTTTTCAAGGAAATTATTCTAATGGTGACTATCCATTCGCATTAACTTACGGGCGGTGGATGCTATGTAAAAAGCCACGTTCGATTGAGGGGATTCCTGAAGGACGATTCAAGTTGGAATCACAATACAACAGGTTCATTCGAATTTACACCGAAATTGGATTATCCAAGAGCGACCCAAGTGAAAAGGAAGCCTATCTGGATTCTGCACAGATGATTTTCGCAGATATGTTCGAAGAATTTACCGACGAAGAAGTTGATAAATACGAGCTATACCAACGTAGGGGTAGATTCTATTTAGAAAACTACAATAACATCGAAAATGGATTGCAAAAAGCATATGCAGATTTCGAGAAAATGTTTGAAATGAATCCTGAGCAAACCACCACTTTAGCTGATGGCTATTATATCCGCGTGATGGTTGACAATATTTCTCGTGATGATTCTCGAAAAGACGAGTTAATCGAAACTATTGATACAGCTCGTCCATTCGCAAATGCTGAAATTCAAGCATTTTTTGATGAGTTGCTTGACGATGCTTTTTCTTCGCCGGAAGAACGATTAGAGTTTTGTGGTGGCAAACTAGAAGCAAACCCAAATTCATTATCTGATTTAGAATGTGTGGCAGATGCCTATGAAGCATTAGATATGCAGGCTGAGCTTATTGAAACACTGAAAAAAATTCATGAGTTAAACCCAACATTCGATTCTGCCTTAAAACTAGCAGATGTTGAAAAAGGGAACGCAGAGTATGAAGCTGCTGCTGTACTTTATAGCGAAGCTTTAGATAAAGCAACTAACGACAGAGACAAGAAAGAGATCAATATCGATCTTTCAGATGTAAACGTTTCAATGGGCAATTTACGAGCTGCTAAGCGCTACATCGAAGCGGCCATTGCGGTAGATCCTAATTATGGATTAGCTTACATCAAAAAAGCTGCGCTATACGGTCAGGCTGTTACCAGCTGTACTTCAGATCGTAAACTTGAACCATTCGATAAAGTTGTTTATTGGTTAGTTATCGACTATTTGAACAAAGCTAAGCAGGTTGATGCTTCAACTACCAACACAGTGAATAGCCAAATGGCAACTTACGAAGCAGTAACCCCAACCACCGAGGATAAATTTTTCACTCTTGGTTACGAACAAGGTCAAAGTGTACGTGTAGACAATTCATTAAATAGTTGTTACAGCTGGATAAATGAATCTACAACTGTTAGATAATTTGCTATCAGTTAAAACATTTGTATCTTTTCCCATCTTCTGAAAACGGGTGCAGAGTTTAATCTGCACCCCCTTTTTTCGCTCTCCTTTTTAAATCAAAGTACCGTCACATACTGCTTTTCCAATTAGGAGACTTGAAATTCGATAATTCCATTCATGGCTAGAAATAACAGAAAGAACTACGGCAAAAATAAAAACCGGAATCATAACAATAAGAACCGGAACAATAAAAACAGAAACCGAAACAAGGGCGGCAATGTTTTTATCCCCAAATTCTACTGGAATAACAACCAGGGTGTAGCCGGGAGATATGCAGGCGTACTTGAGATTAATGAAAAAGGCTGGGGATTTATTCGCAAGCTGGATTATGAGTTCTCGTACAATCCTAAAGATCCGTTCTTAAAACCGGAAGAAGTTAAAGCGCTAGAGCTTCGACAAGGTCTAATTCTCGAAGGTGAGTTCGAAGAAGATCATCAAGGGAATAAGCACGTGTTCTCTATCGATTTCATCAATCGTCAGCCGCTTGAGGCGTGGACAAAATGCGCGAGATTTGAACGACAAGTTCCTATCATGCCTGTTGATTGGATTAAGATGGGTGAGCAAGCCGAAGATATCGAAATGCGTGTTATCGATCTGGTATCACCCATTGGTAAAGGTCAGCGTGCATTAATCGTAGCGCCTCCTCGTACCGGTAAAACCGTTTTGTTAAAGCAGATTGCAAACGCTGTAGCACAAAATAATCCCGACATTCACTTGAGTGTGCTTTTAGTAGATGAGCGTCCGGAAGAAGTAACCGATTTCATTCGATCAACAGATGCCGAAGTATTCGCATCCTCAAACGATAAAAAGACAAACAGCCATATTCGTATTACCGAAATGGCCCTTGGCTACGCTAAGCGTAAAGCTGAGATGGGCGAAGACGCTGTACTTCTGATTGATTCACTTACGCGTTTAGGAAGAGCATACAATGCCGTTCAATCAAACTCTGGTCGTACTCTTTCAGGTGGTTTAGATATCCGAGCTCTAGAAATCCCTAAAAAGATATTTGGCTCTGCCCGTAAAATCGAAGGTGGCGGATCGCTTACTATCATTGCAACCTGTTTGATAGAAACAAACTCAAGAATGGATGATTTGATCTTCGAAGAGTTTAAAGGAACCGGAAACATGGAACTGGTGCTCGATCGTGAACTAGCCAACGATCGAATTTATCCGGCGATTAATATCACCGCTTCGGGAACCCGAAATGAAGATAAATTCATAACGGATTCCCTCGAAGAGCGAAATATGGTGCGACGATATCTGCTAAAGAAATCTCCGCGAGAGTCGATGCTAGGCTTGTTAAAAGTGCTCAAGAATACTGAAAGTAATCAAGAGCTTTTAAATCAGATAGCAGCGCTGGTTTAAGCAACAGGAACGCTTGGGTCGATTTCTTTGCCCCAGGCGGTCATTCCACCTTTAAGGTTGTGAACGTTCGAAAATCCCTGTGCAGTTAAAAACTCAGCAGCTTTTCCACTTCGACCACCCGAGCGACACATTACGATGAACTCGGCATCACGCTGATCCTCTAGCTCAGAAATTCGGTCGGGAAGTTCTCCCAATGGAATATGAACGCCCTCGATGTTCGAAACCTCGTATTCCCAGCCTTCCCTAACATCCAGTAGGAAAAAGTCATCTCCGGCTTCTTTCTTTTCTTTTAATTCCTGTACAGTAACTTCTTTCATTTTTCTGATTGGTTTATATATCGATCAAGTTTAAATGTCTCGCCAAGATACAATTTTCGAGCGTTTTCATCATTTGCTAACGCATCAGCATCTCCTTCCATCAAAATCTTACCTTCGAACATCAAATATGCGCGATCAGTTATCGCCAAGGTTTCGTGCACGTTATGATCGGTGATCAATATCCCGATATTCTGCTTGGTCAGTTTGGATACAATTTCTTGAATGTCTTCAACTGCGATGGGATCAACGCCGGCAAATGGTTCATCCAACAAAATGAATTTAGGATTGGTTACCAGTGCTCGTGCAATTTCGGTTCTACGCCGCTCACCACCGCTTAAGCTATAACCTTTGCTGTTCACTACTTTTTGCAGCGAGAATTCCTCTATCAGGCGGTCACAGCGTTCTTTAATATCTGCTTTGCTGTAGGATAGGAACTGTAAAATTGATTCCAGGTTTTGGCGAACAGTAAGGTTTCTAAATACAGAAGCTTCCTGAGCAAGATATCCCATCCCCAACCTAGCCCGTTTATACATGGGCATTCCGGTAAGGCGCGTGTCGTTTAAGTAGATATCGCCGTCATTTGGAGTAACCAGCCCAACCATCATATAAAACGTGGTAGTTTTACCGGCGCCATTAGGGCCGAGCAAACCAACAATCTCGCCTTGGTTTACATTGATGGATACATCGTTCACCACCGTTCGCTTGCGGTAGCGCTTAACCAGCCCCTTGCTGTGCAGAGTTAGTGATGTATCGGCATGTGATTCCATAGGTGCCTAAGGTATGAAAACTTAAGCTACTGACAAGGAATTCAGAATGGATTCAAAAATAGGTTTTCCATCTTCAGAGCCAAGAATTTTTTCCATAGCTCGTTCTGGATGTGGCATCATCCCAAGTACATTTCGGCCTGTGTTGGTAATGCCGGCAATGTGGTCGATCGATCCGTTGAAATTGGCCGATTCGGTAAGTTCGCCCTTTGCATCCGAATAACGGAAAAGCACCTGATCGTTATCCTGAAGTGATTTCAATCCATCTTGATCGATGAAGTAATTTCCTTCGCCATGAGAAACAGGAATATCAAAAACCTGACCTTTTTCAAGTGAGCCGGTAAACAACGAATCGGTAGTTTCGCAACGGATAAAAACGTTTTTGCATACAAAGCGAAGTTGGTGGTTGTGCATCATGGCACCGGGAATTAATCCGGCTTCGAGTAAAATCTGAAAACCGTTACAAATTCCCATCACAGGACCGCCTTTTTCGGCAAATTTCACCACTTCCTGCATAATTGGCGAGAATCGGGCGATAGCTCCGGATCGGAGGTAATCCCCATAAGAAAATCCGCCGGGCACAATCAAAAAATCGATGCCGCTAAGGTCGGTATCTTTGTGCCATAGGAACTTAGTTTCGCACCCGAGTACGTGTTTCATTGCATGATATGCGTCGTGATCACAGTTCGAGCCGGGAAAAACGATTACGCCAAATGTTGCCATGTTATCCTTTTATTTCTGTAACTAGTTGAATTTCTTTTAACACACTATCCACTCTCAGGCATTCTTCAAAATCGCCTTCATAAGCGATGGCCTTGCCTTCGTTGTGCACTTTCCAGGTTAGTTCCTCTGCTTTTGCGAGGCTACAACCCGTTGCTTTCATCAATTGGGCAATTACTTCTTCAAACGTATGGATGTCGTCATCGTATAAAATCACACGCCAAGGCGTAGCAATGCTTTCATCAACTACTTCCTCCGTTTCGGATTCGGTGTTGGAATCTATCTGCATCAGAAGATCTTCGAAAGCTTGCATTGATCTAATTCTTAAGATTCGATTTCGATCGTAAAGTCTTCCATCACTTCGTTGGCCAGTAGTTTAGCACATGCCTGCTCAACAACAGCTTTTGCAGCATCTTCAGAATCCGCATTTACATCAAGCTCAATAAATTTCCCAATGCGAACTTTTTCAACTTGATTAAGTCCTAAGTTTTCGAGGGCGTGATGCGCTGCTTTACCTTTGGGATCAAGGATCGACGGACGGAGCGTTACGTTTACTTTGGCTTTGTACATAGTGGAGCTGATTTTAAGTGAGTGCAGAAAATAAGGGTTAAAACGGTTAGCTGCTAAAGAGTTGACTGTATTTTTTCCATCAATTCTTTGGTAGTCATTTTATCTGCATCCAACCAGTGAATAAACTCCCAACGCCGAAACCAGGTAAGTTGCCGTTTAGCGTATCTTCGGGTATTTGTTTTGATCTTTTCGATCATAGTTTTTCGATCAAACTCCCCATTTCGATGCGCAATCACTTCCCGATATCCAACGGTTTGAAGCGCCTGTAAATCGGGAGAAAATCCGGAGTCTAAAATCTGTTCCACTTCGTTTTCGAGTCCGGCTTGTATCATCAAATCTACGCGTTTATTGATGCGAGCATACAGCTTTTCGCGGGGATGTTGGAGCCCGAAGACAATGGAGTCTTCATCGGGTTTTAGCTTATCATTGTTATGAAAACTGCTGAATGGTTTTCCGGTTTGCATCCATACATCGAGCGCGCGAATAATACGCTGACGGTTCATTCCATCCATTTTTGGGATGTACTCGGGATCGATGCTTTTAAGTAATTCAAACAGCGATTCAATGCCTTCGTCTTCAATTCGTTGATTGAGTACTGCAATATTCTTCGGATCAGAATCAGGAATATCGCTGAAAGGCTGAATCAAGCCGGTAAGGTGTAGGGTGCTTCCACCGACATAAATCACATGTTCAGAATTTGATAAAATCTCATTTTCCCACACCTCCGCACGTCGATTAAACTTAATGGCGCTGTCGTCTCCATCCAACGAAAGGTTCGAGATATTGAAATGTCGTACACGAGTTAATTCCTGTTTGGATGGCTTAGCCGTTCCGATATCCATCATCGAAAAGCACTGCCGAGAATCCGCCGAAATAATAGACGTTTCCAAGTCCTCAGCGAGCTGAATAGAAAGCTCCGTTTTTCCGGATGCTGTAGGACCAAGGATGATGATTCGCATGTTTTTTTGGATGAATGTATGGACAATAAAATCTAATTGTAATAATCTAAAATTAGTATCATATTTTGATACTATGAATTTACGAAAGAAACATCAAAAGACATTAGAGGCTATTTTTGATGTTCCTATTCGTTCGGATGTAGCATGGAGTGAAATTGAAAAGTTACTTTTAGCTTTAGGAGCTGAACTTTCAGAAGGTAGTGACTCGAGAGTTCGAATATATTTGAATGGATGTCGAGCTGTATTTCATCGACCTCATCCTAAAAAAGAAACCGATAAAGGAGCACTCAAGTCGATGAGAAAGTTTTTAATACAAGCAAGAATTAAGGTGTAAGATATGTTGAAATACAAAGGATATCATGGAAAGGTAGAGTTGGATGAAGAAGCCGGATTACTACATGGTGAAATTGTAGACCTTAACGATGTAGTTACATTTCAAGGAAAAACAGTTGAGGAAATTCAAAAAGCATTCAAAGATTCTGTAGATGATTATTTAGAATTCTGTGCAGAGCGAGGTGAAGAACCCGACAAACCATTTTCCGGAAAATTAATGCTTCGTTTACCTAAAGAAGTACACCGTAACGTTTATTTGAAAGCAAAGAAAGAGGGAAAAAGCTTGAATGAGTTTATTTCCAGTAAACTAGCTGAAGTTTAAGCTTTGTAGATTTATCGTTACGACTAAAAACATCTAACCTAGTCAGACTTCCTAAACTCAAACTTGAGCGAAATTCGATGGGTGTAGCCGAGTGTGCTTGACGCCCCGGCAAAGCTGGCGAATCCATAGTCGAGGTAGAAATCAGAAACTTTGAGCCCCAAACCCAGCGTTGGAGAAACTGAAAACCCAGAAACGGGATCGTCGATAAAATCAGTGAGACCGGCACGAAGTGTAATTCGGTTTTTATAGGTGGTTTCAACGCCAGCATGCGGTTCGATACTCATTCTGCCCATATTCAAGTAATAAGCCTGACGATTTTCGAAGAGCAGGTTAAAATCAAGTGCAGCCGCGAAATCGAAATCGGAAACTGAGAATTTTTTTGCCGCACCTAGCCGAACCGAGGGCAAAACGTATTCATTTTGTCCGGTTGGAATGGAATCGCCAAAAGCTTCTTCAAAACCTTCGAATTCTTCCTCATTCACCGTCCACATTTTTTGCATCGTGGTAACATCCTGAATCGAAGCCCCGAAATCAGCAAAACCGGTTTTCATCAAAATACCAACATCCAAACTGTAGCCCCAGGCGTTTGCGAAAGGTCCAAGCCGCTGGTTGATAATTTTCGCAGAACCCCCAATCGAAATACGATCGTTGTAGTTTTTGGCATAGGAAAGTAAGATGGCGACATCCGCAGCAGAAAACCGCGTGATATACGATTCTGCATCTTCTTTAGGTCCGCCGTTTTCGCCCCGATCGGCATCCCATGCATTAAGCGTGTTCGCGATATTATCTACACCTTGGCGGAAAAAACTGATCCCAAAAACTCCATCCTGTGATTTTAACGGGAAAGCAGCAGCGCCATAATCGTAGCCTACAATGCCGCCGAAACGCTCGGAGTGCATGTAAATAAACTCAGGGTGATCAAGCGAAGCTAAGCCGGCAACATTCCAATAGCCTGAAGTAACATCATTCGTTAAAGCTGTTTGTGCGCCACCCATTCCTAACGCTCTGGCGCCGGCACCTACCGAGAGAAAATCATTGCCATATTTCGATAACGCACTTTGGGCAAGAGTTGAGGTAGAAAGGCCAAATAAAACCAGAAGCGCAGTTAAAAAACGATTCATCAAATAGCAGTTGAAATCTTAAAAAAATAGTAGAGCTGTATCGATAGGATAATTGCTTTTGTTAAGCGGTTTTTTTGGCTCGTATTGTATTGCAACGGGAACGAGGATTTCTTAGTATAAGCACAACTTTTAGAAAGGGCAAGATTTGGGAAAAATTGCCCGAAACAACTAATTCTGACATAAATTTTATGAAATTTTCGGTCTCAAGCAGCGAACTCAACAAAGGCCTTTCAGCGGTGATTGGAGCCGTGCCTTCGAAGGCTACCTTACCAATTTTGGAAACTATTTTATTCAAGAGCGAAGATGGCAAGTTAAAACTAACCGCCACCGATCTAGAAATTTCGATTGTTCAAAGCATCGATGCTGATATCGAAGAAGATGGCGCGGTAGCAATCCCTGCTCGACGATTACTCGAAACTCTTCGTCAACTGCCCAACATCACGGTGTTCTTTGATGTAGATGATCGTAAAAACATCAACTTCCGCACCGATAAAGGTAACTATAAGCTGGTTGGCGATGAGGCCGAAGAATTCCCTGAAGTGCCGAATTTAGATGAAGGCACGGTGATTTCAACAACCACTGAGTTGGTTCACAAAGCCATCAACAAAACGTTATTTGCCGTTAGTAGCGATGATTTGCGTCCGGCTATGATGGGTGTGTATTTCCAGATTGGAACAGAAGAAAGTAAGTTTGTGGCAACCGATGGGCATCGTTTGGTGAAGTACACCAACAAAGAAATTAAAGCAGCGAACGATGTGAATTTCATCATTCCTGATAAAGCACTCAGCTTGATCCAAAAAACAGTGCAAGGCGACGATTGCAAAGTAACAGTAACTCAAGATCACGCTCGATTCCACAGCGGAAGCACCATTTTGATTACACGTTTGATCAACGAGCAATACCCAAATTACGATTCGGTAATCCCTCGCGACAACAACAAATTCCTCACGATCAGTAAAGATCAAATGCTCTCGACAGTGAAACGTGTAGCGATTTTCTCGAGCTCAACTACTCGTCAAATTCGTCTACAGCTGGATGCAGATAAACTCACCATTCGCGCAGAAGATTTAGATATGAGCAGCGAAGCCAAAGAAACCATCGATTGTGAGTACAACAATGAAAGCATGGAAATCGGGTTCAATGCAAAGTACTTGGGTGATGTGTTAAGCAACATCGATGATGATGAAGTAAGCTTCGAGTTTTCATCCCCAAATCGAGCAGGAATCGTAAAACCAACCTCAGACGACGAGTCGGAAGATATTCTCATGCTGGTGATGCCGGTGATGTTGAATAGCTATGCTTAATGAGTCGGATAATCACTCTTACCACTGATTTTGGAACACAGGATCACTACGTAAGTGTCATGAAAGCGGTGATGCTCGGCATCACTCCAACTTCTCGATTAATTGATATTTCGCACGAAATCCCGCCGCAAGATATTATGGCGGGTGCTTGGGTAATCCGAAATGCAGCCTTCCAATTCCCAAAAGGTAGCGTACATTTGGTGGTGGTTGACCCAGGTGTGGGAACGGATCGCCATCCCATCGCCCTAAAAATAAACGATCAATATTTTGTTGGACCGGATAACGGAATTTTTTCGCTCATCACCAACCAGTTCAAGTACAAAGCGTACAAACTGAACAAGCCGGAATACTGGTTGAAAGATCGATCGCGCACATTTCACGGTCGAGATATTTTTAGTCCGGTTGCTGCTCATTTAAGCGAAGGCGTGGACATTAAACAACTTGGTGAGCCGATCAAAGATCTGGTTTCCTATCACTGGGCAGTTCCAATCGGAGATAAAGATGGTGTGCAAGGATGGGTGATTCACATCGATAGATTCGGAAATCTGATCACAAATATTTCTGAAAGCTTACTTGAAGAAACCGCAGGTAGACGAAAAGTGCGCGTGTATGTGGGCAATACCATTATCGATCACATGGTAAATACTTTTGGGGATGTTGAACCGGGCGAGCCTGCCGCATTCATTGGAAGCTCGGGGATGTTGGAAGTGGGCATCAACAAAGGAAATGCTGCGCAGATGTTAGGTGTTGATAAGGGTGCACAGATATCGTTGGTGCTTCAAAAATAAGCACGAAACACGATACTGCTGAGAACGTAAGGCTGTTCAAACAGATCAAAATTTATGAGTTTAGAATTAAAATCGCCGGCTAACGAGCGCATCGGAATCCACATTCCCGAAGAAGTATCAAATTTATCCCTTCCTTTTAACGGATCTTTTGCCACCACCGATGGCGACGAATATCGGGTTAAAAACAACATCATTGATATGATGGAAAAAGACCCGGCTTTTTCAACCATCGCATCCAGTACCAATCACTGGAAACTGACGGCTACCATCTACGAAGAATTGTGGCGTAAACGATCGCTATCTCTACTTACCGGCGAAGACTTTCCTATTGAAAAAGAACACGAATTATTGATCGAATGGACGGAGCCAAAAGCTGGTGGCGTGTATCTGGATTTGGGTGCTTCAACGGCGTTGTATGCACGGGCGTTGAAAGCAGCTCAGCCGGAAGCGGATATCGTAGCGTTGGATTTTTCTACCCAAATGTTGGAAGAAGCCCGCATGAAAGCCGAAGCCGACGAGACAAATATTTATCTGGTTCGTGCCGATGGACGAGAAATGCCGTTCTTTAGCAAAACCTTCGATGGAATAGTGATGGGTGGAACATTGAACGAGCTTTCTGAGCCAACTCGGGTGTTGCACGAAGCCAACCGTGTGCTAAAAAAGGACGGGAGTTTCTTTGTGATGCATCTTATCAAAAGTGATGCATGGTACGGGAGATTGCTTCAGGAATCGATTGGTTTGGGCGGAATCAAATTCTGGACCAAAGGCGAAAGCAACGATCTGTTCAGTCAATGTGGGTTTCAGGTAGATAAACAAATCACTCGTGGGATTGTTTGTTTTACCAGGTTATTGCCGAAGTAGAAGTGATATAAAACACTAATATTTTTAATGTTAGAGCTTATCTTCTGTTGATCGCCTGGCGGATAACTTGCCTTGAGTACAAGCTTTGCAATTTGAAGGTGTATCTCTTTATAATTTTCCCTCAGTCATAAGTTTATTCGCAGTTGATTTACTATAATTCAACGCAACGATGGGGTACTACGTTAAAGTTGATGAAATATAAGCTGACATTACTTTATTTAATTTTAAGCTGTTTTTTGGGGAGTATAAACTCCATTCAAGCACAGGTTTTGGATAAGAAGAAACTCCTAGAGTTTGCAGAGTGGGCTCAAAATAAAACCAAAGTTAAGAAACAGCATGTATTACCGGTTATTTATGAGACAGCAAATTTAGAAGCTGCTAGTGCTGTTAACTCTGATGCTGTATGGGCTGGTAATGAATCCGGATTAGCGCTCTCAGGAGATAGTATAACGATAGGATACTGGGATCAGAATAAGCCGCTACTAACTCATCAAGAATACAATGGGCGAGTTTCGTTTTTAGATTCAGAAGCTGGATCGAAGAACAATCATGCTACTAACATGGTGGGTACAATAATTGCTACAGGCATAAATCCTAATGCGCGAGGTATGGCAAATGAAGCAAGTGTTTCTGCTTGGAATTGGAACAACGATATAAGTGAAATGGCTACCGAGGCCTCAAGTGGCTTGCTTACGTCTGCACATCCATACATCGAAACTGCGGGTTGGACGACAAATGCGAATATATGTGGTCCAGGGTGGATGTGGTTCTCTTTAGAATCTAGCGACAATACGAAGGCATTTCAGTTTGGGTATTACGATAACCAAGCACAATATTGGGATAGTGTAGCATATCTTGCACCTGATTATTTAATTTTGAAAGCTGCAGGGAATCAACGCGGTGAAGGCCCGGTTAACCAACCGATAACACATTGGAAATATGATTCTTCGTTTAACTGTGTTCAAGATTCTGTTAGCGTTCGTGAAGTTGATGGCGGGGTTGATGGCTATGAATCTATCAATGCTGCTTCATTAGCTAAAAACGTATTAGTGGTGGGTGCAGTTGAAAGTAATACCAACGATTTTGATGATTTAGATTCAATCGAACCTACTTCAACTTCTGGCTTTGGGCCAACAGATGAGGGAAGGATTAAACCAGATATTGTAGCTCCAACCCATGTTTTTACAACAACCTCATCGAGTAATAATTCATATGGAACCGGTGGTGGAACTTCCGCTGCAACTGCAGTTGTGGCCGGATCAGTAGCGTTAATTCGTGAACATTATCAAGATTTGAATAGCGATACTTTATCCTCTGCTTCATTGCGAGCTTTATTGGCGCATACTTCTGATGATATTGGCAACCCTGGACCGGATTATAAAACCGGCTGGGGAATGTTAAATACAGAACGAGCTATCCGGTTTATTTCTGCAAATAGTACGGATGCGCTTTCAAATCAATTAATCGATACAGTCTTGATGAATGAGCAATCATTAAGCTTTACCTTTAATCATCAAAACAGTAGGCCCCTAGTGTTAACAGTGGCCTGGACAGATCCTGCCGCAACTCCGTCAATAATTGGAAATGATCCTTCTGATTTAAAGCTCGTTAATGACCTGGACATTACAGTAGAAGACTCTGAGGGAGCAATTTTTTTGCCATGGGTTTTAGACCATTCAAACCCAGATTTCGAAGCTACTTTTGGCAATAATGAAGTTGATAATATTGAGCAAATTAAAATTGAAAACCCACAAAAAGGAAACTTTAACATTACCCTAACTCATAAAGGGTTACTAACAAACGGAAGTCAAAGATTTACACTTTTGATGAGTGAAAGTGAACCCGAACTAGAATTTGAGACAGCAAGCACCGGAGATTGGTCTTCGGGTAGTGTTTGGGAGAATGGTGTAGCCCCTACAACAACCTATCACCGTGCTGTTATAAAACATTCAATTGAATTAGATCAAGATGTAAACATTCATAGCGTAGCTTTTGGAATAAATTCCGGATCGTTAGCATTAAATGGTAATAAGTTAACAGTAAGCGATGGATTTAAAGAGTTATCGACTCAAAATGGGTTGATTGCAGATTCTTTAGCTATTTTATCTATAACTGGTTGGAGCATGGATTCGGATACGTTAGAACTAGTTGGCGAAAATAATCAACTTAAGAAGTTATTGATTGATGCCCTGGGCGATACAATACATGTAGCTTCAACGATAAAGGTATATGAAAATTTAGACGTAGAATCCGGTGTGATCAATGTAGAATCTGCAAACGTTATTTTGATGACCGATTCATCATATACAGCAGGCTTTTCAAGGCAAAACGGTGGGATAATCGGTGATTTGTTTTACTCAAGAACGTTTTATGAGGAAAGTGCCGGTTGGAGATTAATAGCAACACCATTTGAAGACGAGAGTTTGAGGACCTTGAGCGAATTTTTTCATACACAAGGTGGTGAGTGGGCAACTTTTCAAGTAGAGGATGATGAATCTAATCTCTGGGTATTTGACAAAGTTACGCAGGATTATCAGGCCCATTCTTCCACCGATACTACATTTATGCCGGGATTGGGGTACTTATTTTATATGTTCGAAGGAGGCAAGCCCTTGGTGTTAAGTGGCATGGAGCCAGATTCACTATCTATAAATCTTTTTCGTGGAACACACGATTCACTCAGTTATAATTTAGTTGGTAACCCGTTTGCAAGTACTATTGATTGGCATCAAGTAGTTGATGAATCAGAAAACCTATCTACAAATTATGCTGTGTGGAACCCGGCTAGTAGTACTGGTGGTGGCACCTCAGGGTTTAGCTATTATAACGCTATCAATGGGCTTGGTTCCGCTGGAAGATTTATTGCTCCAATGCAAGGATTCTTTGTGCAGGCAATCAATGAAGATGCTCAATTAAACTTTAATCAAGTTCAAAAGACAGTAGAATACCCAGAGGTTTATGGGAAAAAAGCAGATCACAAACCGGATCACATTCAGTTTACTTTACAATCACAGAACGGAGAGATTTTGGACAATCAAGCACACTTGATATTTCACGATAAAGCGGGTGCAGGTGCTGATATTCATGATGTTGCTCGGCTAAAATCACTGAACAGTATAGTTAGCCAAGTTTCTTTTTTAGATAAAAATAAAAACAAACGTGTTTTTGAAGGGCGATCTGCTTTAGCGGATAAAGATACAGTAAGAGTTGTTATTGAGCTGGGTAAATCTGGGCGTTATTTACTCAGATGGGATATGAATGGCGAGTTTAATTCTGATAGCCAACTGTTTCTACATGTTGAAGAATTAGGTCAGCCAATTGATCTGAAAACATTGAATTTTTTAGAAATAGAAGCCCCATCTTCCGGTTCGTACTTTTATGATATAATAGTGGCTCGAAATTCTACTACAAATACTTCTATTGAAGTCGAACACAATTTTCAGCTTTTTCAGAACTACCCCAACCCATTCAACCCGGCAACGACCATATCTTATCAAGTGCCCCAAAATGCTCGTGTTAGCTTAGAGGTGTTCGATATCAATGGCAGGTTAGTAAAAACACTTATAAATAATGAAGTACAACATGCAGGAGTATATTCACGGCGTTTTAACTCCAACGTACTTTCAAGCGGTGTTTACTTTTATCGTTTGTCTGTAGGCGATCAAGTTGAAACCAAAAAAATGCTACTTATTAAATGAAGATTACAGTAATTATCGTGTTATTTATTTTATCGTTAACTCAGATAGTTATGGGTCAGAATTCCAAAAAACCTCAAGATCCTCTAAAATATTTAGTTTCTGTATTTCAAGAACATGATTTGGTATTACTAGGCGAAGATCATGCGATAAAAGAAAACCTAGAATTTGTTGCTTCAGCGATACCGGCGCTATACGATGCAGGAGTGTTTACGATAGGGATGGAATTTGGAGCCTTCGAATTTCAGACACAAGTAGATTCTCTTTTGGTTGCCGATAAATACGATGAGCAATTGGTTCGGGATATGATGTTTTTCTACAACGTTGGTTGGGCGTACAAAGAATATCAAGAAGTATACGAAGCAGCGTGGGCGTTCAATCAAACGTTGGAAAATGGAAAACGTCCTTTTCGCATTCTGAATATTAGCTACCAATACAATTGGGGTGGTGTAGAAGGCAGAGAGCCCCCAAACTCTGAAGAGGATGTTTTTTACCTCGGAACTGCAGATGAGTACAGGTCAGCTTTGCTGGAACGCGAAATTCTTGATAAAGGTGAAAAGGCTCTTGTTCTGGTTGGTATGGTTCACGCCTTCACAAAGTATAAAATGCCTATTTTACGTCCCGGAAATGAAAATGAATGCGAATTGGAGTCTGATATTTTGGGAAATGTGCTTTATCAGAATTATCCTGATCGTGTTTATTCGGTATTGCTGCATTCTCCGTTTTATAACTTTCCGGGAAACAACCCCTTTATACTGCAACCGGCGAATGGTAAGCTTGAAGATGCATTAGTTAAATATGCAAAACCGGTTGGCATTGATTTAAACTCATCAGAGCTGGGAAAATTAAAGGATGATAGTTTTTTCGGTGCTTGTTCTAAGAATTTTAAACTAGCAGATATTTTTGATGGATATATCTTTTTAGCTCCATTTGAGGAACTCACCGGTACTACTTTTGATCCACTGTTTTTTATTGGAAAAACCTGGGAGGAAACATTATCCCAAATGCCTGTAATGGGTGGAAATCGCGAAAGCATGGAAGCGTTTCAAACTCAGATTAAAGCATACGCAAATTTGAAACAACGTTATTCTGTACTTTTTGATGAGCGTTAAACGGCTACCAAAGAGAGCACTAAGTTCTCAGAGTATGTGTGAGGATAAATAATGATACCTCAGTGTTTTTTTGTGAGCTCAGTGGTAATTAGATCAAATATGTGACTACCTCGATCTCAAACAACTGTATTAGGTATCGTTTAATCAATACTGAAAAGCAAATACATTAAACAATATTCAACAAGGAGTAAACAATGATCACTGAAAACTCCTTGTTGGTTATTGGATATTTAACCTCTTTACATCCTTTCCGGAGCTGTAATACCTAAAATAGTTAGCCCATTGTTAAGTACCTGTGCTGTAGTTTTCGCTAAGGCAATTCTGGCCTGTGCTAAATCGGCGTCGACTCCAATTATCCTACAATCGTGGTAGAATGTTGTGAAGGCGGAAGCCACATCATTCAAATAATTGATTAACCTATGCGGTTCTTTTGCTTCGGCTGCACTTTGAATGGCTTTCGGCAATTTGAATAGCGTTTTAATTAAAGCTATCTCCGCATTTTCTTTCAACAGATTCAACTGTACGTCGTTTACGAAGGTGTATTCTTCTTCGGCTTTTCGTAGGATACTGCAAATTCGTGCATGCGCGTATTGCAGGTAAAACACCGGGTTTTTCTCGCCGGCTTCTTTGGCTTGGGCGATGTCGAACTCGAGGTGGGTATTCGGTGATCGCATCAAAAAGAAGAAACGGGTGACATCGGCGCCAACTTCGTCCATGAGTTCATCTAAAGTCACAAAATTGGCTTTTCGCGTACTCATTTTGAACGGCTTACCGTCTTTTACGATGGTCACAAACTGATAGATTATTACATCCACTTGCTCTTCATTGTAGCCAAGTGCCGAAATCCCGGAAAGCACATCGGGATAAGTTGCTATGTGATCGGCGCCAAACACATCGATACACAAATCATAGCCGCGATCTAGTTTGTTGGCATGATAGGCGATATCCGGCAAACGATAAGTCGGTTCGCCGGTACTTTTGATGAGCACCGTGTCTTTTTCTTTACCAAACTCGGTGGTTTTAAACCAAGTCGCCCCATCGGCATCGTACACCAAACCCTTTTCGCGAAGCCGACTTACCACGGATTCAATATCGCCGTTTTCGTATAAATCGTGTTCGTTGAAGTGATTATCCATATGGATGTTCATGCGTTTCAACGTTGTGTCGATGTCGGCGAAGATGGCCGATTCAGCTTTTTCTTTGAAGGGTGTCCAATCGGAATCATCCAAAGAATCACCTTTTTCATTCGCCAGCTCTTGGGCAATGTCTTTAATGTATTCGCCTTCGTAACCACCTTCGGGGAATTCGGCATCTTTACCTAAAGCTTCCAAATAGCGAGCCTGAACGGATTGACCTAACACACGCATTTGTCGACCGGCATTGTTGAAGTAATACTCGCGATCAACCGTAGCGCCTGTCCATTCCATCAGTCGGGCAACGGTGTCGCCGAGAACTGCATTTCGGCCATGACCTACAGTTAGCGGTCCGGTTGGATTGGCGCTCACAAACTCGATCTGAATCTTTTTGCCTGAATAAGCAGTGCTTTTTCCGTACTCAGCACCCTCGTTGATGATGGTTTGGAGTTCATCAAACAGATAATCTTCGGCGTATCGAAAATTGATAAATCCCGGCCCAGCAATTTCTACGGATGCAATTTTGCGATCATCGTACTTCAATCCTTCTACAATCTGTGTAGCAATAGCGCGCGGATTATTTCGCAATGGTTTTGCAAGCATCATCGCCAAATTGGTGGAGGCGTCGCCGTGCGTTGGATCTTTCGGAGCTTCGAGATGGATTTCGGGATGCTCGTCGAGTTCAAATTGCGAAAGTGAAGCGGACAGGATTTCTTTTAAATATTCGGTCATTGGGAGATTGATTCGGATTTCTTAAAAGATAAGGGTGAATCAATTAAGAATTAAGAATTATTCAATTAAGAATGTTTCCTAGAGGTGATTTTAATTTTCCCGATAATTGCTAAGATTTGTTCACAATCGTCTATTAATGATACAGCTAATTTATTATCAATTATTTCCGAATCACGTAATAGACGGAGCCAGTATTTTGTTTCACAAGCTTCTTTATATGCAATCGAAAACTTATGAATAAAATCTTTCTTTGATTCGGCTCCGATTGCTTCCTCAGTATTTGCACCAATCGAAGTGCCACTTCGTAACAATTGTTTCGCAATTTCAAATTGTTTTTTAGTTTCACAAAGATGAGAATGTAAACGAACTATTCTTACAGCAAAGGTATATGTTTTATTTAGGATAACATTTTCTTTCATTGATCTTAGTTTCATTCTTAATTGATAATTGAGTAATTCTTAATTGAACAAGCGCTCCGTCCGTAAGCTCACAAACTCATACCCTGCAATTATGATATGATCATCCACCGGGATGCCGAGCAATTTTCCGGATTCAGCGATTCGTTTGGTAAGGTTGATATCCGCCGTTGAGGCTTTACACACTCCCGAAGGGTGGTTGTGTACAAGGATGATAGAAGTGGCTTTGTGAAGCACCGCTTGGCGTAACACTTCTGCCGGTTCTACGATGGTGGCGTTGGTCCCACCCGAGCTAATTTGATGAAACCCGGTCATCACTTTCTTGTTGTTGAGGAAGGCCACGTAAAACACCTCGTGGCTCAGGTGACGTAGTTTAGGCCCGAAGAAAGCACTGGCTGTCTCCGGAGAAGTGATTTGTATTTCCTCACCCATTTCGGCAACCTGAATACGTCGCGCCAGCTCAAATGCTGCTTCGAGTGTGATGGCCTTCACTTTGGCGATGCCCGGAATCACACCCAATTCTTTCCAATCGCGCTTAACCAGTTGATGCAATCCTCCAAAATGACCCAATAAAGCCCGTGAAGTCTCCACTACGTTCATTTTTTTAGTGCCGGTGCGCAGCAAGATGGCAAGCAATTCGGCATCCGAAAGCGAGCCGGCGCCGTAATTTAGCAGTTTTTCGCGAGGTTGCTCATCGGGGAGCATCTCTTTAACGGTTCGGTTGTAGTAGTCTTCGTGAGAAAAGGATTCGGTTTTTGCAAGCATAATACACATGTTTTTTACATGTTAGATCACTTACAAAGCAACTCCTTACAAATTTTTTTCAATATTCAATAATCAACAAGGAATAAACAGTGAACAAGATCTTTGAATGTTGAACATTCCTTGTTGAATATTGTTTAGTGCTCCCTGTATTCCAGAATATCGCCGGGTTGGCAATTGAGTACTTCGCAAATTGCTTCAAGTGTGGAAAAACGAATTGCTTTAGCTTTACCCGTTTTCAGGATAGAAAGGTTGCTCATCGTAACCCCCACTTTCTCAGAAAGCTCGGTAAGACTCGTCTTCCGTTTGGCCAGCATCACATCAAGATTTACAATAACAGGCATGGCTTACACCGTTAGTTTAAGCTCTTCATGAATGCGGGTGGCCTCTTTAAAAACAAAGCCAAGTAGGATTAATACAAGACCGACATAAATGGAAGGTTCTAATGGCTCATACACAGTTCTAAATACGATGTCAGATTTGAAACCAATTTCATTGAGTGCGCTGGCAAATGTATAGCTTGATAGTACATCAAAAAGTCCAAAACACATTACGAGTACACCCATTTTTAAAAGTCTTTTTGAGTTAGAATGATCAAAAGGATTTTTATCACTTACTGTTTTTAATACTCTCGCAAGTAAAATCATAAAGCATAAAAGAGTAGTATACTTAAAAAGCCGAGCCACATAGATTTTTTGGTTATATGCAGAGAGGTCTTCTTCAAGCGTCATTACACCGATTCGTGTAAATATTTCGATAGGTAATGCATGCGTTCCTAGCATCGACTCAATTTCATCAGGTTCTAATTCAAGATTATTGACTCGAACTAAAGGGTCAATTTTCGGGACACTTGTTATTAATGCATCTCCAGATTGCCAATACATGACTAAGATTGGTAAACTTGTAATAATCATAGATACCACAACGAAGCATGTTATATAGTACAAAAAGTGAGCAAGCGTCCAGTCGTTTTTTAACCCCATAAGAACATTGATTAGTGAATTACTAAAATCAATGAACTAAATAATATTCCGTAAAGCAATAACTATTTATTGATGAACAATAATTAATTTTCGTTTAATGGTACATGCTAGTATGGGTATTTAAAAAGAACAAGCAATAGAACACCTCAGATTCCTGCCTTCGCAGGAATGACAGGAGACTCTGATTTTCGAACTTCAGCGTTCACATTCGAAGTTCAATGTTCGGAGTTCGATGTTCCTTATTCCCCACCGCCCATCAGTGGTTCGTTGAAGGCGCGGATGCTTGAATTCGGCAACCCGTTCGGATACATCCTTTTGATTTTATCGATAGCTTCGATCACCAGTTTAAGGTGCATCTCTTTCGAATTTTGATAAAACGCTTGTGCCGCACCCGACAGCTTAGGTTTGCCATGCAGGGGCTTGTCGCTCACGCAAAGTAAAGTCGCGTGGGGCACACGGTATCGGAATCCATTCGTAGCCACGGTACTCGACTCCATATCGATGGCGAGACTGCGGGATTGGTGAATCTTCTGCACAGTGTCTTTAGCTGAGAACTCCCAGTTTCGATTTCCGGTAGTAAACACGGTTCCAATCCGATGGGAAAGATTATGAGTGTCGAGGACTTCTTTTAAAAACTGATTGAGCAAATAATTCGGAATCACAGGATTGCCGATTGGGAACAATTCGTCTAGCACTTTGTCGTCGCGGAAGTACGAACTAGCCAACACAAAATCCCCAATTTCCTGGTGATTACGCAGCCCACCGCAATGTCCAACCATGATCATTGCATCAGGACGAAGTACACACACGTGATCAGTGATGGTTTTTGCATTCGATGGACCAACCCCGATGTTGATGAGAGTGAGACCTTTATTTTCGCCCAACTTATGATGATAAGCCGGCATCTGAACACCTTCTCTGGCCGGTTTCACGCAATCAGGATACAATTCCAAAAACACTTCCACGTGCATCGAGTAATTGGTAAACAGTATGTATCGCTGGAAATCTTCAGGCTTGGTTCCGGTGTAATGATACAAGCGATCGAGGGAAATATCGGTGCGTTCGGGACTAAACAAAAACATCTTTTTCTTCGTGAAGTCCCACTCTTCCTCGTCGGTATGATCCAACAACTGCGGATCATTTAACGGCATCACATTTCGTTTTGCAACGATTTCAATATCGGCGTTCTTTTTGAGCAGACGTCGCATTTCGCGCAATAAATACCATCGGAATGCACTTGGTTGGGCAAGCTCGCCTTTGATGGTTGGGTTATGATCGGAAAACTCGCGATGAACGATCATTCGGGGATACATCCCTTGGTCATACATTTCTTCCATCAAATCGCAGGCTTTTTCCGTAGCTTCGGCAATCTGTTTTTTTGAGGTGAAATCAGCATGATTTAATCGCATTGAATTGGGCATATAATCTAATTTTTAGTCATTGCGAAGAAGAAGGCATCATTTTCAAACGGATGGAATTATATCGACAAAGCAATCTTTGTAAGAGGGATCACTTTGTCGATAATTCACACATCCAAAATGAATGGCAAAACTCTGCGCGATGATGGTTAATAATTTACTATGAGTACAAAGAAATTTCCTTATAACATTGAACCATGGGTTACCACGGATGAGCACGTGGAATATACGACGAATATCTTCAAGGTGTTAAAGCGTGATATGCGGATTGAATCGGAAAATCATGCAGCCACTTTTTCGATTCTTGATGCACCCGATTGGATTAACGTGATTGCTCTTACTCCAGATAACAAGATCGTACTGGTTGAGCAATATCGATACGGAACCGAAGTGCTGACTTTGGAGCTTCCGGGAGGTGTTTGCGACCCGGGCGAATCGCCGTTTGAATCCTCAAAAAGAGAATTACTCGAAGAAACGGGGTATTCCTCGGAAGAATGGAGTTCACTCGGGAAAGTGAGTTCAAATCCGGCGATGCAAACCAATCATACGCACACGTATCTTGCAAAAAACTGCATCAAAACAGCAGAGCAGCAACTCGATGGCAACGAACGCATCAACGTGCATGTGCTACCGTTAGCAGACTTTCTGGATTTGGTGAAAACGGGTGAGGTCGATCATTCGCTGGTGGTAGCGGCAATCGCGAAGTACTTGTTGATTGAAGGTGTTGGTTAGGAATAGAGTAATCGGGTTACAAAGCGACTAAGTTACAGAGTTACAAAGTGGCATCCCTCGACAGGCTCGGGAGCCGGGGTAGAGTTGCAGAGTTACAAAGTATCTAAGTTACAAAGTGGGGTGTGTCGGATTAATTTCTGTTTCTTTCTTTTTTCGAAACCGAAAAGCGCTCCAATCCGGTTTTGGGACTAGCTCGGTGGGTACTTCCCCAATTTCTTTTCGATGTTCGATTTCTGCCTGCAATGCCTTAATCTTCTCAGGATATTTGAATTCGTTTACATGATGGAGCATGTCATAGAGTTCGATGTACGTGTATTTCGAGAGGTCTTTCATTGCGTCAGATTAATTCAGTTTCCCAGCCATCGTATTCGCCATCTAATTTGATGCACATGTTTGTGAAGACAGCTCGTAATCCTTCAATGATGTCAGAATCCGGGACCATAGTTCGGGTGGCGAAACAAAGCCATTTATCTCCTAAAGCTGCCGGCGAAACTTCTATTTCGAAGTTCATATTCTTTAAACGCTCGCCCATCTCAATTGCAGATTCTTCCTCCGGAAAGTAGAAGTAAAAATGAACCGGTCGCGAGGTAGAATTATCGCCACCATATTGTTTCATCAATTCGAATACACGTTTATCAGGATTCATATCGATTGGATTTGTTCACTCATTGTACTTGAGATTTGGCAAAAATTCTAGTGCTTTTTCGTAGCTTCATTAAAAACGATTATCACATGCCAAAAACACATCACTACACAACTAAAATAACGTGGACGGGCAACACAGGAACGGGAACCTCCGGTTATACCCATTTTTCGCGAGATCATGAAATCGAGGTCGGCACCAAAACCATTATTAAAGCCTCTTCTGATCCCGCCTTTCGTGGAGATCCAGCGCGCCATAACCCCGAAGAATTATTTTTGTCTTCACTTTCATCGTGCCATATGTTGTGGTTTTTGCACTTATGCACGGTTGAGGGAGTGGTTGTGGTTGATTATCAGGATGAAGCCACAGGAGTGATGGAGGAATCTGCCAACGGTAGCGGTAAATTTATCGAGGCAACTTTACATCCGGTAGTCACGGTTGCAGAGGAACGAATGGTTTCTAAAGTCGATTCAATTCATTCCAGAGCGAATAAGATGTGCTTTATCGCAAACTCCTGTAATTTTCCGGTAAAGCATTCATCAACCGTTAAAGTTCAAGAAAATTAAGAACGTCATCTAGAGCAGTGCAGACGAGCTGAACGAAAATAATTGGATGTTCAGACGCAATAAAGGTGTTTAGCTTTGTTCCGATGACATCAAAAAAGAAAAAGACTATGATTGAGACAGGCACGACCATGAATACCGATTTCACATTAGATGTGGTTCATGGTGAAGAAGAAAAAACCATGAAATTCAGCGAAATATTGGATCGCCCAACGGTGGTTTCGGTATATATGAAGAACAATACATCCAGTTGTGATAAGCAAAATGTGTCGCTGGCCGAACATGCTGCTTGGTTTGACAAGGCAGGTTATAATTTATTAACTATTAGTAAGGATACATGCGGCTCGCATAAACGCTATATTGCCAAGCACGACATCAGCTATAAGATAGCCTCCGACCCTGATTTCAAATTTGCATCGGCAACAGATTCCATCGTCGAAAAAAAGATGTATGGAAAAACCTTTACAGGTCCGTCACGTTCTGCCTTTGTTATTGATACAGATGGTACTATTTTGGCGGTCATCGAAAAAATCAATCCTAAAGCGCACGCTGAGGAACTTAAAGAGCTGATTGGCTCATTGAAATAAACCTTGTTTGCTCATGAAAAGTCTCGTTATAGTAGAGTCTCCCACAAAGACTAAAACCATTTCAAAATACCTACCAAAAGGGTATGAGGTAGATTCGTCGATGGGACACATACGAGATTTACCGGCTTCAGCTAAAAATATTCCGGCCAAATATAAAAAGGAATCGTGGGCAACATTGGGCATCAATCCCGATGATCGATATTACGCCATCTATGTAACTCCGCCGGATAAAAAGAAGATCGTATCTCGATTAAAGAAGAAATTGAAGGAAGTGGATGAGTTGATTCTCGCAACGGATGAGGATCGTGAAGGAGAGGCGATTTCGTGGCATTTGTTGGAAGTGCTAAAGCCGAAAGTGCCTGTAAAGCGAATGGTTTTCCGCGAGATTACCAAAGAGGCCGTACAAAATGCCTTGGAGAATACGCGCGACATCGACATGAATTTGGTGCATGCGCAAGAAACGCGACGAATTTTGGATCGTTTAGCCGGCTACACCGTTTCGCCGCTTTTGTGGAAGAAGATTTCCCCGGGTTTATCAGCCGGACGTGTACAATCGGTGGCGGTTAATTTTTTGGTTGAGCGCGAACGTGAACGCATGAAGTTTAAAAGCGGTACGTACTACGATTTACAAGCAGTTCTGCAAAAAATCGGCGAGAACGACGAGTTTAAGGCTGATTTGAGCCATATAAACAGTAAGCGTGTAGCAAGCGGTAAAGATTTTGATGAAAATACCGGAAAGCTCAAAAAACCGGATTCAGTAGTTCTGCTGGATGAAGATGCGGCCGGTAGCTTGGTGAAAGATTTAAAGCAGGCTGAATGGTCGGTTACCAGTGTAGATGTAAGCACGCAAAAGAGAAACCCAGCGCCTCCGTTTATTACTTCTACCCTGCAACAGGAAGCGAACCGTAAGTTTGGAATGAGTGCCCGCGATACCATGAGTGTTGCGCAAAAGCTGTACGAAAAAGGATTTATCACGTACATGCGTACCGATTCAACCCGATTATCAGGTCAGGCAATTGATGCAGCTCGCGATGGCATCGTTAAAATGTACGGCGAAGATTATTTGTTCGAACGCGTTCGGAATTACAACACCAAAGGAAAGTCGGCACAAGAAGCGCACGAAGCGATACGTCCATCCGGTTCAAAGTTTATTGTTCCTGAAAAATCCGGATTAAAAGATCGTGAGTTTAAGCTGTATGATTTAATCTGGAAGCGTACCATCGCCACACAAATGGCGGAAGCTGAACTCGAGTTTACTAACGTTACCATCACTGCAAAGAACAATGGTACTTCGGCTGATTTCCGATCAAGTGGTAAGAAGATACTCTTTGCGGGATTTTTCAGAGCCTATGTTGAAGGCAGTGACGATACCGAAGCGGCGCTCGAAAATCAGGAGAAGTTTTTACCTGCAATGTCCAAAGGCGATACTACTGATTTGCAGGATCTGAATTTTAGCTCGCACGAAACTAAACCCCCTGCACGCTACACCGAAGCCACTTTAGTGAAAGCACTAGAGCAAAGTGGTGTGGGTCGTCCATCAACCTATGCGGCGGTTATTTCCACTATCCAATCAAGAAACTACTGCCGAGCTGAAGGCAAAGCGCTCGTTCCAACTTTTACGGCTTTTGCTGTAACCGCATTGCTTGAAGAGCATTTTCCGGATTTAGTGGATAGCGATTTTACTTCAAACCTGGAAGATAAACTGGATGGCGTAGCTAATGGCACCGAAGATCCGGTAAAATATTTAGACGACTACTACAAAGGCGAAAATGGATTAAAAGCCAAAGTAGAAAGACAGGAAGACAAAATTGATCCGCAGAAAGCCAAATTATTGGATTTGCCTTTGGAAGGGTTAGAAGGTATTACCGTTGCGGTTGGACGTTTTGGGCCTTACGCTAAAATGAAAAAAGGCGATGAGGAAGTTTCAACTTCGCTGCCTCAGGATATGGATCCGAGCGACATCACCCCAGAAAAGCTGGAAGAACTTATCAAGCTTTCTGAAGAACAAGACAAGCCGTTAGGTATTCATCCTGAAGAAGGCTTGCCGGTATTTATGTTGAGTGGTAGATACGGACCGTATGTTCAATTGGGCGAAGTTACCGAAGAGAATAAAAAGCCAAAGCGTGTTTCTTTGCTGAAAGGCATGACTCCGGAGGATGTTGATTTCGATCTCGCCCTCAAATTACTCGAATTGCCAAGAACGCTGGGCGAGCATCCAAGCGATGGAAAAGTAGTGAAAGCCGGTGTTGGTCGTTTTGGTCCGTTTGTGGTTCATGATGGGAAATTCAAATCTATCCCAAAAGGAGATGATGTACTTTCGATTGAACTGGATCGTGCGGTAGAATTGCTGGCGATGAAAGCGGCCCCACGCAAAAGTTCTGAGTTGAAAGACTTGGGGAAACATCCTGAAACTGAGCAGGCAATTAAGGTGATGGATGGCCGATATGGTCCATACATCAAGCATGGGAAGAAAAACATCGGTTTGCCTAAAGGCACTGAACCGGAGAAGTTTACTCTCGACGATGCCGTTAAGTTGATTGCCGAAAAAGGCTAGGTTGTTTGCCTCGTTTCTAGGAAGTATTTTAGCGAACGACTCACGATTTTTATACCATAAATCATGCATAAGCGTAGCGACTTCCATTTTAAATACCCACCTAACATCTACGAGCTAGATCTAGCCACCATGGTGAGTATGTTTAGGAGCAGAGGTGAGCCCCGAAAAGCTGCGCCCGGACAGTATTTTGCATGTGCTTACTCACAAGAATTGCTGAAAGAAGCGAAGTGGTGGTTTGGCTTGTATTTCTCTCAATCTACGTGGGATATGCTGCTCACTAAAGGCAGCGAAGGCTTTCCGATCACCAATATTGAGCTGAATGTGCTTGGCCAAGTTTATATGGCTGAGGATGATGTTCCACATCGCGAATTTGTTGAAAAGAACGCCGGAGTGACCGAAAAACTCGCTTATTTGATTGTAAATGATTTGCGCACTTTCGGCTTCTTATCCGAAGACGATAGTGGCTTTTTGCGCATCACGCCCAGAGGGGAAAAGGCTTTGCACGGTATCGCCCGGCGCATGTACGAAAAACGATTTCTCCCCGAAATGTTATCCGACGAACCCCCGCCCGAATCACCGAGTATCGAGCAAGCCCAACGCCGCGACGAAGAACAAACGAGCTTGTTTTAGTTTTTGATGATTTCATGTAGTGCCAATTCATGAATTGGCACTACATTTCGAAAAACCTTACTCCGCGTAATTACGAATTGCATCGGCAACCACACCCGGAACGCGCTCATCAAATGGGCTCGGGATGATGTGATCTTCGTCCGGTTCTTCCACGCAATCTGCAATGGCTTCTGCCGCTTTGATGTACATCTTGGTGGTTAGATTGGAGATTCTTGCATCAAGCGCTCCTCGGAATAAGCCCGGGAAAGCCAACACATTATTGATCTGATTAGGGAAATCGGAACGCCCGGTGGCAACTACACGAGCTCCGGCAGCTTTAGCTTCATCCGGCATGATTTCAGGCGTTGGATTCGCCATCGCAAAAATAATGGGTTCATCCCGCATGCTTTCCACCATCTCTTTGGTAAGTACGCCCGGTGCTGATACCCCGATAAACACATCGGCATTAGCAACTGCTTCGGCTAAACCTCCGGTTTGGTTCATCGAGTTCGTGATTTTGGAAATCTCTTCTTTTACGGGATTTAGATCATCTCGGTCTTTGTGGATGATGCCTTTACTGTCGCACATCATTACCTCTTTTACCCCGGCTTCGAATAAAAGATACGCTATTGAAACTCCGGCAGCACCGGCGCCATTGATCACAACACGTAGATTTTTCAGCTCTCGTCCTGTGATTCTGCAAGCGTTAATCATTCCTGCCAAAGTAACAATGGCCGTTCCATGCTGGTCATCGTGAAAAACTGGGATGTCGAGCTTTTCTTTAAGGCGACGTTCAATTTCGAAACAACGAGGCGCAGCAATATCCTCAAGATTAATCCCACCGAATGTTGGCGCAATTAGCTCAACTGCTCGGATGATCTCTTCGGTGTCTTGCGAGCTCAGTACAATGGGAACTGCATCAACTTTTCCGAATTTCTTAAAGAGAACCGCCTTACCTTCCATCATCGGTAAACTGGCTTCGGGACCAATATTGCCTAGCCCAAGAACGGCAGAGCCATCGCTAACTACGGCTACTAAATTGCCTTTTGCAGTTAAGTTATACGCTTCGGAAGGGTCCTCGGCGATCACTTTGCAAGGTTCAGCTACACCAGGGGTGTAAGCTATGCTAAGATCATCTTTGGTGTTTAATTCGAATTTCGGCTCAACCGAAATCTTTCCTCTATGTTTTCTGTGGGCTTCCATTGCTAAGGAAGCATAGTCTTTTGTTGACATGAATTGAGTTAGTGTGAGTTCATAAAAAAAGGCACAAAGCATTAACCTTGTGCCTGTAAAAAGTTAACAGGCCTGTTTATTCAAACAGTGCTTGTACATCAAAGGTGTTGTTGCTTTGGTCGATGTCGGCCAATCGATTGCTCGCATCGATAGTAATGGTTGAGATTGAACGAGCCGCCACCGGTATCTTAAACGAGTATGTTGGGTTTACCCAAGGCCAGTCTTCGAGTATTGTGCGCTTCATGTCGTTTTCTGCCAGTTTTTCGCCGCGCATGATACGCAATGGGATGTAAAACAACTCGGAAGTACCGTCGGTGTATTCTATAACAACATCCAAAGGCATCGGCATTAATTCAATGCGTTCAAGTTCTACTACCGTTGAGTTTGCATCGCCAACAACCGCTTTAACACCGTAATCGATGGTTTTGGTAGTGTTAACAAAGTATTCGTGATACCAATCTAGCACCATGCCCGACTCTTTTTCCATCAGGCGAATAAAATCAAGATCGGTTGGATGCTTGAGTTTCCACTCCTGATGATATTTTTTGAAAGCGCGTCGGAATGTGTCGTGGCCAAGAATGTAATCGAGTTGACCTAGATAAACAGCGCCTTTACTATAAGCCGCGCGACCATAAGCAAAGTTCGTGTTGTAATGATCGGCGTGGGTGCTCATAGGTTCTTCTACACCGGATTCAACTAAGCTGAAATACCCACGGTAAGAGCCGGAATACGGGAAAGCTGAGCCACGATTGAACAAGTGATCCATCGTTTCGGCTGATGCATAACTGGTAAAGCCTTCGTCCATCCACTCGTACAACGATTCGTTCGTTCCTAACACATTCTGATACCAACTGTGGTACATTTCGTGAACGCTTACGCCCACTAAACTTCCAAGCGAGCGTGCCCCGGTGATCAGCGTACCCATCGGGTATTCCATTCCGCCATCGCCACCTTGAATGGTCGTGTATTGTGGATAAGGATACTCGCCAAAATGCTCATTGGCATACTCAAAAGCACCAACTAAGTACTCAGGAAGTTGCTCCCAGTATTCGCGGTATTTAGCGTTTTCTTCAGGGGATGCCTGCTGGCTGATCTCGTCAGCTTGATAGAAAAAGTGGAGCTTTGGTCCGTTAGGAACTTGTGCAGTGGTGTGAACAAAATCAGGATCGGCGCCCCAGAAAAAATCGAGAACGTTTTCTGCTTTAAAATGATAAGTGATTTTATCGCCGCGGTAACGAACTTCTTTGCCTTCATCCTGATAACCGTGCCCAACTTCATTAGGGTTTTGAAGGATGCCGGTTGCACCAAGAACGTAATCTTTATCGATGGAAATTTTCACATCAAAATCACCGAAAACACCGTGAAACTCTCGTCCGATATATGGATTTGGGTGCCAGCCACGATAGTCGTATTCCGCTAATTTCGGATACCACTGGCTCATTGAAAACTCAACACCTTCGGCATTTTGTTTACCCGATCGGCGAACTTGCTCAGGAACCTGACTTTCGAATTCCATCTCAAAAGTAGATTTTTTACCGGGTTGAATTAGTTTATTCAGCTCAACAACTAAAATGGTGCCGTCTACTTCAAACTCAAGGTCACGGCCATCTTGTTTTAGCGACTTAATATTGTGGTAACCGATATCGTCATCTCCTAAATAAAGAATGCGGTCACGAACTCGTCCGTCGGGATCTTTGATGGTTCTGGATCGAACATCCATCATGCTCCCCGGCTGAAATGCATTGAAATACAAGTGATAATAAACGCGATCGAGTACGTCGGGAGAGTTATTGGTATACTCGATTTTTTGAGTTCCGGTAAAACGATGCGTTTCAACATCAACATCAATAACCATGGTGTAGTCTACATGCTGCTGCCAATAGGAATGTTGTTGGGCAAAGGCAGTGGATGAAATCAATCCGACTACAATAAATAAGAACAGTTTTTTCATAATTAGTAAACCGCGAATAACTCGAAGATTCGCAATGATTAGGTTAGTAGTTTAGTTCAAAATAACGCTTTCAAAAGTATCAGCAGACTTCCTTAATGATTATTTACGAAAGTTTATTTACCACAGAGATAACAGGGTGCGTCATTAATCTTTGTTTTATGCATCGTGTTCTCTGTGCACTTGGTGGTGCATTCTTAAAACGCACTTCGGCTGGTGAAGGCGCGGCTCAGAGTTGCTTCATCAATAAATTCGAGTTCGGTTCCCATCGGAATTCCATAGGCTATCCGCGTTACTTTCACCTCGTATGGTGTAAGTAGTTTGTTTATGTAATAGGATGTCGCTTCGCCTTCTGCATCAGGGTTGAGTGCCAGAATCACTTCCTTAATGTGTTCATTGCCACCAACGCGTTTCAATAGATCCTGAATTTTAAGCTGATCCGGTCCCACATTATCCATCGGTGAAATTACGCCACCAAGCACATGGTATCGTCCGCGAAACTCATTTGTTTTTTCGATGATGTACACATCGTTGAATTCCTCAACCACGCAAATCTGCCCGTTTTCTCGCTTCGAATTGTCGCAAATATTACAAGGATCGGCATCGGATACATTGCCGCAAGTTGAGCAGCGAATCACTTTTTGCTTTAGGTCGATGATAGCATTTGCCAACTTGAGTGCGTACTCATCGTTTTGTTTAAGTAAGTGAATAGCGATGCGTTGAGCCGATTTTCTTCCCGTACCCGGGAGTTTCGATAACTGCTCAATCGCCCGTTCTAAATATTCTGAGGTAAGCTGCATTTGATAATTAAAAATGAAGAATTAAAAATGAAAAATGGGTGCGTCAGCAATTCTTAATTTTTCATCTTTAATTTTGAATTTCTTAAAGTCCAAACTTCGATGGGTCCATGCCGGGGATGCCACCGGGAATCATGCCTTTGTAGGCGTCCTGCATTTTTTTCTGGGCTTCCTGCTCGGCTAATTCCATGGCTTTGTTGACGCCAGCCACCACTAAATCTTCGAGCATTTCTTTGTCGTTTGGATCCACAACATCTTGGTCGAATTTGATGGAAAGCACTTTTCGTAAACCATTGGCTTTTACTTTAACCATACCGCCACCGGCTTCGGCTTCAACTTCGATATCGCCAAGCTGAGCTTGTGTTTCCTTAACTTTACTTTGCATTTCCTGAATTTTGCCGAACATATCGGCCATATTAAAATCCATGATGTGTCCTTTTATTAATATTCGAGTTCTGCCCCAAAGCGCTCAACCAATTCACGCAAAATGGGGTCTTTTTCTTGAATTTCTTTAAACCGTTCGTACGGATTTGAAGCCTTTTGTCGGGTCTCTGTGTTTTGCACTACTATGGGGTTAAAACGCAATCGGCAGCCGATGTGTTCCTTTAGAATGGGCGTTAATTCCATTTCCTGTTCCTTAAGCATGCGTTGTGCCAAAGGGTTATCACACTCCAGCGTCAACTCCATTCCTTTGAGCTCAGTTGGCTTCACACGTTGAACTTGTAATTCCAGAATTTTTGGAACACGATTACCCAATGTTTCTAAAAACTTTGGCCAAGCCGCTCGGACTTCTTCAAAAGTAAGTTTTTGATCGGGGTCCCGTGTCACTTCAGGCTCAGCTACAACCTTAACTTCGGCGGTAACCACATTATTTCCATTGCTGCTTAAATGCAGTTTCTTTGCTTGGTGAGTTACATCCGTAACCAATGCCGGTGCGCCCACCATATCAAACTCATCGATGATGGAATCTGTTGCCGGCGACTCAGGTTCCGAATTGACTATTTGAGCTGTATCGATAACCGAATCACTCGTTTTAGCTTCTAACTCTGGCTTTGGTATTCCGTTGGATGGAGGGTTTCCATTACTAACTTGGCTTCCGTCAGTGTTTTCTGACACACCCCTAAATCCCCTCTCAAGAGGGGACTTTTTTTCTATCTCGTCTTCAGGTTGATGGAATCCATTGTTGTTTTGGTCGACATTTTGTTCAGACTCCACCGGATTGCTATTCAATTCTGAAACCGGCTCCCGAGCCTGTCGAGGGATCTCCCTTTGCCCCTGTGTCCCTGTGCTCCTTTGCCCCTCAGTTCCGGTTCCCGAGCCTGTCGAGGGGACATTCCTTTGCTCCTCTGCTACTTCCGAAGTTTCTAATCCATTATTACTACTGCTACTACTAATTTCAGCATCTTGATGAGGAACTTCTAAATCGCTATCCGATTCAGGTACTAGCTCACTTTGCTCCTTTGTTCCTGTGTTCCTTTGCCCCTCAGTTCCAGTTCCCGAGCCTGTTGAGGGATGTTCCGGCTCCCTGACTTGTTGTGAGTCCTTACTTTGTAACTCTGTTACTTCGTCACTCTGTAACTCTGTCCCCTGACTCCTAAAGTTTTTTTTTACTTCCTCAAGCTCGGTAAGAAGTTTCGCAAGGTTTTCGCTCTTTTCCATGTGGATGAGCTTCAGCAGGGTAATTTCGAACTGAATTCTAGGCTGATTAGCGTCTTTTAGTTTGATTTGTGCTTCGCTGATCATATGCATCATACGCATCAAATCGTCGCGACTAAAATCTTGTGCGGTTTGTTGATAACGAGCCTTGGTGTCATCCGAGGCTTCCACCAAATACAACTGCGGACTGTGATGCGCGATGTACAAATTCCGTAAATGCTCGGTCAATCCAATCAGAAATTCCTGAATATCATACCCTTCCTGAAGCAGCGTATTGATGAGTTGTAGTCCGGCATCGGCATCGCGCGACTTCACACAATTCATAAACTCAAACAACCGCTCCGTGCCAACAACATTTAGAGCCTGCAGCAATTCGTTGTGGGTGATCTGATCACCGCAAAAGGCAATCGCTTGATCCATCAAGCCAAGTGCATCGCGGAGGGCTCCATCTGCTTTTTTAGCAATTACGTGTAGCGATTCCTCATCAATTTGAATGTGCTCATCTTGCGCAATTTTACGAAGTCGGGATACGATTTCATCCACCGAAATCCGCTTGAAATCAAATCGTTGAACACGCGATAAAATAGTTGGTAGCACTTTGTGCGGCTCAGTAGTGGCAAAAATGAAAATGGCGTGCTCAGGCGGTTCTTCCAATGTTTTTAGCAGCGCATTAAAAGCTGCTTTCGAGAGCATGTGCACTTCGTCCACAATAAACACTTTGTAGCGGCCATTCTGCGGCGGGATGCGAACACTTTCCCTCAGATGATGAACGTCCTCAACCTTGTTATTCGAAGCCGCATCCATCTCAATAATGTTGAGCGTTTGATTCAACGACTCGCCATCAATATTGGAATCAATTTGATTGATAACCCTTGCCAATACACGAGCCATCGTAGTTTTACCAACCCCTCGCGGACCGCAAAACATGTAAGCGTGCGACAGTCGGTTTTGCTTGATGGCGTTTAACAATGTGTTGCTCACATGATCTTGTGAGACAATATCCTCGAACGAGTTTGGGCGGTATTTTCGGGTAAGAGCTCGGTAGGTTTCAGACATTCGGTACAATCGCTTTTGCTATGAGTGCAATGTACGAAATGATGAGCTTTATTTTTGGGCGGATGTAGATTTTATAGCACTTCAGAATTGGCCGTTAATACCTCGATGGCTTCTCGTTTATAGGTGCGACCGATTGGGATTATTTCGCCAGAAATTTCCACCTCGTGATGATTCCAACTCTCCAGTTTTTTCATGTTTATGATAAACGACCGATGAACTCGTAAAAAGTACTCATCAGGTAGATTCTCGTCCATATACGTTATGGTTTGATGCGTAAGCACTTCTTTGTTGGAGGTTTTTATGAGGATGTAATCGCGTTTACTCTCCACATATTCGATCTCATCCAGGCAAATTTTGATGTTCTTCTTCTCGGACGTCACAAACACATATCGAGGGGCTTGTGGACTGATCGTTGCTGTTTCTGTAGAGGCTAAAGCAGGGACGTTATCAAACAATTTATCTGCGGCTTTAAGGAATCGTTCAAAAGAAATGGGTTTCAATAGATAATCCACCACATCTAATTCAAAACCTTCCAGTGCATATTCACGGTAAGCGGTGGTAAAGATAACCTTAGGCGGATTTTTAAGCGTTCTCAAAAATTCGATGCCGGTTAATCGTGGCATTTGAATATCCAAAAAAAGCACATCGACGGGAGTTTCGCGCAGGGCTTGAAAAGCTTTTATCGCATTTTGAAAAGTTCCCGCAATTTCAAGATGATCGATTTTCGAAATATGGCTCTCAATCACCTCAATGGCTAAGGGCTCGTCATCTATGATAAAGCATTTCATCATGCCCGATCCGGATTTGGGCGGTCGAGTTTGTCTATCTGCAAGCTAAGCTGAACCGAGTACATTTCGTCGGTATCGCTGATCGCCAAATCGAAATGATTGTTATATAAAAGCTCTAGTCGCCGTTTTACGTTTTTCAAACCAATGCCTTGTTGATATTCGAATTCCGGAGTTGTTGCTTTTTCAACTCCATTGCTGTTCATAACGGACAACAACAGTTCGTTGTTTCGAAGCTTAACGTTGATTTCTACCCACACCTTATCAAGTGAATCGCTGGTGCCATGTTTAAACGCATTTTCTACAAATGGCAGCAAGAGCATGGGTGGGATTTGTCCGGCTGAAATATCACCCTCCACATTATAAACAGTGGTCAGGCGGTCGTCGTAACGGATTTTCTCTAAAGCGATGTAATCTTCAATCAGCTTCAATTCTTTGCTAAGTGGAACCGTAGGCGAATTGCACTCATACAACATAAAACTAAGTAAATCGGAAAGTTTTAGCACCACTTCGGGCGAGGAATCCGACTTTTTGAGCGTTAAGGCATACAGGTTATTCAACGTGTTGAACAGAAAGTGCGGATGAACCTGTCCTTTCAAAAAATTAAGCTCGGCTTGCAGCTTTTGTTGATGATACTCCTTCGATTTCTTTTCCTCGTTGTAGAAATGCTTGGTGATTTTAATAAACGACGCCAAAGCAACAACGGGATAAATACCGAGTGCAATTTTCAGAATCTTGGGGATATAGAAAAAGTCATCACCTAACCCTCTTGGGTTGAATAAGGGGTAGTAGATTTCGAAATCCACAACGCGCTGAAGTACCGAGATAAGAATTAACGAAATGATTGAAATCAGTGTAGCTGTGATGTATTTCTTTTCCAGAAAATACCGAGGGATGATAAAATACAGTGTAAAATAAACGATCATCATTTTGGTGGGCAACGATGTAATCATCCATTGAAGCTCTTGGAGATAACTGTCGCTAAAACTACCGTAAATGAGCACATACATAGCCGCATAACTCACCCAGAACAAGGTATGCCATAAAATGCGTTGCGGCGTGTTTTCGTAATTTTGAAGTATTCGAACCATAATGGCTTAAAATAACAGTTTGCCAAGAGCGAACATATCTTTTAATACTCAATTCTGCATACAACACGAAACTTACTGCAAGCGTAACGCTTTTCACTGCAAATAGGATTGAAGTGCAAATAAGCGCTCATCGTCGAAATTAGTTGGCTGTAAATCGAAAGTCCTCATTTATCTCTTGATAGGATTTTATCTACGGCAAAACCCAACTAACCCTATTGCTATGCGAACTGTTTTTTTAATTCTATTTGTGTTGATGTTCCGCCCTATGAAGGCTCAGGAACAGCCAATTATTACCGATTTCAATCTTGGTATCTCAAAAATTGAATCTGAAATTCGAATCGATGGCGATATAAGCGAATCGGCATGGATCAACGCCACGGCAACCAGCGAGTTTTTGAACAAATGGCCACGTGATGAGGGCTATGCGGTGAATCAAACCGAAGCATGGATTATGTACGACGATGATTACCTATACGTGGCGGCGATCAATTATCAGAAGCGAGAAGACCTAGTTATAGCCACGTTGAAACGGGATAATCCGGGATATTTTTGGAGTAGTGATGGTTTTAGTGTGGTTCTGGATCCCTACAATCAAAAAACGAATGGGTTTATTTTTGGAGTGAATGCTGCCGGGGCAAAAATGGATGGGATCGTAAGTTTAGAAAACTCGAATACGCGCCCGGATATGAATTGGGATAACATCTGGCATAGCGCAGTAACGGTACACGACGATTATTGGGTGGCTGAAATTGCCATTCCTTTTAAGTCGATAAATTTCGATCCAGAAAAGGAAGAATGGGGAATCAATTTTGTGCGCAACGATATGAAGCGTAACGAATATTCCACATGGTCGCACGTGCCACAGGGTTTTCCGGGGATTGATTTGGGTCATTTGGGCACCATGAAATTAAACCAACCAATCCCGCCCAAAAAACAACGAGTGATTCTTCAGCCTTCGGTACTCACTTCGGGGAGCAGAGATTTTTCCAGCGAAAGTTCCTACACGGGTGATTTTGAAGTTGGATTGGGGGCTAAAATTCCGGTTGGTACTAAGTTCAAAATGGACTTAACTGTGAACCCGGATTTTTCGACGGTAGATGTAGATCAACAAGTGACCAATTTGAGCCGTTTTAGTATTCAGTTTCCCGAAAAGCGCACCTTTTTCCTAGAAAACAGCGATTTGTTTTCCAGTTTCGGAACCTGGAATGTGAAGCCGTTTTTCTCTCGGAGAATTGGCCTAAACGGTGGCGAAGTGGTGCCCATTTTGTTCGGCTCGCGACTCACCGGTAATGTGAACGACAATTTGCGAGTCGGTGCAATGTCGGTGCAAACGCGTTCAACTTCCGGGCTGGATGCAAATAACTACACCATAATTGCCACCCAGCAAAATGTGTGGGGTCGATCTAGTTTTAAAACGTTAATCACCAACAAAAATGCCTATGCCGATGGAAGCTTTGAAAACGATTTTAATCGGACTTTGGGCGCAGAATATCATTTCATTTCGAAGGACAACCGACTTCGTGGCAATGTGCGCTACCATTGGTCGCAAACCGAAGATCGCCTCGATGACGCCGCCTTTGCAGGCGCAACCGTAATGTATAACACGGGCACGTTTTATTCTGGAATAACGATGGATCGATTGGGCGATAATTTCATCAACGAGCTTGGGTTTTCGGCAAGATCATTTCAGTACGATGCAGCCAGAGATACCTTGGTTCGGGTGGGACATAAATATATGAATCCATGGGTTGGGTATACTTTTCGTCCGGAAAGTAACTGGGTAAACAGCCACGAGTTTTCTACCTGGACCGTGATGAGTTATGAAAACGACGGCGGTTTTATTGATCGCGTGAGCTCTCTTAATTATGATTTACAAACCAAAAATCTGGGGTCACTTTACATCGGGCTACGCAATAGTAGAGTTCGGTTGTTGTATGAAACCGATTTAATTGGTGGAGATAAATTCCTTCCGGCGGAATCGTATAATTTTAACTTCATCAACATACGGTATAATTCGGATGAGCGCGGAATGTTGAGTGGAAGCACGAATATGTCGTATGGCGGATTCTATAACGGTTCCCGACTTTTTGTAAGCGGAAGTTTAAATATGAGAGCACAACCCTGGGGTAATTTCGGTGCTCGATACGTGATGAATAAAGTAGATCTCCCTGAAGATTATGGCTCCCGAACATTGCATTTAATCGGGCCACAGGCAGAGGTGAGTTTTTCACGGGATCTTAGCTGGACTACCTTTTTGCAATACAACACGCAGGCCGAAAACTTCAACGTGAATAGCCGTTTGCAATGGCGATTCGCACCGATGTCAGACTTATTTGTGGTTTACAACGACAATTACGACACCGAAGGCTTTGGCATCAAAAACCGAGGAATGGTGGTGAAAATGAGTTATTGGATTAACTAAAAAGGCAAATTATGATCAGATTTCTATCAATTTTATGTGTCGTATTCATTATGACAAGTAGCGCGACTATTGCTCAAAACCAACTATTGGGCGGCCCATGCGAAGGTTGTGAAGCCGTGTTCGAATTTGGCGATCGAGAGCTAAGCGCTGTTGATACCTTGCCGGAATTTTACTCGGAAGGAACTCAAATTAAAATTTCGGGCACCGTTTTCAATCCCGATGAAACTAGCCCTGCTTCGGATGTGATTTTATACGTTTATCAAACCAACGAAGAAGGTGTGTATCCCAAAAAAGGAAATGAAACCGGCTGGGCAAGGCGCCACGGATATCTTCGAGGCTGGGTTAAAACCGATGAAAACGGCAAATATACGATATTTTCACAACTCCCCATGTTTTATGGAAACGAACCTGCGCATATTCATTTAACCGTGCTGGAGCCGGATGGAAGTTATTATTACGTAGAAAGTTTTCTTTTTGAGGGAGGTGATAACTTGAATTCAAAGCACCTCAAAAATCCTAAACCACGAGGTGGATTCAACGGAATTATGAAAATGCAGAACAAAAACGGAATGCTTGTTGGAAAGCGTGATTTAATTCTGCGGAAAAACTTATAAACAAGATTGGATTGCGTGATGACCACATCCAATAATTAGGTTAGAGAGGAAGTAGCGTTGGTTATTCTATAACTACGTTGCTTCCTTCTTTTATTACGATGAAGTTCTCGCCATTGAGTGCAATTTCGAGATCGTTAAGCGGCTGTTGCTCGCCATCATCGGCCAAAGGAAAAGTGCCAAAATGCATCCCGATGCTCAACTCAGCGCCCACATCATGGTGGATTTGCACGGCTTGTGCAGGATCAACATGAACCGGACTCATAAACCAGCGTGGAATGTACGCTCCGATAGGAATAATCGCCGTTTTGATAGGAGTATAACGCTCGCCAATCTCCTTAAAAAAGTCGTTGTAACCGGTATCTCCCGCAAAGTAAATATTCCCTTTTGGCGATTTGATCACAAAACCTGCCCAAAGCGTTTTGTCGCGATCGAGCATCCCTCGGGATGAAAAATGCTGGGCTTCAACGGCATCCACAGAAGTGGAATCGTTCAGGTAAAGTCCTTCCCACCAGTTAAAAGCGAAAGTATTTTTAATGCCTTTTTTATTCAGATAAAGATCTACGCCAAGGGGTGTGATAAAGCGTGTTTTGGGGTTTCGATCCTTAATGCGCCGCAGCGTGGCAATGTCCAGATGATCGTAGTGATTGTGACTGATGAGCACAGCATCGATTTCGGGAAGATCTTCGAAACGAATTCCGGGCGGGCGCATGCGTTTTGGTCCTGCAAAACTAAACGGACTTACCCGATCGCTCCAAACCGGATCGGTGAGGATGTTCAGTCCGTCGGTTTGAATCAAAAACGTAGAGTGGTTTACATAGGTAATCACTTGGGTGGAATCGGAAACTCGAGCTGCAGGTTTTGGGCCTAATTCAATATCAGCAAGCGTTTTCTCGGTCCACGGACCGGGTCGACGTGTAGTCATCCATTTCAACAAATCTGAAAAGCCCTTATTCTGATATCCTTCGCGATTGATGAAGGTTTTCCCATCGAAATTTTGAAGCTTACTGCCTTTATATGGTGGGGCCGAAAGTCCCCAACCTACACCAAGTCCAACTATCAAAAAAGTAGCCAGCACGCCCAAAAGAATAAATCCGATCATTTTCATAGGTTAAGTTTTCGAGTTATGAAATTCTAAAGCAACAACTTAAAGAGTATGCGTATGAATTCCCGATTTTGAATAAAGAAGAAATGAATAAATGATGTTTAAGAAATCAACAAAAGTTTTAATTGTAGGTATTGTTATCGCTACAACGGTTTCGTGCAACTATTTCCGAAATGTGAAACTACTAACGGGTGGCACAGTTGAAGCAAAGAAGTACGAGCAAACGATTCCATTTGAGTACAAAAAAGGGCTGATCGTAATTGAAGGAACGGTAAATTCCGATGCCGCGCCGCGCCAGTTCATTTTTGATACCGGCGCTTTTAACAGCAAAGTTGAAGCAGAGTTGGCCGACTCACTAGGTTTAAAAACTATCGCTACCAAAGAGAATTCTACGGCTGCCGGGGTGAGTCAACACATTGAAGTAACCAGGTTAGATTCTTTGCAACTTGGGGATGTTCTTTTTAGAAATATCGGGGCAGGAAAATTAAACTATGCACCAACTTCTGCCAGCCCGTGCATTGCTGATGATGGGATAATTGGAGCAAATTTGATCAAGCTTGCTCATTGGAAAATTGATTATCAGAATCAGGAATTGACGTTTTCCGATTCTCCACTTAGTCCTCCAAAAGAAACGGTGCAAAGCTCCATCAAGTTTAAGAAACCACTACTCTCCGGAGTGCCCGAAATCGAGCTAAAAGTAGGCGAGCGAACAGTGGAAGGTGTGTTATTTGATGCCGGGTATAACGGTGGATTGGTGCTTCCGGCTCAATTCGCATCCGCTTTTCAAAGTGATACAGAAACCAAGGTGGTCGACCGATCTACTACAGGAATTTATGGATCGAAGACCGACACCCTGATCACAAAAAAGCTAGGCGTTACGCTGGGCGATTTTTCATTTACAATCCCGGTTGAATTTTCGAGCAACGGCAAGGCGTTGTTAGGAAATGATGTTTTAGAGCATTTTGATGTGTACATCAATTATTCTGCTAAGAAGATCAGTTTGACGAAAACTTCCGAAATCGAAGTTCCGTTTGAACTTTCATTCATCCCCGGCGTGCTCAACGATTCGTTGTGGGTAGTGAATCGAACAAGCGCTGAACTTCCCGTTAGTCTTGGCGATACGCTGCGATCCATCAATGGGAAACTCCCGCGGGATGTATTTCAAAATCATTGTGAGTACGTGATGAAGATCGGAGATTTCCTCCGGCAAGAAATGGAGATTGTCACCATTAAAGGCGAAAAGATGACGATTTCACCGCTAGAAGATTAGCGAGAGTTGAATGGAAAAGAGCGACCACTAAATAGCGGGGGATAAATTCGCGGCTAGATCTTTTTGCCATAGGCATCCCTTCGGGAGGTACTTTTCTATCATGAGAAAAGTACAAAGAAAACATATGAACCCGTGGTTCACAAAGGCATTCCGAACGAGATAAATCGTCACGTTAAATCATTATTTTATTGAATTTCGAGCTTTACTTTTTTACCTAATGCCTTCGCATATTTGGTAAGCGTAGAAAGTTTAATATCCTCGGCATGATTCTCCATTCTGGAAATCACTGATTTCGTGGTGTTCAACTTCTCGGCAACATCAGCCTGAGTTACACCCATATTTTCACGGGCCTGCCGAAGAATTACTCCGATTTTGAAATTGAGGTATCCTTCTTCAAAGTTTTCGGCAAACTCTGGACTCTCTGCTTTTTTCTGATCGATAAAAATTTCTAAATCATCTTTACTCATTGTTCTTTCCTCTGATAATAATCACGTTTACGTTCTTCGGCAGTCTCAATTTCCTGTTTGGGCACTTTATTCGTCTTTTTGGCAAATCCGCTGGTTAAAACAATTAGTTTTGACCCGTCAAAGAATCCCAATAATCGAAAAGTGTTGTTTCAAAGCGTTGCACGAATTTCCCAAATATCGTCGGTGCTTTTGAGATTCTTCAAATACTGTGTGGGAACTTGTTCTAAATCACGAACAACACGAAGTGTCCAGGCTATTTTCTTTAATTACTTGTCAGGTAGACTTTGCAAGAACTCTTCGACAGGACAATTCCCGGCTTGTGTTCGGTAAAACTTGATAACGCGCATATTTAAAAGTTAGCATGTATGCGAACATTGTCAAATAAATTTTATGGCTTTAATAGTTCGTAGCTAGATCTTTTGGTACTTTTGGGTCAAGCCAAAAGTACAAAGAGGGCGCATGAACTCGTGGTTCACAAAGGCATTCCGAACGAGATTAATAGTTGTTGACTTCGCCACATGAAAATTCGTTTGAAAACTCAACCTTAGATACTTAATTATTTCCTTTAACTAAGTGTTGTTGCCGGATTTTATGTTCGTGATTTCCAGTTCTCGGGATTCTGGTGCTGATGAAGAATTGCAAAAATGGTAATTAATTCCGGTTCTGATATGAAGTAAATGGAGTAAGGAAAGCGGCTTACCAAAGCACGCCGAACGTCTTTGTTTGCTATTATTTGGTAATGAAATGGGTTTCTATGGAGGTGAGCTATTTTAACATCTACACATCGAGCGAATTCTTTGCCAAGCCCTGAATCTTGATGCTCATACCATTCATAAGCTATATCAAAATCCTTTTCAGCATGCGGGGTAAGAATCAGACTTATTGACACGGTTTGCTACAGGTATTTTTTTCGAATTTCATCCCAATGCTTCCCGTTTGCCTTATCATCATCAATAGTCTCAAGTCTTTGCTCAATAATCTTTTGATGATGTTCAGGAACACTTAATGTATCTGAATCAGCAGCGATTGAATCCCATAAAGCTTCAACTAGAATTATTTTTTCATTTCTGTTGAGTTGGGACAATTCTTTAATCAGCGTGTCTTCCATAATGATAGAATTTCATTCAATAGATAAATTCATCAAAAACTTGCTGTAATGCAATTTGAATGAAAGAATAGTCAAGAATATTGAATTACTATAATAGTCCCATATCTAAACCAACCTATTGACCTATTCGTACTTTTGGATTAAGCCAAAAGTACAAAGAAAACGCATGAACCCGTGGTTCATAAAGGTATTCCGAACGAGTCATTCGGATCGAGATAAATTATGTATTCATAAAGAATGGTAAGCCTTTGACTTGGAATAACAATCAACACAAACAATAGTCATTCCATTAAACTCTTTAAAGATGTTTGTCATACCACCTTCTTCTTCGAATACTTTTTCACATCGTTCGCACCAAGCTTGAAGGTCATTGGGATGGCTATGGTTTTCAACAAATCCTACTTTATTTCCTTCATTCTTTAACAAATGACAACACACTACCGAAGCAATGCGCTTTCCATGCCTACCACATTCTACATACATCGGTTCAATTTCTGATTCCATTTTGTAACATAATGACCCAGCGTTTAAACGGCGCAGGTTCTACTTAGATTTTAGTTAAAAGAATTATAGAGCTTGCCTCAACCATTGCCGGGGTCCTCTTGTCAAAGATCCCCATGGGGAAACGCTTGTTAGACAACCTTTATTGAGGGTTTTGAAGTAAAGATTGCCGAACATGCCAAATGGTAAGCATATCAATACGGCTAGATTTAAGCTCATACACCAACCGATAATTCCCATGAATTAATTCTTTTATTTCTGCTCGGTTAAATTCAGGAACCATTCTTCCACTATCCGGTTGAGCACTTAGTTGCTCGCAATGCTTAAAAACCCCCTCAGCCCATTTTATGGCAGTAGGAATATCATCTAATGCAATGTAATCTGTACACTCTTCAACACGGGTCAGAAAACGATCGGTGAAAATTACTTCCATTTAGAAAGATGTTCTTCAATTCGGCCCTTTGCTTCTTGCATAGTAAAAGTATTGCCTTGCTCTACTTGTTGTTTTGCCTCAAGTAGATCTTCTAACATTTCCATTTTTTTGGAAATGCGTTCAAACTCAGATACATCCATCAAGACAGCAGCACTTTTCCCGTGTTGGGTTAAAACGATAGGCTGTTTTTCTTTTTTCAAGCGTTTTACGAAATCAGCGGAATTCTTGCGAAACTCGGAAAGAGGCTCAATATCTTTAGAGATAGAAATATTCATATAAGTACATATAAAGTTTTATAAAACACTATTAATGTACCGAAAGAAGGTGTGAGAACCAATTAGCAGTTAGGTAGCATAACGACACCGCTTGTCGAAGATACCCTTGATCCTCGCACACGCCAAGATGCTCAAGGCCATTAGCTATGCCAAGGTGAAAACCGATTCCGTGGATGCACGCACGCCGGTAGCGTCAATCAAGATCACCCGGCCGAGCACGCCATTAGCAGGTGAATACAGGCAGAATGCGGAAAGGAT
>JAEPNO010000015.1 GCA_017643365.1 Balneolaceae bacterium | reverse complement strand
AATAGAAAATAATATACCCTGCGGACTTAGAAATGCTATATTTAAAAGAAACTCAAAACGTTTAGGACACTATTGATGAAAGATTAAAGATGAAAAATAGGTTGTTGTCCATTTTTCATCTTTAATTTTAAATCTTTCATTCTTTCTTTTCTGCCATTCCGGTTCCCAAATCCTGTCGCCACGGCAAACACAGCTGACATCCTTTCAAGCGTCGGAAATCCTGTCTGAAAAAAATTCATTTTCAGTTTGTCGGGATGTCATACCCTTCTCGTTTTTTTACGTTGGCACATCGGTTGCATAATTACAAACGAATTTGATAACAATCATTCTAACTAAATAACTAAACAAGAGAACGAGAGGTTCAATTATGGGACTTATTAAATATTCAAGACCAGATTCAGACATACTTTCAAGATCATTCGATGATCTCTTTAATGAGTTTTTCTCAAACGCTCCATCCTATAAGAAAGATGGATTTATGCCAAGCGTGGATATCTCAGAAACCGAAAATCAATTCGAGCTTTCTGTAGAACTACCAGGCATGAAGAAAGAAGAAATCAAAGTTGATCTCGAAAATGGACGACTCACAATTTCAGGTGAGCGCAAATTCGAAAACAAAGATAATGGTAAAAACTACCATCGAGTAGAATCTAGATTTGGAACATTCACCAGAACATTCCACTTACCGGATTCCATCGACGAAGACTCTATCGCTGCTAAATATGCGGATGGTATTCTAAATATCACCATAGATAAGAGCGAAGATAAAGTGAAAAAGCAGATCGAAATAGCATAGTATCGATCATAAGGTTAAGGATAGCCGAGGCCTGTGACTCGGGTCTCGGCTCTTTTTAGTTACAAGATGTAAAGCTCTGTACAAACGCGTACAAAATTGAAGAAAACGTCCGTTAGGGCAACGAATTTAATTACAAACTATACATCAACTATGAGCACAACAATGAAAAACGCTTTTGGAATTGCCGCTGCAATCTTACTTCTGCTGGGAGTAAATGCTACCACCGACTTTTCTAAAGTGGATTTACCTTTTTACGACACAAAAGTTGTTCCTGCGGAAAATAAACCGGTAGCAACACTCAAAGATTTTAACGATGCGATTGTAGATATCGCCGAAAAAACCAACCCCGCGGTAGTTACCGTAAATACAGAGCGTACTCAGGAAGTGCGTGTAATAAATCCATTTTCCTTTTTTGGAAACCCATGGGGACGCCCTGATGCCGAAACTCAAGAAAGAGTACAGCGAGGCTTAGGCTCTGGTGTTATTGTATCTGATGACGGATACATTCTTACTAATAATCACGTAATTGATAAAACCGACGAGATCAAAATTACCCTGTATAATGGCGATGAGGTTACTGCAGAATTAATCGGTGCCGATCCACAAACAGATATCGCGGTGCTGAAAATCAATGGTAAAAACTTACCGGCAATTGAACTTGGAAACAGTGACGATGCCAAAGTAGGATCTTTTGTTTTGGCGATCGGAAGTCCGTTAAGTAACGATCTTGCACACACCGTTTCGTTTGGGATTGTTAGTGCCCGAGGACGAGTTCTTAACGATCTGACCGTTTATGGTGATTACATCCAAACCGATGCAGCGATTAATCCCGGAAACTCAGGCGGAGCGCTCATCGATCTAAATGGACAGTTGGTTGGAATTAATTCTGCTATTGCATCCCGTTCAGGTGGAAACGACGGTATTGGTTTTGCGATCCCAATAAACCTGGCGAAGCGCATCATGGACGATTTGATTGATGACGGTGAAGTTTCGCGTGGATATTTAGGAATGAACTTTGGTGGCGAAGTTGATCAAACCATGGCTATGGCCTTGGGCTTAGACAATGCTCGCGGAATTATTGTTGGCGAAGTAGTTGAAGATGGACCTTCTGATAAAGCCGGGCTTCGTGAAGATGACATCATTGTAAGCCTAAATAACGAGCCTGTACGCGATTGGGACGCATTTCGTACTAAAATTGCTGCCTTCAAACCCGGAGATATTGTTAAAATCGGAATCATTCGTGGCGATGACGATATGGAGTTAACCATTGAATTAGGCGAACGACCCAACGAATTAGCCGCTGTTAATACAACACCTGCAAGAGATTTAAATGAACGTTTAGGATTTACTGTAACCGATTTAACAAATGATATAAAAAATCAATTAAATCTAGGAAACGATTCGGAAGGAGTTGTAGTTAATAGCATAGAACAAGGTAGTAATGCCTTCGAACGTGGATTGAGAAGAGGCGATGTAATTACAGCTGTAAAGCGTAAGAGAGTTGAAAATCCATCCGAGTTTTATCAAGAAGTTCAAAATGCAGTAGAGGATGGAGATAAAGCTATTTTAATAACTATTGAGCGAAATAATGTGAAACAATTTATCGCATTTGAGCTTTAAGTAACTGTTGATCTATTTATTGTACCCCGAAAAAGCCAAAGCTAAGGTCCTGATACGGTCTTAGCTTTTTTTATGCCTTTAAAGTTTTTGCAGGTCTAGTCTACAAGTGTGGTTGTACTGTAAGGGCGTATCGCGATACGCCCTTACGATACTCCCATACTACACTTTTTTTAGTGTTTCCGTGCTTTTGTGTCAAAATATCAAATCAACACAAAATCGCGATCGCGGAAAAGAGGGCTAAGATCTTCGGGAGGAGGGAAATGCTCGTCGCGGAATTTATTCATCGCATCGATGGTGGCATTACTTAGCAATTCAGTAACGGCATCCATGGCTTCGTCCGAAATTAAAAAAGGAGTGCGGTCGAAAATGGCTTTATCGCCTTTGCATTGCACCGTAAGTTGAAACTGCGAACAATCGTCTTTGGGCTTTCCGGTAATCAGGCAAGAAGCCAGCCACTCATTCACATCAAAGTTGTTTTCTCTGGCCAGTTTGTATTGGCGGGCAAGATTCATGTTATCCATAAAATATTCGTTCATTGCCTGGTGCGATTCTTTCGAATATTCGTTCATTACCGAGTCCATACAGCTCATACAAATCGCAAATTCCCAAATTAAATCAGTAGTGCCAGTATTTGGATAATTCACCATCGCCTTTTCGATGATATATTCCTTGTCATCAAGTAAATAGGTATCACACATTAAACACCGCTCAATGGGTGCTCCTGTCTCAGAATTATGAAAAATGGCCGGTATTTCCTGAAGGTTTTGTGGCATAGTTGAGGATACTGCAATTCCGTCAGAACCACAATTCGGGCATGGTTTTGGACATCACAGAATCAGAAAAAAAGAAACTGAGAGGAATTTATGAATCTGAATAAATACACGTTAAAAGCACAGGAAGTCATTCAGCAATCGCTGGAGCTGGCGCAGTCGGGGAATAACCAAGCAATGGAGCCTGCCCATGTGTTGAAGGCATTTTTGATGGACAGCGATAACATTGTGCACACATTGTTTAGTAAACTTGGAGCCAATACCGCCGGCATCGAAAAAGTGGTGGATATTTCGCTCGCAAGATTACCGAGAGTAGAGGGAGCATCGGTTTCAGGTCAGTATTTATCACCGAACTTAAAATCGGCACTAGATACCGCGCAAAAGGAGGCCACGGCTTTGGGCGATCAATACATCAGCAGTGAGCATGTGTTGCTGGGCCTGGTGCAGGTGAAAGATGAGATCACAAAAGTGCTCACCGATCAGGGAGTCACCAAAGAGAATATGTTAAAGATTTTGGATGACGTACGAGGCGGACACAAAGTAGATGACCCCAACGCAGAAAGTCGTTTTGCTTCGCTAGATAAATACGCCCGTGATTTGAATGAATTAGCCGAGAAAAATAAACTCGATCCGGTGATTGGGCGAGATCAGGAAATCCGGCGCGTGATGCAAATCCTTACTCGTCGAACCAAAAACAACCCGGTATTGATTGGAGAGCCGGGCGTAGGTAAAACCGCTATCGCCGAAGGAATGGCACTTCGAATTGTACGCGGAGATGTGCCCGAAGGACTCAAATCAAAACGAATTTTAGCGCTTGATATGGGCGCTTTAGTTGCGGGTACGAAATTCCGAGGTGAGTTTGAAGAACGCCTAAAAGCCGTGGTGAAAGAAGTCACCGAATCAGACGGCGAAATCATTTTGTTTATCGATGAGATCCACACCTTAGTTGGAGCCGGAGCAAGTGAAGGTGCGATGGATGCCGCCAATATTTTGAAACCGGCACTAGCTCGTGGCGAAATGCATGCTATCGGTGCTACCACGCTTGATGAGTATCGAAAGTACATTGAGAAAGACAAAGCGCTAGAGCGTCGATTACAAACGGTATTGGTTGGCGAGCCGACCATCGAAGATACTGTTTCCATTTTGCGTGGATTGCAAGAGCGTTACGAAGTGCATCATGGGGTGCGGATAACCGACTCCGCCATCGTAGCTGCTGCAGAGTTATCACACCGTTACATTGCTGATCGATTTTTACCGGATAAAGCCATTGATTTAATTGATGAGGCTGCTTCGAGATTACGTTTGCAAATCGACTCATTGCCCGAAGAACTAGATGCGGTAGAACGCCAAATTCGTCAGCTCGAAATTGAACGAGAGGCTTTAAAGCGCGAAAAAGATGATTCGAAAATTCAGGGCATCGAAAAAGAATTAGCCGATCTGGAAGAAACCCGCAAAGCTATGCGCGTGCAGTGGGAACAGGAACGTGATTTGATCCAGAAAGCGCAGGAATTGAAAAAAGCTATCGAAACGACTCGCAATCAGGCTGAAAAAGCAGAGCGCGAAGGGAATTACGAAAAGGTTGCTGAACTGCGGTATGGAACCATCACCCAGCTCGAAAAAGACTTGACATCTGCACAGGAAAAGCTGGACGAAATGCAGGAGAAAAAGTCGCTGCTGAAAGAAGAAGTGGATGCCGAAGACATTGCTGATATTGTAGCGCGTTGGACCGGAGTTCCCGTAACTAAAATGTTGCAATCTGAGCGACAAAAACTGCTATTGCTCGAAGAAGAGCTTCATAAAAGAGTAATCGGACAGGATATTGCAATTGAAGCTGTGGCGAACGCTGTTCGGAGATCTCGTGCAGGTTTGCAGGATGAAGACCGACCCATCGGTTCATTCTTTTTCCTAGGCTCAACAGGTGTGGGTAAAACGGAGCTTGCACGTACACTGGCAGAGTTTTTATTTAACGATTCGAACGCCATGATTCGCATCGACATGAGTGAATACATGGAAAAGCACTCGGTAAGTCGATTGGTGGGTGCGCCTCCGGGCTACGTGGGTTACGATGAAGGTGGACAGTTAACCGAAGCCGCGCGCCGACATCCATACTCGGTAATTTTGCTGGATGAAATCGAGAAAGCTCACCCGGATGTGTTTAATATTTTGCTGCAGGTGTTAGATGATGGTAGACTCACTGATAACAAAGGAACAACGGTCGATTTCAAGAACACGATCATCATCATGACCAGCAACATTGGCTCGCATTTGATTGTGAACGAGATGGAAAAGTCGGGTGGCGAACTTAGCGACGAGCAATATCGTGATCTTCAAAATCAGCTCATCGATCAATTAAAACGCACTATTCGTCCGGAGTTTTTGAATCGGGTGGATGACATCACTGTGTTTCATCCGCTTGGGAGAAAACATATTCGATCGATTGTGGATATCCAGCTGAAGCGAGTTCATCAACTGCTTTCGAAGAGCAAAGTTTCGTTGTCGGTTCCCGATGCAGTTAAAGATTGGCTGGCCGAACGAGGGTATGATCCCGTGTATGGCGCGCGCCCGTTGAAGCGTGTGATTCAGCAGAATATCACGAACGTGCTGGCCACACATCTTTTGAAGCGAGATTCTGATAATCCGGTTGAGTACGAGGCTACCGTTGCAGAATCCGGCGATAAAATCATTTTTGTGGAAATAGTAAACGATGTGGAAGAATGGGTTGAGGATTGAGTAAGGACGATTAATGATATTGGAAATAAGAATTACGATTTGACGTGAATTCTGAAAGTGCGGTTTTTACTCAATCGATAGTTTTCAAAATCATTATCGATTGTTGCGATATCGATAATGCCTAATCGTTCGGCCAGAACCAAAAGGCAACCGTCTGCGAAGTCGATTGGTCGATCGGCATATTTTTCGAAGTTAGAAATCAAAGAGCCAAAATCTTCATGATCGATGGATTCAATTTGTACAGCGCCCGCTTCGATCCATTTTAGGAATGCCAGTTGAGCATTTTGGTTAAAATCGAGCAAGTATAAAGTTTCGGTTATAGTGGCTAAAGAAGTGATCAATGTGCCTTTAAAATCACTGATAAACTCTAAGGCTTGATCGTGATAGGCATCTGATTTATCAAAAAGTGCAACGATTGGACCTGTATCGATGAGGCAAAATCTCATCCTTTTTTGGATCGAATTTTTTCAGAAACCTTACTGCGTTTATTCTGCGAAAGGGTGCCGTCTCCACTTTCAAATTTTCCGAATAAATCTTTCCCTAACTCGTAGGGGTAGGTTGTTCTTCAACTGTTAAATAATGGTGAATGCTCTTTCTGACAAACTCAGATTTAGAAATTCCTAAGGCCTGCGATCTTTGCTCGAGCTTTTTTTCAGTTTTTTTATCTAGGCGAAGTGTTAGCATGGTTCTTGAGGTTGTAATACATTCTTTTTGGTGAGTCAAGTACTCACAGAGTTAACAACCACGCATTCTCTGTAGCAGGAGCAGTACCTTTTATTCCAACGGTCATGTTTCGTTTTTCGAGGATTGTGATAGAATAAACGTTGGAGTAATGTGATTCGATTTCATCTTCAGAGATGGAAAAGGGTGGGCCGGGAACCAACTCCTGTTCGTAGTCGAAGACAATCAAAAGCTGTGGTGCTCTTTTTGTTATTGAAAGAAGATGTTGGGCGTAATCTTTGCGCATATCATCTGGCAGGGCAACCATCGAAGCTCGGTCGTAAATGCCATCAATTTGACCAATATCCTCGGTTGATAATTCAAAAAAATCGCCTACAAAAATGGTGATGGCATCATTAGAAAATACTTTTCCGTACTTCCAATCTGTTATTGTTGGCTTGAGATCAAGCAGGTCAAATAACTCACGCACTGCCAATTCACTTAGCTCACAACCTACCACTCGGTAGCCTTGATCCAACAGCCAAGCAACATCAATGTTCTTGCCGGTTAAAGGGACAAACACCGTGCTTCTTTGATCTAAATTAAGTTTATCGAAATGGGTTTGAAGTAATGGATTCGGCTCAAGTTGATCGAAACCGATTTGCTTGTTTGTCCAGCGATCCAGCCAATATGATTGATCCATTTATGATTGTATTACGTTTTATTGTTGCGTTGAAGAATACTAAAATCTTCACGATCTAATCGCATGACATAACACTCATCGTCATCGAAAAATTTAGTCTCCACATAACGGAATCCAAGTCGCTCGTAAAATCGAATGGCCTTTTTATTTGATGAGAGTGGGTCAATCAACACTGCATTTACCTTAGAATCTGTGAAGCATTTTTCAAGGGCAAGATTCATCATTTCGGTTCCAAATCCTTTCCCAAGATTTCGTTCTTCTCCAATCCAAATATCGATGGCTCTAAGATTTTGCTCTACGTCACCCCAATAATGAGTAGGCTCGTTAGCGGGATCGATAATCATCAAATAGCCCAAAGGTTCAGTATCCAACATTGCGATATACTGCTCAACAAATTCTGAATCATTTGCCAAATCTTCTTCCCAATTCCAGCTCCCATTTGGGTCGCAGTCAATCACATGTTGTTTGGTGTCCCAATACTCCAAAAGTGCTTTATCTTCTATTGTCGCTTTTCTAAAACGTACTTTTGAGTCCATAATCAGCGATTATTAATATAAATATGCTAATGTGTGAATATGCAATATTCTATTTCCCACAAAAGAAATGATGGTGATGATGCCCAAAAATGAAATCACTTGCAAAAGGTTCAGCATAGGCAACAGCCGCTGCAAGTAGTAAGATTACAACTAATCCGGTTTTCCGGCGGCTCTGTTTTTTTGAGTTTTTTAGAATCCAGGCGATGGTAGCAAAAGTTCCAACTATGGCAATTTTAAATAATCGATGCTCCCAGCTTAGGTAAGGGCTAAAACCACCAATGATCCCGAAGAAAAAAAGTGCGGTGCCTATTAAAAAGAAACGTTGTGATGTTTTCATATCTCTTGAATTGATTAATAGATATAAAAACTCACGTGCTGAAACAAAAAAGGTTTCGATTCCTCCCGGAAACGAAACCCTTAATCTTTAGATATACTAACTAACGAAGTAATTATTATAATCTGGCAAGTAGCTGGTCTTTCACTTCTTTAAGAATGGTGATTCCCATAAAAATTAAGCCAACCACAATGGCGGTTAATCCGGTTTCTAACATGGTGTTTGCAGGATCAAATCCTCCAAAAATACCAAATAGAGTTAAACTTGCTACGATGATGAATATTGGTTTTGCGATTTCCATATTGATACTCCTTAATGATTCTCAGATGACCTGCTCCTAAGACGCATCCAAAATTAAAAAGTTTAGTTCGCTACCATTTTTTACAAGGATTTTTTTCGATGTTCGATGTTCGATGTTCGATGTTCGATGTTCGATGTTCGATGTTCGATAGGTCTCATTCCATGCTATTTACATCTTCGTCGGATCCCATTTTCTCATATTCCTCATCATTTGGTTCCCAAAGCTCAATTTTATATCCATTCGGATCCATGATCCATCCGAACTTTCCATATTCAAACGATTCCATCTCACCAACAACTTCAACGCCTTCTTGCTTTAGCGTTTCCAGCAACTCTTCGAGATTTTCAACACGGTAATTGATCATCGCGTCTTTGTTACTGGGGTCGGTGTAGGTGGTATCACTCTTGAAAATGCTCCAAGCCGTGAACCCGTGTTGGTTACTTTCACTATCCGGGCGCCATCGAAAAGTGCCACCCCATTTACCGGATTTTATCCCAAGATGCTTTTGATACCAATCTCGAGTAAGCTCAGGATCATCCGCTTTTAAAAAAACTCCGCCTATTCCTTTAACTCTTCGTTCCATTATTCATCACCATATTTTATTGTTGATCGAACCCACTTCCATCCAAATTTTTTAAATTCGCCATCACTCATCCCGCTTATGGCCACTTCAAGGGTATCAGGTTGAATAAGTTTGTAATGTAGATTCTGTGGAAAGTCATGATCCGGATTTGAAAAGGTCACTGTATGTTCTTCAAATTCTGATATACGAAATTTAGTTGCCGGAACTCCACGAGGCTGCGCAAAGTAGATAATGCCCTCATTGGTTTCTTCGATGCGGACAAATTCAAAAAAGGATGTTGAATCGGTAAAGGTGTCACGATGTAATCCGATGATGCTTCCACCTGCGGGCTGAGTCCAATATTCTTCCATCAATACACCGTTTTCATTACCCATCCACAAACCCGACATCCAGCCTAAATCGTTGATCGATTGTGCACTCAGGTTTACTGATGAAAGCGTAAACGTAATCGCACTAAGCAATAATGAAGATGAAAATCGATACATGACGCTATTCGTTATGTTGATCGAATAAGATCTGATTTCCATCAGGGTCGGCAATACAAAAATGACACGGACCCTTTTTATCTTGAATAGTTGGGGATTCCATCAGCCAATTAATATCAGATTCTGATTTTAATTTTTTGTGAATACTACGGGCATCGGTTGGATTAAAAGTGATAATGTTTTCTTCAAACATATCCTGGAATAGCCCGATTTTCACATCACCAAGTTGCATGATCAACCATTTATCTTCTACCGATCCAAATTCGGTGAGTGCTTCGAAACCCAGTTTTTCATAAAATGATTTTGATGCTTTGATGTCTTTTACGGCAAGCGAAAGTGAGTGACGTCCAAAATTTGACATATCAAGCCTCAGTAGTGTTAAGATTCGGGTTTGCAAGAAATCGAGGATTCTTAAATAAGAACGCACTTATTAACGAGATTAACAGCCCAACGGGAAAGATTTCGGTGAAAGTCATGGGTAGGCGGAAAAGAACTTTGCCATAGCGTTCTTTCATCACTTCCATTTCTTCGATGGTTTGCTGGATTTGCTCTTCGCTAAATCCACTGTTTCGTGCATTTTCTATAATGCCGGCCGTGTATTCTTCAATAAAAGCGTAATCGGTGAGGAAGAGGTTGATCTCCCAAACAAAAACATAAACCACGCCTGCAATCAATGAGATGCCTAGCCCAACTTTAAAGGCAGTTCCAAAGTTAATCACACCACCAAGCTCATCGTCGCGATACTTTTTTGTGGCTACAAATATCATCGAAAACCCGATAAGCATTATGGAGTAGCCTAAAGCTTCGGATGCAAAGAATGAATCGGCACCGGCTTGGGCAGCGTAAATGCCGAGTGTCATACTTAAGATAATTACAGCTCCGGTTATGGCTCCGTAGGTTAGAATAATTTTGCGCATAGATCTTTATTATTGGTTAAAAATTCTTGCCAAAAGTGGTGAATTTCAAGGCGAGATCAATCACCCGGAAGTATGATATTCACTTGAAAGTTGATAAAAGTGAATAAATCTAGCTTAGTTAAGTGGGTGAGGCTACCGTAGGGACGTAATGCATTACGTCCGTACAGTGCAGTATGCATTACGTCCGTACAGTGCAGTATGCATTACGTCCGTACAGTGCATTATAAATTACGTCCGTACAATGCAGTATGCTATTACGTCCGTACAGTACAGTATGAATTACGTACATACAGTGTATTATGAATTACGTCCAAACGGTTTTTATTACGTCCGTACGATCTCCATTGTTTTAGTACCGAATTCTAGAAATATATTGTAGTAGATAAATCACCTAATCACCTAATCACCGATTTACTTTTATCATCAAACCACCGAATCAACTTCAGTTCCCGCGCCTTTTCAACCGCTTGTGTTCTTCGGTTTACTTCAAGCTTTTCGTACAGTTTTTTGAGATGAGTCTTAACGGTATTCACCGAAACGAAAAGGGTAGCAGCAATCTCTTTGTTTGATAATCCTTTTGCCACTTGTTCTAATACTTCAAGTTCACGTTCGCTAATCTGCAAATAAGCCATTGCCTTCTCATTACGATTAAATTCCGTTTGAGGTGCTTTCTGAGATACGAGTTTACTACCGGCCCAAAGTCCAAGAGCAGTAAAAACGAGCGCGATAATTAATATGAGTATCTCCACCGACAATTCACGAACCAGATAGCGATACTCGAAATACTCTAGTAGAAATACGAGTATCGCCATCGCTAATCCGTACATGAGGATGGTTCGTTTCATAGCGGAGGGTAAAAATCGGTGCGATCCCGAATGTGAATGCGCCAAATATTAGTTTAACAGATTCTCAGGATTCAAGCCCTTTAAATCATCCACTACATAATGGCGGCCTTTACGGATGAGTTCACCATCCAGATATACATCGGCACCGATGCACACTAAATCCCAGTGGATGTTGCTTGAATTTCCATTTGGAGCGATTTCGTAATCTTTGCCCAGCGTTAGGTGATTGGAGCCGTAGATCTTTTCATCAAATAAAATGTCATACATCGGACTTTCGATAACCGGGTTGGTCCCGAAACTGAACTCGCCAAATCGTCGGGCACCTTCGTCGGTATCCAAAATGTCTTTGAGGGCATCGTTATTAGAAGAATCGAAATCAACAACTACGCCGTTTTCCACCACCAGTTTTACAAACTCAAAAGGCTTTCCCTGATACACACTTGGTGCATAGGTGATGTGGCCATTCACAGAATCTAGGATCGGTGAAGTAAAAATCTCGCCATCCGGAATGTTGTGCGCACCAAAGCAAGGCACCCAATTTTGTCCCTTCACCGAAAACTGAATATCGGTTCCCTCGCCTTTTAAGTGGATGATATCTGTTGCTCGAAGTCGCTTTTCAAGTGGATCCATGGCTGATTTCAGCTTGCCATAATCCACCAAACAGGCATTGTAATAAAACTCGGTAAACTCACGAGTTGGCATTTTGGCGTTCATCGCAAAGGCAGGTGATGGGTAGCGCATGATGCACCATTTGGTGTTATTAACACGCTCTTCGAAATGCACCGGCTTTAGGAAATGCTTGGAATATGCCTCGTTAGCTTCTTTGCTTGCTAGCGAATTTTCATAAATATTTTCGGATGCACGAATACCGATGAACACATCCATTTTTTCCATTTTAGGAAGCTGATCAACTGCTGCCTGATTTTTCCAGAATGCTTCATCACCTTTTTGAACCAACAACTTTTGTGTTTCGGTGTCTTCAATCTGAACAAAAGGATGTGCGCCTTTCTCGCGGATTTGCTCCACCAACGCGCGAAGTAAATTAATACCATTTAGCCCAATCAACTGGACCATTACATTTTCATTCTCTTGAACCTGTGTGCTGTGCTCTAGAATCAGAGCTGCCATTTTATAATCGTTTTCTGAAATCACTTTTTATTGCCTAATAAATTAAAAGTTAGATTGTATGCTAAAAGTAAAGATTTCATACTTAGTTATCTCAACGAATAAAGATTTAAAAATATCGAGAAACCGAGATTGCTACGTCGTAAGCATAAATGCGGAAGGGTTCGACAGGCTAACCCACCGGCTCTTTACAAATGAAGGAAATAAATAAGCAAGTCCTTCCCCTTCAGGAGAAGACATTTATGCACCGAAACTCATTATTCGAGTGCAGGTGTAGATGAGGTGTTTTCTTTCACATGATAGGTTAGCGAGCCTGTCGAGGTGACCGGATTCGTGGTTTTAATAAGCTCACCCATCTTAATATTACTTACGTGTTTTCGTGCTTTTGTGGCTAATCGTTTTCGTATAACATTTTAAAAATATCGAGATCCGAAATTACTGCGTCGTAAGCATAAATGCGGAAGGGTTCGACAGGCTCACCCGACGGCTCTGTACAAATGATATAAATAAATAAGCAAGTCCTTCTCCTTTAGGAGAAGACATTTATGCACCGAAACTCATTATTTGAGTGCAGGAGTAGATGAGGTGTTTTCTTTCACAGTATAGGTTACCGAGCCTGTCGAGGTGACCGGATTCGTGGCTTCAACAGGCTAACCCATGTTAATATTACTTTCGTGATTTAGTGTTTTCGTGGCTAATCGTTTTCGAATAGTGAATTAAAAATAACGAGAAACAGAGATTGCTTCGTCTCCCGACAGGTCGGGATCCTCGCAAATGGAAAGATAGAATCAGTGTTTTAAAGTTTTAGTGGCCAAAAAAACTAACTACCACAATCATTTAAAATTTATCCCTTAGCATTAAACATTTTCAAAGCTTAATCACCTGATCGCAGAGCTTAATTTCTTTAGGATCGTTGGAAGCAATAATAACCAGCTTGTTTTTGGCCTTTTGCATGTTCACTATTTTTTTGATCAACTCATGCCCGGCTTTATCCAAATTTGAGCCCGGTTCATCCAGAAAAATAACGTCAGGTTTTCGAATGAGAGCCGCCGCAATTTTAACCCGCTGCCTTTGTCCGGTTGAAAGAGATTTGAACAATTTCTTTCGATGATCTTTCATCTGCACTTGATCAATCTGGCTATTTATATGCGTGATTTGCGTAGTCAATCCGGCACCTTGGAGGAGAAACTCCAGGTTTTCATACACAGTGAGTTCATCATACAAATTGATATAAGGTGCAGCGTACCCAATCTTCCCCCTAATTTCCTCTTTCGATAGCTCAACGTCCTTATCCACCCATTTAAAAGATCCTTTTTGAGCACGACTTAAATAAGCAAGGCAGCGAAGCAACGTTGATTTTCCACTGCCGTTCGCTCCCGATACTCCTAAAATTCCATCGGTATGCTCAAAGCTTAGGTCAGAAAAAATAGGTTTTCGATTGTAGGATTTGGATAGCCCTTGTACGCTTAATGAAATCATGCCCAAAGGTAGCAATGAGCAAGAACTTTATGAACGGTTATTTCTTCATTTAATCTCAATAATTCTTAACGTTATTTTATTGGATTGCCTGACTACACACGTTAAATTGGGCTGAATTTCTGGGCACTTATGCAAAAAACGATAAATCAAATTACAGACAACCTGGCCGGACTGGTAACGTCCGATAAGCCATTTTATACTCCCAAAGAGTTGTTAAGGGCTAAAATTCCCTCGTTTGTAGTTGAGCGGATCCGAATGTCGCTAGAAGATAAAGTGCGAGAAGAACTTGGAGACTTAGACTCGCAATGGTTTGATGAGTCGTCGAAGTTAGTGGAGGAATCGTGGAAGGATTTTAAAAATGCCGCGGTTAGCTCATCGCACATCCCAAAAGAAAAACTGTATAAGCTACTTACCAATGTAGTGTCGGATATCGTGCACGTATTCATCGAGCCCCGTAAAAACATGGCCAACTACATCTTCCGAGAGGATGAAGAATTAACCTTCGATCAGGTACAACAACGTTGCTCGCGACTTACAGTGTATAAGCACTTCGGTACAGCCATTCCCTTGTATATGAAAAAGCGGGAATTGAAAACGCTAACTAAAGAGCGTTGTAAATTCCTCATCCAAAAAATTGATGCCAAATTAGTAGCTGCTTACACAGCGGAAGATTGGGCTCAGAAGTTAGAACAGCTTTTTGTTCTTTTTGGTGGAAAGGTTGAGCCAAAGTTACTCGCAATCTTTTTTGAAGATAAAGGGTTGCCGGCGATGGCTAAAAAATTCACTTCGAAACGAAAACTGGTAAATAAAACAGATTTCATTTACATCATTTCGGCAAAAGAAATAGATGCAACCGAGCCGGATGAGCGTAAAAGCAAGGAACAGTCGTTGATTGAATCATTCTTTGGTGAATATTCTAACGAGCCGGTTAACACCAATTTACTCGATGACTCGATTGCGGGTCAATATATCGAGGGTAGCCTTTCGGATGATGAAATGAATGAGCTGCTGCAAGACATCGCGGCAGACGGTGTAGTAGAAGTTGATACGGAGCATGTAGCCTCTCTCAACGAGCTATTCCAAAGTGAAATAGAGTCGGAGGAAGATGAAGCTTCAGAAACATCAGAAGAAATTGCGGAAAAGATAAAAAGCCAAAAAGTTGATGATCAGGAAGACATCAAAGAGTTTAGAGAAAACCTGATTTCGATTTTAGATCAGGCGAAGCATTCTTTCGAAGATGTATCCGGAGAAGGAGAGGCGACTTCATCTCCAAAAACCGACACTCCAAAGCTTAAAATTCAACTCGATGAATCGCCCGAGGACGAACCCGATGCGGCTGAAAATACGGCAAACGATATTGTAGAAGATGATGTGGCCGTAGATGACAGGCCGATGTGGGCTCAATTCCTGAATGATGATCAAATGGATGTGATTATGGGCGGGAAACGAAGCGATCAACGGTCGGAAGAAGAAAAGGACAATGAGTCGATAAGTTTGGATGAAGAATATGATGATCTTGAAATAATTGAAGATTTAAACGACGACTTGATTGATGAAGAGACTTCGAATTCTGATTCAATTAAGAACAGTGAAGTTGCATTCTTGCTTGATCTATTATCAGACCGGTTAGAGGAGTTCGAAAAAGAGATTTTTAATTCATCCAAAGCCGAAATGGAAGAAGCCTTGCAGTCTTTAAGTGAATTCGAAAATTGGAAAAAGGCTTCTGCGTATATTCAAACAAAAATTTTTAAAAAGAACGATGTAGATCTGTTATCGGGGGCAACGGTTGATTTCACCGACCGCATGCATCGTTACTTTAACGAACGAACACATTCATAAGGAGCGAAAATGGAAGCTAACGACAAAGTGAAACGCTTAATGGAAATGCGTGCCGAGGCCTTAAAAGGTGGCGGCGAAAAACGTATTGAAAAACAGCATCAAAAAGGGAAACTAACCGCACGCGAACGTGTAAATCTATTATTAGATAAAGGTTCGTTTGAAGAAATTGATGCATTTGTTACCCACAGAAGCGACGCTTTCGGCTTAGGGAATCAAAAAATTTTAGGTGATGGAATAATCACCGGTTACGGAAAAATTAATGGTCGTCCGGTGTATGTATTCAGCCAGGATTTTACCGTTTTTGGTGGATCGCTTTCCGAAACGTTTGCCGAGAAAATGTGCAAGATCATGGACCTTGCTATGAAAAATGGTATCCCCGTAATTGGTCTGAACGACTCTGGTGGTGCTCGAATTCAAGAAGGAGTTTCGTCGCTGGGCGGATACGCTGAAGTGTTTTGGAGAAATAGTATGGCTTCGGGAGTAATCCCTCAGATTTCGGCGATTATGGGGCCATGTGCCGGCGGTGCGGTTTATAGTCCTGCCCTTACCGATTTTATTTACATGGTTGAGAATACAAGCTACATGTTTGTAACGGGCCCGAATGTTGTAAAAACCGTAACCCACGAAGAGGTTACTTCAGAGGAGTTAGGGGGCGCATCCACTCATAATTCTAAATCCGGCGTAGCGCACTTTGCAGTACCTAACGATGCAGCTTGTTTACAGGATATCAGAAAACTGATGAGCTACATCCCGCAAAACTGCGAAGAAAAAGTACCGATGATCCCATCGAAAGATCCGGACTCGGCCAAGGCAAAAGCATTGGAAAATATCGTGCCATTGAATCCGAATAAACCTTACGACATGCACGATGTAATTCAAGGTGTTGTAGATGCAGATTCGTTTTATGAGGTGCATAAAGATTATGCGGAAAATATCATTGTAGGTTTTGCTCGTTTAGGTGGGCGAAGCGTTGGTATAGTTGCCAATCAACCTTTGGCTATGGCTGGTGTTTTGGGGATTAATTCATCGTTAAAAGGCGCGCGTTTTGTTCGTTTTTGTGATGCTTTCAATATCCCGTTGGTTGTGTTCGAAGATGTTCCGGGCTTCCTTCCGGGCACCGATCAGGAGTGGGGTGGAATCATCAAACATGGCGCTAAATTGCTGTACGCGTTCTGCGAAGCAACCGTGCCTAAAATGACGGTAATTACCCGTAAAGCTTATGGTGGCGCGTACGATGTAATGAACTCAAAACATATCCGTGCCGATTATAACGTTGCTTGGCCAACAGCTGAAATTGCAGTGATGGGAACTAAAGGGGCCGTTGAGATTATCTTCCGGCGAGAAATTGCCGCTGCTGATGATCCTGCCGCAAAGCAAGCTGAGCTCGAAGCACAATATGCCGAAGAATTTGCACATCCTTACAAGGCTGCAGCGCGTGGATTTATTGACGATGTTATTTTGCCATCTGAAACACGCGAAAAACTGATCAGAGCTATGGAAGTGTGCCAGCACAAGGTGGACACTGTGCCAAAGAAAAAGCACGACAACCTTCCGTTGTAATATTTTTACAGTTTAAACTCAGAAAGGAACTTCGAAAGAAATTATTTGAAGTTCCTTTTTTATTTCTTGTCGATAATCATCAGCGTACAGCGAGAAGTGCATACTAACTTACCTCGCTCATCCACAATTTTTGTCTCCCAAACGTGTAGAGTTCGTCCCATCTGCAAAGGAACGGCCGTAGCGGTAACTTTGCCGCCTTCGGGCACAGAGCGGTGATGGTTAGCGTTAATTTCTATACCTACCGCAGTTTTATGTTCGGGGCAATTCACCCAGGCACCCACCGAACATAATGTTTCTGCCAATGCAACCGACGCCCCACCGTGCAAAATCCGAAATGGCTGAACGGTCGCTGAATTGACCGGCATCTCTGCAATCATCTCATTTTTAGCGATTTTGAGGAATTTCATACCCAATGTTGAACCCATATCATCGGTTCTTTGGTCAAGAAACCATGTCACTTTTTCTTCAATACTTTTGTCTATGTGCATTTTTATTTGCTTAACAGTGTTAAGTTACGTAATTATTTGTTGGACCCGCTTTCTTATGTACATTCGGCATTAGCCTGATTCGTTAACTAAACGTGTTAAAAGTATGAAATATGAACCAGCCGTAGTACCAATATTAATAGACCAGTGTTTAAATAAAAATAAACTGGGTATTGCCGCTGCTGTAAAGCGTAATGGTGAGTGGAAAGAAACAAGTGTAGATGATTTTAGGCGTAAGATTCGCAACCTTGCATTGGGGTTGTATGAATTAGGCGTTAGAAAGGGAGATCGAGTTTCCATTCATTCAGAAAATTCAACCGAATGGTTGATATGCGATCAAGCAGTATTGTCGATAGGAGCGGTAAACGTAGCTATTTATACCACACAGCCGGCAGAGCAAATCACTTACATTCTCGAAAATTCAGAAGCAAAGGTACATATAGTTTCTAATGATGATTTGTTTGAAGAAACGAAGCCGCTGATCAAAAAAATAAAAACGGTTACTTCAATCATTTGCATTCAGCCATCGAAGCACAAAAAATTGCTCACCTTCGAAGGTGTGATGGAAAAAGGTGCAGCATTAGACGAGGCGCAACCCGAACTATTTGAAGAGCTTAGAAACGCCATTGAACCCGATGATTTGGCGAACATCAATTACACCTCGGGCACAACCGGTGTTCCAAAAGGGGTGATGTTAACACATATGAATCTGGCTTCAAATACCATTGCATCAGCAGTAAGAATGCCGTTTGATGCGACCCATATTAGCAAACCAAGAGTACTTTCTTATTTGCCGCTAGCGCATATGTTGGAACGGATTGCTTCCTACCTATGCATCCACGAAGGTGCTTCGGTTTATTATGTTGAGGACATAAATGAGTTTAAATCGGATTTGGTAACCATCAAACCGATCTATTTTGCTACTGTACCTCGATTGTTGGAAAAAATCATGACAGGTTTGAAAGTGCGCGGACAAGAATTATCCGGGCTAAAAAAGAACCTCTATTATTGGGCGCTAAATCTTGCGGAAGAGTTTGATCCGGAAAAGCCACCTAAAGGTTTAAATGCCATCAAGTTTAAAATGGCAGATAAGCTCATTTATTCAAAAATACGAGATGGTTTAGGCGGTAATTTGATCGGGACTACAGTTGGTGGAGCAGCACTGGCTCCAAATGTGATGCGATTTTTTAACGGAATCGGACTTAAAGTAGGTATGGGTTACGGATTAACAGAAACTTCGCCCGTTATGACTGCCAGCTTGCCTAATCACATTAGAATTGGTTCAGCAGGACTCCCATTGGATGATGTAGAAATTCGGATTGCAGAAGATGGTGAGATTCAAACTACCGGCCCGAATGTGATGAAAGGCTACTACAAATTGCCGGATAAAACTGCCGAAGTTATGACCGAAGATGGCTGGTTTTGCACCGGCGACATCGGACACATTGATGATGATGGTTGGTTGTTTATCACCGATCGAAAAAAATCGATGTTTAAGCTATCAACCGGAAAGTATGTCGCACCACAACCCATCGAAAATGCATTAATCAACAGTGGTTTTATTGATCAAGCCCTTGTGATTGGATCGGAACAGAAATTTTGTGCAGCTCTGATCGTGCCCGATTGGACGAACGTGAAAAAGCGATTCGAACAAAAAGGGAAAAAGTACGACGAAAAGCATCTAGTGGATGACGAGCGTGTGTTTACAAAAATTCAACGCGAAGTGGATAAAGTAAATATGAAGCTTCCACATTGGGAAAAAGTGAAGAAATTTATCTTGATAGAAGAGCCATTTTCTATTGATAAAGGGGAACTCACCCCAAAAATGAGCATTCGTAGAAATGTGGTAAAGGAAAACTATAAAAAAGAAATATCAGGGATCTACAAAGATTCTAAATCATCAGCATTATGAAATCATACCGGAAAATTCGAAAAGTCGCAGTGTTAGGAAGTGGGGTAATGGGTAGCCAAATTGCTGCTCACTGCATAAACGCTGGTTTAGAAGTACTGCTTTTGGATTTAAAAAGTGATGATTCCAATCGGCCTAACAAAATAGCTGAGGAGAGTGTTAAAAAGCTCATCAAAATGAAACCCGCGCCTTTAGCAGATTCGTCGATGGCGTCACTTATCAAAACGGGGAATTTTGAAGATGATTTAGAAGCTTTAGTCAACTACGATTGGATTTGTGAAGTAGTTGTTGAGCGGATGGACATCAAACAAGAGTTGTTATCTAAAATTGATGGTGTAAGAAGCTCAACTTCGATTGTGAGTAGCAACACTTCCGGGCTACCAATCGAAGAAATTAGCCAAAAATGCTCAAATGAGTTTAAAGCACATTTTTTAGGAACGCATTTTTTCAACCCTCCGCGGTACATGCATTTGCTGGAGCTAATTCCTATTGCTGAGACAGCAGAAGAAACGTTGGAAACCATGCGCCTCTTTTTTGATGAAGTACTGGGTAAAGGCGTTGTAAAATGTAAAGACACACCGAATTTTATCGCGAACCGTATTGGCGTGTATTCGATGGCGAGCTTGTTACCGTATTTTTTTAATGGTGATTTCCGAGCTGAAGAAATTGACGCACTTTGTGGCACTTTAACCGGATACTCGAAGGCGGCTTCGTTTCGAACAGCAGACCTAGCCGGTCTTGATGTGTTGCACCATGTAGCTAAGAATATTTACCCGGCGATCCCAAATGATGAGCAAAGAGAAGTATTCAAACTTCCCGAAGGATTCAGTAAAATGGTAGAAAATGGTTGGAATGGAAATAAAGCCGGCCAGGGATTCTACAAGAAAGTTCAAACAAAAAATGGGCGTGAGTTTCATGTGCTAAATCCTGACTCGTTTGAGTACGAACTTCAAGAAAAACCAAACTTCGAAATCATAAAAGAAGCCAAAAAGATTTCGAATTCGGCAGATCGTTTAAAGTACTTAGTTCAGTCCGATTCGAAAGAAGGTCAATTTTTATGGGAAGTACAGCGCAATCTATTACTCTATGCTGCAAATCGAATTCCTGAAATATCAGATTCTATCGAAGCGGTTGATCGAGCGATGAAATGGGGCTTTAATTGGGAGCTAGGACCATTCGAGCGGTGGGATGCCCTAGGTATTAAGTATGTAGCCGATAGAGCTTCTGAAGACGGATTTGAAGTGCCATCGATTATCCAAAGCATGGTTGATGCCGGTGTTGACAAATTTTATCAAGGTGAAAACGTGTATAACCCGCTTCACAAATCGTTTGATGAAGCAACTTTACGTTCTTACAAAGATATCCCAAGAAGTAAAGCTGTTAACCAAGAACGAGTGGTGGTTTCATCGGGTTCTTCAGCAGTGATTGATCTAGGAGATGGCATCGCTCAATTCGAATTCAGAACTAAAAACTCGACGCTAAACGCTGAGTTAGTTCAAGATTTAGAAGCTTGCCTAAAGCGTGTTGAAGAAGATTTCGATGGACTTGTGATAAGCCATTGGGGCGATAATTTTGCACTTGGCGCCGATTTGATGGAGGCCATTACCCATTACCGAAATAGCGAAATGGACAAAGTTTATGACACTGTAAATAATTTCCAACGAACAGCTGTTTCTCTGCGATACGCACCCTTTCCGGTGATTGCTGCCCCATTTGGTATGACATTGGGTGGCGGTGCTGAGTTTGTGATGTACTCGGATAAAGTAGTAGCTCACCACGAACTATACATGGGATTGGTTGAAGTTGGTGTAGGATTGATTCCGGCCGGCGGTGGAACTACAGAATTGCTTCGCCGAGCAATGCGCAATTTGCCGGAAGATGCCGATCCGTTACCGTTTATTCGAAATGCATTTAAAACCATTGGATTGGCAAAAGTGTCTGATTCTGCGGTGAAAGCTAAACAACTTGGGCTAATTCCGGATGATTCGGTAATTGTGATGAATCGAAATAACCAACTAGAAGTAGCTAAACAAGTAGCGCTGAGCTTGGTTGAAGCAGGATATGTGCCTCCGGCAAAACCAATATTTAATGTGTTAGGTAAAAAAGCAGAAAGCGTGATGAAGATTATGCTTTACGTGATGAACGAATCGGGTTATGCCACCGATTACGACAAAGTTGTTGCCGAACGAGTTGCAAAAGTGCTGGCCGGTGGAAGTTTGTCGGAGCCACAATCCGTAAGCGAAGATTATATGCTGAAGCTTGAAAGAGAGGCAATTTTTGAATGCTTGAACGATGAGCGAACTCATGCCCGAATCGAGCACATGTTAAAAACCGGTAAACCATTGAGGAATTAAGATGAGAGAAGCGTTTATAGTGGATGCGGTTCGAACACCGTGCGGAAAAGCTAATAAGGGATCTTTGCGATTTACTTATCCAGATACACTCGGTGCTGCAGTTGTAAAAGATCTGATGAAGCGAAATGAAACCATAGATCCAAATGATGTGGATGATGTTATAATGGGATGTGCCTTTCCTGAGGCTTCGCAAGGATTGAATATCGCAAGACAAATTGCTTTGCTTGGCGGATTACCTGATTCGGTTGCGGGGATGACCGTAAATCGATTTTGTTCGTCCGGTTTGCAAACCATTGCTATGGCTGCAGAGCGAGTTATGGTAGGCGGTGCTGATGTTATTATTGCCGGCGGAGTTGAAAGTATGAGTATGGTTCCGATGGGTGGGCTTTCATTTCAGCCTAATCCAAATTTTACGGATAACCGCCCGGAGATTTATATCAGCATGGGATTAACCGCCGAAAACGTTGCTAAAAAGTATCAGATCAATCGCGAAGATCAAGACAAGTTTGCATATCAAAGTCATCAAAAAGCAATTAATGCCTGGAAAAATGATCGCTTTAAATCGCAAATCACCAAAATAGAAGTTGCCGAACATTTGGTAAGTAGCACAGGTGATGTTGTAGAGCGAAACTTTGAATTTGATACCGATGAAGGCCCACGAGCAGATACTTCTGTTGAAGTTCTCTCGAAACTACGTCCCGTGTTTAAGCAAGGTGGAAGCGTAACAGCGGGCAATTCATCTCAAATGAATGATGCAGCAGCGGCAGTTTTAGTTGTTTCCGCTGATTATGTGAAAGAGCATAATCTTGAACCAATCGCTCGATATGTTTCTTTTCAAGTAGCAGGAGTTGCTCCTGAATTAATGGGTATTGGTCCAATTGAAGCTATCCCGAAAGCACTTAATCAGGCCGGATTAGAGAAGAAAAGCGTTGATTTAATTGAGTTGAACGAAGCATTTGCGGCTCAATCGTTGGCGGTGATTCGAGAGCTGGAATTAGATCCGTCTATCATCAATGTTAATGGTGGGGCCATTGCAATGGGGCATCCGCTTGGGTGTACCGGCGCAAAGCTTACTACTCAAATTCTGCATGAATTATCAGCCCAAAATAAAAAATACGGAATGGTTACGATGTGTATTGGTGGCGGTATGGGCGCTGCCGGAATCTTTGAAAATTTAATGAGCTGATCATGTTTACAACCGACACAATGAAAGGGAAAACCGTTTTAATAACCGGTGGTGGGAGTGGTTTAGGGCTGGCTATGGCTAAAGGATTATGCCGGGCAGGTGCCGATATTGCAATTTGTGGTAGAACCGTTGAAAAGCTCGAAAAAGCGTCAGAAGAAATCGGCAAAGAACGAGAAGGTTCAAAAGTAAAAATCTATTCGGTTGATGTTCGAAACCATGAGCAAGTTCAGGAAATGTTTAATCAGATTAGTTCTGATTTCGATTCTCTAGATGGACTAATCAATAATGCAGCAGGGAACTTCCTTTCAGCTTCCGAAGATTTATCACCGGGTGGTTTCAAAGCCATTGTTGATATAGTTCTACAAGGAACCTTCAATTGTACTCACGCTTTCGGTAATTATCTAATCGAGAATAAAGCACCGGGAAGTATTCTTAATATTGTAACTACTTATGCCGAACATGGTTCAGCCTTTGTATTACCATCGGCGTGTGCAAAAGCCGGTGTGCTAGCCATGACAAAATCACTAGCTTACGAATGGGCAGAATACGATATTCGGGTTAACGCCATTGCACCCGGACCATTTCCTACAAAAGGAGCCTGGGCAAGATTAGTTCCAGATTCAATGCTCGAAAAAATGATGGTGAAGCAAAATCCATCGAAAAGATTGGGCAAACATCAGGAATTAGCCAATTTAGCTGTTTTCCTGATGTCTGACCTTGCTCCTTACATAACCGGAGAATCGGTTGTAATTGATGGCGGGGAAAGCTTAAAAGCCGGACAGTTTAATTTTGTAACGGATATGATGTCACGCAAAAAACTAAAAATGGCTTTTAAAGCAATGAAGCCTAAAAAGTAATTAAGCTCCGAGAAGTATAGATGATACTATAACGGTACCAATAACGGCCATATAAAAGATGTCTGTTCTTACATCAGGCCGGCTTAAATGTAAATAGTGCTTGTTAATGTAGTGTTCAATGCCAAGTTTATAATACTTGTTGTAGATTCCTGCTTTCATAATTATCTCCTCAATAAAACCAAAGTTATTTGTAATCGGTATCTGCTAGTTGTTTTTCAAGCGTAGCGATCCTGTTCTTTAATCGATTAACTTCGATTTCTTGTTGGGTAAATCGTACAAATTCACCGTCTATTTCTGTTTCGATCCAAACTTTTACACCCTTTTCAAACTTAATTTTTGTAATCAATTCATAGGTGTTGTAATCGTATAACTTCCAGATCCCATGTTTCAGAAATTTTTCATCGCTTTTTAAGTAAAACCCTTCTTTTAAAATGCCACCATCAGCGCTAAATGCGGTCATTGAATAATGATCCCCGGATAAATGGGTAATCACTTTTTGGTGTTCTTCGTGCTGTACTGTGTTTTGGGCCGTTGAATTAGTCAATCCCGAAAAAATGAGTAGAGCAAGGATAAGTGTAAACGTTTTCATAGTATTCCTCTCTATTTGGATGCTCTCCAATGTTACCAAATTGTTAACATAAAGTAAAGCAAATGTTAACACAAAATTAACATACCATTAAGAGAACTTTTTCAAACGTGCTTCTATGCGTTCGGTTTGGATGGCTAATTGGAGGGCATCATAGCTGTTATAGCCGGTTTCTTTGCCCATTTGAACCGATTTTAGAAATAATATGGCGGCTTTTTCAGCGGCAGTACTAGCATCAAATTCTTGTTTCTCGAAGTAAACTCGATTTGAATCATTTGCCCGACCAACTCTTACAATTTGATCTATCACGTTACATTCAAGAATTTCGTGTTTATTGGCAGCCAATCGTTGATGACGATTTGAGCCTGATCCCGAATAAATATTAATAGTAGCTGTGGATCCATTATCAAAACGTAGAAAAAGATGAATTGCAATCGGGTAAGTGCCTGATAACTGCACTTCTTTTGCTTCTATATGATGAATACCCGAATCGAGCCATTTCATGCATAACCCCACTTCATCCATCCAGTGGCTTTTAAATGCAGGATGAATATTTATAAGTGTATTTCGCTCAATTTCTTTATCGATATGCAAATATGCAGGCTTTGGCTGTTTATCCATCATCCATCGAGTTGCAGGCGCTAACGATGGCCATTGAGAGAATTGAATACCGCAACCAGATTCTTTTGCTGATCGATGCACCTTTTCGAGCATGGGTATGTTGGTGGGTTGTTTTGCTATCAAAAAGCAATGAAAGCCTCTGCGAACACCTTCCAGAAGAACTTCTAGGTTTTGTTCGCTTTCATCGAGAATAAAACATGCGTCAACTGTATCTAAATCGTGAAGTGTTGGGCATAGCTCTACTTCGCTAACAATAGTGTGTGGGCGTAAATGTTGCTCCCAGGCAACTGCTCGTGTTGCATCTCCTACAATTCCTACCTTCATAGTAAAAGCCTTTAATTTAGGCTAAAATGCAAATGGAGATGCTATTTTCCAACTACTTGATTAATCGGGCATTACTACAGCTAGAATTAGATAAATAAGGGCAGGAGATCCATACCCAAGAATGGCACAGACTACAAAGATAATTCGAACAATCGTTGGATCCCATCCTAAATACTCAGCCAGCCCACCACAAACCCCGGCTAGCATCTTGTCCTTTCTTGATTTTTTTAATTTTGCAGGCATATTTTTTGAATTTATGTCATAAATCGACAGCATAATACGACCGAAAAAATTAATGGTTACAAAATAGTTGAAAAATATTATTGATAGTTACTCTGCTAATAAATGTTTCTTTTCATCACTGATATGTAATATTCAATGGCGATAAAATTGGTTCGGCAGGAACGCTTTTTTTGCCGTTGTTTTTTGTAGGGTATGAATAACAGACCGTATCTATCCCAAATCGATCAAATTATTGAGCGCACAAATCTGAAAAGTATCCGAAAAGCCGTGTTTGTGGTACACGATCAGTTAAATCTAGATCACTGGCCGGATTGGGTGAAAGATGAAAAACCGCTGCTAATCTTTATCGAATCGAAAGCAAAAGGATACAGCTTGCCTTATCACAAGAAGAAGTTGGTGTACGTGTTGAGCAGTATGCGTCATTTCGCTATCGAGTGCTCCGAAGCCGGGTTTCCTGTATTGTACCATTCATCGGAATCTTGGTATAACGAGGCACTTTCTGAAATACTGAAGGAGAACTCTGATCTGTCGCTAACAATGATGTCTGCTTCGGAATGGGACACGAGAGAACAACAAAATAAGGTGCAAGAAGAGTGCTCTGACAGGGTCGAGATCATCCCCAATTCCTTTTTTCTGGCGGATGTAGATGAATACAAAGATAAAATCGCTCCGGGGTATAGAATGGAGTACTTCTATAGAGATATGCGGCGTATGACCGGCTACTTAATGGACGGCAAAGATCCGGAAGGCGGGGAATGGAATTACGATGAAGAAAATCGAAAAAAATTGCCCAGGAAAATCACCATTCCTGAAAGAGCGAGTACCAAAGTAGATGAAATCACTGCCGAAGTCATCGAATTGGTGAGCAGCGAATTCAGTGATCATTTTGGAGAGCTTGAAGGCTTCGATATTGCAGTGACCCGACGACAAGCATTGTATCGATTAAACGAATTTATTGATGAGCGGCTGGATGAATTCGGCCCGTACGAAGATGCAATGGCTACCGGGAAAGATGTGATCTTTCATTCTCAACTTTCGATTTATATGAATAACGGGTTGCTGCATCCCAAAGAAATTTGTGATAAAGCGCAGGAGGCGTATGATGCGGGAAAGGCGCGGCTAAACTCGGTAGAAGGATTTATCCGGCAAATTATTGGATGGCGGGAATTCGTAAGGGTGTATTACGAGGCGATGATGCCTGATGTGCGAGAAACCAACTATTTCGGCTTTGAAGAGGCTCTTCCCGACTTGTATTGGTCGGGCGATACTAAAATGCATTGCATGAGTGAGTGTGTACGTCCGGTAATTCAGGATGGCTATTCGCATCACATTCCCCGATTGATGGTTTTGAGTAATTTCTCAAATCTCACTCGAACTGATCCGCGAAAACTAAATGAATGGTTCTGGTTTGGTTATCTGGATGCTTACGAATGGGTGGTTCTGCCAAATGTATTGGGGATGAGTACCTTTGCCGATGGTGGGGTTCTGGCGTCAAAGCCGTATGTGGCGGGTGGTAATTACATCAATAAAATGAGTGATTACTGCAAAAGCTGCGAATATTCTGTGAAGGAAAAAACGGGCGAGAATGCATGTCCTTTTAATTATTTATACTGGAATTTTATCGATCAAGAGCGGGAAACCTTTCTTGAAAATGGGCGGGCGAACTTCATGGTGAATATGTTTGATAAGAAAGTCCCGGAAGAGAAAAAAGCGATTCGCGATTCCAGCGAAAAGTTTATAAACAACCTGAAGCGCTACAGTTAATCAAGAATATTCTGTGCCGGTTCATCACATCTACATGTTATAGAGCTTAGCAGGTGTAGAAAATACATTCATTGCAGAACCTAACCCAACTGCAATGAAAACTTCACATCTCGTTTTACTATTTGCACTAATTACCACCGCGGGTACTGCTCAACCTTTTAACTTTGATATCAGCTTTGCGCTCGGCTCACCGCAAGGAGCTTTTCAACAATCTCTCGAACGCGATTCTTACGGTGTAGATTTTGCGTTCACCTATCAAATAGGTAGACAAATTCCGATTCATATAGGTGCAGGAATGGTATACCAAAATTATGGATGGCGAGAGCGTGAAACACAATTTGTGCAAGGCGTTCCTGAAGTGGATATAAACGTTCGGACTACCAATAACATGGTTTCTCCACAGTTGATTATGCGTATTGAGCCAAATATGGGGGGTTTTTCACCCTTTATTGAGGGATCATTTGGATTTAATTATCTGTACACCGAATCTTCAATTACAGATTTATACGAAGATGAAGAAATTGCCAGCACCGTGAATTACGATTACTATACCTCAAATTCCGGTATCGGTGCGGGTGCTAAATTCCGACTTTGGGAGGGCTACGATGATGATGGTGATTTTATCGGAGTTCATCTTATCCTGAAAACAAAATACATGTTGGGCGGCGAGGCCATGTATTTAAAAGAAGGTGATCTAATCCCTCGGGGTAACGATCTTGAATATATTGTAAGTAGATCGCGAACCGACATGACAACCTTTAATGTTGGTCTGGTTTTTAATTTCTAAAACCGAATCGCTCATTTTAAAAAGTCACTTTACCCAAAGTGACTTTTTTTGTTTATTGAATCTTCTTCATCATAATAAAATTAAGAAGATGAGATCAGACAATAAAATTCTACTCGGGGTAGTAGGGATTGGGTCGGCTATATATGTTGCTATAATGTTGGCAGGATTACCGTGGTTAGCGCTAGGGTTACTACTTGTGGCTGCTATAATATTCATTGCAATTCTAGTGGGCAATAGTAAAGCCTATACCAATCAGATAAATACCTATCGAATCATCACAGTCGTAGCATTATTATTAATTACTGCCCATGGTATTCGTTTTGCTTTCGATTACAGTCGAAAAGATTTTCAGAAAGAGTTTTTACTTGATATCCGAGGAACAATCGAGCGTGGAGTCGCAAAATCGGATATTATGGAAAAAGGATTTTATATCTACCGAGCAGTACAACAAGGAGAGTACGAAAGTATTACAGCCGCCACCGATTCTATTATTGGTGATCGACTCTTAGAAAATAATGTGTACCTCTCTGATTTTGATAAATTAAAGTTAAGAACACCATCCGATAAAGATGATGACGCAGATTTTTTTCTACGAGAAAGATGAAGCAGAGGATATTGTCAAATTCATCGTTGTTGCAAACATTCCACCGGGAGCAGATCCGGATTATGAGAACTACAATGGCAATTCGGGTCGACTAGAAATGCAATTCACCGTTTCAAGAGAGGGGGTAGACTATGAAGTTCTTAACTAGGCGAATTAATGAGTGGTTAATATTGATTGGGGCTTTTTTACTGGTTGCCATGGCGGGCGGTTACCTGGTGGGAACTTATATAATGAGTCCGGCAGGCTGGAATAATTTATTTCATCCAAGCAGCTCTTTTGTACTGTCTTTTTTGTCATCGCAGAATGCCATTGCAGTTTTTACAGGTGATGAAATCGAGAGTATGTCTGCCAAAATGATGTTCATTATTTACTGTATTATATTCATTTACTTGATCGTAGGGCCTTGGTTACTTTACAACGGATTCAAGAAATCTCGAGCGGTAGAAGAGTTTAAAAAACCATGGCAATGGTACGTGGGCGGAATAATTTGCATCGCCTCGCTTAGTGTGATCCCAACAACTGCAATAAGTTTTATTGTAGCCGGAAACACAATGGATAGTGCTTTAGAAAGTAGAGCCTTAGATCAATTACGAGAAGATGTTTTTGATACAGGATTCGATCTTGCCCAAAAAGTAATTTCAGATAAAAATCCATCGGAGTACAAGGATCTTATTATATCTGATCAGGTGAATTCAATTGGGAAGGTGGAGTTTGAAACGGTGATTCCGGATTCGTTTATCACCATTGTTGCTTGGCACAAGGATTTTGATGTAAAAGTGAAGGCGGACATTAAGCCATACGAAGATGATTTTTTGATAATCAGGAATTAGTGTTTTCACTTTTCGGTTTGTGATGCAAAGGCAATAAAATCACACATGAAAAACATTAATTCGTACCGAAAATTTGAAAGAAACGAGCATCCTGTAAATGAAAACGGGGACTATGTGTTGTATTGGATGCAGATCAATCGCCGATTTCAGTATAACTACGCACTTGAGTATGCTGTGGCGTGGGCTAACAAGTTGGGTAAACCACTTTTGGTATACGAAGGGTTAAACGTTGATTACCCTTGGGCATGTGATCGATTTCACACCTTTTTGATGGAGGGGATGAAAGAGAATCTCGAGTTTGCTACCGATCATGGAGTGAATTACTTCAGTTATGTAGAGCCAAAATGCGAGGCAGGAAAAGGCTTGTTTTACCGGCTGGCTGAAAAATCTTGCTGCGTGATTTCCGATGAGTTTCCGGTGTTCATCATCCGCAAACACAATGAGCGTGTAGCCGATCGAATTGAAGTGCCATTCACCACCATCGATTCTAACGGGATAATTCCGCTGGGAATCACCGACAAAGATCCATATTCGGCATATCTATTTCGAAAAGTGATGCAAAAGTATTTTCTGGAAGGATTTACTAATCCACCACAAAAAGACCCACTCAACGAGCTTGAAAATGCCACAGCCGTAAAGTTGTCGGATGAATTTTTGAACGATTACCCATCCGCTACAGATGATTTTGAGGATATTTCCGAAACGGTTTCCAAACTCGACATCGACCACTCGGTGCCTGCAGTAGACGAATCAGGAACTAGAGCTGCTGCACTTGGTAAACTTGGTCATTTCATCGCGCATAGTTTGTTCGATTATGATGAGAAGCGAAATCACCCAGACGAAAAGAAATCGAGTGGATTAAGTCCTTGGCTCCATTTTGGGAAAATCAGTGAATACGAGATTGTTGAAACCGTGCTTAATCATCAACCGGAAGATTGGAGTTTAAATGATCTGACTCCGAATGGGGGCAAAAATTCGGGGTTCTTTAATGGCGACCCAAGCATAGAAAGTTTCCTAGATGAGGTGATAACATGGCGCGAAGTGGGTTTTCATTTTGCTCATCACCGCCCGGATTATGATGAGTTTGATAGCTTACCCGATTGGGTGAAAAAGACGATGGATGCACATCGGGATGACACACGCGAATATGTGTACACACTCGAGGAACTTGAGCAATCCAAAACTCATGATGAAATCTGGAATGCGGCTCAGACTCAACTCAGAGAGGAAGGAATCATCCACAATTACCTGCGTATGTTGTGGGGAAAGAAAGTGATTGAGTGGACGCCGGATTATCGAACTGCTTTAGAATATCTGATCGAATTGAATAATAAATATGCCCTCGATGGTCGCGATCCGAATTCCTATTCCGGGATTTTTTGGTGCCTGGGTCGCTTCGATCGGGCCTGGCAAGAACGTGAGGTTTTTGGCAAACTGCGCTACATGACCAGCGAAAGCACGCGCAAAAAAGTGCGTCTCAAAAACTATCTGGAAAGCTACGGCTCCGATTATCACTTAAAGTAACCGCCGTTTTCAGTTTGGATTTAGTGCAAAGCCTCTTACTTTCACATTAATTGCACATGTTTCACTAATTCCTCTCCATGGATTTGTTTCAGGACCCAAAGTCCGCTTCTTCTAATCAAGTAAATGAGCCGAATGCTCAGGTTAATTTCGATGAGCCTCTTGCAACCCGAATGCGGCCTCAATCGCTAGAGGAATTTGCAGGACAGGAACATCTGGTTGGTGAAGGAAAGATGCTTCGCCGAATGATCGAAAGCGGGGTTATTGGATCGTTAATCTTTTTTGGTCCGCCCAGTTCGGGAAAAACGACCTTAGCTCACGTAATCTCGAAAGAGATCAAAGCATCGTTTGCAGTGATTAACGCGGTGTTAGATGGCATCAAAGAACTACGATCTGTTGTTGAGAAAGCCGAAAAACTGCGGAAGTTAAATGGCCGAAAAACTATTTTGTTTGTGGATGAAATCCATCGTTGGAACAAAGCTCAGCAAGATGCCTTGTTGCCTCACCTAGAATCGGGAATTATCACTTTGGTTGGCGCAACTACTGAGAATCCGTTCTACTCGCTGGTAAATCCGTTGCTATCTCGATGCCAGTTATTCGAGCTACACCCACTTACCGTAAAAGATGTTCGTTCGATGCTGGAGCGCGCTATTACTGATGAAGATCGTGGAATTGGAAAGAAACAGATTCACATTGAAGAGCAAGCCATTCACCATTTTGCCGAGTATGCCGGAGGCGATGTAAGAAATGCGCTGAACGCCCTCGAAGTTGCGGTGCTTTCCAGTAAACCCAATGATGATGGGGAAATCCACATCACCTTAGAAATTGCCAAAGAAAGCATCCAACGCCGTAATGTGCGCTACGATCGTACCGGCGAAGAGCACTATCATTACATCTCTGCCTTTATCAAGTCGGTGCGTGGTTCTGATCCGGATGGTGCACTCTACTGGATGACAGCGATGTTGGAAGGTGGTGAGGATCCTAATTTTATTTTCCGGCGGCTGTTCATTTTGGCTTCAGAAGATGTAGGACTTGCCGAGCCAAATGCCATAACAGTGGTTCAATCGTGCCATGAAGCATTCATGAAATGCGGAATGCCCGAAGGAATGTACTTTTTATCTCACGCCTGTCTGTATCTCAGCATTTGCCCAAAAAGTAACAGTGCAGGAGCCATTTTTAAAGCTACTTCCGAAATACAAAATCGAGGGGTGAAGGATGTGCCGGTATATTTAAAAGATCGTACGGCAAACCGACTTTCAGCAAAATACATGGATGTTGAAAATGCGTCGGAAGAATACAAATATCCACATGCGAATCCACGCAACTGGGTGGATCAAGGATATCTGCCTAAAGCTCTTTCTGGGATGAATTTTTACGAACCGGGGCACGAAGGCAGAGAAGGATTGCTTATTCGCAGATTAAATGAGATTAAAAATCCCTCAAAAGAATGACGAATTAATGGGAAACAGTCATTCCTTTTTTGATTTCTGAGCCGTCCATTTGTTCAAACTGAACCGGGAATCCGGCAGTTTTGGTCCAATCCACCGCTCTAATGGTATTAAAATGAAGATGAGGTGCGCTACTAAATCCGGTATTTCCTGCAAGTCCGATAGGTTGTAACGTCTTAACGGTGTCACCAACTTCAACCAATGCTCCTTTATGCATGAGATGAGCATATTGGCTCAATGTGCCGTCATCATGGAGTAAAGTGATGTAGTTGGCGAAATCTCGATACTTTTTATTATTCCCGCCCACGTTGTAATCCTCAATTACCCCAATTACAATTCCATCTCTTGCAGCAATAATGGTGTCACCTTCAGCCATCCTAAAATCGATGGCAAAGCGGGAATAATCACTGCTATGCGAATATTTGCCAAAGTAAGCCTGCATTATTGCATAGCTTTTCCCTTTGGGAAACGGCCAGGAGTAACTGAACGAAGAATCAGGCGTTGAATTGAAAGGGTCTCCCAATGAAACCGCAATCGAGAGATTTTGGATTGCAGAGCTATCAAAAATGGCTGCTGGAAATGAAAAAGTGGTATCTGAGAGTGCGGGAAGTATAAACTGAAATTCAATAGGAGGTTCAATCGACTTCGAATTCGATCGAACCCGAACAGGGGCCATGGATGGATTTGCCAGGTAAACAAAATGAGAATCATTTGTTGTGGTAATCTCTTTGGTAAAACTGAATTGCTGATAGCGTTCGTCGGGCAAATCACAAACAATAAAAGCTAATAACAGAGGCAGAACTAATCGAAAAAATTGCATGTAGAAAATTAGCTCAAAAGTAGAAAAGAAAACAGGCGAAGTAGATCAACACTTCGCCTGTTGTTGTTGGAGTCACTAATACAATTAAAGAGGCCGGCCTAACCAACCAGCCTTCTATAAGTATTAGGCGGAATAAACACTAACTTAATCGCTTTAAAGATATTCAAATCCTGAAAACAACTAAAATAATTAGGTAAAAATGTTATTTATCATAAAATATTATTATCAAATTGGAAAAGCGCTTTTAATAACGGTGTTAACAAAGTTTTCAAAAAATCATTGAATTAATACACTTGTAATAATGTTATTTTGAGCATCTAGTAATCAAAAAAAGCAATGAATTTAAAAATAATCAGCTCTACCGATCGCCCAAACTCAATGTCACTATCAGTATCTAATTATGTGGCAGATTTATACAAGAAAGAAGGAATTAATGCAGAAGTGGTATCGCTAGAAGAATTTCCGACTGCTGATGTTCAAGGCGGTAAATATGGAAAAAGTATTCCTTCAGTCGAGAAGTTTAGACAGCCAATTCTTGATGCGGATGCGATCGTTTGGGTGATTCCGGAATACAATGGTAGTTTTCCGGGAATCTTGAAGTTATTTATTGATTACCTGCCATTTCCCGAGGCTTTTGTTAAAACTCCGATGGCCTTTATCGGAATCGCGTCCGGCGCATTCGGTGGATTACGAGCTGTTGAGCAATTTCAAATGGTTGCTAATTACAGAAATGCACAGCTGTATCCCGAACGTGTATTTGTGCAAAGAGTAAACTCCGCATTCGATCCTGAAACGGGATTGAATGTACCTTTACAACAAGAATTACTAGAGTCGAAGGTGACCGGTTTTATCGATTTCGTAAGAAATTTAAATCAGCCTGTTTCTTAAACAGTTTTCAGTAAATAGCCTACACCGTGTAAGGTAATTAAGTAACGCGGATCGTCGGGTTGTTCTTCGATTTTTGCACGTAATTTCGAGATGTGTACGTCTACGGTTCGAGTGTTAGTGCTAAACTCGTAGCGCCAAACTTTCTCAAGTAATTCGTCGCGAGATACAGGCTCGCCACCGGCAGATAACAGATATCGAATCAATTCAACTTCGCGAGCGGTTAGCTCGTTCACGGTGCCGTCAGGTAGGGTAACTTCCGATTCAAGCATGTCGATGACAATATTGCCAAGGCGAAGCACTTCAACTTTGCTTGAGCTTGAATATGCACTTGCCCGGCGCAATCTTGCTTGTATTCTGGCTAACAGCTCTTTAACACCAAAAGGTTTGGTTAGGTAATCGTCGGCACCAAGATTTAAGCCTTTTACTTTATCAATTTCCTGGTCTTTTGCAGTAAGCATGATAATTGGGAAAGTGTACTTCAAATCACGTACTTCTTTACAGATATCGTAGCCACTTTTGCCCGGTAACATGATGTCGAGAATCATCAAATCGGGAGTATGTTCTTTCACTAATTCAACGGCTTGTTCGCCATCTTCACTTACAATTACATCATATCCTTCGCTTTCAAGGGTATCACGAAGGGTGAAAATCAAGCTTGGCTCGTCTTCTACTACCAGTATTTTTAACGTCTTATTAGGCATATTCTTTTGGGTCAATCACAGTTGCTGATTCAGCGTTATTTTCGGGCTTGGATGTTAACGAATGTTCTTCTTTCACCAAAATTGGAAATTTCAACGAAAAGGTAGTTCCAATACCAACTTCGCTTTGAACATCAATTTTACCGCCGTTGAGTTGTATCAAATTTCTTACGATGCTAAGACCCAATCCATGGCCCTTCGTCTTGGCTACTAAAGTATCCTCTACACGATAGAACTTCTTAAAAATGTTTCTGATATGTTTACGGGGAATCCCGATACCCGTGTCGGATACATTAATTGTAACTTCTTTATCGCTTGAGCTTGATGTGTACAATATATTTTTGTTTTCCCGACTGTATTTAATCGCGTTTTCAGTGAGATTGCCAATCACATTTTCAAAATGATCGTGATCGAGCATTACCAATGCAGGTTTGGCAGTTAGTTTTAATCCAACATTAAAACCTTTGCTTTCAATGTACTCACGGTTTTCGGCAACAAATGCTTTAAGTGCTTCATTTACATTAACAGGTGTTGCTTGAATCAGCGTTTGGCCGGAATCTGTTTTAGCCACATCCAGCAATTTCTCGATCATTTTTCTCAATCGGATTGCTTCACTATAGATGTGGTCGCCATACTGTTTTAATCGAGCAGTGTCTTTTACTCTTCCATCCGAAATGTTTTCTCCGGCAGCTTGCATTACCGCTAATGGTGTTTTCAGTTCGTGCGTTACGTTAGCTAAAAATCCGGCTTGCCGAAGTGCTAAAGCACGTTCTCTTTGAGCGGTATAAAACATGAATAACAATGCGCCCACTAAAAATAACACGGCAAAACCCAGAACTACTAAGTTTTTAACCAAAGTGTCGTTATAGGCTGTGGCAAGTGGATTATCCATAAAAGCTACTTTGATGTTCCAGTTTTCGAACATACTGGTTCCAAAGCGTTGCCTTTTGTCAACAATTTCAAAATCGTATTGCACCGATGGATCATTTGTAGCGAGTACAACATCGTTAGCCCAATCGTGTAACCAGAGCACAGTGCCGCCGGCAGAATCCGGACTAAAATATCGCGTCATCAATGGCTGAATCAGATCATTTACGATGTAATCTTTGTCTAAAGTGGTTGTCAAATATCCAATTACACGGTTTTCTTTAAGGTTGATGAAGCCAATGTTCATCGTTCTGTGCGCATCAAACTCGATGTTATTATTCCATCTGTAGTTAAAACTATTCAACTCAATTCGGGCTTTAGTTCGAGCTAAGCCAACGCCATCGCAGAGTATTGTAGGGTAATTGCCTGTTTGTTCCAGCTGGTGTTCGTTGTAATTGTAGGCATAGATTTTTGATTCATCTAAGCACGGGTCAATATCTGCAGGGGTGTAATAAATGCCGGTAAAGAGCGGACTCGCCGCTGCTTTCTCTATTTTTTCCTGAAGTTGAGGAGGAAATTGGCCTGATTCTGAAATGGAATATTCTACCGGTTCGAGTTCGATTTTATTGAGCCCGGTAAATGGTGAATATATTTCGCGTCGTACATCTTGAATCAAATCTTCGACAAGGGCTATTTGCCGCTCTTCCACACCCATCGTCATCTTATCACGAATATCGTACAGCGAATATACATTCATGCCTGTAAGAGCGATTACAGCAGCAAAGCCCAAACCTAGGAGGAGATAGCGGATGGCTTTATTTCGTAAAACTTTATTAAGTGAGTTCATTACATAAATTTATCACTTACGCTGATCGATTCAATGCTTAAGTGGTAAAAAAACGTGAACTAGATGATTAGAATTACTTGAAATTTCTTTCCAGCGATTCTTTGATATCATTGAACTCGATAGGTTTTACTAAATAATCGAGATAGTTCGTTTCTTTGGCACGTTGAACATGGTAAGGATCGGAATTCCCGGTTATGTAAATAACGGGCACGTCAGAAAAAGTGCGAATTTCTTTCATCGCATCAATTCCGTCCATCGTTCCTTCAAGAGAAATGTCCATTAAAATTAAATCAGGGCTGATTCTACGTGCTACCTCTATGGCAGTTTTACCATATACTAGTTCACCTTCTGCATCGTAACCTAATTTTTCTAGATAACTTTCGTACAGTAGATTTAGGATTAGGTCATCCTCTACAATCATTACTGTTTTTCTATTATTGCTGTCCATGAATTACAATTACTAAGACGTTATGCCCCTCGTTTGCAGATAGTTCAAAGACAAATATTACACATTTTTGACTGCCTTTGAAAATCCCATCGAAAAAAAATCAATTATATATTTGAAATCAGGTCGGTTTTCGGCAATTAAGATATTGGCTTAATCCCAAAAGTTATATTAAAATCCATCACACAAGAAATCTACTCATCACTCAATCGCTTACAGACAAGCCGCATGCCTGATTATTTAATCGCCACGAAGGCTGATGTTATGATTGTTGAGTATTCAAAAAGCACTAGTAATCACATTCCTGTAGAGATCAACATTATATGATCAACGAAAAAGCACTCAAACGAACAAAGCAGCGTATTCTAAACGCGGTAACCTCAGAATTTTCTGAATGGAAGGCGAATGATTTAACGATTTTCATAACCAGAGTTCAGGATCATGTAGAGAAATTACTTCATGAGCTTCACTTCCTCTACAGCGATCAACCCGATTGGTACTTTTATGCCGAAAAAATGATACTGGAAGCGGGGCTAAGTTGGAAAAAACGTCCAAAGTATCTTCGAGAAGTGGATGCCGAGCGAATTGAAAATCCAACTTGGTTTGCATCGCACAAAATGGTTGGTGCCGTTTGTTATGTTGATTTATTTGCCGGTAATCTGGACGGCATCGAAGAAAAACTACCTTATTTTAAAGAACTGGGAGTCACCTATCTGCACTTGATGCCCCTGTTTGATCGACCGCATCCCGAAAGTGATGGTGGTTACGCAGTGAGTAGCTATCGAAAAGTTGAGCCAAGTTTAGGCACCATGGCCGGCTTAAAAAAACTGTCGAAAAAGTTTAGAAAAGAAGGAATTAGTCTGGTGGTGGATTTTGTGAATAATCACACCTCCGATGAACACGAGTGGGCGAAAAAAGCGAAAGCCGGCGATCCTTTTTACAAAGACTTCTATTTCTTTTTCCCCGATAAAACCATTCCAAACCAGTACGAACAAAACCTACGCGAGATTTTTCCGGAAATTCGTCGGGGAAGCTTCCATCAAAATAAAGAAACCGGCGAATGGGTTTGGAGCACCTTCCACAACTTTCAGTGGGATTTAAACTATCGAAATCCGGAAGTACTCATCGCTATAGCTAAAGAAATGCTTTTTTTGGCAAATCAAGGGATTGATGTACTTCGGCTGGATGCCGTGCCATTCACTTGGAAGCAAATGGGTACCAATTGCGAGAATTTACCTCAAGCTCATGCTCTAATTCGCGCATTAAATGCGGCAGCGAGGATGGCAGCCCCAGCTCTTACTTTCAAATCGGAGGCAATCGTCCACCCTGATGATGTTGCAAAATATGTGGATCAAGAGGAGTGCCAGCTTTCTTATAACCCTACGGTGATGGCGCTGATTTGGGAAAGTATGGCCACGCGTGAGGTCAAATTGCTGAAAAAGTCGATCGAAAATCGATTTTATATCCCCGAAGATTGTGCGTGGGTTAATTATGTGCGCAGCCACGACGACATCGGCTGGACCTTTTCGGATGACGACGCCCAAGGTCTGGGGATATTTCCGGAAGGACATCGATTTTTTCTAAATCATTTTTACGCGAAAGAATTTTCCGGCTCTTTTGCCAAAGGGCAACCTTTCCAATACAACCCAACAAATGGCGATCTTAGAGTTTGTGGGACAACGGCATCGTTAGCAGGTTTAGAGCAAGCCATTGAATTACATGATAAAGGGCGTGAAAAAGATGCAATTAACCGAATTATTGCTCTTTACAGTATCGCCTTAACTATCGGCGGTATTCCACTTATTTATCTTGGGGATGAAATCGGGTTGATGAATGACTACAGCTATGAACAGGATCCATCCAAAAAAGAAGATACGCGCTGGGTGCACCGGGTGGCTATGGATTGGGGAAAAGTGCAAACTGCGAAAAAAGGGCAGGGGATTGAAGGAGCTATCTTTCAAGCATTAAAGCACCGTATTCAATTTCGTAAAGAACATGCTGCATTAGGCAATAACAAAGTGGATTTGGTGGAAACACACAACGATCATGTGTTAGGCTTCATCAAGCAAAATGAAAATGAGAAACTTGTGATTATCCAAAACTTTAGTGAATCGGAACAGGAAATTCGTTGTTGGATGAGCGTTGGTGTAGATGTGCTAACCGGCAATCATGTTGACTTGGATGGTTCTATTGTGTTGAGCGGTTATCAGGGAATGTGGGTGAAGTTGGATTAATTATACAGCGAGATAGTAGTTAGTTGATCGCCAATCAATGAATGAAAACCTGTTCATCGTGCAGAAGACATGGTTCATCGAATAGTTTTTAAGGAGAGTAAATACCTCCGTTTCTTTGATGCGTAATCACTATCAAACTAATTACAATATGAGACGCATACATTACTTTCTATTATTAATCATTCTCTATTTAGTTCAATCCGGATGTTTTTTGAAATCGGTGCATCCTTTAGTGGAAGAAGAAAACGCCATATTATATCCCGGACTTGAAGGTATATGGGAAACCGATGATCAGCGCTGGACCTTTATTAACGACATCTCAAAGTTCCCGAACTTAGAAGAATTCTTTTTAGCTACTGATGCTGAGATCGATGAAGACGATGCGCTGGATATAGGAAATGCGTACATGATTCTATTTGAATATTTGGAGGATCAAAAAGCAGATACCGCAATTTTTATTGGAGCTGTTACCGAACTCAATGAGGCATATTTTCTGGATTTATATGTGTTTGCCAAAAGCCTAAGTAAAATTGAAGACAGTGAGCCTACTTTTGTAGATAATCATTTCTTCCCGGTTCACACTTTTTCTAAGATTGAGATTGCCGATCAAGTACTTTCAATCGAAATGTTTAAATCGTCGTTTATTCGAGAACTGATTAGCGCGAACCGAGTGCGTATTAAACATGAAAAAGCCGACGATACCATTTTAATAACTGCTTCAACCGACGAGCTTCGCAAATTCGTTGAAAAATACGCGCATGAAGAGGAAGCGTTTGAAGGAGCAACTGAATTCACATTCAAAGGGTTCAGCCATGACCAATAGAACTAAATCGAGATTAAATCACCTGATTCAGCACGGGCTGTTTTGGGTGATTTCTTTTTTCGTGTTACTACGGGTAATGGATCAGGATGGCGAAACTACAATTTTGGATGTGATTTACACCTCACTTTTTCACATTCATTTAATTGCCTTTGTGAGTTTTAATGTATTTCTGTTGATCCCTAAGCATCTTGAAAAGGGAAAATATTGGGTATATGGGATAACCAGTTTGTTTCTGTTCTTTTTTGCATTCCACTTGTATCACTTAACTTTTTCTTCGATTTCAGATTGGGTGTTCCCCGACTTTTACTTTGTTGCGGTTTATAATCCTCTGGAAACTTTCGGGATATTATTGATCTATTACGTTATTTCAACACTTCTTGTGTTATCGAAATCTTGGTTTGAAGCACTCGAACTGAAGAAAGAAAATGCTGAATTGAAAGAACTGAATTCAACCAACGAGTTGAAGGCATTGCGAGCTCAAATCAGTCCACATTTCTTGTTCAATAGCCTTAATACCATTTATGGTTTGAGCATCAAGAAAGCACCTGAGACGCCTGAAAGAATCCTATCGTTATCACAAATACTGCGATACAATCTTGAGCAGTCGAATGATGAGTTGGCAAATTTGAGTGATGAAATTGATTACCTGAAAGAATACATCAAGTTGCAAAAAGTGCGGCTTGATCATTCCGATCAACTTCGGATGGTTTTGATGGGAAAAATTTCTGATCAAAAAATACCGGCGTTGATGTTAATTGAATTTCTGGAAAACGCGTTAAAGCACGGAAATATCCAGCAAAAAGGGGCTTTTGTTATTTTAAAAATCACCGTCGAGTCAAATTCTTTCGAGATGGTTTGCTCGAATAGCATCGATAAAAAAGATGATGGTAAACTAAATACAACAGGGGTTGGGTTGTCGAATATTCGAAAACGATTGGATCTACTTTACCCGAAACGGCATCAACTCGAGATCAGCGAAAACGATCACGAATTTGAAGTAACATTGAGGATAAGCTATGACTGATTTCACTTGTGTGATTGTTGATGACGAGCCTATTGCCAGAGATATTTTGCGTCAATTTGTGTCGGATGCTCCCGGTTTAAATTTGGTTGGCGAATGCAGTAATGCTTTGGAGTTGATTGAGATTTTAAAGAAAAAGCGAGTTGATTTGATTTTTCTGGATATAAACATGCCTAAGCTTTCCGGTATTGATTTTCTTAGGAGCCAGACAGTTCAACCAAACGTGATTTTGACAACGGCATACCCTGAGTTTGCTCTGGATGGCTATGAATTAAACGTGGTTGATTATTTGCTCAAACCCATTGCATTTCCCCGGTTTTTGCAAGCCGTTGATAAGGTGAAAAAGGTGGTTGATAAACGAGACGTAAGTTTTACTGTAAAAACAGACGGCAGGAGTTACCGTATTGATGTAGCTGATATCCGGTTTGTTGAATCAAAAGGGGATTACCTACAATTTCATCTTAACGAGCAGAAAATAACGGTGTACATGACCATGAAAAAGCTGATGGAATTAAGCCAAGAACGAATAATTAGAGTACATAAATCGTATGCCGTTTCAATTTCAGCAGTAGATTATGTAGAAGGCAATCTGATCCACATTGGTGACTCAGAAATCCCAATCGGCGCCAGTTACAAAGAAGATTTTAAGCAGAGATGGGGGGATTAAAAGGTCATCGTTCGTTGAACGGCTTTTATCAATAAGCTTAGATGATTAAACTTACGACTTCATATTTCTTGGAATTATGTTATTAAAAGACCATGCCAGAAAACTCTAATCTGATCAAGGAGCTCCCTCACCTGATGCAGGAGAGGGTCGGGGAGAGGTGGGTTATGAGAAGAATTTAGTACAGATTATACACAGTGCTAAAGTTTACAAAACGATAATTAAAAATTAATCACCAACCCAATCGAAGGTAAAACTGCGGCTTCATTTTCAAGATTTACCTGAACTAGACGGCGAGGGTCTTCTACCTCTCCGGCCTCATTTCGGGCAAGTCCAAATTGAGGTTCTTCAGGATTCTCTTGCGCCAGTGCATTCTGAATTTCAATAAACACATCTAAGCTCCAACGTCGGAAATTCCATTTTTTATCGATGCGGATATCCATTTGGTTAAAAGCCGATAATTCCTGATCTCCAATCCGGGAAAAATCGCGAATAATGGCCGGGTAATTTTCCAAAGTCGCCGGTCGATTCACCGGAGCGTAGGGTGATGCTCCCAGATATCGATATCGGGCACTTATTTCCCAATTGTTGCCAAACTTGTAGCCGCCCAAAAGGGAAATCAGCAAGTTGTTATCCCAAACGGAAGGACGGTATTCATCCGAAAAGCCATTCGTGAACTCACTTTTGTACAGCGTAAAAGCTGCGATGGCGTACCATTTTCCGGTAAATTTCTGCTGAAATAACAACTCTGCTCCATAAGTTCGACCTTCACCAATAGTTTGAACAGGCTCACTGCCTAAAACTTCAAACCCACCGCCTTTGTTTGCCAGCGACACCGAATCGCGCTGGGAAACCGGGTAATTTCCATAATCTTTGAAAAAGCCTTCTAAGGTGATTCGCGAACGATCGTTGATCAGGTATTCAAGCCCAAGAACAGCGTGATCGGTTCGAATGTATTCTGCATTCTTGTTTACGAATGCACCGGAATTATTCTCGAAACCAAGAATGGTGTAAGGCGGGATTTTATAATATCGCCCAAGCGAAGAGTTTAACGTCCATGTACCATCTTCGGTTATTTTAAACGATTTCGAAACTCGTGGACTAAAAGTTCGCCAGAGTTCATTGCCAGAATCGGTAAAGGTGTTGCCATCAAAACGCACTCCAAAAGAGAAAGTGGTTCGATCGCTGAAACTTCGAGAAGACTGTGCGAACAAACCATATTTATAAAAGTCGATGGCTGAGTTAAAGGTTGCGCTATTTACTAAATCGGTAGTTTCGTTGGTGTACGATACGTTTTGGATGGATCCGCCATAGTTTGTAATCCAATCGCCCATAAACTTGGTCACATTTGCCCGAAGTTTGATCTCCTGTTCAACAGCATCGTTTCTAAAGTAAAGCCCGGATTGACTCACATTATCTTCGAACTGTGAGAATTCGTTTTCGAGTCGATTGGTGCTCAATGTGAGTCGTAAACTACCCGAACGATCTTTGAATCGACGATTCCAACTTGCTCCTACCGTATTGGTTTGCTGTTTGATGACAGGCACCTGTTCCTGAATTGCTTTTTGCTCAGCATCGTATTCATCCAACTCGTTGATCGCAAAATTATCGATTGAGCCTACTCCGGTAATCAGCAAGCTGTTGTAATCATCAATTTGGTGATTCACTTTGTACTGATAATCCCAGTAATCCGGTAGAAATGGGAGCCCAATGGCTTGAAAAAGCAATTGTAGATATGAACGACGAACCGAGGCGATGAAGGTTGTATTTGCTTCGGCATCATCCCCTTTAAAAAGAGGTCCTTCTACGGTTAATGCAGATTCGCTGGATCCAAGCCGAAAATTCCCGGTAAACTCGCGCGCATTTCCATTGCGTTGATCGAACTGTAAAACTCCTGAAAGAGCGTTATCGTATTGGGCATCAAAAGAAGATGCCGACAGTGTTACGCCTTCAAAAAACGAGACATTCAACAAGCCCACCGGTCCGCCGGCGCTACCTTGAGTTGCAAAATGATTGATGTTTGGGATTTCGATGCCATCCAAATAATACACGTTCTCGTTCGGTGCACCACCTCGAATGATAACATCGTTACGAAAGCCACCAACGGTTCCGCCCACGCCGGGCAACGATTGTACCACTTTGGCGATGTCGTTATTCCCACCGGGGTAAGAGGCCACTTCTTCCTGGCTGAATTTTTGGATGGAAAGCGGAGTAGTTTGCAGTTTTTCGAATGGGTTTGGAGTCACCACCACCTCGCCAAGTTGTTGTGCGTCTTCCTGTAAGGCAACATTCAAATCGGGATTACCTTCCGAACGAATTACCACATTAAATTTGGTGATGGAAGTATATCCCACAAAAGAAAAAACGAGGTTATAAGTTTTCGTTGGGATGCGGGTAATCAGATATCGACCGTTTTCGTCGGTGGCATCACCAATTGAAGTGCCTTCCAAAATAACTGTAGCGCCGATGAGAGGCTCGCCGGTTTTAGCATCAGTAACAGTTCCGGTTAGCTCGCCGGTTTGCGCATGTGCAGCGATAGGAAATAGTAAAAATAGGAGTAGATGAATTCTTTTGATCATGAATAGTCGTGCTCTTGATAAGTCGTTGCCTGCCAAACCAAGAAAGAAATAAAATCGCTCCAAATTTTAGCACAATCTTATGTTAAAAATATTCATGCCGATAATGTGGGCATCGAGTCACTATTATGATTATTTGAATGATGCGCTAAACCAATAGTGCGATAAGTAATCATATCTATTTTCAAAAGAACTATGCCGGGTTTTAAAAAGACAATATTAGTCTGCCTTCTCTTATTAAGTGCTTGTAGTTATTTGCCGAATGAACCGGCAACTGAGAATATATCAATAGGTTTTTCCCAACTAACATCAAACGATTTGTGGCGACAAACCATGAATGCTGAGTTTGAACGATTTGCCTTGCTTTACCCGGAGGTGAATCTTGAAATTAGAGATGCGAATGATGTTTCGGCGCAGCAGATTAAAGACATTGAGTATTTCATTAACCAAAATGTGGATGTGCTCATCGTTTCGCCCAAAGAAGCAGATCTATTGACACCTGTTGTTGAAAAAGCCTACAAGTTGGGCATTCCAGTGATTTTAGTTGATCGGAAAACCAGCTCAGATGCGTACACAACTTACATTGGGGGAGATAATGTAGAGATTGGGCGGCAAGCGGGTAATTACGCTAAATATTTACTGAATGGTAGCGGTAGAATTCTTGAAATTTACGGCACTAAAACATCCTCACCGGCACAAGAACGGCATAAAGGTTTTATAGAACAATTTGCAGAGGATGAACGCTTCGAAATTATAGATGGCGGGGATGGGCAGTGGTTCGGAAAGAGCGCAGAAAAAGTAATTCGAGAAGTATTTGAAGAAGATCAAGCTTTTGACTTAGTGTATGCACACAACGATGTGATGGCTGAGGCAGCTTTCCTGGTTGCATCTGAGCTTGGGATTGAGGACGAAATGTTCTTTATAGGTATTGATGCGCTGCCCGGAAAAGAAGGTGGTGCACAAATGGTGAAAGACGGAAAACTAGATGCCACGTTGCGTTACCTCACGGGAGGTCGGGTTGCTATCGAGACTGCAATTGCAATTGCTAATGGTGATTCTGTTCCAAGAAACATCACGTTAAAAACAGCATTAATTAATTCTGAAAACGTAGAAATTTATCAAAATGAAGAAGAACGGATTCAGGAACAGCAAAAGATCTTAGAGCAACAACAGCAAGCAATTACAGATCAACTACTGAAATTTGAAAACCAACGACTTTTGCTCACATTGATCTTCACTTTGTTGGTTGGAGCAATCTTAATCCTTCTATTTTTGATTAGGGCATCGCGAGCCAAAAGAAAAATCAACTCCGAGCTGAAATCAACCAATAATCATCTCAATCGAATGGTTGAAACCAATAACGAAATAAATTCGGTAATTGGGCACGACATCAAAACGCCTATTAATTCGACATTAGCAATTGCTGAGTTGATGGCTGATTCGTTAAATGATGACGAGCCAATAGATAAAGAAGAGCTCCAAAATTTTTCATCGATTATTCAGGTGTCAATAAAATCTATTTCTGATCTCACCAACGATTTGTTTAATTGGTCTCGAATTCAGGCGGGCGATTTAAAACTCAGAAAAGAGCATTTTAAAATTTCAGAAATCGTAGACCCAACAGTGGATCTATTTGAAACGATGACAAGTTTTAAATCTATAACCATTGAAACGATTTACGAAAATGATTTCGAGATATATGCCGATAAACACATTGTAGCTACGATTGTTCGAAACTTTCTCTCAAATGCGTTAAAATTTTCATCAAAAGGCGATACCATTTATTTAACATGCGAAGAAATAAATGATGGTTGGAGTATTTCGGTGAAAGATGAAGGGGTTGGCATGACGGAAGAAGTTCAACAGAAATTATTTCATAAAGAATTTCATCCCTCAAAAGTGGGGACCAAAAAAGAAGTGGGCACAGGTCTTGGTTTACGACTTAGTAAAAAAATGGCTGATCTTCATCAAGCAAGCATCGAGGTAAAAAGCATTTTGGGTAAAGGCTCTACTTTTACCTTTAAAGTTCCGAATACCGTTTGATAACCCTTTTTTTGATTTTTAACAGTGCCTTCGATTGTCTAATATCCGAGCTAAAATTCGGGTATGAAAAAAACCTCCTCCTTACTTTTTGCATCCATCGTTGCCGCCCTAGCCGGACTCCTTTTTGGATTCGATACCGCGGTGATTTCCGGGGCGGATAAACCCATCCAGAATTTATGGCAAACCACCCCGCTTTTTCACGGCACATTTATCATGTCGATGGCGCTTTGGGGAACAGTAATTGGCGCTTTATTTGGAGGAATTCCCTGCGACAAATTTGGCCGCAAAAAAACCTTGTTGTGGATAGGAGTGCTTTATTTGATTTCAGCTTTGGGGTCAGCGCTGGCACCTGAACCGTATTTATTCTCGTTCTTTCGATTTATTGGAGGATTGGGAGTTGGAGCTTCATCGGTAGCTGCGCCAACTTACATTTCTGAAATTGCACCGGCATATCGTCGCGGTAGATTGGTGATTCTATATCAATTTATGATTGTGCTGGGGATTTTAGTGGCTTTTTTGTCGAACTGGTTGGTTGGAAGTGGACTTGGTGAAAACGCCTGGCGTTGGATGTTGGGTATCGAGGCCATACCGGCAGCCATTTATGTGTTGCTTGTTTTTCGGATTCCAAATAGTCCGCGCTGGCTGGTCATCCACAAAAATGATGTTGAAACTGCCCGAACCCTTATCTCTCAACTAGATCCGACGATTGATCCAGATGTTGAACTTGCTGAAATCCAACAAACTGAACGCGCAGACGCAGGTAACGGATTCTTTTCAGGGAGATACAAATGGCCGATTTTATTGGCGTTTTTACTCGCTTTTTTCAATCAGCTTTCAGGGATAAATTTCGTGATTTATTATGCACCCCGCATTTTCGAAGCAGCAGGGTTGGCACAAAGTACAGCGCTACTATCATCGGTAGGAATCGGAGCTGTAAATCTTATTTTTACCATGTTAGGCATTTATTTGATCGATCGGGCGGGACGTAAAACCTTGTTGATTTACGGCTCAATCGGTTACATCACCACCTTGAGTATTGTCTCCTGGGCTTTTTATACCGGTGCCGGTGGCTTGGTGGTTGTGTTGGGGGTATTTGGATTTATTGCCTCTCACGCGGCCGGACAAGGCGCCATCATTTGGGTATTTATTTCAGAAATTTTCCCCAATCACGTTCGCGCGTACGGTCAAGCATTTGGCTCGGGCGTACATTGGATTTTCGCAGCGCTAATCACTTTATTTACGCTGTTTTTTATGGATCTGTTAGGCGATAATCCGGGGCCGTTGTTTGCATTTTTTGCATTTATGATGGTACTTCAACTACTATTCGCCCTCAAAATGATCCCCGAAACCAAAGGGAAATCGTTGGAAGAGTTAGCGAAAGAAATGACAAAAAAATAATCTGGACGGTATGAGTAAAGTGGTTTGTATTGGTGAGGTGTTATGGGATTCGTTGCCGCATGGGATGTTTCTGGGTGGTGCTCCACTCAACGTAGCAGTGAATCTCAGAAATTTGGATGTGGATACGTCGATAATTAGTGCGGTAGGTGATGATGAGCTAGGTGAAAAAACACGATCAGAAATCAAGAAAAGAGGTGTTGAAACAACCCACATCCAAACAAACAGATATAAAACCGGACTGGTTGAAGTTGAACTGACCGAAAAAGGAATTCCTAGTTATGTGATTCATGAGCACCGAGCATGGGATTATATTGAGGCTACTGAAGATGCAAAATCGGTAGTAAACGAAGCGGATTATGTAGTGTTTGGCAGTCTTGGTTTCCGCAATGCTGATTCTGCCCAGAGCATCAAAAAGCTGCTAGTTGCGACTGATGCAACAAAAATTCTGGATGTCAATTTTCGGAAACCGTTCTACACAAAACCATTGATTGAAGAACTGCTAGGTCTTGCTGATGTTTTAAAAGTAAACGACGAAGAAATCGAAGAAATGGCCGATTGGTTTGGCTTAGATGCCGATTATAAAAGTGCGATTCCGAAGCTTTGTGCTATGTATGGCATCGAAAAAGCGATAATTACACTCGGAGAGGAGGGTTCTTCTTTATATGTGGATGGGGAATTTGCGCATCACCCTAGATTTGATGTGAAAGTAAAAGACACCGTAGGCGCGGGTGATGCTTTTCTTTCCGGAGTGATCTTTAGCATGATTCAAAATAAATCGCCGGAAGAAACACTACAATTTGCAAACGCAATGGGAGCATTTGTAGCCGGAAGTGAGGGCGCTACGCCGGTTCTAAATCTTAGTAAAATTGAGGGTTTTATAAACAAATAGATCTATTTCAATTCAGGCGAAATTTTTAGAATAAATATCTTCAACTTCATCGGCATCACATAAATCGGTTCCTTCACTTTGAAGGGTGCTTGCTGCAGCCGAAATCCCGAACCCAACCGCTTGTTTCTTATCGAGCCCGCGCATTAATCCTGCCACCAATCCACCTATAAAACTATCACCGGCACCAATGGTGCTGCGAACATTTATGGTTGGAGGGGTAAACTCAAAGACATGCTCTGGTGTAATCAATAATGTCTTTTCTTTGCCCAGCGTATGAACAATGTGATCGATGCCTTTTTCAAATAAAATGGAACAGAGTTCGTCATCGCTTGCGGCGTTAAAAATGCGTTTCATTTCTGCAAATTCTTCTTGATTCGGTTTGATATATGCTGCACCGTTCAAAATCCCTTCAAACAAGGCTGAACCGGAGGTGTCGAGTACAAATTGTTTGCCTGCTTTTTTTGTGATTGAACTAATCAGGCTATAAAAATCAGCGGGAACTCCAATCGGGAGACTGCCACTGGCAACCACAAAGTCATAATTTTGAATAGTTGTTTCAACTTTCTCTAGTACAGATTTCCATGTACTTTTTTTGGAAACTAGTCCTGGCAGCACAAAGCGATACTGTTTGCCAATGCTGTTATCGATAATGGCAACGTTCTGGCGTGTAACATCCAGCGATTCAATGGGAACAGATTTGATTTCTTCTTCGGCCATCATTTGCTTGAGCAGGTTTCCAGTATAGCCACCGCAAACAAACAACGCATCGCTATGAACTCCCAACCGAGTGAGTACACGAGCTACGTTAATTCCTCCTCCTCCGGGATCGAAAGTAGGCGTGGCACACCGCGTTTTTTGATCGGTTATCACTTCGTCTGCTTCCGTCCCGATATCAATCGAAGGATTCATTGTGATCGTAAGAACTCGTTTGGGCATCATCTTAAGTTTTAGTTCATTGGTTGTTCCGATTGGAACGCTTATCGATTCCAAAGCTTTAGAGTAATCACATCTATGGAAACAACAAAAACTATTCTACTTACCGGCGCTACGGGTTACATTGGCAAACGTTTACTGCCGGTGTTATTGCGCTCTGGTCATCATGTAATTTGTTGCGTTCGCGACAAAAACCGAATGCTTATTCCTGAGGATTACGAGTCGCAGGTCACTTTGCTTGAGGTTGATTTCCTGGAAGCTGAAAATCTTAACAAGATTCCGAATGACATCGACGCTGCATATTACTTGATGCATTCGATGTCATCTTCCGCCGATTATGAATCGCTGGAAACTAAAGTAGCCGCGAATTTTGTGGCTGCGATGAACTCGACTTCGGTTGAGCATGTGATTTATCTGAGCGGGATTGTGAATGATGAAGAGCTTTCGAAGCATCTACAATCACGCAAAAAAGTAGAAGGAATCTTGGCTGAAGGTGCCTACAACTTCACTACTCTGCGTGCGGGAATCATAGTGGGTTCGGGAAGTGCTTCTTTTGAGATTATTCGTGATTTGGTGGAAAAACTTCCGGTTATGATTGCACCGAAATGGCTTAAAACTAAATGTCAGCCCATTGGGATTCGGGACGTGATTACGTTTTTGGAACGGAGTTTACTTAACACTGCTACCTACAATAATCATTTTGATATTGCCGGACCGGATGTGCTCACCTACAAACAAATGTTGGTGGGTTTTGCAAAAACAAGAGATTTGAAACGCTGGGTTTTCACGGTTCCGGTGATGACGCCTCGGCTCTCATCGTATTGGCTCTTTTTTGTGACTTCAACTTCCTACAACTTAGCCGTTGCTTTAGTGAACAGCATGAAGGTGAATGTGGTGGCTTCATCCACAGAAATAAATGAAATATTAGAACACCATCCGGCCGATTACAAAACATCCCTTGAACGTGCTTTTACTAAAATTGAGCAAAATGCGGTGATTTCAAGCTGGAAGGATTCGTTGGTGAGTGGTCGTTTTCAAGAGAATATTTCGGAATATATAAAAGTGCCGGAGTACGGCTGTTTTAGAGATTATCGACAGACTGAAGTGGATGACGTGCAAGCGAGTTTAGAGCGCATTTGGTCGATTGGAGGCACCACCGGTTGGTATTATGGCGATTGGTTGTGGAAAATCAGAGGATTTCTCGACAAGATTTTTGGCGGAGTTGGACTTCGTCGTGGTAGAACCAATCCCGATCATATTGAAGCTGGAGATGCGCTCGATTTCTGGCGAGTGCTTTACGCCGATCGCGACAAAAAACGCCTACTACTTTTCGCAGAAATGAAAGTTCCGGGCGAAGCTTGGCTCGAGTTCGAAATTAAAGGCAATACACTGTATCAACGGGCTACTTTTCGTCCTAAGGGGATTTTAGGTAGAATGTATTGGTATGCAGTATTTCCGGCCCACGGCTTTGTATTCAACGGAATGCTGATGAGCCTTGCGGGTAAGCGAAGATAGGAACAAGGGAACAGTTGAACTTCGAACACATGAACGTCGAACTTTGAAAGATTGAAGTACGAATATGGGAATTACGATCAACTACGTCCAGAGTTCGTTGATTAAAATTCACGAGTTACGAATTATTGTAGACAATTCCCCTCTGGTGGAGGGGTGGTTCGATGGTTCCTGAGCGTGTCGAAGGAGCCGAAGCGGGGTGGTGTTGAACCACTGAAGTACGAATCTAAGATAGACGATTTACGAGTTACGAATTGCTTACCAATATTTAATTATCCCTGCGGAGCATGATAAACAAAGCACTGGTGCGTAGTTTAGGCAGGGATTTTGAGTTTTGAATTAGTCAATATTCTGTATTTTAGTGCCTTAGTGCCTTAGTGCCTTAGTGCCTTAGTGCCTTAGTGCCTTAGTGCCTTAGTGCCTTAGTGCCTTAGTGTTTTTGTGGCGAAACCACCAGTTGAAGTACAATGCTGATGGAGATATTTATCATTTAACCTTTAACACTTAAAATTATCCCCCGACTTCATCATCGAAATGCGTAATTTTTGAGACATCATTCTAAAAGTCATCCTCAAAAAGAATACATGTCAGCAGCAATAACCGCACGCATTTCCAAGCAACTAAATATCGCTCAACACCAGATTACGACTGTGGAAGGATTCCTCGATGAAGGAGCGACTATTCCATTTCTGGCTCGGTATAGGAAGGAAGCAACCGGTGGGTTGGATGAAGAGCAATTGCGGGCAATCAGAGATGCGCTGGATTTGCAAAAAGCGCTGGAATCTCGGAAGGAAACGATACTTAAAGCCATCAAAGAGCAGGGTAAGCTCACCCCTGAGTTGGAAAAGAAAATCAAGGCGTGTAATGATTTAGCTGTGCTTGAAGATTTATATCTGCCGTACAAGCAGAAACGAAAAACCCGAGGTGATAAAGCCAAGGAAAAAGGTTTAGAACCGCTGGCGGAAATGGTATGGGTGCAGGAAATCACCAAGGGAAAGCCCGATGATTTTGCCCGGAAATTCATCGACAAAGAAAAAGAAGTAGAGACACTTGAAGATGCCTGGGCCGGAGCCACCGATATTGTCGCAGAATGGATCAATGAATCGCTGGATGTGCGGGAGAAATTGCGCGACATTTTTGCGAATCATGCTACTATCAACACAAAAAAGACATCCAAAACCAAAGAGCGTACTAATTTCGAGGATTATTACGAGTTTTCGTGCCGCGTACCACAGCTGAAACCGCATCAAATTTTGGCAATTAATCGTGGAGAACGAGAGAAAATCCTATCCGTAAAAATTGAAATTTGGGAAGAACGAACCCTCGAAACGATCGACGATCTTGTGATCACCAACAACAATTCCATTTTTATAGATCAGATTCAGGATGCCGTAGAAGAAGCGTACAAACGGTTATTGTTTCCATCGCTGGAACGGGAGCTTCGGAATAAGCTTACGGAAAAAGCCGATGAGCACGCCATCGAGACCTTTGCAACCAACCTCGGAAATTTGTTGATGCAGCCACCGTTGCAAAACAAAGTGGTGATGGGTATCGATCCTGCGTTTAGAACCGGGTGTAAAGTGGCCGTGGTTGACGAAACCGGGAAATATTTTGAAGGAACAACCATCTTCCCGACTCCACCACAGAAAAAAGTGGCGCAAGCTGAGGCAGTGATAGATTCGCTGATCAAAAAATACAAAGTGAATGTGATCGCAATCGGAAACGGAACTGCAAGTCGAGAGACCGAACAGTTTATTGCCGATTTCCTTCGCAAAAAAGGCGACGAATTTACCGATTTAGGACTGAGTTATTTGATAGTGAATGAAGCAGGTGCTTCGGTGTATTCGGCATCAACCATTGCCAGAGAGGAATTTCCCGAATTGGATGCCGCTCAGCGTGGTAATATTTCAATTGCACGCCGGGTGCTAGATCCATTGGCAGAGTTGGTAAAAATCGATCCAAAATCGATTGGAGTTGGATTGTATCAGCATGATTTAAATCAAACTCAACTCGCATCAAAATTGGACGATGTGGTTGAAAGTTGTGTGAATGAAGTGGGAGTGAACCTTAATACGGCTAGTGTTCCGTTGCTATCGCACATTTCCGGATTGAGCAAAAAAGTGGCTGAGAATATTGTTAAAAAGCGTGAGTCTGAAGGTATTTTTAAATCCCGAAAAGAGATTAAAAAAGTAGCCGGAGTTGGGGATTTTCGATTCCAGCAAGCTGCCGGTTTTTTGCGAATCCCTGAGGCTAAAAACCCGCTCGATAACACCGCGATCCATCCCGAAAGTTATGAAGCGGCCGAAAAACTCTGCAATCTTTATAATATTGATTTGAATACGCTTTCGACTCAGAAGAAAGAGATTGAACAGAAATTGTCGAGCATCAATCTGAAGCAAGTGGCTGAACATGTAGGCGTGGGCGTTCCGACCCTAGAGCTCATTATCGAGAATTTGATGAAACCGGGGCGTGATCCGCGTGAAGAGCTCCAAAAGCCATTACTCCGAACCGATGTGATGGATATGAACGACTTAAAAGAAGGCCAAAAGCTGGAAGGCACCGTACGGAATGTAGTAGATTTTGGCGCCTTTGTGGATATCGGGGTTAAACAAGATGGCTTGCTTCATATCTCTAACATGAGCACCACCGGTCGGCGAATCGAAAACCCGCACGATGTGGTAGGGGTTGGGGATATTATCTCTGTGGAAATTATTTCGCTGGATCTTGATCGCGGAAGGATTGGGCTGAAACTCTTTTGAACAGACGAACATTAGAACTTCGAACACTGAACATTGAACTTTGAAAAAGCTTTGTCATTTCGAGTGAAGCGAGAAATCTAGAAATGAATATCAAGGCCGAGAGATAGAATTCGAACTTCGTTCTTAATAACAGAGAATTTAGTCTCCCATTGAGGGGAGTGCCGTGCCGGATGGCATGGCGAGGGGTGTAGAACATCGAACATCGAACTTGGAACAGTTGAACGATTGAAGTACGAATATGGGAATTAGGATCAACTACGTCCAGACTTCGTTGATTAAAATTCAAGAGTTACGAATTATTTTTGACAATTCCCCTCCGGTGGTGGGGTGGTTCGATGGTTCCTGAACGTGTCGATGGAGTCGAAGTGGGGTGGTGTAAAACAATAGAACATCGAACTTTGAACAATCGAACATCGAACATTGAACGATTGAATAACGAATATGCGAATAATGATTAACGAATTACGATTTACGATTTCGAATTAGTCTCCCAATGTGGGGAGTGCCTTGCGCCAACCGGTGTATGGCGAGTGGTGTAAAACAATAGAATATTGAAAATCGAACAATCGAACATTGAACTTTGAACAATCGAACAAGGTTTTTCAAATCGAGTGCAGCGAGAAATCTAATAACAGATAAGGCACAGACGACGGGGATCATCGGAGCCTAGACTAATGGTAAAATTGAGGTGAACATTGGTAGGCAAATTTCGACATGTAACCACATTGTAACCGAAAGATAAACCCCATAAAAAAACCCGATACTCTTTTCAGAATATCGGGCAAGTACCGCGGGCCGAACATAGATTGTGTAATTTCTTTCATTTAGATGGTTTTACATGATACATAGAAAGGGATTAATTTCTATGTAGTTGCATTTGAAAGTGATGAAGTGTCAGCAACTACCTAAAATGTTCCACCTATGTTCTACCAATTATGAAACCATCATACAATTTGTTCATTCGTCGTGATAAGATTAACAGTCAGGGGCATGTACCTCTTTACCTAAGAGTCACATACAACAGAAAGAAAAGCCTCTACTTCACAGGCATTAAAATTGAGCAAAAGTACTGGAATCCAGATAAGAAGGAGATTCGACGAAGCCATACTTCATATAAAGTGCTTAACCATGAACTTGAACAGCTCGTATATGAAGCTCAGGAGATTGGATTCAAACTCGATAAACAAAAGAAGCTATCTTCGAAGAACATTGTGGATAGGCTCAAGGGAGTTAATCCGGAGAACTTTTTCACCTATGCTAAGAAGTATTGTGATAGGCTAGATAAAATGGGTGCTGTTCGTAGAAGGAAACAGACAACAGTTTTACTTAATAAGTTGAAGCGAATGGTTCAGGCAGACTATCTTGAGCTTACAGAATTGACTCCGGCTTTTCTGGAGGACTTTGAGATCTTCCTTAGAAATAACATCGGCAATGCTCAAAATACGATTGTTAAAGATATGGAGAGGTTGAAGATGATAATGGATGATGCATTTCAGAAAGAGGTAATTGATAAAAATCCATTTGATGTGTATCGCAAACCACCGAGGCAACAAAGCAAAAAAGAAGCGCTAAGTATTGAGCAAATTTTAGATATCAAAAAGCTTGATTTAGAAGAGGGTACTCGTGTATTTCATTCGAAAAACTATTTTCTATTCTCTTTCTACAATGCCGGTATAAGATTCGGTGATTTATGCCGGTTAAAGTGGGATAACATTCAAGATGGACGGCTTAGGTACCTAATGAGTAAGAGCGTAAACAATACTAATCCCAAGTGGAAGAACATCCGATTGAATGATCAGAGCCTCGAGATTTTGGGTTATTACATTAAGCACCAAAACGAAAGTGACTACATATTTCCTTTATTAGAGGATGGGGTGGATTACTCAATTCCTGAAGTGTATGATCGAGAAAAAAGCCGATTAAACTCTTTAGTAAATCTAGACCTCAGAAAGATTGCAGAGCTAGCCAACATTGAAACCCATATCTCTTTTCATATTTCGAGACACTCTTTTGCTAGGCATGCAGCCAATATGGGGATGAATATGTATGCCATATCAAATGCACTTGCACACTCTAACCTTAAGACTACACAGACCTATCTGAAAAACTTTGATGAGGATTTACTGGATCGTGAGATGGAGCAACTCTTCTAAAGCATATGAGTGCAAATTTAGGTCCATTAATTCAAAATTTTAACCGAGCTGTAATAAGAGGTAACAGAAGGACTGTCCATCCAAAAAGGTCGGTAAAAGGTCGGTAAAAGGTCGGGTAAATACGGGGGGTAAATTCAAATCGTATAAAAAATGAAAGTCTTCACAATTCAGCTATTACTTAACATTTCATGAAGTTGCACTATCTACTTACTAATAGGGGAAATTGAAAGTAGTATAAGGTGAGAATCGCTAGCTAGTCAGATAGTATGTCTCTGATAACGTGGAATTGAGGTAATTCTTCAAGCAAGGATCTATTCTGAAGTCTATTGATCCGGTAATGGTTGTATTCAAACTTTGTTATGTAGGTGATTACCTCAAAACTGCGCGTAATCTCGAAAACCAACCGGAGCGATTTTCTCGAGCGTTTCTTATCTGCTCCATTTCATCAGCGTATAGCACACAAAAGTTTGCACTCTTGTTGAAGTAGAATTGTCGAGTTTCGCCATTGGTCAGCTCAATAGTCACGAGGTTGTAGAATCGGTGTCTTTCTCCGGTGGGTACGAACTCTTCATTCTTAACACACCAATCACTGTCTTGTTCACCATGCAAAGGGGTTAAATATCGGTTATAGTCATTTGTAACATCAGGAGGTAGCACTGTTTCTCTAAAGGCTGTTTCAATGGATAATCCGTCACCTCGAAGTTCTGGTACATAGGGTTCACCCGAGCTTTCAAGAAAGCGCATGTAACCGGGTTGTTTGGTTTTTCTTTTCCAGAGCATAATTTGAGTGATTGTAAATCTCAGATCTAGAAAGTTGTTGTATCTTTTTTATTCAAAAGCATTTTTATCGTACAAATCTAAATGATCTCTACTAAATAATGCGTCTTTAGGTACGGTCTTGAGCAAAGCGTACTTCTCTATAAGCGGCTTAAACTTCTTGTTTCCTAAATCACTAAGACAGTTATAAAATAAAAGAAGTAGTTCGTATCGTGACAAATGTGCTCTTACTAAATTTGTGTATAACCTTTAATTCTCATTTTCACTCTGATCTATAAACTTGAAAATATTATATAAACTCCGAAAGTAATGTCCTATATATGCACTGTTGACTTTATAAAACTCTAGGTAGTTTAAATTTATCTTTACGAGTTCATCTACATTGCCTCGTACAAGCCAATTATTAGAAAGTCCATGAAATAATTCGGTAAATGCTTCTTTACCTTCAGAACGATTAAATTTAAGTGAGGTGGTTATGTCGGTATGAAGAGTTAACAATTGAAAGAAAGTATTCTCAAAAGCCTGCTTTCTCAACGTTTTGTTCTGAAGTCTCATCTCCAATTTTTGTCCTTCAAGTTCTTCTCTAGTCTGAGCCAATTCTATTCTCTGAAGTTCAAGTTCCTTTCTTTGCAGTAGTATCGCGTAAATAACGCCTACAAATGCAAATCCAGAGAAAAGCGCATTAACTGCACCGAACATATCGCCATAAACTCCTTTTTGAGAATTGTCATTTAATATGAAGTAGTTGGCTGACCAGAGTAATAGCACCATAATCAATACAACAATAAGCCATCCCCAAGAAATCGATTTGTTTAATTCGTCCTTACTTTCGCTCATCTCATTTTGTTAGATTAGTGTGAAATTTCAAGTTAGACCCCTCCCAAACCAATTCCTTACAGTCACTTACAGAATTTAACATTTGATTGAATACCCTCTCTTTGAGTATGTTTATTTTAATTATTACAAAGTTTGAAAACAACGAATTAACGGGGTAAAAGTGTTTGACACTAGCTTTAAAGGGAATATTCCATTTATAATAGTATTCATCATTTGCCTGATCATAATCGCCATTGGTAACAATTCATGGAGCATCGAAGCTCAATATGCATTTACTATTTTTGGACTTATAATTGTTGGGCTTTTAATTTTATTCAAATATCCAAAGATACTTGAGTATAAGGAGTGGTTGCCCGGTGCATTAATAATTTTAGGGATAATTTTACTTTATAGTGTATGTACAGCCTTTGACGATACTACAAGGGACAATTCATTAAGAGAATACTATGAAGAAGAACCATATGACCCAGGATACTAGAACTTAAATAAGAGTAAAAATTTAGAATTTATCCACATACCATGCTCACAGGCGAATTAAAAAATAAAGTCGATAAAATTTGGGAAACGCTTTGGACAGCCGGGATCTCCAATCCTCTAACGGTGATCGAGCAGCTGACCTACCTGTTGTTTATTAAAGGGCTGGATGATCAGCAGCTGAAAGCCGAGAAAAAGGCAGAACGGACAGGAAAGCCGTTGGAGAACACTACCTTTGCGCCGGATCAACAGAACATGCGGTGGAGGAACCTGAAGCAACTCGGTCCGGAGGAGATGTTCAATGTGATCCGCGATCAGGTGTTTCCATTCATCAAAGAGCTGGGCGGGCAAAACGGGAGTACCTTCCGCAAGCACATGGAAGGCGCGCTGTTCATGTTTCCGAAACCGTCTACGCTGGCGCGGGTGGTAGAGTTGCTGGATCAGCTGGAGATGGACGACCGCGACACTAAGGGCGACATCTACGAATATATGCTGAGTAAGCTGAGTGTGGCCGGACAGAACGGGCAGTTCCGTACGCCTCGCCACATCATTAAAATGATGGTGGATCTCACGCATCCCAAACCCAAAGAGAATATTTGTGATCCCGCTTGTGGTACTGCCGGTTTCCTGGTGGCAGCCGGGGAATACATCCGCGATCATTATGCGTCGGCCATGGTGGATGACGCCACGCGCGAGCACTTTCAGAAAGAAATGTTTAGTGGTTACGATTTCGATCATTCTATGCTGCGCATCGGGAATATGAACATGGTGATGCACGGCTTTGACGGCGCTACCATCGATTACAAGGATTCGCTGAGCAGCGAGGGCGAAGACATGGACGAACGCTACGATCTGATCCTTGCCAATCCCCCGTTTAAGGGCTCGCTGGATTACGACAGTGTGGCTACCGATTTACTGCAAACGGTAAAGACCAAGAAAACCGAACTGTTGTTCTTTCCGCTGTTTCTGCGGGCGTTAAAAGTGGGTGGACGTGCAGCCGTAGTGGTGCCCGATGGCGTGTTGTTCGGCAGTTCCAAAGCGCATAAAGAAGTGCGCCGGATTTTAGTAGAAGAGCAGCAACTGAACGCCGTTATTTCGATGCCGAGCGGCGTGTTTAAACCCTATGCCGGGGTGAGCACCGCGGTAGTGATCTTCACCAAAACCAACTCGGGTGGAACCGATAACGTATGGTTTTACGACATGAAAGCCGATGGCTACTCTCTGGATGACAAACGCGATGCTATTGAGGACAACGACCTCCCCGATATTGTGGCGCGTTACCACAAGTTGGAGGAGGAAACCGATCGCAAGCGAACTGAGCAAAGCTTTTTAGTGCCCAAAGCCGAGATTGTGGAGCAGAACTACGACCTCTCCATTAACCGCTACAAAGAGATTGAATACGAAGCCGTAGAGTACGATTCCCCGATGGAAATTATAAACGGCAAAGACGGTGAACCCGGCTTACGCCAGCTGGCGGAAGAACGACTTCACATCCTGGATGAGTTGGAGGGGATGGTTTGAGGGTAGTGAAACTAAGTGAGATTGCTGATCTAAAAAATGGTCATGCGTTTAAATCGAAAGATTACATCGATTATAGCAATACTCTTAATTGTCGAATGTCCAATATAAGGCCAGACGGAAAATTTGATCTTAGTTATAACCCAAAATACTTGCCGGATCATTTTTATGATAAATATGAAAGCTATCGTCTACATGATGATGATGTGATTATAGCAATGACTGATATGGCTAATGAGCCAAAGATACTTGGGGTTCCTACTTTAGTTAAAACTAACGGTAAAAATGTACTTCTTAATCAGCGAGTAGGGAAGCTTGAATACGATAGAAAAGCAGTTAGTTTCGGTTACTTAAATTATGTACTAAATAGGGAAATAGTAAAAAATTACTATAAACAGTTTGCTGGAGGTGGATTGCAAATTAATTTAGGCAAACGTGATTTATTATCAGTCAAAATCCCCCTTCCGAGCCTTTCCGAGCAGAAAGCCATTGTTGCCAAGCTCGACCGGGCACAGCGCCTGATCGACATCGACAAAGCCATGCTCGCGAAATACGATCAACTCATCCAAAGCGTGTTTTTGGAAATGTTCGGGGATCTTCGGTCAAATGAAAAAGGATTTGAAAAACTAACTATTGATGATATTTCTGAAAAAGTGACTGATGGAGATCACAAAACTCCAAACAGAACGGAAACGGGTATAATGCTTTTGTCCGCGAGAAATATTAAAAATGGATATATCGACTTAGAAGAAAAGGTTGATCATATACCTCAAGAAGAATATGATCGAATGATAAATAGATGTCTTCCTGAATTTGGAGATATTCTTATATCTTGCTCTGGAACAATTGGAAGGGTTACAAAAGTCAATATACATGAACCATTTAATATGGTTAGAAGTGTGGCACTTGTTAAACCAACTAAAGAAAAAATTAACTCCACCTATTTGGAGAGTATGTTGCAATCTGAATATTTGCAATCTGAAATGACAAAAAGCGCTAATACTTCTAGCCAATCAAATTTATTTTTAGGGCCGATCAAAAAACTACCAGTTGTACTTCCACCTTTGGGGCTGCAAAAAGAGTTTGAGAAAAATATTAATAGAATCAGAGTAGAAAAAAGTAAAACAGAAAATAGCTTATTAAAATCCGAAGCGTTGTTTTCGTCGTTGGTGCAAGAGGTGTTTGGGTGAGGGAACTACCCGATCTATATACCTAGGTAATTCCGTACATTCGTTGTTAGTAGTTGTTTTTCATAACCTTTCACCGCCTTAAGAAACGATCTCTGGTCATTGTTTAAATCAGACATGGGCAACACCACCCAGAAATCAGTTCCAAAAAGGGTTCTTTTACTCATTAGTTTACTGTCTGTATCATCTGCAAATAACTTTTTGGTAAACGCACTTACGGTTTTATCCGATTCCAGATTAAATGAGAAGTCAGCATAGAGGTTCGGGTAATCGGCCATCATTTGTAAGATAGTTGGAATTCGGTCTTTCGTAGCAGGCTTTCCATTCCAGGCACCTTTACCGCCAAAGTGCCCAAGACAGAGCCGTAAATCATTAAATTGTTCCAGTACCGGTTTCCATTCGATTGGTTCGTTCAGCTTTCGAGCCCGATGCTTCCTTTTTTGATCATCGATTTCTTCGCGTGCATTACCCCGGTACACAACAACCGGGTTATCAAAGGTAGAGATCATTTCACCACCACAGTGGGTAATTATAGGAATATTCTTCTTCTCACATATTTCAAAAATAGGAGTCAGGCGTGCATCTGAAGGTAGATACCCAAGGGCTGGGTAGCACTTAACACCAAAATAAGTGGGATTGTCTTTATTAAAGGCTTTTAAAAATGCTTCGTATAGATTTTCCTCGCCATCCTTTTCTGCTCGCCTAGGATCAATGGGCAAGTATGGCAGAATACCTTCGGTTTGGCTAAGTGCACCAAGTTCATTGTTTTGTTGGGTATAACTTTTTTCGCTCGACCCATCCCATCCGCTGTTCAAATCCATACCTAGTACTATCGAGAGTTGTTCATTGTTGGCTCCAAACTCTTTATTGTAAACCCGGTTGATAGCGTACTCATCTTCAAAGCGATTAAGCACTGTTTTCATTGTTTTCGACCGTAGAAGGCTGATAATATGTCGCAGTCTTCGGAAAAAGCCTCGTCGGTCAAAACCAAGAATAGCTACTTTATGAGCACCTGAATAGAGTTCAACCGATGTTTCTAATTGTTTCTCCAGTTCATCTATTTCCCGTTCAAATTCATTTAGGAAATTATCCACATCAATATGTGTGTCGCTCTTAACGGAAAAGCTGTTTATTTCGTCAATAAAGTCATCAATAGATTGATCAATCTCATTCTGGAAATCCATGTCTGAAAGCTGATTAAAACTGCTTTTTTGGCCAGGCAACAAATCGTTTATGAATAGTTCAGTCGATTTCACATCGAAAGAGATCAGTCCGAATATTCGTCTAAAAATTTTCTTAACGGCCCAATAAATTCTTGGTGGAAGGAACTCAGAAAAACTGATGAGAAAACGAGCTACCAAATAGGTGACTTTTACACAGTCGCCGTCAAAAATATGGCAATGAGCATCGATGACAAATTCATTTCTATCTACAATTCTTTTAGCTACAGGGCCGAGGCGGGTTGATGGGTCATCGCTGATAGTATCATTAGCTTTATTAATAAAAGCTTGTTGTTTTTCTGAATAAGACATAATGAGAGTGGTTTGTTAAACCTCAATAAAAAAAATTTCGGTTAATCTTAAAACACATAGCTATGTGGTTTTGGGTTAAAGACTAGATTCAAGAACAAGTAGTTGAATTTAGGCGGTGCCCAAGGTAGATTTTAGAATTAACAAGAAAGTGTAAGATAAATGAATGGAGAAGGGGAAGAAGAAATAGGTTCGAAAATGGAATTATCCGGTGATATTAGAGAAAAACGCGAGATTGAGGCTAGTGAAGCGCGAGATAAGACACTAGGTCTAATTGCATCGGTTGTTGGCCTAGGTCCAGCATATGAATTAATCACAACACTGATTTTACCGCTTCACCAAAAAAAGGAAAAGGAATTCGTGCAAGATTTAGCTACGCGAATTTATAATCTTGAGCAAGAGGGCAAAATAAGTATTCAGGAGTTGGCAGATAGCAAAGAGATTAACACCACCATAACTAAGGCCATTCTGTTGGCTCAGCAGAATCATCAGAAAGAGAAGCTGGAAGCGCTGAAAGCCATAGTGATAAACTCTGCAATTAGAATTGAGTCTCAGAATATAGATGATGAGGAAGTAAGCTTATTCCTGAGAATAATTGAAAGAATGGATACTACTCAGTTTCTAATGATGAAGATGGTTGGGAATCCTCACAAATTTTTAGAAGAAACTGGGAATCCCAAGCTCAATAATCAAACAGATCGTCTTGCAACGCTATTTCTGAGTGTTTTTCCTAAGTATAAACAAAAGCTTGATTTGGTAAACCAACAATGGGTTGAATTACATTCAATGGGTTTAGTTTCAACAAATATCTTTGCAGACCAATTTTCAAATCATTATCAAACGGGTAAGAGTGATAAAATTACTGCTTTGGGTGAGCGGTTTCTAGAGTACATTTCTACAGATGTGATCGAATAATTTGGGGTAAACTATGAATAAGATCTTTTCGTTATATTGGCGAATCGGGTATTAAACGGAGAATCATGACAGCAGCTGCAACAATAGTACAACCAGAACTTGGAAGTGGGATTTATTCGATTCCGGAAGCATCAATGATTTTGAATATGCCTATAACTAAAGTACGCCGGTGGGTAAATAAATACTGGGAGTACGAATTTCTAAATAGAAATAGTTCAGGATATACTTGGGGTGAGAAGAGTGGAAAAGCATTTAACTTTTATACCCTAATTGAGCTAATTGCAGTGGATTCCTTTCGTGAGTTAGGTGTTCCTTTCTCAAAAATTAAATTTGCCCATGCCGATCTAACAGAAATACTCGGAACTGCATACCCTTTTGCCCATGCAAAATTGATGACTGATGGGAATCGAATTTTTCTTGATCATTTTCAAGATTCTATTCTTGAGATGGATAAAACAAAACAGTTCTCTTTCACAAATCTAGTAGCTCCATATTGTAAGAAAATTGATTTCAAGGATAATACTCAATTGGCACAAAGGTTTTGGCCTCTTGGAAAGAATCATCATATAGTTGTTGATCCACATCATAGCTTTGGGCAACCAGTAATCAAGGGTACAAACATTACTGTGGATACCATATCTAACTTGTTAAATGCCGGGGAATCTGCAGAATTTATCTCTTCGATTTACGAACTAGAAGAGAGTGCAGTGGAGGATGTAATTGCATACATGAAGCGAAATGCTGCATGAAGTTCTTTATTGACGAAAACATAAGTCCAAACATTGCTCAAGCGTTAGCAATTCTCCAAAATCCACGTACAGATGAGAAGATTGAAGTCTTTACAATAAAAGAAGTTTTTGGAGCAGGAACGCCTGATGAAGAGTGGATTCCAAAAGTTGCAAAAGAAGATGGAATAGTTATCACTCAGGATCGCAATATTCATAGGGTGCAGCATCAAAGAGAGTTATATAAAAAGCATGGTTTAGGTGTGGTATTTTTCAAACCACCAAAGAAGGGGTATAAATATTGGGACCTGGTACTTTTTTACATTAAACGATGGAAAACAGTGAAAGACACAGTTAAGACTTTATCTAAACCGTTTGGATTACTTGTGACCCCTAATTCTGCAAAACCAGAGAAGCTTTAAATTTGTCTATTTCTTAATTCTTTCATCCCCGTATTGATTCTCATAAGGCTTCAATTGTTGCCAAAGTGTTTCCACAAAACTGAAGGATAAGTTAAATTGATTTTACTACATTAAGGCGCAAATTGTAGCAATATGGGGTAGAGATATCCAATTTTAACTATCTAGAGTAAGACTGGAGCGAGTTCATTGTTGCGTAATATTAGATGGTGTTGATGTAAAATCTATAAGTAAAAAACGAAACTAAAGAGTACAAGGGAATACATGGGGTCAATTATTCAAACTGTACAGTATCAACACATTCTGGATCATTTGTTTGCTGCAAAGCAGTATTGGTATGCGGCACTACCGGGTCTTTTTGATGAACTGGCGGAGGGTATTGTGGAGGCTAAGAAGAAGAACCCAAAGCTCGACATAGAACTGGTTATCGATCCTACAGAAACAGCATTTAGAAGTCACTACGGAAGTGTAGACGCAATTCAAAAATTAACAGGCTCAGGAATTTCGATTAAGCAAATTCCCAATCACCGCTTAGGCTTTATTATGTCGGAAGATTCGGGCTGGATGCTGTTTACTCAAAGTCGCGTCATCGAAAAAAATCCGCAGGGACCCAATGCTATCTGCATGAATGACATGACCAGGCAGGAATTGCTCTACGCCTTCTTTGAGAAAGACGGAGACCCTGAAATTATTATCACCAGTGAGAATATCCCTTCAAGGTACTCAACCAAATATGAGGTTAAACCGGAAGCCTTAGATGAGGAAGCCTTTGACGAAGTGATGGTTGAAATCGAGCAAAATCCGCCACCTTCTCCGGATTTTAAAAGGTTGCTGGATGTGTATTCCACCAAAATAAAATTTATCGAGTTTGAGGTACATGGGATCAAAGTACATAACCGAATGGTTCAGATTCCGAATGATATCCTGAACCTGGTGGATGAAAGTCTTCGAGATCAAATCCAAACACGCCTAAATGTTTTTGATGATGAAACGAGTTCAAAGCTCGAAGAAACACTAGCTGAAATTGCGAAGGAAGGGGATCGGATTAGAAGTGAGCTTCTCAAACGAGTGCGATCCAGAAAAAAGAGTGTTCTGCACACAAAACACTTAGCAGAGTTTAACCGGTTAGTATACGATCTCACCGAAAAGTATAAAGCTGTTCAGCAGGAAATTGAAAGAGATATATTTGCTTCGATGATCAATCTCAGGAAACGCCTGAAAGAGGAGTTGGTTCAACTATACAAGCAAAAACCACCGGAGAAATTAGTTCGATTCCAGGGAGATGCACAGTTCACCATGTTTGTCGAAGATTACGCGTCTCAGAAAGCAAGAACTATATCTTTACCTACTATCGAGTCGATTATGAAAGGATTTAAGATAGAGAAACGCATTTTTGACCCTACCTACGAAGATTTCAGTGATCAGGCTTTTATTGAAGAACTTGAAGAGATAGGCTTTATATCCAAAGCAGAACGAATCGAAATTGTGGATGAATTTGAAGCAATCGGCACTCAGAAAGATGAAAAGGGATAGTCTATGTCGATGCCTTTTTCCGAGATCATATGTGATGGTTGTGATGAAGGTTGTTCTACTACTTTGCCTTATTCTTTTATGATTTAGAAGGTGATGAGCTTGTTAATTCTTCATCTAATCTTCGTGAGATTATTTGAGTAATTGGTATCCTTTGTATTTGTGTATAAAATCGCATACATTTATTTATAATTGTATGCATAATTATACGCATGATGTATGTCTCCCAGGAAAAGATAAACGAAGCTATACAGATCTTTAAAGATCATGGAGGAGTTATGCGCACAAAACAAGCGCAGGAAGCCGGGATTTATGATCGCACTCTATACACCATGCGGGATAAGGGGAAAATTACACCCTTGGAAAGAGGGCTTTATCAGCTTACTGAAATGGACCCGCTAAGTAACCCCGATCTGGTGGTGGTGGCAAAAAAGATTCCCGAAGCCAGAATATGTCTGATTTCGGCGCTGTCGTTCCATAACCTGACGGATGAAATTCCCCACGAAGTACACATTGCAATACCTCGCACCAGCAGAGACCCAGCCTTTGACTATCCGCCGGTTCAGGTGTATCGCTTTTCAGAGCCCACGCTAGCAGCCGGTATTCAAGTGCATAATCAGGATGGTGCAGCGCTTAAGGTGTTTTCTCCGGCTAAAACAGTGTCCGATTGCTTCAAATTTCGGAATCAAATCGGGCTGACTATTGCGGTGGAAGCACTCAAGAGAACTCTTTCAGAAAAGAAAGCCACGGTGAGAGAGATTCTGGAATACGCACGACTTTGCCGGGTAGAAAAAGTAATGAAGCCCTATCTGGAGAGCATTACGCATGGCTAAAAACGTAGCGGCATCGGTTCATCAGCGATTAATTAATAAGGCAAGGCAAGAAAAACGGCCGTTTCAGGAATTGCTACAATACTATGCCATGGAAAGATTTTTGTACCGGATGGCAAGTACCGAATACGCAAATGCATTTATTCTGAAGGGCGCATTGTTACTAAAGGCCACTGGAATCGGACAATCCCGTCCAACCAAGGATATTGATTTGCTAAGCGAGTCTACCGAGGATATTAAAGTACTGGAAGACGTATTTCGGACCTGTTGTGCTGTCCCGTTGGATGATGGTTTATTATTTGATGCAGCTTCCGTTCGGGGTATAGAAATAAGAGAAGAGCAGGCTTATCAGGGTGTAAGAGTAACATTTACCGGGAATCTGGGAAATGCGATAATCTCGATGCAGGTAGATATCGGCTTTGGTGACGCTGTTACTCCCGGTCCTGTTTGGATAGAATACCCAACCTTATTAGAGCATGAGTCACCTAAACTACAAGGGTACCCTTTGGAAACGGTGGTAGCAGAAAAGTACCAGGCTATGGTTGCTTTAGACCTGGCTAACAGCAGGATGAAAGATTTCTACGATATTTGGTTCATAGCAGGCACGCAACGCATTACAGGAGGAGAGTTAGGAGCGGCAATAAAAAGCACTTTCCAACGAAGAAAAACTGAATTGCCAGCTGAGATTCCAACTGCACTGACTCCAATTTTTAGTAGAGATAAAGACAAAGTAATTCAATGGAAAGCTTTCAATCGAAAATTAAAAGATACAGAAGCTCCTGGTGAGTTGAGTGAAGTCGTTGAGAAGCTTCAATATTTCCTATGGCCAATTACTGTCGCGATCACACAGGATAGAAAGATCACTGAAGTCTGGACACCTGAAAAAGGATGGGATAAGTGAAGTCTAGTCTAGTTTCGACTAATTTACGCATCTTCCTCATTCAAAGTATACATAAACGGGCGAATATGATTTACTAAATACTGGAAACTCTCGTCAGTTGGGTTCTTATGGCAATAATTAAGTTTTTTAATGAACTTCCCTTTCCCGTCAAAGTCTTTCCAGCTAAGAACCAATTCATGATTCGCTAAATAGATGTTAGCTATCATTCTTGCGATCCTACCATTGGCATCATAGAAGGGATGTACATTAACAAATTTTTGGTAAAATCGGATAGCTTGTAAAAGCAGATCTTCAGCATTCCAGATTAAATGTCCAACTGCTTCATATACGCCTTCTACAATTAAATCTGGCGGATCACCGCTAAATTTTTGGGTATATTTATGTCCGTGTTGCGGTCCAAAACGAACAATGCCATTACCAGGATCGGTTTTTTGCCTGTAGTTGCCAGCAAAAGTGAAAAGTTCCTGATAAATAAATTTGTGAATAAAACGAGGTAAAATTGCATAAACATCTCTTCTTTTCCATTTTTTTAATGTTTCATCATCAAAAACAGAACGGATTTTTGTTTGCTGTAAAATTTGATACCTACTCCAGCTATCTTTATACACTTTCTCCGGAGTAAGACCCTGAGATGCAGCGAAATCATCAAGTAAGTCTTGCGTTGTTTCTAATTCAGCGGGATCAACTTTGGATACCATAATCACTCAACATCTGAGAGAGTCTGGCCTTTTCAGTAGAAAAGCTGTCCAGGTATTCGTGAATACTGCTAAACTCTGGCACATACTCTTTATCCATGTCGAAGGTGAAGGCGTAATGCGCGGATGTCTTTGGCGGATAATAGGTCTTGCCTTCTTCTATCGGGAAGTTCTTAGCAAAAGCTTGCTGGCTGTAATAATCGATAAGCGCCTCGTCAGGAATTAGCCCACCGGTTGACTTGTGCATTTTCCAGGGTTCTTCTTCGTGCGTTGTTTTAGAAAGCTCTATTGCAGAATACACCGCGTAGCTATCAAGCACAAAGTCGATGAGCTGCTCTTGGATAAGAGGAGCCTCTTCAACTACAATTGGATTTGAACTAAATGACTTGAACTCATAGAAGATGTCGGGATCTACCGGACCATATTTCCATGCCTGGAAACTGGCGTCAAAGTACTTTTTACCGGCAACTAACTGCCAAGCATAACAATAGTACAGCAGCTTTTGAAGCTTCATTGGGCTCACTGTGCCTGAGTACTTTTCCGCAATGTATTTCGCAAGTTCAAACTTGTTCATATGCCTACCTCGATTAGACCATCGAATATAACAGAAATTAGATTGATAACTATCATGTAGCAAATAGCATGCCTTAACAACCTCTTTATCGGCATTTTAGTTTACGCTAGTTAACTAAAAATCTGTAAATCAAAGCAAATTAGTAGCAGATTTTACTACATTAAGGCGCAAATTGTAGAAATAAGGGGTAGAGATGTCCAATTTTAACTTCCTAGAGCAAGACTGGAGCGAGTTCATCGAGGATGCTAAGGCGATGGAAAAGCTGGTGCGCTTCGATCCACGCGGAGCCTGTGGGCGTGCGCGATACCTGATCGAGCAGGTTGTACTTTGGATGTACAAGAACGACGAAGATCTCGAACTCCCTTACGACACAAGCCTGTACAACATCACCAATGAGCTTTCCTTCCGTAAGATCATAGGCTACACCATCTACGAAAAGATTAAGGTGATTCGGAAGGTGGGGAATCTGGCGGTGCATGAGAATAAGCGAATCTCCGAACATGATGCCCTCAGAGTGTGCGAAGAAACCTTTCACATCATGTATTGGCTGTATCGCACTTATACCACCGATGACACACCTAAACCATCGCAGAGCTTCGATCCTTCGCTGGTGCCTGACATCACATCGGGGAACAAGGAAACCGAGCAGCGCCTCAAGCAGCTCGAAGAAGAAATGGAAGCAAAGGCTGATGCCTTAAGGAAATTGCAGCAGTCTCTCGAAGAAAAGGATGAAGTGTTGCAGCAGCGCAATCGCGAGATCAAACAGATGCGCTTGCAAACGCGTAAGTATGCCGATGATCACGATTACAACGAAGCAAGCACACGCGAGCTATTGATTGATGTGATGCTTCGCGAGAGTGGCTGGAATCCGGCAGATCCTAATGTGCGTGAATTTAAAGTGGAAGGAATGCCGAATGGCTCAGGAATCGGTTACGTGGACTATGTGCTGTGGGATGATGACGGTAAGCCGATTGCGCTGGTTGAGGCAAAACGTACCACACGTGATGTAGGTGAGGGGCAACATCAAGCAAAGCTCTACGCCGATTGTTTGGAAGCTCGTTATCAAATCCGTCCTGTGATCTTTTTGTCGAACGGCTATGAGATCTGGATCTGGGATGACAGCGATTATCCTCCCCGACCGGTTCAAGGATTCTACACCAAGGACAGCCTTCAAACGCTGTTCTTTCAGCGCCGGAATAAAGAATCGCTCAAGCTTGCTGAGATCAATGAAGACATAACCGGAAGGTACTACCAAATTGCAGCGATACGCCGAGTAGGTGAGCGCTTTGAAGAAGGCCACCGAAGGTCTCTACTTGTAATGGCAACGGGAACAGGAAAAACGCGCACCTCCATCTCAATTGTGGACATGATGCTCAAAAAGAAGTGGGCAAAACGTGTCTTGTTTCTTGCCGATCGGAATGCACTCGTTAAACAGGCGTACAATAACTATGCGAAGCATCTACCCGATGTGCCGATCGTAAATTTAGTGCGAGAAAAGAATGATGAAGCTGCGCGTATTGTATTCAGCACCTATCCGACTATCCTCAATCAGATTGAAAAGATTGAAGAAGGTAAGCGACGTTTCGATCCGGGCTATTTCGATCTGGTGATTATTGATGAAGCGCACCGATCGGTGTACAATAAGTATCAGGCAATCTTCGACTATTTCGACTCACTATTGCTAGGTCTCACAGCCACTCCAAAAGAGGATGTAGATCACGATACGTACAACCTGTTTAACGCCGAGCAGGGCAGTCCAACCTATGCCTACGGATTAGAGGAAGCTGTAGAAGATGGATTCTTAGTGCCACCTAGAAAGATCTCGGTGCTCGGGAAGTTCTTATCAGAGGGGATTAAGTATTCGGATCTAACCCCGGAAGAGCAAAAGCAGTACGATGACCTGCTTGCCGATGATGAGACCGGCGCGGTGCCTGACCACGTAGATCCCGGTAAACTCAATCAGTGGCTCTTTAATGAAGACACGGTTGAGCAAGTGCTGCAACAACTCATGGAACATGGCATCAAAGTAGAAGGTGGAGACCGCATAGGAGATACGATCATCTTTGCGAAGAATCACCGTCACGCCATGTTTATACAAGAAGTATTCGATAAGAATTACCCGAAGTATGCGGGGCACCTCGCACGAGTGATTGATAATCAGATTGAATATGCGCAGGATCTCATTGATACTTTCTGCGCACCGGGAAAGATGCCGGCAATAGCTATTTCTGTGGATATGATGGACACCGGTATCGATGCACCTGACTGTGTGAATCTGGTCTTTTTTAAGCCGGTGCGATCAAAGGCAAAATTCAATCAGATGATTGGACGGGGTACACGTTTACGCCCTGATTTGTTTGGTCCGGGACAGAATAAGAAGCATTTCCTGATCTTCGACTACTGCGGAAACTTCGAGTTCTTTGAGCAAAACCCTGAGGGCTTCGATACCACGCAATCAGCTTCAGTAAGTGCGCAGATCTTTGAGAAGCGATTGCTACTCACCGCGAAGCTGAAGAACGAGCCGTACAAACATCAAGAAGAGCTGAAAGCTTATCGCACGCAGTTGTTAGACTTGCTGCACCAGCAGATAGCAAATCTAGAGAAGCAAAGCATTCAGGTTCGTCCACATCTGCGCATCATACACCGATTGGAAGATCGGGCAGTGTGGGAGCATCTAGAATCCCACGAGCGAAAGGAGATCGTTCGAGAACTAGCTGAGCTTATTCAGCCCGAGCTTAACGAAGATGAAACGGCACGGCGTTTCGACTTGCTGATGCTTACTCTGATGCACGAACGTATGGACGGCGTGCTTGGTCAAAAAAAGACGAAAGAGATTGTTATTGGTTTTGGTGAGCATCTGTATGAGAAGCGACACATTCCGGCTGTGAAGCAAGCTCTCACATCTGTTGAGAAGATCATCACAGAAGACTTCTGGGTAGCTCCACCGATCATTGAACTGGAAGAGATTCGAAAAGAAGTACGTGAGTTAATTCAGCTCATCGAGAAAAAGAAACGTGCGCCGGTCTACACAGACTTTCAGGATACCTTTGGCGATATCGAAATTGATGATGTAATTGCAACAAGTCCGCTGATCGATAAAGACCGTTACCTGCGCAAGATCCGAAAGTTCATCGAAGAACATGGCAACAATCTAGTTATCGAGAAAATCCGCAACGCGCAGCCACTCACTGATAAAGACGTTGAGACCTTGGAGCAGCTGTTACTGGAAGTAGACCCGGCAATCAGTGCTGATGAATTTCATGAGCTGGTAGGCGGTGAACTCGATCTCATTCGTTTTGTTCGTGAAGTATCCGGATTAGAACGTCAGGCTGTGATGCAGAAGTTTGGAGAGTTTCTCAGCGATCAGCGCCTTAGCTCCACGCAGATTCAATTCGTTGAGCAGATGATCGAGTTCTTCACGCAGAAGGGACATCTCGAAATTTCAAACCTATATGAGCCACCTTTCGACTTTATTGATGAACAAGGCATTGATGGCGTCTTCCGCGACAAGGCCAAGGTGATCGATATCCTGGTAGAACGAATCAAAGAGATGAATGAGGTTAAGGTTGGGTAAATTTTGACTGCGAAATTTAAAAAACATAATATAAGTACAATTAAAACAATGTTTTATAGAATATTAGCGAAATGATTTTAGTCAAAGTTTGTCAAAGTATTTACAGAATTGTATTCGATTTAAGAATACAATTATACGCCAATTGTGCGACCTTTATTAATCATTCACAGCTATAAATAGTTGATATTGTTTATGATTCATAAATGAATATGTTACTAAAGGTCGCAGTTTGTCGAATTTTAAGGATTTAAAAATTAGTTCAAGTCGAAATTTTAATACGAACAAATACACCGAGTGAAAGAAGAACAGCTCAATAAATTGTCGAATTGTATTGAACGGTATGTGATCGAATACCCGACAATGGTCCCACAAATGTATATAGATCAGTATTTGAAGCTTTTTAAAAATTATTTATACCAACTTGATATGGTCCATAAAACTATTGCAAATCAAATAGTTGACATCGGCCATAGAGCATCATTAGCTTCAGAAAAATCAGTTTGGGATTCAGAGCATATATCAGTTTTGTTAGGATTGAAGATGAAGTTCAAGAAAATCAAAAACACTTTGGACCAAAAAGACAATGTATTTGGAATAGCTTTATTTCCTAAGGAACCAAAAAAGTTTAGTAATAATCCCGGGGTTGAATCAATTCAAACTCATAGAGCTGTTTCTGATTGGTACAATAATGTTCACTTAACATTTCATAAACTAGCAAAAGATTACATAGAGCGAACATCCGCTATTTTTGAAAGAGAACAGGTTTTTCTCTTTTATCACAAATTGAGAACAGAAAATATGATGTCAGTTTCAATTGCTCATGAAAAGCTAATTGATTGGCTTAATTCCTACGACAAAGCACCAAATCAGATAAAAGATGAAATAGGTATTCAGGTATTTGATGCCGATTCCTTTAATCAATCCTATAATAGATGGAAAAGAGCCAAGACAATTTTGTCATGAGATCAGAGCCTTTTGTCTTATTAGAGCTGTAAAAAGCTGCTTAGCTTTGCTTCATACATTAAACTCAAAGAGCAAAGCAATGAATTACAATCGTTTAGAAAATAGTGAACTACAATTTGTAGCCGAACGAAAAGAGTTAGAACTATATTTCAATAAAGTTCTCAGAAATATTCTTCGGGAAGAATTGCCATTACTACTCGAGAAGCTTGGTAAAAAAGATTGGCTCACGAAAGAAGAGCTAATGGAATTTACTGGATGGAGCTCCAGGACAATTCAACATATGAGGGATACAAATCAAATACCTTATTCTCAACACGGTAGAAAAATATTGTATCCACGTATAGGCATAGAGGAATTTCTTGAAAATCATTACATCTCACACCGTAGAGATAAAAGATGATACGATTAAAATGGGTGCCATTACCAGTCGTTCAAAAAGCACTTATTGAAAAAAAACATCGAGAAATTTCTCTTTTTATTTACTTGAAGATGACTAGTTCAGGATATGTAAAATTGGATAGAAAGAAGAGAAATGAAATAAGGAATAATTTTTCGATATCGAATTCAACGCTATTTAGATATTTAAATACACTTAAAAGCTGGAATTGGATTGGAATAGAAGCACCAAAAAAAATCTACCTAAGGAGTTTTAAATATATTTTAGAAATAGAAAAGTTTCAGTCTAAAACTGCGGTCAAATTTACACCGCGTGATCTTTTCAATTTTCAATCATTTTCTTTTTCTGTTCAAGTGGCTTACTTGTTGAGGTCACAAAACAGAAAGGAACGGCGGGGGGCTGAGCAAATAACGTGGTGCTCTAAACAATCCCCCGCCTGCGTTTTTAAACCGGTTGCTCTAAGAGCAATGAACAAGGTAATAGGACTATCTAAAGATACTCTTATAGTGCTTAAAAAGCGATCTATTGAAAACGAGTACCTGTCAAGAAAACATGATTACAAGATTCTGTATCACGTTTCTTCACATTCGAAACAGATTTATAAAGCGTACCCAGAGCTTCATGGTCTCTTAAGAAGAGTAGGTGCTTACATAGGAATTCAAAGACCTGATCTTTTTAGCGACTCTCATTTATTCAGACGAAAGACCTGGAGCTAATACCACGGTATTATGTGTCGGATTTTTGAGAGTTAACATTAATATTAAAACGAAATAAAAAGCAAAATACGATAATGAAAACAGAAGAAATAAATCCAAGCATTCATGAAAAATTAATCACCATTAAGAGTGAGTATTGGAGCTTAATCGAAGACATTAATAATGAAAAAGAGAATCTTATCAATACCAGATTCACTCTTAAAAGCGAATACATACAGATCGAAGTTTTAAAACGTAAGTATCAAACTAATATAACTACTTTAAGATACTTGAAGTCTTCTGTAGAAAAATTAAACAAAGAAATAGATGAAATAATGAGCCTTTACGAGGATAATGATAGGCTACTGTTAGAATGGTTGATTTCTTATGATATGGAAAATGCGTGGGAACAGTATGGTTAAAAATGAATCCTTACTCTCAGGAAGGTGTCCTAAATAGATTAGAATTTATGAGGCTTGTTCTACCTATGTTCTACCGGAAATAAAAAAGCCTAGCAAAAACAATGTCTTACTAGGCTTTTTGTACCGCGGGCCGGGCTCGAACCGGCACGGCCATTGTAATAGCCATTGGATTTTAAGTCCAACGTGTCTACCAATTCCACCACCGCGGCTTTTCAAGGGGTGCAAATATACAACTTAATTTCGTACTAACTCAATCGCTTTTGCATCAAAAATATTGATTCTCATTTTTTGTACGTTTAAAGCCTAAAAAGAGAGAAAAAAGTTTGTTTTAAAAAGATAACCTAGCTAAAGTACAGGTTAATCAACTGTTATGGACAAGGCATCGATTCTGGAAAAATATAACCTCGACGAGTACGAGCTCGAAAAAGCGCAAAGTGAAGATCTCAAGCAACTTATAAAGATTTGCAATGAGAATATGGATTCTTTGGATGAAGAAGCAATAACTAAGGCCTTCAAGCTCTGTTATTTGTCGCATCACGGCCTCACACGCGCCTCGGGTGAGCCGTATTACTATCATCCGGTTGAAGTTGCTAAAATAGTTGCTCAAGAAATTAATATCGATGATATCTCGGTGATTTCCGCATTACTGCATGATACTGTTGAAGATACCGATGTTACGCTGGAAGATATTCGCTTTTGGTTTGGTGATGAAGTTGCTGTAATTATTGATGGAGTTACAAAAATCGCCGGTGTGTTTAAAAGTCGCGACAGTAAGCAAGCCGAAGCATTTATGAAGCTGTTGCTGTCGATGGCTGAAGACATTCGGGTTATACTCATCAAGTTTGCCGATCGCTTGCATAATATGCGAACCATTCAGCATCTAAGGCGCGAGAAACAGATTCAAATTGCCTCAGAAACCATGGAATTGTACGCTCCACTTGCGCACCGATTTGGATTATTTAACATCAAAAATGAACTAGAAGATCTTTGTTTTAAAGCAATCGATCCTACTTCATTTAAGTTTATCGCACGTAAACTTCGCGAAAAAAAAGATTCGCGTGAGACATTTATCGATGAGTTTATGATGCCGATTGGTAGGCAGCTCATCAAACAGAAATTCAGTTTCGAGATTAAAGGCCGGCCGAAGCATATTTATTCGATTTATCGAAAAATGCAGCGCCAACAAAAACCATTCGAAGAGATTTACGATCTGTTTGCGATTCGAATCATACTTGAAGATCCGCATACAAAAGAAGATTGCTGGCGTGTGTATTCCATTATTACTGATTGGTACACGCCTATTCCGGAGCGCTTTCGTGATTTTATTTCGGTACCAAAAGCCAATGGCTATCAATCGCTGCATACTACGGTGATCACAAACCGCGGGAAGAAAGTAGAGATTCAGATTCGAACGCGACGAATGGATAACATTGCTGAAAAAGGACTCGCAGCACATTGGAAATACAAAGAAGGTGAACAGGCAGGATCAGAATCGCTCGATCGTTTTGTGAATTGGGTACGCGACGTATTGGATAATCCACGTCCGGATTCTACGATGGATTTTGTGAAGGATTTCCAGCTGAATTTATATCAGGATGAGCTTTATGTTTTTACTCCAAAAGGTGAGTTGAAAACATTACCGGTAAATGCTACGCCTATCGATTTTGCTTTCGAAATACATAGTGAAATTGGTGAACGTGCGATGGCATCGAAGGTAAATGGTAAAATGGCACCGTTACGTCAAAAGCTTCGCAATGGCGATCAGGTTGAGATCATCACCGGAAACAAAGTAAATCTGAATCCCGACTGGATTGACGATGTGGTTACTCACAAAGCGAAGTCGAGAATCAGGCAATTCATCAAACAAAAGCAGAGAATTGTATCGGATAAAGGCCGTGAGTTATGGCAAAAACGTCTTGATCGAGGTAAAGTTGAAATTTCGGATCAGGAACTCACAAAAATAGCCAAACGCTTTAAATACAATGATACCCAGAATATGTTTTACGAAATGGGTACCGGTTCGCTTGATGTTAATACGGTGTATAAAGAGGTGAAAAAATATAAGAGCACCGGCCGAATTGAAGACGATACGTCTGAAACCACCTCGAAGACTGATCAGCAAATACAAGACGAATACATCAATAATGCTAGAAGTTTTGCTGCCGGAAATGCCTTGATATTAGACGATGACATCAGCAATGTGAAGTATTCATATGCAAATTGCTGTAATCCAATTCCCGGTGACAATGTGATAGGGTTCATAAGCCGGAATGGAGATGTTAAGATCCATCGCACTATGTGTAATAATGCACAACATTTGCTTAAAACCGAAGGCAATCGTATTGTAGATGTGCAATGGGCTAAGAATATTGATAATAAATTCCTGGGTGCCGTTCGGGTAATTGGAGAAGATCGGGTTGGAATGATCAATGATATTACCGATGTACTTTCGAAGTCGCTGTCAACAAACATGAAAAGCATTAATGTTTCGAGTGATGAGGGTATGTTTGAAGGCATCATTACTTTATATGTGGATGGATTGTCGCATTTAGATAGAATAATGAAGCGTTTAGGACGAGTAGAAGGCGTTAAAACCGTGATGCGCTATGAGTAAATGAGCTTATATCTATTTTGCAATAGATTTAACCGCTAAGTATATTAGTGGAAATTGTTTTTACGCAAAACGACTCAGCTTAAGGAAAAAATACAGCGTATAACATACTGGAAGGATAAATAAACGTGCAAAAAGCACACAACAACTAAAGACTAGAAGTTATGATGACATACACCAAACGAGACATCGTTCGACGTGTTGCAGAAGCAAAAGGCGAACCGATGATCAAAGTAGAACCATGGGTTGATGGAGTGATTGTCGCCATTCGCGAAATCATGATGTCTGCTAATACAGAATGTAGAATCGAAATCCGCGATTTTGGGGTTTTCGAAGTTAAAGAAACCAAGGCTAAGCCTAAGGCAAGAAATCCAAAAACAAACGAAGTGATTTATGTACCGGCTCATCGTAAAACACACTTTAAGCCAAGTAAATTATTGAAGTCTTTCTTACGTCAGCCTTTGATAGACAAGTAACCTACCTATTTTGCAGGAATATAAACGGTTGGTCGGTATCGATGTCGGAACAAAACGCATCGGTATCGCCCAAACCGATCTGCTACGAACTATCGCCTCTCCTGTGGGTACATTTTCGCACGAAGAGGTTATTCCAGCCATTAAAAATATAGCATCCTCAGCTAGCATTGAGGCTTTTATCGTTGGTTGGCCTCTCACCACAAAGGGAGAAGAAGGTAAAGCAACCAATCGCGTAAACGAGTTTATCAATCGTTTAAAAAAGCAATTTCCCAATGTATCCATCCACAAAGTTGATGAACGGTATACTTCGGTTGAGGCAAAAAATGTAATGGTTCAAGCTGGAATCTCTAAAAAGAGACGTCAACAAAAAGAACGCGTGGATAGAATTGCGGCAGCCCTTATCTTACAGCGATACATGGAATCTAATTATTGAAAGCATTCTAGCACATGCCCATTCTGCCTATTGTAACTTACAACGATCCCGTTTTACGCCAAAAAACTACACCGGTTGAAGCTCTAACACCTGAAATTCAGTCATTTATTAATGATATGTTCGAAACCATGTACAACTCGGATGGAGTTGGACTTGCAGCACCACAAGTAGGATCTTTACACCGTATTTTTGTGATGGATGCCGATCCTATGGCAGATGAAGATGAAGAAACATTTGGGCCATTGTTATTCATCAATCCCGAAATTATCGAGAAAAAGGGCGATAAAATTACGATGGACGAAGGATGCCTGAGTATTCCTGAGGTGACTGATAAAGTTACACGTCCGGAGAAAGTGGTGGTTAATTATCGGGATGATAAATTTGAAGAGCAAACCAAAGAATTTGACGGCTGGGTTGCTCGCGTTATTCAGCATGAGTACGATCACCTCGAAGGTGTGTTATTTATCGATTATTTGAGTGCCTTTCGCCGAAGAATGCACAAATCCGATCTAAAAGAAATCGACAAAGGATTGAGAGAAACCAGTTACCCGGTTAAACCAAAATAAGTTTATGAAAATTGTTTTTATGGGGTCGCCGGAATTTGCGATTCCCAGTCTTGAGAAATTACACAGTTCATCACACACCATTTCAGCAGTAGTTTCCAATGTTGATAAGAGAAGAGGGCGAGGCAAATCACTTTCTCCCACGCCGGTTAAAGCAAGAGCAATTGAGTTGGGATTACCGGTTATTGAAGTTGAAGATCTAAAATCCGAAGAATTCGCAAACCAGTTAAAAGCGTTAGAACCTGATTTGTTGGTTGTTGTGGCTTTTCGTGTGTTACCTAAATCGGTGCTGGAAATACCAAAAATCGGATCCGTTAATCTACATGCTTCGTTACTGCCTAAATATCGCGGAGCAGCACCTATCCATTGGGCAATTATGAATGGTGAAGAAAAAACCGGGTGCACCATTTTCTTTTTGGATGAACTAGTGGATACCGGGAATATAATTCTGCAAAAAGAAACTGATATTGGTTGGGAAGAAACCACCGGTGATCTGTACGAACGGCTGCGCATGATGGGCAGCGATGCGCTGCTCGATGCGGTTAACTTGATTGAAACCGGCGATTATACACTGCTTTCCCAAAACGATGCGGAAGCAAGTCCTGCTCCAAAACTATTTAAAGAACATTGCCACACAAACTTTGCCCGATCAGTAGATGAAGTGCATAATCACATTCGTGGCTTGTGTCCATTTCCTACTGCATTTGGCATGCTGGAAGGAGAGAGAGTAAATTTTTATCAGGCAAAACCGGGTCCGGATGCCAACATCGATGCCGGGGAAATCCTGATCAAAGATGATAAGATGCTAGTTGGTTGTAGCAATGGAACCATAGAAATTTTAGAATTACAGTTCCCTGGAAAGCGACGGATGAATACGGCTCAGTTTTTAGCAGGCAACTACCCAACCGGTAGATTTAATTAAGTTTTTGATGAATTAAAAGTTTGAGTTCGTAATTCCGTTTTTTATTATCTCGCAAAGTCAAAAATAAGGAAAGAGATGAATTCAGTAGAACTTGTTAATGCAGCTAGGAACGGAGATTTCGAAACCGTTAAACGACTTCACAAAGAAGGAGCCGATTTAAATGAAACGAACAGCAGTGGAGCCAGTGCCATAATTATTGCTGCGGAAAAAAATCACTTCGAAATTGTTAAATACTTGGGTGATTTTGGTGCCGATCTCAATATCGAAACTAAGATGGGGGGGACGGCTCTGCAACGTGCAGCCGAAGTAGGTAACATCGAAATGATGAACTACATGTTCGAAAAAGGAGTGAAAGTGAGCTCGCTCGCTTTGATTGTAGCGGCTCGCTACGGCAACCTGGAAGCAGTTAAATTGTTAGTAGAAAAAGGCGCAGACGTAGATTTCCAGCAGCGCTGGGGGCACACAGCACTAATGGTTGCAGCCAAAGACGGTCATATTGAGGTTGTAAAATATCTGCTTGAGCAAGGTGCGAATCTGTTTCTCAAAGACAGAAATAACGATACTGCAATGAACATTGCTACGGAGAATGAACAAGAAGACATTGCTATTATTCTAAAAAGGGCTGGTGCGAATTATGTGGCTAAACCGCCCAAAGAAAAAAAAGGAGAAGACATCGGTGACGATGATGAGGACTCAATGTTAGATGACACTCATGACGTTGATGATTTGGTTTCGGATGAAATTGCCCCCGACGAAATGGATGACGATCTCGACTAAGTCCAAAATCTTTAGCCACAAAAACACAAAACCACGGAAATTTATGTCGACGCCGTTTGCGAGGAGCCTGCGACGAAGCATTCTCAGGCACCAGAGCAATTTTAAATGCTAAGATTTAAATGTTAAATGTAGGACTATTCGCAAATTCGAACCCCATAGAATTTGAAACTAGCTCCGGTACTCTGTGGCAACATCCTCCGTCTCCCGACTATTCGTCGGGATCCACCTCCTTCAAAGGAGGACTTACTATTGCATTACCATCTTTCGTTAGTCGTTAATGGTTATTTGTTCGTCTTCAAATCCTTTTCTCCTTCTTCCTTATTCCCAAATATTGTTAAATAAAAAAAGCCCGCTATGGCATCACCAAGCGGGCTATTTTAATGTCGAATTATTTACTTCGTGTAGCTGAATTCAGGTAAACTCATGTCTACATCTTTATGCGGACGTAAAGTCATTGATTTTGGCTGAAGGAAATAAAGCAGATAATCGCGGCCACCGGCTTTAGCGTCGGTACCACTCATATTAAATCCACCAAATGGCTGAGCGCCAACAAGTGCTCCGGTACATTTTCTGTTGATGTACAGATTACCCACTTTGTATTCGCGTAATGCACGCTCAATTTTCTTTGGATCACGGCTGAAATAGGCGCCGGTTAATCCATACTGAGTGCTGTTTGCAATACGAAGTGCATCATCAGTGTCTTTAGCTTTGATGAAAGCAGTAACTGGACCAAAAATTTCTTCTTGGGCGATGCGAGCATCTTCAGCTACATCAGCAAATACGGTTGGTTCGATGTAATAACCCGGATTTTCAGTATCCGCCATCTTACCACCAGCCATCAATCGACCTTCTTTCTTGCCGATTTCAATGTAGCTCATGATTTTATCCACGGCTTTTTGGTTCACAACCGGTCCGTTTGGATAGTTATCTTTGGCATCGCCAACTTTAAGAACTTTCGTTTTTTCCACAACTTTTTCGAGCAGTTCATCATACACGCTCTCCACAACGATGGTTCGTGATCCGGCTGAACATTTCTGACCTTGAAAGCCGAAAGCACCTTTAACGATTTCATCAGCTGCTAAGTCGATGTCAGCATCTGCATCAACAACGGTGGCGTTTTTACCACCCAACTCGCAAACAAGTCGCTTTAAGAAATGCTGACCTTCAACCACTTTTCCGGCGATTTCAGCCATATGTAAACCAACGGCTTTTGAGCCGGTGAAAGAGATAAATCTGGTTTTTGGGCTGGTCGTTAATGCTTCACCCACTTCGATGTTCTCTCCGGTTACGAAGTTAAATACGCCTTTCGGTAATCCAACTTCTTCAAATATCTCAGCGATTACATGACCAAGTTTTGGAGTATCCGGTGATGGCTTAGCAACAACAGTATTTCCTGCAACGATGGGTGCGGCAGCCATACCTAAAGTGATCGCAAATGGGAAGTTCCACGGCGAAATAGAAACACCAGCGCCCAGTGGCATATAAATAGTTTTGTTGGCATCGCCCCAACTATCTTTAACCTGCATTCCTGCATCCAAACGCATCGCTTCGTATGCGTAATAGATCAAAAAGTCGATGCCTTCTGCAGTGTCGGCGTCAGCTTCCAAGTAGTTTTTACCGGCTTCGCTAACCATCCAAGCGTTGATTTCCATGCGACGACGCTTAACTACATCAGCAGCTTTTAATAAATATTCTGCACGTTCTTTAGCTGGAGTGTACTGCCAGGTTTCGAAGGCTTCCCAGGCTGCATCAAGAGCACTAAGTGCCTGCTCGGTGCTTGCCAATTGAAAAGACCCGATTACTTCGTTGGTGTTCGATGGATTGATACTTTCGAAAGTACCTGATTCTCCTTTCACCCACTCGCCGTTAATATACATGTCGTGTTCTTTGCCGAAACCAGCACGAGCTTCTTCAATAGCTTTCTTCTGTGCGGCGTCGATGGTGGGGTCGTTGAAGTCTAAATAAACTTCATTTTCAAATTTTTCTAGGGTGATATCAGACATCTTGTATCTTTTAACTCCTTTTTGTTCTCAGGTTTTTTGATTTAATCTTCAATTCAGGTAACAAATATACGTAGAAAAGCGCTCCCATCTCAAAGATAGTATAAAGCTGCATTATCTTGCTGTAAAACCATTGAAAATGGGACTTAGTAGTGGTAGTTTAACACTTCATAAGAACTTTACATGATAGTTATATGTTCGTGTTCAAAAACATAGACTATCCACATAAATAATTAATACAGAGGAAAAGAAATGGCAAAAATTAAGGTTGGAATAAATGGTTTTGGTCGAATTGGCCGCATGGTTACTCGCGCCATTATAGCAAACTATAAAGATGATATTGATGTAGTGGGAGTAAACGACCTAACCGACACTGCTACACTAGCCCATCTTTTCAAATATGATTCAACTCAAGGCACTTACGCTGGTAACGTTTCTGCTGATGGAGATACAATCACGATCGATCATCTTTCATTCAAAGTTACTGCAGAGCGCGATCCTGCAAACTTAAACTGGGGCGATCTTGGTGTTGACGTTGTAATCGAATCAACAGGATTTTTTACCACTCCGGAAACTGCAGGAAAGCACATCGAAGCAGGCGCGAAGAAAGTAGTAATTTCTGCTCCTGCAAAAGGTGATGTTAAAACCATTGTACTTGGTGTAAATGATGGTGAGATCGACGATGAGACTACCATTTTCTCAAATGCATCGTGCACCACAAACTGCCTTGCTCCAATGGCAAAAGTGATCGATGACTTGGTGGGAATCAAAAAAGGATTCATGACTACCATTCACGCTTACACCGGCGATCAACGAATTTTGGATGCTCCTCACAGCGATTTACGTCGTGCTCGTGCAGCAGCAATTAATATTATTCCTACTTCAACCGGTGCAGCTAAAGCGGTTGGTTTAGTTCTTCCACACTTGAACGGAAAACTGGATGGTGGCGCGGTACGTGTACCAACCCCAACCGGTTCTTTAACCGATTTCGTTTGTGAAGTGAACAGAGATACAACTGCAGAAGAAATCAACGCAGCGTTTAAAGCAGCTGCTGAAGGTCCTATGAAGGGAATCTTACGTTATACAGACGAGCCTATCGTTTCTTCAGATATCGTTGGAGATCCACATTCGAACATCTTCGATTCTCAAATCACTAAAGTGGATGGTAACCTGGTTAAAGTTATCGGTTGGTACGACAACGAAGCCGGTTATGCTCACAGAACTGCTGACTTAGTGAAGCGAATCGGTTAATAACTGATTAAGCATACAAATATTGAAAAGCTCATTCTGCGGGATGAGCTTTTTTTATGTAATGCAGATGTAAAAACAGGTAGCTCCATTGAGGGTGATACATTTGCTGACTACTTTCATCAAAAACATCCAATTTCTATGAACAAAACTACTTTACTTTCGCTGCTTTTTATTGGGTTGATGGAATGCTCATCCCCACAAAAAGAAATAACACTGAACACCGATCAACTTATTGCTGATATCGAGTATCTGTCATCCGATAAGCTGGAAGGGCGATTAGTGGGAACTCCGGGAAGCGAAAAAGCGAGAGCATTTTTGGTGCAACGTTATGAAGAAATTGGAGCTCAACCATTCAAAAGCGCATTGGAGCATCCGTTTACTTTTGAGCGGAGGGGAGAGGAACTTACCGGGATAAATGTGATCGGGAGTATTGCAGGAAAAACAGATTCTGTGATTCTGATTACCGCTCATTACGATCATTTGGGGATTCGCGATAGCCTGATTTATAACGGAGCCGACGACAACGCTTCAGGAACAGCGGGTTTACTGGCAATGATGGATTATTTTTCGAAAGTAGAGCCTAATCATACCATGGTTTTTGCAACACTCGATGCCGAAGAAGGTGGGCTGAACGGTGCGGTTGCTCTAGCTAGCGATTCAACCTTTTTGGAGCGCGTTGTTTTGAACATCAACATGGATATGATTGCCCAAAATGAAAAGAACGAATTATACGCTGTGGGGACGTATCATTTTCCGCAATTTAAACCAGTGCTTGAAAGCGTAGAAACCGGTGAAATCAGTCTGCTGTTTGGTCATGATCGACCGGAAGATGGCAATCAAGACTGGACATATGCATCGGATCACGGCGCTTTCTTCAGGCAAGGAGTTCCATTCATTTACTTTGGCGTGGAAGACCACGAACATTACCACAGGGCAACTGATGAGTTTGAAACTATCCCTCAGGAATTCTACAAAAAAAGCGCTCAAGTTATTTTAAATGCCGTTTTGGCTATCGATGAACATTTATTCAATTAAGAATTATCAATGGATCAATTAAGTCATTGAAAATTGAATAATTCTTAATTCTTAATTCTTAATTGTAAAGTCGTAGGTGATTTCAGAGCCCTTTTCCAGCGCTTTAGATACCGAGCAATACTTAGTGATGGAAAGCTCGAGCGCTCGTGCTACTTTCTTTTCATCCAGCTCACCCGAAAGCACAAAATGAAGGTGAATAGAATTATACCGTGAATATCCCTCTTTCAGCTTTTCGCGATCGCCAATTACTTCAACAGATAAATCCTTTAAATCTTGGCGTTGTTTTTCCAGTATGGAAATCACATCGATGGCACTGCATCCGGCGGCACCCGCTAACAACATTTCCATTGGGCTCATCCCGCCTTCAAGCCCACCAATTTTGCGATCGCCATCAATGCGAATTTTGCCCGCGGTTTCATTTTCGGCTTCCATGTGAAAGCCTTGTCCCATCCAGTTTACATTTACTTTTACGTCCATAGTAGTTTGATCTGATTTTTCGCCAAAATACAACGAATCAGCAGAGAAGACATCAAAAAATTAAAATCGAATTTGAAATCCGGCACCATACACAGAATTAACTGGATCGACTACGGGTGCAAGTCGAATACTTAGATTACGTTCTTGATTGTACCGATTCGTATCGCGGTAAACGCCTATAAAATCGCGGAAAGTTGTGTACACGTAGAAGCCGAATCCGGAAAGCATCAAGCCATAGCCAAGAAGATATGCTGCATCGTTAGAATCGCCATCCTCTTCGAATAAATCGTCGAATAAAGAGGCAACCAAGATAAGTCCACCTGCACCAAGGGCTAATATTGAGAGTCCGCGCTGTACCCCGCCCTTTAAAAATTGATCGCTGTCTTCTATGTATAAATAGCCGGCTCCCGGAGCGAACGAAAACATCGCCAACACAGCCAGAAATGAAGCGGTATAGAAAACATCGCTATTTAAAAGAATAGGCGAAACAACAAAGGTTGCAAGAGTAGCCCCTACCGAATAAAACAATGCTTTACCGGGATTTTTTACAACATCAGGCTGGGCCTGAAACATACTGTATTCGAGTGATGTTGCTTGTTTTTGAAGTGCTTGTGGTTTGGTTTGAGCTTGTACTACGGATGTAGCCAGAAGAGCTATCAAACCGAATAAAAGTAATCGCATAATATTTACCCCAGATGTATTAATTGGGATAATTATGTGAAAATTAGCAGTGATTCGCCATTAGAATTTTAGGTCGATCTTCCCTTATTACCTATTTCAACTACTAGAAAACAAAATGCGAGCAGAGCATTATTTATAAGCTTGTCAGATTCAAAATTTAAAATGAAAAATTCCGAGGAGGACAAATTCATTTTTAATTTTAAATCTTTCATTTTGAATTAACTACTCGCCAATATGCTTGTGATTACCGCGATCATGACGCTTGCGCAATAACTTAATCACTTTATGGAGCGGGATGTCTTTCTCGGCGAGGAGCAACATCAGGTGGAAAAGCAAGTCTGCTGCTTCAGCAATGGTTTCCTTATCGCCCTCATTTTTCGAGGCAATCACCGTTTCAACGGCTTCTTCACCCACTTTTTGTGCGATTTTATCTAAACCCTTTTTGTACATCGAAGTTGTATAAGAGCCTTTCGGCATCTCATGCTTCCGTTCATACAGTAGTTCTTCGAGTTCTTTTAAGAATTTATAGTCTTTTTTACTGAGAGATTGTTTTACGCTCATGTGCTTTCTTGATTTCTTCGAGCGCTAAGGTCGGACTTTTAACTCGCCAAGGCAATTACGAAGTGTAAATTTGTGAATTGATAATATGGAGAGGAGAAAGAGGCAAAGGAACAAAGGCACTGAGGCACAAAAATGGTTTAAATCTAAATATTTAAGAAAATCGTTACTGAGTGCTACTACAATTTATATCGTTCCGAAGGTCCACAGCCTGTGTAAAAAGTAAGGAATTAGTAGATGATTAATTTGCTATATAAGTGTTTGATTATTAATGTAGTTCAACCAATTTGTATTACTTATGGATTACATTCGTCCTGCCCATCGCAAGCAATCCACGCTCTTTCCAGCAGTTCTTGATGATTACATAGATGCGAACCATCCTGTTCGGTTTATCGATGCCTATATCGAGAGTTTGGATCTGTTTGAGTTAGGATTTACTCATACGCAACTCGCTACAACAGGTAGGCCTCCTTACCGAGCCCAAGAACTTCTCAAGTTGTATGTATACGGGTATTTGCATGGACTACGAAGTAGCCGTGCTCTGCAGCGAGAAACGCAGCGCAATGTCGAGTTCATGTGGTTGTTGGGTAAATTGCAGCCAGATTTTAAGACCATTGCTAATTTCCGCAAAGACAATACTAAGTCATTGCAAGCGGTATGCGCCGAATTTCTTGTTTTATGCAAACGCATGGGCGTGTTTGGAGGGCAACTTATTGCCATTGATGGCAGTAAATTTGAAGCCGTAAAT
>JAEPNO010000014.1 GCA_017643365.1 Balneolaceae bacterium | reverse complement strand
AAAGACGAAGGTGGACGACACACTCCATTCTTCAAAGGCTACCGTCCACAGTTCTATTTCCGTACCACCGATGTAACAGGGGCATGTGAGCTTCCGAGTGGTGTAGAGATGGTGATGCCGGGCGACAACGTGAAGTTGAGCGTAGAGTTGATCCAGCCGGTAGCGATGGAAGAAGGGCTACGATTTGCGATCCGCGAAGGTGGACGTACCGTAGGTGCCGGTGTGGTAACTAAAATTTTAGATTAAGCGCTTCACCAACATATTTACACATTGTAGAGTAGGTAGCTTAGCTGCCTACTCTTGTGTGTATAAACGGGCATAGCTCAGTTGGTAGAGCACTGGTCTCCAAAACCAGGTGTCGGGAGTTCGAGTCTCTCTGCCCGTGCAAACAAATTAATTCATATGGAAAAGCTTACAAATTTCTTCGAGAGTGTGGTTGCTGAATTCAAAAAAGTGAGTTGGCCAACACAACAAGAATTAATCGATAACACTATAATTGTTGTTGTTTTCTCGATCATACTGTCTGCATTTATTTTCGGCATCGATCAAGTGTACAGCACAGTACTTGAAGCAATTTATAGATAATGAGTAAAGAATTAGAACATGGCTGGTATGTAGTTCGCTGCTTTTCCAGTCACGAAAAAAAAGTTAAAGAGTTTCTCGAGCGTGAGATCGAAGATCAAGACCTCGGTGATAAGATTCTAGACGTTTTGGTACCAACCGAAACTGTGGTAGAGATCAGAGGGGGAAAGAAGCGTACTCGAGAGAAAAACTTTTTTCCGGGATATATCCTGCTAAATACTCATTACGATGAAGAAGTAAATAATCTAATTCAAAGCGCACCGTCTTGCCTCGGATTTCTGAAAGTAGGGAAGACACAAACGGTGCCAACGCCACTGAAAAAGCACGAAGTTCAACGCATCATAGGACGAGTGCAAGAAGCTGGCGATGAAATCCGGAACGTAGACATTCCTTACAGCGAGGGAGATTTAGTGAAAGTAATCTCCGGGCCGTTTAAAGATTTTGACGGAACTGTACAGGAAGTAAATGCCGATAAATTGAAGCTCCGTGTATTGGTGAGCATATTCGGCCGACGTACTCCGGTAGAGGTGGATGTGAATCAAGTTGAATCCACCGCATAAAAGAACCTAGTTGATGCAAACTAGCTATTACGCGATAAATAGAAGTTATAAAATTAGAATAGGATCCTGAGAATCCATGGCTAAAAAAGTTGAAAGAATCCTGAAACTCCAAATCGTTGGTGGTCAGGCCAATCCCGCACCTCCTGTAGGTCCGGCGTTAGGTCAGGCTGGTATCAACATTATGGAGTTTTGTAAAGCCTTTAATGCTAAGACTCAGGAAAAGACCGGAACTGTAATTCCAGTAGAAATTACTGTGTTCGCGGACAAGTCTTTTACATTTAAGACGAAAACACCGCCAGCGCCAGTATTACTGAAACAAGCAGCGAAGATAAAATCCGGTTCAGGCGAACCAAACCGCGCGAAAGTGGGTACGGTTACCTGGAGCCAATGCAAGGAAATTGCAGAAGAAAAAATGGAGGACCTTAACGCGTTCGACATTGAAGCTGCTGCAGAAATGATTGCAGGTACGGCTCGTAGTATGGGTCTTAGAGTAAATCGCGACAAGTAAAGGAATTATACCTATGGCGAAACAAGGAAAGAAATATCAAGCAGCTGCGGCTCTTGTAAATCCGGAGTTGGAATATACTCTAGAGGAAGCTTGTGATCTTGTTAAAAAAACATCCACTACCACATTTGATGCGTCAGTAGATATCGACATCCGTTTAGGTGTTGATCCACGTCATGCTGATCAAATGGTGCGTGGTACAGTGAGCTTGCCTCATGGTACCGGTAAAGAAGTGCGTGTTTTGGCTTTGGTAAACGAAGCTAAACAAGAAGAAGCGAAAGAAGCTGGCGCCGACCATGTCGGGCTTGACGATTACATTGCAAAAATTGAAGATGGGTGGGCAGATATTGACGTGATTATTGCCACACCAGATGTAATGGGTAAACTCGGTAGATTAGGTCGCTTTTTGGGACCCCGAGGTTTAATGCCTAACCCAAAAAGTGGTACAGTAACAATGGATGTTGCCGCCGCTGTTAAACAGGTTAAAGCTGGTCAAATCGACTTCAGAGTTGATAAAGCCGGAATCCTGCACACAGCAATCGGTAAAGCAAGTTTTTCTGCATCTGATTTGAAAGACAACGCAGAAGCGTTTCTTCAAACAGTTATGCGATTAAAGCCTTCATCCGCAAAAGGTATCTACGTGAAAAGCGTACATATGAGTACCACCATGGGGCCAAGCATACCTATAAGCAGAACCGCAGTTACATCCCTTAACTAGGAGGAATTAAATTATGCCTACTGCAGAAAAGCGAGCAGTATTAGACGAAATCACAGAACACTTACGTAACGCCAACGCGATATACGTGGCGAAGTACACGGGTATGTCTGTGGCTGAAGCTAACAAACTGCGTGGAGCATTCCGAAAGGGAGATGTCTTCTTTAAAGTTTATAAAAATAAACTGATGAAGCTTGCAATGGAAGAAGTAGGAGGATACGACGATATCATCCCACAACTTCAAGAGCAAAATGGCTTCGCATTTGTAGAAGAAGAATTATCTGCACCAGCTAAAGTATTAAAGGACTTCATCAAGGAAAACAATAACAAGCCGGAATTTAAAGCCGCTATCGTTGATGGCGAATTTTACGGTGGAGATAAACTTGATGCACTTGCTGCTATGAAGTCTAAGAACGAAATCATTGGTGATGTTCTTGGATTATTGATGGCTCCGATTAACAACGTTATCGGTGGCTTGCAAGCACAAGGTTCTAACATTGTTGGTGCTGTAAAAACCATCGCCGAAAAAGGCGAAAACTAACCCTTATTTAATTACGAATTTTACTTACAAAACAACTGGAGATAAAAAATGGCTGACGTTAAAGAACTAGCAGAACAGCTTGTAAACTTAACTATTAAAGAAGCTAACGAACTTGCTAAAGTTCTAGAAGAAGATTACGATATCAAACCTGCTGCCGCTGCTGTTGCAGTTGCAGGCCCTGCCGGTGGTGGTGATGCCGGTGCTGCTGAAGAGCAAACTGAGTTTGATGTTATTCTTACTTCTGCTGGCGCAAAGAAAATTGCTGTTATTAAAGAAGTACGCGGTATTACCGGTCTTGGCTTGAAAGAAGCTAAAGAATTGGTAGACGGTGCTCCTAACGCAGTAAAAGAAGGCGCGTCGAAAGAAGAAGCTGAAGAGATTAAAAATAAGCTAGAAGAAGCAGGAGCTTCTGTAGAGCTTAAGTAATCATTTCGCAAATTATCGCTGGCAGCCAATATCGTGAAAACGGTATTGGCTATTGGCGTCTATGTACCCATGCCCGAATTACGGGCATTCACCATTACCCTTGAATTTAAAAGGAGAGGTCCTTTTGAGCAAGAAGATGCAAACCATCCCAAATACTTCCCGCCAAACATTTGGCAGAACTCAACATGTTCTCGAATATCCCGATTTTCTGGATATCCAACTAGAGTCGTTCGAGAAATTTGTACAACTCGATATTGCACCAAATGAACGACTGAATCAAGGTCTACAACGGATTTTTCTTGAAAATTTTCCAATTCAAGATACCCGTGAGACTCACATTCTTGAGTTCCTTTACTACAATGTTGATGTACCTCGATACACTATCAAAGAATGTCAGGACAGAGGCTTAACTTATTCTGTGCCTTTAAAAGCTAAGCTGCGGCTATCATCTGTAGATGACAGTGATGAAGCCAGCGAAACGATCGAACAGGAAGTGTTTCTGGGTGATTTGCCTTGGATGACTAATCGTGGAACGTTCATCATCAATGGTGCCGAGCGTGTAATCGTAAGTCAGTTACACCGTTCGCCTGGTGTATTCTTCGGTCAATCTGTTCACCCGAATGGTACACAGCTGTACTCAGCACGTGTAATTCCATTTAAAGGTAGCTGGATTGAATTTACTACCGATATTCGCGACGTATTGTGGGCGTATATCGACCGTAAGAAGAAGATCCCGGCTACAACATTGCTTCGTGCTCTAGGGTACTCTACCGATTTAGATCTTCTGAGCTTATTTGAACTTTCTGAAGAAGTGAAGTTCGGTTCTAAACCAACCTACATGAAAAACTTAGTAGGCAAGCGCCTGGCTGAGAATATTGTGGTTGAAGAAATGGAAGAAGTAGTTGATGAAGAAACCGGTGAAGTAAGCGAAGCGCTTAATCGTAAAATCATTTTCGAACGCGACCATGAGTTGACCGAAGATGATTACGGGATGATCAAAGAAGCAGAGTTGAAATCTGTTCTTGTTCAAAAAATTACTGAAGAAGAGTCTTCTCGTTCAGTAATCATGAACACTCTTCGTAAAGATCCAACGTGGGATGAAACTTCTGCACTTGGTGAGGTTTACCAGCAGATTCGTTCAGGTGAAATGCCTGATCCTGAAACTTCTCGTGCTATCCTTGAGCGCTTATTCTTTAGTGACAAGAAGTACGATCTTGGTGAAGTTGGACGATACCGTTTGAATAAGCGTCTACATTTAGATGCTACTACGGTTCAATATCTGACCAAAGAAGATATTGTAGCGATCATTACTGAGGTAATTCGTCTTAAGAATATGAAATCTCAAGTGGATGATATTGATCACTTGAGTAACCGACGTGTACGTACCGTTGGCGAGCAGTTAGGCCAGCAGTTTGCTATTGGTCTTGCTCGTATGGCACGTACCATTAAAGAAAGAATGAACTCGCGTGATGCTGAGCAGTTAACGCCTCAGGATCTTGTGAATGCGAGAACCATTTCTAGTGTGATTAACACTTTCTTTGGAACCAACCAGCTTTCTCAGTTTATGGATCAAACGAATCCATTGGCTGAATTGACGCACAAACGTCGTATGTCGGCGCTTGGTCCTGGTGGTCTTACTCGTGAGCGTGCCGGTTTCGAGGTTCGTGATGTTCACTATACGCATTACGGTCGTTTATGTCCGATTGAAACACCGGAAGGTCCAAACATTGGTTTGATTTCTTCTTTGTGTGTTCACGCAAAAGTAAACGACTTTGGCTTCATCGAAACACCTTACCGTAGAGTTAAAGATGGACAGGTTTCAAATGAAGTTGACTATTTAGCAGCCGAGCAAGAAGATGAAACGGTTATCGCACAGGCGAATGCAGAGCTTGGCGAAAACAACATGTTCAAAAATGAGACGGTTTTCTCGCGTGCTCGTGAGGGTAACTACAATCAGGCTCGTGTTGATGAAATTGAATACATGGATGTTGCTACCAACCAGATTACTTCGTTGGCAGCTGCTTTAATTCCATTTATTGAGCATGATGATGCTAACCGTGCTTTGATGGGCTCGAACATGCAGCGTCAAGCCGTGCCATTGCTTCGTCCTGAAGCACCTGTTGTTGGTACCGGTCTTGAGCACCGTGCAGCTCGTGATTCACGCGCAATCATCACTGCTGAAGCCGATGGTGAAGTGGTATATGTAAGTGCAACTGAAGTTCGTGTGAAATATGAGCGAACTGAATTGCAACAAAACTGTTACTTCGATGGTGGTATCAAATCTTATAAACTTGAGAAATTTACTCGTACAAACCAGGATACAGCAATCAACCAGCGTCCAATTGTTAAAGTGGGCGACATCGTTAAAAAAGATCAAGCCATTGTTGATGGATGTTCTACCGATGGTGGTGAGCTTGCATTAGGTCGTAACCTACTTGTTGCTTTCATGCCTTGGCGTGGATACAACTTTGAGGATGCGATTGTAATATCTGAGCGCATTGTACAAGAAGACATTTATACTTCTATCCACATTACAGAGTTCGAACAACAAGTTCGTGACACTAAGCGTGGTGAAGAAGAGCTAACCCGTGAAATCCCTAACGTAAGTGAGGAAGCTACGCGCAACCTTAACGAGCGTGGTATGATTCGTGTGGGTGCAAAAATTCATCCCGGCGACATTCTTGTTGGTAAGATCACTCCAAAAGGTGAAACTGATCCAACGCCGGAAGAAAAATTATTACGTGCTATTTTTGGTGATAAAGCCGGTGATGTAAAAGATGCATCACTTAAAACACCTCCGGGTGTATCGGGTACGGTTATTGGTACCAAGCTTTTCAGCCGAAAGAGAGACGAACTTGTATCACGTAAAGAAGAGAAAAAACGTGTTGAACAAGAGCAGGAGCGTCATTCGCAGAAAATTGCTGAGTTAAATCAGCAGTGGGCAGACAAAATGTACTCGCTACTTCGTGATAAAACATCACCGGGCGTATACGATTATAGCCGCGTGGAGTTAATTCCGAAAGGCGAGAAGTATAAGAAGTCTGTATTCGAAGAGATTGATCCTGTAAACATCAACGAGAATATTGATTGGGCAACCGACAAAGAGTTGGTGAAACACGTAAAACTGTTATTTCACAATTACAGAGAGTTACGTCGCGAAATCGACAGTGAAGCAAAGCGTAGAACGTTTGCAATTCAAGTAGGAGACGAGCTACCTCCGGGAATCATCCAAAAAGCCAAAGTATTTGTGGCTAAGAAGCGTAAGCTTCAGGTGGGTGATAAGATGGCGGGTCGTCACGGTAACAAAGGTGTGGTTGCTAAAATCGTACCGGTTGAAGACATGCCGTTTATGGAAGATGGAACTCCGGTTGATATCTGCCTAAACCCACTTGGTGTACCTTCTCGTATGAACCTTGGTCAGATTTATGAGACTATCTTAGGATGGGCAGCCAAGAAATTGGGCACTACGTTTGCGTCTCCAATTTTTGACGGTGCAACCATGGACGATGTGAAAGAGCAACTACGCGCTGCAGGTTTACCTGAAGATGGACGTGTTGAACTTTACGACGGTAGAAGCGGTGAGAAATTCTCGCAGAAAACTACGGTTGGTTACATCTACATGATCAAACTGAACCACTTAGTTCAAGATAAGATGCACTCTCGTTCAATCGGGCCATACTCGCTTATTACGCAGCAACCATTGGGTGGTAAAGCTCAGTTTGGTGGCCAGCGACTTGGAGAGATGGAGGTGTGGGCACTGTATGCTTATGGTGCTTCCAGCATCTTGAAAGAAATGCTCACTGTAAAGAGTGACGACGTAAAAGGACGTTCCAAAGTTTATGAAGCCATTGTAAAAGGTGAGAACCTTCCTGATGGAGACGTACCGGAATCATTTAAGGTATTATTACGAGAGCTTATGGGTCTCGGCCTTGAAATCCATTTGAATTAATCACTGTTAATATAAGTTTCGGAGGAAAACCCCTTGCCAATTACAAAAACATTAGCAGTAACCAACGACTTTAGCAGCATCGGCATCTCGCTGGCGTCTGCAGAGACAATTTTATCACGCTCTCACGGTGAAGTACTCACCCCGGAGACAATCAACTACCGTACTTTTAAACCAGAAATGGATGGTCTTTTCTGTGAAAAGATCTTCGGACCTGTAAAGGATTACGAATGCCATTGCGGAAAGTACAAGCGTATACGTTACAAAGGTATTATTTGTGACCGTTGCGGTGTTGAAGTTACCCGGAAAGCAGTACGACGTGAGCGTATGGGCCACATTACCCTTACTGTGCCAACCGTTCATATTTGGTATTTCAAGTCGTTACCAAACAAAATTGCCTACTTACTAGGCCTTTCTTCTAAAAATCTTGATCGTATCGTTTATTACGAAACGTTCGTGATCATTAATCCGGGCTTGGCTCGCGATTTAGGTTACGCCAAAGGCGACATGATTTCGGAAGAAGAGAAATACGACATCATGGATCAGCTGCCGGAAGATAACTACGAGCTGGACAATGATGACGAGGACAAATTCATTGTAAAAGAGGGTGCTGATGCCCTCGAAGCTATGCTTGCCGATCTAGATCTGGATGAGTTAGCTTACACCTTACGCTACGAAGTGAAGAACGAAACTTCGCAAATGCGTAAGAAGAAAAAATTGAAGCGACTTCAGGTAATCGAGTCTTTCCGTGCTGCTTCTCAGCACACCGAAAACCGACCTGAGTGGATGGTTCAGCGTGTAATTCCTGTAATTCCACCGGAACTTCGTCCATTAGTGCCTCTTGAAGGTGGTCGTTTTGCAACTTCCGATTTGAATGATCTTTACCGTCGTGTAATTATCAGAAATAATCGTTTGAAGAGATTGATCGACATTAAAGCTCCTGATGTAATTCTCCGTAACGAGAAGCGCATGTTGCAGGAAGCTGTTGATTCACTGTACGACAACTCACGTAAATCAAACGCTGTACGGAATAACAACCGTCCATTAAAGTCTTTAAGTGATATGCTTAAAGGTAAGAGTGGTCGTTTCCGTCAAAACCTTCTTGGTAAGCGTGTTGATTATTCTGGTCGTTCAGTAATTGTTGTAGGCCCCGAATTGAAGATGCACGAATGTGGTCTTCCAAAAGAAATGGCCGTAGAGCTTTACAAGCCGTTTATTATCCGCCGATTGATTGAGCGTGGATATGTGAAAACGGTTAAATCTGCGAAAAAAGTAGTAGATCGTCGTGATGCAGTAGTTTGGGAAGTGCTCGAAAACGTAATTACAGGTCACCCTGTGATGCTTAACCGTGCTCCAACCCTTCACCGTTTAGGTATTCAGGCGTTCCAGCCGGTACTTATCGAGGAGAAAGCGATTCGTCTTCACCCACTAGCGTGTACGGCATTCAACGCCGATTTCGATGGTGATCAGATGGCGGTTCACTTACCATTAAGTCATGATGCGGTTCTTGAAGCATCGGTACTGATGTTAGGTTCTCACAACATTATGAGTCCTGCAAACGGTGGGCCGATTGCGGTTCCTTCGCAGGATATGATTTTGGGTCTTTACTATCTCACAAAGCCACGTGGTGGCCAAAAAGGTGAGGGTAAAACCTTCTCAAGCCCGGAAGAAGTAATTGTAGCTTTCGATCAGCAAATGATCGACATCCACGCCAAAATTAATGTGCGTGTTCTTACTAAGAATGCCGAAGGTGAAACTGTTACTGAAGTTGTTAAAACTTCAACAGGACGTGTTCTCTTTAACGAGATCGTTCCTGAAGAAATGGGCTTCATCAACAAAACCCTTGGTAAAAAAGAGCTACGTATTCTTATTGGCGAAATTCATGCCACAACCGGAACAGCTAAAACCGCTGCTTTCCTCGATGACATGAAGAAACTTGGTTACGAGAATGCCACACTTGGTGGACTATCGTTTAGCCTTGATGATATTATTATCCCTGATGCAAAAGCTGAGCTTATCAATGGAGCCAAAGATGAAGTAATGGACATTCAGAGCCGTTACGAAATGGGTTTCATTACAGATAATGAGCGTTACAATCAGGTAATTGATAAGTGGACAAGTACCACAAACCGAGTTTCTGAAACCCTGTTCAAAGCATTGGCTGAAGATCGTGATGGTTTCAATCCGGTGTTTATGATGGCCGATTCCGGTGCCCGTGGTTCTAAAGAGCAGATTCGTCAGCTTGGTGGTATGCGTGGTTTGATGGCTAAGCCTCAAAAATCAGGTTTACAGCAAGGAAACGAAGTAATTGAAAACCCGATCCTTTCTTCTTTCAAAGAAGGTTTGACGGTACTTGAGTACTTTATCTCTACTCACGGTGCGCGTAAAGGTCTTGCCGATACGGCTCTTAAAACGGCTGATGCCGGTTACCTAACCCGTCGTTTGGTTGATGTATCGCAAGATGTGATCATCACCGAAAGTGATTGTGGTACGCTTCGTGGTATTAAGATGGAAGCACTTAAAGATAATGAGGATGTGATCGAGCGTCTTGAAGATCGTATTATTGGTCGATTCTCGTTGCACGATATTCACGATCCAATTTCTGATGAAGTGCTTTGCGAAGCTAATCAGATGATCGACGAAAGTGTAGCTAAGAAAATTGCTGAAACTTCGATTGATCAAGTTGAAATCCGTTCTGTACTTACCTGCGAAACTGGTCGCGGTGTATGTGCGAAATGTTACGGACGTGATCTTGCACGCGGTACTGTTGTTGAAAAAGGTGAAGCTGTAGGTGTTATCGCTGCTCAGTCGATTGGTGAGCCTGGTACACAGCTTACGTTACGTACGTTCCACGTTGGTGGTACTGCATCTCGTTTGGAAGCAGATTCACAACACAAAGCGAAATTTGCCGGTAAAGTTGAATTCGAAAACGTGCGCGTTGTTACTTACGACGACGGTGAAGAAGAACACAATGTAGTTCTTAGCCGTGCAGGTGAATTGAAGATTCTTGACGACGAAGACAAAGTTCTCATCAGTTATAATGTGCCTTACGGTTCAGAAATGATTGTTGAAGAAGGCGACATGGTTCCTAAAGGCGCACAATTGTGTAAGTGGGATCCATACAACGCATTGATCTTCTCTGAAATTGATGGTACGGTTCATTACAAAGATATCATCGAAGGATTAACCTTTACTGAAGATACCGATGCTCAAACGGGTCACCGTGAGAAAGTAATTATCGACTCTAAAGATCGATCTATGGTACCGACTTTAGCCGTTCGTGGCGAAGGCGATATCCTACGCGAAAGCACACTTCCTGTAGAAACGCACATCGTTATTGAAGATGGCGAGAAAGTAGCTGCAGGTCAGGTAATCGCTAAGATTCCTCGTGCAACTTCGAAATCGAAGGATATTACCGCGGGTCTACCTCGTGTAACCGAATTGTTTGAGGCGCGTTCTCCGAGTGATCCTGCAGCAGTATCTGAGATTGATGGTATTGTTGAAATGGGTGGCCGTAAGCGTGGTTCTCAAGAAGTAATCGTGAAGTCGAAAGATGGAACCGATGAAAAGAAATACCTCATTTCGCTAAGCAAGCACATTCTTGTTCAATCGAATGACTTTGTACGTGCGGGACAGCCATTATCTGATGGTACTATTCCTGCTCAGGACATTCTAAACATTCTTGGACCATATGCTGTACAATCGTACTTAGTGAATGAGATTCAGGAAGTTTACCGTCTCCAGGGTGTGAAAATCAACGATAAGCACATCGAAGTGATTGTATCTACGATGATGCAGAAAGTTGAAATCACCGATCCGGGCGATACCATGTTCCTAGAAGGCGACAAAGTTGATCGTTTTGAAGTGAACATGAGAAACGATGAGTTGATTGGTAAATTTGTTGTAACTGATCCGGGTGGAAGTGAGCTGAAAAAAGGTACGATCTTAGATCGCCGTGAAGTTCGCGACATCAACAATCAGTTGATTAAAGACGACAAAGAAGAGCTGCAAACTCGTGAAGCAGAACCTGCAATTTCGAAGCCGATCTTGTTAGGTATCACACGTGCAGCACTTTCAACCGAAAGTTGGTTATCTGCCGCTTCATTCCAGGAAACCACGAAAGTACTTACTCAGGCTTCCATCGAGGCCAAGAAAGACTTCTTGCGTGGACTGAAAGAAAACGTAGTGGTTGGTCACAAAGTGCCGGCCGGTACCGGTCTTCGCGATTACAACGATATCATCGTTGGTTCGAAGAAAGACATGGAAGAAGGCGAAGCAGAAGTCGCTCAGGTATTTGAAGCATTAGGTGGCGAAGATGACGCATCTAGCCCGGCTGAATAAGCAGTTCAAGTACTAGCTAAAAATTTAAAACCCCTTTTGAGAAATCAGAAGGGGTTTTTTTGTGTCTATATATAAATGTCAGAATGAAAGTTGTGATCGATTTTACGATCCTCTAAGTTCTACGATCTTAATTCAAAGTAACTCAGAACACCTTTGCTTAAAAGACCTCAAATTCATGGATTGTTAACTTTTGGGATACACATGATCTGTGTTTTCATGTTGATGATCTGTTCTAATGATTCGCACAAATCGGATACCGAGCCTATAGTCTATATCACAACAGGTGATAAGGAGCTTTTACTTGAAAAAGTTGATGGTGCAATTTCTGATGTAGAAAAACTAACCGAAAGATTAGTAATCGAAGTCGATCGAACTAGAGAATACCAACAAATGGATGGCTTTGGGTATACGCTCACCGGTGGAAGCGCCATGCACCTTAATGCAATGAGTGATGTGGCACGCTCAACACTGCTACATGAACTGTTTGGCGATGGCGAGAATGATATTGGCATAAATTATATCCGAATTAGTATCGGTGCTTCAGATTTGGATGAAGTGATCTACTCATATAACGATTTACCCGAGGGTGAAACGGATGAAGAACTCGAGCATTTTAGTATCGAACCAGATCGAAAGTATTTGATTCCGATTCTGAAAGAGATTTTGGCCATCAATCCGGAGATAAAAATCCTGGGTTCTCCTTGGAGTCCTCCCGTTTGGATGAAAACATTCGATATTCCAATCGAGAGAAACCGAGATCCAAAATTGCCACTAACCGTTGGTGGAGGATTAAATCCGAAATTTGAAGCTACCTACGCTACCTATTTTGTGAAATATATTGAAGCAATGGCTGCTGAGGGTATCAACATTGATGCAATAACGATTCAAAACGAGCCCCATCATCATCGGAATAATCCTAGTTTATATATGGAAGCCGATCAAATGCGGGATCTTGTGAAAAATCACCTTGGGCCTGCCTTCGAAGAATCAGGTATTGATACAAAGATTATAATTTGGGATCACAACGCGGATAAACCCGAATATCCTATTTCAATTTTGGATGATCCGGATGCAAGAAAATACATAGACGGCTCGGCATTTCATCTTTATGCGGGAAGCATCAATGTGTTGACAGAGGTGAAAGAAGCTCACCCTGATAAAAACCTATATTTTACCGAACAGTATGTAAATACCAACGGCGAATTTTGGGGAGATTTGATGTGGCACACCGAAAATCTTATTATCGGTGCCAGTCGTAATTGGAGTAAAACAGTGTTGCAATGGAATCTCACATCAAACCCTGAACTAACTCCTTACACACCTTTTGGTGGATGTAATGTTTGCTTAGGAGCCATTACAATTAGTGGAGATGAAGTAAGCAGAAATCAAGGATATTACGCAATTGCACATGCCTCCAAATTTGTTCCAACCGGGTCGGTTCGAATTGCAAGTTCACATCTTGATGCGTTACCTAATGTGGCATTTAAAACTCCATCAAATACAATTGTCTTAATCGTACTAAATAAATCGGTTGAAAAAGTATCTTTTAATATCAAGATTGATAATCGAACCAAATTGGTAAGCATGCCCGATAATTCTGTAGCAACCATAGTATTTTGAATATGACAACACCCTCGAGAAGTAGGAACTCAGTGCTATGGGTAATCACCATGCTAATCCCTTTTCTGATTCTTGGCAGTTTAGAAATTGGATTAAGAGTTTTTGGATATCAAAAAGATGCACAGGAGTTGTTCATCGAAGTAGAAAGTAACCCCGATTATTTAGTAGCTAATACTAAGTTTATTGAGCGTTATTTCCCGGCTTTTGTCCCACAGGTTGCCCCCAATGCTTTCAAAAAAGAAAAAGCCCCTAACACATTTCGTGTATTTGTTTTTGGCGGATCATCAGCCGTGGGCTTCCCTTATAATTTCTACTACAGTTTTGCCGATCAACTGGAGCAAAAGTTATTACTCCGCACCGAAGGTGTAAATATTGAAGTTGTTAACCTTGGCATGACAGCTGTGAATAGCTACGTAATTCACGATTTATCAAAAAGAGTGGATGATTTTGAGCCCGATGCAATCATCATATACGCCGGCCATAATGAGTTTTATGGATCGTTTGGCGCGGCATCAACTCAATTTAGTGTTGTAAATAACGTAGGAATAAAACGTCTGATCCTTTGGTTGAAAGACTGGAGGTTGTATCAGTTTTTGGAATCGTTAATCCCAGCTGATACCGGTGAACAAGGGGATCGCCGAACGATGATGGCCAAAGTTGTGAAGCATGCCGACATCAAACAAGATTCTGAAATCTTCAATGACGGTATCCAGCAATTTGAAGCAAATTTAGGTGATGTGATTAGTAGTTTTACAACCAAAGAAATCCCGGTATTTATTGGTACCGTTGCATCGAACTTGAAAGATCAAGATCCTCTTTCCGATTCGCAGATTGCGTTATTAGCATTCGAAGAAGGACAATCGTTATTTGCCGCGGGCGATACTACAAAAGCCCTCGCTAAATTTATTAAGGCAAAGGAATTGGATGAAGTTCGTTTCCGAGCACCAAATGCAATCAATGAAGTAATAAAAGGGTTCGCGGATGTAGCGCAGGTTTATATTGTTGATGTAAAAGAGGTGTTGCGTCAAAACTCAGAAAGTGGAATAGAAGATGCATCGCTATTTATTGACCACCTGCACCCGAATTTTAATGGACATTTTATCATGGCGGATGTCTTTTTTGAGGAAATCACCAAAATCCCACTGATCAATAGAAATCTCATTGATACTATATTTGAACGGCCAAATCGCATATCACAATTTGAAGAAACATACTCCACCGTTGCTATCGAGCGCTTATTAGCCGGTTATCCCTTCACAAAAGGAATTTCGCAAGAAGAAGAACTGGCCAATTTTAATGCAATCTATAATCAATATGAGCAACGATCTTATATAGATTCGCTCGCCGCATTTACCGCAAAAACACAACAAGTTGTTCCGGAAAAACTTACTGAAGTAATTAATTATGCGAGAGTAAATAACGACTCACTAGCATTCATCAGCCATTACTACGAATTGTTGAAGTGGCAATTGAATTCGATAAGCTTGATTGAAAAGGGCACCGAGTATGCCATAAATAACAGGGCGAATGATTTATACTTATTAAATATGATGCTGCAAGTGGTTAACGATGGAAACACCGATCCACGCTATATGGATGTAATATCCTCGTTATATCTGATCAACAACCGCCCACAAAATGCAAAATACTGGCTTGAACGAAGTGAGAAAATGGATCCGAATTCTTCACGAATGTTATACAATTTTGCACGGTATCACTTGGTTACCGGCGATAGCTTAACTGGCCAAGACTATTTTCGACGCTTTTTAGAAACTCAACAGCGTTGATTAGCTGGATTTTCGCTTCGATAATGTTACCGGGATAAGACTCTGCAGACCACCACGTTGTTCATCGCCATAGAGTTTACTTTTTAACACGTCAAGTGCTTTACGTCCTAACGAACTATAATCAGTTCTCACCGAAGTAAGTGTAGGTTGTACATATTGGCAAATTGGTAAATCATCAAAACCTACCAAAGCGAGTTCTTCAGGTATTTTAATGCCGTGTTCAAGCGATTTCGATAAAAAGCTCACACACATCATATCATTCGCAAAAAATATGGCACGAGGTTTTTTATCGCTATTCAAATAATGATCGAAAGCATCGGCACCATCTTTAAATTCAAAAGAACCATTGTATGACCATACCAAGTCCATTTCTGCATGTTTAGAAATGTAATCCTGATATCCATTACGGCGTAGCAGCGATTCCGTTCTTTCAAATGGTCCATTAACAATACCTACATTATGGTAACCTTTCTGATAGAAATGTTGTGCAACTAAATAACCACCGCCATAAGAATCGAACGTAATAGTATCTACTGAGGGATTTTGAATCGGAAGTACGGAAATCAGAATAAAATCAGACGGAAGGTTCTCGAGCAGGCGTTCGTATTCCGGTTCACTCATCATCGGAAGGAATAAAATCACCCCTTCAATTTCGTTAGCCATTAATACTTTTATGTATTCAAGTACATCTGTTTTATCCGGATTAATATGGTGATAAGAGACATCAAAGTTTGTTTCTTCCGAAGCTTGTGAGATTCCTGCAAATAAAGTTGCGTAAAACTCACTGGGAAACAGCGTAGTTATTAATGCGATTCGGGTTCGAGAGCTAAACTGATACTTATTTTTCAGATAAGTAAAATTAAACGGGTATTTAAGTTTGATGGCTGCATTTATGGTCTTCTCCACATTATCTGAGTTAGACCCCGACTCTCCTCGCAATATTCGAGAGACCGTTGAAATTGACAATCCCGTGTATTCAGAAATATCCTGAAGTGTAGCTTTATTCATAACGTTATTTCTATTTGCCCGGCAATGATATGAAAATGTTTTTTAAGATTTTGAGAAATATTCTCATGCAATCCATTTTAATTATTCATTTAGAAGTGACCGGCAATTATCACAGTAATTCGTAAATATGATAAAATTTCTATCAATTATGAAAATTATTCTCATAAATATGGGGTAAAACACTTCTATTCCAAGGCTTTGATGCATGAAATGCTAAAAATAGTTCGTGATGCCGTGTTTAGGTGTGCACAATAATCTTATTTAGATGGGAAAAAATCTCAATTTTAATTGGAATATTGAAAGCGATTTTTTAGTATACACGTTGTCAATTTCTAGACACAATCTTAAATAAACACACTCATATGAAACATTTCTACAATCAAATTAGAGTGCTATTCTTTGTTTTTGTTGGAGTATTTGCAATGGAGTCGGCCAACGCGCAATATGCGTTTTATGGGTCAGATATTATCATTGATGGAGATTTCTCTGCAGATACACTTTCATCAGCATGGACACCATTTTCAACCTCAATGGATGGTGGAGCAGCTACCGCAACTTTTGCAGTAACCGATAGCGTTGCTTCTATCACCGGAATTTCCGGCACAGATGGCACTTCTTGGCATGTTCAATTCAATCAGGTTTTAACTGATGCTCAAATTGCAGCACTTGAAGTTGGTAAGGAGTACGAACTTAGTTTCGATGCACGTACCGATGCAGATTCAAAAGATATTGCCGTTTTCTTTGGCCACAACGGCGGGGGATGGGAGAATTTCGCAACCGGTGTTACCCTAACCAACACTATGCAGACTTTTACCCAGAAAGTTTTTATACAAAATAAATGGGGTAATGATGATGCCGGTATGAAAGTTGGTTTCGAAGGCGGAACAAGTGATGCATCTTTCTTTTTAGATAATATTAAACTTCGTACGGTTTCGAATAACATCGTTCGTAACGGCGATTTCTCTGCCGACTCGGCTTGGTTCGAAGGTGGAGCGATTGTTGACGGTGAGCTACAATTCATCGGTTTAACCGGCGAAGGTAATTCTTACGATGTACAGGCTAACCAGCCGTTCAATCAAGAGCAGTTAGATTCTATCTACACAGGTCCTTATTCAATTTCTTTTGATGCACGAACTGCTGAAGGCACACACGATATTCACTTATTTATTGGTGAAGTTGGTGGTGGTTGGTCTCGATACTTAGACCCGGCTGGTGATGGTCTAATTACCATCGATACAGAAATGAAAACATATACTCGCGAATTTGCAGTTGAGCAAACTTGGCCATCAATGCGTATTGGTTTTGAAGTAAACTACGAAGCAGGCGATGTATTTATCGATAATGTAGTATTTACCCGAGTAACTGATGTTATACCGGATGCTCCTGAAGTTGCTCTTGCAACAAATAATGGCATTGTTTCTATCACTGTAACCGACAATGGCGCAGCTAGTTATGATGTATTCTTTGCTGATTCTGCATTTGCAGAGATTTCGCAAGGTACTTTTATTGGTACATTGGATGCATCAACGGGTATGATGCTAACGCACACTACACAAGCTCCACACCCAGATTTAGTTATGAGTTTTGACGCTCATTACGGGGTTGTTGCTCGTTCAGAAAAAGGTTCAGCCAGTGCCATGACATCTGCAATGATCAATACCGAGACTAGTGTTCGTGAAAATTACATTGTAGAGCTTAGCGAAGATGCTGTTGATGCGGTTGCTACTGCATTAGAGAATAAAACAGTGCCGGATGCAGCTACATTAGCTGGTTTCTTCCCGGATGGTTACAAGCCTTTCGAAATTACTACGGCAAACATTCAAACTGAAGGAACCGGTGGCGACTCTGATGCGGATGTTTCTGGTAAATTCTGGGTTGGTTTCGAAACCATTACAGGAACCGATTTATTTGTGATCTATGCTGAGATTATGGATGACGTAATCGTGCCAACACCTAATGCTGCAAACGGTGGTGGTGGATGGAACTTTGATAGTTGGGAAGGTGGCTTCGGTACCTATGCTCCTGAATCATTCATAACTGGTTCAACTCATAGTAACTTCCAGTCTGGCGATGAGCCTGATTATCAGTTGCGTGCAGGATTTATGACCGGTGCTGATCCATACATCCACGCGTGGGATGGTGATTCAGGTACACCGGGTTACAATCAATTGGTAGGTAATTCAGCTACCGTGGGTGACAGCTCACAAGCAGGTATGTACCGTTTACTTACTGTTATTAGTACCGTAGAATTTAGTGGTGTTAACACAGGTGCTAAAGATTTCGATTACCCAACCGGTTCTGGTGTTACTACTATTCCATTCCAGTTAGCAATTAACGATAATGATGGAACAGCCCGTGATGCTCAGTTTGCATGGTCATCAAAAAGTACCAGCCAATGGTGGAATACTCCATCAGACTGGGAAGTTGTAGCTCTTGTTGGTGCTGACGCTGTATTTACCGTAAACGATGAGTTAGAAAACTCAACTCCAATGGTTTACACGCTAGAGCAAAACTATCCAAATCCATTTAACCCAAGCACTAACATTCAGTTTAGCTTACCGGCTACATCGCAAGTTACTCTTGAGGTATTCAACATGTTAGGCCAGAAAGTGGCAACGTTGATTAATGGACAGAAAATGACTGCCGGCAGTCATACTCAAAAGTTTGATGCGTCAAGCTTAGCTTCTGGAATGTATGTGTACCGAATTAGTGCAGCTAATTTTGTACAATCCAGAAAAATGATGCTTATTAAGTAAGCAAAGCCAATCTTATAAAAACGGGCGTAGCTTAACAGCTGCGCCCATTTTAATCACTCAATTATGAAGAAAAGTTCGTCTAACTGGATCGGGTTAACTTTATTCTTAGCAATGTCATTTTCAACATTGGCATTAGCAGAATTTGGTACCAAAGGTAAAATTGCCGGCACCGTTGTAGATGAAACCGGCGAAACGTTGGTTGGTGTGCAGGTATTTATCGAAGGCACAACAAAAGGTACAATTACAGATGTAGATGGGAAATACACCATCATCAATTTAGAACCCGGTTCTTACACCGTGGTTTTTTCGTATATAGGTTTTGCAACAACCCGAGTAGAGAAAGTTCAGGTTATTGTTGATAAAACCACCGAAGTAAACATGACCATGCAGGAAGAGGTGATCGAAGGGCAAGAAATTGTAGTTACTGCCGAGCGCCCTATTGTAGAAAAAGATAGAACCACTACCACTGCATATATTAGTTCCGAGCAACTTCAGGCTCTTCCTATAGTGAGTATTAATGAAGCCATCAACCAGCAAGCTGGTGTTGTAGAAGGTCACTTTAGAGGTGGTAGAACCGGAGAAGTTTCTTATTTAGTAAATGGCGTTCCTATAAACAACGCATACAACAACGGCGCGTCTTTCGATGTGGAGCAGAATATGGTTTCCAGCCTTGAAGTTATTAGCGGGGTATTTAATGCCGAATATGGACAAGCATTATCGGGTGTTGTAAACATTGTAACCAAAGGTGTAAGCCCGGAGTGGTCAGGGAATTTCCTTGGCTATGTAGGCCGAATTGTAAGTGATCGGGAGTTAGAGTTTGTAAGCCGAAATACCGATCAAACTATATTTTTAAGCGGTAATGATTTTTCGAACGAAAAATATACTTATTCAGAAGTCGCTCCGGCAATCGGTAATCAAGATTACCAAGTGTCGATTGGTGGCCCGATTTTAAAGGATAAATTAAGTATCCAAACAACGCTACGTTATTTCAAAGAAGAAGGGCATTTAATTGGTCGCGATTTATTTCGCCCAAGCGATCAGCAAAGCCCAAATGTGCGAACCGGCGATGACCCAAGTTCTTGGTTGATTCAAGCATCCGGTACCGGAGATTTCGAATCGCTTGAGCGCCAGGAGCGTCTCTCTTTAAACAGTTCGTTTGTGTACGAAATTAGTAGTCGCCTAAAGTTCGATTACAACTTGTTTTACCAATTCGGTGATGGTAGAAATTATGATTCAGGGTACAAATACAACCCTCAAGGTATAAATAATTACTACTTCTCAAATCAAACCCATATTGCAGCACTTAGGTTGTCGATGGGGGATAATGCATTTGCTAACCTATCGTATAGTTACTTGAACGATGAATCTGAAAGTTACTTGTACGACGATGTGTACTCGTCCGGGTTTTTAGATGAACGATATGTTGGTCCGGATTTTTCAAGCCAGCAAGGTGCAAATGCTTTTGTGATGGGGGGTAATTATTTAGGATCTAGCGAAGAGATTACAAACACTAGTACCATTGTTGCCGACTATACGAATCAATTAAATAATGTGGTGCTTTGGAAGTCTGGAGTATCAGCTCGATTTCATGCCATTCGAAATCGAAGTATTGGTATAACAGTTGGTTCTGATGGAAGAGCTTTTGTAGCTGATGGTGCATTGTCGAATAATTTACTGGCAACAAATCCTTGGGAAGCTGCAGGCTATTCTCAGGTTAAGCTAGAATTTGATGAACTAATTGTTAATGCCGGTTTACGGTATGATTATTTCGAACCGGATTATATTGTGCCTCGTGATGTTTCACAATTCGAGAAGACCGAGATTGTTGATCCGAATGATCCAACCAAAATGATTTCGAATCGTGTTCCTGCTAAATCAACCTATCAAATTAGTCCTCGACTTGGAGTAGCATTTCCGATTTCTGAAACAGGAGTAATGCGTTTTTCAGCAGGATTATTTTTCCAGACAGCTCAACTCAATTTGCTGTATGTAAATAACGAATTTGATCTCTCTCAACGAGGTGTTGATTCTTACGTTGTTGGTAATGCTAATCTTGAACCGGAAAGAACCCTTCAATTTGAAGTTGGTCTTCAGCAAGGTTTAACTGAAACCTTAGGTTTTGATTTAACTGTGTTCTCTAAAGATGTGAGAGAATTAGCCGGGTATGTTGTAAAACGTAGCTCTTTTGGAGTGCCGGTGGGTAGACTAGAAAATATCGATTTTGGTACCATCAAAGGATTCACACTTTCGTTATATGAACGAGGAGTTGGTCAGGTTTCTTGGACCATCGATTATACCCTTCAATTTGCGAATGGATCATCTTCGGATGCCTACCAGAATTTTAACCGATTCATTAGTGGTCAGGAAGAAATCGTGAACTTGAATCGCTTGGCATGGGACAAAAGAAACGTATTGAACAACACGATCACGTGGGTAAGTAAAGTTGGGTTAACACTTTCTGCAATAAATACTTTTCAATCAGGTAACCCATATACCACCGAAAGGGATAATATTACCTCGTTAAGTCCTAATAACGAAGATGCACCGGCTTGGTTTAACTCTGATATCAGAGCCTATTATAAACCACCATCGCTCTCGCATAATATCGAGTTCTTTTTTCAAGTAGATAACGTGTTTGATAACGCCCCACATTATGGAATCTATAACGACACCGGTCGTGCAGATGAATCAACCGATCTATGGAGGCTTGAAAACTCAGCCGGGCAACCCGGTGGGTTAAATACATACCGAGAAATCTTTCTTGATCCTTCTCGTCGTGGAGCGCCTAGAAGCGTTAAAATTGGCCTAAGTTATAATTTTTAATCATTGAACAATCAGATGTATAAAAAGTCTTTTTCGTTCGCGGTACTACTGGTAGCTTTTTTACTGGCAGCAAATCCGGCATCAGCACAACAAACTATTCCAGACTCTTTAAACGGAGTAGTGTACCGGGGAGATTTCGATAACGTTGCCCGTGGAGTAATTGATGGTAATCTCATCGAAACCAATTTCCGAAATCATGGCGAGTTATCCCGTTGGAACGATATTCCTTGGGGTGTTTGGCCACGTGGAGTTGGTGGCCGGCACATTGATGGCGTGGGGGTAGTTGTTTCGGCCTATGTTGAGGCGGTTGCATCCGATCGTGTAGAAACAATTGAGGACTATCGAACAATTATTTCGAACAATTTCCGTCCGGATACACTTTTGAACCCGGTTATTATCAACTATAGAGAAGCGGGCGCAAGAACCAGTCCGTACAATGATGATCTTTGGGGCTGGTTACCACTGCCGGGCTTTAACAATCCAAATAGGATTGATCCGATCACTTTTGGTGCAGCACCGGTTCCTGCTCTTTCAAACGATCCTACTTCCTGGCCCGATTGCTGGCCCGATCGACTTGAAGAAGACGATTCAGGTTGGTGTGGAACATGGAATGGTAGAGATGGCCGTTTCCCAAGTTCCGATTTGGAATCGTACTATGTGATGGATGATTTTTCTGATTATGAGTACGCAGTTGGTCTAGAAACAGACGGCCCTCACAGTTCGTTGGGCGTTTACTTTCCGAGTCCATTCGAAGATCCAACCATAGGTGGATTAGGGCTGCAAACTCAAATTCGCTTATTCCAATGGGCTAATATCCTCGCCGAAGACACGATGTTTATCATTTACCGAATCACGAATAAAAGTGAGAATGATCAAACACGATTATTCTTCTCTCAGATTGTAGATTACGGGTTAGGGCAAGACGAAGATGATGACAACGCTACTTACGATCCCTTTTTAGATTTAGTGTATGGCTGGGATTCTGACGGAATTGGTGTTCCAACTCAGGCCGGACAAACAGAATACGAATTGGGTTACACCGGTTTCGCATTCCTTGAGTCTCCTGCAAACGATGTGAATGGCGAAGATGACGATTTGGATGGTATCATCGATGAATCTCGTTTCGATGAAAATTACTTGTTGTTCACTACACAGGCAGAAATTGATGCCTACGTTTCAGGCCAATATGATGTAGCGCAATTCGAAGCTTTTTATGGGCAATCGTATCAAGACCGACCTGCTTATAAAGCTGAGAGATGGTATACAACCGATGAAAACCTGGATTGGGTAGGTTTCGAAGATGCAAACGACAACGGAGTTTTTGATGCAGGAGAAACGCTAAATAACGACGTTGGGCGTGATGGTCTTAGTCCTTTTGATTTGATTTATCCCGGTCCGGATGAAGGTGAAGGCGATGGCATTCCAACCAATGGTGAGCCTAACTACAACGAATTAGATGTAGACGAATCCGATCAAATTGGTCTTCGTGGTTTCGATTTGAATACCCGACCATTTTACGAAAGTGGCAATAACCTTCGTGACGATACCTGGTTGTTCGAACGAATTGCAGCTACATTATTCTCGAATCCGGATTACGAAGAGCCATCAACAGTGGTAGCAGATGAGCCTTTTATTCTATTTACATCGGGTGAAGTTGAGCTATTCTCAGAGAATGATCCGAATGCAAAATCAACCGATTTCTTCTCAACTGCTTGGATTTTTGGCGACGATAGAGATGATTTCTTCAAAAACCGAAGAACGGTTCAAAATATCTATAACTCAGATTATAACTTCGCGCAACCACCAACGGTGCCAACGCTTACGGCAGTAACCGGCAACGAACAAGTAATCTTATCGTGGGATACTTTGTCGGTAGCAAGTTTCGATCGCTTTTTACAAGAGCAGGATTTTGAAGGTTACAAACTGTACAAAGGAACCAACAACTTATTAACCGATGCTCGTTCTATCACCGATGTAAACGGTACACCAACCTTCTACGATCCAATTGCACAATGGGATTTAGATAACGACATCAGTGGAAACGTACGGGTGTTAGGTGGAGATGCACTTTATAACATGGGTAGTAACACCGGACTCCAGTTTTATTATGTTGATAATGACGTTACAAATGGGAAGGTTTATTACTACGTGATTGTAGCTTACGATCGTGGTGTAGCCTCAGCCGGTGGTGACGATCCGGGCATTGATCCGCAGGAAAACACATTCCGAATTGCAGTAAACTTAGCTGGTGATGTAATCGGAACCTCTCAAAATGCAGCAGCTGTAATTCCTAGTCCGTTGGCAGCCGGTTTTGTTGAAGGTGGTGCTACTACCGACCTTTCTTCGGTTACAACCGGAACGGGCACAGGTTTCGCAGAAGTAGATATTGTGGTTGATGCACTCATCGACGAATCAAAACTGTACGAAGTAACCTTCACAGATTCCGCTGCCGAAGTTGGCATTATGCGAAATACAGTGAATTATCAGGTTAAAGAGTTAACTCAGGATGTTACGGTAGTGAAGTCAACGCCGTATTCTTCAACATCTAGTATTATTGATGGATTTACTATCAATTTTACGAACGAAGAAGGTGGTTTTATCATCCCAAACAAAACGGGTTGGATATCGAACGAAGGGCAGGAAAATGAACTGTTTGGTTTAGATCCAACTGAGCTAGATGGCTTAGATACGAACTGGGAACTGGTAATTACCCCCGACAGAAATGGTGATTTGGCCAATTTTGTGCGAACCGATCATGATTATGAGCTTTATTTCGTTGATCCGGCAGACAGTACCTATCGTCCGCCATTACGTTTTGGCGGTGGCTTCAGTCGGATAAATATCCCTGTTTTTGTTCGCAATTTGATGACCGGAGAACTAGCCGATATGTTTGTTCTTGATAATGATGACGATGATGAACTTAGTGCCGGTGATGAACTCCTAATTGCAGAGCGCGATGACCGGGTTTACAACTATCGCTTCATGGTTAGCATACTTCCAAACGAAAATGAAGTAGCACCATCACCTGGTGATAAAATCAAGATTTCAACTACCAGAGAATTTGGTTCAGATGATACTTTCCAAATTGCGATGCGTTCTGGTGCCATCGACGATGAATTGGCGAAAGATCAACTCGAGGATATATATGTAGTTCCAAATCCATACCTCGGTGCAGCATCTTGGGAACGGGCAAGTGGTGCCATCGGCCGTGGAGAACGTAAAGTTGAATTCTTCAATTTGCCGAGAAAATGTACCATTCGAATTTTCAATGTTCGAGGCGAATTAATTCGAACTCTCGATCATGATGGAGCCAATAACGACGGCTCTGCACCTTGGGATTTAAGATCTAATCAAGGCGAAGATGTTGCTTACGGAGTGTATTTCTATCACGTAGAAGCTCCGGGTATAGGCGAATACACCGACAAGTTTGCGATAATTAAATAAGGCAAGTAATCGTGAAAACAATGATAAAACAACTCATTTTTACTCAACTAATACTAGTACTTGCCTTTACGACGGCTCAGGGGCAATCAGGTAACGAAAGTCGTGCCGGAACTACAGCGGCGCAATTTTTAACCATGGGCGTTGGCGCTAAAGGTGCAGCACTTGGAAATGCGAACACCGTATATGTTGCCGGAGCTGAGGCACTGTTTTGGAATCCGGCTGGAATTTCCATCGAAAACGAAGGCGGTACGTTTAGTTCAAGCTTCTTCAGCGTAAATCAATATTTTGTGGATGTTGATATTTACGGTGCAGGTATAGTTTTTCCCATTGGTAAAACACCGGGGCGTGTGTTAGGTCTTGGCTTAAACTTCGTAGACTACGGACGCATGGATGTGCGAACAGTTGAAGATCCTGAAGGCATTGGTGCAACATTTGGAGCCCATGATTTGAGCTTTGCACTAACCTATGCACAAAACTTAACCGATCAATTTCATTTTGGCGGAAGCGTAAAAATTATTCAACAAAAGATTTATGATATGGTTGCGAATGCAGTAGCCATCGATCTTGGCTTTTTATTGAAAACCGATTACATAAACGGACTAACATTAGGAGCTTCGATCACCAATTTTGGAAACGAATTGCAGATGTCGGGGATTAACTCCGAAACCTTTGTTGATCTCGATCCGCAACACGCCGGAAATAACGAAGGTATTATCGGTAATGTTAAGTTGAACTCGTGGGAGCTTCCACTCTCGTTTAAGTTTGGGGTAAACGTTCCGGCAATTAAGCGCGAGAACTTACAGCTTTTGCTTTTAAGCGAAGTTCAGCAAACCAACGATAACAACATGAATATCGATTCGGGAACTCAACTAAGTTACTTATCCAATACCGTGAAATTTCATGTGCGGGGTGGTTACCGCGATTTACTTTTGGGTGATAAGGTAGATTCGCACATTACCTATGGTGCAGGCTTTACACTAAAAACATCAAATGGAATGGCAATCGGTGTTGATTTTGCCCAAGTTCCTTTCGAATATCTAGGCCAAACCACCATTGTGGATGTAAAGCTATATTTCTGAAATGATTCATAAACTTATTTCAACGATTGGCTGCTTTGCTTCAAGGCAGCCTTTCTTTTTTATTCTCGGTCTGTTCTTATTGATGAGCTGTTCATCCGAAAACAATAAAGATGAGCACGTCGACTTCAAGGTGCTTTATGAGGTTAACGGCATTGAACGCACGGTGTTTGATTTCGAAACGGCGTATGTCGAGCATCTTATCAAAACAGGAAGAAACGATACAAAGAATGAGCGGTACGGTTTTCTAAATCAACAAATCGACCGACTATTATTAGCACAGGCTGCCTCGCAAAATGGATTGTTAGATCACCCGAAGTATGGAGCCGCAATCCGCTATCAACAGCAAAAGTCGATGATAGATTTCTATTTCGTGGACGAGATGGAAGCCGTTATGGAGCCCTTAACCGACGAGGAAATCCGGCTGGCTTATGCAAAGCGCCAGCGAACCGTTTACGTTCGGCAGTTATTTAGTACCGATGTTACCGACTTGGAAGAACCGTATCAGCGTTTGCAGGCCGGTGAGGATTTTGTAGATGTAGCCAACGATTTTTACAACACCGAAAAGTACGATTCATTAGCAGGATACATTGGCCCGATAAGTTACTTTGGTGTTGAAGATGCCTTTGCGGAAGCGGCCTATTCAACCAATCAGAATGAATTTACGGAACCGGTTCGTAGCCGTTATGGCTATCACATTATCTATGTAGAATACATCGAGTTTCCGGCTTTGTTGACCGAAGATGACTATCAATATCGCAAACAAGGTGTTAGCAGCCAGCTTCGATTGCGTAAGCAAGAACTCATTTCAAACGACTACATCCGAACCAAGATGGAAAGTTTGAATGTTCAGCCTGATCGGGAGAACCTGAATGAACTTCGCGAAATCATCTTGAATTTGGATGGAGATGCAATCATCAACAATAATCCCCAACCAGAAAATAACGCGAATGTGTGGACTGATGAGCGTCTTGAGCAATTAGAAGCCGCTGTTGATCCAAACCTTTTGCTGGCAACCTATGAATTGAATGGTGAACGCATTGATTTTAGAGCCGAAGAGTATTTAAAATGGCTTCCATTTTTAGCCTTTCAAGAATCAAAAGTTCGGACCGGCGCATCGGTAGGAAGAGCAATGCGGAACGAAGTGCTTTATCAACAAGCCATGGAAAATGAGTACTCGAGCGATGAACGGGTTCAGAATGAAGTTGAAAAACGTGGCTATGATATGCTAGCGGACTTGTATCAATATCAACTTACAAGAGAAGCACTGGAAGACACTTCCTCTATTGCTGTGCCGATTAGCTATCGAAATAGATTAATCAACAATCGAAACGTATTATTGAAAGCAGAGTACTGGAAAATTCCGGCTGAAAACCTAGAAAGCGCAGAATTTATTAAAGCTGAGGTCATCTCCGGTGACATCCCCGAAAGCTTCGATGCATTTACAAAAGTAGAGTACCAAGTTATTGATCCCGGAAACGATGATTTCGAATTGATCAAAAAAGGGATCGAAGAGATGCCTGTACTGGCACATTCACAAAACGAAGGTTGGATGGTATTGTACATCATTCGCAAAGACTTAACCGAAGTGAAATCATCAACCGACGAAGCGGACATCGAGTCTAAATACAAAGTGTACGACCGGTTGAAATCAGAAATAGATGGACTGCGTGAATCAGCAACCATCACCATAGATACCGCGTTGTTCGATTCTATTTATGAAGTGTGGAAGCAGAAAGAACAAGATCAAGAAGAGTCTTAGAAAATAAAGGCACAAAAAAAGGCATGAGTAAAAACCCATGCCTTGATAAACTAAATTGTTGAGTTAGGCTTATGATCCCGGCTCAATAGATTCGAGTAAGCTTTCTGCTTCGCGAATTAAACTTTCAGCTTTGTCTTTGGCTTCCAGAACTACAGCATCGCCTTTTTCTTTTGCTTCAGAAATAAGCTTTTGCTTTTCCTTTCTAAGCTCGGCTATCAGCTCGTTAAGTTCGTCTCTGTAATTGCTTAATCGGTACGAGATTCGACCTCGTGTATTCGCTCCGGTATCGGGGGCGTAAAGTAACGCAATTACAGTTCCCGCCATCGCTCCTGTGATAAGTCCTGCTAAAAAATTTCCTGATCTACTCATAATAATCTCCTTTTGTCTGTATTGCACTTAGGATATAAAAAACGCGCTCCAATGTAAATTAGCGTCTTCAAATATGTGCCTGTTCTTTTTTATTAAATACTACTTCTTTAACCCAATTGAATAGTTTAGCGATCCAATAAATCACTTGTTTTAACCCAAGCGATAGAGCGGGGGTAATAAACAACGTGAACAGCACACCAAATAGTAATCCAAAGATAACAGTTTTAGCTAATGGTGACCAGATTTCAGCTCCGGCACCTAGCTCCAGTGAAAGCGGAATCATCGAACAGATGGTGGTGATTGCAGTAAGTAAAACAGGGCGCATACGGCGCTTGCATGCTTCTAAAATGTTTTGCATAAAGGCTGAATCCCGATCGAGATTGAACTCCATATTTCGAGTTCTCAAATGCATGTAATCTACTAACACAATTCCATTATTTAAGATGATACCAACTAGCATAAACAACCCGATGTTTCCGGTTGTGCTTAATGGTGATCCGGTAAGCATCAAGCCGGCAAGTGCGCCGAATAACGCCATTGGAATACAGAACCAAATCACAAATGGATCACGGAAATTTTCGAACAACGAAGCCATAATCATAAACATGAGAACAATCGCAGCAATGCCGGCCCACATAAATTGATTGGTTGCCTGCTGGGTTTCGAAACTGGCACCGGTGAATTCATACCGATAGCCCTCGGGCATTATAATTTCTTCGTCGATAAAATTGGTGATCAGTGCTTTATATTCTTCCGATTCTCCATTGAATTGAATATTCACATCCAATAAAATCTCGCGATTTCGTTTTTGGTACGAATCTACGCCTTTGGTTTCGATAAACTCTCCTACAGCAACTACCGGAATTCGTTGATCTCCGTATTGTAACACCTCTAGATCAAACAAATCTTCGCGAGATTTCAACGCTTCTTTAGATGTCCGAACTTCGATCGGAATTTCACGACCTTCTGAACGGAAATACCCCGCTTGATTACCTAGTGTTTGTGTACGAAGATTGTTTGCTACATTTGCTACTCCTGCGTTCATCAAACCAATTCTATTTCTATCAACAACAAACTGCAATTCAGGGGTTGGGTCGGTTCGACCGTTATCTACCGAAATGATATTTGGGTCGTTTAGCAATCGTTCTTCCAATTGATTGGAAACTTTTAGCAACTGCTCCATCTCGGGACCCACTAAGGTTAGACGAAGGGAATTTCCACCAAAACTAAATCCTCGCCCACCAAAGCGTAACCCACCGCCTTCAACCGAGGCCCGTACTGTTGCTCCGGGATAAGTTAATTCTTGTCGAAGTGCAGCAGCCATTTCGTTGCTGGTAATGTCGCGTTCTTCTATAGGAACTAAATTAAGAGTGAAACTGCCACGATTACTTTGCTCGGTCCAGCGGCTTCGGCCAATACTTGAAATCAATGTTTCAATTTCAGGCTTTTGAAGTAGTTTCTCCTCGAATTGCTTCATCACTTCTACTGTTTTAACCAGTTTTGTGCCTTCCTGTAGGGTGACGTTTACATCAATTTCGCCGGAATCGGTTTCAGGGAATCCTTCTTTGGTGATGTTTTGAAACAAATAAATGGTACCAAATAAAATTCCAATCAACATCAGGGTTGGTAACCATTTGTGATGCATAATCCAGTTTAACGTTTTGCCATATCCACCTTCAAGTTTGTGCATGGCTTTAAAAACCAAGCCACCTTTGTTGAACTGATCTACATCGAGCAAAAGCAAAGCAACTACCGGAACAAGAATTATGGATGATAAAAATGATATTCCGATTGCAAAACTAATGGTAATTGCGAACTCGCGAAACAAGGCTCCTTGTACTCCGGTGATCAGCGTAATTGGTATAAAAACACCTAGTGTGGTTAAGGTTGACCCAAGAAGCGGCCCGATTACTTCGTTGGTGCCTGTAAGCGCAGCTTCCATTTTGGCTACGCCGTCTTCCATTTTTCGGGCAATACTTTCCGAAACTACAATGGCATTATCAACCAATAAACCAATGGCCAGCGCAAGTGCTGAAATCGTAAAGATGTTTAACGTTAAGCCTACAGCGTACATAGCTGCAAAACAAGCTGCAATAGAAACCGGAATAGAAATGGCCACTACCAAAGAAATGCGCCATCCGCCCATAAATATCAAAATAATTAACACTACCACCAGCAAGGCAATCAACGACGATTGTGCCAAATTGTTGATGGAGTCGTCGATGGTTTGGCCTTCATCGCTCAAAATGCGCAGTTCCACATCCGGCGGGAGTTTCTCATTTAGTTCAGGCACCACGGCTTTTACCGCGTTTACAACATCAAGTGTATTGGCATCCGAGTTTTTCTGTATTTCGATGGATACACTATTGTTGCCATTCACATTTACAAGGCTCGTTACCTCAGTGAATCCATCCGAAACGTCGGCAACATCGCCTACACGAATTGGAACTCCGTTTTCAGACACTTTAATGATGGTCTGCCGGATTTCTTCCACGGTTTTATACATCGACTCAGCCCGAACGCTATAACTGATATTCTGGGCAAGCACGTTACCCATTGGCAACTGAGTATTATTGCTAGAAATCGCACTTTCGATTTCCTGCGGAACTAAGCTGTGTTGTGCCAGCCGCATGGGCGAAACATCCACATAAATTCGTCGCTCTAATCCCCCACGGGTGTCAGCAGAAGCCAATCCGATTAACCGTTCTAAATTTGGCTCCACCACTTCAATAGCGAGGTTTCTCAGCTCATCCAATCCCTTTTGCCCTGAGTTAATACTCAATTGCATGATAGGTCGGTTTTCGGGATCAAACTGGAAAATAACAGGCTCACGCGCTTGTTGAGGTAGATCGTTTCGAATCTGATCGATCGCTTTTTGAACTTTCAACTCCGTTTTTCGGATATCGGTGCCTTCGTACAAACGCATAATGATAAATGCGTTTCCACGGCTAACTCGTGCTTCCAGACTTTCAATGCCTTCGATAGCTGAAACAGCGCCTTCAATCGGTGTTACAATAATCCGATCGATATCTTCAGGCGCTACATTTTGGTAACCTGTTGAAATAGCCAACACAGGAATATTAAGCTTTGGGAAAAGCGTAACCCTTAAATTGGTGAGCGAGAATATCCCGAACCCTACAATAATCAACGTACACATGATTACGGTAATCGGGCGGTTTAGTATTCCTCCGGTCAGGCTAAATTTCTTCATGCTGTTACCTCTTCTTTGGCAAGTGGATCATCTTTGTGGATGGCATCGAATCCCATTTTACTTACCCCTTTATTAATCAGGTTGTAAATACTTGGAACAACAAACAGCATCAAAAAGGTAGACATGGTAAGTCCGCCAATTACTGTTCGTGCCATTGGACTCCAGGTTTCCGAACCGGAGCCGATTTCAAGCGCCAGTGGTACCATCGATAAAATGGTGGTTAGCGCAGTCATTAAAATAGGGCGTAAACGTCGGGTTGCGCCTTGTACAATTGCTTCATGGCGGCTCATTCCCCGAGCTTGCAAAATCTTGATGTAATCGATCATCACAATTCCGTTGTTCACAACAATACCCGAGAGTAAAATCAAGCCAACCATGGATGTGACACTGATGGGCGTGCTTGTTAAGCCAAGCATGATTAACACGCCCGAAAGGGCTAAAGGAATAGTGAAAATGATGATAAACGGTTCGATCAAACTTTCGAACTGAGATGCCATTACCATGTAGGTTAAAATTCCGGCGATAGTAAAAGCGATCAACAAGAAGTTAAACGATTCGGCTTGTTCTTCAGCTGAACCGGCAAGGGCATATCGGTAGCCTTCGGGCCATTGAATTTCGTCGAGAAGAAGTCGAGCTTCGGCTGAAGCATTTTTCAGATCGATGTCGTCCAATTCAGTAAAAATCTCAACCACACGCTCCTGATCAATGCGAGTAACATTCGTCGGGCCGGTAAAACGCTCAATCCTGGCAAGATTACTTAGTGGCATCCATTCGCCGGATGGAGTTTGAATCTGTATGTCTTCGAGATCGGAAGAAGCTGATTTCTGAAGTGGATCGAGCTCTACCAAGACTTCAAATTCCACACCTTGATCTACAAAACTGGTAGCAATAGAACCCTGAACCGCATTACTCACTGCACTTGCAACTTGATTGGTATTCATTCCAACTAATGAAATTCGCTCACGATCCATCACCAATCTCAATTCCGGCCGACCTTGATCTGCGGTTGAATAGGAACTGACCACACCATCAATTTGAAGTAGACGCTCTTTTACGCCTTCGGTAAGGTCTTTTTTGATTTCGGGATCGTAGCCATAAATCTGAACGATTAAGCCGTTTTCTCCATCAGGAGATAGCGGATCGATCACAATTTCTTGTACATCTACGCCGGGTACAATCTGCAAATCGGTTAAGGCCTGATTTACAATATCGAACTGAGAGCGCTCTCGTTCATCTTGCCCAACCAACTCAACACGGATAGTTCCGGTGAAGCCTCCGGGATTGTCGGCACCTTCAATTCCTTCCTTATCGCCATAATCCGATACAATAATTCGGGCTTCAGGAATGGTTCGGGAAAGCACGCTTTCAACCTGTTTGATAGAACGTTCGAGCTCCAATAGGCTTACTCCCGGTTCGCGACTAATTTCCAAAGTAAATGCGTTTTCATCCACCCGAGGGAAGAATTCGCCGCCCAGAGTATTGAAAATGGGTAGGGTAATCACAAAAAATACAACCGAGCCGAGAATAATTAATCCACTTCGATGTAAGGCAGAATCAAGCTGGCGAGAATACATTTCTTCTAACTTAGAAAGTAGATTGCTGAAGAATAATGCAACTCGGTTTTCAGATTGAAAATTCGACTCACCATCTTTAAAAAACTGAGAAGTCATCATTGGGATTAGCGTTAAAGCAACCAACGAGGAAACAGAAAGAGAGAACGAAATAGTAAGTGCTAAATCACGAAATAAGAATCCTGCAATTCCAGGTACGAATAGAATCGGCAGAAATACAACCAATGTGGTAAGGGTGGAAATCACAACCGGTACAGCAACCTCTTTGGCTCCCATAACCGCTGCATCTTTTCGATTATTCCCTTCCTCTCGAAATCGGAAAATATTCTCAAGCACTACTACAGCATCATCAACCACAAGCCCCACGGCCAGTGTTAAACCGGAAAGTGAGATGATATTCAAACTCAGATTTGCAAAATCCATCACTGCAAAGGTGGTGATGATAGAAACCGGAATCGAAATGGCGATAATGAGTGCAGAACGTCCGCTTCGTAAAAATGCGAGTAGAATTAAGACTACCAGAATGATGGCTTGCAATCCCGTAAGCAGTAAGTTCTCGATCGACATTTTGATGAACTCGGCTTTGTTGGTAAGCACTTCAACCACGATGTCATCTGGCAGACTTTCCTGAATAGTGCCAAGGCTGGAAATCACTTCATCGGCAGCAACTACTACATTGGCATCACTTTGGCGATAAATATTGATGATAATTCCATCTTCGCCATTTACCTGAACATTGCCAATGGGTTGAGCGATTCCATCTTCAACAGTGGCTACATCTTTAAGAAATAGAGTTTGTCCATCGCGAACTTCGACTACTGTATTTCGGATTTGCTCAACCGTTTTTAACTCACCCATGGTACGCAGCGAGTACACGGTATTTCCTTCGATCAACTGTCCGGCCGGTACCTGAATATTTTCTGCAGATAAACGAGATGAAATATCAGAAATGGTGACATTGTATAAGCGCATTTTTTCGCTGTCGATGGTCACATTAATTTGCCGTTCTAAGCCACCGGATGTTTCTGCCGATGCAATGCCATTAATACGTTCAATGCGTTGCTCCAGCACTTGTGTGGCGTAGGTCCTGAGGTCACGAGATGATCGTACATCAGAAGTAACCGCCAATACCACAATCGGCTCTTGGTTTGGATCGTAACTGAACACGAGTGGAGTTTCTGCATCGCGGGGGATAGCCCTCGACACAAAACCAAGTTGTTTACGAACATCATTTTCGGCCTCGTAAAGATCGGTGCCCCAGTTGAAATTTAGTTTTACAACCGATGCGCCTTGGCTCGAAAGTGAGCGCACTCTGCGAATCCCACTAATACTCCCAACTTGCTCTTCAATCGGGCGAGTAACCAGTGCTTCAATATCTTCGGGAGCTACGCCTTCGTAGCCCGTGTAAATAGTGATGGTTGGAAAGCTAACATCCGGATATAGATTCAGCCGAAGTTGAGACACTCCGAAAATACCGAATCCGATCAGAATCAAGCTGACCATTAAAAATGTGATTGGGCGTTGAACTGCCAGTTTTGATAGACCGCCCATAATTAATTATTAGTAGCGTTAGCGGTTCTGATGCTGTCCATGAGTGCACGACGTTCATCCTGACTCATGTTTTGCATGCGCTGGCGCATTTTTTGGCGTTCTTCGTCACTCATGTTTGCAAAAGCTGCACCGCCTTGGCCACCCGGTCTGCCACCGGCAGGACGTGCGGTTTGACCTTGCTCAGAACCTCCACCAGCAATTTCAGCGCTTTGTGGCGAAGAGAAATCAGATCCTGTTGCTACTCTGATTTTACCACCGTCTTTTAAGCTTGCTTGACCGGTTACGATAATGTTGTCGCCGGGACGTAATCCGGAAAGAACCTCAATCTTATCGCCTTGCTCAATGCCTAACTGTAAAGGGCGTAATTCGGCTACCGAATCACCTACCGAAACAAATACCGAATAAGTTCGATCCAAAGAAATGGTATTTGATTCTGGTTCTACCACAGTTTCTACTTTTTCTACTAATGCACTTCGAGGTACAACTACAGCTTGTGGCTTATAATCGATGTCGATGATGCTTTCGGTAAGTACGCCGGGATAAATGCTAGGACCGGTATTAGTTAGCGAAATTACTACTTCCCCTAAACCGGTTGTGGCATCAAGTTGCGGGCTTTTTCTGCTGATGACTCCTTCAGCAGTTGCATTATTTTCGTTTGATACACGAAGCTTCACTTGTTGTCCGATTTTCACAAATCGCCAATCTTGAACCGGTAAAAATACGCGCGATTCGTAGCCTACTAAATTAGCTATTTCAAATAATGCTTGCGATGCGTTTGCAATATCACCTTCTTCGCCTGTGCGCGAGATAATCACTCCACGAACCGGAGATCGTACCTCTGTATAGTTGAAATTTTCTTTAGCTTGAGTGAGTGATGCTTTTGCTGATTGAAAAGAAGCAACCGAACTTTGGTATGAAGCCTGAGCCGCTTCTAACTCAGCTGGGCTGCTAAGATCTCGATCAATAAGGGTTCGAAGGCGGTAGTAAGCCGCGCTGTCTCGCGAAACGGCAATGCGACTTTGAGCTACTTGAGCTTCTGCTTGTAAAAGTTGATCCCGAAAAGTAGCGTCGTTTATTTTGGCTAAAAGCTGTCCTTGACGTACGGTATCGCCCAAATCAACGTAAAAACGGGTGATTCTGTTAGAAACTTGTGGAGTGATGGAGATTACATCCTGAGCTTTAATCGTTCCAAAAGATCGCACCTGATCTGCAATGGGTTGTAAAGTTACGTTTTGTGTTTCAACGCTAGTAATACGGTCGTTGTTACCACCGGCGCCCCAACTACCCCAGCCACCACCGCCGGAATTTGAAGAAGTTTCTTCATCCGAGCCTCCACAGCCCAGAAAAACCAAAGAAAGAATGAATGCCGAAAAGAGTAAATTTTTCACTGAAATATGTATGAGTTGAGTTTGGTACTTAAGACTCTAAATTTCGCTAAATAGTTCAGCAGTAATGAGTTTTAGCTTGTAAAAAAAAGCAATTGGTGGTTTACATTTTGAAATGAACGGGAGCTGGTTATTCCGTAATTTCAGGCTCGAAATTCCACCTCAAAAAAACGTTTACATGAAATTTTTTATCGATACCCCAAACCTTGAAGAAATACAGGAAGCCAATGATCTGGGTGTGCTTGATGGCGTAACTACCAATCCGAGCTTATGCGCAAAAATCGGAGTCAGAGATTTCGAAGGGCATATCAAAAAGATTTGCGACATCGTTGAAGGTGATGTATCAGCTGAGGTCGTTTCAACTACCTACAACGAAATGGTGGAAGAGGGGCGAAAAATTGCCAAAATCGCTGACAATGTGGTGGTTAAAATCCCATTGATCAAAGATGGAATCAAAGCCATTAAAACTTTTTCTGAAGAAGGCATCAAAACCAATTGTACACTTTGCTTTTCTTCAACACAGGCACTCATAGCTGCAAAAGCCGGTGCAACCTACATTTCACCGTTCTTAGGTCGTTTAGATGATATCTCTTCGGATGGAATGCAGTTGATCCGCGATATCGTGGAGATTTATGTGAATTACGGATTCCCGACTGAAGTATTGGCGGCAAGTATTCGCCACCCAATGCACGTTGTTGAATGTGCCAAAGCCGGTGCAGATGTTGCAACCATGCCACTTAGCGTAATCAATGGTTTGTTGAAGCACCCGCTAACTGATAGCGGTTTGGCTCGCTTCCTAAAAGATTGGGAAGATCTACAAGAAAGCCTGAAGAACTAATTGATTGAGATGTAATCGATCTCGAGTGTAAAGTTCGATTCCTTTTTTTCTTTCGATATGAATCCAAGTCGTCTAAACGGCTTGGATTTCTTTTTGTCGAAGAATTTACCGGTATAATCACCCATTCGGGTTTCATATAACTGTTCGATGGAAATGATCTTGGTTACCCATTGTCCCTCGGTTTTATTCAAGGGATAAGAGAAATAAGGACGATAAAACTGATTGTATTGCTCCAACATCAATGCAAAATCAAGCCCTTCCAGTCGATAACGAATTTCAATGGTTTTGGCTTCCGATAAATCCAGCTGTAGCCGATTACTGCGAAGTGAGGCAAATCCTCCATTGTTTGCGAAAGAAATGGCTCCTTCAAAATGAATACGGTTATCCGATAAAAACGCATTTCCAACGGATCTGCCTCCCATAACTCCATCATTAATCACCAACCAATTTGAGCCGGATTTAAAACTTCCGAAATCATAATTCAGAATGGGATCGGTGAAAAGCAAAAGTAGAAGAAGTGAAATCATCATATTCGATTCAAATAGTAGACATTCATCATGCCGGACCGATTAGATCCTGCGCGATGATACTACTGGAAAGTACGCCGGGTAAGCCTGCACCGGGATGAGTACCGGCTCCCACAAAGTATAAACCGTCAACATCTTCCGACTTATTATGTGGACGGAACCAAGCCGATTGAGTCAAAATTGGTTCTACTGAGAACGCTGAGCCTTTGTAGCTATTCAGTGTATCTTGGAAGTGTAGTGGATCGATGTAATGCTCGGCTACCAGGTTTTCTTTTAAATCGGGCAGGTAATTTTCTTCGAGGAAATCCATAATTCGATCCCGATAAATAGGCGCAAATTCGTTCCAATCGGTGCCACTATCGAGATGTGGAACCGGCGAAAGTACATAAAAGCCTTCATGGCCTTCAGGTGCTATACTGCTATCGGTGATAGTTGGCATGTGCAGATATAACGAGAAATCATCCGCAACGTGTTTCTTGTGGAAAATATCGTCGAGTAACGCTTTGTAGCGTGGACCTAAAATAATGTTATGATGTGCCAAGCCGGAATCGAGGTAGCGTTTTTTGGTGCCGAAATAAATCACAAATAGCGACATACTGTACTTGGTGCGTTCAATCTTGCGATCGGTGTATTTCTTTCGGTGCACGGGCTTGATCATATTTTTATAGGTAAACGCCACATCTGCATTCGAAACAACCACATCGGTATCCAGCTCTTCACCATTTTTTAACAGAACACCATGCGCTTTTCCATTTTTCACCAGAATTTCTTCCACTTCAGTTTCTAGGCGGATATTGCCGCCTTGCTCGGTGATGAGTTTCTCAAAAGCATTTACAATGGCTCCAGTACCGCCCATGGCATAATGTACGCCCCATTCCCGCTCTAAATAATGAATCATCGCGTAGATGGAAGTGGTGTCGAACGGATTGCCACCCACAAGCAATGGATGAAACGAAAAGCACATCCGCAGAAAATCGTCTTTTATATATTGAGCAACGTACTTGTAAACATTTTTATACGATTGCAGCTTGATCAAATCGGGGGCCACTTTCAACATATCGGTGAATTTCAAAAAGGGCTGATCGGCAAGCTCGGTAAAGCCTTTGTCAAAAATTGCTTTGGTGGTGCCTAAAAATTTCTCGTAGCCTTCGGTATCCCCCGGGCTTCTTTTTTCGATTTCTTTCAGGGTGAATTCATGATCGTTATTGTAATCGAACTTCTCGCCCTTATCGTCAAAAATACGGTAGAACGGATCGCACGGAACAAACTCTACATAGTCGGAGCGTTTTTTTCCGGCTGCTTCAAAAATGTCGTCGAACATAAAAGGAGCGGTGATTACAGTGGGGCCACCATCAAATTTAAACCCATTTTTCTCGTACATATAAGCGCGTCCGCCCAATTTGTCTCTTTTTTCCAGAATGGTAACGTTATGCCCGGCGCTTAATAATCGGGAAGCGGCGCCTAATCCACCAAAACCACTTCCAATAACAATGATATTCTTTTTCATGTAGCTGTTTGTTCTGATTGAGTGCTTATAACCCAAAACATTCAGCTATCAATCCCGAGAAATGAATTAATCGTTTTCTACTTGTTTTACAAACCCATCGAAGCCATCGGCTTGTAAAGCTTCCAGATCGTTTCTGGCATCATCCGGGTTTTGATAAAGCCCGAAATAAACTCGATAAACCTGCATCCCGTTAACGGTAACTTGCTCTACTCGACTGCCATTTATTTTTTCGGATTCCTGCATTGCGAGGATTTCTTCAGAAAAGGAGCCTAATTGAATGGTGAAATTTGCCACTTTTAGATCGGTAACGCGTGAATTTTCTAAATCTCCTTTCACCAAATAAATCCGAACACGTGCAGTTCCGGGGCCGATCATACCTATTTCGGTTGCTGCAGCTCTCGAAAGATCAATAATTCGATTTTTGGCGAATGGACCTCGATCATTAATACGAACACGAGTAGTGCGGCCATTGTCCAGGTTTTCAACAACAACTTCTGAGTTAAATGGGAGGGTTCGATGGGCGGCCGTCATGCCATCCATGTCGTATACTTCGCCATTGGCAGTAAGTTTACCATGAAAATTAGGACCGTACCAACTAGCAACACCTGTTTCGATAGCGTTTTTTGAGCCTTTTGCCCCGGCTTCCATGCCTTTGGTTTTAGGAACTACACCGCAAGCTGCAGTAAGCAAGTACACCGAAAGAAGTAAGATTACACTTTTTGTAGACGACATATTCTATTTTTAAGAGTGGTTCGCCAAATATACCACGTCATCATATAAGTTAAAATTTAGGCTTTATTAAGTAATACTTTAAAAGTAGTTCCTTTGCCTTGTTCGCTTTCAACTAAAATGGTTCCATTCATCTGTTGAACCAGGTTTTTTACGATGTATAGACCTAGTCCGGTAGATTTTTCGTTTGCGGTAGGGTTTGCAGAGAGTTTTTCGAATTTCTTGAACAACTTCGTTTTGTCCAGATCGGTAAAACCGGGGCCTTGATCAACAACCGAAATTTCAACTTGAGTACCGATTTCTTTGGCGCAAATTTTAACGATTCTACCTTCCGGCGAAAATTTATAGGCGTTGTTTACAAGGTTCTCCAAAATACGATGAACGGCACTTTCATCAGCTTGGACTAGAGGTAATTCTCCTTCAATATCTAGAATGGTTACGATATCCTTTTCTTTCCCAAAAATCGAAAGGGTAGAATATGCGCTCTTTAAAATATTCTCTAATTGAATTTCTTCTGTGCTAACACCGGCAGTTTTCGATTCAATTTTATTCACATCCAACATATTGTTAAGCAATTGTTGCATTTGTTGGGTAGAGTTATAGATAATGGAACCGTATTCTTTAGCGGTTTCTGCATCAATCATATCTGGATCGTCTTTCATGAATTCAGAAAGAACCATCACCGAGTTAAGTGGGCTACGTAAATCGTGCGAAACAACGCCAATAAAGTGGTTTTTATCGGTATTCAAATCTTGAAATTGCTGAGTAATTTCTTTGCGTTTCTGATACAGCCGATATAAAATTACAAAAAGAACGGCTACTACAAGTAGTAGTACCAGCAGTGCAACATTGTAAAAAGTGCGGGTTTGAAGAATCTCGCTCAAACGCTGTAGTTCCAACTCGGCCTGTTGGGCTGCTTCCGATTCTCTTACCAATCGCGAGCCAATAGCAGAATATTGTTGGGATAATGCATTGTTAAAGTGCTGATGAAACTCATTCATGTAGGAATAAGAGTTTTCATAATCGCCCATGGCAGCATGAACTTCTGAAAGATGTAGTAAGGTTTTACTTACGTACGATACATCTTTGTGAGCAGAGAAATCGGCGAGGGCATTGTTTGCCAGAGTTAATGCAGTAGTCAACTGATTGTTATGTGTAGCAATTCTACTTTTGTTTAGACTTAGTAACCCATTAAATAAGCATAAATCAAGTTCGTCATATTCTGATTGCCGTGATTCCATTAAGCGTAACGCTTTCTCATGCTCTCCTAAATCCACCATCAACTCGGCCAGTAATATGGTGTACTGTAAATCGATGAGCTCATTTACATTTTCGAAATTGTTGAGTTGTGCTTCCAGTTTCTCAAATTCTTGAAAAGCACGAACCGTATCGCCACTGTTTAAGTAAAGTACTGCTAAATCGTAATTTGGGATCCAGCGGTTTCGATCGTTACTGTAGTTTTCGAATGCAGAACGAAGCAATGGTTCAGCGAAGGTGGGCAACTGAATATCAAAATACGTTTTGCCCAAATGGTAATTAGTATGAAAGGTCTCGCTGGTAATGCCGGAAACCGAACTCATAGAAAAAGCAGCTGAGTACTCTTCGAACGCACCTTCAAAATCTCCAAGTTCAGAATACACAGCGCCTAATTCGCTGTAAGCGTATATAATTCTTACAGGATCTTCGAGAGCACGGGCATGTTCTAACGTTAGTTGGATGTAGTCTCGAGCACGCTCTAAATCTTCAAATCTGAGAAAACGATATATCTGCCGTGCCTGCTCATATTTTTCAGCTAAGTCGGTAGCATCTTGGTAGGCAGTTATTTGTTGTGTAATAAATTCTTCCTTAGGAAGATCTGGTATTGCTTGGGCATTTCCGAAACTATACGCTAGTACCGAAAACAGTACTATGCCTGCAATTTTATTCAATCGCCGTTTAAAATCTGTCACCTAAAACTATATTTTGTCAAACTCCTACTAGAAAATGCCCCAAATTATGATGCTGTGCAAATAAACTTCGCATGATCATGCGGTGTTTTTTAAATCTTAAAATATAAGTTGCTTTTTCGCTTACATAGTAATAATTACTCGCACATTTAATAATTAAATATCGAAATATGCATACGTTTAAAAAGCTTTCAGTAGCTTTAGTTTTTATCTGTATGCTTTCGACTACTGCTTTTACGCAACAGGTATCGATTAATTTTGCCGGCGGACATTTATCCAACGGCGAGATATCGCTCACCTTTACCAGTGGCGAAGCAGTCTCGGGAGCTTTCTCGTCCGATGAGCTTACCCTCTCTTCAGGCTTCAGCTTGATCAGTTCGGGACTTATCACATCTGATGAAGTAGTTAATAACGACATTCCCTCAACATTTGGGATCAGTCAAAATTATCCAAACCCATTCAATCCGTCTACAAATATTGAGTATATGCTCCCAAAAAGTGCGGATTTACGCATCGAGGTGTACAATTCAATCGGGATGAAAGTAGCTGTATTAGTTGACCAACAACAGTCAGCCGGCTATCACACCATTCGGTTTAATGCATCTGCCTACTCAAGCGGGATGTATTTCTATCGTTTAGTGGCAGATGGGAATGTTATCGAAACAAAAAAAATGCTATTGATCAAATAACCTGGGAATCATGAAAAAATTAAACACTCTACTATTTATTACTCTATTGCTTTCGTTATTTGGGATGGAAGCATACGCACAAGTACCGCAAGGTTTTAACTTTCAAGCGGTAGCAACCGGGGCCGACGGCACACCCATTGCAGAACAAGAAATTAGTGTACAAATCGAAATTGTAAAAGGAACCGACGAAGGTGACATCATCTACACAGAAACGCACTCGGTTACTACCAATGTAGTTGGCTTGTTTCAACTTACAATTGGACAGGGAACCGCAGCAGAAGGCAATAATTTCTCAACCGTCGACTGGGGCTCCGATAACTATTTTGTAGGACTTGGAATTGACGAGACAAACTCAGGAAGTTTCGTAAGTCTCGGAAAAACAAGATTACTTTCTGTACCCTATGCACTTTTAGCACAGGATGTAGTTAATGGCACCGGTACCGGAGGAGAACTTGACCTTAGTATTGATATTGCAACTACCGACCCGGATACAAGTTTAATAATTAACGTTGAAGGTGAAGGCGATGGAATTGCTTTACAGGCATATAGCAAGGCAACTGGATCTAACCGAGGTATTTGGGGAGAGGCTGTAAGTGATGAATCAAATACAGAAAACCAACGAGGCGTGTATGGGATGGCAAATGGATCTGGAACGGGTCAACATATCGGCCTTTTTGGTGGGGCGGTAAATTTTGATGCAACCGGAAGTTCTCGCCGTGGGGTATATGGTCAGGCAGCCTCAAAATCGAAATATAATTATGGAATGTTTGGTATTGCTGCCGGTGAAGGCGACGGTACGAGTGAAACAGATCCTGAAAACGGTGATTTTGGCTCTTTCAATGTTGGTGGTTATTTTCAAGCTTATGGCAATTTAAATGGCAACGTTGGGCTTGAAGGTGTAACTGCAAGTGATCAAGGGAGCCTCAGAAATTTTGGTGTAATTGGTACAGCGAGAACCTCTGCTGATGGAAGAAACATCGGGGGAAGATTTGCAGCTTTTAATTCATCGACAGTTAACGTTGGTGCTGAAGGGGTAGCCTCAGGTGGAGCCAAAAATATAGGCGTACTTGCGGAATCTTTTAATGGGACTTCAAATATTGGTTTACTTGCCAATGGCGACACAGCCGCTGTTTTTAATGGAACAACAGTTATCAACGGCGATCTTACGGTAAATGGAGCCTTTAATGGTGCTGGAGGCGGATCTGCCAATGGTTCGACCTTAGATTCTTTGTTTTTCGCTACCCCGCCGGAAAACGAATTCCAACGAAATTCATTCATATACCCGGGATATCAACGCTATACCGATCAAGATGGGAACTTCTCGGTTTTAACTCGTGGTGTACTTCAGTATGGCAATTATAACGATGCCGGAGTGTACAACTGGTACAACAAAGGTGGCATGCAGGTGGCGTCAGAAAATTATCCGAATGGTGAGCAAGCAGCGGGTATGACGGCAGGTCGCTTATATATGGACATCTTCCAAAACGAAAGTTTCTACGAAACCGTAAATCTTGGAACCACAAGCGCAGCTGAAGGTGGGCGAACTTATTTCAATATGTCTTCTTTAGCTAAAAAAGAGGCGGATGGTGGTGATTTATTCTCAATTAACATTGTGAATGATGCTAATGGAAACGATCCTAATGGTGAAGCAGCAGAGCTATTCGCTTGGGGTGAATCTTCGCCAAATATTCAAATGGGTGGCATGCAATGGGAAAACGCAGACCACGGCTATTTCCAATTGTATGGTTCAACCCAAAATGGCGATGGATGGTATCACACTAATTATTTTATGGGAATTGGTTCGGACGGAACTCATGAATGGACAAATGCATCATTTATGAAAACCGATATAGCAAACCAAAGCTCGGAAGAAACTATTTCCATTGATGGAAACTCAGGTACCATTCGAACTGCAGGCTTGGAAATCCAAGGGGATTTAGCAGACGACCAAAAATTCTACATTGGCAATGGAAGTATTAGCGGTGGACAAGAATCCTACACCAATGGGTTTGTACTTAATCACAATGCAAGTGGTGGTTCTGTATTCGAAATGTACAGTGGCGGAACCCCAACGGTAGGCATCTTCAGTTCTGGAAATGCCAATTTTGCTGGAACGGTAACTCAGTCATCTGATCTACGACTTAAATCCAACGTTTCGACGCTATCAAATGCACTGGATAACACCTTGGCGCTTCGTGGCGTGAGTTATACTTGGAAAGACTCGAACAAAACCCAAGCGACTCAAATTGGTGTGATTGCACAGGAAGTGGAAGAAATCTATCCGGAGTTAGTGAGAACTGACGATGAAGGCATGAAATCAGTAAATTATACTCAGATGGTTGCAGTACTCATCGAGGCGGTAAAAGAGTTAAATGCTAAAATTGAAGTACTCGAATCAGAAAATACCGAGCTTCAAGCTCAGGTTGATGACATCGAAACGATGAAAGCACAAATCAATCAACTAATGACATTGATTTCAGGTACTCAATCAACAGAAACTCCACATTCTGCTAATAAATAAGTATCTTTTTACTCGTTAAAACGGAACCCTGACGGTGATTCATCGTTAGGGTTTTTTTATGCTTTAAATAAATCAATTGAACAAGAATGAGCGCAACGCTTTCACTTATTGCCATCAATGTTGCAGTATCGGTAGCCGCATTTAATTCCCAAAAAGTAATGGAAATCGGGATGTTTATGCCTTACCGCGCCGTTCGGCAGAAAACATGGTACGAATTGATCACTTCGGGTTTTTTACATGGTGGAATAACACATCTGGCGTTTAATATGATAACGCTCTTTTTCTTTGGTCCGATTTTAGAACAAGCCATTGGCGAAGTACATTTTCTGATTCTTTACTTCACTGGATTGCTGGCGTCATCAGTGCCATCACTTATCAAACATAAAGACAATCCACAGTATGCTACAATCGGTGCATCCGGTGCAGTTGAGGCCGTACTTTTTGCATTTATTGTGATCTTTCCTTTCGAGAAGATTTACTTATTCTTTATCCCGATCGGTATCCCGGCCATAATTTTTGGGGCACTATTTGTTGCGTATAGCATTTGGGCCAGCAAGAAAGAAGGGAAGATCAATCACGAAGCACATATTGGCGGCGCAGTTTGGGGCTTAATCTACATGTTCGCATTTGTACCCAATACCATCGATCATTTCCTTACGGTATTCGGATTTTATGGGTAATCAAAACGTAAGGTGAATTTATTATTCACCCAACCCAAATCTACTTCACACGATATAGTAATATAATGTGTGCTGACTATCGTCTACCGCGTGCAATCTGTTATAAACCGTAAGGTGAATTCATGAATTCACCCTACGTTATATAAAAACGGTATTTCACCCGTTATTGGTTCGGAATTCCTTCATGAATTCAACCAAGGCAACCACACTTTCGCGTGGACATGCATTATAAATACTCGCTCGAACGCCGCCTACACTTCGGTGTCCTTTGAGGGCATCAAGATTATGGGATTTTGCTTCAGATATGAATTTCGCTTCAAGCTCTTCGCTACCTAAACGGAAACAAACGTTCATGTTCGATCGTGAACGCTCATCTGCTGTACCACGATAGAAATCATCTGCATCAATTTCGTTGTAGAGCAAAGAGGCTTTCTCTTCATTAAAGGTTTTGAAATACTCTAAGCCGCCTTTTTCTTGAATCCATTCGAGCACCAAGCCAACCATGTAAACGCCAAACACAGGCGGTGTGTGAAACATTTTACCGGCATGGGTTTTATAGTTCAGAATGGTGGGTATATCAGTTTTAGTTGATGAAGCCAAGAATTCTTTGTTGATAATCACAATTGTAACCCCGGCAGGACCAAGGTTTTTTTGTGCTCCGGCGTATATCATACCGTATCTCGATAAATCTAACGGACGCGAGAGGAAATCAGAGGAAGCATCACAGATCAATGGAACACCGTTTGCTTCAGGCTCGCTTGGGAATTGAGTTCCGAAAATGGTGTTGTTCGACGTATAGTGAACATACTTTGTGCCATCAGTGAGGTTTAATTCACTACTGTTTGGCACACGACTGAAATTGGAATCTGCACTTGAGAAGGCTTCATTAACATTACCAAAAAGTTTAGCCTCTTTAATAGCTTTTGTACTCCAGGTCCCGGTGTTGATGTAATCAGCCGTTTCGCCTTCGCTTAAGAAATTAAATGGTGCCATCATAAACTGCGAGCTGGCACCGCCTTGCAAAAACATTACTTCGAAATCGTCGCCTAAACCTAAAATTTCGATAAGTCGAGCGCTAGCTTGCGCATCAACGTCTACGTAATCGGCCCCTCGGTGCGATTTTTCGATGATGGATGTTCCGGTTCCTTTGTAGTCGACAAATTCTTCTTGAGCTTTTTTGAGTACTTCAAGAGGTAGGATTGCCGGGCCTGCGCTAAAATTATGAATTCTGTTCATTGAGTAATTATGATGAGTGATTGCTTTGTGAGATTGAGTTTAAAAAGTATGAATTAAAAAACCGGATTTCAGCTTTGGTTCAAACCAAGTTGACTTTGGGGGCATAAGTTGGCCTGCATCCGAAACATCTACCAGTTCGTGGATACTGGTTGGATACATGCTGATAGCCATTTCAGCCGATTTCCCATCAACAAGTTTTTCTAATTGAGAGGTGCCGTGAATACCACCAACGAATGAAATATTCTTATCGGTACGTTGATCGGTAATGCCCAACATGGGTTCGAGTATGAATTCCTGTAAGCGAGCCACATCCAGTTGTGAGGCAACATCAGAAGCTTTTGAAGTAGGCAAATCCATCGAATACCAACCCCCATCCACATAAAAACAAACGGTACCCGGTTGAGTTGGGACAGGATTTTGAGTTGGCTGAAGATCAAACGATGCATTCAAATCCGACAGAAAAGAATCGGGCAGTTGATAAATAATCCGATTGTAAGCTAAGATTCGCACCTCTTCAATCGGAAATAGTACTGCGGGGAAAAATGCTGCCTCAGGATAATTTTCCAGATCAACTTCCTTAGCCGCTCGCGATGCACTTGCGCAACGATGATGCCCATCAGCGATATAAATATTGGGAATGTGTTCAAATAACTTTGACGCGTTTTGCGAACTTTCGGAATCCATTCTCCAGATCCTATGAATAACCGAATGATCGTCTTCCACCTCATATAAAGGTTTGGTTTCAGTTACTTGATCGGTGAGTTTTTGAAGGGCTTCTGTTGTCCGAAAGGTCATCATTACAGGTTCGGCGTGGGCTTTTTGGGTGACCAAATGTTTAGTTCGATCGTCTTCTTTATCAGGACGGGTATTTTCGTGTTTTAAGATGACATCGGAATCATAATCGTCTACCGAAACACAGCCGAAAAGTCCGGTTTTAGTTTGACCATCCCAAGCCAATTGGTATATATAAATTGAAGGCTCTTCATCTTGAATAAATCGATCGGAAGCTAAAAACTTCTCCAATGTTTCTGCTCCGGATTGATATACGGCATCGTCGTAAATGGAAGTAGATTCCAAGAGATTAATCTCGGGGCGAACCACGCGTAAAAAGGAAAAGTCATTTCCGTCCGCTTGTTTGCGAGCTTCATCGGTCTCAATAACATCGTAAGGCACACTAATAATCTCCTGTACAAATTCAGGAGTTGGTCGCCATACTTTAAAAGGTCTTAAAACAGCCATATATTCTTCTTTTAAATGATTTAATCAAGGTAAAGAAAAAAGAACTTTATTAAGTTTAAATCAGTATCAAAAGTGGACGGAAAACTTTAAAATTAAAAGCACTATGAACGAAGGTTCGTTAAACAAAGATCAGCAAGACCAACTACTATTTATGATGTTGATTCAACAGCATCAACAAATTGGAATGATGGGTTTAGGTAAGCTGAAAAACCCGGGTACAGATTCCATCGAACGTGATCTTGCCTCAGCAAAATATGCTATCGATACCCTTTCGGTGATCGAAAAATATACCGAAGGAAATCTCCCCAAAGAATTGAAAAGCTTCCTCGATCAAACGCTCACTACACTTCGATTGAATTATGCGGATGAAGCCTCAAAAGACAGTGCTGGTGAAAGCGACGATAACGCCGAGTCTAAATCAGAATCTACTGATTCGTAATCGTGCCTAAATCAATATCAGCTGCCGGTGGGGTTGTCTTCGAAATAAGACACAACCGCCCGGTGGTTTTGCTTATCTACCGAAATAAGGTGTGGGATATCCCAAAAGGGAAGTTGGAGAAGGGAGAATCGATTGCCATGTGTGCAGCGCGAGAAGTTGCCGAAGAAACCGGTACAGAACTTCCAATTATAGTTTCTGAGCTCGGAACAACTTATCACGAGTACGAGCAGAAAAAGAAACTGTACGGTAAAACTACCTACTGGTATGCGATGGCATTTCCAAGGGCTCAGGATTTGACTCCTCAAACCGAAGAAGGAATTGAAAAGATCGAGTGGGTTGCTTTAGATGAAGCTATAGAAAGAGTAGGGTTCGAAAACCTTGAAGATGTGTTAGTTCGGTTCAGAAACTGGATTCAAAACTAGAGACATAAAAAAAGCCCACTCGATTGAGCGGGCTTTAACATCTGATTAATCAGAATAAATTAGTTTTGCAGACGGAATACAATTGGAAGTGAGTACTGAACACGTACCGGACGACCACGTTGCATACCAGGTGTAAACTTAGCTTGTTTTACTGCTTCAAGTGCTGCTTCGTCGCAACCACCGCCTATTCCACGAATCACACGAGGGTTTTCAACTTCGCCACGCTCGTTTACAATAAACTGCACGGTTACACGACCTTCGATACCGGCACGACGCGCCATTTCAGGATATTTCACTTTTCTTTGAAGTTCACCTAAACCGCCTTGAAGTACAGGCATGTTTTCAACCACTACGAAGAAATCTTCTTCTTCCTCTTCTTGTGGTGGTGGAGGTGGTGGAAGATCCATTGGACCATCAAGATCGAACTCAAGGTCAAGATCAACTACATCATCTTCAATAATCTCGTCATTTGGAACCTCAACAGGAACCGGTGGACGCGGAGGAGGTGGAGGGGTTTCAATTTGCTTGGTTTGAATAACTTCTTCCATCACCACTTCTTCCATTTGCTCGATGGGTGGTGGTGTTGGAGGTTCGCTGTACAGGTTTACGCGAACAAGTCCAATCATAAATAGTAATGCTACAATAAGACCGAATTGAAGAGTGATATTGTATGATCTCCTCAAGTCTGCCTTCGCGCTTTTGCGTTCGTTAGTCATATTCTGATCTTGATTAATTTATAGGAACTAAAAAGAACGGGATTTTTTTAAAAGCTCGCAAGTAATTAATCCCATTATTACATTAAGTAACGATTCTAACTCAGTTTTAGTTTTTGATTAGTTTGTGATCCTAAAAACAACGGTTTGAGTCATGCGTACGTTTACTGTTTTATCGTTTTGGATGCCGGGCGAAAACTTCATTTTCTTAATAACTTTGAGCACCTCTTCGTCGCAACCACCTCCGATTCCTCGAAGTATTTGAGGGTTTTTAACAGCGCCAAGTTTATCAACTGTAAACTGAACGATTACCTTTCCTTCGATTGCTGCTCTTTTCGCCATTTCAGGATACTTGAGTTCAGAATAAAGAGCTTTCATACCGTCAATCATGATAGGCATCACTTCTAAACCCCAAGTGTCAACTATGTCGTTGGTAGTTTCTTCCTTTTGCTTTGGTGGCAGAGCGATGCGAGACTCGTTGAATTCGAAATCCGGAAATTGAATGTCTAAATCTTCAATGGGTTCATTGTCGGCTACTTCGATTGGAACGTATGGTTTTGGAGGTGCAGCTTTAATATCATCAGTGTTTGGAATATTTATTATCTCCGGATGATCGTGATGAATAATAGGGCCAGTATCTTCACTTATACCTCGATCCATAGGGATTTTGGTAAGTGCCAAAATAAAAACGAGAGAGAGTGCCAAACTCGTTTGAAAATAGAGAGTGTAATTTCGTTTTAGATTCGAATGCGAATTGTTTGTCATGATGCCCTGAGTTTTATTAGTGGTGACATCACTAAAAATAGAAGAGCAAAACTGCATTGTTATCGCATTAAAATGCAGGCAAGTGCTTTAGGGCGATTTCTTTTTCAAGATAAAGTGAAGAGCAATAACTGCTGCAAAGGATCCAAGAGCGTCGGCAATAAAATCATACAGTTCCGGGCTACGATTTGTTGGAAAAATGAATTGCAGTATTTCTACAAGTAATCCATAAAATAATCCGAGAAAAAAAATCATCCATAAATTAGGTGTCCCTTTACTTCGTACAGCTTTTACCAAGCCGAACAGAAAAGTCCAGACGGCAAAGGCCCCAAAATGAGCGATTTTATCGTAAGCCAGAATATTAATACTGGCAAGTTTCTCTGCGGGATAAAGCGTGCCATATAATATCGTAACTGTCACGATGATGAATAATACCAGAATCGACTTTGGATATTTAAGAAAAAAACGCACTAAATAATGTCTAAGGGTTCAGGTGAATTATTTCCCATTTCGAACGCAGTTTCCACTTTATTTTTACCATCGAGCAATGCTTTTATACATGCTAAGGGTTCATTTTTTAGATTCATCCAGAAAGCGCTGACTTTACCGGCAAGTACATCCCCAAAACCTGCACGGGCGAACATTCGCGTATCGTAATTGGTAACAAATGCTTCTCCATCTTTTGTGGCTACAATACCTGGATATCCTTTCGATAAAACGGTGATGCCGAAAGATTTTGCGAACGCACAAACCTGAATCATTCGATCGAAGTCATCGTTGATTGAATCACTATTTGGCAATAAACGCGATAATTCACCGGGGTGAGGAGTTAAAATCCATTTAGCCTCTTCAGGTTTCTGTTTGATGAAGTCTTCATCTAATGCAAAAAGAGCATCGGCATCAATCACAGTATTTCCGGTAAAAGTTGATAGCACAGTTCGAATAAATTCAATGGTTTCGGGTTCTCTTCCTAAACCGGGGCCGATTAAAATAGTTCCGGGTTTTTCATCGAGTATGCTTAAAACCTGATTTGAATGTGCACTTGTAAAGTGTTTATCGTCAGAATCGCCAACTGCTTTTTTGATGATCTGAATCAACGTTTTTTCGTACACATCGAGCTGAGCCTTCGGCATGATAACCGTTACAGCCCCTAATTCTTGAGCCCAGGCACTTTTTGTGGCTAGAATTGCCGCACCGGTTAATCCTTCAGATCCGGCTATGACGTATAAGATACCATCGGCATACTTGTGTTGTCGCTGTTCTTTTTTTTGAGTGATGGAGTCTACCCAGCTTTCATCAATAAGATATCCGGCATGTTCCCGGTATTTATTGGGAAAGGGTAAGTCGCAAAGTATGACTTCCCCTGAATTTGCTTTCCCATCATTCAAAAAACTGCCGGCCTTTAGAGCTCCAAAACTTAAAGTAAAATCAGCTTGAATCGCAGTTCCCAATATTCGGCCGTTGTCAGCTGATAAACCCGAAGGGATATCGAGAGCAAAGACCGTTACTTCAGATTGATTTATCGATTTGATAACCGCATCGATTGGCGAGCGAATTTCAGAATTCAACCCGGTTCCAAAAATTCCATCAATAACTACATCGAAATCGGAAATTGATTGAAGATCTGAGGAATCAAGAAAGCTTATTTCTGCCTCAAGTTTATGTAGTAGATCGTAGTTCTTTTGTGCATCGGGCGATAAGTCTTCATCCCCAAAACAAAGGTAAAAACTGCACGCATAACCTTGTTGAGAAAGCAGCCTGCCCACCACAAATGCATCGCCGGCATTATTTCCTTTCCCACAAACCAAGAGCACCTTCGATTCGCTCGAAGTATGTCTCATGATGAAATCAGCGGCACGTGTACCGGCAACCTCCATCAGCGTAAACCCATCAATCCCAAACTCAGAAATCGTACGCTTATCCATGCGTCGATTCTGCTCAGCCGATGTGATATGGAAAGGATAGGGGACGTTCATCCAACTAGTACGACTTAGCGAATAACACTTTTTGTTGCGATGGATTTCCGGTAACCATGCATTTTCCTGGTTTTCCATCGGTTAGCGGGATGCAACGAATGGTTGCTTTCGTTTCATTTTTGATGCGTTCTTCGGTCTCTGCAGTGCCATCCCAATGTGCATAAATAAACCCGCCTTTTTCGTCGAGTACTTTCTTGAATTCATCGTAGGTTTCTACTTCCGATGTCATTTCATCTTGACGCTTTTTGGCCGTTTCAAACAGATCATTTTGAATTACATCCAACAAATCCTTGATTCGTGAACCAATTCCCTCTCGCGATTCAATGTTTTTGTTCAGAGTATCACGACGGGCGAGTTCTACATTTCCGTTGTTAACATCGCGTGGACCAATTGCAATTCGTAAAGGAATGCCACGAGCTTCGTGCTCAGCAAATTTAAAACCCGGTTTGAAGTTGTCGCGGTCATCCAGTTTTACTCGGATTCCGAGCTCCTTCAACTCATTATATATAGCATCGCCATATTCAAGCACAACTTCACGCTCTTCATCTTTTCGGTAGATAGGAACGATCACCACTTGAGTTGGTGCCAATTTCGGAGGAAGAACCAGTCCTTGATCATCGGAGTGCGTCATAATAAGTCCGCCAATTAATCGGGTAGAAACACCCCAGCTTGTAGCCCAAACCAGTTTGTGATCTCCGTCTTTGTCTTGGAATTTTACATCAAAAGCCTTGGCAAAATTCTGCCCTAAAAAGTGGGAAGTCCCGGCTTGAAGCGCCTTGCCATCCTGCATTAACGCTTCGATGCAATATGTGTCGATCGCACCGGCAAAACGTTCGCTTTCGGTTTTAACACCGGTAACAACCGGCATTGCCATGAATTCTTCGGCAAAAGTGCGATACACTTCCAGCATTTGTTTGGTTTCTGCTATAGCTTCTTCTTCGGTGGCATGCGCGGTGTGACCTTCTTGCCACAAGAATTCCATGGTGCGCAAAAAGAGGCGTGTACGCATTTCCCATCGCACTACATTCGCCCACTGATTTACCAGAATCGGAAGATCTCGGTACGATTGGATCCAATTTCGGTAGGTATCCCAGATTATGGTTTCCGAAGTTGGACGAACGATTAGTTCTTCGTCTAATTTTGATTCAGGATCAACTTCTACGCCTCCATCAACGGCTTTAAGGCGCGAATGGGTAACAACGGCGCATTCTTTGGCAAATCCTTCAACGTGTTGCGCTTCTTTGGATAAGAACGATTTTGGGATGAAAAGCGGAAAATAGGCGTTTTCATGCCCGGTGTCTTTGAACATTTGATCTAATCCACGCTGCATATTCTCCCACAAAGCCATTCCGGTTGGGCGAATAACCATGCATCCACGAACAGGCGAATGTTCAGCCAGTTGAGCCTCTCTTACTACATCTAAATACCATTGAGAATAATCGTTTTCTCTTTTTGTGATTTTTTGCGCCATTATTGATCTGAATCTTAAGATTTTGGAGAAAAATGAAGGTAAGGAACTTAAAAATTAGATTGGGCAGAATTACTGAAAAAAGTACTTACAGAAAAGTTAGGAAGTGCGTATATTTAGTGCTCTTTGCGAAATGCATGGCGTGGTAGCTCAGATGGTTAGAGCGCACGACTCATAATCGTGAGGTCGGCGGTTCAATTCCGCCCCACGCTACACACTAATTAGCCTATGTGATTTAATAATAATTGCATAGGCTTTTTTTATTTCATTGGGGTAAAACAATAGTGAAACAAAGTCCCTGTTTTCTATACTATCTGCTACAGATATTTTTTTATAGATGTAGAATGATCATAAGAGTTCAAGCGATTAAAGGTAGTAATATTACTAATCCAAGAATTGGTCGAACAGTTCGCCAAAACCCATATCCCATACGATCCCTTTCACGTTCAATTGCTTCTCTTTGTACTTCACTCATTTATCCAAGATTAAAGAGTCTTTTTCAGAAGTCTAATAATATTTGCTAATGCATAGAATAGTGAACTGAAGACTAAAGATGTAAAACAGAAACCTAAATAAATTGCCCAATTATCTGAGTCTATAAAAAGTACAATTAAGAAAATTATTGAAACTAGTATAAATGCATAACAAGTGCCCTTTGTTACGTTTTCACCATAATTATCAGTTTTCTTAGTTTTTATTTTCCTGTCTATTATTCTACTCATAATTGCTGTTTGTATATTATAAAGTAAGATAGTTGTTAGTAGTATGATCGTTTTCACAACTATTCCTTACAAATTTTTTTATTGCTTCAGAATTTAGATGATGTAAATTAGAATATTATGCATTTAAATAAATGTGTAACCATTCCTATAAGGGAGTAGGCTTTTTTGCTTATTCCCTTTTTTAGTGTCCGATTGTGCCGGATCCACTCCCTTTTTAAACCGTTGTAAAAACAATTCCTTTATCGTGCCGAAAAAATATCCTTTACCGTGTGAAAAAAGTCTTTGTATGGTGCGTAATAACAATGGGAAATGGGAATTAATGATTTCCCACTTAGTGTTGCTCACTTTCCCACTTTGGAACGTAATCAATCAATAGTTGGGAAATAGTAAGAAACAGTTTTCAAATTTCGATTCTAAGGGCTTCAAATATTCAAGTAATGGTAGAAACATTGCTTTTATAGGCTTTTAACTCTCACTATTGCAGAATGACCGTACCTAAACGCCAAAGGCTCTTTTTGCTGATATTCGAGAATCAAAACTTTAGATTCATTTATAAATACCGGCGCATTCATTTTAAACGCTCTGTAATAGTAATCATCAATATCATCTACAGATAAAGAAGTAACCTGACCAGGATCAGGCACTATAAATTGGGAACTTGTCATTTTCTCATTTTTCTCACATTGGGCAAAGGCTAGTGCAATCAATTCTAATTGATCTTTTTGAAATGTACCCCCATAGTGTGTCATGTGAAGTCACTCTTTTGATATAAATTCTAATGTGTTAATTATACTGAGAATTTTATAGTAGATATTCTTTAATTGAATATTCTCTTCTCTAAAACCAAGAAAATTTGCCCCACAATTAGGGCAACTTTTACCCTCATCTTTTGGACGGTTTACAAGACAGTTTACGCATTGATGAACTTCTTTTGAGCCAAAAACTCCTTTCGAGTTTTCAGTTGTAATGGATTTATCGAAATTATTATTAAGAAAATAAAGCAAGACTTTGTAATCATTTAGGTCATCTATGGAATAATTTAGCCTATTGAAATAAATAAAGTGCAGACCTCTAAATCGAGTTATGTATGATTCTGATTTTAGTATTTCAAGTATATCATTCACATTGAACCAATTATGTTTTTTCATAGATTCTATGCAATAAAAAAATCTAGTCTTGCTTATCGTAGCTAAATCAGCTTTAATGATATCGATATAAAACTCTGGAGGCACCGCTGACAAAAGAGCTATATCCTCCGGAATGAGTTCTCGATTACTATCGAATATAATGTTTACTAGATTTCTATAGAGGTCTTCATCCCACCAATCTTTCTCTATTATTACTCTAAAGTTGTTTATTTTATTTGGCTCATTAATAATTCGATTTCTTGCGGCAACTCTTTTTCTTAATTCAGTAAAATCATCGAAGTCAATAACCTCAGCTTTATTGACTGAGTTAGGTTCTGCTATACCATCTTTTAATTTGACAGCTGTACCAATCATTTGGTACATGAACATAGACTTGCCCCCCCCCGAAATTTCATCCATGTCAACTTTAATAGCAATAATTGCATTTGCCCCTAGTTTTGAAGCTTTTATTTTAATCTCTTCCTCTACAGCGTTTTTTAATTTATCAAGGTCTTTTTTATATCCCTTAGTTTCTCCACCAACAATATCTCTTAGCCCTGCAAATACATCCCTAAAAATATTGGCTCCAATTACAATAGTTGAATCGACAAGCCCATAGTTTTCTACTATATCACTTTGATCATAATTGTCTGATGTAGAAAAAAACATATCCTTTCAATTGGTTACAGATAAATTTGTGGATTATAGCAGTTGAGCAGAAAACTAACCACCCCCCCCCTTGAAAAATTGCGTACACAAAAAAATAGTAGCGTCATTGATTTGCGGTTCCAAAAGGCTCAAAAGAATTTGATCGGGGTACCCTAAACGCTGCTAGGTTGTTTGTAAATTTCTTGGTGTTTGAAGTCCTTTATTAAATCCGCTGTTAATTGTTGAATTGATTTCAGAGTGTTTTAAACCTATGGTTAAAGCTGTTTGTTCGATTGCTTGGCGTACTTCGATTTCATTCAATGCGCCGGCTGCAACAAATCCTGCTAAAGCTGCAGAACATTTAAAAAGTGTTTCATTTCGAATACCATTTTTTGCCTTGCTAAGAGCTTGAATTTCAGATTCAAAAGCACTCATTACATATCTGTTAGATTTTATTTTAACAATCTCCGGCGCTTTACTCTGAGTACGCTCCGTTGGTAGTTTGGTGTAAACAACTATTTCATTTTTAATGATAGCTTCAGGATCGTAACTATAAAAGCGTGCATCATTTGGGTTACGCCCTTTACTTGTATCAAGATTAATTCCGAACGAATTAAAGTCTTTGATTATGCATTCAAAATGTTGTGCCTGTTTATCTGGGTTCGATATTTTTACTAAAGCCCACACGCCTTTACCACTTGTACTAAGACCTGCAAAAGCTACATTCTTAATTTTGGCAATTTCATTTCGAATACACTCCGCATTGGGTAAATGCTGATTATCTTTTGCGTCAATATCTAATGCTATCCAACCTGTTTTTGACTTTACATTTTCAAGCTTTCTACCATTTGCACAAATAGCACCAACGGTAGCGAGTGGTAGCATCTTTTTCAGCTCTTCATTTTTTATATTTCGATATTCTATTACTTGCTTGGCAAAACGAGAGCCTTGTTTACATGCGAGTATCCAGCTTCTCAAATTTATAGTTTGAGGTTCTGAGTAAATGTTTTTGAATACGCTAATATCAGTATTAAACATAGTGTTCAATTTGGTGTTCAAGGTTGAACAAGTTGTTGAACATTAGTTGTTCACGTTCATATAGGTATGTGATTTGAACGATGAACACTTTATTGAGTCTGTGAAAGCTGTTCAAACTGTTTTTTGTAATTTGAGACCGTTCCTGTTGCAATACCTATTATTTCGGATACCTCTCTAACCGAATGACCGTCATTAATCAATCTTCCAACTTCATTTATTTTATGCAGTCGCTGTTCTTCTTTTGATTGTGTTTCAAGCTCTACAGAAAAAAGCCTATCCGTTTTCGAAATTTTAAGCTGACTCATGAAACTGTCATAGTGAATTGAAGCTCTCAACGGTGGCATAGCTTGAGCGCTACGGCTTTTAATACATTGTAGTTCAATCAGGTTTGATTTGTCTGATTGGTATTCGCTCCTTAATCCAAAAACAAAATCGGCTTTAGTTGCAAAAATTCGAGAGTCTGAAATATCTTCTACATCGTATTTCGATTTAATCTTTGAACCTTTTCGAGTATGGGTAATTAGTATTACAGCTGTATTAGTAGTTCTTGCTAATCGTGTGAAATGCTGCATTGTAATATTAGCTTTTTCCGCTTCATACAAATTGCCTTCGTGAAAATCTGCGATTGTATCAAATATTACAGCATCAAAACCACCGTTTAAGATTTGCGTTTCAACTTCTTTCATAAATACTTCATTGGTAACCACGCAATAAAGGTTTTCAGGTAATGCTACAGTATAAAGACCTCTGTTTGTTTTAATCGCTTTTGCCCTGCGCCGGAGTTCAATTTCTGAACTATCTGCACCCGTGAAATAAATTGCTTTACCTTTATTAGTTGGTAATAATTCGTTATTTCGTTTCTGAAATAGAAGTTGATTGAATAGAGATTTACCGCTTCCGGCGCTTCCACCAATAACAGTTATTAATCCTTTAGCACAATAACCTTCAATAATAAATTCTAAAGGTGGAACAGGTTCTTTAAGTGGATCGGAAAGGGAAAACCATGTATCCGGATTCAAATCATTCAAGTTTACCCCTTCCGGTATGTTTAATTCCTTATTCATTTGTTAACCTCTCTATTTCTTCGTCAAAACTGTTTCTAAATACTTCGTCTAAGAATGGTTCATATTTTGCTTTTAAGCCGTTAAAAGCCTTTTCTATGGTATCTAATCCAGAAACAGAATTGCGTACAAGAAAAGCGAGATTACGCCCGTCTTTAGCAGCATTGCACATGCTTTGATGAAAGCTTAAATTACTCGTGCCGGATTTCCGGTTACCAATATTAAGGTCGTGCTGCTTCGCCGTTGCATGACCTTTTTTTGTTGACCGCATTTTTAAATCTCGGCTTCTACAAATCCCTTGTTGAGAAAATGCTCAACGTCATTGTATCTATATCGAACGGTTCTTCGATGTTGAGTAAAAGGTAGCTTGCCGGAGTCTCTAAGATGTTGAACATGACGGCGTGAACATTGAAGTATTTCCATTACTTCGTCTGTAGTTAGCCATTCTTTGCGGTTCGCCGTTTTGATTGCTTGGGGTATGGAAGTTTTAAATTCTTCTTTAACCGCTTGGCGAATAAACTCTCTTAAATCTTGTTTGGTGGGTATGTATGCCTGCATTGCTTTCAGCTTTAATTAATTGTTGCTGAAAACTTACTTGTTGCTATTTCAGGTATTCAATCTGGGTATTTGGGTATTTTTACGGGTATTTAATGAACTCATTGGGTATTACTGTTTCCTTTGCGCGAATTTCCCGTTTCAGTGTCATAGTTCTTAATGAGTCTTTGCAGAAACTTATTATTTTTTCCCATTCCTGATTCCGGTAATTCATGATCTATATAGCACGAGAATTTGCTTTGTATCTTACGGATCAGTGATTGATAACTATCTTTAGGGTATTTTTCTATTATAGTAAGAGCGTTATAATATTCGTTCTCAGTAAAACTTTTTTTCTTACTTCTATTATAAAAGCGTTTTGCAAGTTCTTTAAGGTTATGAGAAATAGGATTAGAAGTGCCTATTTCTAAGAATGAATCTTGGGTAATTGTGTTAAAATTTTCCTGATTAACCTTTAGTAGTTTAGATTCTATGATTTTGTGAAATGAAATAAAATCTTTCCTTTCCAATGATCGTTCAAAGGAGTCATCTTCATCTTTTAGAATTTCATAGATAAATATTTGATAGAACTCGTTACGATCGCTTGGCACTATGTAGCCGTGATACTTTAAGTACGCTTCCATTGATGACCAATATTTGTCGTACCTGCGATCAAATTCAGCTCGATGTTGCTTAATAAGTTCCTTTAGTTGAACACTTATTTTATTTAAAGTTTCTCTTGTTTGCTTAACTGACTCTGAAATTGGTTTAGTAATTAATTCTATGTTTGAAGAAAGTTTCTTTAGACTCGATTCAAGCTCGTTATTTATTGTAAGTATTTGCCGGTTTGTTATTCGCTTTTCTATTAATTGTAATGTGTTCTTTAATATTTTATCTCGCCTGTCTAATACAGATTCCAGTTTATCTAATTGATCTGGTTTATATGATACCCCGCAATCAAAAATGAACTTCTTTAGTATTAATTCAGAGTTATAGCCATTGAGTATTTTTATTGACACAGAACTAAATAGCGCCGCTTTTTTCTGATAAGGCAAGTTTGAATCATTTAGATAAATAAATCTGAGATATACACACGCTTTCATTATCCATTGATGTATATCTATTTGAACTCTCTTTAACTCTGTTTTAAGCTTTTCAATATCATCAAATAAGTCATCTTTAAGTTTACCTGATTGAATTAATTCCTTGAAGGGTTCGTGAAAACCCATATAAACCCAACTGAAATATTGATCCGCTGGTTGAAAATCGAAATTGTCTTTTTGTTTGTACTCTTCAATGTATTCCAATTCCGAAAGGCAGAATTTTTCAAATTCATCTTTAGTCATTTAAAACACCTTTTTCATTGCTTTATTAGCTAATTCTTCGTCTAAGCCTTTCAAATATCTTTGAGTAGTTTCGATCTTACTATGTCGCAACACTTGCATTGTTTCATACATACTCAACCCCTTATCAGATACGGCGTATTGTGCGAATGAATGTCTTGAAACATGAAAAGATATATTCTCAGTAATTCCTGCTAGTTCAGCTATATTTTTGAGTCCGGTTTTTTTCGTTTTAGTGCTTTTACCATTCGCTTTTACATTCTGAATATTTATTGCTTTTCTTAATACAACCGGATCAGAATAGTCTTTATGATTGTTTAGAAATGGAAAGATAAATTCAGAACCGGCGCCGGAGTAATTAGCTAATATTTGAATTTGGTATTCATTTAAATCAGAAGTAAAAGGCTTTTCATTTTTGTTCATTTGATAGCTCAATTTCCCGTCCTTCACATTGTTCCATGTAAGGCAACAAATATCACCAAATCGAATACCGCCACTATAAAAGCTAAATAAGAAAGCGTTTCTTATATGCCAATCATAAGAACCTTTTTTTAGCTCGATTGCTTCAATAGCTCGAATTTGCTCAATAGTTAATTTAGTTTTAGAAGTTGCTTTCTTTCGTGTTGGAACGGAGTAACTGATAAACGGATCAATTGGTATTAAGTGCCGTTGTAAAGCCATGTTTATAAGCTTTCTAAACGGCTCAAATTTTTTATTGATAGTAGAGTCTTTGTTTCCGTGTTCATTTCTCAGAAACTCTTCAAAACGTTGTAGGTAATTTGAATCAATCTTATTGAATGGCAATGAAGATTCTCCTTCAAATTCTTCCAACTTGTTTAATAAACCTTTCAAGGTTCTAGACGAGTAATACTTTTTAGTTTTAGAATAATTGGCTTCCAATTCTTTAGCCATTTCAAACAAATCAGCTGTTTGGGTATTCTTTATTCTTTCCTGAATAGCCTTTGCAGATTCTTGCCCTTGTTCCACCAAATCAGATTGAACATTTTCAGCTTCTTTGACTTTTGCACGTAGCGTTTTATTGAGTGCTTTATAATTGTCGTGGCTTCTACGGACTTCTTCTTTGTCTTTGTGCCAGTCATCTTTTTTAACTGATAAGCCGGTACTAATGTATTTGTGTTTACGGTTATTAGTGATCCGTAAATAGATAGGGTATTCACCGTTTTTTTTAGGTGATTTTACTCTCTTTTCCCCGTCCTTATTAGTTTTCGTTTTCGGATACCCCTTAAGGTATAAATGGAATGAGGTTGCCATGATTTCGCCGTTATGGTTACCAATATTGTTAAGCGAATATAGCTAATAAATAGTAAGGGGTAAAACAATAGTAAAACAATTATTGTTTTATTTTCCTTTTCATTGGAACTTAAAAACGTTTATAATGATGTTTAAAGGCTATTTTTGGTTGAATGTGCCAATAATTTGGAAGCGGATAGAAGTGTGAATTACTCCGTCCCACGCTACAATTAACATTTTAAGCCCGGTTCAATGAAATGAGCTGGGCTTTTTTTGTTTAATAAGGTGCAGCAATTACTTTTTTGAGATAAAGGTGGTTAGTATTCATTACATATCCATAAGAAGGTGATGACTGAATTATAGTTTTCAAAGTAAAAGCACTCTTCATATAAATACTGGTCTTGTTTAGCATCTGGGAACCAATCTTTTGCTAAACAAATACTTTTATCATTTTCTTTCTTACCATCATCAAAAAACTTATTTGCAAAGGATCCTCTAGGTAATGATTGACCTTTCTCAAAATGGCCAAGGTAAAAATCTGAAGGTTTAGAAAACCAATCAATACTTCCATTTGAAGAGGCTATAACATAAACGGGAACATGCCCATATTTGCTATATTGAATACTGGAAGATGTTATACTTGATCCAAGGTTTTTAGAAATCTTTAAGACCTCTTGTTTTGAAAATATTTTTGTATCTGTTATCTCCAAAATCAATCGTTGAGGCATCAATAGTTCAGCTGCGAACTCGTTAGCCTCAAATTCAAACTTATTATTACTGCTCCAACTACTAACATCTTTATCATTACATAAAAAATTCATCTTTCTATAATGTAAAAGCCTATGACCAAGTTCATGTGCTAAAACAAACTTCTTTTTAGACTCAAATTTTATTTCAGAGTTAATAGTGATTATTGAAGCAGAAGAGTTTTTACTGAATAAAATTCTTCCTTGAGCACCATGAATTTTTTCTTGCTTAACAAAAGCATCTTTAGCAAAACAGACTTCCACAAGTATTTCGTAAGGAATTGGCCCTTTAAGGTAGAACTCATTTCGTACTAAATCAGCAACCCTTAATCCTCTACTCACAAAGCTTATTTTTCAAGATTCTCAATTACTTTTAGCAATTCCTCGTCTTTTAACATATTTAATACATCTTCATCAGAGACGTTATCAAGTTTAGAAAACTGGTAAGCAAATTGATTTGAAGATTTTGTTTTAAATGATGAAATAAGCTCTTTTACATTAATCGAATCTCTTTCTTGAATAAGTTCACTAGCTCTTTCGAAAAGAGCTTTTCTATGTCTAGCTCTCCTTAGAATATTTTTAGAGCTAATCTGATCAAATATATCTATTGCCTTGTTGTCGATTGCTTCAATTTCAAAACCTTTGCTTTTAAGATATTCCTCTCTCTTCTTTTCGTCTTCAAAAGTTTCAACCCATTGAAGTATTTTTCCTAATTCACTCATCTTTTTCCTCACTAAGTTTATTTAAAACTTCATCAGATATTGATCGGATTTTATCTCTAGCATAATAAACTTTCCTAGTATTCGGATATGACCTTCTCTTAGCAATGTCTTGAAATGAAATATCTTCCTGAATTAAAAACAAAACTTCAACAAGTTCCACATCTTCTTCCATTAGTTTATTAATTATCTTTTCCTGAATAATGTTTGCATCAACTTCAGATATAATTGATGTGTCAGTACCAATGTTCTCAAAAAAATCTAACTCTGGATCTATATTCATATCAATTGTTGTTGAATGTCTTTTTGATACCAAATGATTACTAATTTCACTTGATATACATCCTTTAAAAAACTTCACTACATCTGGATTTTTTTTTGGATTCCAAACACGATGGTCATCGGCATCTACATCTAAAACTTTCATAACTACTCTCCCTACAAAATCGTTAGCGTTAATACCTTGGGTATCATATTTGATCCCATAAATCCTTAGCAGGTATTCTCCATATCTAACCAGATCTCGATAGATTGCGATCCACTCATCTTTAGATAACCCATCTAATATTGTATCTGCTTTATCGGTCATATTTGGTGCTATTACAATTAGTAGCTAGCTACTTTAAAGAAATTTCAAAAAGATTTGTAAAACGATGTTCTTCAATAGCTATATATATATGTAGGGACAATAAAAAATAAAAACATTAAGAGGAAATTATTATGATTATTGAACAAAAAAGAATAAGGTCGCTTGGATCTCACCTAAATCATATAGCAGATGGAGAGAGCTTTTACATTTCAATTACTGATTTAGAAGAAAATTCAAAAGAACTATCAAGCATAGGATTTACAGATGATTTAGAAGTTGGCGAAAAAATACTTCCAAATTCTATAGGAAATGTAACGGGATTTAATGCACACGGAAAATTTATCAAACTAACTGATCGACCAAAGGAGACTGCTTATCGCCAGATTCTTTGGAAATGGGAAGATTGGAATGGAAATCCTTACTCACGTGTCGTGGATGTTCCATATAAAAGATATCCAAGAAAATTCATAGCTCCTCCAAGCGAAGAACTGACTATAATCGAAGCAGACGGTTCTAAGTATCTAGTTTCAAAAGCCTTCAAAAGAGGCGAGCAAGAGGAAACTGTGAAACACATAATTAACCTATTTCTAGAGATATTCGGAAAATGTGTAGTTCTAAATTCAGATTTTGAGAACTTTAAAGTTCCAAAGATTAAAAGGCTAAACTGGCAGATTTTGCCACCGGGTGAATATCCCTGGGAAGAGGTAGAAGACCATGTTCGAGAAAATATCCAAAGAGCTCCTTCGGGAAACCAACCAGTAATTGAAAATAGAGTCAGAACTATAACAAGTCACAATCCCAATTATATAGCTGTAGGTAGAGGAGGGTTTAGTGGATATTGGGTTTTCGGTTTCCCTAAAAAGGGAATTTATATCCTCGAAAATACAACATATGGCAATGCAACTTATGTTTTTAATGAAAATTGGGAGGCTTACTCACATCTTTCAAAGAAAGAAATCCTTACAGGTGAGTTTCACTCCCATAGAATTATTCACAAAAAAGGATGGAATCAACAAATAAATGAACTCTTCAATTAACTAAAGGAGAAATAGCAATGAGTAAATCTAATGACAGATCTGTATACCGAAGAAAAGAAGATGGATTATGGGCAAATAAAAAAGACAGCGCATCTAAACCTGCTTCTTTACACAATACACAACGAGAGGCTGAAAATGCTGCTCGTGCAAACCTTTTGAAACAAGGAGGAGGGGAACTAAAAACAATGGGTCTAAATGGGAGAATCCGGAGTAAAGATACCATTGGGAAAAAGGATCCATTTCCTCCAAGAGATCGGGAGCATTAAACATTAAACCTCTTTTCTAAGATGAAGAGAGGTTAATTTTAACTTTCCGTGAATAAGAATAGCCAATAAAAAAGCACCTGCACCTGTTTTCCAGAAATCATTTTCTTCCTCTTCCACTGGAAGAGAATTATAAATTTCAACTATTGTTAATTTGTGTGAATGTCTGGCACGAGAGGTTACTCCCCAAAATCTTCCCATCCCCACGATGGTTCCGGTGTTTCGATTTCATTGGTTAAATCGAACTCAATGGTAAATACACTGGGTCGGCCAATTCGACGAAGATTGTATGAATACACGCTATCACTCAGCGTTACCCACCAAACATTTGAAAAGGCATAAGGGATATTATCCAACGTTTCCTGATCGGCAGGGAAGAGTTGCATATTCGAGGTTCCGGCATTAGTGGAAGTTCCTCCATACATCGTAACCTCATCGTCGCTTCCATCTTCCATTCGGTGATCGTGCTTTAATTCAATTCTATTGCCTTCTTTACTAGTAAAAATCCACGTTCGAGAGAGGTTATCACCCACATTAAAAGGAACTAAAATTTGTTCTTCATCACATGAAAGAACGTGCATCACCAGTTTTTTCCCGGCAAACCCTTCAACCGGATCGCTAACCAATTCACCTTCAAATGATTTCCCGCATAGCGAAGAGAGTTGGTCCCAAAACTGTATCGAGCCGGCGTTTTCGTCAGTGACAGCTGTTTCAGTTGGATTAGTATCGGGTGTGTTGGTACAAAAAGTGAACAACGCGAGGCAAAGAACGAGAGCAAACGATTTAATCATCAGAATTTGTGGATTTATTTAGGGGAAGTAGATGCTTACATGATAGCATAATTTCAGGTCGAAAAAACTCTGATGACTGGGTTCCCGGATGAAAAACCACGCTTGAATATTGCGAATAAGCGAAAGGAGTTTGGCAAAGTGAGTACTGCCCATAAAAAAAGCCGACCACAACTCAATGTTGGTCGGCTAATATCATCTACAGACGGCTATTACCCCATTTGCACTTCCAAGCTAAGTGATTGAAACGCCTTGCTCAATGGTGGGTTTTATGTAATTTAACTACGTATAATTACGTAGTCGTTTTTTAAAGAAGGAAAATTAAACCAAATGCTTGTTTTCCAAAGCGTATCGAACGAGGGCAGGAGTGTTCTTGAGGCCTAATTTTTTGAGGAGATTGGTGCGATGTTTATCCACCGTCCGTGGACTTATAAACAGCTTTTTGGCAATTTCGGTGCTGGTGAGTCCTTCTACTAAATGCCCAAGTACTTCGCGCTCGCGAACTGTAACATGCTTTTTGGTTTTTCGCATTTTAGCGAGTCGCATGTATTCACGAGTCATCATGTGCGAAAATTGCTTGCCAAGGAAGTTATCGCCACCGGAAACTTTGGTAGCAGCGTCGATTAGTTCGATGCGATGCGCTGATTTGAGGAGTAATCCTTGAGCTCCGGAATCCAAGAACTGATTAAGAACTGCGTCAGAATCGGAATCGGTGAGCATCAAAATTTTCGCATGGGGAAAACGGGCGATCATTTTATTGGCAAGCTGTATTCCGTTGATCTCCGGCATCTCGAAAGAAAGCACACATAAATCGGGCTGTACACTTTCGAAAGCAGTTAAAATCAGGGCGCCGTTATCCACTTCGCTGCAAACATCAAAGTCTGCATAACGCAAAATAGAGCTAAGCCCATGGCGAAAAATTTCGTTGCCGTCCGCAACAATCGTTTTGATTGTGCCCATTTGAGACCTCCCCAGGCTCAAAATGAATTACAATTTCCGTAGATGGACAACCAATGTAGCTAAAAAAAGGCGAATGCCACAAAATTTAATTCAGTTCATGGAAACGATTCCATAGCGACGATATCAAAAAATCTTACTAGAAATGCACTCTAACAAGCGATTCGTTATAGAGTTGTGTATTTTCAGCGCCTTTCAACATCGTTATTCACTCGACGATTCATCGAATATTTATCATGACTTTTAAAAGAACACATACTTGTGGCGAGTTGACCGCCAAAAACATTGGTGACGAAGTAATTCTGAACGGCTGGGTTGGACCACGTCGTGATCTTGGCGGCGTTATTTTTATTGATCTTCGTGATCGCTATGGCATTACTCAAATCGTTTTTACCGAAACGGATGAGAATCTGCATGCAAAAGCAGAGAAGTTGCGTGCTGAGTATGTGATTGGGATTAAAGGAAAAGTGATTCCCCGTGGTGATGAAAATAAAAACCCGAATTTGACTACGGGTGAGATCGAAATTGAAGTAACCGAATTAGAAATTTACTCCGAAGCGGATACTCCACCATTCGAAATTAAAGATGGTATTACGACCAACGAAGAAACTCGTTTACGCTATCGTTATTTAGATTTGCGTCGCCCCGAGATGCAAGAAAAATTAATGCTCCGCTCGAAAACCTATCAGGCGGTACGGGCATTTTATCATGCGCAAGATTTTGCCGAAGTGGAAACTCCCGTGTTGATGAAAAGCACTCCGGAGGGCGCACGCGATTATTTGGTTCCCAGCCGTGTGAATCCCGGTAAGTTTTTTGCACTTCCGCAATCTCCACAAACCTACAAGCAGTTGTTGATGGTGTCGGGTTACGACCGTTATTTCCAGATCACAAAGTGTTTCCGTGATGAGGATTTGCGAGCCGATCGCCAGCCTGAATTCACCCAGATTGACGTTGAAATGAGTTTTGTGGATGAAGAAGCGATCTTCGAGATGCACGAAGGGTTAATCAAGAATATTTTTAAGGAAACAGTTGGGTTGGATGTCCAGACTCCATTTCCTCGCATGACCTACGACGACGCTATGAGTACGTACGGTTCGGATAAGCCGGATATTCGTTTTGGGCTCGAGTTTGTTGATTTTTCTGAAATTGTACGCGATGCAGAGTTTAAAGTGTTTTCGAATACCGTTAAAAACGGCGGTGCTGTAGTTGGGATTACTATTCCCGGCCAAGGCGAAATGGGTCGTGGCGCAATCGATCGATGGACCGAACGCGTGAAGAAAGAGACCGGCGCAGGTGGCTTGATTTACATCAAAATGCAGGAAAGTGGCGTGCTTTGCTCGGTTGCGAAATTCCTGACTCCGGAAATCGCAGATCAAATGGTGGAAGCATCCGGTGCCAAAACCGGCGATTTAGTGTTCTTGCTTGCCGGACCTAAACCTTCTGTGCTTGAGCAATTAGGTGCGTTGCGCTTGATGGTGGGTGAAGAGTTTAATCTGATCAACAAAGATGCATTTAACCTGCTTTGGGTTACTGATTTCCCATTGTTGGAGTGGGATGAAGAAAGTCGCCGTTACCACGCGATGCATCATCCGTTTACATCTCCAAAAGACGAAGACATGGACAAGCTGAAATCTGATCCGGCCGCAGTAAAAGCCCGAGCCTACGATTTAGTTATGAACGGCTCGGAAATTGGCGGTGGCTCGATTCGTATCCATAACCGAAAGGTGCAAGAGCAGATGTTCAAGCTGCTGGGAATTGGACAGGAAGAAGCGGAAGAGAAATTCGGATTCTTGTTGGATGCCTTCAAATATGGCGCTCCACCTCACGGCGGAATTGCTCTGGGACTCGATCGTATTGTGATGCTGTTAACCGGCGCAGGAAGTTTGCGTGATGTGATTGCATTCCCGAAAAATCAGCGGGCACAAAGCATGATGGATAACTCTCCGGCAGAAGTGGAAAGCGATCAGCTAGACGAGTTGCACATCAGCCTAAAGCGAATTGTGAAGTAATTCAATTGTTGGCCACATAAACACGAAATCACGAAAGGAATATATTGGTGGGTGAGCTTGTCGAACCCTACCACAATTGCATTTCAACATAGCATTCTCGTGATATATTCTATTATCGTTACTGGTTACTGGTTAATGTTCCAGTGTTATACTAAGATTCATCACAATTAGTGTTTTAGTGGCAATAAGATGAGATGTGCTTTTGCGTGATTCTAATATCGGTTTGAAGGATTACCCGTCTGACCGATAGTTAATGACTCATAAATTGCTAACTGGTCCATTGTATTACTAGGGTTCAACACAATTGGTGTTTTCGTGATTTAGTGGCAGAATAAATTTTCGGAATGAATTTTTTTCGTGATTTAGCGCTTTAGTGATGTACATTATCACATCGAAAATTAAGAAAACGGAGTACGTGTGAAGACAGCGGGAATTGATGGTTGTAAACTTGGATGGATTTTAATCAGCTTTACCGAAGGGGAAGAAAAGTATCAGATCATCGAAAATGATGAGAACTTAATAGCTGTTTTCGAATTCTACGATCGAATTTTTATCGATATGCCGATTGGGCTGGAAGACGAAGAATACACCCGCGATTGCGATCGCTTACTTCGAAAAGAGCTCGGCGCCGAATATGCGCCCTCGGTTTTTAGTCCGCCTATCCGTCCTGCTTTAGATGCCCCAAGCTATGCCGAAGCAAACATGACCAGCTTCGAATGGACCGAGAAAAAACTATCGCTGCAGTCGTGGAATATCACCCCTAAAATCAAACTGATTGATTCGCTACTTCGTGATAATGACGATTTCAAAACTAAGGTGTTGGAAAGTCACCCGGAATTGCTGTTCCAGAAACTGAACGGTGGGATGATCTTCCAGAAGAAAAACCTCAAAAAAGGAATCCGTCATCGTTTGGAACTACTCCGAAACCAAGAGCCTATTGCCGATGATTTCTTCCGCGAAATTAAAGAAGAATACCGCCGTTCGGATGTTGGTGAAGATGATATTGTAGACGCGATGGCGTTGGCTTATTATGCCAAGCAATCAGAGCAAAAAGGAATCAAAACCATTCCGGCTGAAGTTGAGCATGACTCAGAAGGCTTACCCAAAGCGATTCATTTTGTTTAGGGCTGAGGATTGAGGGGCAAAGGGGCTGAGTGGCAAAGGCACAGAGTTACTGAGTTACAAAGTGACAGAGTAACAAAGTGGTTGAGAAGTATGATCTACATCTGGCTCTAGTTTGTTTCAGTCCTACAGATGATTGGACAATTTCTATTTTTTAAGCTGGAAACAGAATCTTTGGTCGGGAAAAAGTCCCCTCTTGAGAGGGGATTTAGGGGTGTGTTTAGTTTTAGTACCAGTTCAGAAATACTACTTCGAAGTTTAGTTATTGCTCCCATTTCAATTTAGAATTGATTCTGTCCAACGGCTTAAGACCGCCTGACAGATGATTGAATGTGTACTATTTTTTTAAAGGAAAGCTAGAGTTTGGGAACGAGAGGAACTACGTTACGAGATTAAATTTAACTAGCTCATTAGCACTTTCCCCTAATGCAAGACTAAGTCTTGCTCCCTACCAGTTTTAAGTCACAGACCAATCCGCCCTTTGGCGGGCTTAAAACATCTGGGGGTTAACTTAAATAAATCATAGCTAGAATATAACTAAACTCAGAAAAAACACAAATCATAAGCCATTTAAAAAAATTAAAACTATAAATCTTTGGCAATTCTTTATATATATCTTCGAACGGTTCATCTATTAACTTAGCTAATCCATATATAAAGTATATTATACCACTGATCAAAAAAACAGGGAAATATAGTTCAAGTTGTGAAATGCCAATTCCTTCAAGAAATATTGAAAATAAAAATGAAGAAAGAATTAATGAGCTTGAAAGTTGTATATGGATGTAGTAATCATTAATCATTGTGAATACTTAATAAGGGAAATTTCTACGACCTATTGTATAACCTCCTGTACTTCCGACCCAAACTAGCGCAAGCGTCCGCTTGTGCAATTAAAGCCCGATGTTAAGTACTTGCCACATTCTAATGTAAGGCTTAGCATTGTGAGGCATTATAGCTAAAAACGGAAATAAGTATGAGTAGAAAGTATAAGTTTTTAGATCAGCACCATGCCTTTTTTGTAAGCTTTGTTACAATGAATTGGGTAGATGTTTTTACTAGAAGTGTTTATTGCGATCAAGTGGTAGAAAGCTCGGAACATTGGATGTATAGCAGCGCACGGAATTAATATGGAAATCCGTGATTATTTGATGTTGAAATTTGATATTAAAAGATAGCACAAGCGGACACTTGCGCTAGTTTGGTGCTTCTCCCGATTGAAAATAATCTGTGTAAAAATAGAATCTTTGTTCACTTCTATTGTTTTTTTTCACAATAAAAGAATCTGCAAATTTTGCTTTAATTAACGTATCACCAACACTACCAAAATCATTAAAATCAATATTCTTGCTAGCAATTTCTCCAAATGAATATTCCTTGTACTTACCTGTAAACTTTATATAGATTGCCCCTACATCGGTATCGTAAGATTTAATCACATCATAAAACTCGGTTTCATAGAAAAGGACAAAACTTTCGGTTGGCGCAACTTCTCTTTTTATTACATATCGATTCACAAATGGAAGAATTATCCAAAAAACAACTAAAACAAAAATTAACTGATATAGAAGGCTCTTATTCATCATTTAGTAAATCTTTGGTGTCCACTAATATTTGAGTTGAGGTATTTCCAACATCAATACTGAGTCCAGTCCCTATTCCGGCATTAAACTCAGTTGCAGTAATTGAAAACCCTTCATCTGAAGGAGTAAAAGAATATCCTCCGCCTACGGTAATATAATAATACACTGGTACACTCACACCACCTTCTTCGGTCGTCAGCCCTTGAACTGCAAAGAGATCTCTATTTAATCTTTCTATTGGCCCCAAACTAGCGCAAGCGTCCGCTTGTGCAATTAAAGCCCGATTTTAAGTACTTGCCACATTCTAATGTAAGGCTTAGCATTGTGAGGCATTATAGCTAAAAACGGAAATAAGTATGAGTAGAAAGTATAAGTTGTTAGTTCAGCACCATGCCTTTTTTGTAAGCTTTGTTACAATGAATTGGGTAGAAGTTTTTACTAGAAGTGTTTATTGCGATCAACTGGTAGAAAGCCCGGAACATTGGATGTATAGCAGCGCCCGGAATTATTATGGAAATCCGTGATTATTAGATGTTGAAATTTGATATTAAAAGAAAGCACAAGCGGACGCTTGCGCTAGTGGAGCAAAGGTTCAAAGGATCTAAGGCACTGAGTCACAGAGTAACAAAGTGGTCGAGTGCTACGATCTATATGTGGCACTAGTTTGTTTCAGTCCTACAGATGATTGGTCAATTTCCTTTTTTTAAGCTGGACACAGAATCTTTGGTTCGGGAAAAAGTCCCCTCTTGAGAGGGGATTTAGGGGTGTGTTGAGTTTTTGCACTCATTCTAATTTCGAATTGAATCTGTCGGACGGACTTAAGCCGTCAGACAGAAATCTCGTGCTTGCCTTACGAATTCAAGCCATCAGACAGATAAACAATCACGAGATTCAATCTTCATATCCACAATTCCCATATTCTCCCAAAGGGATGTCTTCTACACTAATTCCCATATTCGTAATTCCTAATTCCCATATTCCTAATTCATTTTCCCCCTATCAACAGTATAGATTCTTTGTATAGAAACAGGAACGATTTTTTCCGTGTCGTTCGTTATTTTAAATGGAGATAAATAATTGCTATCCAACAGGAACGAGCTGAAAAACTCGCTCATTTTTTTTGAAGTACGTTGGATACATCAACCTAAAAATTTAAAACGATCATGGCTTATACATTACCAGAATTACCATACGATTACGATGCACTAGAGCCTCATTTTGATGCTCGAACCATGGAAATTCACCACTCAAAGCACCACGCCGGATATACCAGCAAGGTTAATGCAGCACTTGAAGGCACCGAATTTGCCGATAAAGAGATTGAAGATGTGTTATCAAACATCTCGGCATTGCCAACCGATAAAGTACAAGCTGTGATTAACAACGGTGGTGGATATGCTAATCACTCGTTGTTTTGGACCATCTTATCGCCAAACGGTGGCGGAACTCCAGATGGAGATTTAGGAGCAGCAATCGATAGTACTTTTGGTTCTTTCGATGCATTTAAAGAAGCTTTTGCCAATGCAGCAGCTACTCGTTTCGGCTCAGGTTGGGCGTGGTTAAGCGTTGATGCAGACGGAAACCTGAATGTGCATTCAACTGCAAATCAGGACAGCCCAATTATGGAAGGCATGACTCCAATCCTCGGATTAGACGTTTGGGAACATGCATACTACTTGAATTATCAAAACCGTCGCCCGGATTACATTTCAGCATTTTGGAATGTAGTGGATTGGGATAAAGTAGCAGAATATTACGCTGCAGCGAAGTAAGTACGACGACCGATTTACGACGAATGACGAACGGCTGTGGGTTAAATCACAGTCGTTTGTCTTTTAATGAATGTGTTAATGGCATTTAAATATGTGAAACCGAGAATTATGGAATCTAGGATTCGATGGTCATTCGTCGATCGTCATCCGTTAGTCGGCCGTCAACCGTCATTTGTCGTTTAATAATCACATCAAGCAATTAACGCAATATTATTTTAACTTTAGAGAAAACCAGTAAGGAGCAACTATTATGCAATTTGGATTTGGAATGGGACCCGACACCTCGTGGATGAGAGAGGAATTAACTAAGTACGGAGTTGAAGAATTAAAAACTCCCGAAGATGTAGATCGCGCAATGAAAGAATATAAAGGCACGATGTTGATGGCGATCAACTCGGTATGTGGCTGCGCAGCCGGAAATGCACGTCCGGGTTTAGGAATTGCCTTAGACCAATCGGAAGCAAAGCCGGATCATATGGTAACTGTATTTGCAGGGCAGGATAAAGAAGCTACTGCACATGCGCGTGCTTACTTTAGCGAATATCCGCCATCATCGCCGTCGTTCGCATATTTTGTAGATGGTGAAATTAAAGCAATGATTCCGCGTCATAGAATTGAAGGCCGTACCAGCCAAGATGTGGCGAACGACCTGAAAATGGTTTTCGAGGCATTTGCCGGAAAAGAGACCGAAAAATAGTCGATTTAGCGATTTATTTATGTATAAAAAACCCGATACTTAGCCATCGGGTTTTTTTATAATCTTAATCGGTTTCGGGATGAAATATTCAAAAAAAGCGATGATCGTTGAGGATAACCTTATCCTTTCGGTACTCTATCAAAATTATCTTGAACAAAAGGTTTTTAAAACCTTAGGTGAAATCAGAGATGGAGAAACTGCCGTTAAATTGGTGAAAAAATATATGCCCGACATCGTGATCATGGATATCATGCTTGAAGGCACCATTGATGGAGTAAAAGCTGCAGAAATGATTCGAGAGTTTTCGGATGTTCCTATCCTTTTTATTACCGGAAACTCTGATGCCCGTTACCGAAACCGGGCGAAAGAAGTCCCCAATTCAGGCTTTATGGTAAAGCCGATTTCTGAAGAAAAACTTTCCGATGCCGTCGACCAAATTCTTGGCTCAGAATCTTAGTTAAGATTTTGCCCCAAAATCGATTTCTTTCCCATCTTTAAAAATCCGCATTCCTTCAGGATTTCCTTTATCGCCACCCGGACCAAAAGCGGTGATTCCGGCAGCTAGCTCATCTTCAGATTTATCTTGCCCAACTTTTCGAGGTTCTTCAGTGTGAACAGAGTCCACATGTAAGGTTTGAGTAGGGAACGCAAACTCTACACCTACTTCATCAGCAAGGCGAAGAATCTCAATCAAAAAATTATGGCGTTGCTGCAGCTCGGTACTCCAATCGGGGACATCAAAAAACACATACACCAAAACATCCAACGAGTGGGCACCCATATTGTTAAAGTGAACCTCAAAATAATCCTGCCGGAAGTTTGAATTGGCTTTAACAATGGCTTTAATTCCTTCGACAAACGCCTCCATTTGTAATGGAGTGGTTGAATAGGTGAGGTTGAGCATAGTTCTGAAACGGCGGTATTGGCGCATCCCCAGATTGTCGATATCGGTGGTGGCAATATTGGAATTTGGTACCGAAATCAACGAATTATAGAAAGTGCGAATGCGGGTAGTTCGGAATCCGACTTCTTCAACGGTTCCTTCTACATCGCCTACTTTAATCCAATCGCCGATTCGAAAAGGTTTATCCACGAAAATGGTAACCGATCCGAAGAAATTGGCCAGCGTATCTTTTGCAGCCAAGGCTACTGCCAAACCACCAATCCCCAAACCTGCAATTAACGATGCCACGTTGTAGCCGTTGTTTTGGAGAATCAGGATCACACCCATCACCACAATAAAAAACCGAAGCGTTTTTCGGATGAGCGGTACGAGCTGGTCGTCGAGTGTGTTTTCGGTTCGTTCGGTTACTACCGTCATGTACTTCGCAAAAACATCGGCCAGATTATAAAACAGCCACACAAATCCTGCCATCAAAGCAATTTCAAGAATGTTGGACAAGTAAACGTTTACCGTTACCGACAACTGAAGATTGGTGTAACTGATAAGAAAAAAGCCCATCAGAAAGATGAAGCCGGCCGGACGTTCAACGCCATCCAGTAGGTCGTCGTCCCAGGTAAAGCGTGTTTTTTTGGTGATACGACGGATGTAATTATCCAGCACAAATTCGAAAATCTTTCGAAGGATCATCCCAAGTGCCAACCAAAATAGAACGGCCATGTATTGCCAGATTGCAACGCCAAACCATTCGTTGTTTGCCCAAATTGGTAGTTTATCGATGAGAGCTTCTACCAGCGAATTAAAGGTGTTGCGATACAGAATCGGGATTTGTTCGATGGTGGCTTCCGAAAATACCCATTTATTGTCGCGCTTTACCAAATACACCTCGGGGACTTCATCAAACAAAATGTATTGATTGAGTCCGGAGAGGCTATCGGTGTAAGAGGGGTTATTGGGGATGTTTTCGTAAACAACTAACAAGCCAAGAGCATCCAGCACTTTGCGTAATTCTACCGCTAAATCGACTTTCTCTTCTTTGTCACCATCGCTGAGCTGCATGGGTAAAATTACCCGATCTAAATTTAGATGCCCCTGCTGTTGCCAGTGCAAAAACGTGTGTACAGCACGACGAGGGCTAGATAAATACCCATCGGTTGAAGCCGGCGCATCTTGAAACGCGAATGCAGGTGCTGTGAATAAAAGAAAGATGAAAAATAAAAATGGAATAGATCGGAGTGAATGCATATTCAATAAAAAATTTTAGCCCAAACATTAGTAAAGCTTTCGCAGGCTTAAAGGTAAGGATTGTGGATACTCAACGGAAAGTTCAGCTTTCGGAATTTAGCGTTTCTTCAAGGAAAGGAATGATGTGATCTTCAAGCAACACAAAAACGGGGCGTTTATAAGTCCGGCGTCGACTGGCATTGGTTACGGATGAAGTCATCACAACTACAGCATCCAATTCGGGGATCATCATGATGTATTGTCCGCCATGTCCCCAGGCAAAAAAAGTGGTATAACCGGCGGTTTCTTTATTCCACCATTGGTAGCCGTACCCATACGGATTGTAGTTACTGTACGTATAGGTTTTGAAAGAATCTTTGATCCAATCTGAGCTGATAATTTGCTGGCCTTCCCATTTTCCGTCATCGATCAACATCTGCCCGATTTTTAGTAAATCCCGTGGGGAAAGTGCCATATTATTTCCACCCATATAATTTCCCTGTGGATCTTTATCCCAACCACCAACTTTTATGTTAAGTGGACCAAATAGATACTCGTCGGCAAATGCTTTGGTGCTCATGCCGGTTGCTCGGGATATAATTACTGAAAGTAAATGCAAGGTTCCTGTGCTATACACCATTCGGCCGTCAATTTCTGAGACAAAATCCTGTTCCAATGCATACTCAATCCAATCATCGCTAATCACCCATGCGCCATAATTTCCTGAGCTTGTTGATCGAAGCCCTGCTTGCATCGACAAAAGGTTTCTGACGGTAATGTTTTCCTTTTTCGGATTGGGGTTTTCATCAAAATAATCGCCAAAATAAGTGCTGATAGGTTCATCGATCGACGGGATAAAACCTTCTTCGATCGCGATACCGGTTAATAAACCAATAATGCTTTTTGAAGCCGATTTGATGTTGTAATCTTTGTTGGCATTTCGCCCATTGTTGTACTCTTCGTGAAGAAGCTCGCCATGTTGTTGAATCATCAACGATCGGAGGGAAGTGATTGTAGAAGCATTTTCCGAAATCGACTCAAGAGACACATCGTTTGAACCGGAATGTGGTTGAGACATCCCAATTGTTGGGAGGAAACTGATCAATAAAATTGCAGTGAAAAATGGTTTTAGCATAGCGATAGTTTCAACAAACTAAATAATCGAGACGGAGTACGTATTGGAATGCACGAATGTTTTACTTTTCCAGGTATTAAAAAAACCGTCTTTTAATTTTCGTTCGATAGTATGTATCACAATTATAGTAACTAAAATTGGAATATCTCGTAGTCGTTTCGGTATTTCAACACAAGTATTTGGGCAAATAATTCGATGCAGAATATCACTAAAATCTTAATTGTAGGCGGAATTATTGGCATTGCTGTGTTTGCGATGCTCCGATCAACGATTGATTTTAACGCTTCGGGTCCTATCGAAAAAGATCGCGAAACCATGCGAGCTGAGTATAATCTACTTTCTCAACAATTAGGCTTTTCGATGGATACATTGGCTTTATCGGTAATGTATCAGCAGCATGGGCGATATTTTAAAGAACTACGAGATTCGATAAACAGCGAACTAACACCCGCCGATTTAAACAAAAAAGATGGGCACATTCAAAGCTGGGTAGGAATTATTGGTACACCCGAAAGCATGAGCGCTATGGTGATTACTCCTACCAATGCCTACGATGTAATGGGCAAAATCAGATTGCGTAGCTCAAATTCCGGTAGGGTTATTCGCTTTGATTCAAAAGAAGATCAAGCGAATCCAACGTTTATACAGGGGAGTTCGGCAGAAGATGTTGCCACTAAAATTGCAGGTGAATTTTTTGGCTACAATCTCGACAAATATTCGATGGATGACCTTAGCGTATCAGCTCCAGATCTCGAAATCGAAGTTTCAACCGGTAGAACATCGCAAGAAAATGACGAGGAATTTGAAGCTCCTGAATTTCAGTATTCATGGAGAGCTAAAAGCGGAGTAGAAGGCCCGGTTAATTTAACAATGCTTCTTCGCCAAAAAGTGCGTGAAGTTGAAGAAAATGGTGAACTTCGAACACAGTTCGGTTACGAATTAGTCGACTTTTCTGCCAAATATGAGGTAGAACCCGAAGAGTTGGTTATAACCAATCAAGACACACTGCCTACTTTTGCGGTGTTTTTTATTGGCGCTATTATTGTATTGTCAATCCTTGTTTTTACAGTGGGCACACGCAATATATTTAAAGGAAAAGTTGAATGGCGCCGAGCGTTAATCATTTTAATAAGTATTGCAGTAGGCTATATCGGCTGGCGAACAATTTTTTATTACAGTGCCTATGGCGACTTTATGGGCTCTTCCGGCGCTTTGCAGATTAATCTAAACAATATCATTTCCGGACTACTTGTTGGTGTATATGGCGCTATGGCTTATATAAGTTGGGAAGCCTTTGCACGTTCGCAACGGAATGGGCAGGTTGAATTGGTTGATACGCTTTGGCAACGCAAATTTTTTGTGCGTGAAACAGGCTTGGCACTTATTCATGGCTTTGCAGTTGGGGGTATTCTACTGGGCGTGTTTGCTTTGATGATTTTTTTACAAGACACATTTTTTCTGCAAGCGGATAGCCAATTTGGAGTTTCTGAGCCTGCCATTAATGCAAAGTTACTTACCATTAATATGTCGGCATGGACTTCAACATGGTTGATTGGTTTTGCTCAAGTAGGTTTTGTGTATGGCTTTTGCAAGCATTGGATTAAACACCATTGGGGCTCATTAGTTTTCGCCATTTTATTTTCGGCGGTTTTCTTAACGGTGATGGGTCGTCTGGTAGGTACACCCGGAACATTTTTAGATGACTTTTTCATTTTCTTGATGCTTGCAGCCGTTCTGATGTACAGTTATCAAAGATTTGGAATTATTACGGCAAACACTGCTTGGTGGCTGTTTGTTACGGTGATTTTAGTGATGCCGTATCTGAATTCTCCAAGCATCAGTCATGCATTGGTGAGTTGGATTCAGGGTGGTATTCATCTTGCCATACTTTTCTTTGGGATTGTTGCCTATAAATATGGAATGTCGGTTTCGGAGATTGGCGATTACATTCCTGAATATGAGGAGCGATTGGCACAACAACTTCGGGTGGAGAAAGAAATTGAGATTGCGCGCGAAAGTCAGTACCAGTTGATGCCTATCCATCCCCCAAAAGCCGAAGGATTAGATGTTTACGGATTTTTCCTGCCATCACAAGAAGTAGGCGGCGATTATTTCGATTATGTGCTCTCTTATGATGATGATGGCAATCCTACTGCGCTAACCATGACGGTGGTTGATGTTTCGGGCAAGGCGATGCGTGCTGCAATGCCGGCGGTTTTCACCAGTGGATTGTTGCTGGCTAAAATGAAAAACGAGATGCCGGATCAGATTTTAACCGAAGTGGCCGAACCGATTTACAATCGCACTGACAAGCGTACTTTTATTACCTGTGCAGTGGCCAGATACGAAATGAAAACCGGAAATATGGTGGTTGCCAATGCCGGACATTGTAAACCACTGTTGAAACGAAATGGAGTTGCAGATTTCATCCAAACACCGGATCCTAAATTACCATTGGGCTTTAAGCCCGATACGGTATACGGCGAGCATACATTTAAATTAAAAAAGGGCGATGTTTTTCTGCTTTATTCCGATGGATTACCTGAAGCAGAGAACGAAGCAGGCGAACGTTTTGGTTTTGATGAAGTACCGCGTTTGCTCGAACAAATTGACACCGAATTACTAAGCGCACAAGAAATAGCGCAAGAAATAAAACGAACGGTGCAAACCTATAGTAGTTTTAAACTAGCCGACGACACCACGGTAATTTGTTTAAAAGTGTAGTACTACTGCCAATTTAACACTACGGGATTTTATGGCGTGATCTTTGGGTTACCCATTAAGGATTTATCAATCAATAATAACACAATCTAAATATGGCTCAAGAACCAAATATAGAGTTCAATCTGCCACCGCAGTTTGAAAAGATTACACAAAATATACGGCTGCTTATAGTCGGCTTTGTTGTGATTGCAGCCGCTCTCTCATCCGTATTTACGGTAGAAACTGAGGAAGTAGGCGTTATCACACGTTTTGGAAAATATGTGAGTGAAGCCCGCCCGGGTTTGAATTTTAAACTCCCATTTGTCGATCAAGTACAGTTTGTACCTGTTCAAAGGCAGTTAAAGCAAGAATTCGGTTACAGAACTACTTCTTCAGGAGTAAATTCCACCTATCGCAAAGCAGGTTATGAAGACGAATCGCTAATGTTAACCGGCGATCTAAACCTTGCCGATGTTGAGTGGGTGATTCAGTATCGAATCGACGATCCATATAACTACCTATTCAAAGTTCGAAACATCGAAGAAACATTGAGAGATATTTCGGAAGCTACAATGCGCCAAATTGTTGGTGATCGTACGGTTGATGAAGTACTCACCGTTGGCCGTGCTGAAGTTGCATCAGAGGTTGAAGTAAACCTTCAGAATATTGCCAACGAATACGAAATGGGAATTAAGATCGAGCAAGTTGTTCTTCAGGATGCTAATCCACCGGATCCGGTTAAACCATCCTACAATGGCGTAAACGAAGCAGAACAACAGCGCGAAACCTTGATCAACCAAGCTCGTGCCGATTACAACCGAGTAATTCCGCGAGCTGATGGTGAAGCACAGCAAACTATACAACAGGCAGAGGGTTATGCACTCAACCGTGTAAACACTGCACAAGGTGAGGTTTCCAGATTTAACGATTTGTACGAAGAGTACATCAAAGCTCCGGAAGTAACCAAACGTCGTATTTTCCTTGAGACCATGGAGGAGATTCTGCCACAAATGGGACAGAAGATCATCACCGATGAAGAAGGAAATTCGGTAATTCCATTGCTACAGTTGCAAATGGATGGCGCACGAAGAACAACCGGTAGCAATCAATAAGAGGAAAAAACTATGAAAGACGTTAAAGGAATATTTTTTCTGATCATTTTAGGTGCGATTGCTTTAGTTGCATCGCAGGCTTTTTTCGTTGTAAACGAGCAAGAGCAAGTTATCATCACCCAGTTTGGCGAGCCTCAAGGCGAAGCAATTAACACTCCGGGCTTACATTACAAAGTTCCATTTTTACAAAAAGCGAACTACTTCGAAAAGCGATATTTGGAGTGGGATGGCGATCCAAATCAAGTGCCGACCAAAGACAAAGTGTTCATTTTTGTTGATACCTACGCACGCTGGCAAATAACCGATCCACTTAAATACTTCGAGCGACTAGGAAATGAGCGCGGTGCTCAATCCCGTTTGGATGATATTTTGGATGGTGAAACTCGAAATGCCGTTGCCGGCCATGATTTGGTAGAGTTGATTCGAAGCACAAATCGTGAAGCAAATCAAGAAGCCGTAATGGTGGACATCGCCGAAGATTCGCTGCAAGAAATTTCTATTGGTCGTGGATCAATTCAGGATCAAATTGTGGAACTAGCTAATCAACGAGCTGAAGATTTAGGACTCGAGATTCTGGATTTCCGTTTCAAACGTATCAATTATGCTGAAGAAGTTCGACGTACTGTATACGAGCGTATGATTTCTGAGCGTAACCGAATCGCTGATAAATTCCGATCGGAAGGTCAGGGCGAGGCATCACGAATTAATGGTGAGAAAGAGCGCGAATTGTTGAGAATTCAATCGGAAGCATTCCGTGAGGCAGAGACCATTAAAGGTCGCGCCGATGCCGAAGCTGCCGCAATTTATAACAACGCATACAATCGAAATTCTGCGTCTCGCGATTTGTATAGCTTTACCAAAAGTATGGAAGCGTATACCAAAACGATTGATAAAGAAACGTCACTTATTATCTCAACCAATAGTGAGTTCTATAAATATTTGAATTCGATTGATAATTAAAAGAATTCATTGAATTATATTTGAAGGTCTTCGATAGCATCGAAGGCCTTTTTTATGGATTTAAATTTGATGAAAAACATGACGATAAAGGAAATAAGTCTAAAACTAGGTGTGGGCTTTGTAATCTATTTTCTGGTGTATTCATTAATTATCTACCTAACAAAGCAATACTTTGATATCGTCGAATCATTAATAATGGGATTTTTTTGGAGTTTAGGAATGATATTGTTTGAATGGACGTGGATGAAGCTTAAAGCCAATAATCAGGATCGCTAAAGTCTATATTCCATGCCAAAAATAGTGTTGCTTAGTTTATCTAATTATATCACCTTGAATAAAAGTAAGATAAAGAGATGTCAATTTTCCGGACATAAGTAATGGAAGCCCCGTGAAAGAGGTAATAGATAAATTATCTATAGAGTATCGCCTGTTTAAAGTAACCCTGTGGATTACGGTAATCGTCTTTGGCATCTGGTTAATAATTGCGCTAATTGCCGACTACGACCTGATAATAAAGCTAACCTACGGGGTTAGTTTTGTTTTATATAGTGGCTTGTTAATAGCTTTTTATAGAGGAGTCTCGCAAAATGTGATTGCCGGCATTTACTATCCTCTCATTTTGGTAATGGTAGCGTATACTTGGCTACCGTCGGGAGGTCTTTCGGGTGTTATTCTAATCATGCTGATTACAGCAATGATAACGGGTCTTCTAATATTACCTTTAAAAGCTTTTCTACTTTTTATTACCTGCAGTTTAATGATTGTAGGTTTTTATTTGTTTGTAGAACTCTCTAATACCGAATTAGCAGCGTATTACACTTCTCGTTTTGATCAGATTCGTGATTTTGGGATTGCCGGTTTTATTTCGATGACAACCATGGGCGTGGCTGTTTATCTATTTAAGAAAGAATACATGAACGATCGAAAGCGATTGCGCGAAACGATTGCTGCTCTGCAAGTTGAAAAAGAAAAAGCGCTGGCTGCAGATCAGGCGAAATCTGAATTCCTTGCTGTGATAAGCCATGAGATGAGAACACCACTAAACGGCGTTGTTGGAATTACCGAATTGCTATCTGAAACCAAGCTAAACGATGAACAAATGGAGATGATCAAGAATCTTTCGTTTAGCAGCAATCTCTTAAACAGCCTACTAAGTGATATTCTCGATTTAACGATGATCGAAAGCGGTAAACTTGTGTTACACGAAACGTCGTTCTCGCTGCATCAGGAGGTTAATAAATCTATCGAGCTAATAATACCAAGGTTAAAGAAAAAGGCTCAGCAGGTAGAATTAGATATAAATATTGAGGATGACATTCCCGAAGGTGTATTTGGAGATGTTGCTCGAACTCGACAGGTATTGATCAATTTATTAAGTAATGCTGCTAAGTTTACCGAAAAAGGTAAGATAGAGGTCAACCTATCAATAAAAGAAAAAACCGATGATCAGGTGCTGGTAAGAACCACAGTTACGGATACTGGAAAGGGAATTCCGCCGGAGAGACAAGATCAATTGTTCACAAAGTTCTATAAAGTTACTTACAAATCAGAAATAGAAGGCACCGGGTTAGGGCTTTCAATCAGTAAACAATTGGTTGAAGCCATGGGGGGTGAAATTGGCTTCCAATCGAAAGAAGGAATTGGATCAACATTCTGGTTCGAAATTCCATTTACTGTTTCAGGATTAGTTTCGGATTCGAAAGAAGAACAGCAATTTTATTCCTTAAAAGGTAAAAAAGTACTGATTGTAGAAGATGTGCTGGTTAATCAGGTGGTTACAAAAGGCATGATTGAATCTTATAATCCGGCGCAGATTGACATAGCAGGAAATGGATTTATTGCCGTACAAAAGGCTAAAGAAACTAACTACGACATCATTTTTATGGACATCCAAATGCCGGTAATGAATGGGGTAGAATCTTCGAAACAGATTCAGACGTTTTATAATGGCATAGAGCACAAGGTGTTGATAATAACCTTAACAGCCAACGCAATGAGAGATGATGTGGAAAGCTATAAAATTGCTGGAATTCACGAAGTATTATCTAAGCCGGTTACCCGCGATCAGTTGGTTTCTGCGATGAGAAAGCACATTCCATAAAGGAATAGCAATCTTACCGATCATTTTTTTGAGTACTGCATTTTATGTGAAACCAACAGGCTTAGCACCGCAAAGGTGGTAAATAAATAGAATCCGATCTGTAAACTTGATGCATTCGTGGTTACCAGCTCTACATAATCGGTGATATTTTCTAAATCCTGTAGTTGTGATGAGATAATACCTGAAAATCCAATGTACGCCATAAAAATAGCTACCACCATTACATCTGCCATCGACCATTTTGCCGTTTTAAAAACGAGGAATTTTATCACGGCATTAGATCGAAGATTCTCGAAATACACGTACAAAAGCGAAGTGCTCAACTTAGAAACAGGAAAGAGCACACTAAAAGAGAATACCAGAATACCAACCGCCATCACGTCAGCATTGCCATCTTGCAGCATCACCGATACTACTTCTAAAATGCTTTTACTTTTGAAATACAATATCTGATCGGTAAATACGATCGATTCGCCCATCAACATTATTTCCATGCTCGAAATCCGTGCATCAATGTTGATCATCGGCAATAATAAACCAACTGCTAGAAACACAGCACATAAAAAGGTGAGCATGATAAATTCGATGTTCACAAAGCTGGTAGAAAACATAATGGTTACAAAAGCGAGTAACCCAAGGCCAAATACCGAATAGATAAAAGGAGCTTGTTTCTTCTCTAAGGCAGTAATCTTATCACTGATGGTCTCTCGTGCTTCATTTTTGTTTTCTGCATCATGCTTTTCAAGGATGTTATTATATACTGTATAATCGATTTCTGAAAAGGTCTCCTCCGAGTATTCATCCAGTTTTTTAAGTAGAAAATCGCGTGCCAACTCCTTGTTTTGGGGATCTTTGATAAAAGCGAGGATGCTTTCAGTGATCAAAGGAATATCCTCTCGCATCACCCCAAATACATCGGTTAAATTGGCGACGCCACGTTTAAACACTCCGCCTATGCTTCCAGAGTTTCGATCATTAAAGCTTTCTTCCAATTTATCGATGGCTTGATGAAGAAAATCTTCGATCGATACTCGTAACTCGCTTTCTTTATTTTCTTCGAGTTTGAACTCGTTCAAGCGCTTTACAATAATATCAGACAGACGTTGCTCCCATTCATCCACACTAAAAATGCCATACTTTACCATCGAAAGCTCAATCAGTTCAGCCTGCAATGTTCTTTTCTTAGATTCCTGATTGTAAAGTAAAGTGGAAGCTATCGATACCCCGATCAAACAGACAATAAATATTGATACTCGAAATTTATTCACATTGGTGCTCTTTCATTGAAGGTGCCATAGTAGGCAATGCAACAAGATTGAGCAAGCCTTGGATGCATCACTTAAGTAAATAAACCGAAAACCTACTTAAGCTAGAACTTCCGGTTCTTTAAATTGCTCAAACTCCATATCTAACAACTCTGATAATACCTCTTTTGCCCAAGTTGTGTCGATTCGTGCTCCCATCTTAATTAAAATACTGTACAAGCCCGTGTGTACTCGGCTGGTGTAAAGAAAGTGCTTCGAGCCTCTAAGTTCGTTCGATAAAGGCGCTTCTTTTGTGAAATGCCTGATTTCAGCATCGTAAGCCGGGTTATCAAAATTGAAAGTATCATAGCGGTAAGGCTTCGAAAACATGATGCCATAATTTCGAGCAAAAGTATAGTACTCAAGCTCTCTTTCCTGCTCTTCTGCATCAGGATTTATCACATTCAACTCAATGTATAAATCGCGAATAGAGTCTTTATCGTCAGCAAGATGAGTGGGCAGGAGTTTTAGATAATTTCTAAAAAACACTTCAGGGAATGTTTTTACGCAGCCAAAGTCGATCACGCCGAGTTTGCCATCATAAGTAAAGAGAAAGTTGCCGGGATGAGTATCGGCATGTACAGCACCGCCAACACGAAGTTCTTCGTGAAAGAAATCCCAAATCAATTGCCCAAAATGATTGCGTTCTTCCTGGCTGGGATTTTCTTTTAAGAATTCACCCATGTGCCGACCTTCGATGAACGTCATAGTCAGCACTTTATCGGTACTCAACTCTTTAATCCACTCCGGGATTACAATGGTATCCGACCCAAATCGCTTACGGAATTGATCGATTTGCGAGCCCTCATTTATATAGTCAGTTTCTTCGAGTAGCGTGTCTCTGATCTCATTAAAATATGGTTCGATATCAGAGCCTTTTTTAATGATACGTTTTGCCAATTGCTTGGCTACAGCCATATCCGAATCAATGGTTTCTCGAACATTCGGATACTGAATTTTAACCGCCACTTTTCGGCCATCTTTTAGCTCAGCTTTGTGAACCTGACCTATGGATGCTGCTGCGAAAGCCACTGAATCGAACTTCGCAAAAATCTTTTCGGGATAATCACCGAGTTCTCTTTTAATAATAGTTCGAACCAAGGCTTTATTGATAGGTGGAACCGAGTATTGAGCTTGAGTCATCACTTCAGCAAACTCCTCCGGTAAAAACCCTTGATCCATACTCATGCCCTGGGCAATTTTAAGTGCAGTCCCTCTTAATTTGGTGAATTCTTTAAATACCTCGTTGGCGTTATTTTTATGGAAGTTTTTATCATCTCCGTTTTTGCCAAGTACTTTTTTCTTTAGGTACCGTTGGGCATAATTCGAGCCAACTTTAAGGCCGGTTTTAGCAATTATTTTACTTCTCTCAAATTTAGATGATGGAAAATCACTCATCGTCGCTCTCTTCTTCTATTTCGATTTCAGTTTCTACGTGGTCGTGTTCTTCTTTGTTTTTGTTGGATGAAGTACAAGTCCAATCATCCAAATTGGGTAGCCAACTTTCTAAATCATTTCCATTGAAAATAAACTTGATCAAGTCGAAGCCTTTATCAACCGTTTTATTGTAAACAAGCTCTTCAAATAGTGATGCTAGTTTATCCGATAATGCCAAGGTTCGCTCTTTATTCTCAGAGCTATCTTTCAGCCAATAATTAACCAAGAAAAGATATTGCGAGGCTAACGTCTTGTAGAAAAAATCTCCCATAAAGAATCCGGCACTTACTGCAATGTTTCCATCGGTAGTAAGAAACTCCTTAAATAGTGTGGTTGTCTCTTCATGAAACTCAGAGGAGGATCCTTTTCGGAAAACGAGTTTGTTAAACGTGTCTTCTACAAATATTTGCCGTTCAGCCATCATATCAAACATCGTATAAATGAAATTCGAAAACTTCTCGCTTATCGAGTAGTCCTCAAAATCCTCGATGTCGTCAATCATGGCCCAATATTGTAGCACCAATGCCGGATAGAAATATGCGAGTATGGCCTTTTTGTTTGGGAATAACTCATAGATTTCTGTTGCTGTGAGTTTCGTAGCCTTAACTAAGTCTGGAATCGAAACTCTTCCATGCTCTTGGTAGAGGTCAACGGCTGCCCAGGTAATCTCTATTTTTTTGTTGATGTGATCTGCGTCCATAGTATTTATCAATTAGAATTGAACTAACATCGGTAATTTGAAGTTCGTTCGACAGATTTAACCATATTTTGTTTCATTCTCATCAATTTGTAAACTCGATCTAAAATTAAGTAATGAGCCATAAACGCGACGCCTTATTCCTTACCCTCACGGGCATTTTCCTTACTTCATTGGTTTTAGGAAATGTGATCGGTACAACAAAGTTTGTCACGTTATTTTCGATTGATCTGCCGGCATGGCTTAAAGCTATCACACCCGAATTGGTTCGCAATGAATCAACCTATACTATGAGTGTGCCCGCCGGAGTGATAGTATATCCATTTACATTCCTAGCCACCGATTTGATTTCAGAGTTATTTGGCAGAAAGAAAGCACAGCTGGTAGTTTGGATTGGGTTCGGGATGAATTTATTTATGCTCTTTTTGATGACGGTGAATTTTTGGCTTCCCAATGCATCCGGGGTAAGTGGTGGACTTCAGCTATTTGATGGTGTTTATGAGTTTATGGTTGGCAATGTAATCGCAAGTATGATTGCTTACTTAATAGCACAAAGCGTTGATGTAAGGTTGTACCATTTTTGGAAGCGTAAGACCAAAGGCAAATATCTCTGGCTTCGTAATAACGCTTCAACCACTGTCAGTCAGTTAGTCGATTCTACAGCCATTATCACAATACTATATTTGGCGAATAATTTTGGTCCGGAAATCAATTCTGTAGGTGCTGTTATTATCCTGATTATCAATTCTTATCTCTTCAAATTTGCCTTCGCGCTCATCGATACTCCTCTCATGTATTTGGGAGTATGGATTTTTAAAGATTTTGAAGAGGATCCTGAAGCACGAACAAGCGTTTAAAGCAAATTATCGAAACTTCATTTTTAGTAACTGAAGAAAGTAAATCATGCTAAGTTGATGGGATTAATTACTTTGCTAGATTGGTAAAAGTGATGTTTAAATATATTGAATATTTTTTTGAAAAAAAGGCTTGCCATTAAGGGGCGCATCTTCGTACCTTTTTAATCCTGTCAACGGGACGAAATCGCTGGTCAAAAACATAGTTTTAGATCAGCTTTTTTTATCTCAGACGGGAAATGTTTTTTGAAATATTGAAGCATAAAACAGATTGTTTGTGCGAGCTTAAATAAGCTTGATATTCTTTTGAAGATTGAGGAAGCGTAGGGTCGAGCTCACAGAGTATATATATAAATTTTACAATGGAGAGTTTGATCCTGGCTCAGGACGAACGCTGGCGGCGGGCTTAACACATGCAAGTCGAAGGAGAAGGTGGAAGCT
>JAEPNO010000013.1 GCA_017643365.1 Balneolaceae bacterium | reverse complement strand
CATCTAATGGGGATTCTTCACTTTTTTTCTTAGTCATGTGTCTATAGTAATTATGACACACTTAAATAAACAGTCTCCCTAATTCTAATGGTTCATCTTTACACCACGGTAACCCATGCGCAATTATTTTAGTCTTCAACATTCCTTCAGGTAGTCGATGCTCCCTAGATATTTTGCTACTGCAATTCCCCAGCGATTTAGCCCAGCACTTTTCCATCACCCTACCATCCCCTTCACAAAAACATCCACAAAATCGCGCATCTTTTGGATGATGCGGGATCCGATTTCATGGGCTTTGAGTAGGCTCGGGCGCGATTCCATGCACGCCATCACTTCTTCAGGTGTTGTTGAATGGTCATCCGAAAAGCTTAGTTAGCGTTTAATTTTTCTTGTTTTGCGTGCAATGAAAATAATGGAACGCTGGATTCAATCAAATGACATAATCATGTAGTGAAAAAAGGGGGAGTATTTTTGAGATTAAGACAAAAATAACAATTGATGAGTCATGAAAACATTTTTACTTATTTCAATATTACTTAGCCAAGCAACAACAAATCTCTATGGTCAGCAGGATACATCATTAGTATCCGGTTTTGAAGTTGAATTAGCAGACGATTCTAAAAACCATGTGAAAATCGAAAAAGAAAAAATCCCAAACGTTTGTGGTGGTTCGTATATAACAGATTTTCTGGTTAATAAACATCCGGATAGGTCAATTCGTGTTATAGTTGAAACAGTAGCCATTTATTTAGGTAACAGAACCCCATCTAGAAGAATTTATAATACGCAAGCGGGTGATAAGATCGAATTAGGATGTACAGGTTTTAAAAACCCTGCTGGAGCAGATACTATTTACGAGCGTAAAATTGTACACGCGAACTATTTAACAAAAGAGGATGATTTATAATCTGAATTCTCTTTGAAACCTCTTTTTTTTAACACCAACCCACCTATTGCTTTCCTAGTTTGCTCTATTATATTGTTGAGTCTTCAAACTTTTTAAAGCTTCACTATGGCTGTAGAATTTACTCCCACCAAAGACTATCTGTACATCGACGTGAACGGTGTTTGGGATCTCGAGACGGCTAAAATCACGCAAAATAATGCTATGGAATTGATGGGCAAGCATGACTTATCGAAGCTTATCTTAGATATTTCTAAAGTTGAAAATCAATTTACCTTTCCTGAAGTAAACGAAATTAACATGAGAGTCCCTGAAATTTTTCCCCCTCATTTTATCCACGCAATAATTTTCTCGTATGATGTTTTCAGCAAATTAGAAATCGAGTACACCGATACGATGTCATTTAATCGGGGGGTGAATATCAAATTATTTAAAAAATTTGAGGCGGCTGAAGAGTGGCTGTTAAAACAAACTTGATAGTTTTGTTATAATTAAACTACAATGGAATGGTATTTTTATCGTAAACGGTTTCCATATAAAACTGATATTATGAAAAAAATTATTTCAACCCTTTTGTTCCTGATCTTTGGAACATTTGCATCACAAGCACAAACAATGAATTCTGAAAACAAAAATATCGAAAAAGCCACATTCGGCGCAGGTTGCTTCTGGTGTGTAGAAGCCGTGTATGAACTTGTTGAAGGTGTACTTCATGTAGAATCGGGCTACTCCGGTGGACATGTAGAAAATCCTTCGTATCGGCAGGTAACTTCCGGTAGAACCGGACACGTTGAAGTTGCACGCATTCACTTTGACCCGTCTGTAATTTCATATAAAGAATTGCTCGAAGTTCTCTGGCACACCCATGACCCAACCACATTAAACCGCCAAGGAAATGATGTTGGGCCGATGTATCGATCTGCAATTTTTTATCACAATGAAGAGCAGAAGCAAGTTGCAGAAGAGTCGTTAAAACGAACGGATGCTTCCGATTTGTGGGATGATCCGATAGTAACTACTATCGAGCCACTTACTAATTATTATGTAGCTGAAAATTATCACCAGAATTATTTCGAGAATAACCCAAATGCAGGTTATTGTTCGTTTGTAATTGCCCCTAAGATCAAGAAATTCAAAAAAGAGTTTGGGCATCTTTTAAAGAGTAATCCCGCTTTTTAATTAATTAATAGTCCGTTTAGAACAACGGACTTTTTTGTTTTTAAGTGATCAAGAATGGGTATTTTAATAGGCTAAATTCCTGAAATCACCTATGATTAGAAGTCGACTATTTATCATTCTCTTTTTTATTGCAGTTTCAACACAATCTGCTTTTAGCCAAGCATCGCTAGTTCCGGTATATCACCAAGTCTACGATTGGTTGCATTATCAACGAGTTCGTGGAAATGCTCCTCTTTACAATTATGAAACTTTGCCTTTAACCAGAGGGCAAATCACGCAACTTTTAGCTGATATTGATCCCAATGAGCTAAATAAAGGGGATCGACATGTTAGGCATAGTTATCTAAGAGAATTCTCGGTAGATAGCCTAAAGAAGTATAAAGAACTTTCTTTGGTTCAGGGTGATAAAAATATTTATGAAAAATTAAAAATTGGCCTTTTTTCTGATGAAGAACCTCACATATATGTTTGGGGAGATGATAATATTAATGCTGCCTTAGATTTAGCCGATGGAGTATATGGCACTTGGGTTTCTGATGGAGAATCGAAATATAAATCTCCAGGATATTACCCATTAATGTTTAGGAGTTATGGCACAATTTACAACTTGATTGGTTTTCATTACGAGCAGTATTCTATTGGTAAAGGAGACCCACAGACTTTTGATTATCTACCATTCTACAGTAGAAATGCAAAATTTTTACGGCCGGGATTAAACTCCGATACTAAACAACATCTTGAAAATTATATTGGACTAAACTATAAATTACTTCACTTTTATATTGGTAGGGGTACTTTAAAAAGTGGAGTTGGATCAAGAAATAACTTGGTCTTTTCGAGAGAAAGTATTCCATTTGATTTTATAAAATTAAGTTTGAACTCCAGATATATAAACTTTACTACAACTTATGGGGCGTTGTCTTGGGAGCCTGCTATTACAAATGCACCCCTCGAAGGTTATGAAGGGGAATACACACGAACATCTCCTCAAAGATGGGTTGTACATCAAAGAATTCAGTTTCAGCCCTTTAGTTGGTTAAAATTTGGGTTTTACGAAACTAACGTATTTAGCAATCGAAGCATGGATTTAGCTTTCATTAATCCAATAAATAGATTGTCTATAATGGAATGGGAGCAATATGATAAAGGAAATGGATTTGCTGGTTTTGAAGGTATTCTTCGCCCAATTAAAGGATTAGAATTATATGGCGAGCTTCAGGTAGATGATTTAGCAAGAAACTCTGATTTGTTTAGATGGACAAAAAAGAATGGCGATTACACCACTACAAAATTAGCTCGCCACTTAGGATTAAAATATGCAAGCTATTTTGGCACGAGCCTTACAGTTGAATATCAACGGCTGGATCCAGGTTTTTATTCACATAAGTATATTTTAAATACATATTCTGAGAAAGGATTTAGCCTTGGAAGTCAACTTGGTCCAAATGCTGATGAATTGTCAATTGGTATTGATCAATGGTTACGAAATAGGACCAGAATTCACCTACGTTATGATTATGTTAGACATGGTTTAAATTATTTTGATCAAAATGGAGAATTTGTAGATGCCGGCGGGGATATATTAGATAGTTATAAACTTGATGATGATTTAAGACCAGTAAGACCCGGCATTTTTCTCGATGGTGACTTACACCGATATAATAGATTTACTGTTGAATCTACTTATCAGCCATGGAGAGGTATAACAATAGAAATGCAATATTCTATACGTTTAATGCTTGAAGGAGAACAACTCTTTGATTTATCTGTATTCACAATTGGATTTAAAATTGGTGACTAATTTGAGACTAACATTATTTCTTAGCACAATTATTTTTCTATCACTCAATGTATCCGCCCAACAAACTGAGGGCGAGATGACCATGAGTTTTGAGGAGTACGAACCAACCTCAACTTTGGTAGTGCCAGGCGAAAAGGTCGTACGAGCTAAATATCCCTATATCGATGTTCACAGCCATTTGTGGCGCATGGCAACCATGGATCTGGAGCAAACCGTTCGCGAAATGGATAGCCTGAATCTTCAAGTATTGGTTAATCTAAGTGGGCGCTCTGGTGATCAACTGAAAGCCATGGCTGATGCTGTAAATGAAAAAGCTCCGAATCGTTTTATCATTTTTGCCAACATCAATTTTGATGGAATAGACGAGCCCGGATGGACAGAGCGTACAGTTGCTCAACTTGAAGAAGATTACCAAAATGGTGCCAGAGGATTAAAGATTTTCAAAAACCTTGGTCTCACCGTAACCGATTCATTGGGCAATAGAATTCAAACCGACGATCCTCGCATCGATCCTATTTGGGCAAAATGCGGCGAGCTTGGTATTCCGGTTCTAATCCATACCGGCGAACCGGCCGTGTTTTGGGATCCCATCGACGAAAAGAACGAACGCTGGCTGGAGATGAAGCAGTATCCAAATCGCCACCGCGGCGATACCACTCGTTTCCCAAGCTGGGAAATTGTAATGAACGAACAATGGAACGTGTTCCGCAAGCATCCCGAAACCACTTTTATTAATGCGCATTTTGGGTGGATGGCGAACGACCTTGAACGACTTGGCCAACATTTGGATGAATTCCCGAATGTATATACCGAAACAGCTGCTATCATTGCCGAATTAGGACGACAACCGCGCTTCGCCAAAGAATTTTTCATCAAATATCAGGATAGAATTCTCTTCGGAAAAGACACCTATCGACCACACGAATTTCATACCTACTTCAGAGTGCTTGAAAGCGACGACGAATATTTCGATTATTTCCGTAAGCGCCATGCATTTTGGAAGATGTATGGAATTAATTTACCTGACGAAGTGCTTAAAAAGGTGTATTACAAAAACGCACTCAGAATAATACCGGATATAGATCCAAGTTTATTTCCAACCGATTAACCAATCAATCAAAAACCAATATGAAAACTCTACTACAACTTTTTTCGATTTTGGCTTTTGCCGTTTTATTTACGGCAGATGCATCTATTGCACAAGAACGTGGCCCGGGAAACGGTGCCAGCCCGAACGCTATGGTTAGCCAAACCGTCAGCAACAAAAGCACCATTACGGTTACTTATGCCCGTCCAGGATTAAAAGGCCGTGATATGTCTACCCTAGCACCAAGCAATAAAGTTTGGAGAACAGGAGCGAACGAATCAACTGCAATCACTTTCAGCACAGATGTGATGGTTGGCGGCGAAAAAATTGCAGCTGGAACTTACTCGCTATATACCATTCCGGGTGAAAATTGGACCTTCATCATTAACAATAAGTTAAGCTGGGGAACACAATACGACGCCAGCCAAGATGTTGCTCGAATTGAGGCAGCAATGACCACTAACGATGCACCATTCATGGAGCGCTTTGCTATCTATTTTGATGAACTCACCGACAACAAAACTCATCTAAATTTACATTGGGGAACCACTAAAACGGCTGTTCCTATTACGATCGAGTGATTTTGATATTTTAAAAAAAGGGGCGGTTCAACCGTCCTTTTTTATTTATTTTAGCAGGATGATTAGACACTCACTACTTCCCGCACTCATCCTCATTTTATCGTCAACTGCTTTTGCCCAATCAACTACTGATTGGATTTTTGACGATTCTACCCTCCCCGAGATTTACATTACTATCAATCCGGAACATCTTGATTCGATACTTACGCACAATTACAGCGATAAAGAATATCCTGCTGAGTTTGTATTCATGCGAGAAGAAACCCGGGATACCGTTTCAAATATCGGATTTAGAATACGTGGCAATACCTCTCGTGCTTCTCAAAAAAAGTCGTTTAAAGTCTCGTTCGATACCTTCGAAGATGGAAGAGAATATTACGGCCTAGATAAGATGAATATCAATGGCGAGCACAACGATCCATCCATCATCCGATCAAAATTAAGTTGGGATGTTTTCGCTGCTTTGGATGTCCCCGCACCTCGTTCCAATCACGTAAAGTTGTACATCAATGGCGATTACTACGGCTTGTACATCAACGTTGAGCATATTGATAATGAATTTGTAGATGACCGATTCGGCTCGGATGCCGGCAATCTCTATAAATCCTTATATCCGTCGGATCTAACTTATTTGGGTGAAAATCCGGGTGATTATAAAAGAGAAGAACATGGCCGCCGAATTTATGAGTTGAAAACGAATGAAGATGTCGACGACTACACCGACATTGCGAATTTCATCAAGTTTTTAGCTCAGGCTTCCGATCAGGATTTCGAACACAAAATCAGAGATTACATTAATGTGGATGGCGTGCTTCGTGTGATGGCGGTGGACATGCTTACGGGGATGTGGGACGATTACATGTTTAACAAAAACAACTTCTATCTCTACCAAAACCCAGAAACGAACACCTTCGAGTTTATCCCCTTTGACTATGACAACACCTTTGGCATCGATTGGTTTAATATTGATTGGAGCACTCGCAATATCAACGATTGGGGCAGCAACGATAATCGACCGCTAACCGACCGTTTATTCGCAATTCCGAAATACAAAAACAGACTGCATTATTACATCAAATATCTGTTGGATAATCACTTCAACGAGCAGGTGATGTTTCCCGAAATTGATCGCCTCAAAGCAATGATTCAAACTGCAGCAGAGGATGACACTTATCGCACGTTAGATTATGGCTACTCGGTAGAAGATTTCAATAATTCGTACACCCAAGCTTTAGGCGCTCATGTAAAAGCAGGCTTAAAGGAATACATCACCAATCGCCATAATTCTGCGCTACAACAGCTTCAATTAAAAAACATCCACCCTGTTTTTCAAGATTTTGATTGGGAGATTACAAACTCAGAAAGTGGACCGGTGTTAGTTGTTTTCACCCAAGTTATGGATGATGACTCCCCAACTATTTCCACTCATTTATCCGGTGGTGTTGATGGCGATTTTTTGATGAATGATTCAGGTGAAAATGGAGATGAAATTTCCGGCGATGGCATTTTTACAACCTCCATTTCACTTGCTTCGGTGGCGGCACCTATCGAAATGTTTATTGAAGCTACAGATGCCGAAAATCAATCGGAGCGCTTCCCATTCAATCCAAATCAAACTATGGAAATTAGCGTCACTAACGCTACTTCCGATTTGGTTATAAACGAGTTTATGGCTTCGAATTCATCCACTATTACCGACGAAACTGGCTCTTTTCCGGATTGGGTAGAGCTTTATAATCCTACCGATGCAGAGATTTCGATGTCGGGTTATTTTTTAACGGATGACCTCGCTAATCAAGATAAATGGGCGTTTCCTGACACAACCATTCCATCGAAAGGGTTTTTACTTATTTGGGTTGATGACGATGAAGAAGACGGCCCGATGCATGCGTCCTTTAATCTGAGTAAATCGGGAGAAGACCTCGGTCTGTATTTCGATAACGGATCTGAGCTGATTGCCATAGATGCATTTACCTACGGTGCACAACAAACCGATATATCATTCGGTCGCGAACAAGATGGAGAGGCAGGATTTATTTTCTTTTCATCACCAACACCCGGCACTTCAAACAACGGCAGTACTTCGATTGATGAGGAAGTTAGTTTACCGGACGCCATTCAGTTGTCGCAGAATTACCCGAACCCGTTTAACCCAACTACAACGCTTTCTTTTTCGATCAATCAGCCACAGAATATCACATTAAAAATATATTCCATCACCGGAACTTATGTTCAGACCATCGCAAATGGATTCTTTAGTTCGGGCACACACTCCATGCAATTTGACGCCTCAAATCTCGCTTCGGGCATCTATTTTTATCGATTGGAAACGGAAACGGGAGCTTCGACGTCCCGAAAGATGAGCTTAATTAAATAGGCTTAGAAGAATCTTCTTATCATAAAAAAAGGCGCCCGAATTGAGCGCCTTTAAACTGAAATTTAGAATTCCCATTTCACTTGAAATAAGAAATTGGTACCGGCTTGCGGGTAGTAGTAATTCACTCGCTCCTCACCTTCATACACATATCCATACGTGTATCCATTGGTTTCGTATTCTTCGTTCAGCAGGTTATTTATCATCAAAGTGGCTGTGATACCCTTGGCGAAATCAAGATTATAGAAGGCATAACTTAAGCGAAGATCGTTTACGAAATACGGATCGAGAGATCGAGCATCATCCTGCGTGTTATCCAAATATTGCTTCGAAACATACTTTGATGTCAACTCTGCTACAAAGCCGAAGTCTTCGAAACTTAGAACCGAAGTTCCAATAAAATTCGGAGAAAAAGCGATGTCGGTATCCTTGAATTGTCGTTCGATTTGGCCACCGTTGTCGTAATCGTCTATGAATTCTGAAATCTCAGCAATTTTATTTTTGCTGATGGTTGAGTTTAATGCCCATTGGAATTGATCGTTGATTTGGTACGCGCCTTCCAACTCCACACCAACTCTATAACTACTTTCTACGTTATCGCGAATATACGCTCCCACATCGTTGATCTGCCCGGTTAGCACCAACTGATCATCGTAAAACATGCCATAGCCGCTTACGCCGGCGTAGCCGCGATCAAACTCACGAGTATATCCCGTTTCGATGTTAAACAACGTTTCGTGGTTCGGGCGACTATCTTCGGTCGAGTTTACATATTCCTCACGGGTAGGTTCTTTGCTTGCTTTCCCGAAAGAAATAAACGCTCGATTATTTCCCGTTCGATAAACCAACCCAGCTTTTGGATTGAAGAAGGTAAGGTTGTCTGTTTGTGCGATATTTTCTAGCGAACCGTTCACCACGCCTAAACCAATAAACTCGTAATTGATCGAGCGTACTTGAACATCTCCGTAGGCATTAATTTTATCCGTTAACTGATAGTTAAACTTCGAGTACAGATTGGCATCTCGTTTATTACCATCGTTGTCGTAATATCGATCGTAGATTTCGCTGTTGCCCGCATCACGCGCCCAGATCACTTCGCCAAAATGCCCACCATCGTATTGATTGATGCCGCCACCTACGGTGAGTTCCCAGTTCGTTTTTTCATACAAAGTCGAAAACACGATACCATAGAAGTCATTATCCAACCAACGTCGGCGAATTAAGTCGGTTTCTGTGACATTCGGATCAGAGATTCCATACTCCGATAAATCTTCCCCGGCCTTGTATTGCTCATAATATCCCTCGCCTTTTGTGTAGTGCAGCGATGAATTAAACACCCAATTATCAGCCAATTCGTACGAATAATGTAGCTGATAATAATCCTGTCGATAGTTATCTACTTCGTTTTCGTAAGGATCGCCGTCTCGCTCGGTTCCCGCTTCGTTATAGGTTCGATTCCCCGATTCCAGCACGCTTTCCTCAACGCCATACCAGGCTTGGTAGGTGATTTCTTTCCCCGAAAAAATCTCTGCTTTCAGTAAACTGCGATCTCCTCTTTTCGATCCGGAAACATAAAACGAATACAAATCGGCTGAAGCTCTATCGATGTAACCATCCGACATGATTTTTGATAATCGACCTTCGAACATCCAGCCGTTATCCATTAACCCCGAGCCGATTAACAGGTTTGCTTTTCGAGTGTTAAACGAACCGATTCCCGTATTTATCTCAGCAAAAGATTCGGTTTTGTTCGTGCTTGTTTGCAGGTTGATAGAAGCCCCAAACGCTGCCGCGCCATTAGTTGAAGTACCCACTCCACGTTGGATTTGAATGTTCTCTACCGATGAAACGATATCCGGCAGATCAACCCAAAAAACGCCATGCGATTCGGCATCATTAACGGGAATTCCGTTTATAGTTACGTTGATTCGGGCAGGATCAACCCCTCGAATTCTTATCCCGGTGTAACCCACGCCGGCACCGGCATCAGAAGTGGTTACCACCGAAGGTGTTGATCGAAGCAGAAATGGAACATCCTGACCAAGGTTTTTGCCGCTCAGCTCGTCGTTCGTCACATTTGTATAAGTGAACGGAGTGCTTGCATCAACACGGGTTGCCTCAACCAATAAGCCGGACTCGCTTAACTGTGAACTCCCTGCAATCAAATTGATTTCTAAGGTTGAGTTATCATCGGTTACATCAATTGTTTGGGTTTCAAAACCCACAAAACGAACCGTAATCTCTTGCTCACCTCGAGACAGAAGTTTTAATTCGAAGTATCCTTCGCTGTTGGTGGTAGCACCGTTATTGGTACCGGTTTGTATGATGGTGGCACCGGCAAGCGGCTCGCGTGTTTCAGCCTCGTACACGTAACCGGTAATGGTTTGAGCCCAAAGCATCGGGCTGATGAATAGTGTAAGTAAAAATACAACGGCTGTTAGCCGAAGGTTAAAATTAGGATTCATGGTCCTCCAAGTTATTTATTAATGATTTGGAGGAGGCAAACAAGTGCGTATAGAATGGCAATCAGGTTTCCCTCCGCCGGTATTATCCGGATCAGGTAATCAGGGTATGATCTCAGTCTCGCTCGCGCGGGACACCCCCAACCGATGCCTAAAGTTATGAATGTTCTTGAATCATTATCAACGAATATCTCGCTTTCTTTTTCATCTCCGAATCACAAAAAACATCCATCTTCAAATAAAATTCATAAAACAACCTTACCTTCCACCTCAAATTTAAAATCAAGAATCAATGACCTTCTCTAAGTATTTATTTCTATTCTCGTTTCTCACATTACTTGCTTGCTCTCAATCACAAAATTCAACCAATTCATCTGCTGATATTACTGCCGAAGACATTGCGGTACATGTCGAATTTCTAGCCGCTGATGAACTCAATGGTCGCGAAGCCGGTACAGCCGATGAAGCTGTTGCAGCAAATTACATCGCCGATTTATTTCGCGATTACGGACTAGAACCTGCCGGCGACGATCGTACCTTCTTTCAGGAGTTCACAATCAACACTTCCATATTAAACAACCCACATTCAACCGATACTACAGGCGAAAAACGACTCTCCAAAAATGTGGTTGGTTTATTACAAGGAACCGGCGATTCTGAAGAACTCATCATTGTTGGCGCCCATTACGATCACCTTGGCTACGGCGAATTTGGATCGCTCTATCGCGGAGAAACTCCACGCATTCACAACGGTGCCGATGACAATGCTTCCGGAACTGCTGGCTTAATCGAACTGGCTGAGTATTTGAGTAAAAACCGTCCGGAAACCGACGTTCTATTTCTAGCATTTTCGGGTGAAGAAATGGGCTTACTTGGTTCAGCGCATTATGTGGATGAACCCACCGTAGAGCTTGATAACGCGATTGCTATGATCAACATGGATATGATCGGACGTATGGACGACATGAAGCTGATGATTTTCGGAATTGGCACTTCTGCTGATTGGGAATCCATCTTAACCGAAGCTAATACCGATTCGCTAAATCTCGACCTTGTTGAAGATGGAACAGGAGCCAGCGATCACACCAGTTTTTATTACAAAAACATTCCGGTTCTTCACTACTTCACCGATACGCACTCTGACTACCACCGCCCATCCGACGACGTTGAATACATCAACAATGAAGGAATTGCGATGGCAATTTCTCATCTTTCGCGTGTGATTGGGCATCTTGACACCATCGACAAAGAGCAGTTTGCCTTTATCGAAGCGCCGGGCGAACAGCGCCAAAGTATGCGACTTGAAGGCCCTACTTTAGGTGTACTTCCTGATTATGGCTACGATGGCAAAGGCATGAAAATAACGGGGACCAATCCCGGTCAAGCTGCCGCAAATGCCGGCCTGCAAGGTGGTGATGTTATCATCGGATTAGGAGGTGTTGAGCTCGAAGACATTTACGGATACATGGGCGCGCTGAACGCTCTTGAAAAAGGTCAGCTTACCACCATTACCATTTTACGTGACGGTGCGGAAATTACCTTAGATTTACAGCTTTAATCGTTCATTATGAGTTCATTCCTTGCCATTATAAACGGAACCGATGAACTCATCAAAAAGGCCGAACACATTACCGGATTATGGAATGCGTTAACTGCTTCATCCGACATTACCATTTTAGCCGATCCTTTAAGTGATCGGCTTTTTTATGGACTAGATTCATATCAACAAAGCGGTTGGATAACTTCCGGAATTGGCATTCAATCATATCCGAATTTGAGCTTGATGTCGGCCGTAGTTTGGGCTCGCTTTCTAGCTTCTAGAAATCCTGAATTTCATAAACTAAACGGTCATTTTGCCGTTGCCAGCTTTAATCATAACCAAGTAGACTTCTTCACTGATTCCGTTGGGATGCGGAGTCTTTTTATCGCAAAAGTTGGCGATTCGATATTGATTTCCACCCGTTTTGATTGGCTGATTCCGTTTTCTGCAAAAACCATCGATTGGAATAAGTTTGGGGCGCATTGGTTATCTGTGAATCCCTTTTCCGGTGAAAGTTTTGTGGAAGGAATAACTCGCTTGAGAGGATGTGCAAGTTATGATGTCCAAACGAAACGGTTCGAAATAAAACAAAGACCTTGGCTCCCATCGGAACAGAAAATAGATGTGGAAGGCTTTTTGAAGGAGTTAATCAGGTCGATTTACTCCGAAAAACAACATCTTGGTCTAGGTTTATCTGGTGGATTAGATTCCAGAGTTCTTTTTGCTTTGGTTTCTGAAAGTGAGCTCTCCATATCAACCTATACATTTGGTGGGATTGATCATCCTGATGAGAAAATCGTTCAACAATTGATTCGATTGTCGAAATCAGATCACCAACCTATCAGCTATGATTCAACTACTTTTTCTCTCGAAAAATTGAAGGAATTGAGCATTCGATCCATGTTAAATTCTTCGGTTTCAGATGTGCTTACAAATGCATTATATCAACAATTGGGGCAGCAAGCACTCGCTAGTATTGATGGTGGAATTGGCGAAATTGGTCGACGGCGTTATCTAAAAAACGTTGAGCTTCGTGCCGGTAATGCAGTGACCAAACAAGATACTGAAAAGTTACTTCCTTTTTTCTTAGCACCGAAGGCTGATTTTTTCACGGAAGAAATCAACCAAAAAATGCGCGCAGGATTTAGGCAAGATCTTACACTTGAACTGGCAAAAATGCCTGATGTAAATACCCTCGGACTCCCAAACTGGCTAGATCTTTTTTCGATCAGAACACGACTTTCAAATATTGCGGGATTAAGCCAAGAGGTTGTAGATGACACTCATTTTCACATCATGCCTTTTGTTCAAACCGATTTTCTTTCGGGAATTTTATCATTACCCGTAGATGAAAGAAACAACGCCCGTTTGTTTCGAAGGATGATCAAAAAACATAAAGCGGAACTCACTAAAATCCCTTTGGTAAAAGGCGACGAACAATATCCGTATTGGTTGAAAGATCTGACGGCGACGATTTGGAATAAGCTTCAAGCTAAATTTAAATCTCGTTACACTAATACGCTGGTGCCTAATATTTTACAAAAAAACGAGGCAGAAATTCGGGATCTCTTCGCGGCCAAAACAGTAAAAGAATCCGGGGTTTATAATCCCAAAAAAGTTGAGCATATACTTTCGTCTTTTTACGAACTCAATGATTATACTTTCGCAAGCCCATTAAACTGGATGTTGACCTTTGAACTTTTTAGAAAATCATTATTTGATGAGAATTAAACTTTTTCTACCTCTGCTGCTGATTGGCTTAATCACCTTAAATTGCTCAAGCCCTCAACCTCATTTTGTAAGTTTACCGGATGATGCCCAAGCTATTTCGTTGTTGGGCGATACACTCAGATCATCTTCAAATGGCTTACCGGAGCGCCTCGAAACACGCATCGACTCGTTGATCGAAACCAATACTATAGCCAACGATGTAGCTTCTGCATTGATTTGGGAAGCCCGAAAAGAGGCCTATAACGGAAACTATCGAACGACTATTGAAATGTTGAGTGATCGGGTGCGCCCCAATTTTACAGATGAAGAAAAAGCACGAGTGCTTCGTCATCGCGGTCACAGATATATTACTCTTCGTGAATTCAATTATGCCATCACTGATTTTTCAATTGCAGCAAATATGGTAGCCGGATCGCGCGATCGACGTGAAGAAGACGGGCTACCCAATGCTCAAAACCTCCCATTATCGAGCTTACAAACCAACATCTGGTATCACATGGGGCTTGCTCATTATCTGAAAGGAGAATACCAAATGGCGGTCGATTCGTATCAGAATTGCTATGACTTGAGCACCAATGATGACATGCGAGTAGCGGCTCTATATTGGCAGTATATGGCGTTGCGAAAACAAGGAAAAGATGTTGAAGCAGGGAAACTCCTGGAGTTAGTTTCTGCGGACATGAATATCATCGAAAATGATAGCTACCTGAAACTACTACTCGTTTTTAAGGGAGAATTTGATCCCGAAATGTTGCTTAACAACGATTCCGATGCTCTTTCGAACGCAACCGTTGGCTATGGGCTCGGGTTTTGGCATCACATTAATGGCCGCAAAGATCGTGCGCAACAAATCTGGCAAAATGTATATGATGCCGGCAACTGGGCATCATTTGGATTTATAGCCAGCGAGGTCGAGTTGGCGAATACTGACTAGTGAGAATAAAAAAGTCGTATTTCGTAATTCCTTATTCACTAATTCGTAATTCAGCTTAACTATTCGCACAAACTTAGTTTATGTTGAAAAAGCAGAAAGAACACATTATTGTTTCCGAGATCGACGGGTTGACTTGCTCTACTGTACAGAAAATCCAGGCTATCTAAACTGGTATATTGTATGAGCCGGAACTTGGTAGATGAATCAGTTACACCAAATTCATCAAAACTAATTTTTCGGATCGCCATATCTCTAAGGTCGTCACTGGCTCTTTTTGTTTCAGTGATAAGTACACCAAGCTCATCACGTAAAAACGCAGTTGGGTTGTAGACCGAATAATCACTTTTATTGGTGATGCTAAACCGTGTCCCCGTTTCTGTTTGAATTACTTCTATTGTATTAAAATCAGAACTCGACATATAATCTCCATCCGGTGATAATTGTGGGCTTCGGGCATTATCAAGAAGTAGTTTTGAGCCATTTGAGTGTGTTACTGATGTTGAGCTGTTATTGATTTGAACGGCTTTAACACTTCCATCATCAGAGAAACTGGCTCGTTCCGGTTTCCTGATTTGATTGGAGTATTCCCAATCTGTTTGATGGATAACTTGCTGCGAGTTTAGGTCAAAAATCTCCCATTGAGACCGCATATATTCATCGTTGGTGCGGACTTTACCGGTTGTTTCGTTTGTATAAAATGATCTGATTTCTTCCGTCTTTAGGTACTGAATTTGATCCTCATTGAATTGATGCGGAAAATAAAGTCAAGAAGTAGCCAGAGTATCGTCGGCAATTAAATATGAGTTTACAGCAAATAGAGAATCTGCAGCCCCACCTGTTAATGAAAACTCAATCATTTTTGATTGAAGCACCACATTGGAGATCGAAAAGGTATCATCAAGTTTAAAATCCCCTACTTTTTCTGTAGCTCCAAAAAATCTTCGATCTCCGTATTTAGCTACAATAGGATCCTCAGCTTCGTCTAAACTAAGCATCACAAACCCGAAAATGTCGAATAAATAATTTCCATGCTCCGACGAAATCAACACCACTCGTTCTGAAACTGCTATTAAATCTACTTCAATTAAAAACGCCTCGTGAAATGGTTCTATTTGAGTGATTGGGATAAATTCGACCGCATCGGATTCTAAATTAAAAACAACTCCCTGTTTAAATTGACGGTGTTTATCGATACAAGGAGTGATGGATATTTCACGATCGCAACGCTCGCACGAAGATGGTGTTTTACTGCACGCCAACAGCATCGAAAGAAATAAGAGAAGTAGAATCCGAGAAGACATGCGATGCTAACGTGAGACTGTGAGTTATTGTATAAAACACTTAACCACAAAAAAAGGCAACCCGTTTGGGCTGCCTTTACAAACATACTTCTAATCAATTTAAAATTGACTCAAATATTTTATTCCTTCTTTAACAGAGTTCAGTTTAAAAGCATTTTGGTCTTCTTCTTTTACTTTGAATTCACAATTAATACAATTTTGTTCATTGCTAAACCATCGTTCTGCATTTGAAATTGAGCTACTTGCTAATAACTTCATTTTTTCATTACCAATATAGTCTTTTAAGTGAAAAGCATTTAATGCCATCAACTCTGCGTTAGGGTTACCATTTTCAACCATTAGTTCTAGACTAAATTCAAGAAGTGCTAACTCGGTCGTATCGAAGTACAAATTTTTATTCTGATCAATATCTTCAACGGTAAATAACTGATTGTTAAATAATAATCTTTGTATGTTAAATGCTACATATTGTTCTGCCAGAAAAGTATCCTGTGTTAGTCTCATTTCTTCGATCCTTTTTTGCATTACAGGAATTGCTTCATACAGATTATTAATGTTTGTAGGTTCTATATTTTCCAAAATTTTAGAAGCCATCGCTTCACTTTGGATACTAAAATCAATGTATTCATTTTTGGCCTTTTCTTTTTCACTACCAGTTAATTCCCCCCATTTTAAACTTTTAAAATTAGAAGACTCTGGTTGACCATACGGTAATTCTAAGAAATCAGAGTTTTGCGATATTTGCAATGGACCTCTTTCTTTTTCTGACACACTCTCAGATTCAACACACGATATTGTTACTGTAAGTAGTAAAACAACTGTTAACCATTTCATATTTATCTCCTTTAATTTATTAATAATGATGTACTTCAACTCCAGGACAGCTACCCATTTGTCCGGAATCTAGTGGTATTGGCCCTTCTCCACAATTTACATCAGCACCACCTTGATGGAATCGATAAATACAACCCTCTGGAGATTCCCAAATGCAAACTGGGTCTGAATATAGAGAAGAAGAAAGCCCTGCAACTAGTATAACAACTATCACACTTATTCTTTTTTTCATATTTCTGAAATTTAATTAACGATTGACATTTCGAATCAAAAAAAAAAAATAATTTAAATAGTCAAATTAGATTTATATATCTGATTAAAAATCTTTTATGGTTAAATAAATTCAGAATCTGAATCATTAACGTTTTTTACTGATACTAATCAATACCTTATTACACCTTCCATATTCTGTAGCACCTCTTTTGCACGAATGTGTATAATTTTCAATCCCAAACTCATTAAATATTCATCCCTCCTTTTATCATACTCAACTTTTGAATCATGACTTTCACCATCAACTTCAATCACTAAATTCAAGTTGGTGCAGTAGAAGTCTACAATATAGTTGCCGATTATTTTCTGGCGATCAAAATCTAAGTGATCAAACGGTGGTTTTTTCAGCTGTTTCCACAACAGAACTTCAGGCAAATTCCCAGCTTTTCTTAAAGCACGTGCACGTTCTTTTAATGCCGGATTATACGGCAAAGCGAAGTAGTTTTTCGATGAACGCTCATTTACCTCGTTGAGCAATTCACCACCCCGTCCACCTCCTTCGACGAGCTCAGGAACCGGTGGACACCCCTCCGCCGGAGGGGAATTCTTTTTTACCTTATTCATAAATCGATACCAATTCTAAAGCTTCAATGAAACTGATTCATTCCGAAAAAGAAAAAGCAACTATCTCAAATCCAATCCAGTTTCAATTCCCCTCCCGTGGAGGGGTGGCATTCAGCGATAGCAGAATGACGGGGTGGTTTCTCCATCAAACTAAAAAAGGCAACCCGTTTGGGCTGCCTTTAAAATTAAATTCGAAACTTACGATCGTGCTTATTTAAAAAACACCGCGTTACCGATCATCAACTTTCCGTTGTGCCAGAAACCGCGATAGAATAGGTTGTCGATCATGTAAACAACTTCTCCACTTCCCATATTTTGGAATCCAAGGCTGAGAGATTGCTCCAGATTTTTCTGAGCTGCTGCGCCAACAAATCCACTACGAGGAGTACCGCTTTTTGCAACGGCAGCATTCCAACCATTATCGAGGTACTCGTATGCGGTAGAGCCCAACTTCAGCGACATGTATTTATCGCCATAGCCAAACACTAACGGATTAGTTGTGTCGAGATCGAGTTCATAAACCGATCCGGCATTAAAATTGGTGATAAAATCACGTTCTGAGTTTCCGAAAACTCTGAGTTTGTCATCGGGATCATCACTGCCTTCCTCGCCACCGGATGATTTTCTTTGGAGCGAAAACCCATCTTGACCGGCTAAGAATCCATTTGCGCCTTCAACGGCAATCAGGCGCCCGCCACCACGAATCCAGTCTTTTAAGTCATTCATTCCACTTTCACCAAAAGCTCTACCATACGAACCGGATGGCATGATCAGCACATCCACATCGCTCCAATTTAAACGCGATAAGTCATCCATATTTACCAATGAAATCGGATAGGAAATCTGCTGATCGAAGAAATGCCAGATATGGCCAACCATTTGGCTACTAGTTCCATCACCTGAGATCAATACCACTTTTGGCGGATCGATAAGTGTTACTGATGAAGAACCAAAATCTTTGCCTGAATCCACAAAACCGGTTGTAACCGGATGAATTTCACGATTATGAGCATCTGCCATCGTTTTAACAATGTCATCGAAACGGTTACCCATAGTATGATTTCCATTCCGTGTAATCACCAAGCTTCCAGCAGCGTAATCTTTTCCGTCAATCGAAAATGGCTCCATGGTGTATCTTGGTCGCACCCCTTCTTTCAGCAGTGCAGCCAAGAATTTCAAATCTTCCAGCGAGTTCCACTTTGCGATATACGCATACGGCCGATCAACCATGTCGGTATCCATCGGCATATTTTCCATTTCAACGGCTTTTGTGGCGATGTCGGTCGTTAAAGCAAAGCCATCTACACCGTAGGCGTAGTGCATTTCCCAAGCGGTGATGTCATAGGTAACAGAATCTTCCAATTCCGGAGATGGCTCGAACAACACACGAACTAAATTACCCATAGGTTGTTTGGTTGAGATCACAAAATCACCTTCTTCGATATTTACACGACCGGTTTCGCCGGTAGCATAATCGTAACCATTTGCACGCGAGCTTGAAGCAGCCGCCTGAACCTGAATGTTCTGATCGATCAAATAGCGCATCATCATTGCTGTTTTATCAGGATTGGAGCTCTTTTTCACCACAAAGGTTTCATACTCGCCGCTCCCATTATTTCGAACATCAGAGAAAAACTTCCCGAATTCCTCCACTACACGATCTGCATTCATCGCCGTGATTTCAACGGTCGAAAGTCCTGAAGTGCCGTGGTGAATCAATCGATCGCGCAAGGTAAGCGTGTCGCCTTCTGCTGTTTCGATACCTAAACCCGCACGGCTGTGCCCGGCTTGCTCGTAGGTCATACCAATAGCGCCATTAAATGTTGGCCATGTATCGCCATAACTAGGATAGAATAAATCGAAGCGCTCTTTGGTAAAATACATCCAGCCTTCTTCGTCAAAATACTTGGCGTTATTTCTACCAATCATCGTTTGATATTCTTTCTGCCAGTCGGTAATCGCTTTGTGATAAGGCTTTGCAGCTGGAGCAAAATAGTATGGTGAATTGTAGCCCTGCTCGTGAAAATCAACATGTACGTGAGGCATCCATTCGAAATAGATATCCTTTCTTTGTTGCGACTCAACTTGAGTTTGCCACGCCCAGTCGCGATTTAGATCAAAGTAATAGTGGTTGGTACGTCCACCCGGCCAAGGCTCCATATGCTCCCGCGAATTAGGATCAGCATCTTGAAAAGCACCCGTTACCGAACGATTCCAGTTTACATACCGGTCGCGTCCATCAGGATTAATCATCGGATCCAAGATCACAACCACATCATTCAACCATTCGGTTTTATCCGTTACCAGCTCGTAAATGGTGTACATAGCCGCTTCGCTTGATGAAGTTTCGTTACCATGTACGTTGTAACTCATCCACACAATGGCTTTGGTGTTATCCGTTAGTTCGCCGGATTCCAATCCCACCAACTTTAAATTGTTTGATCTGATTTCATCCAAATTGGCATGGTTTGCCCTAGATGTAACCACCACATGCGTTAATTCACGACCTTCGTAGGTCTTACCGTAATCCTGAATTACTACTAAATCTGAATTTTCAGCAACGTGATTAAAATAGTCGTGCACTTTATGGTGTGGAGTCCATTGATCGCCTAATTCGTAGCCTAAAAACGCGGCCGGCGATTGAACTTGTGCAGCAACTAAGCCACTGAGGATGAAGGACAGGATGAATGTCCAGCTAGTTATCTTTCTCATATTGGTTGATCTGATTATTTAAAGATTCTTTTTGTTACGATTGAACTTATCCAACAACTTTGAATCATTCATTTTAAATTTTGTGTTATAGTAAGAGTTCTTACGTGAATCCACCAATCTGAACATAACTTTTAAAATTATTTCCATGCCCAGTAATCTTGATGTAGCCGAAAAACTGAATCTTGTATTTCAATTGATGCAACTTGCAGGCGAAAATCGCTTTAAAGCCATCGCTTTTGATAAAGCTTCGCAAACGGTAAAAGGTCTCAGCGACGACATCAACGTATACATCGAAAACCGAAACCTAACCGACATTAAAGATATTGGAAAGTCGATAGCCGAAGATATTTATGCTTACGCCGAAACCGGCGAAATGCCCGTTCTGGAAGCATTTAAAGAAAAAGTACCTTTGGGTTTGATCAAATGGCTGGATATTTCAGGATTGGGACCAAAGAATATTCTCAAGATTCATAAAGAGTTTGGTATTACCGAGATTGATGAACTAAAAGGTTTGATCGAGTCCGGGGAGCTGGCAAAACTGTCGGGACTGGGCGGTAAATCTGCTGAGAAGATCAAGAAATCAATTGAATGGATGGAACAATTCGACGAACGGTGCCGCTTGAATGAAGCCACTTCCATCGCCAACGACATTTACGAGAGTTTGAAGGATCTGGATGGCGTTCAACAAATCGAAATTGCGGGGTCGTTGCGCAGAGCTAAAGAAACCATCGGCGACATAGACATTTTAATTGCTGCGAATGAAGAATACATTCCGAATTTGTTCGAAGTTTTTACCACCCACGAGCGGGTAACAGAAATTCTGGGTAAAGGCGAAACCAAAAGTTCTGTTAGAACACGTGAAGGCCGACAAGTGGATTTACGTATCGTAAAACCGGAGCATTTTGCTGCGGCATTGATGTACTTCACCGGAAGTAAAGAACACAATGTACTGATGCGTTCGCGTGCCCGGGAACGTGGAATGAGCTTAAACGAATACGGTTTATACAAACTCACAGAAAGTGGCGAAACCAATTTTGATGAAGCCATTCCTTTCGAAACGGAGCAAGATATTTACGATCACCTTGGATTGAACTGGGTTCCGCCTGAATTGCGTGAGGATCGTGGGGAGTTTGACATTTTTGAAGAGCAGAAAGAGTTGCCCCTAGTTCAGGAAAGCGACATTCGCGGTGTAATTCATGCCCACAGTACATGGAGCGATGGGAAGTTTTCGATTAAAGAAATGGCGGAAGCTTGCATCGAGCGCGGATACACCTATTTAGGAATCACCGATCACTCTAAAACGGCGGCTTATGCCGGTGGACTATCGGTAGATGAGGTAAAGGCTCAATGGGAGGAAATCGAAGCGCTGAATGAAGAGTTCAAAGCTCAAGGCACAGATTTTGTGATTTTAAAAGGCATCGAAAGTGATATTCTGGCAGATGGAAGTCTGGATTATCCGGACGATATTTTGGAAGGTTTCGATTTTGTGATAGCCAGCGTTCACCAAACTTTAGATATGCCTCGCGAAAAAATGATGGAGCGTTTTCGAAATGCCATCAAAAATCCATACACACGAATTGTAGGTCACCCCACCGGGCGCTTATTGCTAAAACGTGGTGGAAGCGACATCGACCTGAATGAACTGGTTGCTTTAGCGGCCGAACACAACACAGCCATCGAGATAAATGCTTCACCATGGCGACTCGATTTAGATTGGAGTTATGGAAACAAAGCCAAAGAAGTGGGACTGATGACTTCCATCAACCCCGATGCACACAGTATCGAAGGCATCGATGATATTCAGTACGGCGTTCGCATCGCCCGAAAAGGGAAATATGAAAAAGAGCGGGTGTTAAATACTAAAACAGCCGATGAGGTTTTGGAGTTTTTTAAGGCCAGATGATGAAGGCGGAAGACTATTGACGACCGATCACCGACCAATGACCAACGACAAATGAAGTACCGGGAATCACTCATTACCATTGCAACTCGATTCATTATCTCTATATTCATCGAAAAATTAATTAGCTAACTATGAAATTATCTCTTCTGCTTTTCCTCGCTTTGATTATTGGGTGTACCTCAAACAAAACAAAAAGTGAACAAGGCTTAGGTCCTGAACATACCGTAACCACGGAAAGTGGATTGCAATACTACTACCTCAAAAAGGGTGATGGACGCGAAATAGAAGTTGGATCGGAAGTATCAACCAAACTAAGCTTGATGGTGGATGACAATTTGGTTTGGACGTCTTATGAGGCAGAAGACTCGTTATTCACCTTTATTGCCGGTGTTTCTAGCTTGATTTCCGGCTTCAATGAAATGGCTTTTATGATGCGCGAAGGCGATAATGTAGTTGCAACCCTGCCGGCTTCAATCGCATACGGAGAAGAAGGCGCCGGTGAGGACATCCCACCGAATGCCACATTGGTGTACGATCGTTTTGAAGTGGTTTCCGTTTCGGAGCCAAAGAAAGTAATGGCTGATACCCTGCTGGCTGTTTACAACGAATCCGGTACTGACGCTGTGAAAGAAACCCACGAAAGCATCACAAATTCCGAGGAAATTGAAGATTATCACCGAGGGATGGAGCTGTTGCAATCCTTTTTTAGTGAATTACGGGCGAATGAGCAACATGCTGATTTAGAAATTATGGCTCGCTACTTTAACGAAAAAGCAGAGGAAGACTTCCCCAAAGCCTTAACCGGTTATTATTTGGTGCTTGCTCTTGAAAGCTAGGAAAAATTCAACGAAGCCATCGCTACCACAAATCGGTTTTTAGAAGAATTTCCGGAAGACACCTGGTTTCAGGCGAGACTTACTCGGTTAAATGAGGCAAAAGGGAATGCTGAGTAAACCGTAAAGATCGATTAATTCAACAATACCATTCCATCGAGTTTTGCCGCTTTCTTATCGAAGGTGAGTGTTTTAAAACCATTTGAAGAATTTATTTCGTTTATTAAACAATCAACGAATCCAATCTTTGTTTGAACAAAATCGCTTAACACATTTTTTACTATTTCTGCATTAAAAAAATGTATGCCTTCAGATTCAAGTAGGACATCTATGGAAGCAATAAAATCGTTTTTCGGGTATCCATATACTTTAGTAAGCACCCAGAATAGCTCAGAAAGTACCACAGAATTAATATAAAGCCATTCTCCATTTTTAATCATTTTTCTAATTACTTCTGCCTGTTCCGGAACATCATTTACCAATAAACGCACCAATATATTTGTGTCTGCTGCAATCATTGCTTTTTATATTTTTTACGAAAATACTCTGCTACTCCGGCATCCATCTCTTCAACGGTTAAAGCCTCTTGATTTTCGCGATACAGCATCCCAAAAGCTTCATCTATATTCCGTTTATTTGGTGACATAGATACAATTCTTCCATGTTGAATATCAAAATCAAGCACATCTCCCGCTTTCAGGTTTAGCTCGTCCCGAATCTTTTTGGGGATCGTTATTTGTCCTTTCGATGTGATGGTTGCTGATGGCATCTTGCACTCTCCTTACTTTTCTTACCTTGAGTAAGGAATTTGATTTATTCTCTAAAGAATTGCAAGATTATTTATGCCACTGAAGCACTGAAGCACAAAATTTTGTTGTGGTAATCCTGTGTGAACTCTTTTCGAGATGAATTAGATTAAAGGCGGTAACAAGGTTATTTATAACATGCTGTGATTTGAACTCTTTTCGAGATGAATTAGATTGATGCACCATTACCACATTGTTTTCTGCATGCTGTGATTTGAACTCTTTTCGAGATGAATTAGATTCTGCGCACCCGGTTAAATAACTACTGCACCGCTGTGATTTGAACTCTTTTCGAGATGAATTAGATTTGCAACCGATGAACATTACATCGCTAAATGGCTGTGATTTGAACTCTTTTCGAGATGAATTAGATTAATTACTTGCAAGTCGGTAAATGGTAGGTGGCTGTGATTTGAACTCTTTTCGAGATGAATTAGATTAATTCTTTCGCAGCAGAGTCATCTGCTGAAGCTGTGATTTGAACTCTTTTCGAGATGAATTAGATTGATAAGTCTGGTTGATAAGGGATATTAAAAGCTGTGATTTGAACTCTTTTCGAGATGAATTAGATTAACGTATTCATGGCAAGCAAAGACACGCTAGCTGTGATTTGAACTCTTTTCGAGATGAATTAGATTGAATGCGATAATCGCAGAAATGAGCGAAACGCTGTGATTTGAACTCTTTTCGAGATGAATTAGATTTCCAGACGTTAACGAACAAGGAACTATCAAGCTGTGATTTGAACTCTTTTCGAGATGAATTAGATTAATTAGGAACGTGGCTATGATCTCGGATGTGCTGTGATTTGAACTCTTTTCGAGATGAATTAGATTAGCGTTCTTTTTGACGCCCGCCGGATTATGCTGTGATTTGAACTCTTTTCGAGATGAATTAGATTAGCTGAATACGTCTCTGAGTGGGGCTATCTGCTGTGATTTGAACTCTTTTCGAGATGAATTAGATTTTGATTCATTCTTTATACAAGATCAGCCCGCTGTGATTTGAACTCTTTTCGAGATGAATTAGATTTTCATAAACCATTATACAGAAGCGAATTGGGCTGTGATTTGAACTCTTTTCGAGATGAATTAGATTTTACTGTATGTTGTGCCGTAGTCTGAGGCTGCTGTGATTTGAACTCTTTTCGAGATGAATTAGATTGATTTGAGCCTATTCCGTTACCTGAAACAAGCTGTGATTTGAACTCTTTTCGAGATGAATTAGATTCGATTATCATAATTCCCTCTTCTGAATTACGCTGTGATTTGAACTCTTTTCGAGATGAATTAGATTTCTCTTGTTAATGATTGGGGACTGTATACTGCTGTGATTTGAACTCTTTTCGAGATGAATTAGATTCAATAGGTAAAAGGATGGCGGTTGATTATCTGCTGTGATTTGAACTCTTTTCGAGATGAATTAGATTGAAGATTTATTAACTAGAAGATAAGGCTTCGCTGTGATTTGAACTCTTTTCGAGATGAATTAGATTACCATCGATATTGATGGCACTATTGGTTGGGCTGTGATTTGAACTCTTTTCGAGATGAATTAGATTAGCGTATAGGTTGCCAACCCGACGAAGGTGGCTGTGATTTGAACTCTTTTCGAGATGAATTAGATTAAAATAAACTAAGCGAGCTTAAAAAGGTTAGCTGTGATTTGAACTCTTTTCGAGATGAATTAGATTCTTTCATTCATTAGTAAAGGTGTTTAGCGAGCTGTGATTTGAACTCTTTTCGAGATGAATTAGATTACGAACATCCGTGGTGTGCTACTGAGCCTGGCTGTGATTTGAACTCTTTTCGAGATGAATTAGATTATTTCTTCTTGCAAATCAGTGTCTGCATTAGCTGTGATTTGAACTCTTTTCGAGATGAATTAGATTTCTTTTCCCTGTACGGTCATGAAGGTGTCAGCTGTGATTTGAACTCTTTTCGAGATGAATTAGATTCTAAACGGGTAGGCAGATAGAGATTAAATTGCTGTGATTTGAACTCTTTTCGAGATGAATTAGATTCTGATATTTACGAAAGACAGGGAATCAAAGGCTGTGATTTGAACTCTTTTCGAGATGAATTAGATTATACCCACTAGTTTCGTCTAGGTCAGAAATGCTGTGATTTGAACTCTTTTCGAGATGAATTAGATTTTACACCATTGTAAATAGCCGCGAATAAAGGCTGTGATTTGAACTCTTTTCGAGATGAATTAGATTAAGCATAGACATAGGAACCAATCCCAACGAGCTGTGATTTGAACTCTTTTCGAGATGAATTAGATTGTTGAGGCGCTATGCAATCGCGTGGAAGAGGCTGTGATTTGAACTCTTTTCGAGATGAATTAGATTACCATTAAGTCGAATGAAAGGTTCAGAATAGCTGTGATTTGAACTCTTTTCGAGATGAATTAGATTTTCCAAAGGCTTTTACCCGTTGAATATTCCGCTGTGATTTGAACTCTTTTCGAGATGAATTAGATTTAGCAAAATCACATATATCAGAAGTAATTTGCTGTGATTTGAACTCTTTTCGAGATGAATTAGATTTACAAATATGTGAACGGTACTGCTTTAAGCGCTGTGATTTGAACTCTTTTCGAGATGAATTAGATTGAAATAGCTAGAGTAACTAAGCCCGGACGGCTGTGATTTGAACTCTTTTCGAGATGAATTAGATTGAAAGTCTTTGAAATGGGCTCGGCTGTTGAGCTGTGATTTGAACTCTTTTCGAGATGAATTAGATTTACAAATATGTGAACGGTACTGCTTTAAGTGCTGTGATTTGAACTCTTTTCGAGATGAATTAGATTTCGAACAAATGGCGATGTGCTTGAAGAAATGCTGTGATTTGAACTCTTTTCGAGATGAATTAGATTGGCGGTCTATTTCAAAAAGAAGAGCTACTAGCTGTGATTTGAACTCTTTTCGAGATGAATTAGATTTTTCGATAGGTTCGTGCGTTTAATCGGCAAGCTGTGATTTGAACTCTTTTCGAGATGAATTAGATTACTCCCCACCATGTCCATCTTCGCGCAAATGCTGTGATTTGAACTCTTTTCGAGATGAATTAGATTACAACTCGAATATTTGCGAACGAATCAGGCGCTGTGATTTGAACTCTTTTCGAGATGAATTAGATTAGGTTCTGTTCAAGTAATTGCATCCCAATTACTTGTTCAGTTCCAAGTCGAAAAAAACTAAAACATTTGTAATTGCTTGGGCGCATTTTCAGTAGGTTTTCTTCGCCTTCCACGAAATATTTTCATGTTTCCGAATTGCTTATCAGTGATTCGAATTATACGAACTTCCCCATCGGGTGGTAATATTTTTTTTACGCGTCGCTCATGAACATCTGCATTTTCTCTGCTTGGGCAATGCCGCATATAAACAGAAAGTTGCATCATGGTAAAACCATCTTGTTTAATGCGTATTCTAAAATCATTCGCTTCCTTTCTTGCCGCTTTAGTATCTACCGGTAAATCAAACATTACTACCATCCACATGGTATTCATCCCCCCGAATATGTAACTCTTTGCACCCATTATTCCATCCTTTTTGGAAAAGCAATGTGTTGTCTTTCTTTTGTGTAGCACCCCACCAATGAACTTGCCATAATGTGCAAGCTTTCCAGTAACGGATATTTCATATCATCAACAATCATATTAGTTGTGAGTAATTCTAACAATGGCTTTTTAGTTTCTTTCGAAACTTCAATTTCTAAAGATTGATTTAATAGGTATTGATCATAAACTACCGAGTCTACCAATGGTCTAAATGGTTCCATTAAATCGTCTGCCAAACAATAGGGGTTGTATTGATTATGATGATGTAGCCCCAAGGAAGGATGTAAACCTGCGGCGGTTATACTACGTGCAACTGCGGCTCTAATTATTGCATAGCCATAGTTTAGCAGCGCATTGATATCGTTTAACTTATAATTCCGTTTAAATTCTGAATCCTTGAATAACGTTTTCCAATATTTTTTAGCAGCTCTCGCTTCGACATTACTTGGGTCGCCGGATTTTACTTTTTTCATTAATAATTTCAGCCCATCATCTTTACCATGTTTTTGAATTAAAACACTGGATTGTGCACTGATTTTTTCTCGAACCACTTGTTGCCAAAGTCGCTTCTTTAATGGTTTTTTTACTTCTGCTTGTATCTGTAGACGTGCTTGATGAAGTTGATTATCCTCAAATGGCAATAATAGACCCTCAGGCATATGTTGACGATTACAAAACAGGACGGCAACATTGTTTTCCAGCAATTCATACATCAATTGATGGGTATAGCTTATAGCAGGATTTGAAAGTACCAGCAAGCCCATGTCTTCTACCGGAATAGAATGAGTTTCCCCATTCTTCTTTAAAAGCATTTGTTTATGCTTGATTGATAAATGAATGGGGCCACTTGATATTTCAACTGTCCGTTTAATCATTAGCTGGGAAGATTTCACCAATTGGCGAAATCTTGATCTTGGTTGCCTTTAAAGTACCTGGCATTTTCCTGATTATTCCTGGGTCAGACGGCTTTTTTAAAGCTACATTAGTTTTCCTAAAACCCATTTTCCCAATACTCTCGATATATTGTAATCTATAGATCTCACTATCATCATGATTGATTATCATGTCATTTATACCCAATGAATATTTAAACGTGTGATCATGAGATCTGTAAGATTTATCAATAATGGGATCTCCATCTTTTACTCTTCTCGCTGCTTCCATCGTTGGCACTACAAAACCCACTTGTTTTGTTTCTCCTTTTTTATCTGTTGTTTCATAAATAGCTATATGATGATTGTTCCCGTATAAAGCGTGTTTAAACAACTCACCTTTTTCATTGCTAAAAGAGTGCATTATCTCAGGATTTTTTTCCATGAGTAAGCGAACCTTTCTAATCGGCACTTTAGCTTTATCTGAGATTATGTAAGGAGGATCGGCTTCTAAGCTTTTAATAGCATTTACTTGAGTCATCCCTGCCTCCACCCTTTTTTGAATGGTTTCATTAACTATTCTACGTATTCCTGCATCTCTAATTAGCTTCAATTCTTTATTGGATAATGCGTGTACAGGTTTACGAACAACCATTTTTACTTTATTCTTTGGGGCTTTTTCATCGGTTCCACCGTAAAATGTTTCTTCGTGCAACGCACCAGAAATTTTACGTTTTACTCTATGAGAAACGGTAATATCATTAATAGACCGTTCGACATCTTTTCTAAAACTTGGCCAAGGATGGCTTAACCAAATACGGCCATCCATTCTTTTTTTCAGTTCAGAATATTGTTCTCTACCTGTTTCTTCCAATGTTTTCCATTCATCTTCCCCTAGCTTTTTATTTTCGTCGCTCAATCGTTTTAGCAATGAACGTGAGGTAAGAGCAACAACAATGGCATCTACAGCATGATGGCGATGGTCGTCACGACTTTTCATCTCATCGTTTTCAGGATTTAGGACACCGTTTAATCCCCAAATATGTCTCAATAATGACGTTGTTTGCCCTTTTACTACTTCAACATCTTCACATGCTAATTGCTTTAAATACGAACTCGCTTCTTTACTGATATAGCGGGTATCATTTAATTGCCTGCTTATAAATTGTGACTGATCAACCGATTTTTGAATAAATTTCTTTCTTTTATTCCAAGGCAATTTTCTAATTCTTTGCACTAAATCGTCTTCTGATATTAAGCCTGCCTCTACACACTCCCACGGTGTACGATTTCCTTTTTTTCGATTGAAATCAGCGTCGCATAATGTTTTATTAGCAAATGAATCATCCAATGATCTGCTGAATGGAATAATATGTTCAATTTGAAATTCACCGGTATTAAATGCTTCAGCCGGAATAGATTTATCGGTGTATGGGCAGACACCTTTACATTCTTCTCTTAAATTATACCAAAGAATATCGTTGTAGGTTGGCTCCTGCCGATTATATGGAGCTGTTTTTAAAGCCTCTCTAGCTTTCTGGTTTTTCTTTTCAAGCTCACGCATTTTCTTCGTCATTTTTTGACGACGATCATAGCCCGCCTTAATATCCCGTGTCAATTCTACACGAATTTTATCAGGCATACCGTATACTCGAATAATCCCATTGATCACTTTTCGCAATTCTATCAACGCATGATATACCACCGAATTTTTTATTTCTGGTGGCATGGGAAGTTTGGTTAACTGACCTTGTTTTTTCTCAAACAGATCATATCCCGCTTCAACTACTGCAGTACTTTCTAATTTTCCTTCTTTTAGGTGCGGCAATAATTTTTTAACCGCTTTTTCTGAAAAACTTCCATAATCGCTTTCCAGTCTTAAATGACTTAACGTTTTAGCTTGTTCATGGGTTCTTCCCCATTCTTTCATCGCTTTCTCATAAACCTTTTGAGGATCATCAAAATGAATTAATACGTAGACAATATAATCTTGAAGTTCCCTGTCCAGTTTATACCAATCGTCACCAAATGCTTTATTATTTGAAAGTCGGTAATTAGTAGTATTGCCTTTTAAATTTTTTCTGTCACCTCGTTCTAAATTAAAACTGACATTTGAGTTTGCGATGACATCATTCTTAATTAATTCACTTTTTAATGCTTTAAAACTTGCCTCTTTACGAGTGTTTAGATAATCAAATAAATACTCTTTGTCTTTTACTGTTAAAGTAATTGGCATACCATTTTCGTCTGCCATTGTTAGATTATTCAGTTCTTTCCGAATTCTAAACTCTTGAAACAGTAAGTGAGCTTTTGGAATCCTCTTTTTATTCTTCTCCAAAGGGCACTTGCCAATTAAATGTGCTTGGGATTTCATCTTCCGTTGATAAAAGATGGTCTGATAAATTTCATCTCTTAAAGATTCTGTTAAAATTTCCGGGTGATGATTTTGTTGAGCTTCCCAAATTTTATCAAACTCATCAATGAACATATTTCGATGGGTATAGTTGTTTCTAATTCTCCAATCATCATCTGATGGGGTCTTATTTTCCAATCTGTGATTTTCGATTATTTTGAAACAATACTCACCATAAGTTCTTGCATCATACTCATTCATCAGAGTTTCAATTTTCTTGATGCCCTTGCTTACTGCCCCATCTTTATCCTCTCCGTCCTTTCGGTTACTTTTATACCCTCTGTGCTGATTTAAGTGATAAAATGCTCTTCCCAATTCCTGAAGAGTAACTTTTTCATCAAGCGCTTTCGCTCGAATTAAATAGGGATTTAAACTTACCCAATCTTCAGATTCACCTCTTTCAGGAGCTAATCCATTTTTAAAAAAAAGATTATACAGTTTCTGCTTTCTTCTGGATCTTCGGTCTCTTTGTCTTCTTATAGATCGCTTTGTACCACGATCCGATTTTGCAGATTCGCCAGGTGCCGCTAGGGCTCTTTCATTGTTTGCCTGAAAAATTCGAACACCGCTTTTTAGGATTTCTCCTCCGTTTTCATGTTGCTCAATTAAAGACCAACCAATCGAAGCTACACCTAAATCAAGACCTAAAATTTTAGTCATCTTCCCCGTATTTGATTTTAGATTTAAATACTATAAATTTGAGTAATTCATCTCGAAAAGAGTCTTTTCACATCAAAGATGTCATTGAGACTCTGCCGGCTCTGCTCAAATGAGTATCCTTATACCCCGCTTCTGTGGGGTTTTTTTATTTATAGAGATAAGCTATTGAAAACGGGAAAAATGTCAAGTAAAATTATACACTCAAAGTGTTAATTTTTATAAAGCTCGCATTATATTTGGAGTATTAACTACCCCTCATCCCCATACTCTATCTGATTACCCAATAAATAGCCATACGGTTTTAGTCCGTCGATTTCGGTAAAAATAACTCGAAGGATTCCGATCAGCGGCACAAAAAGAATCATTCCCGAAATCCCCCAGATTTCGCCTCCGATGATTAAGGCAAGCATCGCCATAAAAGGATTGATGGCAACTTTCGAGCCCACAATTCGGGGCGAAATGAAATTGCCTTCTAAAAACTGAACGGTTCCGAATACGGCTAACACCAGCACGGGAGTGAGAAGATCTTCGCCCAACAACAAGGCAAATAATAATGGTGGCAATGCACCGATAATAATCCCGATATAGGGTATTATCGCCATCAGCGAAGCAAAAACCCCAAAGAAAATGGCATGTTCCAAACCAACAATCATCAGTCCTGTGGTATTGAGTACCGCTAAGATTCCAATTACTGTTAGTAAACCCACCAGATAGTTTTGGGTTACATCCTGCACATTGTCGAGCACTTCGTCAATTTTAGAAGGTCCGTCTTTGCGCTCGAACAACTTCCTGAAAAAGGTTTGGTACATCTCTTTGTAATACAGCATAAAGAATACGAATATCGGCAGTAGCGACATCAACGTGAACGTACTGGTGGTAGCCCCGAGGATGGAACTCACATAACTGCCACTGCGATCAATTAAATTGCTTAAACCCTGTTCCAGATAATCGGTGCGCTGTTCCTCCGATAAGCCCACGGTTTCTTCAAGAAACTGAATGCCGTCTGCCATTACTTCTTTTAAGCGTTCGGTTACTTCAGGCACTCGTTCGGCAAATTGGACGAATTGAGCAGAGATTAGCGTAATTATTCCCGCAAAAACGATGAGTACCATCAACATAGTAATGATGATGCTGAACGCACGTCCTACTTTCCAGCTTTCCAGTTTTTCTACCACCGGATTTAACAGCATGGATAAAAATGCTGCAAACGCTAACGGCATCAAGATGAATTTGCCATAGCTTAAAATTACAAAAAGAAGTGACAGCCCGATTAGAATCACCGAAGCTTTTAACCAAAATGGATGCTGTGCTTTTTGTTTTACTGGATGATGCCTCATTCGATAATTTTTACGTATAGGTTAAACTTTGCGCGATTCAACTGTTGTTCGTCGCCTAACATTCCGGATAGCGAGTTGAACACTAAGCGTAAAGATAACCACTCGTTTTTACTTTCAAAGGTCATTTCAGCTAGTGGTATAGCTTTATAATTATTTGATGGGGTAATTTTATAATCAAAGGCACCAAGTTCATCGAATAGTGAGATTTTTTGGGCGGATGTGGCTTCGTTATCCAAGCTGATTTCAATCTCGAATTCATCCGGATTGAATTGCACAAGTAGTAGATGTTCGGCGAATGCGTATTCTTGGTTTACATCAACCACATTTACCTCGATGTTATGAATACTGTAATCGTATTTTTCATCATTTTCCTGAACTCCTGATTCCGCCGAAAACTCGAAGTACCTACTTTCGTTTAGATATTCTGCCGTTACCCATTCGTCGGTAAATTCGATATTAATTGAAGCCAATAATTCGGTAGGATCACTTAGCCCGGGATCATAAAAGCCCATTCGTTTTTGATAAAGCTCATCATCTACAATCATTTCAATATCCTCTTCGAACATAGGTTGAAAAGCAGTTATTCCGTGATGTTCAGAAACATAATCTACGATGGAGCTTAGTTCTTTTCTGGCTTCAAGGGGGATTTCGACCGAAGCAGGCACCGCAAATCCGTTTTGATTTATCAACTCATGCTCATTCAATATTTGTTCAAACCGATCTAGCTGACTCCCTCCTGAAACCGAAAAAGCGCTAAACGGCCCAAATGCTGTGCCAAGCGTTATCACACATAAGGAAATGGGTATGATCATGATACTTTTTGATTTACTGAGTGTGAAATACACAACCATGATTGTAAGCCAAACACCCAGCGTTGCTACAATAAAGCGGTTGATGGTAACGCCATAATCGTCGATGCGCACCCATATCGAAAAGAGTAACAAAACCACGAGCGGAATGAGCGCACGATAATATCCGGTTGAAAACCACTTGATCCATTGCTTGTCGGAATCTTCTTTAACGGGATGCAGCAACAAAAGCGATAAGATGCCAACAATCGAGAAGCTTAATACCAAATAGGTTACCCAACCATTAGGCAAGTTCCATTCGATGATGATCTTGGCGAGGTAGGCATAGAGTATCAATATATACGCTGTTACTAGCGGGATGAGTACAAACTGAACAAATACCCGTAATCCTTTTGGATATTCGATAGAGTTAGAGCGAATCGATTCTTTATCAGGAACACCAGCCAGAAAAAACCAGGTATTAAAAACCCCACCTAAAATAAAAAACAATGCCAGATAGCTTCGATCATCGATATCAAAACCGAGTAACACGTCCAGGGCCATAAGTGCCACCGATAATCCTATGTACAAAACCCCGGAGTAAATCCCCGAAAGTAAAAATCGTAGAAATATGGTTTTGTTGTATTCCCAAAATTGATCTACCGAACCGGTTGAAATAAAAGGGCTGAATGCGGCAAACAAGTGCGTAATCACAAAAAGCATGGCCATTCGGTACCAAACATCATAAGGCCCAACGGTTAAGTCATCCCGCAAAACAAAGAAGTAAATGAACAGCATTAAAAATGCCGTGCTTTTAAATGCTAATCTTGTTGGCCTAGCCCAATTTTGTTGCTCTGCAAAAACTCTACATGCGTACATCCACGAGATGCCTAGAAATCCCACAAACATTAGCTTAAACACTTCTGGGTTCGCTTGTTGGACATCATACGATTGGAAAGAGTACCATACAGCGGCAATTGAGGCTACCGTTGCACTCATCATTACGAAGGGAAATCGTGCTAAAGTAAGGTAGGCGTCATCCGCTATTTTTTGGATGGAAGGCAAGGAGATTTTCATAGCAAATAGTTAGTTGCACGCCATTAAGTTAGCACAATAACTATGCGATTCAACCTATTTACGGTTGCAAGTCGTAATTAACGCGATTTATTTCGGTGCCAAGCGAATCGTACTCAATCCACAAGCCGGCTTCGTGCCAATTTCGGAACTGACCTTCTGCTCGTAATTGTCCATTGGTATACCATCGTTTTACTGCACCATTGCCTCTAACACCGCTCGGACGAAAATATCTTGGCGAGCCATCCGGGTAGTACGAAAAGTTCATTGTATCAGTGCGTATGGTGTAATAATCAATATCTCCACTGATTTGAAAATAGGTGGTCAAGCTGTCCTCTTGAATTTCCCGCGGTTTTTGAGTGGACGGATTATAGTGCACATGTTGATCTTTATTCCAAGCAATCGAACGGGCTCCATCAGAATTCCAAACAATACCGGATTCTTCTAAATAATTGGCATCCATCCCAAGCTGCCGATTTGGGTGCCAGTACCGTAATCGGTTGATATAACCGTCTTTAAATATTGCTTCCAGATTATAAATACCCCAATGGAACGTACGAATGTAACCGCTGTACGCACTTCCATCTTTGCGATAAGTGAGTATAAGTGATCGATCCAGAATCTCGTAGGTATTGGATCCATTGTCTGAGCGATTGGTGATAAAAAACCGTGTGGGAACTGGATCGCCATCTTGAGTTCGAAAAATCAAATCCGGATAGCCATCAAGAAAGTAATGATCTGGTTTGGGTTGATGAACACAGCTCACCAACCCAATCATAACAATGAGTAATCCGAATGTAAATGATTTATTGATCGTAAGAGTATCCGTAAGTCTGCTCAATTTTTGCTTTGTCCATGGTTTCAACACGCACGGTCATCGGGATATCCTCTAGTGGGCGATCGGCCTGACCGGTTGTTTGCACAGCAATACTGTCCACAATATTAAGACCAAGAATAACCTCGCCAAAAACAGTGTAGTTACCATCTAAAAACGGCACTCCACCAAGTTCGTTATACATATCGCGTTGTGCGGGCGAATAAGTAGTTGGCACATATCCTTCGGTTGCAATGGGCTCAATTTTGGCAATAGTTGCTTCCACACTATCAACCAAATTCGATTGCATATACGTTCTCAATTGATTTAATAATTCTTCCTGCTCGGGAGCCTGAACATACTCGCGAATCATATCCTGTCGGGCTAGCTCATTGCGTTGTGCCAACATTTGATCGAGCTCCATACTTTGCACCTGGCGACCATGCACAATGTAAAATTGTGAGCCACTGCTTCGGCGTTGCGGGTTTTGTTGATCACCAAGCCGAGCCGCAGCAATCGCGCCTTTTTTGTGTACAAGTTGATTGTCGAATTCAGCTTCCAGTGTGTATCCGGGGCCGCCTTGTCCGTCGTCAGCCGGATTATCATCTTTCGAGTTTGGGTCGCCACCTTGAATCATGAATCCTTGAATTACACGATGGAATTTTGTGCTGTCGTAGAAGCCTTCGTTCGCTAATTTTAGAAAATTCTCTTTATGAATGGGGGTTTGATCGTATAGAAGAACATGCATATCGCCAAATTCTGTAGTAATTATTGCGATATCATCTTTTTGTGCGGGATCTTCTTCGCTGCTGCACGAAACAAATAGGAATACAGTTACAGCTAGCAATAAAAGTTTTTTCATCAGGGGTTCTTTTAATTTTATGTAAATTTGAAGCGCTTAAATTACAAAAAGAACCAAACACTTTAATCCGCTTTTCACATGCATATCGATCATATTGGAATTGCCGTTGCTGATTTAGAATCTGCCGTAAAAACCTACGAAACCATCTTAAACTCACCGTGCAGCAAACGTGAAATTGTAGAAAGCGAAAAAGTAGAAACTGCTTTTTTCCAAACCGGTGAGTCGAAAGTAGAATTATTGGGTGCTACCAGTGAGGATTCGGTAATCGCAAAATACATCGCAAAAAAAGGACAAGGCTTGCATCATGTTGCTTTTGAAGTTGACGACATCTACGCCGAACTAGACCGTTTGCGTGGCGAAGGTTTTACGGTGCTTAACGAGCAACCCAAAGATGGTGCCGATAACAAACTGGTGGCTTTTGTTCATCCAAAAGATAATGCCGGAGTGTTGGTAGAGTTGTGCCAGACGAAGAAATAAGCTCAGGAATTTACTTTCTTACTTTGTTCGAGAAATTTTGATGGTGATAAACCATAGTGTTTTTTAAATACTTTAGAAAAATATGATTGAGATCTGAAGCCGGAGTTTTCAGCGGCTTCGGTAATGGTTTTATCTTCGTCTACTAATAACTCGATTGCATTTTTAAGGCGAACCGAAAGTAAGTATTCATTAAGGGTTTCCTCCCTTTCTTTTCCCCAAACTCTGTACATAGTTGATCGGCTCATTTTCACTTTACTAGCCAAATCGTCGAGGTTGAATCCGGGATTATGATAATGTTGATGAATGCTTTCTGAAATCATTTCAACTTCTGATTTCTTTTCTTCAACTAACCTTTCAGCTTCTAAAGCTACTGCCTTTTTCGATTTTATTTTTTTAGCAAAAAACACAAAGCCAATCATCGAAAGCAAAACTAAGACCCCAATAAGTAACCTAAACCAGGTTCTGTTTACTAACATGGGATCGCGAATCATTGTAAGCGAGTAAAAAGGTTCCTTTTGTGGATATATAGCGAATTGTACTACAGATTCTCCCCGTGAGAGCTTAATTGGGTCGGTAGTACCCGAAATTTCAGAGAATCTCCAATTTCTATCATTAACCGAATACCAAATGCCGGCCGTATTATTTTGAGAAGTATTGATATGTGCATATTCCAGGCTAAAGAAATCATTCCACCCTTCCAGAATCACAGAATCTGTTGCAACCCACCACTCACTGTTTTTATCCTCTGAAGCATTTCGCACATAGAAGTTTTCGATATTCACATTTTCAGAAGAAAAATCTTTCGGATTCAATTTCACCAATCCGGACTGATTCGTGAACCATAAATTACCTTCGCGGTCAACCAAACCAGTGTTTTGTGATCCTCCATTAAACTCACGATTTTTTAGCCCATCCTTTTCTGTAAAAACTTTAAGTGATTTAAGTGGCTCACCTGTTTTAATGGCATTTTCAAGTTCTGTTGAACTTACCCTGATTAACCCGTCGTTACTTGAAATCCATAAATTGTCATCCTCACCTTTAAGTATTCTGTGGAATCCGGTATCCGGGAGTCCGTTTGAATGATCCACTTGTTTTTTTTCAAGTGTTTTGCCGTTCTCATCAAGTGTATAGTGTATTAAACCGGAACTGTAGCTGGCAACCCAAAATGAGTTTGGTGAGGTGATATAAATATCCCGAATGTGTCGCGGATCATCTTCGTCAAAAAGAGGACTTACAACCCCAGCTTCATAGATATATAATCCGTTTTGTTTTGTACAAAGAAAGATTCTTTCCGAATAAGGATCCGCAACAATTCTTTGTACGCCCTCAATCGCGCTTCCACCCGGACCTTTAATTGCCCTTACAGATTCTTCATCCATAACATACAATTCTTCCAGTGAACCTATCAGCACGTCACCGTTATCAAACTCATAAAATCCTTCTGCAACATTTGTTGTCGACCAGGCTACGTCTTGTAATTGTGGGAACTCATAAATTTGATTGTTCCTGAAATAAACCGGTCTTTCACCCCATGTTGATAAAAATAAATCACCATTTGAAAAAGAACCCATCATTCGAATTGTATTATTTGGTAGTTCTGTGTTTTCTGTGGTTATAAGATCACTGCCTGATAAGGTGTTCGAAAAACCGAATTCAAAACTTCCGGCCCAAACCTCTGATCCTTTTTCAACAACCGAATAGCTATTTAAAAAGCCCAATGTTGAATAATGAGAAAATTTATTCGGTGTTATCTGAATGATCCCGTGCTGATCAGATGTCAACCATAAACTTTTACCATCTGTTGCAGCGTCAACAATTTCTACAGTTGGAGTAAAAATTTGATTTCCATTAACCAAAACTCCTGATGTGGATACAATTACCTGATTATCTAACACATTCATTAAACTTTCATACATCAACCCTTCATCCGTTTGAAGAGTGATCAAATCTGAACCTGTGTATTGGATCAATCGCTGATTAGTTGATATCACATAATTCGTATCACCCATTGGGGTAATATGATAAACTTTTTCGTTTTGATTGGCTTTAAAGTGGTACTTAGAACAGTTGTTCTGCTCATTTAATGGGACACAATCTATGCCACCATTTCCCATGATTAAAAGTGCGTTATCTCTCTTTTCAATACTACTGTGATAGTTTATATCCACTATGCCAAAATCATCGACAAAATTCTTTTCCTCTGATTGTTCTATTCGAAAAAGCCCATCACTAGAAATGACAAATAATGTCGAATCTGTCATTATAGCACCCCAAATTGAGCCACTGATATTGTGCTTATTTCCGCGCACACTCAATTGTTGATCAACTGATAACAACTTGGTATCATTTACTACTATGAGCCAGTTTTTTTGCACATCAATTGCATTTACCTTAATGGCCTGATTCGTTTCAGGATCGGTTATAAGCTGTATCTCCTGATCGATATTGATTGCATACAAATGATTGGATTGATCCTGAAAAAATATTTGACCGTATGGAGTTTCAATAACTTTCAGTATACGTTCTGATAACAATATGGGTGAGTTTTCTGTATTCAATACATCCCAGTTAAACCCATCATGAATTATTAATCCTTCGCTACTCGCTGCATACAATATCCCTCTTTTTGATAAATGTATATCAGTTACCGTGTTAGTTGGCAATACATTATTACGAGTAAACTTATTAACTATGTAAGTATCTACAAGCTCGGTTTCCTGATATGCTAAAACAGATGTTGTGAACAACATATGTGAAAGGAGACACATCAGAAAAGTGGGTGCTATTTGCCGTCTGTAAATCATTGCCGATGCCTTGAACCGATATTACATATCCTTGTATTCTGGCCCAATTATTATCAATTGGTTTTTACCGAGATGTTTTAAAAGTCGAATACATTCAAAATCGTAAATTCGCTTTAAAAACGCTCTAAATTAACTGAATTAAAGGTTTTGAACTGATTTTACACACTGAAAAATTGCGGTAAGTCAATCCTTCATTGGATTTATCGATTTATTAAATATCTATATTTATTTCGAATTGAAACGATATTACACGAAAACACTCGTCAATACTTCAATATTGAATCGATTCCACATCATTTTGAAATGATGTTACATTTGAGGTCTTCAAATTGGTACTTATTCTTTTCTCGGTTCTCTTTTTGGGGGAGAGACCATTTAAAGTTTAATTAAATACGTTGAAAAATTATGATTACTAATGCTCAAATCAGTACAAGATTAATGGTAACATTATTCTTGGTAATCGGGTTAGTGACCACTAACTGTAGCGATACGAATTTATCTCCAGAAGGTAATACTGTTACTGAAACTGTTGTTTCAGATTTTAAAACAAAAAAAGGTGGGGTACCTGCCGGTCTAATCTCTAATTCTCAAAAATACAATGACAGTAGCATGCCGTCGGCAAGTGGAAGTGATGGTGAAGCTACCGTTACTTCGAGAGCACTTATAGATAACAATGGCAACGTAGATTTAGAAGTTACTACCGGTGAATTAGACAGTGGCGAAACAGCTCCTGGAACTATTACTAAAATACAAGTTAAAGCTCTAGACACTGACAATCCGGATAAAGACAATCCCGACTGGACTAAGAACTATAACAAGCTTCGTGATGGTGGATATTTCTCTACCAGTTATACTGGACTTGAAAGAGGACAAGAAGTCTTTGTCCATGCCAATGTGAAAGGCATCAAGAAAAAAGGAACCGCAGTAGTTTTTATGACCGAAACTATTAAAGCCAGACCGGATATAAAGTTAATTGGAGTTGCTCCTTCTGCTGAAGAGGTTCTTGTTGATGATGATGTAATTATTACTGCAAATATAGCAGAAGGCAATGCAGATTTAGGAGCTACAACTTCGTGTGTACTTTATATTGATGGTAATGAGATTGATCGAGCCAGTAATGTATGGGTTGATGCCGGTGATGTTGTTTCTTGTCAGTTTACAACTAGTTTCGATGCAACCGGTGAAAAAAACATTGTTGTTAGCGCTGAAGATGTTACTCCTGGAGATTATGACTCTTCAAATAATAGTGCATACACGACAGTAACAGTTATTGAACCAGAAACTGCAGGCCCTAATGGGTTTTATTGGAGCGGTGGCACATTTATGTCTGGTGAATACTATTACGAGCGATATTATGCTAATGGAAATTACGAAGTTCGTGAAAACAAAAACTATCTGGTTTATTTTTATGGTAATAAATCAGGGGTATCTAATTTTAGCATGCCATCAAAAATGGGAATTAAAATTACTAGCTCTGATCAGATTGTAATTGATCAAGAGTTTCCACTTGAACCTGATTGGGGTACTAGCTATCGAATTCCATGGGACTCAGAGTTGCGCTTATATGGCAATATTAATTATTCATCTAATACGATTTATTTTAATGTAAACTTTAATACAAGTTCACAAGTTTATTACGGATTTAATGAATATCAGGGGGATTTTTATAATTCATATTCGAGTGGTATCGACTTTGATATGGGTGATGACCTCACATTCGAATTCCAAATAGGGGACCAGACAGCCTCCGGCTCTGTAATTGTAAATTCCAATACCTATGAATACAGACAAGATTACGGTCCAAATGACTATTATTTAAATAGAAGCACCAATATAAACGGTTGGGGATCCGGCCAACCGGAAGTAGGAGCTGAATCTGAAGATGAAGAAGGTGAAAATGACGAAGAAGAAGAATATTAATTATTGGCCTAATAATATTGTTGACTAACTAATCTCAGTTAGTATTACACTACCTAAAAGCAGCCTCTGAAATGGCTGCTTTTTTTAAACAGTTTTAATCGTTAAAATGTTAAAATAATCTAATACGAGTTTTTTCGCACTAACAATCAAAAAATAAACGTGGGGTACATCTATGGCTACCAATAATAATTGGTTTAGAGCATTATTATATGTTCTTTTCATTCCAATACTAATAATATCATGTAATAAACAAAATTCATCTCCTCTAGCTCCGGAAATGGATATTGAGCAACCTGAGCTTTCTGCTGAGGCAACCACCGAGGTAATGACACCGGAGGAAATCATGGATCCGATGGGGACAAATCCATTATTTATGGATCATGATCCAGAAGATTTTAAGGTTACTAGTTCGTCAAAGCTTAAAACTTCTACCACGGGGTTTGAAATAAATGAATTAACTCCCTATACAACATCAAGCTATCAAAATAGTTACGCCATTGCAATTAGTAATTCGGGCTATATCCTTGGTCAAGTTTATACCGGGTCGCAATACAGATCAGCAATTTGGTATAACAATCAAATTACGTTACTAGAAAATTTACCCAATCAATATAATTACACAGCTTACGCGGACGATATTAACGATCAAGGACAATCGGTTGGCTACAGCTATACTACAAATAACTATTACCATGCAGTAATCTGGGAAAGTGATGGATCAGTAACCGATTTAGGCACTCTCTCTGGAGCCACATACAGCTACGCTACTGGTATTAACAATAGTGGGCAAGTTACCGGATATTCGAATACTTCAAACGGTCAAAGAGGTTTTCTTTGGGATGAGAATAATGGAATGGTAGATATTGGCCTTCCGAATTCCGAGGCACATCGAGTAGTTCCACAAGCAATTAATGACAATGGCACAATTGTTGGTTATTACGATGCGTATGACAGTAATAATCAGTGGTACCGAGGGGCTTTTACGTGGAATGAAATTGACGGATTTACCGACTACTTAGGTTTTGGGCAGGCTACTACCAATAATATGAATGTTATACCACGAGATATTAACAATAATGGCCAGATTGTAGGAGATGCATATAATCTTGTAGATCATGAAAACGGAGCCTTCTTTTTTGATCCTGTTTCCGGGTTTACCAGCTTAAATAATGATGGGGATTCAAACACTTATTATTATGCCCTAGGGTTAAATAATGATGGCATTGTTGCTGGTTATTATTACGATTATAATAATAATTATACGTACTCAGCAACTCAATGGGACGAACAAAACGGACTGATTGACTTAGGTGTGCTAAATCCTGATTACTACTCTTATAGTGTTGCATATGACATTAACGACAATGCAGAAGTTGTTGGTTACAGCTATGATGAAAATGGGTACCTAACTGCTGTTATCTGGAATGGTGATGGATCAGGTGGTTCGGGGACAACCAATAACACCTATATTAGTGATTCCGGCACTATGACCTGGGACGCGATACTACCAAGCACCGAAGATCCAAATTGGGTAAATACCGTTTGTTATCAAGGTAACGACTTTGGCCTGAATGCAAACTGGGTTAACCCTCACAATGCTTTTGTAGTAACTCAAGATAACGGTTCAACACACCCATGGGATAATGGAACATTCGATGCCGAATGGATTAACTCTTACAATAGTATGAACTCATCTGCTTCAAATGGACCCGGCGGACATAACTGGTCGAAGTATGAAACTCAAGTTTCCGGTAATGGAGATTTCGTAATTCAATTGTTAGCAGATAATTGCTCTTGGGTATATTTAGCTGACGAAAATGGTGACAATCCACAATTAATTGGTTACCAACCTGCTGTAAGTACTCCCGGCGAGTATGGAGTTACTTTAGATGGAGATCACACCCTAACCTTCGTAATTTTTGATGGTGGCGGACTAGCTGGTGGTAAATTCAGATTGGAAACTACGGAAGACTTTGGTGGCACTCCTCCTCCACCAATCGATCTGAATACAGCTCCTGTTGCAGATGCCGGAACTGACCAATCGGTAGAAGCTACGGGAGTAACAACATCAGTAACTTTAGATGGCACCGGTTCTTCTGATGCTGATGATGACCCACTAACTTACAGCTGGACCATGGACGGTAATGAAATTGCGACCGGCTCGACTCCTTCTGTTGATTTGGAACGAGGTAATTATACTATCACATTAACTGTATCAGATGGTGAAGAAACCGATTCAGATGAAGTTTCGATTGAAGTATATAATACCGCACCTGTTGCTGATGCCGGCTCCGATCAATCTATTGAAGCAACGGGACATACTACATCTGTACAATTAGACGGCTCCGGTTCTACTGACGCCAATAATGATCCATTAACTTACAGCTGGAGCCTAAACGGTTCTGAAGTGGCTACAGGTGCAACTCCATCCTTAGATTTGGAAAGAGACACCTATACCTTTGTATTAACTGTAGATGATGGATATGGCGCAACTAACTCTGATGAAGTTACTGTTGAAGTATATAACACCCCACCTGTTGCGGATGGTGGATCCGACCAAACATTTGAAGCAACAAGACCAACTTCACCGGTTTCACTTTCAGGAAGCGGCACAGATGCTAACGGCGATGCACTAACATTTAGCTGGAGTCTTGATGGTAACGAAGTTGCCACTTCTGGTGATGCAAACTTCGATCTTGCACCCGGTACTTATGTATTTACATTAACTGTTGATGATGGATACGGCGGATCCGACAATGATGAAGTAACAGTAACCATCACCGACACTACCGCTCCTGATCTGACTTTCACTACCGAAACCAATTCATTATGGCCTCCAAATCATAAGATGGTTCTTGTTGTAAGTGGAATCAGTGCGTATGACATTGTTGATGAAGCTACCGATGTTGAAATCGTAGTTACAAGCAACGAAGATGCGAATGGCAATGGTGATGGTAATACGGACGAAGATTACGAAATCCTTGCAAATCCGGATGGAAGCTACGACGTTTACGTACGTGCAGAACGTTCGGGTAATGGAAATGGAAGAGTATATACTATTTCATTCTCTACATCCGATGTTGCAGGTAATTCATCTGGAGATACAGTTGAAGTATCAGTTGCGGGCAATCAAGGCAATGGAAAAGGTGGTAAGAAAAAATAACCACTAACTCATTATTTAATTAATAGAGAAGGCATTCACTTCGAGTGCCTTTTCTATTTTATACCTATGTAAAACAGTACATCTTTCTTATACTCAGAAAAAAAGTATATGTATAAGAAAGCAGGTTTAGCTCCGGGAACCCTCCTTTACACGGGGGAGCATACTGATAATCCCGTTGTTGTAAATGCCATTCAGTATAATCCGGAATCTTTTATCGAGGAAGAAATTACCAATGCTGATGGTGTATATTCGGCCATTCGTGGCGATAAAGTGAACTGGTTCAATGTTACGGGGTTACACAACACAGAAATTATTGCAAAAATCGGTAGCCAATTCTCGATAAATAATCTGGCTTTAGAAGATGCCCTAAATACTAGCGAGCTTCCCAAAACCGAAGAGTTTGAGCATCAGCTGTTTATCACGCTTAAGATGATCAAAACAAATGGGACTAAGATTGAAACTGAACATATCAGCTTGGTGCTTGGCGATCATTACTTACTTGGTTTGCAGGAAAAGCCGGGCGATGTTTTTGATGGAGTGCGAAACCGACTGCGAATCGCTTACGGAAAATTCAGAAGTCGTGGGCACGACTACCTACTTTATGCGCTACTCGATGCCATTGTAGATAATTACTTTCTGGTTCTGGATGAATTCACTGGAAATATCGATCAGTTGGAGCAAAGCATCTTTAAGGATAACGACAAAAACACCCTCAACGAAATTAACGAGCTGAAGAAAGAACTCATTCAGCTTCGCAAATACATGGTACCACTCGATCTTGCCATTCAACATATCACTAAACACGAATCAGAGTTTATCTCTGATGAGATCTCTCATTTCTTTGAGGATTTAAAGAATCACCTTAATCAAATTGTTACTCAGCTAAATGATCATCGCGATGCACTTAAAACTCTCACCGATTTACATATTTCGCTGCTTAGCAACGAGATGAATCAGGTGATGAAAGTGCTAACTATTGTCTCGGCGATCTTTATTCCACTTACATTTTTAGCCGGAATTTATGGTATGAATTTCCAACACATGCCCGAACTACAATACCCGTGGGCATACCCTACTTTATTGGGATTAATGTTGATTACAACTTTGGGATTAGTCGCATTTTTTAAACACAAAAAGTGGTTGTAATCTCGTATGAGCACAAACTTTTACTCCGAACTGCCCAGTCTATTAAGTTTCGATGAAATTACCAATCCAGAGGTATATCATCTTGTACCTGATTCCTGGTATGTGGTTTTGTCTGATGTGATAGGTAGCCGAAATGCAATTAAAGAAGGCAAATATAAAGAGGTAAATACCATTGGCGCTTCCTGTATTGTGGCTACGATTAATGTATTAGACACACTAGAAGTACCCTATGTTTTTGGTGGTGATGGCGCCAGCATATGTATACCGCCTGAATTTCTCGACGCTGCAAAAAATGCTTTTTTGGGCACCAAAAATATGGCGAAAGTAGCCTTTTCATTAGATTTAAGAATCGGGGCTATTCCAGTTAAATCAATACGTAGCCAAGGTGGAGAGTTATTGGTGGCTAAAGTAAAATTATCTGAAGTTTACCAACAAGCTGTTTTTACTGGTGGCGGTCTTGCCTTGGCAGATAAATTATTAAAAGAGAAAAACTCGAAATATTTAATCAAATCAGAAAACCAGATGATAGCTGCTGATTTTACTGGTTTAGAATGTCGCTGGGATCGAGTTTCGCAAGATGGTAAATTGGTAATTTCGATGTTAATCAAATGTACATCTAGTGCACTTAACTCAGTTAAAGAGTATCGAAAAATTATTAACAATATTGAGCAAATTGTTAGTTCAGAACATCCCATCACCGAAAAATCATTAAAGTTCAGCTTCAACCCTCGATGGCTGAAAAATGAAATCAAAACGCGAACTTTCACCAAAAGTACCTTCGATCGACTGCTTTATATTATTGATTTGTATTATAGAATCGTGATTGGCAAAATTTTGATGGCGTTCAACATTAAAACCAACGACTTCGAATGGGGTAACTATAAAAACGAGCTAATCATGAATTCAGATTACAAGAAATTCGACGATATGCTCCGCGTGGTTTTATCTTGTACTCAGGAAGAAAAAGAAGCCCTTGTTGGTTATCTCGATGAACTGGAAACCGAGCAATCATTCCGTTATGGAATTCATATTTCAGAAGCTGCATTGGTTACCTGTATGATTAAAGAATACTCGGGCATGCATTTCCATTTTGTTGATGGCGACGACGGCGGGTATGCCATGGCCGCCATCGATATGGCTTCGAAATCGGTCTGAGTTTTATAACTCTATAACGATTTCAGAAATTTCGGTCGGGCTCCAATCCAAAGAAAAACTCAACCTTTTAGTGCCCCAATTCCAAGAACCAACAACTCGCTCGCCGTTATAAAGTACTTGTATAGGCGCACGCTCCACATTTCTTATCACAAAGTTCATTTTTTTTGTTTGCGGATCGTAATTCTCCCCAATTTCTGCACTCGTAGTAATAGTAATTTTTTCCGCTTCAGCCTGTGCTTCAACTTTTAATAATTCATACTCGCCCGCCTCGTAAGCTCCAAAAGTAAGTCCGTCGTCGTTATAAACGGTTCCTGTCGTGGTGCCGGCATCCGCATGATAGAAATAATGGAAGGTCAACTCATTACCTTGGTATTCCTTTGTAGATTGCATGGCCTTAGCAGTTGGGATGATTGCGCCTGCTCGTACGTAAGTTGGGATAGATTCCTTTTTCGTAGATACAGTGTGTGAACTTCCACCTGCAAGGAATTCATCGGTATAAAAATCGAACCAACCAATTGCTTCAGGTGCGTATAGTTTAATGGTTTCTTGTCCAGGATTAATGATGGGCGCGATCAGGAAATCATCGCCCCAAAGATACGCGGTATCATAATCGAAGAGCATTTCGTTTTGCGGTTCTTCAAAGAAAAGCGGACGCATTAAAGGGGCGCCTGTAACACTATTCTCCCACGAAAGTGTATAGTTGTAAGGCAACAACTGATAGCGCAATTCGATGGCTTGCTTAGCCAATGCTTTGGTCGAATCATCCCAAAAAACCGGTTCACTTGGAATGGCTTCATCAGCGTGTGGGCGATAAATCGGCTGGAAAACACCGTATTGCATCCACCGTGTATACAACTCGCTATCAACATCGCCCGGAGTGAATCCTCCCAGGTCGGAATGCATGTAAGCCAACCCTTGCATACTCATTTGAAGCGCTATTTCAACCTGACTGCTCAAGCCATCCCAGGATCGACTCACATCGCCCGACCAAGGCACTAACCCATAGCGTTGAGAACCCGAGTAACCGGCTCGCATCAACACAAAAGGACGGATTTCATCATCATACTCACGGAATGTATTGAACACTAAACGCGCCCAATCATGCCCATAAATGTTATGCACTTCATCAGCGGTTCCTGTTTCGTGAATCACGTAGGATGGATGTGCTTCCGGCTCGCCTAAGTCGCCCCACATTCCGGTTACGCCTCGTTCAAATAGCTTCAAATTGATATCAGAAAACCACTCGTAGCCCTTTTCGCTATAAATATCGATGATGCCACCTTCCCCAAAATAGAATTCAAACTCGGCTGCTTCTCCGGTCGAATCTACTGCTAGAATTTCTTGCTCCAAAGCTTCTTCCCACCGAGTAGATGTTTTAAGCACAAAGGGTTCAGTAATCAAGATGGTTTCCACATCTTGCTCGCGTAACTCACGAATCATTCGATCGGGATCGGGGAATGAATCGGTATAAAATTCGAGGTTGCCGAGGGTGTATTGAATCTCCTTTCCAAACCAGAATAAATCGATGATCACTGCATCTACCGGAATCTCATCTTCCTTAAACTGGTCGATTGTTTCAAGCACTTCCTGCTGAGAATGATAGCCAAATCGGCTGGCAAAATTCCCCAATGCCCATTGTGGCAACATCGGTTGTTTTCCGGTTAGTTCGGTGTAGTTGTTCATGATATCGAGCCAATCATCGCCCACAACCAATTGATAGGTTTTTCGGCCTGATATCGTCTCATACTTTAAGATATTATCGCCATTGCTGTCTAAATCGATGAACCCAATCGGCGCATTATCAAAATGCAGAAGGTATTGCTGCGATGACAATACCACCGGAATAGCGTAATTCAACTGCTCACTGTAATTGCTGTAGCCGTATTGTGCTTTGTTGTACAGCGGTAGCCGATGCCCACGTCGATTCATGCCCAAAGCGCGTGAGCCGGTTCCGTACAGGGCTTCGTCTTTTGTAATACTAAACTCAATGGTTTCCAGCGTATCTCTTTCGAAACCTGCTTTTTCCGCAATCACTTTTTTCCCTTCGTGTAAATACGTTATCAGGAATGGATCTTTAATTATTTCTACCGATAAATCTTTGGTGTAAATTAGAATTTTATTCTGGTTTTCTTCCACCTCTGCAATCGCGGTTTGAGGGATATCCATCACCACAGCATGTGATTCTCTGATATGAGATTCTCCATTTGGGATGAAATTTACTTCGAGAATTTCGGGTGAGTAAAACTGAAAGAGATATTGACCGTCGTCTACTTTTAAAGAAAATTGATTTTCGGTTTGTTCGAAATCAACAAAATTACGGTTCGAGTAGCTTGAACAGCCAACAAAAAAAGTAGCAAGAATGAAAAGGGTGAGTATTCGCTTCATAGATAAATTCGATTGAGAGTGCACCTAAATATAGGCGAATATTTGTATTTATGATCGATAAGATGTGCAAAGATTTGTTGATCGAAATAGATATTTACCAAGGATCATCAATTTTTTCTATCAGCATTGTGGATAGAATCGAAGTTGGATTCGGAACTGAATCCAAGCCAAACTCTTTAATGATTAAGGACAATCGAAAGTATTAATCAAACAGATTCCCACTCATATGTTATTTACAGAATTTTCACTCAATAATTTATCATTAAAAAACAGAATGGTTATGGCCCCAATGACGCGAAGCCGAGCCAACCAAGAACATGTCCCAACTGACATCATGGCTACGTATTACAGGCAACGTTCAGGTGCAGGGCTAATCATTACCGAGGGGGTTGGACCGTCGCCCAATGGAGTGGGTTACCCAAGAATTCCTGGCGTTTATAACGATGAACAAACCAAGGGTTGGAAAAAAGTGACTGAGGAAGTTCATGAAAACGATGGTAAGATATTCATGCAACTGATGCATACCGGACGTGTTTCTCATCCACTAAACTTACCGGAAAATGGAAAAGTTTTAGCGCCAAGCGCTGTACAACTCGAAGATGAGCAAATGTATACCGACCAAGAGGGGCTGCAGGATTATCCAACCCCTCAAGTGATGAGTTTAAACCAAATTGAATCTACAATTAAAGAATACGTAAATGCTGCAGAACGAGCCATCGAGGCTGGCTTTGACGGAGTAGAACTTCACGGCGCTAACGGATATTTAATCGAACAATTCTTATCGCCAAATACCAATCTTCGAGAAGATGAATATGGAGGTAGTATTGAAAACAGAAACAGATTTGCCCTAGAGGTTGCTAAGGCAGTAACTAATGCAATTGGCGAAAATAAAACCGGGATTCGACTATCGCCATACGGTGTATTTAATGGTATTAAGCCTCATCAAGAACTAGAGGCACAGTATGAACAATTAGCGAAATCTCTGAATGAACTCGGACTTTCTTATATCCATATTGTTGATCATTCAGCCATGGGTGCACCCGAAGTGCCATTAGAAATAAAGCAAATCATTCGAGATGCGTTCTCAGATGGCGCTATCATTCTCTCAGGTGGCTATACTTCTGAGGAACAAGCAAATGAAGATTTAGAATCCGGACTGGGTGATTTAATCGCTTTTGGCCGACCCTTTATTTCAAATCCTGATCTACCTTATCGATTAAAAAATGACATTGAATTAGCTGATCCAAACCCTGATACTTTTTATACTCCCGGTCCGGAAGGATATACCGATTATCCGGAAGCAGAAGTACTTGAGCACGCTTAAAACAGAATCTTCAATTCAATTTCGAAACCTGACTTTTTTTAGTCGGGTTTTTTTATTTCAAAAATTATCCCAATTAAACTGCCGCTTCCTTACTGACTTGCTAACGAGGATATTAGATAAGTATCGATGATACTTTGAAGGAAGGTTGCCTCTTGATCATCCTGAATGGTAAGCTGAATTGATTCCCCGTGGTGATCAACGGTGTACACTCGGGTTTGTAAATACGTGGCTTGTTCTCCGGTTAGAAAGGAATAAAAAATACAGGCGTTGAAGTAGGTTCCTGTAGAGTTTGGGTGACTACCATCCGGATCAAATAGGTCAAATGCCGGTCTTAATTCACGAATCTTTTGCCATAATGAGCCTATTGGCACTTTTTTCATCATTGCTTCAGTAGCAAGTTTGTCATGTGCACGAGTAATTAGGTCCTGCATAAATGGGTTTTCTTCTCTTGCCCAAGTTTCGAACAACAAAGGCGTTGCCCCAACAGATTTTATCAATTCCGCAAATTTGAGCCCGTAACTCATAAATTGATCTAGGGAATCAATGCTACTTCTACTTTGATTTTGTAGCACTACTACATCCCACTTCCCGTTGATTATCTTTTCTTTAGTTGAAAGATTATAGCGCCCGTGCCAATGATCAGAAAGTGATGCACCACTCGCCGTAGATGTACGAGTTGAAATGAAGGTATCGCCAGAAGTTGATAAGCCTTCAATAATTTGAGCTAATCCCCAATAATAGGTGTAGCTGTTACCCACGAACAATACATAAAGGGTGTCAGATGGTTGCTGAATTAGAAACTGTTCAGCAAAACCCATAAAATCAGACGAACTTCTAGCAATTGCATCGGTCGGATTTGCAAGACAAAGCAGACAAACAAGCGAAAATCTTTTCACGGGCTTACAGGATTGCTAAATACTTTAATTAAGCTCGGTAAGCATCCCTCTGATGGCTGAATGTAATTTAAAACTACCCTAAGATCAAGAATGTAAGGGCTTAGAACGATTAATTATCGCCGTCTTCAATCTTCATTTTTTTAACGGTTACTCGAATTTCTCCGTCTTCGGTAGTATCTGATTGAACGTCAACTGTAATATTATCGTCATCCATATCACCATCACGGTAGAATCTCATTTCATGTTCGCCCATCTGTTTTCCATCTTTGATGATGATTTCATGCTCTCCACCACCCATATGTAAGCCAGAAGTGCGATGCATTGGGCACGAATGTGAGTTTTGTGAACCCAACAAATACCCTATCAATCCAAATACGATGGCGCAAAGTGTAAAGGCAAACCAATTTTTATTTAACGTTTCCATAGAATCCTAAAGTTGTTTTTATTAAGTCAGTCTGTTTTTGTCTGAACTTTACGATGGTAATTTTTTTCTCATTTAGAATACAAATTCTTAAGGTAAGATAAGCCATATCAAATTTCGCACCTGAGCTACATTGTTCAATCCAACATAAATCGAAATAAAAAATCCCCAACCAAATAAATCTGATTGAGGTCAAACTGGTCGGGACGACAGGATTTCCCCAAAGGGATTCCTTCGGAAGAACCTGCGATCCCTCGGCTTTACACTGATTGTTTAAACCGACCAAATTTCACACATGAAGCAAACTATTCCATTCTTCATCTATCGAAATAAAAAACCTCAACCAAATAAATCTGATTGAGGTCAAACTGGTCGGGACGACAGGATTTCCCCAAAGGGATTCCTTCGGAAGAACCAGCGATCCCTCGGCCTTACACTGATTGTTTAAACCGACCAAATTTCACACATGAAGCAAACTATTCCATTCTTCATAAATCAAAATAAAAAAACCTCAACCAAATAAATCTGATTGAGGTAAAACTAGTCGGGACGACAGGATTTGAACCTGCGACCCCTCGGCCCCCAGCCGAGTGCGCTACCGGACTACGCCACGTCCCGATTGCTTTAAAGATACGATGATGTACTTACTAATCTCAATTGGATTTAGTGATAATCTTTCTGAGATGTATTTCAGAATCGTATCCCAACTGAATATTTAAGCATCAAATCCGGAACGGCTAGTACGGTAACTCCAACATCTAAATTCCCAAAAATGGTGTATTGACGTCCCATCGAGAACGCCTGAGGTAAGGGATTACCTAAATTATTTCTCAAACTCTCGTTGTTATTGGTAGCAATTCCTTCCCCTAGAATTACATTCCCACCTAAGCGATAATGTGAGTTTTTATAACCGGTAAAACGTCCTAAACTTTGGAAAATTAATCCATCAATATCCAGGAAAAGAAGTCGAATAGGTAGCGTTACTATTTGAGCCGGGCTCACCCATCTATCTCGCATTCGGAAATCTAAACCGAACCCAATGCCATGTGTGGCTTCTTTACCGATTGTAGTGCTTCCATGCTTGAAAGTCAGGTCGCCGAAATATCTGGAGTAGTTTAAAACAATAGTATGCTTACCAACCCCAACATCAAAGCCAAGCAATAGTGACGAGGGCAATTGCAGCTCGCCATCACTTACCAACGATGAGATATCTCGCTCTGTAGTAAGGTTTGGTTTATTAGCCTGTAAACTATCTAACGCCACTTCCATATCACCGCTAAGTACTTGATCGCCCGTACCTACTAAGAAAACCGGTAAGAAAGCACTTGCCACTTTATTTGTGCCTTCCAATTCGAATTTCGGCATTTGATTGTATACGATAGAAATGTTGAATTCATCATCCAGACTATAGAATAATCCGAGACGAGTTCCATATTCAGTAGCTTCAAATTCGCCATATGCATTCATAAAAAAGGCATTCGATTCACCCAATTCTGAATTAAGGTTTGGATCGTTGGGGTTGTTGAAATATCTCTCATCCGCGCCACCAACTACAACCATTCCTGATAAATCTGCCTGAAGATTTCGGGTATTCGTTAGCTCGTATCTGGTAAAAGTTGCACCCACACTAAGTTTCTTGCGTTTTGTGTCTAAGATTTTCGCTCCACCACCTAAAGAAAGCGACGACATCCGAAAGTTCATTTGAGTAAGCAGAGAAATATTCATCAGAACATCGAATCGTATTGCTACCTCATCTGTACCCTGCTCTTGGGCAAGCTTTGCGGATAATCCTGTGACTCCAAAATCAAGATTAACAGAAGCCGGATATGTATACGCTCCGGCGAGTGTAAACTTATCGGTTATAGGCGCTGCAAATGCAATCGATGCAATTTCATCATCAAAACCCACATCCAAATTTCTCATTTCAGTAGGCTTGATGTAGGTTTCCGGGAAGGTTGTCCACGAAGCTTCTTTGGCAAACTCTTCATTGGTTGCAGTAGTAATTTCGTCGTTTAATGTCTTTAACAACTCCTTATTTACACTAGAAATGTAATTAGTGCCTAAGCCTAAACGCGTGTCGATTGCCAAGTAACCTTTGCTTAAGGATGTGAGGTGTGCCGGATTCAAGTTCACACTAAGTGCACCATTGGAAACTCGCGACGAAATTACTCCACCCATCCCACCTGAGCCTAGGCTACTTCCAACGGTATTTAAATTTATTCCGAAATTAACGTCCATGTATCCACCACGAAATACATGTAATTCGTTAGCATCCGCATTTTCTTCTTCTTGAGCCCACCCCATTAGAGGGATCGCACTCAAAACAATCAATAATGTAATTTTCTTTAAACTTTTCATTTCCATACCCCTTTTAAAAACTGACTGTAAAGCTAATGCGTTGTGAATTTTGAATCGGATCAATCACGTATGCAAAATCCGATTGTAACCGAAGCTTGTCTTTTATTTTGATATCGAGCCCGGTTCCCACAGTAAATCGGTCGTCATCTAATTCATTAATGCCTTGTTCTGTTCCTGCTCGAACCATTAACACGTTAACCAATCGACCTTCAACCCCTGCTCGCACCCAATTTGTTCGCTCGCTACTGGTTGCCGGCTGAAAGTCTACCACAGCAAGAAAATTCTTGGATAACTTGAGGGCTGAACCAATGATTAATTCATAGGGTAGATCCTCATCATATTCACCCCGTGCTTGATATTCAACACTTCTCGCTTCACTGTTCCAACTCATCGGTGCGTAAGCGTCGCGCAGAACAACTCCAAGTTGAACTTGATCGCTGGGATGAATCATTAATCCAAGATCGAGACCGATTCCATTTGCATCTCCAAATACTTGTTGTCCAAAACCTGCGTCGATTTCAGCATCGTCGAATACCACATAATCGTCTCGATTTAACGAATTGTTTCCGAAAGATGCGTTTCTGTATTTAACAGCTACGCCAAGGCTTACAATATTAAATCGAATTCCATAGGCTGCGTGAATCGAAAGCTCTTCCATGGCGTCATCACCCGAAGAAATCACTGAAATTCCCACAGCATGATTTTGTCCCGGAATGGGCATCGTAGCAGAGGCATAATTATAGGTTATCAAACCGAGTTGATCGGCTTGAGAAAAGCCCGCTTTAATATCTGTGATTTGAGTTAAACCGGCCGGATTCCAGTACGGGCTGTTTTCATCGTCAGCGAGGCCAACAAAGGCAAATCCCATACCTACCGGTCTTGTTCCAAAACCGATATCAACAAAAGAGCCGGGTATCATTGATAATTCTTGCGCTTGTGCATTGCCTGTAGCAAGCACCGTGATCGTAAATAAAAGGAGGATTAGTCGTTTCATAGTGCTTACTTGATTAGGATTACTTGTAGTAGTTGAACTTCTTCTGCTTGTTGATCTTTGGCTGTGATTTGGACAATATATCGCCCGTTTCTGGCCATGTTACCTGCATCTGTAAGACCATCCCAAAGGATTTCTTTAGCGCTTGATCGCGATCCATACCTACCGGGTTGTTGCAGGTCGTTCTCGAGCAGTGTTCGTACTAACTCTCCACGAATATTGAATATTTTTATGGTCACTTTTGCCGGCGGGAACGCTGTATCGAGCCAATACCCGATTTTTACGGGACCGATATCTGGTGAGAATGGGCTCGGTAAAACGGCTGCATTTCGAATGCCAAGTGGCTCGTTAGCTGCTAGCACTGCAAATTGCCCAAGTCGTTCGGTACTAACAGTTCCTGCTAAATTCGAGATGTTTTTAGCCGTGATGTTATCGAATACCTCCCACTGTAGCGTACTGAAATTGAATCGTGCTATTTCACGCTCGCCGGTGTTTAGTTCCGAGATGGTAGTATCTACAGGAAGTGTTAGTTGAGCTGTAGATTTGAGTTCACTACCCGAGAATGAGAATACATAAATTCGATCTCCAACGGTGTAACTTTGATCCGAGCTTTGAGCAAACACAAATTTCTTTGTGGGTGGCGGATTGGTTTCTGTTAACGATATCTGCGAGGTGAACTCAACAGAACCGGCCGGTAATTGAAGCTCCAGTCCTCCACCGTTGGTGAAAGTATAAGCCTCGCCCGGTTTCACTTTGGCAACCAAGTCTACGCTTTCGGTACTGCCGGTTAAACCCGAAATGGAATCACTTGCTGAAATTACAAAGGATCCAAAAAAGGTATTTGCAGTAGGAACAAAAACACCTCGATTATCGATACTACCAAAATTTGGTGGATCGATGCTCCATTCCAAGCTTTCACCCAGAAGCACTGTACTTCCTGACGTATCGATGGCTGAATAAGAAAATACGTGTGAGGCTGAATTATCTAACTGCTTAGCCGGACTGTTTACCAAAATGCTCTCCAACGGAATATCTTTTACAGTAAAGCTTACATTCGCATTTACAATACTTCCGTTTAATTTTGCAGAGGCTTTTAATTTGTAGGTTCCACTTTTTACAGTTTTCAACCTGATGGTTGTGCCGGATGTATTTGTTAACTCTAAGCCTGTTGAATCTGAAAGATTAGCTACTGTAACTTCTCCTAATGCTTCATCCCCTTCAAACTTATCGGCTAGTGATTTATTAACTCCATCACGCACCAACATTTGTAGGTTATAGGTTTCACCAACTCTAAGTGTTTGCCCATTCACAGATGGAGTTAAACGAACATTGGTTAGTATTCCACTTGCAAGCGGTGTAATTGTACGCTGATTACTTACAAAAACATTACCGGCAACCGTATCTGTAATAGAAGTATAGAAAGATACTTGTTCGGTAGAATTTACCGCCGGAATGGCTGCTGTTAGCGTATCTCCGGTTAAAGTCATCGTTACTAATTGGAACGATGTTTGGGAAGCTTTTTTATAATAAAGCTCGCCAGAAACACCTGAATTATCGTACCCGGTAGTATTAACTACTTTAACCGAAGTTTGCGCGTCAGCTAAAATATTGGGCACGGTTAATTGCCTGAATGGAATTGCAACTTCATTTTCGATTACTGTGGTATCGGTTGGCAATGGGATTCGAATAGTGTTTTTAGGGATTAGATATCCACTTTTCGAAACGGCAACTACATACGTAGCTTTACGCAGATTATCATCCGACTCGAAACTACCATCCGAACCTGTTACAATTTGATTGGATTCACCACCCGAAATTCCAAATTCTAAGGTTGCACCTTCCAATGGATTCACCCCGTCAGTAACTAGTAAGTTAATTTGGCCACTCGGCAAATTAGTAGTTGGTAAATTTTTACGTTTTCCGATATCAGCAACGGTTAATCTTATGGTATAACTTTTACTAAATAAGCCCGATTTTACTTTTATTTGATAAACAGTTGTATCGTTAGCTCCGGTTTTTACAGGTAGTGTGCTAAATCTAAATTGGCCACTTGCACTCGTTGTAGTTTTTATTGAAGAGCCGGAAAGTGCTTCTACTGTAACGCCTTGAACTCCATCACCTTTATAGCGCACTATACCACGTACATCTGCCGAAGCTTGATTTAATACTAAATCGTCAGCGGTTGCATCGGTACCGGCAGTAAGAGTTACAGAAACGGTATCTTTTGTAAACCCTTCTCGTTCGGCGGTAACTTCGTAATTACCTGCAGGCAGATTACTTAAGGTATAGACGCCTGAACTATTTGAAGTGGCACTAAAACTTTGGCCTGTAGAAGAAAGCGTCGCAAGTACATCTACACTTCGAAGGTTAGAGGTCGAAGTCCCGTTGTTTTGTTTAACAGTACCTGTTATGGCGGATGCGTTAGCCAATAATGTGAAGCTAACAGAAGTAGAATCGCCCGAATTGAGTGTCACATTTCGAACTTCAGGATCAGTTGAGAAATTATTCTTCGATGCTCTGATTGTGTACTCGGTACCGGCTTTAATATCACTAAATAATGTGACTCCATTATTTCCCGTTTTCTTTGAAAGAATTACGGTGGTATCTGCCGATACAATTGTTACATCTACATTTGATTGCTTGTTGCCATTGCTACCATTTGCAACCACTGCAATGGTACCAATATTAGCCTGAGCATTAAAATTCTGTGTTCTACTTCCATCTCCATTTAACTCAAAAACATCTGAGCTATCCGGTGAAAATATATAACCAAGTCGGTTTGCTACCACTTGATATCGACCTGCTTCAAGAAATTCGAATTTGAATCCACCGCTAGAATTAGAATTTGCCAAATCGATAATCTGCTTGGTATCCGCATTTAAAAGCTTAACACTTGCAGCATTGATGCCAGCATTACCACTAATTACACCTTGTTTTACAATCACTTCTAAATTGTCGTCTAGCGATACTTCATCAGCACCAAGCGGCACCTCTATTTCAGTTACAATATTTTCGTAACCCTCTCGGTAGATGTCTGTTTCGATGGAATAACTAACTCCCGTTTCTACTCCTTCAAAGGCAAACTCACCACTTTCGTTGGTTTGAGTTGTAAACGACTCCGTGGCACTAGATGCCACTACAGTTACTTTAAATGGAAGGATATCATTATCGGTATCAGTAACCGTTCCTACAATGGTTCCATTATTTTGAAGAAGACTACTAGAAGTTACAAAGGTTGGATTTCCGGGATCGATCGTTATCGAAACTGTGTCTGATTTAAAACCATCTAGGCTACTGATTAATGTATAGTCTGATGGGATAAGGTTGGAAATTTCAAATTGACCGTTTGCAGAAGTTATTGCAAAACCTGATCCACGAGTACCATTCGCCGAAACCTGAACATCTTTAATCGGATCACCGGAAACCGTATTTGTAATGGTTCCTTGAATCACTCCATTGTTTGGAATCAGATTTGAAACATCAACATCAGTTACATTTAATTCATCTAACGTGACAACAGCACTTGTTGGATCGGAAGTTGTGTAGCCCGTTTTTGCAGCATTCACCGAATAGGTTGAAGGCTCAACGGAATTAATGGTGAAAGCTCCGTTTGCATCAGTAATAGCAGTGTAAGTGATCCCGTTAGTATTTGTTGCGGTAACAGTAGCGTCGCTTAAGGAGATACCATTTTCATCGGATATTGAACCTGTAATACTTCCATTTTTTGCATCTAGTTGACGATCCAGGTTTAAAAAGTCACCATCGTTTAAGGTGAAAGTCTCACTCTTAGTTATAAAACCAGTTTTACTAATTTGGATTGTAAAAGTACCGGCAGTCAATCTCGTTATGCTAAAACTACCTTCTTGATCGGTTAAAGCTGAGGCTCCTTTGCCCCCTGCTTTTTGTAAACTAATAAACGTTTGATCTAAACCGGTTCCATTTCCATCAGTAATTGTTCCACTTATGAATGCAAAATTTTCATCTACATCTAAGTTTATTCCTGTCAGATTTTGCCCAATACTAATCGAGGTGCTTGTTTCTGCTTGTGTATAACCTGCTTTTGAAGTTCTGAGCGTATAATTTCCCGGATCAAGACCTAACAAATACGTTCCATCTGATGCGGATTCTGTGCTATCAACAGCATTCCCATTCGCAGAATAAGCAATCACTTTAGCTTTCGATAGAACATCAGAACCTTCAACGGTAACTTTTCCTGCCACCGAACTTGGATTAGCAGCTAAAGTAAAATCGTAAACTACCGTTTCACCAGGTACAAGTTCATTAGTAGATGTCGATTTTGATTTGTAACCATTCTTTGTTGATCTGATCGTATAAACTTCACCAGCCGGCAAAGAAAATGCGTAGGTTCCGTTTACCTGTGTTACTGTGCTTTGTTCAAAGGTGTCATCGTTTGGTCTTGTGATGGTAACCGAAGCATTTCTTAAAGCGTTAGTACCATCAGTAATAGTACCACGCAGCGTAGTAAGGTTCTCAATTAGCGTTAAATTTTGATTTACCAACTGCTGCCCGGGACCCACAGTAAGTACATTGGTTGAGTCGCCAATAAAACCCGATTTAGTAGCTTTTATGTACCAACTACCAGAGCTTAAGTTAAATGAATACGTACCATTTAAATTATTGGTAATTGAAGTAGTACTACCTGTGTTTGTATTTACAGCTGTTAGCCTAACATTTGATAATGCCTCGCCACCGGCTGTAATTTTACCGGATACAGTTCCGGCATTTGGTGTCATTTGAAAATCAACACCCGTTAACTCTTGCCCAACTGCTACTGATATAGTTCGTGGTTCCGGAGAAACCAAACCCGTTTTAATTACTGAAATTTCGTGCTCGCCTTCCGGTACGCTAATTTCAAAAAATCCACTACCTGAAGTTTCTACTGAACCTACACCATTTATCGAAACGATTGCATCCGCCACGCCATTTCCATCCGGCAATGTAACTGTTCCAGCAATGGAACTCGGATTAGGGATAAGCTCGAAATCAATCCCAGAAATAGTTTCACCAACCGCAATTCCTATTACTAGCTCTCGATCTACATTTGAGGTGTAATTATCTTCAATGGCTTCGATGGTGTAGGAACCACTTTTAAGTGATAATGTGTACTGTCCATTTCTTCCAGATACAGTACTAATTGGCTCACCAACATTTGGGATAGCTTTTACTTCTACTCCTTCAAAAATACTACTACCAACCGTCCCGTCGCTATTTGTGATTTGCTCTCTAACAAAGCCGGTAACCTGATTTGCGTTCCCTGTCAATACAAAATCTTGATTTTGTAAAACATCACCGGTTGACAGCGTAACTTCCTGATCTGATGGTTTTACAAAACCTATTTTTTCGGTTGAAATAGTCCAACTACCACTTGCTACTGTAAATTGATATAGACCATCTCCATTTGTGTTGGCCTCATAGGTAAAATCACCATTCGTAATTCTAACTTTGGCGCGTTGGATAGCCTCACCATCCTCGTTAAATACATAGCCGGAAACGGTTGCCTCGTCATTTACCAGTACAAAGGTATCAGAAAATGCTTTTTGTTCATTTAGTCCCACTGTCACACTTTGTTCATCTGCACTTATGTATCCCGTCTTACTTACACTGGCAGAATAACTACCCTGATCTAATGAAATTGAAAACGTACCATTAATATCCGTTACAATATCTTCTTTGAAATCGCCTGAAATTGCCGAAATACTTACTTGTGCATCAGCAACAACTTCCCCTGCGTCATCACGCACAACCCCATTAATTGTTGAAGGAAGTGGGGTTAAATTTAGAGTAAAATTTGTTCTTTGGTCATCTCTTATGGTGTATTCACCACTGCTAGTCTCAAATCCTTCTTTAGATGCCGTAAACTCATAGGTTCCTGCAACTAAACTATCACTGTGTGTGCTTTCTTGAACAAAGTAAGGTATAGAGGGTGTCACCCCTCCTGAGATTGCCCTTGCAGTAAGCTCAACACCTAAAAGAATTGAATTATCTTCACTTGATCGGATACTTGCTCCAAACTCACCTGTTTCTACATTATATGTGAAAAATCTACTTTGGCTTGTCGATCCGCCACCACTATTATTATTAGTGGTAACGTTCCATTGGTACTTGCCATTTTTAAGATTTTCTATTGCAGGGTATTCTATTAATGTATTTGTGGTGGTGCTAGTCCAAATTGGAATGGTAACGTCGATACCTTGCTGCTTTACAACCTGAAGTAAATTAACTGTATAATTTGTGGCTTCTGAAACCTCATCCCAAGTAAACGTTAAGATTTCTTCAGAGAAAAACTCATCATCTACTGTAGGAGTTAGTAAAGTAGTTACCGGCACCGCATCCGGATCAACAAAAGTAAAAGGTACAATTCCACCGAAAACCGGACTTGTATAACCCGGGTTATTCTCCTCATATACATTCAATATAGTATAGCTGTACTCCTGACCTGAGTTCAAAGGTGGGGCTTCATCAGTAAATGGCGACTGGTAGTTTATATCACCGTAATTCGCGGTTGTGTTTTTTGTGATGTATTGCCAAACGATGGTTGCGCCCTCTATCGCTACTTCCCCACTTTTATTTTCTACAATATCAAAAGGTGTGCTCGATAAGATTAACCAATAAGATGGTACTCCTGATACTGCAGTCCATTGGAATACAGGTGAAGAATTATCGATTGAGCCTCTTGGCGCAGTTATAGAAGGAGCTTCATTCGCTTCTACTATTAACTGGATTTCATTGGAATAAATAACACCACTTGGGTCGGCCTCAAATTCCGCCTGAATTTCTGTAGTCGTACGCTTTGTAGAGTTTGTAACGCGTGCATAGTATCGTCCTGGCGTTAAACCCAGATTATCGGCAACAAACTGTTGATTTACACCTGATACATTTTCAGCGAGTAGGTTATAGTTATTCGATGTACGACCTATAATTACCTTTGCATTTGCTCCACTTAAGTTTAGCGCAGACTCATCAGGCTGCAACCAAGTAAGCCGAAACACTTTATCCCTTTTGATAAGTAGTTTAGTTGCAAACCCACCTTCTGAGTTTTGAATCTCCGCAGGTTTAAGAATAAAAGTTTGTGCCTGTAGTGTATTCGCAGTAACGGCGATTAGAATAGCTAAGCTAATTCTCAGTAGTACCCCTTTCATAAAATAATGTCTTCTAAAATGTTCGCTGTAATTGTAATGATTATATAATTGCAATGATAGCTTTTAGCCATTTTTATCGGTCACAAATCTCATTTCTACATGATTATGCGGTAAACATTAGAAAATCTTAAAAAAAGTTTTACCCCCGCATGTGCTGTTATTTCAATGTTTTATTAGCCTTTTGATGAAGATTGATGAAAAAAAACATTAATTAGGATTTTTTAATGTTAGAAAATCTTAATATATTTGACGCAGAGAGAGTCAGAGACAAAAAATGTCAAGAGAAACAAAACATACTGGTCATGAGAGCAATTAACATTTACTGGACATTCATCACACTGTTGTTAGTGAGCACAAATATTTCAGCTCAGAAGTCTGCGACAGCAGTGATGAATGTTTCGGTAACTGTTGTTAGCGGGGTAACGCTTAGCGAGGTAAACTCGGTAGACATCAACTTCGATAATAACACCGTAACCGAAGGTGGATTCGAAATTACAACCCCAAAACATTTAGATGCTGACATTTCAAATCAGGAATCGGTAGTAATTACCAACCAATTTGGCGAAAGTATCACTATTAATTCTGATAGCACTTCTAGTGTTACCGATGATGTTCATTCGATCAAACTGGGAGCAAACTTCGGTTCTGAATTAGCAAACTTACGCGGCACATACGAAGGTACACTAACTACCACTATTACATATTTTTAAACACACCATTTTATTCTGTACCCTATGCCTCAATTGGGTGAAACCATTGAGGCTTTTTTATTTCCCTAAACTTCCATTCCTTTTCACTTTCATTAATAAAACTTTGAATATGAAAAGGATTCTTTTTTTTAGCCTATTTTTAGGATTAACAAGTCTAGCAATTGCTCAGGATGTTCGAACTTTTAAAGAACATGCCTGGCCGGAGTCAGATGCAGACACTTCAACTTATACGGTTACTGGCGAACGGCATGGCATCAGCTTTTTTCCTCAATACCAACACCCCGAAGTTGAATACGTAGCGGGCGATGAACTAACTTTCGACACCTATCACACCGTAGACGTAATGTACCATTGGTATAAAAAATGGGCAGAAGAGTATCCTGATATAGTGGATTTATACGAAATAGAACGCAGTTTCGAAGGGCGCCCGATTTTACAGATGACTATCACCAATAAAGAAACTGGAAAAGACACCGACAAACCTGCCGCTTATTTTGAAGGTGGCAGACATAGTGGTGAGATTACAAGTAGCGAATCTATCCTTTGGCTTTCCAAACATTTGCTGGAAAATTATGGCAAGGATGAGGCTATAACGGAACTTATCGATACTAAAGCCATTTATTTGCGCCCACAAAACAATCCTGATGGCTCCAATTTATATCTACATACCGCACAAAGAAATCGCAGTTCTGTTCGTCCACACGACAATGACCGCGATGGGTTGTTGGATGAAGATGATGAAGAAGATCTGGACGGTGATGGAATTATCTACTCCATCAGAAAAAAGGCATCCGAAGATGAATTAGAAGAGGCAAACTACATCATCGACCCCCGAGACCCTTCGGTAAGACTAATGACCAGAGTGCTTGCCGGAAAAGGCACGCATTTTGTGTACAGCGAAGGAATCGATAACGATGGAGATGGTGATTACAATGAAGACGGTGTTGGTGGCTTGGATCTTCATCGAAATTATGCAGAAAACTGGCGTCCGGGCCCTGGTGGCGATTTAACTGGCAGAGGATACACACAATACGGCGCCGGCGCAGCTCCACTGAGTGAACCCGAATCCCGATCGGTTGTTTTGTGGATGCTTTCTCACCCAAACATTTCGGTAGTAAACTCGATGGATACTCGCGTGCCCATGCACTTGCGACCGCCATCTACCTCTAAAAGTACCGACCGAATGTACCCCGAAGATTTAGCCATTTACGAACGGTTAGATAAAATAGGGCTCGAAATTACAGAATACCCTTGGGCGGGTGATGTGTACGAAACGTATATGACGAGATATCCAACTAACCGGGTAACGGGCGATCCATCGAAACCAAGCCCGCTTTTTGGGCACGGACCGGATTTCGGATACTTTTACTTCGGCTCGATTTGGTATGGCGATGAGCTTTGGAACAACGGTGCTATGAAAGATTACGATGGTGACGGGGTTTACGACAATTACGACGCGCTCCGCTGGGATGACGAAGAAAATAACGGGAATGGATTTAGAGAATGGGAAGCATTTGATCACCCAACTCTTGGAGCGGTAGAAATTGGAGGTTTTCATCCAAAATTCTTTGGTCAAAACGGACCTCCTTGGATGCTCGAACACTGGGCAGAAAAACAAGCCCTGTTTAATTTAGCCATGGCACTTGAACTGCCTCAAATCACACTACAGAATATCGATATTAATAAAATCGATGGATCTACATATCAAATTGAGGTTGAAATTTCGAACGCAGGAAATTTGCCGGTTGCCTTAAAACAGGCACAGTTAGTAAAAATTGTAAAGGAAGACCGTGTTCAACTTCAGTTTGATGAAGAACTCACTAAAGGTTTTGAAGATGCTGCTGTCCAAATTACTACCCCGGATTTATACGATAAAACGGTTTATTTAGGATACACTGAACCGGGCGAATCGAAAACCGCTGTTTTTATTGTAAAACTAAATGGTATCGATGGTGCTAAAGGCACAGTAAAAGTACTATCAACGCGTGGCGGATACATTGAAAAAGAAATCACTCTAGGAACACCTGAAGAATGAGCTTTAAAGGACTAAGAACCGTCATTTATCCTGCTCCGGAATTGGCTAAAGCGAAAGAATGGTATACTTCGATTTTAGAAGAGGAACCCTATTTTGATGAACCCTATTACGTCGGTTTTGATATAGGAGGATACGAGTTGGGCTTAATCCCAAAGCGCACTCCCAGTAAAGATGGTGCTGTGGTGTACTGGGGGGTTACCGATATAAATGAGACATGGGAAATGCTTTTAAAAATGGGCGCAACTCCCGACGAAGAAGTGACGTATGTCGGAGGTGAGGTTTATGTAGCTACGGTCATCGACCCATTTGGCAACACGTTCGGAATCATTCAAAACCCAAGTTTTAAAGCACGAGATTAACAAGCATAAAAAAAGCCGCTACTCATTAAGTAGCGGCTTTAATGTGTAAAATCTTACGTTCATTCGAGAACGTAAACTTCAGATGCATTTAACCCTTTAGGGGTCTCAGTAATTGAAAACTCAACTTCATCGCCATCTTTAAGCGATTCGTGGTGAGCTAAATTTTCTACATTATTTCGGTGTACAAACACATCGTTGCCACCTTCATTTCTGGTTATAAATCCGAATCCTTTTTCGTCATTAAACCATTTTACTTTACCGTATTCCATTATTAAATCGTGTATTTACTTGTTTGCACAGGTACAGTTGTTCACAAAATATGAGCTCGTGAATTACATTCTAAATCGGCTGTGCGGATATTTTAATTTACAAACTAGAGAAGGGAATCAAATACTGTACTAAAAGACCGAGTCCTGACCTTTAACTTGTTGTTTTTAATATCCCATTTATATCATCCAATTCCAAATAGCGCTTAACATACTTTAAATGCTTTTGCATTAGTATATTCACAGTACATGCTATAGAAGTGAATTAATCCCTAGAACAAGCACCATGTACAAATCAATCGGTTTAGCTAAAGAAGTAGAATCACCTGAAAATCCGGGTGCGCTTGAAAAACGTGTGGCGCTTATTCCATCAGACGTTGAACAACTTATTTCTGCCGGCTGCAAAGTGGAAGTAGAAGACGGCGCGGGAGAAGGTGTTGGTTTCTCAAACCAAGAATATTTACAAGTTGGTGCTTCTATCGTTACCCATGATGAGTTGTACCGAAACAAAGATCTTATCATAAAGTTCAAAGGTCCGGCGATGGAAAGCATCCCAAAAATGAAAGCCGGAAGTACACTCTTTTGCATGGCACATTTTCATTCTTTTCCTGAGCGAGCAAAATTACTTGAGGAGCATAAAATCAATGTAATTGCAATGGAAAACGTGGTGCAATCGCCCGAAAAGCAACCTAAAGAACTGGTTCTGGGATTAATGGCAGCAGACAATTGTGTTGAGATGGACCTACGAATTGCAGGTATTGATCGAGATCAATTTCATGTGATCGGGTACAATACTAAGATGTCGGGTGTAATTCGCCGACTAATGAACCACAATCCATTTAGTCTAGTGCTACATCATGTTGATGGAAACATCGAAGATTTGGGTGAGCTAAATGAACAAATCCGCGTGGTTTTCGATTCTTCAACTATTAGCGACGCACCTTCACTAATCACAACATTAGAAGAACATTCTGTTCGATATTATGATGTTAATGAATTTGTTGAACAACACGGAAAAGAGGCTTTAAAATATTACCGCCATGTGAATCCCGCTCCGGAATTTGGGAAAAGAAAAATTGAGGCTTTACACGAAACAGGTCGCGCCGGAGCTCGCTATGGCTTAGAATTACTGAAAACGAATAGCACTAAAGCATTGCAACCTTCTGAAGCTATTGTAACTGTATTGGGTTATGGCAATGTTGGGATGGGCGCCATCCACGAATGCTACGATGCCGGTGTAAAAGAAATTCGTGTGTTAGGAAAACATCAAACTGCAGCCGATCGTATCGAATCTTATATACAAGATGCTGACCTCATTATAAACGGTGCTGAGCAACCTAAACATTTGCGCGGTAAAAACTTTTTGATCACTAAAAATCACACCCAACAATTACTTGAAAAAGGAACAGTTGTAATCGATTTAATAGGTGGCTCAGCGACCAATCGAAGTGCAGTTGAAAACGTAATAGAATGCACTTACCTCACTAATCCTTACTTTGAAGAAAACGGGATTTTATTCTCTGCATTATGGGGTTGGCCAATGATGGGTTTTATGCGCGAAACTGCCATCAAATACAGCGGACAGATCGCAGAAATTCTACTTGGCGATGACCAGTTAATTCGTGGAATTGAATATTTAGCACCCGGAGTAAAAAAAGCTTTGGTATGTGGCCCATTTTCTTAAATTGATAAGGCACTATATTTACAAAATTGGCGTTTATTCAGAGAGAAAAAACTATTATGCCAGATATAAAAAACATCTCCAGACTACTTTTACTCGCTGTTGTTCTTGTTTCAACTCAAGCATGTTTTACCACTAACGATCAGGGTACTGAAATTGCTCTCGAATATATTAAGGGTGAGGTATTTGTTCTTTTAGAACAAGGTGCCACGTACGAAGACCTCGAAAAAACTGCCCAGGAGCATGAGTTTGAAATAGATCGACCCTTAGGGAACGGTTACATTGTAAAAGTACCGGTAGATAATGAGCCAATATGGATTACTCAACTCGCAACATTTTTAATAATTGATGAAGCACGCTATAACGTTTATGGGTACGAATATTCAATTTCGATAGAAGACCCGGAACCATTGGTTGATAACAACGAACTTACACTGACAGTAAACTATTCCGGTTGCGATGATGGACATGCGTTTCAATTAGAGCATCCTGCTAATTTCTCCAATGATTTGAAAGTCTGGTTATTTAAATCCACACCGGATCAAGATTGCGATGCCGCTTTTGCAAGCGAATATACCTTCACAATTCCTCGCTTTATTCAATTAGCCTCTAGAGTAATTATCGAAGACCCATTTGGCAACGAGGTTCAATTGTGGCCAGATGAACAAACGCCTGAAGTTAGCGACTAATCAAGCCCCATAATTTTTCGATTGGTGGCTTCATCAATATCACCGCCCGCAAAGTCATCAAATACTTTTTCAGTTGCTTCTATAATATGCGATTGAATAAATCCTGCTCCTTCACGGGCACCTTGTTCCGGACTTTTTATACAACACTCCCACTCCATCACGGCCCAAACATCGCAGCCATATTCGGTTAATTTTGTGAAGATAGTTTTAAAGTCGATTTGCCCATCACCGGGTGATCGATATCGACCCGCTCGATCTTTCCAGGTTCCGTATCCGCCAAAAGCGCCCTTTTTTCCATTCGGTTTAAACTCCGAATCTTTTACATGAAACGCTTTAATGTATTCATGGTAATGATCGATATAAGTGAGATAGTCCAGTTGTTGCAGCACAAAATGGCTGGGATCGTACAGAATCTTTGCTCGATTATGGTGATTTGTTGCCTCTAGAAAGCGCTCGAAAGTAACTCCATCGTGTAAGTCTTCGCCGGGGTGAATTTCGTAGCAGGCATCCACACCGTTCTCCTCAAACACATCCAAAATAGGAACCCATCGCTTTGCGAGTTCTTCAAAACCTTGATCAACTAACCCATCCGGTTGTTGCGGCCATGGATGCCAATACGGCCAGATCAATGAACCTGAAAAGGTTGCATGAGCACTGATTCCTAATCGTCGACTGGCGATCGCTGCTTTTTTTACATGATCCACCGCCCATTCGGTTCGTGCTTTTGGATTTCCCTTAACGGCATCGGGGGCAAAATTATCAAACATCAAATCGTATGCCGGGTGCACTGCTACCAATTGCCCCTGCAAATGTGTAGACAACTCGGTGATCTCTAACCCATACTCATTGATTCTACCTTTCAACTCATCGCAATAGGTTTGGCTTTCAGCCGCTTTATCAAGATTTATCAGCCAAGAATCCAGAGTTGGAATTTGAATGCCTTTGTAGCCTAAATCAGAAGCCCATTTACAAAGCCCATCTAAAGAATTAAACGGTGCTTTTTCGTCGATGAATTGGGCTAAAAAAATTGCCGGTCCTTTAATGGTTTTCATAATCTTTTAGTGCTTTACGTTTACCCAAATATTTCCTTTTTCGGTGGATTCAATCACAGCATCAACCAGGCTCATACCATGAACTCCATCATCAACTTCTGGATAATCGAAGATATTCATATTGTGATCCTCACCTGCATCAATTGCTCTCAAGTGCATGGCAAAATTTCGATAAATGTTTGCGAACGCTTCCAGATAACCTTCGGGATGTCCAGCCGGTGTTCTTGAATTTGCTTGCGCGGCTTCGCTTACATATCCCGTTCCGGTTCGATAAACCTCGTCGGGTTTGTCGTTCCATTTTACCAACAAAGTATTAGGATCGCGTTGCGTCCATTCAAGTCCGCCCTTTTCGCCATACACCCGAACTCTGATCGCATTTTCCTCACCTGCTGAAACTTGCGAAACCGTTAATACTCCCGGAATGCCGCCTTCAAATTCCATAAACGCGCTTGCGTCATCATCCAACAATCGTCCGGGGACAATCTTTTTAACCATCGACAGCACTTTGGTGATTTGTAAGCCTGAAACATACTCACCCATATTAGCTGCATGCGTACCTATATCGCCATAGGCACCGCTCTTGCCCGATTTACGTGGGTCGGTTCTCCAGGCAGCTTGTTTTTGATCGGTGTCTTCCAATCTCTCAGAAAGCCAACCTTGGGGATATTCCATCATCACTTTTCGGATAGCGCCAAATTTCCCACTTTTAACAAGCTGTCGCGCTTCTTTCACCATCGGGTATCCGGTGTAGGTATGCGTGAGTGCCAGCGGTAATCCTGTTTCCTTTACTTTGTTTTGGATAGCCATGGCTTCGTCCATGTTAAAGCAGAGTGGTTTATCGATAATCACCGGGAATCCATATTCAAGGGCCATTAACGCGGGCTCGGCATGCACGTGATTGGGCGTAACGATGGAGACAAAATCCATGCGCTTATCTTCAGGTAATTTTGATTCCGTTTCAATCATTTCTTTGAACGAACCATATACGCGGTCATCATCCAGAAAAAGTTCTTCGCCGGTTTGTTTCGATTTTTCGGGATTGCTACTAAAGGCTCCACAAACCAATTCAATCTGTCCATCCAGGTTTGCTGCAAGGCGATGAACAGCACCGATAAAAGCGCCAACACCTCCGCCAATCATTCCCATTCGCAGTTTTCGCTTCGCTAAACTCATAAATCTATGAAGGATGAAGGGTTTAAATCTGTTTCTTTTTGGATTTTATTGTCTGCTTCTTTGTCCCAAAATGTGAGGAAAAACAATGCCGCTACCCCAAGCGCAACTACACCCGGCATCACCCAAAACGATTGAGCTCCTGATAACCAACCTTCGCTTGTAGAACCATCTAAGGCAATGTTATCGCCCCACCAACCCAATACGTAGTTTCCAATCAACATACCCGCACCGTAGGTAAGTAAATTAAAAAAGCCTTGCGCACTCGCTCGCAAATGTTTGGGGGCTTTCTTATCCACGTAAAGCTGACCGGTTACAAAAAAGAAATCGTAGCAAATACCATGTAATGCGATTCCCAAAATCACTAATGCTGTTGAACTAGGGAAGAATCCGAATAGAAAATATCGAGCGGTCCAGGCAAGCATTCCAACGAGGAGCATCCATTTTACTCCTAATCGAGTTAAGAAAAACGGAATCGCCAGCATAAAAAGAACTTCGCTTATCTGTCCAATAGCCATAAAAGAAGGCGATTCTGCGCCAAAAGCTACTGCAGCTATAAAGTCGTTTGTTCGGGCGTAATAAAATGCGAGTGGAATACTGATTGCAAAGCAGCAAAAAGAGAAAACAGCGAAGTTTTTATCCGTTAATAATTTTACTGCATCTAGTCCTAACGCTTGTTTGAGGTCGAATTTTTCCCCTTTGGCTGATGGAGGCGTTTCTGGTAATGTGAAACTATACAAACCATACAGTACCGAAATTACCGCACTCACTTTTAACGGGATGTCGGTGGATTGGATATTGCTTTCTATACCGGTAATCCATCCTAACAAAGGAATCTCAAAAAAGCCTAGTACAGTTTGAGCAACAATAAATCCGGCCAGAATCCAGCCGATGGTGCCCCAAGCTCTGATTTTAGGAAACTCCGTATCCGGGTCGTTGATGTTTGCGAAGGCAATGGCGTTCACCAATGCCAAAGTTGGCATGTACAACATAAAGTAGGCCAACATGATCCAAATAAATAAGCCCGGCTCGGTAATGGTTGATGCATACCATAATAATCCCGCGCCCAATAAATGCGAGATTGCATTTACCTTTTCGGCATTAAAAAATCGATCGGCGATCAAACCAACAAAAACCGGAGCCAGTAAACCGGCCCAATTATGGGTGGCGTAGGCCGAGCCAATTATGGAATTTAAGCCTTCTTCGCCTTTAAACACTTCAAGTAAATACGCCCCCATGGTTACAAAAAAAGCACCCCAGATGAAGAATTGAAGGAACATCATGAGGCTTAGTCGAGCATTAATATTTTTCATAGGAATTGGTTAGTTAGATCATACTAGCTTGGTGCGCAAAATCTAAAGCATATTCAGGCTTTTCCAAAAAAAAAGGCACTTCGGCTAAAATTTTTACAGGCCTGTTTGCACTTTAGTGATGTAGGACCGAAGCATTCATCCAGTTAGTCGAAGTTTTAATGGGCAACATCAACATGTTTGATTGTTTTTTTGCACTTTCTGTTTGGTATCTAACAGAAGGAGTTATGGCAACAACGCTGGCAAAAAAATTTCAGCTGAAAGAAGAGTATTCGGTATTGCTGCTGAATTCGAATCCGGGAGTACATCCGTTATTCGAAGGAATTCGCATTCAATACAATCATTTTAAGGACCATAATTATGATTCGGTGATCCTATTTGCAAAGGATGAAAACGAAATTGGGCAGTTTTTACCAAAAGCGGATAAACACTTAAAACCACAGGGATTGCTTTGGTTGAGTTATCCAAAAAAAACCGGCTCGATTCCAACCAATTTGAACCGAGACACTACCTGGAACATTATTAAAGAGTACGGAATGGAGCCTGTCCGGCTGATTTCTGTTGATGACGATTGGTCGAGTATGCGCCTAGTGAAAGTTGAAGAGCGTAAAAAGCCATCCACATTTGGGCAAGACCCACCGGGCGTTGACAGAGTCACGAAAACCGTTACTCCGCCCGAAGACTTACAACGGTTGTTAGATGAAAACCCCGATGCCCAAGCGTTCTTTGATGAAATTGCCTACACATATAAACGTGAATATGTGGGATGGATTCATCAAGCCAAAAAACCTGAAACGCGAGAGCGCCGGATTCTTAAAACTATCGAATTGCTTAAAGCGGGAAAGAAAACGAAATGAGAACCTGCACCCTTTTTGTCATGTTTTCGATATTCTTTTCTCTGAATTGCAGTAATAAAAAAAATACCCCAAATCTATCGGAGCCTTCTCCCCCTGATTATGTATTGGGCACTTTCGAGGATGATTATGGAATTCAATATTTGGTTTCGGATTCTTTGTTCATTCTTTTACCTAATGATAATTATCACATAAAGAAATGGGCGCTCGATCAACAGTTTTTGATTGCTCAGAACGATTCGGCGAATAGTTATGATCCCGGAAAATGGACGCGCATCGATTGGATTCAACTCGAAAACATGTCGCCTTTCGAATGGGCCTTTTGCTTAAGTGTATTTAACGCCGAAACTGCCTTGGATGCCGAAAACTTTGCCACGGTAAACCCTGAAACACCACGAACGGGTTGTAATGATTTCCCGTTTTCGCGAATGCAACGAATTGCTGAACCCGACACAAGGCCTCGCTCTTACTAAACAAATCTTCCCAAACTCATGATTGACTCAAACACCTTTGAATTCTTATCCGATCTAAAAAAGAACAACAACCGCGATTGGTTTAATGAGCACAAACCACGGTATCAGCAAGCGCACCAAAATGTGGCTGATTTTATGGACACCTTAATCGGCGAGGTGAAAAAAGTGGACAACATCGAGAATGAATCGGGCAAGAAATCGATGTTTAGGATTTACAGAGATGTGCGATTCAGCAAGGATAAATCCCCGTACAAGACATCGCTATCCGGAAGTTTAAAACGTGCCACCAAATGGCTTCGTGGTGGATATTACGTTCATTTCGAGCCCGGGAACGTGTTTTTAGGTGTTGGATTTTGGAATCCTAATTCAGCTGATTTGAAACTTATTCGCGATGAACTTGCTCACGATGCAAACCCACTACGAGCCATTCTAACCAATTCAGAGTTCAAAGAAACTTGGGGTGAATTACAGGGTGAACAAGTTAAAACTGCACCGAAAGGTTTTGCCAAAGACCATCCCAACATCGATCTGATTCGCTTCAAATCCTTCACCTTTATGAAGTCGTTCAGCGATGAGGAAGCTCGATCGGAAGACTTTGTGTTTGAAGTGGTAAAAGCCTTTTTGGCTATCCGTCCTTTCTTCGATTATATGAGCGAGGTGCTTACCCGCCACATCAAAGAGTAACTGCAAGTTTGACCAAAATCAGCCTTTAAGCTACAAATTTGGAACATTTTGTTCTCAACGACCTATCCAATAGTGAAACAATAACAAAAATTACATTATGAAACGCACTATTGGAAGCATACTTGCAGGCGGTGGATTACTCGGTTTGCTCTATTTTGGATATCAATATTTTCAAAACTCTGAATCTTTTGAAGCATTTGGAGCAGACGTAGCCGTAAGCACCGGCGACATTACTCCGGTAATTATATCCGGTGTTGTTATGCTCGTTGGGCTTGTAGTAGCGCGATCAAAATAGAAAGGAGAATATATGTTACGCTGGAGTGTATCTTTTTTACTAATCGCAATTGTAGCTGCAATTTTTGGTTTTGGAGGAATTGCCGGAGCCGCAGTAGGAATTGCTAAAATTCTTTTCTTTGTATTTGTAGCTCTCTTCGTATTATCGCTTATTGTTGGGAATAAACCCACCAATGCATAATACCTAAGTGAACACAACCTCGCTATTAGAGCAAACCGTAGGAATTCCATTTACCCAAGGCAACACTATTGAAGTGTTGAAAAATGGGGATGAAATATTTCCTGCGATGCTCTCGGCGATCGAAAACGCTACTAAAAGCGTCGATTTTCTAACCTTTGTTTATTGGGAAGGAAATATTGCCGATCAATTCGCTCAAGCCCTTGCAAATAAAGCCAAAGAAGGCATCCCCGTTCGGGTATTGCTCGACGCATTTGGCGCCCTACCTATGAATAAAACCCTGCTTGATCAGATGAAACAAGCAGGTGCGCATGTAATTTGGTTCAGGCCTTTAGCCAGATGGAAAATTTGGAAATCGGATAACCGAACACATCGAAAAATTCTTATATGTGATGACGAGATCGCATTTACAGGCGGTGTTGGAATAGCCAAAGAATGGGAAGGAAATGCTCGAAATCCACAGGAATGGCGTGAAACTCACTTCAAAATTCAAGGTCCTGCTGTTCGTGGAATAAAATCAGCTTTTGTAGAAAATTGGGTGGAAGCTACCGATGCTTTAGATACCGATTTATTTCAAACAGATAATGTACCTGCCACAGGCTCAACAGAAATTCTTGTATTACGCACATCTGCTTCGGTGCGATGGAGTGATATTGTACTGTTGTATCAAACGCTATTGTCTAGTGCAAAAGAGCAAATTCATCTGTGTACGGCCTACTTTAACCCCGATCAAGCATTGGTAAAACTACTTTGCCAAAAAGCCGAAGAAGGCGTGGATGTAAAGATCATCTTACCGGGCAATCATACTGATAAACGTGTTTCTAAAATAGCCGCTGAAGATATTTTCGAGCCATTATTGGGAGCTGGAGTGCAACTCTATTACTACCAGAAAACGATGATGCACGCAAAACTATTAATGATTGATGATGATGTTTCGTGCTTTGGAAGTGCAAACTTTAATCATCGTTCGATGTTAAAAGACGACGAGATCAATCTTGTAGCCATTGATAAAGAGTTAAATTCAACCTTAAACGCACATTTCGAAGAAGATTTAACTCATACCGAAAAAATAACGCGCCAGCGCTGGAAGCGTAGACCCATCATCAAGCGAGTGTATGAATCTGCAATTAGAGTGATTAAGCAAGAAATTTAAGATTCCTCTCCAATCCCCATTCCAAAAGTTAATCGATTGCCAACCGGATCTACCACATCAAAATCCCGCATCTGATACTCCTGATCTTCCAAAGCTGACAACTTATCCACTCCATTCTTTACAAATTCCGCATGTATTGCGTCTACATCTTCGCAAAATACATATAGCATACTCGGTTGTAGATTTTCATTATCCGACTTGCTAAAATGAATCGAAACCTTGTGTTCTCTGTTAGTTACGATGTAATCGACCGGCTCGCCCCATTTAAAGGTGATTTCGAAACCAAGTTTTTCAGCATACCAATTTGCTAGGGATTCAGGATCTTTTGCCGGAAAAATTGCCGCGAAATGCGAGATGTTTGGTTTCACAAAATTGTCTCCTTATTAAGCTCGGTTAATTCCTCACTGATTTCCCATAGCTTTCTGGCTGCTTCGGGATCCATGGCTTGCTTTCGAGGTGTTTTAACTTTGCAATCAGCAAAATACGCACCGTTTACTTCTTCCACTTCGGGCGATGTTGCCAAATAAATAGTGGTTGCTGCTCCCTCTTTTTCAGTTTTCATAAAAGGCTGCCCCATCCACCAAAAAAGTTTAAAAATCGGGTTCAATCCTGCACTAAAATTTGTTTTCACTACACCCGGATGCAAGCAATTTGCCGTAACCCCAGTTCCTTTAAGTCGCTCCGCTAACTCGATCGTAAAAAGGATGTTGAATAATTTTGAATTACCATAGGCTTCCCACGATTTATAATTGTCCTTCATCTGAAGATTTTCAGGATCGAACTTTCCATTGCGATGGGCTTCCGAGGCTACATTAATAATTCGGGCACTTCCTGAGTTCAAAATCGTAGGTAGTAACAAATTTGTGAACAAGAAGTATCCCAAATGATTAACGGCGAATGTGCTTTCAAAGCCATCTACGGTTTCCGAAAATTCGCTGCCGATAAACCCATGATTATTGATCAGAATATCAATTATTTCATATTTATTGATGATCTCATCGGCCGCTTTTCGAATTTCGTCCTGACTTGAAAAGTCGCACAACACAATGTCAATTCCGGCACTTGGTGTATCTTGTTGAATGGCTTTTTTAGCGGCTATGGCTTTATCTTCGTTTCGGCAAACCATCACAATAAAAGCGCCTTGGCGGGCAAGCTCTTTGGCAGTTTCGAATCCGATTCCTGAGTTAGCCCCTGTAATTATGCATAGTTTGTTTGTCATGGTAGAATGCTGGCATTGTGTTTGCTGTTAGTTGATCATCGAAACCAAAGTTCTCAAGTTCCCATTTCGTATTAATTAACACAATGATTCAACAATATTTAAATTCGATCGAAAACTTTATTGTAGTCGGCGATCGGGTATTGATTAAACCTCGTGATTTAGAAACCCACACCCGCAGTGGTTTGGTGCTTCCGGCATCCGTAAAAGAGAAAGAAGAAATACAAAGCGGTTACATTTTAAAGACCGGTCCGGGCTATCCAATCCCAAATATGGAAGTTGAAGAAGCCTGGAAAGGCTCTGAAGACACCAAGTACATTGGCATGCAAGCCGAAGAAGGTGATTTGGCGATTTTCCTGAAAAGTCGAGCCCATGAAATAAAGTTCGAGAATGAGACTTATTTGATTGTTCCTCATTCGGCGATTTTGCTTCTGATCAGAGATGAACTAGGCGGGTAATGGCAAAAACTGAAACCATTACCATCGATCCAAAATTAAAAAAACACTCTGCCTTTGAAGATTTTCAAGCATTGTTGATCGGTTCGCTACTCGTTGCTTTTGGAGTAGCTATTTTTACGGAACTTAAATTATTAACCGGTGGTACTGCCGGTTTCGCTTTTTTGATTTCGTACTACACAGATTTCAGCTTTGGGCAAGTATTTTTTGTGTTAAACCTTCCCTTTTATACACTTGCAATCTGGAGGCTCGGAATACCTTTTACGCTAAAAACTTTCACTGCTGTATTTCTTTTATCGGCATTTACCGAGCTTATACCTCGAGTTTTTGAGTTTGGAGAAATAACCCCTTGGTTTGGCGCTGTTTTCGGCGGATTAACTATCGGAACGGGCGTTTTGATGCTTTTCCGGCATAAAGCCAGCTTAGGAGGAGTGAACATTGTATCACTCTATTTGCAAAAATACCACGATGTAAACGCTGGGCGTTTTCAAATGGTTGTAGACACTGCCATCATTATTTGTGCATTTTTTGTTGTTGATTTCTGGTCGGTAGTTTATTCTATTTTGGCTGCGATTTGCATGAATCTATTGCTGGCTATAAATTTTGTGAAGGGTCGCTACCTGGGCTCGCTCGATTAACCAAACCAACTACATATGAAACGATCTGATTTTCTTCGAAACACCGCACTTGTTGGTGCGGCCGCACTAATGCCATTTCCTACTTTTTCGAGCATAGCAAAACGATCAAATTTCACAGAAATCAGGCGTGGCGTTGGCATGTACCGTGAACGTGGCGGCACTATAGGTTGGTTGATGAACGACAATGCCCTGGTTGCCGTAGATTCCCAATATCCCGAGACAGCAGCTAATTTTATTGCCGGCGTTAAGGATATGACTTCCCGTAAAATGGATTATCTCATCAACTCGCATCATCATGGTGATCATACAGCAGGTAATTCGGCGTTCAAAGGTTTTACCTCACACATTGTAGCTCACGAAAATGTGCCGGGCTATCAAAAAACGGCGGCAGAAAGTCGCGATCAGGAAACGGTAGATGCTCAAGTATATGCCGACATGACTTTTGCGGACAAATGGAGTCAGGATTTAGGGGACGAAACGGTGCATCTTACGCATTACGGTCCTGCCCACACCGGTGGCGATTCTGTGATTTACTTCGAGAATGCTAACGTTGCTCACATGGGTGATCTAGTTTTCAATCGTGCGTATCCGTACATCGATCCGGGCGCCGGAGCTAACATCACAAATTGGGTGCAAGTGCTTCGATCAACGGCGGATGACCTGCCAAACGATGCTATCTACATTTTTGGGCATGGAAATCCTAAGTATGGCGTAACCGGCTCAAAAGGCGATGTTATTGTGATGAGTGACTTTCTTGAAGAACTTCTGAGTTTCGTACAAAAAGGCATTGATGCAGGTAAATCGAAGGAAGAAATTGCCCGTACCGAAGTGCTTCCCGGATTCGAAGAATTTGCTTTCGAAGGTTGGTTTCTTGGCCTCGATTTTGAGTTGAATACGGCTTATGATGAGTTGACGAATAAATAATTTTTCGATTCGCAGGCTACTGTAACCACCCCGTCACGACTCTTTCGACATGCTCAGGAACCGTCGTGCCACCCTTCCAATGGAGGGGAATTGAATAAATCGAAATTCGTAATTCTTGATTCGCACATTCGTACTTCTCAGAGTTCGAAGTTCGCGTGTTCGATTGTTCAATTGTTCAACACCACCCCGCCCACCGTTCGGTGGGCACCCCTCCACTGGAGGGGAATAAGAAACCGATGTTTCTCAGAGTTCACTCAATTCGAGTTTACCACAATTCTATATCAACGAGTCCTTCTCCATGCGAAGGAAAAGATATTTATGCACCGAAACTCATTATTTGAGGCAGGTGTAGATGAGGTCATAATTTGATGAGGTGGAATTAGATTTCGCGTCGCTTTTTTCTAGTAGTCGAATTGATAGCGAACATCTATGCCTTGCCGGGAATCATCGCCTTGGGTTATGATAAGATCCCAATTTTCATTGAGGATATATTCCAAAACAAATAGCGTTTTTGGAGTGGAACTGGTGATCTCATTTATGATGGAAAAGAATGTTCGCTCATTCAGATACCACCCGGTTCTAATAGCCGTTGCTCCATTTTGTCCGGAGTTGTCTATTTGAACTACATCAACACCTAATTCTCTGGTAGCGATCGATTCAACTTCGTCGAGGATGACATCAGCTAAAGCCTGAAACGCCATTGCATCGTTACCCTCGGCAAGCACACTTTGCCACGAATCTAACGAATAGCATGGCTTATTAAACAAAGTGTGGCAAATCACATCCGATTGCTCCATTTCCGGCTCGCTTTCGAAACTAAATTCCGGATTTTCAGCCGTTCCAGTAATCACGTAATACAAGATCACGGATTCCCCTTTTTGGCGAGTTTGAGGCACATACGCACTTCGGATATCCAACTCGGGATTGTCATATTCCCCTATAAATTGAAAGGTGCCTCGCTCAATTTCAAAACGTTTGCCGAGTGGACGAATATACCCCTGATCGGCGTTCAATGATCCGAATAAACGAATATCTTCATCACGTTCTTTAGCAATCTCGAGGGTCCCTATCGGTTCAAGTTGGAGGTCTAAGTAATCTCGGGAGCGGACGAAAAAATCTCGCCTCAGTTCCAAGGTCATATCAATTGCAAGGGAATCAAATGGAGCAAACGAATCGATGCCTTCATCTTCCAATTCGATCTCTTCGATTGCTTCTTCGCCGAAATTGCTTAAATAATAGTAGCCACTATTCACTATCAATTCTCCCGAAAGATCCGGCTGCAAGAGCTCTCCTTTCATGGATGCATCTAAATCAATAACCAGCTTCATATCTCGCGTATTCGAAATTTCGAACAACCGAGCATCCGTTTTGATATTGATATCAGATGGCGAAAGACCATCTAAAGCAGCGGTACCGCTTGCAGAAAACCTACCTCTTCCACTTTCGGCATAAACACGCTTTATAGTAAGTTTGCTGGCATCAACATTAATTTGAGAATTAATGTTACGCAATTGAATGCCTGAATATGGCACATCAAAAGCAGCATTTTTAATATTGATGAACCCATTTGGTTCAATATCGCCAATTGTGCCGGCGAAGGTTATGTCGGCATTGAGTACTCCTTTTAATTTCGAAACATAATTGGGATCCAAGAAATCTTCGAATAGCGCCAGATTTAAATTATTACTCACTGCTTTAATATCAAGTTGGTCATCTTCGCCGGGAAGCTTGAATTCAAGCGTTTCAAAATCGATTTCGAATGGATAAGCAACGGTAATCTCAGCAGCCGTTGTATTTGCTGCAAAAATCTCGCTTTTTATATCCAGTGTTTGCCGCTCTGCACTGTATTCAAATTCAGAATTAATCGAATTTATAGAAATTCCGGAGAGAACCGGTTCATCAATGGTTAATTTCCCGGTAAATAATGGGGTGCCTGCGGTTCCACTCATTGAACTTTCGAAGGAGGCAACTCCGGTCGTATTTTCGATTCCAAGATCGGCGAGTAACTTTTTAAATCGTACCAAATTTGTAGGCTGAACTGTTAACGAACCTTCAACAGAACGGTTAAAGAATTCATTGTCTAAAGCGTCCGTATCAATAACAAACGGCACGTTAGCTGATCCGGTAATCATTTCTTTAGAATCCCAGCTTAGGGCAGTTTCAAATTGGAGGCGTTCATCCTTTATTTCAAACTCAGCAACTAAACTGTCGGCAATTGTGCCGTCATAATCGATCTGACTAATAACCACATGCCCTTTTCCTGTGGTTTGGTTTTCTACTTGTTGATAGGAAACATCAGCGGAAAGCAATCCATCTAAATACCGCTCTCCCAACACAATTTCTTGAATCAAACCGATGTCAAAATCACTCCCTGAAAGAATCATTTCCTTATCCGTTTCGGTTACGTATGGGATTGAAAATTCGAGAAATGCTCCTTTTTCGGAAGACAACACCAAGGTATCGGTTCCAAAGCTATTTTCGGTTAATCGAATATTAAACGGCTTTTGTAATACGAGGTCCGACTCCGGAGTAATGAAATCAAACTGAGTAAAGTGGAGATCCATCACCAAAGCATTTAAATCTTTTTTGATTTCAGCTTTTTGAACCAATCTGCCACGGTCGCTTCCGGTAATGGTTACATCCAAGTTCGCAGTTAAGGTATCCGAAGTGGTTTGCCCGATTACATCCAACATCACATCCTGCAGCTCAATATCTTGTATGCGCGGTTGCTCGATAGATAAGCCTGCATCAAAATCGATGCGTTCGCCCAGCCCTAGTTTTGCATCACCAATCACCGATATGGCTTTAAAAAGGGAATCAACCTGTATATCATTTAAGTTCAAATTGAATGTTCCTTCTAAGCCCACATCCGGAACTTCTGTTATTTCGCCGGAAACCGTTCCTGTAGCTTGCAAGGTTGTGAGGTCAAAAAATCCTGCCAAAGGTTGAGAGTTCAACAATTCAAGATTCAGGCTTAAGCGGTTATCAGGATCAGAAAAATCAAAGAGATTGCGCTGACCTTGAATATTCCCTTTCGCAATTTCACTTTCAATGGTTCCTTCGTTTATAATTAGCAACCCTTCATCTAAATTGATGGCACTTTTGAAGGTGTCGAGGCGGGCGTTGTTTATCTCACTTTCGGTAATGGATAGCGTTCCAAACAAGTGAATGGTTTCTAGTGTTTTTCCATTTCCAATTCCATAAAAGCTGCCGTTTATATTGGTCGAATTCCCTTCCAGAGTCTTGAATTTCCCCACATCAATGGAATCAAACTCGAGGAAATAACTGTACTGTGGTAGTTCGCTAAATAAATTGGTTGCCTGAAAATCGCCGGTTAGCCCATTCCCTTCCTGGTCGATTTCAATGTCGGCTATGGTTTTTAATTTGCCGATTTCACCACTTAATTTAAGCTCGTTTATCTCTTCATCGTAAACTTGAATTGGAATGGCTGAATCATTGTTTAATCGTTGGTTTGCAATTGTATATGTCCAACCGGAATCCGGTAAGGCCCATCCAAAACCTTCCACTTCACCGGACAGAGTCATCGAAGCATCCAGGGCTGATTCTTCGATCCAAGAACTTGGATTTATGTCTACCAATTCAAATTTTACCCACCAATTTGGGACTTCATCAAAGAGCTCAGTAATTTCGGTTTCGGCATAAAAAAGTTGGTCACTTTCGGCCTCAACTTTTAGCAACGATTCCACTTCACCGTCATCGATAGTGCCTTCCCAAACCATGTTCTTAAATTGATACTGATTCCAATAAGGATTCGATAATTCCGCAATCCAATCGCCTGAATATTCCTCTTCTGCCGGTTCAATTGTACCCTCCCAGTGAAAACGTACCGGGCCGGTTGCAGCATAGGTACTGTCATTTAACACCTGATCAAAATTTAAATACGCTGCATTCAGTTCAATTTCTTTAACCGTCCAGTTCGGCTCTGATATTAGGTGAGCTCTAACTTCGCCTTCATCAATGTTGGCGCTTTCAACAGAAACGGTAATCTCGAAATCCTTAAAAGTCCCTTCTAAACTTAGACGAACATCAAAATCGTCGGCGTTTAATTCTTTATCTGTCCATTCGGTAATGGTTTGCTGATACACCGGGTTTCCGGCAAAACGGCTACCCAGCGATTCGTTTGAAAGATTGGCATCAAGTTGCCCATTCAGGATGGTTGAACCGAGTTTAAGAATGATATCGTTGAGTTTAATTTCTTGGTCATCAACAGCCCCTTGTAATCCAACCATTAAATCGCCGGGTAATTTCCCACTTTCGATCATAAAGGAAAGATCCTGAATGCTAACACTGTTTGTTTCGCCGATTTGTAATTCCGAAACCAGTTGAAAATCATCAACAACAAGCGCTGTGTCTTTAAAGTATTCCTCATCGCGGTATTCCGTGCGAAGATCACTTATCGACAAAATGTCTATCACAAAGGTATATTCCGACTCTTCGTCATCTTGAGTGGGGATCAATTCCTCCAGGTTGGGATTGTTAAAACTGGCCAACACAGAATCCACATAAATGCCCCGGATATTCACATCCCCAAACAGCACCTCTTTAATGGTATAATCGATTCGGATCTCGCCGATTTTAATATTGTTTTCTGCTTTCTGCCAGCTAATCCCTTCAAATATCAGATGAGAGAAAAGATCACCATGCAAGTTTCTGATATCAAAGTCAGCTTCTAAAGCTTCGGAGGCTTTTTCCTCTATTTTTTCTTCGATTTTATTGAAAAGCCATTCACTGTTTATCAGCCAAAGTCCTGCAAAAAATGCCCCAATTACAATCGCCAAAGTAATTGCAATTGTTTTAAACCAAGGAAAGCTATGTTGTTGATTTTCTGCCATTAAAACGCTTGCCCAATACTAAAGTGAATTCTCCATCGTCGCCCGGGGATATCCTGTATTCCGGTTATTACCTCAAGGTCTTTGTCGGTTGGATTTAAAATATAGGCCAAATCTACGCGGAGCGGGCCAATCGGAGTTTGGTAGCGTATTCCGCCGCCGGTACTATATTGAATTTCCCGATCATCCAGTCTTTTTAATCCAGACCAAACTTGACCTCCATCTAAAAAGGTAGCAATGCCAAATCCCTTGAGTAAACGATCTAGTTGCTGCCTTAGCTCAACATTAAATGTGAACATGGCTTTTCCACCCACCGGCACAAAATTAACTTCTTGTTGCCCCGACCCATCATCTGCTTCGGATACGATAGCTTGTTTCGGGCCTAAATCGCGCCTACTAAAACCACGAACGGAGTTTGTTCCCCCTGCATAAAATTCGATATCAGCCGGGAGTGAATCTTGTTTGGAATAGTAAATAGCTCCTGCTTGCACACGCGTTGCCAACACCAATTTATTGGTTAGCTCGGTGTACTTTCGAACATCTAGTGCTGCTTTTTGGAAACTAAAAGTAGATTCACCAAACAAACCGGATAGTTCCAAATATGGCTGTACGATCAGCCCCCTTCTCCCTCTGCTTAAACCACGGGCGTAGTACATATTAAACGAGAAACTAGAGATGTTGTAATTAAGCACGCTATCCGGGAGAACGGCACTTACATCCACGTTTCCATTGTTGGTGATATCATACTCATTATTGAGTGCGAATTCGTAAGAGAAGGTACCCGTTAAACTACGGTTGTACTCGTATCCCAACGTGTTTATTAACCCTCCGGTGGTAATCGAATACGAAGGCTCAATTCTGTTTTCGATAAATGGACTGATATTGAAACTGCTTTTGGTGTTAAACACATACGGGATTAGATACTCGGCACTTAGTCCTTTTTCGTAATAAGAAAGCCTGCCTGAGGAACTAAACTGAGTGCCTTTACCCGCCACATTTCTGTGAACCCAAGTTGCCTGACCGCGGAGTAATTTCCAGAAATTATTCAATGTTATTGATTCATCTAGTCGATCAAAATCCCCGATTCCACCTCGAATTCGCCAGGAGCGAAGAGATAATTCTTTAACACGTAATTTTAAAACTAACGATGTGTCTTTTGGTTGATCGGGCACCGACATGAGTGCAAGCCTAAACAAATGATGCTTAAAAACTTCTCGTTGGGCGTCTCTGATTCTATTCTCAGAATAAATTTGACCGATCTTCAAACCGGTTTCGCGAATGATGATGTCATCATTTAGTGATTCATTGCCTTCAATTTCGATCGAAGTAATTCGAGTTCGTGGACCGGGCGTATTTTTAATGGTAATTTTTGCTTCGTTCGCCGCTGAATCAACATTCACTACAACAGAAGTATTTGCATACACAAAACCAATATTTTTAAGTGCTCGTGTAAATGTACCCACCACTTCAGATTCTTCAATCTGCTGGAATCTTCGACCTTCACGAAAGGGCACCCTGTTTACGGTACGATTGTATTCGCTGCTTTCTAGAATATACGCTCGGGTTGTTTCATCAGCATCGATTTCAATTTCAACATTTCGGATAATCAGCGGTTCACCTTCGTTTATCACAATAGTAAGTTCTTTTCTATCGGGCGATCCATCGTCTCTCAACTCAAATCTTACCTCTACATCCGGGTATCCCCTACGTTGATAAAAACGCTCGATGCGGATTACATCTTTACGAATCTCAAAAATATCGACCTCCATACCCGCTGAGTTTCTTTTGAATATTCTTTTCAGAAATGCAGGTCGTTCGTTTGCGATGTATCGCTTTATCACTAAATCCTCGAAGCGCTCATTACCTTCAATTTCAACTTTCCAGATACGAGGTGGGTCCTCTTCTTCCTGCGCAAGTACTTGAGCAGAAAACCCGAACATGATGCAGATAATAAACGGTAAAATAATGCTATGTTGGGATAAAAATCGGATCAAAATATGGCTTGAAAATGCTTAACAGTATACTCCTAACTTTTCTTTAATAAAACGCAGTTTAAAAGTTTAAAAGCACGTGATAGCTTCCTATTTTAAACGCAAATGGGTATCAATATTATGAAACTGAAGTTACTGTTATTTGTTTCGATAATCTTAGTCTCTTGCAAATCATCACAAGAGTTTACAGGATTCTCGTACGATCCGCCCGGTGTTACTAATACTACCGGCAAAGAAATCACTCCACAGAAACGAAGAACTATTGGCGCGGGTGAACCAAAAGTGTGGCTTACCAACGAATTTGAAAGCGCTAGAGCCGTTGATTTTTATCAAGTTAACGAAACCACCTATGAGGTGCTCATCGAGCCGGAGAATTATCCCATAAACAACAGCCCTTGGTTTGCGTTTAAAATTTGGGCTGATGAACCAATTCCTATCCAATTACGATTGGCGTACAAACAGGGGCGCCATCGTTATGTTCCTAAAGTATATCGCCAAATGGGCAGTATGTCGGCCACGCATATTATCAACAATGCAGTGTACGATACCACCAATGGAAGCACCACTTTTGGGCTGTATCTAGAAACCGAGCCACAAACAATTTCAGCACATTTTCTGGATAACAGCCGATATTCAGAATTACTGCACGAATCGCGGAATTTTACCCAATCGTTTATTGAAGTTGATACCGTAGGATTCTCCAATCAAAATCGGGCTATTATTGAATACACTGTGGATGAAACTAAGGTTGACGAAGCCGGAGTTTTGGTGCTTTTGAGCCGACAACATCCGCCTGAGTTTTCCGGATTTCTCACTTATCGCGAATTCTTTAACACCTTAATTGGCGATTCTGATTTGGCTACCGAATTCAGAAAACATTTTGTGGTAAAGGCTTATCCAATGCTCAACCCCGATGGTGTGGTTAACGGGCATTGGCGCCATAATGCCAAGGGTGTAGATTTAAATCGTGATTGGCAGAACTTCAATCAACCTGAAACAAGATCTGTTCAATATGCTCTTACCCCAATACTCAACGATCCGTCGAAACGAGTGTATTATGGTATCGACTTCCATTCAACTAACGAGAATATTTTCTACCCAATTAATAGCGAAATTGTAACCACGCCGGATAATCTTACCCAGCGCTGGTTCGAAATAGTGAACGCTGAGCTACCGGAACTAAATTTTGTATCAGAAGAGTTTGATACTTCGTCACCGATCTCAAAAAACTGGTTATTTCACACCTTCGGAGCCGACGCTTTAACGTTTGAAGTAAACGATGAACTTCCGATTGACCAAATTCAAAAACTTGGTGTACATTCCGCAAACTCGTTGATGCGTCTTTTGCTTGAAGAGTGGAAAGCAGCGAATTAATTAAACTATCTAATTTTGATACTCACCAAAGCACTAAATAATTGGAAACTACGCCTCATTTTGAGCGCATTACTTTGCATTATGGGCTTAGCTGCAATGGTAAGCATGCTTTTGGGTTTGTTTGTTGATCTTTCGGTCTACGACAAATCGTTGGTGGCCATTGCCATATTTATGGTGGGAATTCCGGCATACCTCATCATAAGTGGGCTTGCAAAAATTGATGAATTGACCATTGCTGAATTTCTAAATCAGCAAGTAGAAGAGCTTCGGAACCGTGCCGAATTACTTGCTCAAAGTGAAGAAATTTTGAACGAGCAGGAAAAGGAAATTCGATCGGAATTGATCGAATTTATTGATGAACATCCCATCGAAACGCTATTACCCGACAAGCCGGTAAAACAAGCTTACTTTTTGATGCTGGCTTCGATCATTATCAGTTTTGGAATCTGGTTTGCCGGCGTATAAACGCTATTAAGCTGCCGATTTCTTATCTTCGGATATGGCTCACGATCATAATCACCATCACCACCATCATCACAATTTTGAGGATGCCTCCATCGGTAAACTCTGGATTTCGATTGCGCTAAATCTGATTATCACCTTAGCTCAGTTTGTTGGGGGAATTCTTTCCAATAGCCTGGCGCTGCTTTCTGATGCCGTTCACAATCTCAACGATACTGCATCGCTTGGCATTAGCTTGGTGGCTCGCAAAATCTCTAAGAAAGGAGCCAATCAGCGAAAAACCTTTGGTTGCAAGCGTGCAGAGATAATCGGGGCTTTTATCAATCTAATCACATTGGTAATTGTCGCGCTTTTTTTGGTAAAAGAAGGCTTCGAGCGCTTTTTCGATCCACAAGAGATTGACGGCTACACCATGTTTTATGTAGCTATTGTGGGCTTACTCGGCAACGTGATTACCGCCGCGCTTTTATTTAAAGATTCGAAAGAGAATCTAAACATGAAGAGCGCGTATATCCACATTTTGTCTGATGCGTTTTCGTCGGTTGGGGTAATTATAGGTGGCTGGCTGATTATCCAATATCAGTGGTACATTGTTGATACTATTCTCACTATTTTTATTGGCGCTTACATTTTGTGGCATTCTTACCACATGCTGCGCGAAACCATCGATATTTTGATGGAATCGAAGCCTTCGGGGCTCAATCTCGACGAACTAACTTCGAGTTTAAAATCTATTGATGAAGTATGCGGTATTCATCATCTGCATGTTTGGCGATTGGATGAATCGCAGGTGTTGCTTGAGTGCCATGTGGTTATCGAAAAAGAAGATGTGATGAACATGGAAGAGGTTAAATCAGCCATCAAAAAACTACTGCACGACAAATACGAGATCACTCACTCCACGTTGGAATTTGAGTTTGAACCGTGCTCGGCTCACCATCACGAATTAGCGCATTCGCATTAATTAACGGCTATTAAAGCATTAGTTTCGTACTTTTCCATCCCCAGATTATTCATCAAAAATACTTCGATGCGACTACTCCTAGTTTTATCTTTTTTTCTCTTTTTTGCCTGCCAACGCACTCAGGTTATCGACGATTTGAACGATGCCTCCTTTGAGCTTCTCACACAAGATAGTGTTTCGGTTACCTTCCCCGACGATTACAAAGGCAAGTACGTGGTGATGGGATTTGTGTACACTAATTGTCCTGATATTTGCCCGCTGATCACACAAAATATGATCAAAATTAAAGAAGAATTAGGCTCGCCGGAAGATGTCCACTTTCTTGGATTTTCATTCGATCCGGAACGTGATACTCCTTCGAAACTAGCAGAGTACAAGTCTGCTTTTCGATTAGATGACAGTTTTGATTTTATCACCGGAGATACCACTACCGTTTCGGCATTGATGGATAGTCTGCGGGTTCGCACTCAGGTTTCGTTCACCACTACAACCGATGCCGGCGAAGAGCTGTACTTTCTCAATCATTCGGATAAAATTATGGTGATGGATCCACAATCGCGTGTGATTATCGAGTATGGTGGTAGCCAACCAATGGTGCCGAATTTAATTGTTGAAGACTTCCAAAAAATACGCCAATGACACGTTTAGCTTCGCGTTCGGTTTTACTGTTGATCGCACTGATCTTAGCCTGCTCGCCAAAACAAGAAACTCCAGAGAAGAATACTGTAAACATCGGAAATGGTTCTTTGGAGATATCAAATGGTTGGGCGCGCCCTGCCCATGCCAGAATGATGACAGCTGCATATTTTACAATCCGCAATAATGAAACCTTTGCCGACACTTTGCTTTCAGTAAGTTATGCCAATGCTGATGACACCCAAATTCATGAAAGTTATGAAGCCGATGGCGGAATGATGGGAATGCGTCCGGTAGGAGCAGTTCCAATCCCTGCAAATTCAGGTGTAGAACTTAAACCCGGTGGAATTCATGTGATGATCATCCGACCGGAAATGAATCTTTCTGAAGGTGATTCTATAGTGCTTGAGCTGGCCTTTTCATCCAATGAATTACAGTTGATACGCATTCCGGTTAAAGCCTCTAATTGATCGTTAAAATTCTGTTTTATTTATAGTCATTCAGAGTAAAACAATCCTAGATCTATGCCCCACCTATAATCTTACTTTGTCATTCAGAGCGAAAGCGATGAACCTAGACGGATGAAAGGCAAATAACTTTGAGTCCATCTCCAAACTATTTCAGCGTTGATAGCCTTTCTTTCTTTAATTTCGCTTTATGCTCTAATCCGTACAGATCCTTCTCCGCCAGCTGGCGGATCAGGAAGACTCATTAATTAATAACATGAGTTAGATTTAAGCACCAAGCATAATTGTCGGTCTTTCAGATCCGCCAGCTGTTGGCCCAGAATGACTTATTTTTTTTTGTAAGGACTTCATTTGAAATCCATCTTACAAATATGAAAGAGTATTATGTTTATATCACAACGAATCCTAAAAAGACTACCTTATATACAGGCATGACGAATGATCTGCAATTTAGGTTAAAAACCCACTACCTAAACCGAGGACAACCAGAAACTTTTGCAGGTAAGTACTTTTGTTATAATCTAGTTTATTACGATACCTTTAATAATCCTGACGATGCTATAAGAGCAGAAAAGTACATAAAAGGCAAATCTAGGAAATGGAAATTAGATTTGATAAAATCGTTTAACCCATCGTTTGCTTTTTTGAACAAGATAGTTTGCGGGAGTTGGCCACCAAAATGAGTGATTGTCATTCATGTAGAAGTTAGATAATTCGATGACATTCCAATTTAAGTCATTCAGAGCGAAAGCGATGAACCTAGACGGATGAAGGACTACAAACTTAGTTATCACTGCCAATCCTTGTCAGCGTTGATAGCGGCTTTTGCTAAAATCTCTAATTGATGCTCTAACCCGTTTAGATCCTTCTCCGCCAACCGGCGGATCAGGAAGACACATTAATTAATAACATGAGTAAGATTTAAGCACCTAGCATAATTGTCCGTTATTCAGATCCGTCCCTGCAAGGTCATTCAGAGCGAATGCGATGAACCTAGACGGATGAAGGGCAGCAAACTAAGTTATTATCCCTCAACTCTATCAGCGTTGATAACGATAATATCTATAATTATAATTTGAATCTTCAATCCGTTTAGATCCTTCGGAAGTATCCTCAGGATGACTATTAAATATATTTATTTGTTAGATTTAAGCACCATGCATCATTGTCAGTCTTCCTTCTCCGCCAGCTGGCGGATCAGGAAGACTAGTAAAAATATTAAAGAGTTAGATTAAGGCTCCGAGTATTATAGTTGGTCATTCACAGTGACTCATCAAAAAGCCATAATTTCCATCTAACAAAAAGGCTTCAAATAATTGAAGCCTTAAAGAGTAATTAAATAAGTCAGCTATTAATGCGACGCCCACACGCTGGTGGTGCCATCATTGTGGATGAGTAACACATCGTAGTTATCTGCCGGGCGGCCTTCTACTTCCATCCCCGGCGAGCCAATTGGCATTCCGGGCACAGTTATACCAATGGCATCAGGCTTCTCTTCTAATAACCTGCGAACATCTTCCAATGGTACATGTCCTTCAACTACATAGCCTCCCACTTTGGCGGTATGGCAGCTCGCTAATTCCTGAGGGATACCGGCCTCGTCTTTTACCGCAAATAAATCTTCGGGCACCACTTCTTCTACTGCAAACTCAGCCGTCTCCATATGATCGGCCCACTTAGCACAGCACATACAGGTTGCACGCTTATACATCACCACCTCAACTTTATCTTCACCAACATTGGCCACTGTGACTGAAGGTTGTGAGGTTTCTTCGTTTTGTGGCCAGAATAAAAAGGCGGCAAATGCAATTGTAAAAATACCGCCAAAGGCTAAAATCTTTCCGTTTGTCATAATTTCAATTGTTTAAAAATGAGAGCTAAAGTTAACGATCCTTTTGTTACTAATCACATAACCAAAAAAAAGCTACAATCATTTAGATTCCTTACTTTGTTTACCTTTTGAAACCATCAATAACTATCTATGAAAAAGCTTTCTTCACTATTTATTTTTCTTACGCTGTTCAGCATCACTTTGACGGCACAAGTTCGCTCTTACAATCTTGAGACCGGGGCAGTATTTACAGTATCTGTTGATCAGAGTCAAGAGATCTCTCAAATCATCATGGGAAATCCGAACACCATCAACACCTCTAATACTGCTACAGAACAGATCGAAGTTCTTGGGCAAACCGACGACGGACTTTATAACATCAAAGTAACTACGCTTACCCAAAAAACTGAGATGAAGTCGCCAATGATGAATATGACTATGGACTCGGAAGATGCAAGCACCGGAAACGGATTATTTGCAGCCATCAAAGGGTCGTCATATACATTCACGATGTCGGCTACCGGCGATATTAAAGAGATTAACGGGCTTGATGAAATCATCGAAAAAGTAAATGCGAAAGTGGAAGACAATCCGCAGTTGAAAGCTCAAATTGATGCGATTTTTGGTGAAGAAACAATTAGAACTTCGTTAAGACAACGATTCAGCATCTACAATAACGATAGCGCTAACGAGTGGACGCGCAACGAAGATTCTAACATTAACAACATGCCGGTTGAAATGACGACCACTTACAGCTATCAGGATGATACTACCATCGGCGCCGAAAGTGACATTAAGATTGATGCTACCACTGTTCAAATGGGAATGAATGTTGATATGCAATTGGAAGGAACCCAGCAGGCAACGTACAAATTAAATGCAGCCACCGGTATACCTACCACTTTCGAGAGCGTAAATGATATTTCAGGCAACGCTCAAACTCAAGGCATGCAAATCCCTATGACCATCAAAACGGTTACTAAAACCACCTTCACTGCAAATTAAACCGAGTGTCTAATCAATCTCTTATCCGGATTTCTGCGTTCTTATTGGCAGCTGCTGTTGCTATTGGTGCATTTGGAGCACATGCTTTAGAAGAAATTCTAAGCCCGGAACGCATGAATACCTGGGAAACAGCCGTTTTTTATCACACCTGGAATGCACTGGGTGTGATGTTGATGGCTGTTATTGGGAAGCAAGGTGGCACCGTAGCTAAATCTGCACCTTTACTCATTCTCGGCGGCATTTTTATTTTCTCGGGATCGCTGTACACACTTTGCCTTACCGATATCGGGCTCTTTGGCGTCATAACTCCAATAGGTGGTTTATTATTAATTGCAGGTTGGATTGTTTTTGGCTGGAAAGTAGTTTCTAAACAACAATCCTCATAAAACACATCCTATGAAAGCAATTTGGAATGGTCGGATCTTGGCCGAAAGCGATGAAACCATCGTAATTGAAAACAATCACTATTTCCCGCCTTCTTCACTCAATAAAGAATTCTTCAACGAAACTTCACATCAAACGGTGTGCCCCTGGAAAGGTACGGCTAGCTACTACTCGCTAGAAGTTGATGGAAAAGACAATCAAAATGCTGCTTGGTATTACCCAAATCCTAAAGATGCTGCATCCGAGATTAAAGATCATGTTGCTTTTTGGAAAGGTGTACAGGTTGAACCGTAATTGATTCTTCACACTATCTTCACATTCAACCCGCAAATTTGAACCTTTAGCGGGTTTTTTTGTGCCATCTTCACAAAATCTTCACATTTCTCTCGTTTCTTTGGACTGATTCTAAATAATTCATTCATCAACATCATCACAGCTTTGAATATTTTAAAACACTCCATCTTCTGGAGTATTTTTTTTGCTATTCACTCGGGATTGTACGCTCAACAATTCTCTATTGAGGGTGTTGTATCTACCAAGCAAGGACAGCCCATTTCTGAAGCCACTATTTACGTTTCTCAATCAGTTTGGGCTATTTCTGATGCAGAAGGGCAATTTCAGCTCCAAGATCTTGACTCGGGTGAGTATCCCATTGTCGTTTCCAGAGTCGGTTATCAATCCAAAGAGTTAACTGTTCAGATTCCTCTTCCTGCGGACAGCGAATTTGAGATCATTCTCGATGAAAAGATTTACGACAACAACCCTGTGGTTGTAACCGCTAATCGAACAAGCAAAATGCTGCAAGATGTAAGCGTTCCTGTTTCGGTAGTGAACCAAAATGAAATTGAGGCTTCCGGAAGTTTACGTTTGAGTGATATTCTGGATGAGCAAATCGGTCTGAATATCGTTTCCGATCACGGTACCGGTATTCAGGTTCAGGGATTTGATCCTGAGTACACGCTTATTCTTATCGACAACCAGCCGGTAATTGGCCGGACCGCCGGAACCCTAGATCTTACCCGACTTTCGGTAGGCAATATCGAACAAATCGAAATTGTGAAAGGACCTTCATCGGCACTTTGGGGCAGTAATGCGCTTGCCGGTGTGATCAACATCATCACCGAAAAAGGAAGTAAACCTTTTACGCTGGATGTAAACGGCCGTTATGGATCTCACTCTACGTACGATGCAGGTCTAAATGGAACCTTTAAAAAAGATCGTCTGCGTGGTCGCTTTTTCGGAAACTACAACGGCTCGAGCGGCTACGATTTGAACGATAAAACGGTTGCTCCCACCATCCCCGAGTATGAAAATATTACGCTATCGGGCGGAGTGAACTACCGCATTAATTCGAATCTGGATTTTGGCATTTCCACCCGATACTACTCTGAAGACCAGTTTTATAACGATGAAATCAGTAATGGAAATAGCACAGATGCAATAGTAGGCGAAGACCTCCAAACTGATTTCAGTCTATCACCGGAATTGAATTTCTATCTCGGAAATAAATTTCTTCTTGAAACCAATGCCTTTTTATCCACCTTCGAAAGTAAATCAGAGAGCATTTTTACAGAATCCGGCGAGATTTATTTTTCTGATTCATTCTCCCAAACGCTGAATAAATACGAATCAAAAGCCTCTGCTTTCTGGAATTCTGATCACTCTACCATTGCCGGAATTGGTATGAATCGCGAAGACCTGACCGCCGAAATTTATGCAGATGTTCCCGGCTTTAATTCCTACTTCATGTTTGGGCAACACGAGTGGCAAGCCAGCGAAAAGCTGTCGCTTATTGGTGGATTTCGTTTTGATGCGCACAGTGAGTACCGCTCTCAATTGAGTCCAAAATTTTCGGCGCTGTACAAAGCCAACGACAAAATTCAATTCCGAGCATCGTTTGGTGGTGGGTTTAAAGCACCGGATTTCCGTCAGCTTTTTCTCAACTTTACCAATCCAATTGCGGGCTACAGCGTATTTGGTACGAGCACCGTGGTGGAGGGCATCGAACGCCTAGAAGAAGACGGACAAATTGAGGAGCTTTATTTCAGCCCGAGTGAAATAACCGATATCCGCGCAGAAGAGTCGTTTGCTATCAATGCCGGATCTGATCTATTCGTAAACGATGATATTCAGATCAATTTCAATGCTTTCAGAAATAGCATCAACGACCTTATCGAAACCCAGCGCATTGCTCTTAAAACAAACGGTCAGTCGGTATTTTCGTATTTCAATTTGAACAAAGTGTACACCCAAGGTCTCGAGACTGAGCTGAAGTTCCAACCTTCGTACTTTAACGGTTTACGGATTTCATTAGGCTATCAATATCTAGATGCTCGGCGACAAATCACCAGAACTTTCGATCGCGTAGAAAACGGTGTTGTAGTTACCAAAACGGAACAAGTTTACATCCCGCTCTACAACCGATCTAAGCACACCTTCAATGCAAAACTGTACCAATATTTTGAGAAATCGGGCATTGAAACCGGACTTCGATTTATGCTTCGTGGCAAATACTGGTTTTTCGACTACAACGACAATGGCATTGATGAAGAGAGCGAGTATGTGTTGAATGACGACAATCCATTCCAAAACACTATTGTTAATTACTCCATCTCTAAGACTTTCGCCGAACGCTACAAAGTGCAGTTTGGCATTAATAACCTTTTCGATTTTCAAGACGAGATTGTGCTCCCATCAAACCCGGGCAGAACATTTTACACACAAATAAACATAAATATATTCTAAAGACTAATTCATCCAACATGAAAAACATAATCAATAGTGCATTTCTTCTACTTTTGGGATCTACCTTGATTTTCACGGCCTGTGAAGAAGCCGGAAATAGCGGTCCTGCTGAAGTTGAAGCTGAAATCGCAACCGACATCCAAGCTAATGTGAATACTATTTTTTCACCAGCTGCTCCTGCAACCGACGTAGAAGGTAATACGGAAGAAAATCCGGGATACACTTTTTACGATCTTGATGCTGGTAGCACGGTAGACGATTCTCTTTCTGCTGCATGGGACATCGCATTTGGCGGAACTACCATACTTGCTAATTCAGGCAATGGCGGTGGAATCCAAGTTCTTGAAACTGAGTACGACGCAGTACTTGAAGCGCCAACAAGCGGCTATAATGCTGAACTCAGCGGATCAGGCAGCTGGTATACATACACCGGCGAAGCTCCAAACGGACCGAAGCATGCAGTTATCGCAGACACGAACAAAACCGTTGTTGTACTAACTTCTGATGGTCGCTATGCAAAAATCCAGCTTCTAAGCTATTACGAAGGCAACCCTGATGTATCTACTTCGCAATTTGCTGATTTCAGAACTCGTCCGGCTGACAAATTCTTTACGTTCAACTATACCATTCAAGGTGCAGAAACCACTCAGCTTTATCACGAAGACAAATACACGTTCTTCGACTTTGAAACAGGAGCAGTTGTTGAAGATTCGCTTTCTTCACAGTGGGATATCGGATTTAACGCAACTACCATCATCGCTAATTTTGGCAACGGCGGTGGTATCCAAGCATTAAATATCGCTTTTGAATTGGTGACTGAAGCTCCTGTCGAAGGCTATCTCGATGCAAACACAAGTTGGTATACGTACACCGGTCAAGCTCCAACCGGACCGAAGCACGCAATTTTACCAAAAGATGGCACAACTTTAGTTGTTAAAACCAGCGACGAGAAATACGCTAAAATCCGAGTCTTGAACTACTATAAAGGCAACCCGGATACTACAACCGAATTGTTTGCAAACTTCTTCACTCGACCAGAAGACCGTCATTACACGATCGAGTTTGCGGTTCAAACCGATGGTTCTCGATTCTTTGAGTAACACAATTCCCTTTTTTGATTGAAATCTCAATCATCAGTTAATTTTAAAGCCCGCTTTTTTTAAGGTGGGCTTTTTTTGTTTTAAAGATTCTTGGGATGGTTCAACCTCATTAAACCTAGACTGTTTAAAAGGGCAAGAAGCACTAAATTTGAAGCGTTTTCGTTTACTTTTGTTAGCAAAAAACGTTGTAACAAACTCACAGAGTTTAGGTAAACAACTTGTTTGATTGAAAAACCTCAAACAGATGGTATATTCCAATCTCTAAATGATAATCCAAAAAATGAATATGAAGCACATATCTAGACTTTTAAGCACACTCGTTTTGGCGTTGATGGTTCAAGGAGCCGTCGCTCAGTCAACTCCGGATGGTAATATGAATCAAATGCAGGGCTTCGGTCAAGCTGTAGACATCTCGAACGGTAACGTTTTTATTGGCGAACCTTCCAACGTTCATTTACCCGGTGTGGTTTATATTTTCACACAAGAAAATGGGGAATGGTCGCAAACTTTTATGATTAAAGCAGAAGATGGCGTAATTGGCGACGGTTTTGGTCAAGCCATTTCTGCAAATGACAATATGTTAATGGTAGGCGCGCCTAATAAAAATGAAGACGAAGGTGGAGCTTACATCTTTATGCAAACCAACGATGGTTCGTGGACTCAGATTTCTGCTCTTACAGTACAAGCCGATTCTGCTGTAACTACAGCTGGTTCGAGTGTTGCCCTCGGCAACGAATACGCTTTTGTTGGCGTACCTGAACTTGGTGACGGCGCCGTAGCCGTTTTTAAAGCAAACGGAAACAACTGGATGCAAGAGCATCTGATTATGAATACCGATACCGCTGAAACAGGTTTTGGATCAGAATTAGCATTTGATGGCACTAATTTAATAGTAGCTGCTACTAACCGTGATGGCGGTGCAGCTTACGTTTATGCTATGGATGATGCCGGTGACTGGGCACAAACCGGAACCTTAAAGAGCTCTGCTCTCACCGAACGCTCCGGATTTGGTAGCGCTGTTGCTATCAAAAACGACTTAGCATTGGTTGGCGCATTTCGCCAGGATGGAATCGGTTCTGTATTTGTTTATCGCAAATCAGAAAACGGCTGGATGGCTGATGGTCGCCTTGCTGCATTTGATGGTAAAAGCAGACATTCATTCGGTTATGCAATCGATTTCACCGAAAACGAAGCTTGGGTAACTGCAGTAAATTCTAACGGCTCTGCCGGTAGCTTGTACCGATTTATGATGAACGAAGATGGTTCATTCAGCTCATCTACAAAACTTAAAGATGTTGGCCAAAATCCAGGCGATTACTTCGGTTATTCGCTGGCAATCGATGGCGGCATCGCAGTTTCAGGACTATTTGGTGTTGATCATCGTGCAGGAGCAGCTGCTATTATGGAACAAGATGACATGGGCAACTGGGATGCAGTTAATATTGTAATCAGCGAGCCAACCAACTTACTAACTTCAGTAACTGATGGTAAAGTTGATTGCGAAGGCGGTGCAGCTAACCTATTTGGTTGCGAAAATGTTAACCTGGTTTCATTCTTGCCAAACCGTGAAATTGGTGGCGATCGTGGTGTTAACCTAAACGACATCTGGGGCTGGGAAGATCCTGAAACCGGTAAAGAATATGCACTTGTTGGTAGAACCGAAGGTACTTCTTTTGTAGATATCAGCGATCCTTCAAACCCGGTGTATGTAGCAAACCTACCAATGACCGAAGGCGCACGTGCAAATGCTTGGAGAGACATCAAGGTGTACGAAAATCACGCTTACATTGTAGCTGATGGTGCCGGCCCACACGGTATGCAGGTTGTTGATCTAACCCGTTTACGCGAGTTTGATGGCGAGCCAATGTTACTAGATGCTGATGCACATTACGACAACATTGATAGTGCTCACAACGTGGTTATTAACGAAGAAACCGGATACGCATACATTGTTGGTGCAAGTGGCGGTGGCATGACTTGCGGCGGTGGTTTACACATGGTAAATATTCAAGATCCGAAATCTCCGGAATTTGAAGGTTGTTTTGCTGATCCATCTACCGGAAGAAGTGGAACCGGATATTCGCATGATGCTCAGTGTGTGATTTATGACGGACCGGATACAGAGCATAAAGGCAAAGAAATTTGCATTGGTGCAAATGAAACTGCAATTAGTGTTGCAGACGTAACCGACAAAGAAAACCCAATTGCACTTTCTACAGGATCATATCCTGACTACGGTTATGTTCACCAGGGTTGGTTTACCGAAGATCATCAGTACTTCTTCCAAAACGATGAGTTGGATGAATTGATGGGAACCGTTGAGCAAACCAGAACTATTGTTTGGGATTTAACCGACCTCGACGATCCTCAAGTTCTAACTCAGTACTTCAACGACAATGCGTCATCTGATCACAACTTGTACATCAAAGATAACATTATGTATGCTTCGAACTATGTTTCAGGGCTACAAGTAATTGATGTTTCTGACCCGGCAAACCCAACTCGTGTTGGATTCTTCGATACTTTCCCGTTTATGAAAGACGAAGCCGGCTTTAGCGGAACCTGGAGTAATTACCCATATTTCAAAAGTGGTGTAATTGTTATGACCAGTGGTACCGAAGGCTTGTTTATTCTTGAGACAAGTCCTGTTATTAATAAATAACAACACCTTATATCAGGGTCTCCGGTTTAGTGCCGGAGATCCTTTTTATTTTTAGATTCCTATTTATCCATTATTCGCCATGAGAGCTCATTCATTTTTCAATTCAAAGATGCTGCTCCGATGCAGCTTGTTACTGATTGCTATAATTGTATCAACAGGGACTATTTTTGCACAACAGGCTAAAGATTTTGTTTATGTGTGCAATCAGAATTCTGCGTCCATATCAGTAATCAATGCCAATTCATTAGAAATTGAAGAAACTATTGATCTCACAAAGTTAGGGTTTTCGGAAAATGCGAAACCACATCACACAGTAGTTGAAGCCGATGGCTCGCATTGGTACGTTAGCCTGATTGGCGAAAACACAGTTCTCAAATTTAATGCTGCCAACGAACTCGTTTCACGGGCATCTTTGGAAGTACCCGGTTTAATGGCCCTTCACCCAACCGATAACGTGTTATTTGTTGGTCGTTCGATGAGCGCCGTAAATCCGCCTCAAAGTTTTGCAGTAGTAGATCGCTCCAGTATGAAGGTGATGGACGAGGTTGATCTATTTTTTACCCGTCCTCATGCAATCGCAACCTTATCAAACTCGCAGCATATTTTTGTAGCTAGTTTGTCATCCAACCAAATTTTAACCACCGATATTAGCTCCGGCGATAGTGAACTTATTACGATGGAAGGCATGAACCACATGTTCGTGAATTTTGCCATTTCGCCCGATAATAAAACCTTGGTGGGCACTACTCAAATGACCGGGAAATTTCTGGTTTTCGATATTTCAGATCCCCTCTCTCCCAAGCTAACAAAAACGCTCGATGTAAACGCACAACCTTGGCACCCGGTTTATTCTGATGACGGACAATTCGTTTATTTTGGCAACAAAGAAGGAAATTCGATCACTGTGGTAGATATGGAAGCAATGAGCGTTAAAAAAGTTATTACCGGCGAAGGACTTGCTCAACCACATGGCGCTGTTTTATCAGCCGATAACAAATACTTATTTGTTACCAACAACAACATGAAAATGAATATGATGAGCGGCGGAGATCACTCAAGTCACAGCGGTCACGGCAGTGAAGCAATGGCTAAAAAAGGTACGGTAACGGTTATCGATACCAACACGCTCGAAATCGTTAAAGTGATCGAAGTTGGGATGAATCCAACAGGAATTGGAACACGATAAAATCGATGAAAAACAGACACTCTTTTGCATCACTTTCAGTTCAACTACTCCTCCTTTCAATCATTACCGGGATAGCCTGTTCTTCAAGTTCTCAATTACCAAATAGCAATTCCGGTGAGGGAGAATTCACTCGAACCATTGATTGGATTTCCGTGCTCGATGAAACCGGCTCGTCCTTAGATCATCCTTTTCTGGGTGGATTAAATACACCCCGGCCACAGTTTGTGGATATTGATGCAGACGGCGATCCTGATTTATTTGTGCAGGAACACACCAATGAACTCATGTTCTTCGAAAACACCAATCCGGGAAGCGAAAACCCGCTCACTTTTCGGTCTGAACAATATTTCGAAATCGATATTGGCGAATGGTTTCGTTTTGTAGATATGGATCAGGATGGGGATTTTGATTTACTCACCGAACAGCCTTTCAGCTACATCAGTTATTATAAAAATACCGGAAATGCAGAAACCCCAAATTTTGTGCTGATGGCTGATTCCCTGAAAGACGCTAGTGGGACACCCATCTTTTCTGATCGCCAAAACATCCCCAATGTAACCGACATTGATTGCGATGGACTTCCAGATTTGTTTATTGGTAGTTTAGAAGGCACCGTTTCGCGTTATGAATCAACCGGATTTGATGAAAATGATATTCCAAAGTTCGAATTACTTACTAAGCGATTCGAAGACATCGAAATCGTAAAGCAATTTGGAACCATGCATGGCGCAAACACCATGACTTTTATGGACATTGACAGCGATGGTGATGAAGATATTTTCTGGGGCGATTTTTTTGAACCGAGCATTCTTCTTCTCGAAAATGAAGGCACATGTAAAAATCCAATTTTCAGAGGTGAACCCCAGCCCTTCCCACCCGGCAATCCCGTAGAAAGCAGCGGTTACAACGCACCGGCTCTGGTTGATTGGAATATGGATGGCGATGCCGATTTGTTGCTTGGCGTATTGGGTGGAGCTTATAACGCCAATCGAACTACCGCTGAGAATTTCTTTTATTACGAGCAAACTCCCACCGGATTTAAGCTGGAAACCAAACAGTTTTTAGAACAAATTGATGTTGGCGATGAAAGCATTCCTGCTGCCGGCGATATTGATGGTGATGGAGATATTGATCTTCTTCTGGCCAATAAAATCGATCCTTCAAACTTGAAATCATCGGTAGTTTATATTTTTGAGAATATTGGTTCTGCAACCCAACCTGAGTTCCAAAAAGTTGGAAATATTGATCTGCCGAATGGATATCACTATGCGCCCGAACTTACCGATCTAAACAACGATGGTTTTGCCGATCTCCTGCTGGGAAGCTGGAAAGGCGACATCGCCTACTATATCAATCAATCGGGATCGTTTGAGCTAAAATCAGAGGCCTTCGTTGAGTTGCCACGCGGCAGTAACGCTGTGCCTCGTGCCATCGACATCGACAATGACGGTGACTTAGACCTTGTGTCGGGCTCATCCGGTGGAGACATTCACTTGTTCAGAAATGTGGGAAGCAAAACCGAACCCACATTCGAGTATGTAGAAGTAGCCTTTGATGGAATTGAATCGAAACACCGAAGTACCCCTACTTTTTGTGATGCCGATAACGACGGTGACTTCGACTTATTAACCGGAAGTAAAATTGAAGGTCTGCTTTATTTCGAAAACAAGGGCACACCCGAATCTCCAACATTCGAACGAGCTGAGTTACCAATCACAACTGCCACAGCACCCTTAAGTGCTCCACTTTTTAAGGATATAAATGGCGATGGCACTCCGGAGTTATTGATCGGAACAAGAAGCGGCGGTTTATTACTTTATCGAAAAAATTGAGCCTTTAAACCGTACGAAGAATGAATATTGAAGAATTTCGTGATTATTGCCTTGCATTCCCCGAAGTAACCGAAAGCTTTCCCTTCGACGATAAAGTGCTTGTTTTTAAAGTGGCGAATAAAATGTTCGCTCTTGCTGATGTCGACGAATTCAGAAGCATCAACCTAAAATGTGATCCGGAAAGAGCCGTAATTCTGAGAGAAGAATACCCGGAAATCAATCCCGGTTATCACATGAATAAAAAACACTGGAACACGGTTGAAATGAAAGGGGAATTGGATGATGATTTTATTCAAGAATTAATCACCCATTCTTACGACTTAGTTGTGGCAAGCCACACCAAAAAAGTACAAGCGCAAATCAACGCTCAGCGCTAGAAGTTTCTTCTGCTTTGTTCTTATTAAATCTGAGATACGACTTCTTAGCGAACCAGATAAAAAATTCGCGCTGCCCGAAAATGGTTCCCCAACTTATCAATAAAGCGTAATAAGTAGGCAGTACTACAAGCATCCAGATGGGTAATCTAATATACCACGCCCACTCAGGATCGACCCCGATGAACGAATAAATTAACTTTTTGGCATAAAGTACCGAGAACCCAGTTATAGCAAACACTATTAAAATGATTAGCACCTGTGTGTTGCTATGGATATTCCAACGCTGTTTTAGTTTATCCAGCATATACAAAGAGAGAGATATTAAATATTGAAAATCTGATTTTTGTAGCTCAAGTGAACTCAAAAGCTTAGAGTTGGCAATATACCAACATTTAAATTGATTGTTTGTTGATGTTTGCAATTACTATTGGTTGCAATTAGTTTACTGCAATCTGGAAGGACGGAAGTTTATTTGGCGGTTGAGAATGCGTAAATATTTAATCGAAGTAATCGGGACTTTGGCATTGGTATTAGCTTTTGGGCTAACCACCGAGCCATTAGCATTGGGGATGGTTCTCACTGTGTTAATTTATATGGGGATGCATGTTTCCGGTGCACATTTCAATCCCGCTGTTTCCTTCGCCTATTTTCTTCGGCGTAAAATTTCATTCAATGTTTTTTTGGGATATTTCGCCAGCCAACTTTTAGGCGCGTTTGCTGCCGCCGGAATTATTCTAATGGTTACCCGAACAGTGTTTTTTGTGGAACCGCCTACCTCCACAAATTTGTATCAGCAAGCAACGGTTGAAATATTTCTTAGCTTTTTGTTCGTGCTTTCATATCTCAATTTGATAAAAAACAACGGGCACGAATCCTTTAAAATTAATGCGATCGGTGTTGGCTTAACATTAACAGCTTGTATCATGATTGGTGTAAATATTTCGGGGGCTTATATGAACCCTGCCATGTCAATCAGTACTTCCATAATTGATTTTATGGCCGAGCGTGGCACTTCCTTTGAAAGTATTCCGCTTTATACCGTTGCCCCTATTACCGGTGGCACATTGGCTGCACTTTTACACTGGTACACCAGCGACTAAGCTTTTTCCTCTATTGGTAAAGAGAAGTAGAACGTTGAGCCCACCTCGGGAGTGCTCTCTACCAAAATCTCAACGTTGTGTGCATTCAAGATTCCCTTTACAACAGCTAAACCAAGTCCGGTTCCGCCTTTATCGCGGCTACGTGCTTTGTCGGTTCTATAAAATCGGTCGAACAGCCTATCCAAATGTTCTGCTCCAATGCCAATTCCACTATCAATAATCTGTACGTTTACCTTTCCCTCTTGAGGAGTACACTTCACTTGAATTTGCCCATCGTGAGTGTATTTGATGGCATTCGAAACCAGATTATCCAACACTTGCTCCATCTTTTCATAATCTGCAAATACTAAGTGCTCACCGGTTTTATCGAAAATCAGGGCTAAGTTTTTATCCGATGCAATAGGCTGATATGTCTTTACCACTTCAGTAACTAAGTCTTCAATTATAAAAGTAGATTTGTGGATGTACCCTTCATCCATGTCGTATCGTTGCAACGATTTTATATCCTGAAAAAGCCGGACAACCCGATCTACTTGTTTTTGGGCGGTATGTAAATATTGCGCTTTTTTCTCGTCGCTTAATCCATCTAGTTGTAGCATTTCCATTGCGCCCGAAATAGTATGCAACGGGTTTCTAACTTCATGGGCGATGTCTGCAAAAAACTCGTTCTGTTTTTCGTTTAAGGTTTTAAGCTTTTCGTAATCGTCTTTTAGTTTCGCTGCCATGCTATTCAGCGATTTAGCAAGCGATCCAAACTCGTCTTTTCTAGCCAAATCTATCTCGCGATCCAAATTCCCATCGGCAATATCCAAAGCAGCCTCTTCCAATTGCTTGATTGGTTTACCTAGATATCGGGCAAATATGAAACTCACAATAATCACTACTAAGATGGAGCCGATCATTGCCCCGTAAATCAAATGTCGGATAGAAGCCGCAGCAGCATACAAATCTTGCTTACTTTTAGAAATTCGCAAATATCGAATTTCTGTAATCTGGCGATTAATTTTGTGAAACGAGAGCACCTGATCCAGGTCTTCATCATTAAGAATCACCTGTTCATCACGATCTAATTCGCTCAATAGATCATCATTTAGAAACGCTCTCGAATCCTGAAATTCGGGAGCATCCACAGGGGCGTTTACCAACACGGTTCCTGTTGAATCAAACAAGGCAATTTGGTAGCCTGTTAAGTCTGCCGTGAATGTAGTTTTAATAAACAGATCTGTAAAGTCGTCTTCTTCTTCTAACGATTCCGCAAAGGTTCGGGCATCTTCCTCGAATTGCGAAATGGCCTCATCCAATAAAAAAGTGCGAATGCTTAGTATTGCATAGGCACTAATCACAACCACTCCAATCGACAGTAAAGTAATGTAGGTAAGCGCTAGTTTTTGTTGGATGTTCACGAGTTAATAAACTCCCGGTTAAACCCGTAACCTACGCCTCGGTAGGTTTTTATCATCTTTCCGGCGTCTTTCATTTTAATACGCAGGTTTTTGATATGAACATCCACAGTTCGGTCAAAAATATATTTCTCTTCGTCGGTGATGTGCTCTAAAATTTCCTGCCGGCTGTACACTAATTTTGGGTGCTGAAACATCAACTCCGCGATAATATATTCGGTATGCGTTAGGTCAACTTGCTCGTCGTTGATGTACATCTCATTGGCATCCGTATCCAGATACACATTTCCGTAACGCAACCAGTGTGTTTTCTCAGGGTTTTGCCGACGTAACTGCGTTTCGATGTGCGCCTTTATCAAATTAAGACTGGCCGGTTTTTTTATGTAATCATCGCCACCAAGCTGTAAGCCTTCAATTTCATCTTTTTCTTCGTCGCGAGCCGTCAAAAATAGCACAGGAATTTCGTTTATAACCGGATGTTTTCGAATATGCTTACAAATCTCTTTGCCATCCATGTAAGGCACCATTATATCAAGCACGGCTAACTCTATTTCGTTTGCATGGTTTTCGATGATATCGAGTGCTTCTTTTCCATCTTTGGCCCAATGCACTACGAAACTATTTATCTCAAGAAAGTTAGCCAGCATCTCGCCAGACTCTATTTCGTCTTCTAGCAGTAAAATTGTGTGGTTGGTGTTCACGTCTGTAAAATTGATTAAGTTCAGCAAAAAGTTATCAGAATGAACTATAAAAATAAAACTATTTGGATAACAGGGGCATCGTCGGGGATTGGCGAAGCTTTTGCACATTTTTTTTATAGAGATGGTGCCAATCTTATTCTCTCATCTCGGCGAAAAGAAGAGCTTGAGCGTGTTAAAACTGAACTTGGCGGAGATGATAGCCGAATAAAAGTACTCCCATTAGATTTAGCCGACTCCAAATCCCTTGAAGAAAAAAGCCAAGCTGCGCTCACTTTATTTGGTGGAATTGATGTATTAGTAAACAATGGCGGGGTGAGCCAGCGTTCGTTATTCGCTGAAACCGACATGGATACCATTCGCCGACTGATGGAAATAAACTTCTTTGGATCGGTGGCTCTAACACGATTTGTTCTCCCACATATGATGGAGCGCAAATCCGGGCAGATTATCGTAACCAGCAGTGTGGCCGGAAAATTCGGCACTAAATATCGGTCGGGCTACGCTGCAAGTAAACATGCTTTACAAGGCATTTTCGATTGCATCCGCCAAGAGATGTACGAATACAACATTGCGGTTACTATGGTTTGTCCCGGCCCAATAAAAACCAACATCACCCAGAATTCGCTAACGGCTGATGGCAGCTCGTTTGGCAAAATGGGCAGTTTGCATAGCGATGCAATGGACGCCAACGAAATGGTGCAACGCATCTGGAGCGACATCAAAGCAGAGAAAGAAGAGATCTACATTTCCAGCCCCAAAGAACGCTTGGGCTTAATCATGAAGCGAATTTCGCCGTGGTTACTCAATAAGATTTTAAAGCGAAGTAAGGTGATTTGATAAAACTACCCTAGCCGCCTTCTCTTATTTAGAAAAGCCATCAACGCAGTATCAAATTGGCCTTCGGTATCGATCTGCTCGAAATCGATTTCGAATTCACTGCATGCCATTTGGAATTTGTGGGTGTATTCTTCGATGGTGGCTTTGTAATCGGCGCGTACTTGCGATGGAATCACCTCCATTTCGCCGCCGGTTTCCAAATCTTCAAACACAATCCGATCATTAGTAAAGGCAAGATCTCGTTCGCTGCGATGTTCCAAAACATTAAACAATAACACCTCGTGTTTGCGATGGCGTAGATGTTTAAGCGCTGATATCAACGCCTCCTGTTCATCCACATTTTCGAATAAATCAGTGATTATCACCACTAAACTACGATGGTTAAGTCGCTTCGCAACTTCATGAATAGCCTGGGCAGAAGCCGTTTTCCGTTGTGCTCGATCCTTTTTTTCTTCGCTGATTAATTCCCGCTCTAGCTGAAGATAAATCTGTCGTAAATGCGCGTAGGTACTTTTTGCGGGGATAAAGGTCTCTAGCCCATCGCTGAAAGGAATCAAGCCGGAAGCATCTCGCTGGCGATGCATCAAATACATTAACGAAGCTGCAAAATGAATTCCATAGCGTAGTTTGCTCCACGCCCCGAAATGTTTGTACAGCATCGACGACGACGTGTCGAGCATAACATAACACCGAAGATTGGTTTCCTCCTCGTATTGCTTCACATAAAAGCGTTCTTTCTTGCCGTAAGCTTTCCAGTCGATGTGCTTGAAGTCATCGCCGGGGTTGTACGGACGATGTTCAGCAAACTCTACCGAGAACCCGTGGTAAGGACTGCGATGCAATCCTGAAATAAATCCTTCTACAATTTTTTTTGCACGCAGCTCGATGTTGCTGAGTTTCGATAGTATTTCCGGGTCGATAATCATATCAAAAAGTACTACAAATTTGAGTGGTTAAGAATTTCTTTTTGATGGAAGCGCTTCTTTTCTATCACATTGAAAAACCTTCACATAATATTCTTAAAACGCTCGTAATCTTGATCAAAAGAAAGAAACGAAGCTATTTCTCCATTATACATTTAACAGAGGTAAAAAAACATGAAACGGCTTTTTTGTGGATGGCTAGTTCTTGCGCTATGTTTTTTATCCACAAATTTATTGAACGCACAAGAAAGAGAGACACAATTAACGGTCAGCCCAGAAAAAGGTGTGCATTTTATCAGCCCCGATGGATTCATGGAATTCCGAGTGGGATTTCGGCTTCAGCAGCAAATAGCACTCACACAAATTGTAAGCGAGCAAGATAATCTGCAAGGCGAATACATTATCCGACGAGAGCGAGCTATTTTCCGTGGGTTTTTATTCCACAACAAACTCGATTATCTGGTACAATTGGGGATGGATCAAGGCAGCGTTACGCTGTTAAATGCCGAGTACAGTTGGAAACCCGATGGCTATACTCAAATAACCTTCGGACAGTTTTTCCCGCCTACGTTTCGGCAATTTCAAACAACGTCGAAAAACCTACAAATGGTGGATCGCTCTAGCGTAAGTCGATTCTTTTTTACCGATTACGATTTGGGTATTCGATTTCGCCGAACCATCCCTGTAAACCCAAATTTTCAATTCAAGATCTCCGGTGCGCTTACTCACGGTGAAGGCAAAAACCTAAAAACGGCTCCCGGTGGTTGGGCGTACATGTCGCGCGTTGAGGTCTTGCCGTTTGGCGCTTTTACCAAAGGCGGAGATTACATTGAAAGCGACATCCGAAAAGAACAGAAGCCAAAATTGAGTATCGGCGCCGGTTTTTATTTTAACAAAGATGCATACACCAAACTCGGAAATGTGGCTTGGGATGGCTCAAAAGACGATATTTTCGACCGATATGCCGATGTTGTTTTCAAGTACCATGGATTTTCGATAAATGCCGAATTCATCAAACGAAGTGTAGATAATGAACTATTGGAAGTTGATGGTCAGCGATATCTTGCCGACAAAATCAGTGGCGAAGGTTTTTATACTCAGGCCGGATTTTTTGTAGATGATAAGTTCGAGCTAACAACCAGGATCAGTAGTCTCAACCCTGATGATATTCATCACTCTGAGCTTGGCAAGTTTACGCAGCAAAACAAAGTATCTGCCGGGTTAAATTACTTTTTTATCGGACACTCACTAAAACTTCAAGCTCAATTAGGATATGTAAGCGAACAATTTGCTACTATCAAAAACTGCGATTACTTCGAATTTCTCACTCAATTTACCATCAGCTTTTAACACTCACTCATCAAAGTAATGAAACTCGACACTAAACAAATAGTTGGAATATCCATTGGCCTGCTGGGTTTGATTTCGCCGTTCTTCTTTCAGCTCGAAGGGCTGTCGGACGCCGGACATGTAGCTTTGGGGATTTTCTTTCTAGCTGCTGCTTACTGGATGCTCGAGCCTTTCCCGATTTACGCAACTTCGGTGCTCGTCATATTTCTTCAGGTGATTTTACTCAGCCAGCAAGGCTTTCTTTTCCCCGAAAGCACTGCGCAGTATACGCCGGATGACTACACTGCTTTCATTGGCACCCTAGCCAGCCCGATCATCATTTTATTTCTCGGCGGTTTTGTGCTTGCTGATGCAGCCGTTAAATACGATCTGGATCGTAACCTCACTCGCATTCTCTTATCCCCATTTGGTAAAAAACCGGGATCTATTGTTTTAGGTTTGATGGTAGTTACCGCCTTGCTCTCTGCCTTTATGAGTAACACTGCCACCACAGCTATGATGATGACCGTAATTCTTCCCATAATGGCTCGCATCGGTAAAACAGATCCACTTAGAATTGGTTTGTCTTTGTGTATACCGTTTGCGGCGAATATCGGTGGAATTGCCACGCCCATCGGTACTCCACCAAACGCCGTTGTGATTGGCGCTTTGTCTCAACAGGGCATCAACATCCCTTTTGGCGAGTGGATGATTCTTGCCACCCCGTTGGTAGTTGTAGCTTTACTCTTCACTTGGTTCCTCCTTATCAAAATGTTTAAGCCTGAAGCGGAATCGATCGAAATCGACATGTCGGGAAAGTTCAACACTTCAGGAAATGCGATTCTGCTTTATATTGCGTTTGCTGCCACTGTGCTTTTCTGGGTGACCGAAAGTTTCCACAGCGTTAAAAGTGCGATCATTGCTTTAATTCCGGTAGTATTTTTAACTCTGAGTGGAGTGGTTACCAAAGAAGATATTCGAAAACTACCTTGGGAAGTACTTTGGTTAGTAGCCGGCGGTATCTCCTTAGGCATTTCGATGAAAAGCACAGGTCTTGCCGAATGGATAGTAGGTAGCATAGAATGGAGCTCATTCGGCACCATCAGCTTGCTGGTTGTGTTTGCGGGGGTTTCGGTGTTGATGAGTAACTTCCTCTCCAATACCGTTACCGCAACTTTGCTCATCCCACTGGCGGTGAGTTTAGCAACGTCGGGAGTTGCCGGCGAAGGATTCAACCTGATCATAGTGAGTTTGGTAATTGGAGTTAGCGCCAGCATGGCAATGATGCTGCCCATTTCAACACCTCCAAACGCGATCGCGATGAGCACCGGAACCATTCAAACCTCGAACATGGCAAAAGCTGGCATTTCCGTTGGGATTTTCGGAATCATACTCGTGGTAATTTATGCCTTGTTCTACTGGCCATTCATTCTAAATTAAGCAGTCATGGATCGAAAAATATTTATTCTTGTAGTTGAAGATGAACTTGAAGTGATGGAAGCTCTGGTTAACGATTTGGAGCAATTCGAGGGGTATTTCCCTATCGAATCAGCGAACTCATCGGAAGAAGCCAAGCAGGTGGTTGAGGATATCTACGCTGCCGGTAATGAAATTGGATTGGTACTTTGCGATCATGTGATGCCCGGGCAAAATGGCGTCGATTTTCTTATCGAACTACAAACCAACAACCAACAGCACAACGCTAAGAAAGTATTGGTTACCGGTCAGGCCGGACTCGAAGATACCATTCAGGCCATCAACAATGCCCAGCTCGACCACTACATTGCCAAGCCGTGGACCAAAGAACAACTGGAAGAGGTGGTGACTGCTCAGCTTACCAATTACATTATGGCTCAGCGATATAATCCTATGCAATACATGATGATTTTGGATAGCGTGCGCCTTTTAGAATACATGCGAACGCATAAAATTACGGATCACTAATGCCTACCAAAGCGTTTTCAGATCGACAGGAGTTACTGAAGTTTATTCGGCGAGCCATAACGGAATCGCCCGAGTTGCAGCAATTTCTGCGCACTTTTTCGAAAGATGAGGTTCTATTTCGGCAGGGCGATCCAATCCCACATTTGTATTTACTGCTCGAAGGTGAGGTTATACTTAATCATCAACGCGAGGATGGCACCGAACTAGATCTGATTACACTTTCACCGGGACATTTTATTGGATTGGTTGCCTTTACCACCGGTAATCATTCGCTCACAACCTGTAGATGCACCCAGAACACCATTGCGCTTTGCATCCGTCAGGACGAGTACGAAACGATAATGACCAATCACCCAAAGTTGAGCAATCCGGTTCAAAAACTGATGCTTAGCAACATGGCCGATCGTTTCCAGAAAAATGTGCAGCTCGAGTCCAAAATGAATGCACTGAACAAGCAACTTGAGGACGAAGGCGAGCAACTGAAAGAAGCTTATGAGCAATTGGAAAGCTCGCATCAAAAGCTGGTGCATCAAGAGAAAATGGCTACTCTGGGTGAGTTGGTTGCCGGCTTTGCGCACGAGGTAAACAATCCTGCTGCGGCACTACTCCGTTCCTCAGAAATGTTGAAATCTAACTTTGGGGAGATGCATCTGAACGATGCCTTTTCACAGATTTTTAAATTGGGACTGGAATCAAAACCCGTGAGCAGTACCGATATCCGAACGAACATGCTCCAGATTCAAAAACAGTTTCCCTGGGTTAAAGAACGATCTCAAATTCGTAAACTCGCCCAAATGCCCGACGAGGCCTTGGCGCTTATCCTCAAGCACAAAAAGAAGGTTGGCCTGGATCAAATGGTGCAGCAATTCGAATCGGGTAAGTTTATCCACAACATTCAGGTTGCCAGCGAGCGAATCGCAAATCTCGTAAAAAGCCTCAAAAGTTATAGCCGCCACGATAACAACGAATGGGAAGAAATTGACATTCGCGAAGGCATTAACGATACGATACTGATCCTTTCAAATAGATTGAAATATCTGAATGTGGAACTCGATTTGAAAGAAATCCCAAAAACCTGTGGAAAAATGGGAGAATTAAATCAGGTTTGGACCAATATTTTGGTTAACGCTTGCGATGTGCTTCCCAATGGTGGCGACATCACTATCAAGACCAAAGCAGAAAGCGATTTTAAAATTGTGGTTGAGATCACCGATAATGGTCCGGGCATCCCCGAAAAGATTATCGACCGTATTTTCGAACCGAATTTTACCACCAAAAATCAGGGTGCAGAATTCGGGCTGGGCTTAGGACTTGCGATATCCAACGAGATTGTTCGCCAGCACGGTGGCTTTATCAAAGTATCAAATCTGGAATCAGGTGGGGCAAGTTTTAAAATTATCTTGCCCGTTCGGGATTGCTAAGCCAACGCACGGTTTAGGTCTTCGGTTAAATCTTTGATGTGTTCCAATCCAACGCTGAAACGAATCAGGTTTTCCGGAGTTGATGAATGATCTCCTTCACTCGAACGCCGATGCTCCCACAAACTTTCAATTCCGCCCAAACTGGTTGCCCGCCGAATAATTTCTGCCCGACCAACAATTTCCAGCGCTCGTTCTTGATCGCCATTAATCAACATCGAGATCATCCCGCCGAAGCCTTTCATCTGTGCCGCCGCAATTTCGTGTCCGTTATGGGTAGATAAACCCGGATAATACACTTGTTGAACGGCTTTGTGAGAAGCTAAAAACTGTGCAATTTCCCACGCATTTTGATTATGCATTCTCATCCGATGCGGAAAACTTCGGATACTTCTCGCCAACAACCAGCAATCAAAGGGAGAGGGCACCGAGCCTTGCTTTCGTTGGATCATTCTGATTGCATCGAAATGTTCGTCGGCTTTAGCCGCGATGATTGCACCGCCCAAAATATCTGAATGTCCACCGAGGAATTTACTGGTAGAATGCATCACGAAATCAGCGCCGTAGCTAATCGGGGTAGTATTGTAGGGCGTCGAAAAAGTGTTATCTACGCAAACACGAACACCTTTCTGATGCGCCACATGAATGGTTTTTTCCAGATCGGTAATCAGTAATAAGGGATTCGATGGAGTTTCCAGCAACGCCAGTTTTGTTTCCGGTTTGATGGCTGCAGCATACGCCTCGAGATCGGTGGTGTTAACGCTGGTGTAGCTAAGTCCCCACCGATCGGCGAAGTTTTCAAGGATGGATCGTGAACCGTGATACAAATCGTTGGGAATGATGATGTGCGCATGTTTTGGAACGCTCATAAACATCGCAGTAATGGCTGCCACACCCGATGAAAACGCAGCGCCGGCTTCACCTTGCTCTAACGAACACAGCAACTGCTCCAGCTGTAATCGGTTCGGGTTTTCGTACCGCGAATAAATGAAATCCCCATCTTGATGCCCTTCAACATGATGTTCGTAGGTGGTTGAAGGTTCCATGGGCGCTGCAATGGCTTTACTGCCCGACCAATGTTTACTGCCACTATGAATGGCAAGGGTTTCGATGTTTTTAGTTTCTTTCATACTTCATGTATTTGAAATCTTGAATTCTATCAAAATCTGAATCTGCACATATAAATACTAAATCATACACTTTTGCTGTTGCAGCAATAATTGCATCTAATAATCTAATCTTACTTTTTTTCCGGATTTTAATTGCTTCCGTTTTCACGCGATCATTAATTGAAAGGCGAATTAACCCATCAAAGTAGCTTCTCAAAAGCTCATCATCATTCTCTGAAAGATTTGGATAAGAGAATATTTCCATTTCTGTAATATCAGATACAAAAATTGTATTCCCATCTAATATTTGTTCTAAACTTGAATCACCATTTGTGTGATAAATGATGATGTTAGTATCAACTAGAATATTCACTTCGATCTTCTCTTACTTCCTTTTGATATTCCAATGGATCAATTTCCCAGTTAATAGTGCCCGTAAATTTTTTGGCGTCAAATGATTTTTTTGATCCATCCAGTTTTTTTAAAGTATCCAGCAGACTAGATGAAGTTTTTTTCTTTTTAGCAGTTTTTCCCATCACTTTTTTCTCTTAATTAACAAAAAATGATTCTTAATTCCTCGTTTTCAGCGCCTTTATTGCTCTGATGCGCTCTAACACCGGCGGGTGCGAATAATTCAAAAATACGTACCACGGATGCGGTGTAAGATTCGATAAATTATCCTTCGATAGCTTTTTGAGCGTTGAAATCATGTCTTGTTTGTTGCCCGTTGTTTCAACGGCATAGGCATCGGCTTCGAACTCATGTTTCCGCGACGACATCTGCATGAAAATCGACAAAATCATTTCGATGGGAGCGTACAACATCCCAAAAAATACTAGTCCGGCATACACCGACATCTGATCCATATAAAACGCATCGAACAAACCGCGTTCTTCTAAAAAGATGGAGAGCAAAAAGAATAGCACCGCTGTATGCACCACACTTATCACCATTCCTTTTATGATGTGCTTCTTTTTATAGTGCCCGATTTCGTGAGCCAACACTGCCACCAACTCTTGGGTGGTATGATTTTCGATCAACGTATCGTACAACGCCACTCGTTTGTTCTTGCCAAAGCCCGTGAAAAAAGCATTGGATTTGCTTGAGCGTTTCGAGCCATCGATCACGAATAATCCACTCAGATTAAAGTTTACCTTCTCGGTGTATTCCTCAATTTCGTTGCGAAGCTCGCCCTCTTCCAATGGCGTAAATTTATTGAACAACGGCATGATCCATGTTGGAGCCACGTACTGCATCACCAAAGAAAACAACGTAACCGCAGCCCAAGCGTACAGCCACGCCCAATCGCCGGCATACATGAAAAAGGCTAATATCCCCGCTAATAATGGAATCCCGATGAGTGCTCCAAGCAGCATTCCTTTCAGTAAATCCAGTACAAAGGTTTTGGGGGATGTCTTGTTAAAACCAAATTGTTCCTCAATCACAAAAGTGGAGTAAATACTGAATGGCAACGAAATGATCGACTTTGCAATCACTAAAATCCCAATGAACAGCAGTCCGTAGGTTAACTCACTAAAAGGGAAGCCTCGCAACCATTGATCCAGGAAATTGAAGCCTCCATAAAACCAGAATACCAATAATAAAAACACATCAAAGGTGCCGTTGATGAACCCAAACTGAGTGCGAACCCGTGTGTATTGCTGCGATTTTGCGTACGTCTCTGCATCGTAAACTCCTTCAAATTCTTTGGGGAGTTCGTGCGAAAGCGATCTGAGATTCTGAATGTTGGTGATCAGGCCGATCAAATAATCGAGCAGCAATGCCGAAAGAATTACAATGGCGTAAATGTTCATGAAGTAGTCGTTGTTAGTTTGAAAAGAAAATAGCGATTACCGACCATTTCTTTGCACTGCTTCCATCAACAAATACAATGTAAGTGATAGACAACAACAAATAGTTTAACGTTAAACTATTTTGTAGATTTGAGGCAGAATTTTACACCGGAGAACATCATGAAACATCACAAAGGATTACATCACATCACCGTGCTTGCAGGCGGACCGAAAGAAAACGCAGATTTTTATGTAAAAGGTTTGGGCATGCGGATGGTGAAGAAGTCGGTCAACCAAGACGACCCCGGAACCTATCATTTGTTTTATGGCAACGAAGCCGCGCAACCCGGCTCAAGTTTAACGTTTTTCCCTTGGCCACGAGCGCACAAAGGAAACACAGGAACCGGCGAGGCTGTAAATGTCGCATTCAAAGTGCCGGATGGCTCCCAAGATTACTGGCTCGAGCGATTGAACTATCTCGACATCAACCATTCCGATTTTTTTGAAGTTTTTGGGAAGCAAGCCATTCGTTTTAACGATCCCGATGGATTAGAACTCGATTTGGTGTTTGATGGATCACCCAAAGAAAAAGAGAGCGCCTTCGAAAGCACGGTTCCCAACGAATCGGCCATTCAGGGCTTTGAATCTACCCGCTTGAAACTGAGCGAAGCCGATGGCACGGTGGATATTTTAAAGGATATCCTCGGATTCAGCGAATCTACTTCGGAGGGTAATCAAACTCTATTCGAGACCGACGCCAACATCGGCAGCTCGTTAATTATCGAAACGGGAGAGCAAGAACCGGGCAAAGGCGGACGTGGGATTGTGCATCACGTTGCATTTCGTGCGAAAGATGTGGACGAACTAAACGAACTTCGTGAAAAAGTACTGAGTAAAGGTCTTGACGCCACCGGCATTATCGACCGTCATTGGTTCAAGAGTGTGTATTATCGCGAGCCGGGCGGAGTGCTCTTCGAAATGGCGACCGATGATCCGGGTTACACCGTAGACGAAGATTTCGAGCATCTGGGCGAGAAATTGATTTTAACTCCGTGGCTGGAGCCTCGCCGTGATCTCATCGAGCGAACACTACCAAGTTTAGATTAATAAAAAGAACCATGGAATTATTCAGAGTTTCAACAAACAAACCATTTATAGGCCCTCATCAAAAAGAGCAATTGCTGCAAGGCGGTGTAGAACCCGCATCAGCCAAAGCTGCAATGATCATGATTCACGGTCGCGGTGCAAACGCACAAAGTATGCTACCGTTGGCGAATGAGTTTTCCAATTCCGACGCATTTACATTGTATGCGCCACAGGCAGCGGGCTATACGTGGTATCCTTACTCGTTTTTAGCGCCACAGGACCAAAACCAGCCCGGATTAAATTCGGGATTGCAAGCGGTGCATGATGCAATTCAACAAGCGGAAAAAGATGGATTCTCGAAAGCTCAGATTTTCTTACTGGGATTTTCCCAAGGTGCATGCCTAGCCTCAGAATATATAGCCCGACATCCCGAAACCTACGGCGGATTGTTTGTTTTAAGCGGCGGATTAATTGGGCATGAATTACGCCCCGAATGGTATTCCGGTGATTTAGCGAAAACTCCCGTTTTTATAGGATGCAGCGATGTTGACGCCCACATTCCCGAACAACGCGTGCATGATTCAGCTCGGATTTTCGAGCAGTTAAATGCTGATGTCACCAAAGTGATATATCCGGGAATGGGACATACCGTCAATCAGGATGAGATAGATCAAATTAACCGGATTATTGCAGATCGCTTGACAAGTGATTAATTAGTAATCAGAGTTGATCTGCTTTCATTAAGCATAACATCTACAATTCAATCAACCGGATCTGCATTACAATTTTCTACTGGTATTTTCGATAAAACTGTAACACCTTTCGTCCCCTACCCTCATTAGTTACAGTTGGTTAATACTTAATATATGTACGTTGAATAATTGGAAAATAAAAATGGCCACTGGAGCTTCGGGGGTAGTTAACAGACCTACAATCGTTTCTCTCTTTTTAATTTGTGCTTTATCCAGCAATATTATTGCTCAAAGCAGAACTAAGGTAGTTAATGGTGACTCTCTAACAATTTTTACTCACCCAATGAAAGATAAGTTCGAGATAGAAATTTCAATTGAGGTTTCTAAAAAAGATGAATCATTAGTTTATAATTATTCTATAGAAAATAAATTATCAAGCGAGCAAAACGTGTGGTATTGGTTAATAATTTCTGATTCCAAGATCCATTCTATAAAATCTCCTTCAAATTGGAGTTATAATGAGAGCGGAAATCCAGGGAGAATTTCTTGGGCCTCAAAAAAGGCTCAGTTTAGAGTTAAACCAGGTGAAGTTCTTGATGGTTTTGGTTTCACATCTAAAGAATTGCCAACTATAAAACCGTACTTTATGGAGGGTTGGGCTTGGATAATCCTTCAAGCTGGTCAAGAACCAGATTCAGTTGAGAATTCCTCATTCTTTGACACTGCTAAAAAGGGGCATATGATTTTTCCACAAGAAAATAGAATCGAAAATACGCTGGAATTCACCGATACCCTCGAAACATTCCGTTTCCGGTCCTGTGAAGAACTGAATTGGGCTACCAATTCCGGGGTTTGCGGGGAGTTAAAAAACGATCTTTCTGATATAAAAGCCAATTTGCAAGCGGGGGATTCCCTGTCCGCTGCCAATGCCCTGTCTGACTTTATAAAGTTGGTGGAACAAGAGAAAGACAAGAGTTTAACCAGCGAGGGCTACGCGCTGCTTTATTTTAACGCCGAGTATTTACGAAGGAGATTGGTGGGTGAGAATTAAGTAATAGCTATGGAAGTCTGGATACTTCCGTTTCTTGGACATTAAAATTACAAACTTAAAAGATCAGGGGGGCTGATTTTAAGCCAAAAACTAAGTTAAACATAAAGAATTATGAAAATATCCGTCAAACATATCTCAATTGTATTCATCTTTCTTTTATCACATAATCTGTCCTATGGACAAATAAGTTCTAACGGAATTGAAAATATAGAACAAGAGATTTCAGATTTGATACTTCAACAAACTGGAGATACATATTATATAGCTGCCTATAACAAGAAGTATTATCCAAATCTTAACTTTGGATTTGAAAATCCGAATCAAATATTCAGTAACGGATATTTATTTACCACAATGGGGCCAGTAGATAATGATTCTGATGAAAGATATGCTTTTGTAGGTATCTATAAGGATGGGGGCATTCTGTGGCAATCTGAAAAAGAAATTTTGTTTAATAATCTGAATTCTGAAGTGTTAGGCATTTTAGATATAAATGGGGATGGAAACGTTGAAATAATTTCGCAATGGGATCAAGGAATGCGTGGAACTAGCACTGAACTCTGGATTTATTCCTGGAATGGAGTCTCTGGCGAAAGAATTAATACAATTGATGTTTTTGGTGAATCTGAAATAAAATTAAAAGATTATTCTATTCAGGTGGTAGATTTTGAACCTAATGGAATAAAAGAGATTATTGGGGTTGATTGGAATGATGAACCGGTTACATTTCAATGGGATGGGATGGGATAAATTATAAAAAAAGTATAATAACCCGGCCTAACCCCTTGCCAAGAAATGCTTTGGATGCTGCCCTTTCCGTTCAGGTTGCCTCCATCGGAACTAAGTTCCGTTATAATTTCTCAGTATTTAATAGTGAAGAAAGTCTTCAATCTATTGAAGATATTGCTCTAAAAAATTTAGCAACCCCCCCCTCTACAGTTATTCTTCCAAAAAATTGGGAATTTAGTCCTAATATGTCAAATGGATTAATAAGCTGGAGCATAAAGATTCCTCTTGACTATTTTAGGGAATCACTAATCAAACCTGGGGAAAGTACTGACTCATTAAGTTTTTACTCTCTAGGTATTCCCCGAGTAAGTTCTTTTTTCATACAAGGTAATAATGGTAAGTATGGAATAAGCTCTTCATCAGTTTTGATGTCAAATTCCTTCTCAGGTTACATCCTCGGCCCTTGGCTCCCCGACTCCACAATGAGCCTCGATTCATTTACCGACACCCTCGAAACCTTTTGCTTTCGATCGTGCGAAGAATTAGGGTGGGCAAATGATGGCACCGTTTGCGGGCAGTTAGAGGACGATCTTTCTGAGATAAAAACCAATTTGCAAGAGGGAGATTCCCTGTCTGCTGCCAACGCCATTTCTGATTTTATAGAGTTGGTGGAACAAGAGAAAGATGAGAGTTTAACCAGCGAAGGCTATGCCCTGCTGTTTTTTAACGCCGAGTATTTACGAAGGAGATTGGAGGGTGGGGATCATTAAGATTAATCCTATCAAATTGATTACCACAATACGTCCGTCAATCACCTAAATCACTTTTCTCTATTTGGAAATTGACGAGCACGGTTTAATATTCTGCTCGATGTTCTAATCGCACTCACTCTAAATCGGGTACATCCTATGGAAATTCTTTGGCTGGTATTGGCATACGTGCTGGGCATGGCAATGCAGGCGCTTCGCTTGCCTCCTCTCATCGGTTATTTGGCTGCCGGTATCGTTCTTTCGCTTTCCGGAATTCACATCGAAACGGATGTAATTCACGAACTGGGTCATCTTGGTGTGCTTCTGCTTTTGTTTACCGTTGGGCTGCACCTTCGCCTCAAGAATATTATTCGTCCTGAAGTATTTGGTGCCGGCGGTTTACACCTCGCCATTTCAGCGCTCATTTTTAGTGGAATTGCGCTAGCCTTCGGTTTTGAACCGGTTGCCTCATTAATTATCGGTATTCTGCTCGGATTTTCGAGTACGGTATTGGCCGCAAAAGCATTGGAAGCGCGTGGCGAACTCGGCGCTTATCACGCACGGGTTGCCATCGGGATTTTGATTTTACAGGATTTGGTAGCCATCGTAATTCTGGCGCTAAGCGGTGGTGGTTTGCCCAGTTATTGGAGCCTCGGACTTTTGCTCATCCCACTTGCCCGTCCTCTAATCCTGAAATTGTTCGTAGCCAGCGGACACGAAGAACTTCAATTACTTTTCGGCTTAATCTTAGCCGTGGGAACCGGAACGCTGTTCGAAGTGCTCGGGCTTTCCTCTGAGCTGGGCGCTTTAGCAGCCGGAGCAGTCTTATCAGGACATAAACAAGCGGATGAATTAGCCGAAAAACTGTGGGGCTTGAAAGAAGCGTTTTTGGTGGGATTTTTCCTCGAAATCGGGTTGGCAGGCTTGCCCGACATGAGCGCATTGATCTTCGCGCTTGTGGTGATTGCCGTTCTTCCGATCAAGTCGGCTTTATATTTTTTCCTGCTCATCGCCTTTAAATTACGTTCCAGAAACGCCTTTATGGTGATGACCACCCTCACCTCGTACAGCGAGTTTACCTTAATAGCCGGAGCCGTTGCTGCCGGTGCGGGATTTATCCCACAATCTGCGCTCATTGCCATGGCCATGATAACCGCGGTTAGTTATGCGATCAACGCGCCCATTGCTTCGAACGCGAACAAGCTCTGGAAAAAATATGAGTTCAGCCTGATTCCTTTTGAACGGGAAACCAAGCACCCGGGCGATCAAGTAGTTTCGGTGGGTGGCGCACATTATTTGGTGATTGGGATGGGACAGGCCGGTTCCGCCGCTTACGATTATTTGAAAGAGCGCGAACATCGGGTAACGGGCTTAGATAGTGATCCCGCCCGCATCGAACGAAACATAAAAGAACGCCGGCGTGTGGTTTATGGCGATGCCTACGATCCCGAGTTGTGGCAAAATATCGATTTGTCGGGTGTGAAAGCGATTATCCTGGCGATGACCAATCCCGATACAAAAATTCAGGCTACCAAAATGCTCCGTGAAAATGAGTATCCGAACGATATTTATGCGTTGACGATACGGGATGATGAGTCGGCACAGCTGGCCGAAGCCGGAGCCAATGCCGTGTGCTTGCCTATGCGACAGGCCGGACAGAAACTTGCGGAACTGAGCCTCAGTGAAGAAATTGACGGCTCGATGTCGCTGGATCTAGCATAACGGATTCTTGGTGTCCGATTTTTGAACGATATAACCAGCTTTGATTTTTAGTAACAGAATTCGACTTTAACCTACATTACATCACCACAAACTCAAACCAACAGAAACGGTACTATGGCTTGCACGCATACAGAAAGCATCGAATTTAAAGCTCCTTTTACCGATCTGGTTTGTAAACAGTGTTTAGATCGTGGAGATAAATGGGTGCATCTGCGCATGTGCATGAGTTGTGGTAACATTGGCTGTTGTGATTCCTCCAAAAACAAACACGCGCGCAAGCATTATTTGCGGCACGAGCATCCCATTATTCGCTCGGTTGAGCCCGGTGAAGAGTGGGTGTATTGCTTTATCGACGACGAAATTCTACCATCATGAATAAATACAACGAATATGTAGTGCAGGTTTTGCAATCGCTCGATGCGTTTTCGAACGTGCCGGCCGATCAACTTTCCTGGCTGGTGGAAAACTCCAAAGTGTGCACTTATCAACCGGATGAGCACCTCGCTAAGCCCGGCGATGAAATTGATCGCATGCTGATTTTTTTGGATGGTGAGGTGAAAATCGAACTTAAGCAAGGCAAGCAACTGCTGAAACTCGGCAACTTTAAAACGGGCGACGTTTCAGGAAAACTCCCCTTTTCGCGCATGCAATCTTCGGTGGGATATTTAACCGTTGTTGATGAAACCACACTTCTGGAAACGCATGAGAGCATTTTTCCGGAAATTGCTAAGCGCTATGAATTGATTGAAGCTTTTGTGCACCAACTCTCTGATCGGATTCGGAGTTTTACCAATCAGCAAGTGCAAAACGAGAAACTGGTGGCCTTAGGTAAATTATCTGCGGGATTGGCTCACGAATTGAATAATCCTGCTTCGGCTATGGTGCGATCAGCTACAGCGCTAAGGGATAACATCCGCGCCAAGCCCGACAAGTTTAAAGCCATTATGCACATCAAGCTCACCGATCAGCAGGTGGACGCCATTAACGAGCTTGTTTTTCGCAAAGCCGGTGGCGGCAGCACCAATAATCAATCGCTGATGGAACGCACCGCATTGGAGGATGAACTCACCGATTGGATGGACGATCATAACATCGAGCTTGGATTCGAGTATGCTCCCACTTTTGCTGAGTTTTGCTTTAGCGTTGAGGACTTAGAGTTTGTGAAGGCGCATCTAAGCGAAGAACCGTTGGCATCGGTTTTGGGCTGGATCGAAGACGTGCTGACCACCGAAAAAATGGTGGAAGAAATTGAAGATGCCTCGCGCAGGATTTCGGAGTTAGTGTCGTCGGTGAAAACCTATTCGCACATGGATCGCGGCTCGGATAAAGAAGCGGTGGACATCAAAAAGATGCTGAAAAGCACGCTTACCATGCTGAACCATAAAGCGAAGGTCAAAAATTTAACCGTTGATGTGAACGTAGAAAAAGACCTTCCCGAGTTCTGCGGATACGTGAGCGAGCTCAATCAGGTGTGGACAAACATTATCGACAATGCCATTGATGCAGTTGATGAGGGTGGAAATCTCCGAATACATGTGTCGGCCAAAAATGGCGATATTGAATTTGTATTTCAGGATGATGGTCCGGGCATTCCTGCGGATATTCAATCCCAGATTTTCGATCCGTTTTTCACCACCAAAGATGTTGGCAAAGGCACCGGACTTGGACTGGATGTAGTGCGCAAAATTGTAGAAAAACACGAAGGCCGCATCGAGCTAAACTCCAAACCCGGAAACACCCAATTCAAACTGACTTTCCCCCAAAAATAAATTCAAAATGAAAGATGAAAAATTTTAAATGGCAGCTTTAATTTTAAATTTTTCATTTTAAATCTTTAATTCCCGAAGGGATGAAAAAACCCATTCTTTTTGCTATTGACGATGATTCGCAGGTGTTGCGGGCGATAAGTCGAGATCTGCGCCAGCGCTATCGATCGGAGTATAGAATCTTAAGTACCGACTCCCCCAAAGAAGCCCTTGAATCGCTTCCCGAGCTAAAATCAAAAGGGGAAACGGTTGCCCTGTTTTTAACCGATCAACGGATGCCGGAAATCATCGGCGTGGACTTTCTGGAGCAAGCCAAAACGCACTTTCCCGAAGCTAAACGCGTGTTGCTCACCGCTTATTCCGATACCGATGCTGCCATCAAAGCCATCAACGAAGTACAACTCGATTACTATTTGTTGAAGCCCTGGGATCCACCGGAAGAGAAACTGTACCCCGTACTCGACGATTTACTCGACGACTGGCAGGCGAACTTCAAGCCCGATTTTCAGGGGATCAAACTGGTGGGTTATCAGTACTCGCCAAAATCGCACGAGATCAAAGATTTTCTATCCGGAAATTTGATTCCTTACCGCTGGATGGATATCGAACAATCCGAAAAAGCAACGGAATTATTGGAAACCAACGGGCTGAACTCCGGGCAACTTCCTGCCATCTTTTTTGAAGATGGAAGCCACATGTGCGAACCCAGTCCCATCGAGATTGCCAAAAAATTGGGGCGCAGTCCAAATCCCGATGCCGAAATTTATGATGTAGTGATTATTGGTGCCGGTCCGGCCGGATTAGCCGCCGCAGTTTATGGCGGATCGGAAGGATTGAAAACGCTGCTCATCGAAAAACGAGCGCCGGGCGGACAAGCAGGCACGAGTTCTCGAATCGAAAATTATTTGGGTTTCCCGAACGGACTTTCCGGCTCCGATCTCGCCCGAAGAGCTATCACCCAGGCCACTCGATTTGGCGTGGAGTTTTTGTCGCCGCAGGAAGTTGTGGGCATTGAGTCGCAAGATCAGTATAAAACCATTCATCTTTCGGATGGAAGCTCGGTAAATGCAAAAGCCGTGGTAATCACCACGGGCGTGAATTATCGAAAACTGGAAAGTAAAGGGCTCAGCGACTTTACAGGAGCCGGCGTGTATTACGGCGCGGCCATGACCGAAGCGCACGCTTTTAAAGGTAAACAGGTGTACATCGTTGGGGGTGGGAATTCTGCCGGGCAAGCAGCCATGTATTTATCCACTTTTGCCGAAAAGGTGCATATCGTGATTCGGCGTGAATCGCTGGTGAGCAGTATGAGTTCTTATTTGATTGATCAAATCAATAAAACCGAAAATATCGAACTGGTTCCTTTTACCGAAGTAGTTGAAGCCAATGGAAACGGGCAGTTACAAACGCTGGTACTTTCAAACTCTGAAAGGGAATCTACCGAAACCGTATACGCCGATGGACTATTCATTTTTATAGGCGCACGGCCTTATACCGACTGGGTCAAAAATCAGATCATAAAAAACGAAAAAGGCTTCATCGAAACGGGGAAAGAGCTCAACAAATACGATGATTTTGCCAAAGTGTGGAAACTTGAACGCACGCCATATTTACTGGAAACGTGTGCGCCCGGCATTTTTGCAGCGGGGGATGTCCGCGCCGGAGCCATGAATCGGGTGGCCTCTGCCGTGGGCGAAGGCGCCATGAGCATCAAATACGTTCACGAATATCTGGCGGATTCGGGGGTTTGAGCACCTTAGAGCAACTATACGCGTAGAATATTGAAACTTATTGGATTAGTATTGTAACATATCTTACCCCACTTCCTCATTAGTTACAGTTGTTTAATTCTAAAAAAGAATACGTTGAAAAATCGGGGTGTAAAAACAAGGGTAGTAGTAATACTATTATTTACTTTTTTATCAATATATAGTGCGGATGCACAGGTTATTATTTATGAGACGGTTGAAATTGTTTCTGAAAGCAATGATGCTGATGCGAACTTTCCGAGTAATTACAAAACCAAAATAGCAGACCCGGGGGCGCTTTATTATCCTGATCTACGCGAAATTGGATTTGGCAAATATAGAGTATTGAAATCCGGCTACCTGAAATTAAAAGTGCAAAATGCTTCTTTTTATAACCGGAACTCAGATGATCTATGGAACTATACGGTAACAAAACCTAATACTGTATTATCAGGTTCAAGCACGGTTACGCAAGTACTTGGAACCCCAATAAACTATAAGAATCCATCATTAACATGTAACGAGTTGTTTGAATATTTCCAAGATTCCAGAATTTTTTCAATTCCAGCTACCAAAGACACTTAGGTAAGTAGACCCAATCCTGATATTAATTATGGAGAGAACTTGACATTGGTGGCATCAGGATATAATGATGGGATGAATCCAGATTCAGTAAATGCATCCATTCTTCTTGATTTTGGAATCAAAGATATTGAATCAAACGGAATTTTTAATTCATCAACGTTGATATTTCAAGCCGACACAAACAATTCTGATTTATCTGCTTCACTTCGTGCTTTCCCAATTATTAATGAATGGAAAGAATTAGAAGCCACGTATTACAATAAACCTGCTTCAGATACATTGTTTTCACCAGCAACATATATTACTCCCGCAGACCTTGTACTATCGGAAAATGGTGATACACTCCAAATTTATGAAACTGACATCACTACACTTTTTGATTCGTTGCGAACGAGTTACAATGGAATTCAACTCGTTTCGTATAATCGGCATTTTATTGGAAGTAAAGAATTCACTCTTCAGGTTTATCCTCCAACCATTAAAGTGGAGATCTTAAATTCTACGGATAATAGTGACAATGATCGTAATATTGTTATTGGCTATGTTCAAGCCGGTGACATTTTGGATATATCATTTGGTTCGTATTCAGATAACCTATTTCCAAATTTTGAGCTTTTAGAGGATAACCTGGAAGCGGAAGAACTTCTTAGCTTTTCTCAACGATCAGAGTGTTCCAGTAGTTTAGTGATTACTATACCAACCATCGAAGAAGACACAACAGGTCACAATTTCGAATTTGTGCTTGATACGCCTCAAACTATTCCTATTGACACACTTGCAGGCTTTTATCAGGCAATGGTAGAGCCCGAATTGGCTTACCAAAACGGAGATTCTACTTTGCCGGACATTTTTGCCAGCTATACTATGGAGTTATACGATGTACCTGAAGTAGATGGTTTTCCTATTGCCATTTTTAGCGAGCAAGATGATGATGGACCGGGCGGAGGCTCATTTACAGGTCGTGTTTTCCTGGATGATTTTACCCGCAATGCGAGCCTTTTGGCCCGCACCGACAGCCTTACCCAAGACAGCACCTTTAAAGTGCGCGTGTACGGCTATATGGTAAAAGGCTTAACGGCCGGTAAAATGGCCGCCCATACAACCAATGCAGCAGATGACCTTTTTAATCTGCCCCCGGGTTACTCGGAAAATAATGATATTAACGATCCCAATTGCGGACTTCCCATTGATGCCCTTGAGGACAACATTTTTGTGAATTGCTTTGAGTTTAGGATTGGGGATGAACAGCCAGAAATAGAATTTAGTATTGAAATTCCTGAGCCTAAAGAAATGTGGCCAACTATACCTTCAACTGGAGCCCCTAATGACTTCGACTTTAGTCAAGTTGAAAGTAGTCTTTAAGAGGTTATTGTGACTTTAAAAAGTGGCGGCACTCCATTAGGAAACACTGCCATAAATGTAAAAGCAGAATGGATAACAGAATCAGGTGGCCATAATCACCAAGACACAGGAGGATCGGGTGATTTAATTACACCTCCTAATAACATAATGGGTTACTTAGTAAATATAGCAGAACAAGATTCTGCTCAAGGTGAATTAGATGCTCTAACAAATGAAGAAACAGGGGGATTACGCCTTAGGTATAATGCTCCTGAATTTGGAGGTCAGATTGAATTAGTAGCTCGATATATTCAAGAAACCGATACTCTGTATGCAAGAGATACTGTAAATATTTTGGTCCCAAACTTGATTTTACTACCAGAAGGAACTAGTTATTCAAAAGTTGGTGGAACACCGAGTCACTTCGGGCCAAGAGTTGATCATCTACATCAAGACTCCAGAGCTCCAGATAACAATCATTATGGTACGCAAGAACTTGTTGATTTTCTAATTGATCTATCAAACTCTTGGGAAGCAATTGTGTTAGCGGATAGTACTCAAGATAACAGACAAACCCCTTTAAACATTAATGATATGAGCCTACCTAATGGTGGTAAATTCGACATTTTTGGTAGATGGACAGGTTCACACCTCAATCACAGGGTTGGACGTGACGTTGATATTAGGACTACACGAAACCTACCCATTGGAAACAACAGAAATGGAGTGCTACTGTCTGCTTTAGTTAATGAACTCGGTGAACCTATCTTAGATAATGATGATATTGAAATATTTATAAATTTATTATTTGAAGACTTATTCTTTTTACTTGGAGCAGATAATAATTCCTCTCTACATGGAAGTGAAGCAAATGAACACTACCATTTATACTTATATAACAATTAAACTGTTATGAGAAAATATATACTTGCACTTTCTTTAGTAATTTTACTTTGTGATTTAGTTTATTCACAACAACTAATAGAAGAAATTAGATACGATTCACTAGAAGGATATTATGTTTTAACATATAAATATCCAGATTCAGACAGTTCATTTACTGGAACAATAATGCCCAGGAATAATGTCATACCAACTATAAAAGCTATGGTTTCTGAGAATGAATCAGGTAATTTTCATTATAGATATGAATTAACAAATGAACTCGAATCTCTTCAACTACTTCGGCGTTTTTACATTATTTCAAGTCTTTTAGTATCAAACATTACTACTCCAAGTTCTGAATGGTTAGGTATATATTCGCAAAATAGGGGATACATATTTTGGTCAAAAATTAAAGGCGTTCCTGGACTTACGCCAGGAAATAGTTTGACTAACTATTCTTTTGAGTCAGACTACCCACCTTCAATATCAACTAGCATCTCAGAAAATACTTTCTGGGTTTCATTTCCATATGAGTTGGAGGGTCCTTTTGGAAAACTAGATAGTATAGTAGATTCGCTCAGCTCAGTAGGTGTAGAAAAACTCACCCTAGGCCCTTGGCTCCCCGATTCTACAATAAGCCTCGACTCCTTCTCTGACACCCTCGAAACATTCCGTTTCCGATCCTGCACCGAACTAGATTGGGCGACTGATGCCAAGGTTTGCGGGAAGTTGGAAAACGATCTTTCTGAAGTAAAAGCCAATTTGCAAGCGGGGGATTCCCTGTCCGCAGCCAACGCCCTTTCTAACTTTATAGAGTTGGTGGAACAAGAGAAAGATGAGAGTTTAACTAGTGAAGGCTACGCGCTGTTGTATTTTAATGCCGAGTATTTGGCCGAGCGCTTGCCTGAGCCGGTAGATGAACCGGAAGGTTCAGGCATAACGTGTGACTGCGCTAATCCGGTCACCCAAACCTCTGGGCAAATACGTTTTTCGGGCGGAGAAACCCAATGCCTATCGGGTGAGTTTTCGGGTTCGGTTTTCTTTCAACAAGCCGGGCGACTGGAAGTGTGTGGGAACGCTACTTTCCAAAATATAAGCGGTAATAATACCGGTACGGTTGCAGTAAGTGAAACAGGAGTAGTTTCCATCCAAAACTGGAACAACAATAACTCTGCCGATAGTCTTATCAATTGGGGAAGCATGGAGTTCCGTAATCAAGTGAATGTAAATCGTGGGAGTGTTCAATTAAGTGTGTCAGGGGTTAAGTATCTGTCTTCGAAGTAATCTACTAAATCTCGTCGAACCGAG
>JAEPNO010000012.1 GCA_017643365.1 Balneolaceae bacterium | reverse complement strand
TTGTGCAACTCAAATATACATTTGAGATACACAAAGTTCTTTCTCTCTTTTTTTATAACGTTTAGGACGCTATTGATCTTTCATTTTTAATTACAAATAACTCTGCTTCCACTCTTTGGCAACGAGAAACGCCATTTCGAGCGATTGCTCGTAGTTTAAGCGGGGATCGCAAAAGGTTTCGTAATTCATGTCCAAGTCGGCTTCGCCTAATCCATTTGCTCCACCAACGCACTCGGTTACGTTATCGCCGGTAAGTTCTAAATGAACGCTGCCCAGGTAACTTCCTTCGGCGCGGTGGATTGCAAAAGCAGATTTGATTTCCGAAAGGATGTGATCGAAGTTTCGAGTTTTGTAATCGTTATGCGACGAAAACGTATTGCCGTGCATAGGATCGGAACTCCATACAACCGGTAATCCTGCTTTTCGAACAGCTCGGATGAGTTCAGGTAACTCTGCTTCGATCTTATCCTTACCAAAACGGGTGATCAACACAATTTTACCCGCTTCGTGGGTTGGGTTGATGGTTTCGATCAGGCGCAGCGTTTCGTCGATGGTGTAAGGAGGGCCGATTTTAATCCCAATCGGATTTTCAATCCCTCTAAGATATTCAACATGAGCTTCATCCAGATTTCGAGTACGATTACCCAACCAAACCATGTGTGCGCTCAGATTATAGAATCCGGATTTGCGAGGAACTTGTCGTGTTTGTGCTGAATCGTAATATAAGTTCAACGCCTCATGCGATGTATATAAATCCACTTTTTGAAGTGTGGTTGCTTTCTCTGGCGCAATGGCATCCATAAAGCGCACGGCTTTTTTAATCGATTCTACCATAGCCTCGTATTCGTGGTAGTAATCGTTGTTCTTCATAAAGTTCAGTTCCCATTGTTCGGGATGGTGCAAATCAGCAAAGCCTTCATCTGCCAAAGCGCGCAGAAAATTAAGGGTCAACCCAGCTTTATGATATCCTTCAATCAAACGCTCAGGATCCGGGAGGCGAGCTTCTTCGGTAGCATCAAAACTGTTGATTAAATCGCCGCGATAATTATGGATATCAGCGCCATTTACGTTTTCAAAATTCTTTGACCGTGGCTTAGCATACTGCCCCGCAATTCTGCCTAAACGAACAACCGGCACTCCCATCTCATGAATTAAGATGAAACTTGTTTGCAGAAGCACTTTCACCATATTTACGATTTTTGGCGAACGAGTAAGATTGAAACTCTCGGCACAATCGCCTCCCTGCAATAAAAATGCTTTACCTGCTGCAACATCGGCAAGTTTTTCTTTTAGTTTTTCGATTTCCCAGGAGGTTACCAATGGCGGTAAACTTCTTAAGGTTTCGAAACTGTTTTCCAGTTTTGCTTTATCCGGATAATCAGGTAATTGCTGAACCGGTTTTTCCATCCAGGAGGTTGGAGTCCAATTTTTATGAATAGTGTCTTGCATTTCGATGAGTTTTGTGGGGCGTCAAACTTACATTTTTTTGAACTAAGCTTTTATAAAAAAACCAAATACTAATCCAGCCTCTAATATCCTATATTTGGCATCAAATATACTTCGGCTATGTTACAGACCACACCACGAATTTTAATAGTAGATGATTATCCGGCCCTGGTGACCATCACCCGGCATAAATTGTTGAAAAAAAGATATGAAGTTCTCACTGCACAACACGGGCAAGATGCATGGGAAATATTACAAGACGAATACCCTGATTTGGTAATCAGCGATGTTGAAATGCCGATCATGGATGGCTATGAACTTTGCCAGAAGATTAAAAGTGATATCAAATTTCGGAAAATTCCCGTCATTTTGGTTACCTCTCGCATCCAAACCGAGAGTTTGTTAAAAGGAATTGAGGTTGGTGCAGACAATTACATCACCAAACCCTATGATGACGAAACCCTCTTTGCCAAAGTTGACGAACTCCTTAACAACCCGGTTGCAGTTTCGGATGTTAAAGAAACCTTTCCGATAAAGATTGAAGGCAAAACCTATCATATTAAGGCCGATTATTCGCATCTGGTAAATTTACTCGTATCCACCTATAAAAATGCGTTGGGGCAAAATGCGCAACTCGAACGAGTTCAACATGGGCTGAATGCTTCTAATCAGGAGTTGGAATTAACGAAGCGCGAATACGAAGATCTTTTACAGAATATTTTTCCCAAAAAAGTGGCCGATAGTCTTTTGGCGTATGGTACAGTAACCCCCGAACGCTATGAAGATGCCACCTTCATGTTTACTGATTTTCATGATTTCAGCCGCATCGTACCGGATTTAAATCCGGAGAAACTCATCGAAAGTTTATCGTTCTATTTCGATAAGTTCGATCTTTTTGTTGAGCAACATGGCATCATCAAAATTAAAACTATTGGCGATAGTTACATGGCGGCCGGTGGGATTCCGGTTCGCAATACTACCCATCCGATCGATGTTTGTCTAGCGGCATTAAAAATGCGAGCTTTTGTTAAAAACCTTGAGGAAGCTTTACCAGAATCGATTCCCTATTTCCCGCTCCGAATTGGTATCAACACCGGTGAATCTGTTGTTGGGGTGATTGGTAAAAAGCGTTTTGCCTATGATGTTTGGGGCACCGCTGTAAACCTTGCTGCTCGCATGGAGCAAAATTCGGAAAGCAACTCCATTAATATCTCTCAGTCTACCTTCGAGCGGATTAAAGATTTCTTCGATTGCGAACCTCGCGGAGAGATTGAAGCTCGTAATATGGGAATTGTGGAAATGTACTTTTTAAAACGCATTAAACCCGAATATTCCGATGACGAAGAAGGTGTGATACCAAATCGACAGTTTATCCGCGATTATAACTTTATCTCGAAAGGTTAACACGATTTTTTAACTCTTCGGAATTAAGACTTTCTCTGATGCGTTTGGTACCTTTAAGATTCCCCTGAACTCAAAACGACCATTGCATTGCAGCACCACATTATTGTACGAGGCGCCCGCGAACACAATCTCAAAAATTTCGACATTGATATTCCCCGTGAACAGCTAGTGGTGCTAACCGGGCTTTCCGGATCAGGAAAGTCTTCACTCGCTTTTGATACCATTTACGCCGAAGGGCAACGTCGTTTTCTGGAATCACTTTCTGCTTACGCCCGCCAGTTTTTGGGGATGATGGAACGCCCCGAAGTTGATTTCATCGACGGACTTTCTCCCGTGATATCCATCGATCAAAAAACCACCAACCGAAACCCACGTTCAACGGTAGGAACGGTAACCGAGATTTACGATTTTCTTCGTTTGTTATACGCAAGAGTCGGTATTCCATATTCCTACAAAACGGGAAATAAAATGGAGAAGCAAACCGCCGACCAAGTGGTAGCTTCGGTGATGGCACTTCCTCAAGGCACTAAAGCGTACTGCTTAGCGCCGGTGGTTCGTGGGCGAAAAGGTCATTACCGCGAATTGTTTGAGCAAACGATAAAACAGGGTTTCGTTTCGGCGCGCATCGATGGGGAATTCACCGAGCTGGAAGAAGGCATGATGGTGGATCGCTACAAAACGCACAACATAGAAGTGGTTGTGGATCGGTTTGTGATATCGCCCAAAAGTGAAAAACGAATTGCCGATAGTATCCGTCTTGCGCTGGAAATGGCTGATGGAAATGTGATCCTGGCCGTACAAACGGAAGAGGGCGTTAAAGACCGTTTATTTTCTCAAAAATTATTCGATTTGGAAAGCGGATTGGCTTACGAAGATCCCGCTCCGAATATGTTTTCGTTTAACTCACCCTATGGAGCTTGCCAAACCTGCGACGGGTTGGGCAGCACTTACGATGTAAGCTGGGAATTGCTGGTCCCCAACGAATCGCAATCAATAAATGATGGCGCGATTCGGTTTTTGGGCACTCCACGTGATGTATTCGCTTTTAAGCAATTAAAAGCTGTTCTGGATACTCATAAAGTCCATTTCGATACGCCGTTCAAGAAATTCTCAGATGATCTTCGCACGATTTTAATGCATGGAAGTGGGGATAAGAAATATGCCGTCAGCTACGATTTTAAAGACAACTCAGTTACTTATCAGCATAAATACGATGGGTTACGCAAAACCATCATCGACCAATTTGAAAACTCGAAATCTCCAAAACAACGCGATAAAGCCAAAGCGTACATGAGTAAAGTTGCTTGCCCAAGTTGTGGTGGTGGACGACTAAACAAAGAGGCGCTTTCCTATAAAATTGATGGCTACAACATCCATGATTTGGTGAAAATGGATGTAAGCGATTTGCGGGATGCTCTCTACGGTTTAACGCTGAATGAGCGACAGCAATTGATCGGAAGTCAGGTTTTAAAAGAGATTCGAGACCGACTCGATTTCTTGCTAAATGTAGGATTGGATTATCTGAATCTGGATCGTGAAGCGCAGACGCTGTCCGGTGGAGAAGCACAACGCATTCGATTGGCAACTCAGATAGGAACCCAGTTGGTGGGTGTACTTTATATTTTGGATGAACCCAGTATCGGGTTGCATCAGCGGGACAACATCAAACTGATAAAATCGCTGGAAACCTTGCGCGATTTGGGTAATTCCGTGATTGTGGTAGAGCACGATCGCGAAACCATTGAACATGCCGATTTTGTGGTAGATTTAGGTCCGGGCGCAGGTGTGCATGGTGGAGAAATTGTATCCGCCGGAAAACCTGAGGAGCTCACCCACGATTCAATGACAGCTCGCTTCCTTCGCGATGAGGAAATCATTCCGATTCCGAAATCTTATCGAAAAGGAAATAAGAAAACCATCACCATAAAAAATGCTCGTGGGCACAATCTTCAGAATGTAGATCTAAAAATCCCGTTGGGTAAATTTATTTCGGTTACGGGCGTGAGTGGCAGTGGTAAAAGCTCACTGATCAACCAAACGTTGGTGCCTATTCTCTCCAATCATTTTTATAAGTCGAAAAGTGTGCCTCTGCCCTACGATACCGTGGCAGGCTTGGATAACGTGGATAAGATAATTTCTATTGATCAAAGTCCGATTGGGCGAACACCGCGATCCAATCCCGGAACTTACACCAAAGTGTTCGATCACATCCGGCGCTTATTTTCCGAAATGCCGGAAGCCAAAATTCGTGGCTACGATCAAGGACGATTTTCCTTCAACGTAAAAGGCGGACGTTGCGAAACCTGCCAAGGCGATGGCGTGCGTAAAATTGAAATGAACTTTTTGCCTGATGTTTACGTGACCTGCGAAACCTGCAACGGTAAGCGCTACAATCGCGAAACGCTGGAGATTTATTATCGGGGCAAGAACATCTCTGAGGTGTTGAATATGCCCATCAGCGATGCCGCCGAATTCTTCGAAGCACAGCCTTCTATTTCCCGAATTCTTTCCACGCTTACTTCGGTTGGCTTAGGATATTTAACGCTGGGACAATCAAGCACCACCCTTTCCGGCGGTGAGGCACAGCGCATAAAACTAGCTCGCGAATTATCGAAAGTAGGCACCGGCGACACGTTATACGTAATGGACGAACCAACCACCGGTTTGCACTTTCAGGATGTAAAAATGCTGGTAGATGTGATTCAGCAGCTGGTAGACAAAGGCAACACTGTAATGGTAATCGAGCATAATCTCGATCTCATCAAAGCAGCGGATTGGATTATTGATCTTGGTCCGGAAGGCGGAAAAGGCGGTGGGGAAATTATTGCCCAAGGCACACCCAAGCAAGTAGCAAAGAAAAAAGAATCGCACACCGGTCGGTTTTTGAAACAGGAGTTTGATCGGTTGAATAAAATTGAAGTTACAACACAATAGAGGAATTAGATATGATTTCCGAAAACTTGTTCTTTCACCAAGTATAAAATCGTGTCAAACCGAAGATTACTTGCATTGTCAATCATTACAAACATTGTATCGGTATTACGATCTTTCATAATAAAGGTGTTTGTACCAAGCCACATTCCATTGTGCCAGACATAATCTCCATCTATGACCCATCCAAAACCATATTCAGACCTCTCTCCATTTGTTAACATAGGTTCCTGGAAAGCTTCTCTCATTTCTTCCGTGGTGATTATTGGGTTTGATTCCAGAATCTTCATCCATTGCTTCAAATCATGAAGGCTTGAGAAAATACCTCCGTCTCCAGCCACACCGTCGATCCACGTTGGCTCTAATAACCTTGGTTTTGTATTCAAATACTGTTCAAAATCCGATGCTACATTATTGAGTTCCGATAGTTTTCCTCTTGAAGACAGATTCCAAACCATCGTGTCTTTCAACTCTAGAGGTTCAAATACTTCTTTTTTCATGAACTCCTCAAATGAAACCCCGGAAACTCGTTCAATAAGTGCGGCTAGAATAATATAGTTTGTATTATTGTAAGAAAACCTGGTAGATGGCTGAACTGGATTCTTAACTTCTTCGCGACATACAATATCTAATGCGTCCTGAATTGTTAAAATCCGATCTTTCTCTTTTCGATTGCCTTTTGCCAACGACATGTAATCAACATCAATACCTGAGGTTTGATTAAGTAAATGTCGTATCGATACATCTTGATAAGGAAATTCGGGAATAATCTCTACCAGTAAGGTATCATAGCTTTCTTGAAAGGGATACTTCTTAAATAAAACCATGACTCCAATAGCTGTGAATTGCTTTGAGATCGATGCTAACCTAAATCTTGTATGTTCATCTATCCGATATTTTAATTCAACATCTCTAAATCCCAAACAGCACTCGAATAGTACATCTTCTCCCCTGGTTAGCGATACAACTCCGTTGAATTTCTTTTTTTCCGCTAAAAGTTTGAACCATTCTACCAATTCATCATAGTAGTATGAAGAGCTATTAGTTCGCTTCGGAATTGATGGAATTTTGGTTTCGACCTTCCAAACCAAATAAATGAATAACGCTACAAAAGAAATAAACCCAACAACGTATATCATACTAGATTCTAGCTATTAAGAAATTTCGTTTTTGTCTAAAAAAACTTATTAAAGCTTCCCATTCATTATTTGTAAGAAAAAAACCAAGAATCAAAACAAAGATAATTTGAAAATCATATAACATCATAAATACTGCTATTCCAATGTGCAAAAATAGCATACAAACGAGCAAAAGATACTTTAATGATTTATACCAAACTAAAAATGGAAATAGTAGCTCTAATATAATAGTTCCATAAGTTGAGAAGGTGACAAAATATCCATTTTTGATTAATGGAATGTTCCATTGAGTCCCCATAAATCGATCACCTCCAAGCACATAATAAGTTGCTACTCCATTAAACCATAAATCAGCATTTATTTTATGAAATGCTGATGAGAAGTATATGATACCTATGTGAATAATAATTGAGTAGTACCCGAGATTCGATATAGCATTATTCAATTCAGGCTTTTGGATCTTTTTCGACTTTCCTATTGAAAAAGACCCAAAAGAATCAATTAGAGCATAATATAATATCAAGAATTTGAGAATATTATCTCCCCCATTCAAGGTCAGCCAGCTTAGGTTTTGAATTATCTGAACGAAAATGAATAGAGTTATAGCTGTAAATCTCTTTCCTATTCCAAATAAAAATAAAAGTATAACTATGAAGTAAAAAAAATAGAAAATATCAAAATTCTCTCTTATAAAATTTGTATCGATAAAGAAAAACTCCAAAAATGGAGATCGCTCAGGATAAAGAAATGAAGTTCCCTTATATAGAAGGTCCACATATTTCCAATGAACAAGAAAATCTTTTATTAAATAGAGACAAATAAATACTCTAAAAAAAGGAGCATAGAATTTGCACTTATTCTCAGCTAAAAGATTTTCCTTAAAATCTTTGATCCTATCAGTAAGTAAATTTATCACTGTAGAAAATTATTTTTTCTTCTCTTGATGAATAAAAATCTAATTCATCTCTATTTGAAAATCTAGGAATACTTACTTCTGTTATGTAAATGTTGACAGCGTATTCCGATATTTTTAAGCCCTGCCGGTTAGCAACAAGTAATGCGTAATTTTTAAGTGTTATAAAGTTGTTAGACTCTTGGACATACTCTTTACCAAGGTTGAACTTTTTAGCTACTAAATCTTCATCACTATTTGATGAATCAGAAGTAAATTGACTTCCAAAATCGATCGATCGATTTACCGAATACAGGCCATCTGTAATATTATGGACTGTACCGGAAAGTACATATTCAAGTATTTCCTGATTAGCATTAAAAGGTGCTGCCTCTCTTTTCATTTCAATGATAGGCCCTAAAGCTTCAAACGTATGAACTATACTCGTATCTGATAGTAACTCAAATCTGTAGTATAACTTATTATCCGCAGTTGGTGGAGGAGCAAAAAAAGCCCAATTTTGATAAAATAAATCATCAAAAAAATCTTCGCCTTTCATTAAGGTAATTTTTACAAAGTTATCTGGGCTAACAAATAAAAGTGTAATGCACCAATATAAAATGAAAACTAGATAGATAAAAATTAGCCATATTTTACTGATTCTATTAATAATAAATAATCTAAAACTTATGCGTTATCTAATTCCCACATTCTAAACTCCTCTTGAAATTCTTTTTCTGGAAAGTTCGCCTTTATGTGCTTATTAAAATTATACACTATAGCTATACTAATCCTTGCAGCCCTTGCCAAATTTCCTGCTTCAGGTGTATAAACCCGAGCAACAGCTACTGCTTGACGCGTTGCCGCTACAGTTACTCTGCCAACAGCAACAGCTGTTCTTGCTACGGCAACCCATACTTCCGGCACATCAACATCGGATATTGAAACAACACCAGATATATTTGTATTTACTTCAACTGTTTCACCTAAAATTTCTTGTGAACCTCTACTTATTCCAGTTAGTAGATAACCTACACATATTAAAGTAAATAGTAAGATTTTTATGTTCATATACATACATGTTAATAGTTTAGATCAATAAATATTAATTAAAATCAAATCATTAAAAAACAAAATTGAATTACTAACTTTACCAGAATTTATAGCCATTGTATTAAACAAGTGGCAAAAAAAGAAGACTCCTATACCGGAATATTCCTAAAGCAAGAATTTGAGCGTTTAAAAACCAGTTCGGCTAACGTCTAGTTTATTTTTTATTTCGTTTCCCTCTTTACTATTATTAGCGCCAAGTTTTAGGTAGTAAAGGGGAATGGTACAAAAAGCGATAATTTCTATTTTTTTGGGATTGATGTATTTGCCTGTTATCGGGCAACAGCAGTCGATCGTAAATTACGAATCCTATTTCGATAATTATTTGATTCGAAATATAGACCGTGAAGATGGTTTATATAGGGATGAGATTTATGATATTTATCAAGATACATCTGGGTTTATTTGGATAGCCAACTATTCATTTCTCTTTAAATATGATGGGGAAAATTTATCATTTTTTTATCCACACCTACTTTTTTATTATCTAGCATAATTATAGCTAGTTGGCGGGGTATGGTAAAAAAATTAAGCTTCCTTTTTGTATTGGGATTGGTATATATGCCTCTTTTCGGGCAGTCGATCGTAAATTACGAATCCTATTTCGATAATTATTTAGTACGCACACTTGATACCGAAGATGGTATGCCCGGGCAGTCGGTCTTTTATACTCATGAAGATTCTGAAGGCTTTATCTGGATCGCAAATATTAACGGCTTGGTTCGGTACGACGGCTTAAATCTTCCCCCCCCAAGATGTTTTAAGTCTGTGACTTAAAACTGGCAGTACCGCAAGACTTTGTCTTGCATTAAGGATAAGAGTTGCCAGCCGGCATAACTTTAAAGTTATGAAGCATGATTTTTATCGATTGGAAACAGCGAAAGTGATATAAGAACTACGTTGCAAATGGGTAGTTACCTTAACTATCTTTAAGGCTTCCATGAAAATCTTTCGCTCACATATCCTGCGCTCCTACAGCTTTTTTGTGCTGATGATTGGAATTGCCCTGCACTTAGTTGGGGATTCCGAACAACAGGCACATCACGAGGCATTTACCTCTTGGTTAGGATCGCATCTTAAAAACAGCGACAGCGAAGCCCATCAAGCACTCGAAAATTTATCGAAAGACCAATCTGAGCTGGATGATGTTATCCGCAAAGCCTCGGAACTGGTTAGCAATCACGCCGATGAGTTTTCATTTCCACTTGAGTCGGAATCGGATGAAAATGACGGTTCTGATGACTTGTATCACCTCTTACTCGAGCAATGGAATCATTTCCAGAACTCGGAAGCGGGCATGGGTAAAGCCATTTTCGTGGAAGCAGCGAAATCGAATACCATTTTACCTAATGATGGTAAATTTGCTTCGATTAAAGGTCTATCATCCCGGATACCTACCGCTGAACATTTCCCCGTTAAAAATACGCGGGAAGCACACGATCTTAACTCTCCCTTCAAACTTCGCCCTATGGCGAGCGGCACAGCTATTGGTGCCCCGTAGTAATTATCCATGCTTCAATGATTAATGATCAATGAAGTCTCAAAAGTAACTACTAAAACGAATTTGAGAACACTTTCTCAAACCCATTCTTAATTGAATAATTCTTAATTCTTAATTCAACACATATGCAAGGCAACGGATTTAAAATATTCCTGATTGTGGCCTTTCTCGGATACTTCTTATACGAGCTATCTGCCACGGTTATCTGGAACCTAGAAGAAAAACAAATGAGCGAAATGACAGCCGACGAAGAGGCTGCGTATCGTACAGAAAACGCTGAAAAACTATCTGATTTACGCGATAACATTCTGTCTTTGGGGCTTGACCTTCAAGGCGGTATGCACGTAACTCTTGAAGTTGGTACTCCTCAACTTATCCTTGAATTAGCCGGTGAAAACCGCGACGAACTTTTGAGCGAAGTGGTAAGTGAAGCCAGAACTGCATCATTAGAAAACGATTCTGATTTCATCGACGAAATGCTAACCGCTTTCGAATCTCGAGATGCAAACGCTCGCCTAAGTAGATACTACCGCAGCGATGCCGACGAAATCACTCGCCGATCAACCAACGAAGAAATCGTAGCGTACCTTAAAACTCAGCGCGATGCAGCTCTCGACCGAGCCATCGAAATTATTCGTACTCGTGTTGACCGTTTTGGTGTAACCGAGCCTTCTATCGTAAAACAAGGGAGCAGCCGAATCATCGTTGAGCTTCCGGGTGTAGATGATGAAGATCGTGTTCGCAATCTTCTAAAAGGTACTGCTCGTCTGGAGTTTAGAACCGGTCCTGACGCACAGGATTTCAGTACTTTCAGAAATCAAGCTGTAGAATTCTACAATGTAGAACCTGACACTACCGATTCTCTTCAGTTAGATGCATCAACCAATCCGCTTATCGATGTAATCGGATTTGTACAAGGTCAGAGCCCATACGTGTTTGGTTATGCTTCAAGCGAAGACACCGCACGTGTAATGGAATTGCTGAATGCAGATGCTGTAAAACGCATGATGCCGCGTAGCACCGAATTACTTTGGGGTTCACGAACCATCGAATTTGCCGACGGTACCGAGCAATTCACTTTATTTGGTGTGAACACTGATATTGAACTTACCGGAGATGTAATTGAAGAAGCATCTATACAGTTCGATCCTACTACCAACGCTGCAGAAGTGGCTATGGGCATGAACAGCGATGGCGCACGAACCTGGAGCCGAATTACAGGCGCAAATATCGGTAAGCCAATCGCAATTGTTTTGGATGGCTACGTAGTTTCTTATCCGAATGTACAAACGAAAATTTCGGGTGGTAACTCAACTATTACCGGTTTAGACAGCATTGAAGAAGCCGAGGATTTGGTGAACATCCTGCTTTCAGGTGCGCTTCCTGCACCGCTTGAAATTATTGGTAGCCGAACCGTTGGAGCTACCCTTGGTGAAGCATCAGTTAGTGCCGGCTTGAATTCCATCCTAATTGGTTTATTGATTGTTGCCATCTTCATGATTGTGTATTACCGAAAAGGTGGTGCTATTGCCGATGTCGCGCTGATCACCAACATCGTATTTATTCTTGGTGTACTAGCCAGTTTTGGTGCTACGCTAACTCTGCCTGGCATGGCGGGTATCGTACTTACCATCGGTATGGCGGTAGATGCTAACGTACTGATCTTTGATCGTATTCGAGAAGAGCAACGTGGCGGTAAAACGATCAAAGCGGCTATTTCTGCTGGTTTTTCAAACGCGCTTAGTGCCATTATCGATGCCAACGTTACTACCGGTTTCGTAGCTATTATTTTGATGAGCTTCGGATCAGGACCGATCAAAGGTTTTGCGGTTACACTATTAGCTGGTATTGCCTGCTCATTATTTAGCGCACTGGTTATTACGCGTGTAATCGTGGATTACTTTAGCCAGAAAAATGCCGACTCAATGAGCTTCGGATAATCTCAATTCAAGAAATTTAAATAGACATAAAAGGAATTAATTATGAGATGGTTTGAAACACCAAATATCGACTTTGTCGGCAAGCGTAAAGGCGCTTATATATTCTCAAGTATCATGTTTGTACTGTCGCTGGTAGTAATACTTACTCAGGGGCTGCAATATGGTATCGACTTTAAAGGTGGAAGTGAATTTGTATACAAATTTTCTGAGCCGGTAAGCACAACAGAAGTGCGCCAGATGTTAACTGAGCCTCTAGGTACCGCACCAGAGGTAAAGCAATTCGGCACCGATGTTGAAGTTCTCATCAGAACAGATAACACTGCTTCGAAAGAAGAAGTACAAGAAATTATTCATGCAACCTTCGATTCTCAATTAGGTGCTATCACCTACGAATCGGAGTCTGGCAGCTATATCAGTCCTCGTTTTGGCGATGATTTGAAATCAGGAGCTTTTAAGGCTGTAATTTTTGCTATCATTATAATTTTCTTGTACATATTGATCCGATTCCGAAATTGGACATTCTCAGCCGGTGCAGTTGCTGCGCTTGTGCATGATGTAACCATTACTTTGGGAATTTTCACTATTCTAAACGATGTGGTGAATTTCAGTTTACTCATCGATCAAAATATTATTGCGGCATTTTTAACCATTGTGGGTTATTCTTTGAACGATACCGTGGTAGTATTTGACCGTATTCGTGAGAATAGTATCGTGCATAAAGGCATGGATTTCTTCGAAATGGTGAACAAAAGTTTGAACGATACCCTAAGCCGAACCGTAATTACTTCAGTTACCACCTTGTTTGTAGTGTTGGTGCTGTTTATTTTCGGAGGTGAGGTGTTGAAAGGCTTGTCTTTTGCCCTTATAATCGGGGTGGTTCTTGGTACCTACAGTTCGCTGTTCGTGGCAAGTCCTCTGGTACTAGAACTAGACAAACGCGCCAAAAAATCTTAAAGAATATCAACGAGGAAACTTATGAGCTTTAATACTTCAGAACGCTACGGAAGTGTGGTTATCGAATTTAAAGGTAATGTAATGGGTGGCCCTGATGCGGTTAGCCTTAATGAAAAACTTCATGAGCTAATTGACGCAGGTAAAACCAACATAGTGGTAGATCTGGGAAAAGTTAAGTTCATGAACTCGTCTGGGCTTGGCATGCTTATTGGCGGATTAACCACTATGCGTAAATCAGGTGGAGATCTGCGAATTGCCAACGCAACGGATAAAATTCAGAGTTTATTAATTGTTACAAAGCTTATCACCGTGTTTAAGCATTACGATTCGGTGGAAAAAGCCGTTGAATCGTACAATGAAGATTAATAGCTCAATAACCAACTAATTCAAAGGGGTGTACCTAACTACACCCCTTTTTTATTTGAACAAATTCTATGGCAGTACGTGTTGTAATTGGCGCTCAATGGGGCGATGAAGGAAAAGGAAAAATTGTTGATCTGCTTAGCGATAAAGCCGAATACGTGGCTCGCTTTCAAGGCGGGGCAAATGCAGGCCACACCCTCAAATTCGATGATAAAGAAGTGGTTCTCCACTTGGTACCATCCGGCATTTTTAATGGCGATGCTAAATGCATTATCGGCAACGGTGTAGTTATAGACCCAATGGCACTGGTTTCAGAAATCGAAGGCGTTAAAAAAATGGGATTCTCCCTCGAGAATCGTTTTTTCATCAGCCAAACTGCGCACGTAATTTTACCTTACCACAAAGTGCTCGACAAAATGAAAGAGCGCCGAAAAGGGAAAGACGCCATCGGTACAACCGGACGCGGTATCGGCCCGGCTTATGTAAGCAAAGTTGCTCGCATCGGTATTCGCATGGTGGATCTGCTCGATCGGGAAGTACTGCGTGAAAAAATCCTACAAAACATTCAGGACATCAACTACGCGCTCGAAAACATGTACGAAGAGCCCGGTTTAGATGCTTCTGAATTGATGGACACCATGCAAGCCGCTATCGATACGCTCGAGCCATTCATCTGCAACACCTCACACGTATTACACGAGGCCATCGAAAATGGCGAAGAAATTTTGCTCGAAGGCGCACAAGGTTGCCTACTTGATGTAGATCACGGAACTTATCCGTTTGTAACTTCATCATCGCCAACTTCCGGCGGAGCTTGTACCGGAACCGGAGTTCCTCCTACTGCCATCACTCATGTGATGGGCATCACCAAAGCGTATTGTACGCGTGTAGGAAATGGTCCTTTCCCAACCGAATTGGAAGACGACATGGGCGAACTGCTCCGCAAAAAAGGACATGAATTTGGTGCTACCACCGGTCGACCACGTCGCTGTGGCTGGCTCGATTTAGTTGCTCTCAAATATGCTGTTCGGATTAACGGGATGAACGAACTCACGCTCACAAAAATGGACGTGATGGATGGCTTCGAAGAAATTAAGGTGTGCACCAGCTACAAAGTGAACGGTAAAGAAACCAAGGTATTTCCGCTCTCGCTACCCGAAATCGAAAGCATCGAGCCGATTTATACGGCGCTTCCGGGCTGGGATAAAGACATCTCGGGCATGACCGATTGGGACGAACTTCCTGAAAATGCCAAATCGTACATCGAGTATATCGAAGATTACTTGGGCGTGAAGTTTACCATTATTTCAACCGGACCAAAGCGCACCGAAACCATCATCCGATAATCATGTGTGGTCGATACGCCCTATTCAAATTAATGGATGAAATCGACCACTTTTTGGGTGTTCTGGAACGCAAAGGGGAAATCACACCCAATTATAATGTGGCACCCACACATACCATGCCGGTGGCTTATGTGGATGAAGACGGCAAGCGGATAGCCGAAAATATGCATTGGGGTTTTATGGGATGGAAGCCCAAAGATGGCAAAAAACCATTTCTACCCATTAATACCCGTGATGATAGCCTCACCAAAAAACCGATGTGGCAACGTGCCTTTCAATCGCGGCGGTGCTTGATTCCAATGAACGGTTTTTATGAGTGGCAAGGTCCTAAAGGGAAGAAAACGCCGCACTACATCCATCCAAAAAATGATGGTGAATTACTGGTAGCTGCCGGAATATTCTCGGATTTCAGTCCAATTGACGGCACTCGCTCTTATTCGATCATTACTACCAAACCAAATTCTATAATGGAATCCATCCACGATCGGATGCCGGCGTTTTTGCATCCATCCGAATTTGATGCCTGGCTTGATCCCGATCGCCCGGATGATCTGTTGTTGGATATGCTCCAGCCTTATCCCGATGATGCACTTTCCGAACATATCGTTTCTAAAGCGGTTGGCAATGTGCGGAATAACGAGCCGGGATTGGTTGAACCTTCAACGCTGTTTTGATTGAAAGGTGTTCTCATCAAATAGGAGCTGTATTAATTCAGCCAGTTTCTTTTCGATTTTCTTTCGTTTTGCAGACTCTTCTTTCTCCATCTTCTCTTGATATTCTCTCTCTGATTTCTTCATGTCTCGATACTCTATTCTCTCTTGATGAAAGCACATAACGGAGCTTTTGTTTCGGTATTACTTTCACTTTTGAAACGCTTGGCGGATTAGAGCCCTTCTTCCACTTACAGGCTTTACCTGATATCAAAATAGTATCCACTCGTAACCAATTGCTTTCGATTACCGAAACTTGGAGATAATTGGGCGTAATTTAACCGTTCATTCAGAACAGTCTCCACCTGTAACTCCAGTTTTATTTACCAAAAAACTAAGGGTGTTCATATCATCAAAAACTGGATATAAAAATAGATAATCGAGTTCTTCATTCTCAGAATCTACAAAAGAAGACATATTTAGCGTTTCCAAAATCTGTTCTTTTTCTAAATCAGCGATAACAATTTTTTTAGAATCATAGGATATTAGGGCAGCTCTATTATTACCTAGAAATACAGATTTAATATTGTCTGAATATTTTGATAGAGGGTATCTCCGTCTTTTATCAATATCGAAGTGATAAAACTTGCCATTATTTTTATAGGTGAAATCGTTAGCTCCAAAGTGCACTTTTACCTGACCTACGTTGCTAATTTCATGAATTAGTGAACCATCCAAGCTGTAGATAGAAACCGAATTATTAGTAAGTACTAAAACATAATCTTTAGTGATATTGAATTGGAAATCGGAAGCTAGACCAGACTCGATAACCAAAACAGTATCTAACTTTTGATTAGAAAGGGAATATCGAATAAGGTGATTTAATTCTTCCGTTTTGTTAAATGAATCCTCTGTAAGATTAGTGAGGCCTGAATCGGCACTAAAATATTCGTTCTTCAATAACGCGTAGATTTCATCCTCACCAAGTAACGCATTGTAAACATTTGACTTTACAAACGAATAATCTCCTAAAAACCTCGACTTCTCAAAGTACAGTGTATCCAAAGAGTTCCGTTCGATATTTTGATAGCTCAGAATATGATGATCAATTCGAATATTTAGTTCACCGATCGACGGATGCTGTATATATTTTCTATCAATAGCAGTGTAAGATGCCTCCTTATTGGCAAGGCGTATATCCAACGATTCCAAACGATAACTACTTGGCAAACTATGCATTAACGTCTGGTAATTGGAAAGTAATTGAGGATAAGCTCCGTGCCATAACGTTTTGTAGTCTGAAATACTTCCCGGGTGAATCAACACCGATCGATCTGTGGCAAATTCGTATTCGTCGATATAATTGCCTAAAGTAAAGTTAATAGGTTCTGCGCTGAAGTCAGAACTATACATTCGGCTTATACTATTGCCATCAGAGGTATAATTTGTGAGAGTAAAAATTGTGTATGGCTCTGGAGCAGCACAAAATGCTGAGCCTAACAAAGGATCACAGCCCCTCAAAAAGAAGCTGGTTATAATTAAAACTGTGATATACTTTGGTTTCATTTTATTAATTCCTTTCCAGTATATATATAAAGCTTAATTATAAATTATATGTAAACCCATAAAATGTTAGATAATCTGTATAACCTCAAATTAAAAAGATCAGATTCTAAAACTCTTTTTTCATTGTAAGTGAAATTCAAAGTTTCGCTTTACACACCCACATCCGACGCAAAATTACTCTGGAGTGCAGGCCTAAATCCCTCTCAAGAGGGGACTTTAGTACCATTTCGTTCCAAAATCTAATATTGGGAAACTGATTAAACGTTTGAAATGGAGATTTGGAATTTAGTCAATGATTTTACTTTAATTCGACCTCACCCCGACCCTCTCCTGCATCAGGAGAGGGAGCTCTTGAACCAGCTCAAAGCCAATCAAAAAGATCTAGTCCCAAATTTATTTTTCATCATAAATGAATTCCGATGTTTCGCTTTACACACCCCTAAATCCCCTCTCAAGAGGGGATTTAGTACCATTTCGTCCCAAAATCTAACTCTGTAACTCTGTAACTTTGTGCCTTTGCCCCTTTGATCCTCATTCCCCTACTTCGCCCTCACAAACAAAAACTGTTCATCCACTTCCTGCATAAATCGCCAGTCGCCTTCATCCAAAATGTACACCAAATGATAAAATCGCCCATCGGTGTCTTCCACCACGTAATGCGCATGTTTGGTTACCATCACGTTTTCCAGATGTCGCGTTTCGATTTGCTTTACCTGTATCGACATCTTTCCCTTTTTGAAACGATAAGGCTGCATTCGATCCATAAACGCGAGCTCAATCGGTGTTTTTCGGTCTAGTTTTTCTTTGGGGATGAGCTCGAAGCGTAACGGCACAATCCGGTGCGATTCCGACGGCTGATGTTTATGCCGCTTTACGTAGGCCAGCAATCGATCGATCACAAATCCCTTAAACGGATCCACAGGCTCCAGTTCCCAAATCATCTCTTCGTGATCCAGACTCAGGTTCACGATCTCCCCCTCCTTGGTCTCCAGCGTGTATTTCGATTTTTTGATTCCCCCTTCCATCTTCGTGTGGCTCGATCGCACCCGCTTGGTATGTCGCACCAGTCCCCGCCTCCATACCGGAGTTTCGAGCCGACTAAATCGGCAAAAAAAAGCGACCATTTCTACCAGAGGAAATTTATTCATTCATCAATTGGGTTTGGTCGTTTTAAGTTACACACATATATTATACATATCAATGAAGAGGAGAAAAACATGCCCAAAAAAAAGGGGAATCCGGCACATCCCGAAAACGACGTCCACCGCATCACACTTTACAACACGGTGTATCCCGAGCATCAGCATCGCTCGCGAAAAGAACGGTTATATCTGCATTTCGACTTCGCCTGTTATTACGCGCAGGTAGAGCAACTGCGCAAGCGCATGTACGGCATTCCGTTAATTGTGGGCGGATGGCGCAAGGAAAATGGTGTGGTAAAAGGCATCGTGGCTACGGCTTCGTACGAAGCGCGGGCTTTTGGTGTAAAAACGGGAATGAGCGCGCTCGAGGCGTATAAACTCTGTCCGTTTATATGCATGCTGCAGGTAGATTACGCCACCTACACCGCCATTTCGAAGCAGGTTCATCACATCATGAAAAAGTACTCGCATCAGGTAGAGCGCTATTCGATGGACGAATATTTTATGGATCTAACTTTTATGAAAGAGAAATCGGAGTCAGAGATTCGGGCCTTTGTGCGTCGCCTTCAAACCGAGATTTACGATACCACGGGACTCTTCGGCGCCATTGGCGTTGCCCGATCAAAAACCTACGCGAAGCTCTCGAGCAGCCTGGATAAGCCGCGGGGAATCAGCGTCATTATTACGGATGATGACGAGCGGGCTTACATCCGCCCGCTGGATTTGAACGAAGTATGGGGCGTGGGCGGCAAGCGATACGAGCACCTGCGCGCCGAGGGCTACCAAACCATTGGCGATGTGGCTACGAAAGGCAACATCCGAACCTTTATCCGCTTGTTTGGCGCCAACTTCGGGAGGATGCTCTTCCAAACCATCACAGGCAAAGATCAGGGACGCATCCTCGAAGAAAACGACGAGTATTCGCCCAAATGGGGCGTGAGTTATGGCCACACTTTCTCGGAGGGAAGCGCAGATGTGGAGCGCATCAAGGGCGAGTTCGCCATCGGCATCGAGATGATTTGCTATCGGATGCGGGCGTATGGCATCCGAGGGAATAGCTTTAGCGGGATGTTTGGCTTCAACAATACCGATTTGCCGTGGGTGGGCTTTCGGTTTGTAACCGACGGCTACACGAACATCAACAAGTACATTTATAAAGCGTGCATGGCGCGGATTTTACCCGCCATAAAAAAAGCCTGCGCCGAAGGGATGGAAATCCGAAATATGATGATCGGCACGCATAGCATCGACAAAACCAGCCAGATGAATTTGTTTTTTCAGGATGAGGCCGAGCATGTGGCTCGCTACGAAGCGCTGGATGAAATCAACAACCGCTACGGCAAAGGCACAGTGATTAGCGCGAACACGCTGCATCGCGTGGAAGGAAACACTCACTTTTTGGAGAGGAACGCGTAGCAATTATTTTAATCATCGAAGCTAATCTATGCTAAAGCTTCGATTAGTAAAATTTAGCGAAGATGATCAATTAGGAATAGGGATAATAATTACTAAATGGCCTAAATAAATCGCTGAACATCTCTACTCATATGCAGAATTCTCACAATCAAAATATGGTCATTTAGAATTCGAAAGAATATGATATGCGAACCTTTTTGTAAACTTCGAATACCTTCTTTGACTTCATTTCTAAGCCTACCAGACTGCGGGTGCACAGCTAATTGATCAAAACTATCTTGAAACTTCAAGGTATACTTTTCTGCCTGATCTAACCCAAATTCATTTAAAGTATAATCAAAAATTTCTTCGAGATCCCTTTCTGCTGCCGCTGAAAGAAGAACATCAAACATCTAAAAGTGCTTTCTTCTTTCTTTCTACAATCTCTTTTACAGAGCTTTTAGAAACAGGACCGTCCCAACCTTTTTCTATTTCAGCTTTAAGGTCAGACAACACTTTATGCCGATAGAATTCATGCATCCTAAGGGCATCGCGAACCAATTCACTTGCATTCTGAAAATCCCCAGTCTCTATTTGGTTTGAGATATACTGTTCTTGTTTTTTGGTCAAACTCACATTCATAACTTATAAACTTGTTTATATCTGACAAATATAGACAATGAAATGAAATTATCAAGGGCATAGATATTTAGAATAATCTCATAAAAATGGCTGAGTCCCTCAAAGCCCTATTTTGAACTAAGAAACATTATTTACAGCGTATTTCTTTCAAAGCACAAAAAAAGCGCCTTGGTTTCCCGAGGCGCTTTTGATAATAAAGTAATCAATATCAGTTATTAATGACTGATAATTGGATCCGGATTTCCATCAGGATCGCCATTAGCTGTACCTGAAGAAGTAGGATTACCTAGTAGAAGTACACCGGCTGCATGCGGAGCTGCCATCGAAGTACCACTAATGGTGTTATAACCACCGTTTTTCCAGGTAGACTTAACACCCGAACCGGGAGCTGCGTAATCTACCGGAGGGTTTCCGTAGTTAGAAAAGTACGACCAGTTGTCGTTACTATCGATAGAAGAAATGGTAAAAATGTTTGAACCATTCACACGTGCAGGTGATGAATTATTTGCATCAGTGCTTTCGTTACCCGCAGCTAATGTAAATCTAATTCCATTATTAGACGCATTTATTATTGCCTGATCTAACGCCGGTGAAGGAGGTCCACCTAAACTCATGTTGGCTACATCACCACTGCTACCATTGGCTGCAACGTGATCTACACCGGCAATAACACCGGAATATGATCCACTACCGCGGCTATCCAGAACTTTTACAGGAATTACGGTTGCACCCGCAGCTACACCAATTACACCAAAGCTATTATCAATTGCGGCTATAGTTCCTGCAACATGAGTTCCGTGACCATCGCCGTCGTCTAAGCTTTTACCGTCTTTACCGGATGTAAAAGCGTTGAATCCACGAGAAGCATCAACATTCAAATCTGGATGATCTAAATCAATTCCTGAGTCTAATACCCAAGCAACATTGTTACCGGTGTAAGTGGTACCACCATTAACACGAGTAATTCCATATGGTGTATCCTGAGTCGGATCTTCTCCGCCTCCGCCTCCGCCATCACCATCGCAAGGCCCACCCTTAGGGGTCCCGCATGGTGGTGCAAAGCGAACAATTCTGTCTTGCTCTACATATTTTACGTACGGATCATTTTGAATTTTTACTAACTCATCCGGATCAAGCGTAGCGGTAAAGCCTGCCAATGCATTGTCATATTTTCTAAGAATGCGTTCAGGTACAAGATTATTCGCCTCAATTACGGTTTGTCGAACTCCTTCAATTCGTTCAGACTCACCAAGTTTGAATTTTCCTTTTCCCTGATCTAATACAACGATGTATTGACCTTTAATAGCTGTTGCCACTACTGCATCTTCTGCATCCGGCGTTGTAAGTTCTGTTCCGTTCTTACATCCAAAGGCTACAAATGATACCAATAGCAGTAATAGAGTTGATCTTTTCATTGCTGTGTACTTCATCAAATACCCTGTTTATTTTTATTGTTTTCCCGAAATAAACACCTTATAAAAAAGTAAAATCGGGCGCCACCCAAAAAACAGCTTTGTATTTAATGAATCAACTCAGAGAACATTTTCTAATATTTAACAAAAATTAGACGTTTATAATGCTTTAAACATTGTTTGTATAATGCTTCTACATGCTCCGGGATGGGCACTTCTTTAGGTTGATATGCTTGAAAACCCGTTGATTTGTGCACATTGTGATACCAATGCTTCGCCCAGATGCCACCTTCGGGACGGGCGCCGGCTTCCCAGCTTAGCATGGCTTCGTCGAAGGGGATTCCGGCAAATTCGCAAAATTCGGTAAGCTTCTTTCGGGGGTTCATCAACACTTCTTTTGAGTCGATCACCAGCGGAGATTGACCGATATCTTGCAGATAGTTTAATAGCTCAAGATGAGCGGCATACCCTACATCTTGCATGGTAGGATTCGGAATCTGATTCACGATGGAGGGCAGCATATCTCGCGGGTCACGGGTTAGAATCACGTTGATGGTGTCTTTCAGAAAATTCCAGTCTAAATCCACCAGGTGGTGCGTCATGTGCTTGAAAAACACAACCGGCGTATCGTAATCCCCGAATACTATCTCTTCGATTACTGTCTGTCCATCGTTTTCCTGATCAGCGATCACTTCTTCCGCTCCGGGATGATATTCATCGGCGGGAGTTGAGGTGAGATAATGCGCATAAAGGGGTTCGTCAACTACAGTAGTGTCCTTGCGTTGGGCAAAGGAATACATCAACGCCGTGGAAATATTTCGTGGCCCCGACCACACACAAATTCGCTTTTTTACCATTTCTTGGAATTAAAAATGAAAGATGAAAAATTGGTCTCTGTAATTTTCAATTTTTCATTTTGAATTTTAAATTTTTGAGGCTGCTTCAATCATGCCTTCGTACAGCGTTTGCAGTAAGCCGGTGATGGTTCCGGGAACTTCCGTCGAAATTTGGCGACCATCAATTTTGGTGACAGGTGTTAATCCCCCGAAGCTTCCGGTAACAAAAGCCTCATCCGCACCATACACATCGTAAAGCGAGAAATTCTTTTGAAAACATGGAATGTTATTCTGCTCGCACGCCTCAATCACTTTAGCCCGAGTGATGCCATTCATGCAATATTGCCCGGTGGATGTCCACACTTCTCCATCCTTCACCATAAAGAAATTTGTGGCATTGCAGGTACTTACAAATCCATTTACATCCAGCATTAAGGCTTCATCAGCACCCGCTTCGATGGCCTGAATGAGCGCCTGTACTTCGTGTAGCTTTGAATGGCAGTTCAATCTCGGATCGAGATAATCAGGAGAGCCCCGACGAACTGTGCTCGTGAACAGCGTGATGCCTTTATTTCGGGTTTCGGGATCGGCTTTTTTGTGCTCAGCGATGATTACCATATTAGGTCCGGAAATCGTAAGCCGTGGATCTTGACTAGGTGTTTTTTTGATTCCACGAGTGATCATAATCCTTACATGAACACCATCGTCCATTTTATTGGCTTCCAGAACATTTTCTACGCTCGATTTGATTTCCTCCCGGCTCATCCCAATATCCATCCCGATGGCCTTTGCCCCTTGAAACAAGCGATCCATGTGATCATCCCAAAAAACGAGTGAGCCATGATGTAATCGTAAACCTTCCCAAACGCCATCGCCTACCAAATATCCCGAGTCGAACACTGAAATTTTTGCTTCTTGTCTAGGGAATATTTCGCCATTTATGGAGATCAAAACGTTCTCATTCCGCGGATCATCCAAAGCGTTATGCGTACCGTGTACCATACTTAATTCAAAATGAAAAATTCAAGATTTAAAATTGAATGAAGGATAGTACACTATTTTTAATCTTTCATTTTAAATTTTTCATCAATTAGAATCGAGGTAGGTACGGATGGAATCGCGGAGGTTGGTGAAGGTTTTTTTGAGGAGTGCTTCATCTTCTTCGAGTAGGGTAATTCTAAATCCACGCAGATTGGAGCAAAATGACGATATCGGTACAACGCAAATGCCCGTTGCGCCCAATAAATAGTACACAAAGCGGAAATCCAAAGAAACGCCTTCCACCCATTCCTCAACCAACGAGCTCACTTCTGGATTTTCAATCGGCAGCGATTGCTTGTGATTCAACACTCCATCTTTAAACACAATAGTGTTGTAAAAAGCACCGTAGGTTGGGTTGAAGGTAAGCTCGGGAATATCTTGCAAGGTTTCCGAAATAAACCGACTTCTTCTCCCCGTTTGTTCATTTAAATCTTTTCTATAAGATTCATAGCGCGGATCGCCGAGAATCTTAGGAATCGCCATTTGAGGCAATGTTGTTGAGCAAACCTCGATCATTTTAGCGTCGTCCAGCACTTTGCAAAGCCGGTTGAAGTCCGCATCGGCTTCTCGATTGTAATACTCGATCCAGCCACATCGGGAACCGGGCCAAGGCAATTCTTTAGAAATTCCTTTCATGGCAATTCCGGGAACATCGCCAATTACTTCTGCCAGCGAATATGCCACTGCGCCGTTGTAGGTGATTTGATTATAGATCTCATCTGAAATCAAAAACAGATTATACTCCCGAGCCAACTCAACTATTTCTGCGAGAATTTCTTTCGGATACACCATTCCCGTTGGGTTATCCGGGTTGATCAACAAAATGGCAACGATATTAGGATTGTACTTCACCTGATTGCGAAGATCATCCATATCCGGATACCAGTTATTTTCCGGATCAAGGCGATAGGTTAACGGGTGATGGTTGGCATGAGCTGCTTCGGCCGATGAATGCGTTGAGTATGCCGGCGATGGACCAATTACCCGCGAGGTTGGCCGTAAATATTGATACAGAGTTGCGATTGCATCTCCAAGTCCGTTAAAGAATAGGATATCATCGGGAGAAATTTGGGCTCCACCTAAGCGATTGGTTCGCTCTGCCAGAAACTCTCTTGTGGCCAGAATTCCTTTCGAGTCGCAATAACCGTACGATTTATTATTTCGGGTTAAATCGACTACAATGTCTTTAATCCAATCTGGAATTTGAGCGTGTTTTTGGATGGGATCGCCAATATTCTCCCACGAAATGTTTACCCCATGTTTCTCTAAGATCCGAGCCTTCTTTACAATCTCACGGATTTCGTAAGTAAGCTCGTTTGCACCTTCGCTCAATAATGGTTGCCGCATGGTTAATCGCCCAACAGATTTTTAACCTCATATTCGGGATGTTTACGAATAAATGCATCTAAAGATTTACTAGCCTGATCTTGCACTTTTTTGTGCAAAAAACCACTCCAACCCAGAGCCAACCCCGGAAACCCAAGTGCTTGTGTGCTCCATCGCCAGAAGTCGAAGTCATCTTGATGGTTGATAATCAAACCGTCTTTAAAAATGAAAGATGCAGCAATCTCGTTGCGAACTTTGCGCCCGGTTTGGCTAAATGTGTAGGTAGCAATCCAGTTTGCCGATCCGGTATTAGCCGATACTTCCACTTGATCGTATTCAATTTGCAGATCTTTACCTCGGGCACAAAGCATATGCCACATGGCTGTGATTTCAGCCCCATTCAATTCAAAAACTTCATCTTTAAAGTGGGCTTCGGCGTGATAGCATTCACCCATAGTTTTATAATCTCGCTGGGCGAATGAGGAATAGAAGGTGTGAATTAAAGCGGCTTGTTGGGTAGCGTTATCGTTCATTCATCTTTTCCTTCTTTATCGAATTGAGCTGAGTAAATGTTTGAATGTATGGTTTTAAGTGCTTGTTTACTCACTCGTTTTTTAAGCCAGGCTGTCCACCCGAACAACCAACCAATCGGCCCTAAGGTTTGTTTACACCAGCTGTAAAAACTGTATTTATCTTGATGAAAGATGATTTTCCCATCTTTGAACTTAAACAGTCCTTTTTCAGATAATTTTATAGTGCGATTTACCACCGATAATTCATACGAAATATTCCAGGTTGTATGCACTTCATTATTAACCTTATTAATCGAGCTACATTCCGCCGTTAAATTCATTTCTGGCTGGGTAGCAGTATACCATAACGCAAACACTTCCGGCCCTTTTAAAGAGAACATTTCACTCTTATAAACAGCATCAGGATGATACAACTGGCGAACCGTTTTTATATCACCATTATTAAGAGCTTCGTAAAAAGTCTTTACTATTTCGGTTGAATTGTTACCCAAGATCCGGTTCTCTGATTTATTTTATTAATAAACTAATTTTTTCGATCAGAACTACTACCCAATTTGGGGGAATTTAGTTACAGAAGTGTATTAGTAATGTCTGTGTCACAAATTCGCTACGAGATTGTCTTTACCACTGAGATAACATTAACCTTATTCACTTTCTAAGTTTTTTGAAAAGGTATTTATTATGAAAGCTACTATCGAATATATCGCTGCAATAGAAGAAATTGCCGAAGCCACTAAATCCGGTAAAATAAAATGGGTAAGAAATCGACCGGATTCTTTTAAGTATAAAACCATGAATGATGATCTTGAGGATATGATTCTCAACTTCAATCGGTTTGAAAATGATTATCTACTCACGCTTGAAAAGAAAGACTTTGAAAGCACTGAGGTTATTTTGAACCTCGATACCAGTACAACAGATGCTGAACTTCGCTCTGTGTTACTAGAGCTTTACGAAACTATCGAATATCATATAGATCTACGAAATCTGGATCATTTGAATGCTTTTGTAAGCTTGATTAAAAGCCCAAATAAAACCGATCAGTTATTCACATAAGTTTGCCTGATGGTTGCTGAGCACCATCCTACGCCAATTACAATTACACTTCCTATAAGTGTGTAAAGTGGCCAGGCTAACACGAGGCCATCTCCTGGTAAGATATTTTGGACCGGTCCATCAACCAAAAAGAGTAAGCAAATTAACCCGGTAAAAAAGCCAACGATGGCGTCGGTTTTATCCGGTTTCTGGAATAACATTCCCAACCCGAATGCTCCTAACAATCCGCCATATGTGTAGGATGCAATTCCCAAACCCAGCTCAACTACCGTTGGCCGCTCCCCCGCCTGAAGTTGTAGTACAGCAAACAGAAATGCCGATCCGGTTAATATAACACCCCAAATTAAGGTCACAATTCTGGATGTTTTTAGATCTTGGGCTTGGGTAGATACTTCTGTTCGAAAGGATTTAATCACATCAAAAGTAGTAGCGGAAGCGAGTGAATTTAGCGACGAACTTAGACTACTCATCGCGGCCGCAAACAAGGCCGCTACAATTAACCCCGAAATGCCTACCGGAAGTTGTTCGACGATAAATTTGGCGAAAATTTCGTCATTGGTGGATAAACCCATTTCTGATGGAAGTTGCGCTTCATAAAATGCATAAAGCATTAATCCGATGATCAAAAACAATGCGAATTGAGCCATTACTACAACTCCGCTCCAAATCAACGCTTTTTGTCCAGATTTCAAATCGCCGGAAGCCAACAATCTCTGCACCAATAATTGATCGGTGCCATGCGAGGCTAGCGAAAATACCGCCCCGCCAATTATCGCGGTAATTAAGGTATAGGGTTGGGCGATGAACTCTTTGAACGGCAAATCGAAGCCAAGTCGAATAACTTGAAATTTATTTTCTGGGGATGCGAACGTCGTTACTGTGCTCCAGCCATCGGGAAGCTTATTCAATAAAATCACCATGGCTAGCAATGCTCCTCCAACATACACTCCAAGCTGAACTACATCCATCCAGACTACAGCTTTAATACCGCCAAAAAAAGTGTATCCAAGTGTAATCACCGAAATAACTGAAATTGAAAGTAGATATAGCTCTAAATCTGTCCAGGAAAGAAAAGCTCCTCCAAATCGCAGAATTATTGCTAAAGGAATTGCCGTTGCGAACAATCTTACCCCATCCGCCAGCAATCGAGTTATCATAAATGTTGAACTGCTTGCAACGCGCATCGTGCGCCCGAATCGCTTCTCTAAAAATTGGTAGGCAGTGTACATCTCTCCATCGAAGTATTTAGGCAAAAAGTATAGTGCAACCACAACCCGACCAATAAAATAACCCACCGTTATTTGTAGAAAGGTCAAATTTCCACCATAAGCAACGGCTGGAATACTTATGAAAGTTAACGTACTGGTTTCGGTAGCAACCACCGAGAAAAGAACCGCCCACCATGGAATTCCATCCCCGCCTAAAAAAAAATCGCGCGTGGATGTTTGCTTACCCGAAGCTTTTAACCCAAAAATAGCTACCGCAATTAGATAAGCGGCTAGCACGATGTAATCTATCAATCCAAATTGCATGGACAGAAGAAACGATTATGCGCTTAGAAAAGCCACGAACTTTTGAATGGCTCGCCCACGATGGCTGATGTCGTTTTTGATTTGGGATGGTAACTCGGCAAAAGTTTGGTAGTAACCTTCCGGTTGAAACACCGGATCGTATCCAAAACCACCTTCTCCTTTTTGCTCTTTAAGGATTTCTCCGTTCACGATTCCTTCGAAGGATTGGGTTTCTTTATCGCTAACGAAAGCTACAACCGTTCTAAAGCGTGCTGCCCTGTTTTCTGAATTTTTCATCTCGGAAAGCAGCTTTTCTACATTGCTTTGATAAGTAGCATTTTCACCCGAATACCGCGCTGAATACACACCCGGAGCTCCATCAAGTGCTTCTACTTCTAATCCGGTATCGTCAGAGAGCGAGGGCAATCCCGTAACGGAATGTACATACTCCGCTTTCTTCAATGCGTTGCCTTCAAGGGTGGGTTTGTCTTCCTCCACCTCTTCCAGTTCAGGAAAATCCAGCGCAGACAGCACCTCGATTCCAAGTGGCTTCAGAAGCTGAGCCATCTCTTCAATTTTATTCGGATTTCGGGATGCCAGTACGAGCTTATCCATCAGCTTTGCGTGGTTTTATCTTATAAAAAAGGTTGATTCCACTACCAAAAGTAAGTAGTGCGTTTAAGGTGATGAACACGTAATCAACAGTCAACACTGAGTAGATGGTGAGCAACAGACTAGATGTTACGTACAACAGAATGAAAATCATGTTCATGTCGGTGCGTCCGGCTTTAATGGTATCCCAAGTTTGAGGAACCCAAGCCGTGATCAATAATCCAAAACCTAGCCAGCCTAAAATTTCAACGCCTGTCATTAGTGGAACCTCTTGATAATTTCTTCAACTTCTGATTTTTCTAAACGCGGACCGTATTGCGACACCACTCGTGACGAAGCTAAACTCGCCAATTTTCCGGCTCCGGCGAATCCAAGTCCATTTGTGATTCCATATAAAAACGCGCCGGCGAACATATCACCTGCTCCGTTGGTATCTACTGCCTGCACTTTATATGGCTCGATATCAATGAAAGTATCACCATCAAAAATCATCGCACCGTTGGCACCTTGAGTGATTACAAACCGTTTAGCATCTTTTTTAAGTGCTTCACGGGCATCCATCAGGTTATCGGTTCCGGTAAATTCCAAAGCTTCGTCTTCGTTGCAAAATAATAGATCAACCGAAGCTCCAATCAGCTCTACAAACTGGCTTTTGAATGCTTTAACAATAGAAGGATCGGAAAGTGTCAGGGATGTTTTTACACCGGCTTCTTCAGCAATTTTTTTGGTGTATTTCAATGCCTCAAATGCAGATTCTGAAGTAACCGGATACCCTTCGAGGTACACATATTCGGAAGCTCGGATGGCGTCTTCGTCCACTTCATTCACTGAAAGGTTAACCGAAACGCCAAGAAATGTATTCATAGTTCGGTCGGCATCTTCCGTGATCATCACCAAACAACGCCCGGTTGGGCCATCACCTAAGTCGATATCATCTAAATTGGTTGCAATACCTAAGTCTTTCAAATCTTTATTGAAGATCTCACCGTATTCATCGCTCGAAATTTTGCACGAGTAAAAGGCATTTCCACCAAATTGACTTACCGCAATTACTGTGTTTCCGGCAGAACCTCCCGACTTTTTCTTGATGTCGGTTTTGTCCATGGCTTCAATCAACTTACGCTGGTGATCGTCATCCACCAAGGTCATTAACCCTTTGGGTACTTCAAATTTTTCAATAAACTGGTCGGTAACTTTTGCTTCTAAATCTACCAAGGCGTTACCGATGCCGTATACGTCGTATTTCTTCATTAAATAAACAGGATTTTTTAAGGGCTCAAAGGTACGCAGGCTATCACTCGATTAAAAGTTTGTGAACCTTGATTGTGGATTGTTTGTTTTCGCCTATTTCAATTTATATTTCAGCATGAAATCATCTTTTCAGGAATTTTTAGCAAAACGACTTCAAAAAAATTTACCCGGTGCGGATGCCCAAAATAGGATGCGTCCATATCCCGAATCGTATACAAATCCGACCTTCAAAAACTTCTCACCTGAAGATGGAAGCTATCGAAACAGCAGTGTTTTGGTGCCGATTCTAACCTATACAACCGAGCCTGAGATCTTGTTAACGCTAAGGACTGAAGGTATTAAACACGGCGGACAGATTAGCTTTCCCGGTGGTGGTCGCGAGGGGGATGAGACCATCGAAGAAACAGCTTTGCGCGAAGCTCACGAAGAAACGGGGCTTATCGAAGCAAACGTAGAAGTTGTTGGTCAACTTTCAACGCTTTTTGTTGATCGTTCGAATAATATGGTGACTCCCGTGGTTGGATTTGTGCATACTGAACAGGAGTTTTGTGCCAATCCCAACGAGGTGGATGAGATTTTCAGCGTTCCGATTTCAAAACTAGCCGGGAAGGATTTTTTAAAACAAGAGCAGTGGTCGTTGCGCGAAACAAAATATGTGGTTCCGTTTTGGGATGTTCATCGAGTTCCGCTTTGGGGAGCTACCTCGATGATGCTGAATGAGCTCGTTGTTTTGTATGAAGAATACACTCAATGATCAATTAACAATTATCAATGTATTAATGATTCTGTCATCACTTCTAATCGTGGGATTACTTAATTGTTTAATTGTTAATTCTTAATTGTTCCGCTGCTTTTTTGCCTAACGCCATTCCTAGTGCTACGCCCATTCCGCTTAGCCCGGCAACTTGCCAGGTTTTTGCTCCAATTTTCTCAAGTGATGGAGACTTCGATTCGGTAAAACCCATAATTCCACTCCATTCTCTCTCAATTTTCCATCCTTTCGGCAACTTGATCACATCGTTTACAAAACCGATCAGAAAGTTTTTAATAGACTCGTTAATCCCGAACTCGTTGGTGGTTTCTTTATCGTAGTCAACATTTCGGCCTCCACCAATCAAGAGACGATCGGCGCCTAAATTCCGGAAATACACGTAGCCTTTATCATAATGAAAAGTGCTTTTCCATTTAATGTCTTTGATAGGACTAGTTACAAACACCAAGCCCCTTCCCGGTTTAATGGTTTCTTTGTTCGACAAGCGATTAGTAAAAGCATTTGTCGCTAATACAACATTCTCAGCATTCCACTGCTCAGTATGTGATCCAGTAACAATTCCATTATCGAAATCAAGATGCTTTACTTCGGTTTGCCATCGAATTTCAACGCCAGCCGCTATATTCAATGCGATGAGTTTTTGAATCATCTTTCCGGGATGCAAAGCTCCTTCTACTCGATTGAAAATAGCCGGATATCCTTCGAATTTTCCTATCGAATACACCTCTTCTTCTCCGATCAATTCACTCATCCAGTTATTAAATCGATCTACTTGGATAGCAACTTCTTCAAATACTTGTTGATCCGTAAAAATCTCCCATCCCCCACACGGATCGTAATCGATTTCTTGTTCACCTAAGGTAGAAGTAAGGAGTTGAAGTCCTTCAAACCGAGATTTAATTCGTTCTTTGAGCTTTGTTTCGGAATCCAGTTCCAAATCTGCAAGGTGCTCTCCTACTGTACCAATGCAAGCAAAACCGGCGTTCCGTGTGCTTGCACCGATGGGAAATACACCACGTTCTAACACCACTACTCTGGCATTGGGATTCTTGCGTTTGGAAAATAATGCAGTTGAAAGCCCGGTTAATCCCGCTCCAACAATCAACACATCACAATGTTGATTATAAAGCACTTCTTCCCAATACGATTGCCGAGCCTCTATCATTCCTTCCCAATTACTAATGCTGCCATTAGTGGCGCTGCATATTCAAAAAACTCGTCATCCACATTGTATTTTGGATGATGCCACACATACTGAGAATCGCTTTTGGGCGATCCACTCCCTGCAAAGAAAAACGCTCCAGGAAAATGCTCCTGATAGAAAGCAAAATCTTCTCCGGCCATAATGGGTTTTTCCAGTTCATTTGCAGCATCATCCCCAAACAAAAAGCGCATCGAAGTTAAAATGTTTGCCGTTTCTTCTACTGAATTGGTTACCACCGGATAGCCTCGACTAAATTTAAACGTGTAGCTACCACCTGCTCCAGCCGTTATTCCTTTTAAGATTGCCTCTAATCGTTCGGCAATCAAATCAGCCACTTCTTTCGATAATGTTCGAACGGTTCCCAGAATCCGCACACTTTCGGGGATAATGTTATGCGCTGTACCGCCTTCGAATTTGCCAATGGTCACCACTGCGGCATCGGTTGGGTCAACAGAACGGCTAACGATAGTTTGCGCAGCATTCACAAATTGAGCACCAAGAACTATGGGATCGATAGCTTCATGAGGACGAGCCGCATGTCCGCCTTTACCCAAAATCTCGATTTCAAATTCATCGGGACTCCCCATCAATGGCCCCACTTTTGTGGCTATTTTTCCCGGTTCTTGCGATGGATCGGTATGTAGTCCATAAATGGCATCAACGCCTTTTTCTTGTAAATATCCTGTCTCGCAAAGCAACTTCCCACCGCCGGGCAATTTCTCCTCGCCCGGTTGAAATACTAGCATCACGGTTCCTGCAATGTGTTCTTTTAATTCTAATAAGATTCTAGCTACGCCCAATAAGTTCGAAGTGTGCGCATCGTGTCCACAACAATGTGCTGCTCCCGGGTTTTTTGAAAAAAACTCAGCTTTTGCATCCCCTTCTTCCTTCATCGGAAGCGCATCAATATCGGCGCGGAGTGCAATCACTTTATCCGAAGGCTTTGCCCCTGTCAAAATTCCAATGCAGCCCGTCTCTAGAGGAGAATCATACGGAATGCCCATTTTATCCAATTCCGATTTGATGAATTTGGTCGTTTCGTATTCATGGTAGCTCACCTCGGGATGCTGATGCAAATATCTTCGAGTTTTAATCATGTACGGCACATGCTTTTGCGTGAGCTCAAGCAGTTCTTTTTTCAGTTGCATAAAGTGTGTGGTTTTGCTCGATAATACGGCTTAATTTACTACTTCTGTAGCGGCTAAATTATGAATTCGATTGAACATCATATCACAAAAGACGGTTCTTCGACGCTTTTTTCTAAAGTGTTTGATCAGTACTACCACAATCCGAACGGCGCCGTTTCCGAAAGCAGACATGTTTTTTTTGAGTCGACTGGTTTAACTGAAGCAATCAAGTCAACAACCCAGCCAATTTCAATTTTTGAGATGGGTTTTGGCACCGGATTGAATTTTCTGTTATTGCTCGATTATTATTCGAAACTTGAACTCTCTTTACCCATTCAATTTTACTCTGTGGAGGCTTTTCCTGCCGATCCAGAAACAATCGAGCACATCAACTACCAAGAAGTTTTAGGCGATGATTCCTACAAAGAATTCTTGCGAAATGTGTTTACCTCGTTAAAATCCGGTTGGAATTCCTATTCCTTGAAAAACTACCCGAACATTACGTTAAACTTATTTTATGGTACTTTTCAAGATTTAGAAGCACCGGAAACATCCATCGATTTCTTTTTTCATGATCCATTTTCACCAGAAGTAAACGGGGAGCTTTGGACAGTTGAAACCTTCGAAAAACTTAAGAATATGGCTTCTTCGGATGCAGTTCTCAGCACATACTGCGCAGCATCGAAAGCAAGAGCTGCACTCGCCAAAGCCGGATGGTACATTGCCAAAACGAGAGGTGCCTTGGGTAAACGAGAAATGACGATTGCTTCTTTAAATGATCAGAAATTATCGAGTTACAAAAGACTAAAAGAGGCTCGCCTGATCGAACGATTTGACCGGAGCGATTTTGGATAACAAAAAAAACGAACGACCGACATTGAGTGACGATCGTTCGCTTTTATCTATAAATGATTAGGTAAGTGAAACGTATCGAAGATGTTCGATACCTTCTAAGGCCGACACTTTAGTTAACTCTGCTTCATCCATTTGTTTATCCACCGAAAAGGCTGTAATCGCTCGCGAACCTTTCCCGCTTCTGCCCAAACTCAATCCACCAATGTTGATGTTCATTTCAGCAAGAGCACCACTCACTGAAGCAAGCATACCGGGTCTATCTTCGTTTTGATAAAGAATCATGTCGCCTTCGAGGCGGAGTTCGATTCCGTAATTATCGATCTCAACGATTCGGTAATCACCTTCCCCAAATACAACTGCAGAAATTGAACTGTACTCTGAACCTTTTGGAAGTCGAATGGTTACCAAATCGCTATATAATTTAGCTTTGCTGGTAGTAGTTTCCTTGATCGTAAATCCACGATTATCAGCATATACACGCGCATTAATCAGGTTTACTGCTTCATCCACATATTCAGAAAGCATGCCTTTGAGGATTCCATCCGTAAGAACATCTGCAAATTTTGCGCTATCGCCGGCGTATTCAAACTCGAAACTATTTGCATGATCAGGACTTAATTGCACCGCCAAATGCCCAAGCTTTTCTGCAAGTTGTAAGTACGGTTGCACTTCTTTGTTGGTAAGCAACGAAATCGATTTACCGTTGAGGCTACCTTTATAGTTTTTGTTTTCAAGCGCATCTGCCATTTGATCGGCAATTTGCTCGGCTACTTTTTCCTGCGCTTCCTCGGTAGATGCACCCAAATGCGGGGTACAAATTATATGCTCGTGCTCCAGTACTTTGTAAATGTCTTCAGTGGGTGGCTCAGAAGTATACACATCAAGAGCAGCGCCGGCAACAATTCCCTGATCGATCAGGGCAGGCAAATCAGCTTCGGTATAAATTCCTCCACGAGCACAATTCACTAAACGAATGCCTTTTTTCAACTTAGCGGCATTTTTAAGCGACACCAATCCTTTGGTTTTTTCGGTGAGTGGAGTGTGCACGCTTAAATAATCTGATGTGCCAAGCAGCTCGTCCAGCTCCACTAATTTTACGCCTACTTCTTTGGCATGCTCCTCAGTAGAAAATGGATCGTACGCTTGAATTTCCATTCCGAATGACTTCATCCGCTTCGCAACTTCTGTCCCGATTTTACCAAGACCAACAATTCCTAATATTTTACCGTGCACCTCGGTTCCCATGTACGCTTTTCGGTCCCAGCCGCCACTTTTAACTTTAGCCACCGATTTCGGGATGTTTCGAGAAAGTGCAATGATCATCCCGCAAGTATGCTCTGCGGTAGAAATGGTGTTTCCGTCGGGTGTATTCATCACCAGCACCCCTTTTGCGGTAGCTGATGGAATATCCACATTATCAACACCAACGCCTGCACGACCAACCACTTTCATTTTCTCGGCGTGAGTAAGTAACTCAGCCGTTACTTTGGTTGCGCTTCGAACTACCATTCCATCGTATTCTCCGATGCGAGCGTATAGTTCATCTTGTGTTAATTTTCCGGGTTGATCTGCTTCGATTCCGCGTTTTTTAAATACCTCGGCGCATACCGGGTCAACGCTATCTAACAATAAAACTTTAAATGACATGAGTGAGAGAGTGAGTGTGAGTGAGTTACTAGTTAATTTTATGTGACAACAAATTCCTCGATGAGTTTCTGAACCGCTTCTATCCCGAACCTGCTGTCGGACGAATACATCAGTATTGGCACTTCGATATTCATTTCAGCCAGCACTTTATTCAAGGCAGCCTTCGATTTTGCTCTTTTGTTGTTCGAAAGTTTGTCGGCTTTCGACATTAACACGCAAAAAGGCATTTGGTTGGTTGCCATCCAATAAAAAAAGTCTTGATCCAGCTCTGTAGGATTGTGGCGTGCGTCAATCACATGGAGAATCAATCGAAGTGTTTCACGATTTTCAAGATATTCGCGGATATTTCTGCCCCACCGTTCGCGTTCGCGTATGGGTACTTTTGCATATCCGTAGCCCGGCAGATCCACAAAATAGCAGGTATCAGTGATGTTGTAGTAGTTCATCTGCTGTGTTTTACCCGGAACGTTCGAAGTTCTGGCTAAACGCTTTTTATTTGTTAGAGCGTTAATCAGCGATGATTTACCAACATTTGATCTACCCGCAAAACAAACTTCGGGCAACGTAGCCGGGGGACAATCTTCTAATCTTGGGGCACTGGTGATAAACTTTGCGGGTCCGTTATACATCAAACCAGCTCGTTTTCTTCTTTCTCAACACCAAAATTAACCGGAACCGGATAATTTGAAGTAAAACAAGCCGTGCAATAATCATGTCCGGATGGATTCGCTGTTTTAACAGCATCTACTAAACCATCGGGCGAGAGATAACGCAGGCTATCAACTCCAATCTCTTTGGCCATTTTTTCGATATCACGGTCAAAACGGTTTGCAATAAGTTCTTCCGGACTTGGGAAATCCATCCCGTAGTAACATGGACTAATAATTGGCGGCGAGCTCACTAAAAAATGAATCTCGGTTGGATTACACGCTCTAATCATATCAACCAAAAGTTGCGATGTAGTTCCACGAACGATGGAATCATCTACAATAATCACCGAACGACCTTCAATTACACCACGCACCGGATTGAACTTAGTTCGCACTTTTTGCTCGCGGGATTTTTGCCCCGGCGAGATAAACGTGCGCCCTACGTAATGATTTCGGATCAAACCGATATCGTATTTGCAATCCTGACCTTGTTTCTGGCTTTCGCTTGCATACCCTAAAGCTGCCGTATTACTAGAATCGGGCACTGAAATTACTACAGGCTTTTTATCACCTGATGATCGTTTAACAACTTCATTTATCGGATGCTCTTTTGCGAGGGCTTTACCTAAATTTCTGCGGATTTTATCCACCATTTCGCCGAATACCATGCTATCCGGTCGCGAAAAATATACGTACTCAAAAATGCATTGGCTGGTGCCGGTTCCCGGTTTTGCTTCTAAGAAATAGGATTTTGGCTCATCATTATCTAAAGCTTCTTGATCAATCACAATTACTTCGCCCGGTTCAACGTCGCGAATATATTCTGCATCTATGATATCGAACGCACAGGTTTCGCTAGCCACACAATATTTACCATCCACTTTGCCGAGTGCCAATGGTCTAAATCCATTGGGATCGCGAACAGCTATCAACTTATCATCGGTCAGCATCACCAAGCAATAAGCTCCTTCAATTTGCGAGAGCGCATCCATAATCTGATGCAGCTGATCTTCCTCTTTACTCTGAGCGATGAGATGCAAAATCAATTCAGTATCAGACGTACTTTGAAACAGCACCCCTTCTTCTCTGAATCTACGCCTGATTTGTTTGGCGTTCGATAAATTACCATTGTGCCCAATGGCAATATTCCCGGTTCGGTAATGAACTCTAAATGGCTGAATATTAGCCGGGTTTTTCGATGACCCGGAAGTTGAATATCGGTTATGCCCAATCGCAGATTCACCTTTCAGGATCTTCTTGAAGATTTTAGGCTTATCGAACACGCTTAGCACTAACCCAAAATCTTTATAGGTAGGCATAACATGCCGCTGTTTTTCTTCATCGAAATAGGATGTAACAATACCAGCGGACTCTTGCCCTCTGTGTTGAAGGGCGTGTAAGCCGTAATAGGTTAACAATGCGGCTTCAGGATGATCAAATACTCCAAAAACACCACAATACTCGCGGGGTTTATCGCTCATTAAAATGCCTCGAACTCATTTTTTGATGCAAAAACTAAAGATAATAAAACCAATCGGGAAGTGTGCATTAGAAGTAGATTAGATATTAGGCTGAAAACTATTCTTTGAGCAGCATAGGATTATATTTACATTTGGCGCTTATTTTCTGCTTATGAACTCATCTATTTCGATTCCCCAACCATTAATCAGCACTAACTGGATCATTAATCAAAAAACAGATTTGATTTGGTTTATAGGTGGTGCACTTGGCGGATATCTACTCATGTTTATGTACGAAGGCCTTGGTTGGGATATGGTTACCATTTGGTTTTTTTGGGTAGCTTTGATCGACACTCCTCATTTCTTTGGCACTTACACCAGAACCTATCTCGATAAGCAGGAATTTCGACAACGAAAAAAGCTGCTACTGTGGAGCCTACTTTGGTTTATTGTTGGCCCGGTTATTTTGTTCATTTGTTATTTGATGTTCAAAACCGGTTCAGAAAGTTATTCAGTGCCCTGGATTTTGCTCACTTCTTTTTTCGGCCTTTGGGCATATTGGCATGTGGTTCGGCAACATTATGGATTCTTAGCCCTCTACAAAAAGAAGAATCAGGAACAGAGTAAAATCGATTATTACATCGATTCTAGTTTACTATATGCCGGCTTAATGCTTCCATTTATAGTTTTCATAGTTCGATTTCCTGACGCCAGTGAACTAATAGCCCCAACCCTAGCTGCTGTTGAACCCGCACTTGGCATTACTGCAGAGCAACTAGTTTCGGGATTAACATTGAGTATCGTTGGAATTCTTGCATTGGTTTATATCGGCAGGCAATTTTATTTGGCTAAAAATGGCATCCCGGTAAATATTCCTAAAGCTTTGTTTTTAATAGCAGTTATTCCGCTGCATTTATTCATTTGCTTTTCTGATGCCGTTGTAGAAGCCGGAATCTTTGCCTTTGGTGCTTTTGTCACCATTTTTCATGATCTGCAATACCATGCAATTGTATGGTTCCATCATAAAAACAGATACAAACGCAATCCGGGCACCAACTTTGGAGTTTCTGCTTGGTTATCGAAATCGCTACCGCGCTATGCACTAACAGCAGTGGCTATGGGTATCATTTTTCGTGTGTTAGGATGTACATTCGAAGTACATCCCGGGTGTATCCCCATTGCAATTACAAGCAATGTTATGCTCTTTGCCGACTTTGGAACCGATAAACTTCTTCAGGGCGCACTCTTGGGCTTAGCTTTCCATCATTATTTTTTGGATCAATTCATTTGGAAAACAAGCAAAGACAAAGAATTGGCGAAGGATTTAAATATCAAAACCACGTAGCATAAAAAAAGCCTCTCGGTAAACCGACAGGCTTTACAAAAGGTAAAGATCAGCTAATTACGCTAGTTTAGCATCTAGGATAATTTGCGTATTTAAAGCGCGCGATACCGGACACGCTTCTTTTGTGGCCTCAGCAATTTTTTGAAAATCTTCGTCACCAAGCCCCGGTACGGTTGCCGTAGCACTCAATTTAATTTTTGAAATAGTTGGTGCGCCATCAATCATTTCTAATGTAATTGTAGCTTTAGTATCCACACTTTTAGTGTCGTGCCCTGCTTTGGCAAGCTCGTTAGATAGCGCCATTGAGTAGCAACCGGCATGTGCAGCAGCGATTAGTTCCTCAGGATTTGTGCCATCACCGTTCTCAAAACGAGATACAAATGTATACGCACCCTCAAACATTCCACTGCCAAGCTTTAAATTTCCGTTTCCATTTTTTAAGTCGCCATTCCATTTGGCTTCTGCATTTCTATCTGGCATAATTCGATTTATTTATTGTTAGTTACTACCGATAACTTATCCGAATTCAAACTCATTCCCGAATGTAATTATAACTTTTGGAAATGATATAAAATTGGAAGCCATTTAAATCCTAACGGCTATTCCAATCGGACAAAGGCAAAATAATAAACCAAGCGACAAGCAAAAAAAGCTAATTAATGAAACTGTTTAATACCTACGACAAGTTTATATCGAATCCATGGGTTATCGTATTATTCGGATTAATCTCTGGCGTGGCGTACATAGTAGACAGCTTACTTGTTGATTTCCCGCTAAGCATCGACGTGCTTCATGTAATTTGTTCGGCAGCTAGTTTTGGTACACTTGCTTTTTTTCTGATCTGGCGAAAACACAACTGGAATCTGATTAAAGCTTTGATCTTAATCATGTTAATAAAGCTGATTGTTCTTCCATTTTTAGCACTGCATGTAGAAACATTCTCGCTTATCTTCCTCCGTAACTCATTGTTTTATTGGGGCACAATTATCGTGATTGCCATTTTCTTCGGCCCAAAAGCACTTATTGTAAGCTCTACTATATTTTTAATTCAATACATAAGTATCGCGTTAATTACTGGCGATCCATTTCTTTTTGATTCGTTCGTTACCGTATTTACAGTCTTTTTGATTTATGTAACAATCGCTTATCTGTTTATTAATCAAATAGAAGCGTTTATTACTAATCAAGAGAATGTGCAGAAAGAGCTCAAAGAGCAATCAGAATTACTTAAGCAAAGCAACACCACCAAAGGGAAGCTTTTGTCTATTATTGGGCATGATTTGCGCTCGCCCCTAATGAGTTTGACCAGCTTAGCTGTTTTGATCAAAGAAGAAGCAGAGGGCACAGATAACGACGATCTAAATGATTACATCGGAATGCTTGGTTCAACCGCTGATCAAACATCATTTTTAGTAAATAATCTATTGGAATGGAGCCGGTCTCAGGAAAGTAAAATCAAGCTATCTATTCAGCCCATCCGATTAGAACCTTTTCTTTACAGTTTACATGATTTAGTTGAATTCAAACTTAGCCAAAAAAACATCACGTTAGATATTGGCCCATTGCAAGCCCCTGAGCTCCACGCAGATCAAAGTGCTTTGCAAGCTGTTCTTAGAAATCTTGTAACAAACGCTATTAAGTTCACTAATCCCGGAGGTAAAATCTCTATTTCCACACACTCTGATGATCTTGGGTGCTATATAATTTTAAGTGATAATGGGATTGGTATGGATAAAGAGACATTACGCTCATTGCAAGACATCACTTCGTTCGAATCGAAAAAAGGAACTTCTGAAGAACGTGGAACCGGTATTGGATTTAATCTATGTATCGAATTAATGCACTTACACAACGGGCATATTAAACTCGAAAGCGAGCTCAAAAAAGGCACTAAAATCACGCTATTCTTTCCCTTTTTAAAACCCTGAAATAAACGAACTTTCCTAATACTCTGAATACCTTACACTTATTAAGATTAAATTTTTTTAATATTTCTTAAGTTTTGGTGTTATGTGATTTTTATATCCGCCGATAATTACGATAAGAAGAGCTTACAGAATATAAAGAGAGAGAAAAAGAGAGAACGAGATATGAAGATTTTCACCAGAGAGGCACTCGATGAATGCGTAGTTAAGTTAAAGTCTACCAGCTATGATGATGTTCTATCGAGGATTAAAAACGAAGATGAGCGATTTAAAATAAATCGATGGATTCGCCGCAAAGTTGATCAGTTTTTGTCAACCAGCAACATGTATCAAGAGGAAGAGTTCCAGCTCGTACTCATGTGGTTTTATATCCAATTAAAATCGGAATGGAGCCAGTTGAATACTCATGGCCAATACCTTCAGATGAAAGGCTACGATATTCCCGGCTCGTTAGTTTATCGCTTAAAAGTGCTTAGCATCACCATCAAAGAAGTGGAAAAATTCATCAATATCTATCACGTTGATGGGGTTACCGGATTTCTAAGTTTACCAATGGAAGTATTCGAATCGGCCCCGCGCTATTCAGATTAATCAAAAATTGGTTGCTGCAAATACTTCTTGTTCTCTTTATTTCAGTAATAACATTTTTCTCGTCGATGAGCCATTTTCGGTAGTAAGTGTGTAGATATACAATCCGCTACTTAAACCCGCGCCACTAAAATCTATCGAATAGCTACCAGAAGCATACTTTCCCTGAGCTAACACTGATAATTCTCTGCCTAATGCATCAAATACCTTCAAAGTAAGTTGGGTTGGTTTTGTCAGACTAAAAGTAATTTTCGTGGATGGATTAAAAGGATTGGGATAATTCTGATTGAGTTTAAAAGCAGTTGGCTGATCCTCAATTTTAAGCTCTGTACTTGTAGAGTCACTAAATGGAAAGAAGAATTCGAGCGCTTCATCAACATGCGCACGCCAATTACCCCAGCTATGGCCATCATGCCAAATATTAGCTTTGAACGCATACCCTTGTTCATCTAACATTGCTGTAAATGGTGGTGAATAGTCTGTTATCCCACTTCCTTCGTAGGTACCCCAATCGATATACCAGCTAATTTCTTTTTTCGATCCATTCATGATCTGATTGTACACCGTTTGATTCTTTGCCCAAAACGCTGTTGAAAGTATGGCTGCTTTGCCAAAAACTTCAGGATTATTATACACGATTTGAGCGGTAATTAGTCCGCCATAAGAAGCTCCGATCATACTTTTTTCAGCGGGTAACGTACTTACGGAATACTTTTCTTCTAAAACGGGCACTAATTCTTCGGTAATAAATTTCTCGAAATTAGCTGTATGGTCCCAAGCATATTCGTTATTCCTATCAACCGGCGGCACAAATACGCCTATCATTGGCACTATTCTTTGTTCATGGATAAGAAAATCGAGTACATTTGTAGCGTTTGCCAATTCCAGAAATTCCGTTCCGTCGTGAAATAACATCATAGGGTACGACTTTGATTCAGCAGCATCATAACCCGGAGGAAAATAGAGGTACACTCTTCTGCTGTTATTTAAAACCGAGCTGGAAACCGTTGTGTCTTTTAAACTACCATGTGGGATATTTGCCCTGTAATTGATCTCTGTTGGAAATTCATATTGTGGCATTCTAAGCTCAGAATTAGGACCAAAGCCACCACTTACCCGATTATTATTTCTTGGATCAAGAATCCAATTCGATCCATTTAGTATAAATTTATAATCGAGGCGAGCATCGGTTTCAAAGTTTTCCAATCGATACCACATTTTTGTATCCGGAATCCGCGACATTGGAAATGCAGATGAGCCCCAGCCATTGGCATCGCCCGGAATATGTACCGAACTAACATTTCCGGTATAAATGTATGCCACTATGGTATCACTTTCTATAACCGGAAATGCGGTTTGAGCTGTTATAAAACTATCTGCTATGGCCTGTCTTTCGTTAACCTCGGCTTGATTAATTCGTTCTAGAAATGCACCGAATTCAGGTCCGGGTGCTACTGAACCTTGAGATAAAGCAGCAAATGGAATACATATGTTGAGTAATAGGATTATCCAGCTTATACGAAGTGATTTCTTCAATTTGAGCGAATTTATTATTTAGAGGTTTGCTTCTCCTAAACTACCCTTTTTTGACCATGATTTTCCTGATTAGTTGATTGTCATGATTTTTTCGGAATAGCATATACAGTTTGAGTTAGAAACGAGACTTCCTCACGCTAAACAGAGGACGACCTTAACCTTGGCAATTCAATTAATGATCAAAAAAAAGCCTCTCAGAACTTAATCTAAGAGGCTTTGTAAGAGCGAGAAACGAGACTTCCCGCCTCAGCGGGACGACCTCAACCTTGGCAATTAAATAACCTCATTTTCACTTGAATTAATCAGTTTTTCGATAAAGACACGGCTTTTTTTGCTTTTAACCATTCGCTCCCATTTCAACGCATCAGTTTTACTTTCAAAGGTTCGAACATACTTCAGCTCCCACGGTATTCCAGATTTAGTAGATCGCGTCCAACCAGAATTATGACGATCAACTCTGATTTCGACTCCAACTCCCGATGCACCTGTATAAAACCGGTCTTTTGAATTACTATATATTATATACCCCCAATACATAACTCTATTTTTAAGAAAAGACAGTTAAGTAGAACTTTTACTTATTTAAATTTAAAAAAAAAGCCTCTCAGAACTTAATCTAAGAGGCTTTGTAAGAGCGAGAAACGAGACTCGAACTCGCGACCCCAACCTTGGCAAGGTTGTGCTCTACCAACTGAGCTATTCTCGCATTCAATAAATACATTTCGTTTCCGAAACGGCTTTAAATATAAGAACCATTTCGACTCGAATTCAACAAAAAATGCAATTACATCGAAATTTCTTTCAACTCTCTCAACAACCTGCCCAGAAACTTGTTTCCGTACACTCTTTGGATGTGATTCATATCTGCCAGCACGATCAATAATTCTTTACTACGCGAAAATGCAACGTTTAGTAGACGCGGAACACTCATCCCGTTTTTGGTTTCATCAAATGGGCGCACCGAATAGTGGCGTTGTTGTCCGTACTGAATTTCTCCACTCATCACTGTATCAAAAAGAATCACCGGTTTTTCCCTGCCTTGAAATGTGTGGATGGTGCCTACTTCAATCCCACGATGTCCTTTTTCGCGCAAATGATTCCTTACTTGATATACCGAGCTTCGAAACGGCACAATAATTCCAATGTGATCTGCCGGATGTTTGAGCTTAAGCTTTTTCAAACTTTCCTCAATCAATCGAAGATGGACTTCATTTTTGGGTTTAAAGCCACGGTCACTTTTTTCCTGCTCAATTCTGGGGCCATATTTACTGGAATCAACCAGTGCCACAGATACCTGATTCTTTCGATTTCCGGCCTCGGGCTTTTTCCCTGTTTTAAGTCTGCCATCGTAAAAAACCGAGCTTATTACACCTGCCAGATCAGAATTGAGGCGATATTGCGTATCAAAAAAGCAGGTAAAATCCGGGTTTCGATCGTGCCAAAAAAATAGATCTTCCGTCGTTTCCGCTTCTGAAACGTAGGTGAAAATATCTTTCTCCAAAAAGGCGGAGGCTTCGCGATCATCGGTTATCGAAATGGGAGGCAACTGCATTGGATCGCCGGTTATCACCAAATGCTCTTTCGATTTGGCCGCCATCAACAGTAAAAACGGAAGCGATGCCATCGACGCTTCATCCACTACTACGGCATCGTAACTTATATTGTAAAACAACTCGCTGGTGCACACTTTCGCCATGGTAGTGGCTACAAGCTGTTTCTTTTTCAACTCGTAACGCTCATTCAGGTTGAGTAGCTTTTCGATCTTCTCTTCTAACTCAACCGGTCCGCCCAACCGATCCACTTTCTCGCCGACAAGCTGCGCCTGCATATCCAAAGCCTGAGGAACTTCCTCATCGTTGTCCATCATTTCGTCGATCTGATCCTGCAACGCTTTGAAATTATCCAGCAGCTGACTCATTTCCACTGCATCGGCTTTACGTCCGTCAAGTTTTGCTTTCACTTGATGTTCGAACAACACGTTATCTAATCGTTCATCATCCAGCCAAGCTTCCCCAAATCTGGTACTGTTTTGCAGGTCGAAATTGGGCTGAATTTCGTACAGCGCATCCATCGCACTTAACAATCCAACATCCACGGCGCGATTGGTGTTTGATACAAACAACACTCGTTTTTTCAGCCTCAAAAAGTTGGCAATGATGTATCCGGTTGTAGCTGTTTTTCCTGTGCCCGGAGGTCCCCAGATGTATGTCACGTTATTATTCAACGCTTTTTTCATGGCATCCAGCTGCGACTCATTCCTGAGCTCATCTTTCAGCACATCAACCTCGGGCTCGGTTTTGCTGAATCGTTTTTTAGGCTGGAGTAATACTTCCAGCTGCGGGATTTCTTTCCACTTGTCTTTGAGCGTATGCAGGTGATCTTCGGTCCGGCGGAGCACAAAATCATTTTCCCATTCCAGATACACTTCGTTAATCACTTTGCCCTGATCTTTATCAAATTCCAACCAAACTTTGCTGTCTTTCAGGTCAAGTACTTCTACTTTTACCGGCTTTTCACTTCCGATGGTAGCCTTTACTTCTTCGGCGAAACGCAATCCCAAATTGGTGCACTCGAACACATACACATGCTGACCCGATTTTTTCTCCTTCATCCCCTGCGTTAACACATCGGTAGATGGTGTTTCTCTTACGGCTTTTATCTCTTCGCCGATGGCATCAATAGCCTGCTGAATAGTCTTTTTTATAGTCAATGATCAATTATCAATGTTCAATTAAGAATGAACAGTTTCAAAATTCTTAATTGATAAATTCTTAATTTTTAATTGCTTTTATTGTTCCCAAAGCTCCGAGCGGATCATTTCTGCTGATCGATCGGAAAGCTTGTATTCTAGTTTGATTCGTTTCTTTTCCGGCACTTTTTGCTCTACTAATCGGGCGCTGTCCGGCGTGTATAAAATCAAGTCTGTTTCGCGCACAAACAATGGCAACGACTTTCCATAAATACTGCCTGCCACAAACGAGCCTTCGAACGGAATCGTTGGTTTTAGCTCCGCAATAATCCTTGCGATCGAGTCTTCCTCGGAAGTTACCAAGCCAATGGTTTGAATCCCAAATTGATCTACCACCGAAAGCAACACATCGGGATCGTAGCCGTAAATGATGGGGATGATCATTATCGAATCGCTCAAGCTTCGAAATTGATGCATAAACCGAACCGGCACAAACAGAGCGTCAAACTTCGCAGCGCTTTCGTATTCGGTGATGTCGATAACCCGGCTTTTAACCCCTACCTGCTTTTTGATGGCACTCGCTAACATTCCGCCAAGCTCGTTATTCTCGCCCACACTGGCACACGTCTGGATGCGATCGGGCCAATCCATGTAATCCAGTTGCTCTTGGAAAAGCAATTCAATCTCGTTGTCATCCAAGCCATAACCCACCAGCTGCTCGATGAGAGCTTGTACTTTTTCGCCGCCGATTTCGAGTCGCTGTTCTTTATCCATCAGCGATGTTTGGCGGTTTACCACAAAACCACGACCACGCTCTCCGGTAATCAAACCTTCATTCACCAAAATATGATAGGCTTTCCGTACGGTATGGAAACTCGCTTCCAGTTGCTGCCCCAGCTCCCGAGTTGATGGCAACACCTCTCCCACCTGAAACTGCTTGGTTGAGATCATCAGTCGAATACGATCGGCGATATGTGTTGCGGAGGATTTCATAACCGACCAATGACGAACGACGTACGGGCTCTTCCAATTCGTAATTCGTAATTCTTAATTCGTAATTCGTATTTCAACTATTCTCCCCCACCACTTTCTTCAATTCAGTCAACAGCATCAGCGCCTCGATGGGCGTGATTCGATTCGGATCAACGGCTTCGAGCTTGTTCATCAACGTTTCGAATTTGGGATCCATGTGATTGGCAAATAAACTCATCTGGGCAATTTCATCCTGTTTTTCGATGGAGTTCGTCATTTGCCTTGCCGCCGCTTTTTGTTTCGATGCCCTATTGGCTGCCTCACCGTTGGTATTGGTGATATCAAGGCTATGGCTTTCTAAATTACCCAAAATCTCTTTCGCGCGATTGATCACTACATCAGGTAAACCGGCCATATTCGCCACTTGAATTCCATAACTGTGATCGGCGCCACCCTTTATTAATTTGCGAAGGAAAATCACTTTCCCATCATGTTCTTTCACCTGCACGTTAAAATTGCGGATGCGATCGTACATGCTTTCCAGCTCATTCAACTCATGATAATGCGTAGCAAATAAAGTTTTTGCAGCAACCGGAGCATGATTGTGCAGATATTCTGCCAAGCTCCAAGCGATGCTCAGCCCATCAAATGTACTCGTTCCACGACCCACTTCATCCAACAAAATCAGTGACCGTGGTGTGGCGTTGTTCAGGATATTCGCTGCTTCATTCATCTCTACCAAAAAGGTTGATTCTCCAGCGGCTAAATTATCGGAAGCTCCAACACGGGTAAAAATCTTATCCACCAACCCAATATGTGCTGACTCGGCCGGCACAAAACTTCCTAGCTGAGCCATCAACACAATTAACCCTGTCTGCCGAAGAATGATACTTTTACCTGCCATGTTTGGTCCGGTAATGATCATAATTTGCTGCTCGTCGTTATTTAGCTCTATATCGTTCGGGATGAATGGCTCGCCCAACGGCAACGACTTTTCCACTACCGGGTGGCGACCTTTTTTGATATTGATTTCTTCCGAATCGCGAACTTCCGGCTTGGCGTAGTTATTTCGAAATGCTACTTCTGCAAAACTTTGAAGCACATCCAGCTGAGCGATGGCTTGTGCGATCTGTTGGATGTCATCAGCATATTCAGCAACAAAAACACGTACCTCTTCAAATAACTGATACTCGAGTGTTTTACTTCGATCTTCCGCCGAAAGCACTTTTTCTTCGATCTCTTTCAGCTCAGGAGTAATGTATCGCTCGGCATTAACCAGAGTTTGCTTACGAATGAAGGTCTCCGGCACTTTATCTTTGTGGGAATTCGTCACCTCAATGTAATAGCCGAACACTTTGTTGTAGCCAATCTTTAAGGATGGGATTCCGCTTTCTGCCGAAAGTTTATCTTTGATTTGAGCGATGTAATTCTTGCCGTTTTTAGCAATATCTCTCAACTCATCCAGCTCTTCATTTACTCCATCCTGAATCATCCCACCATCACGAATGCTTGCCGGTGGCTCTTCTGCGATGGTTTCGTGAATCTTATGCTGCACCACCATCAACAACTTCAATCGCGTGTTGATATCTTGCAACAAAGGCTGCTCCCAGCTCGAAAATAAACTCTTCAATCTTGGAACCTGACTTAACGAACGCTCAATTTGCTTCAAATCACGGGCATTCGTTCGGCCAACACAAATTCGAGAAATCAATCGTTCTAAATCCCCAATTTCTTCCATCTCGTCGCGTAATGATGATCGAATTGAATGATTTTCGTAAAGTGCTTCTACGGCATCCAGGCGATGTTGAATCGGAGTGAGTTTTTTAAGCGGACGCATTATCCACCGGCGAAGCAATCGCCCTCCCATCGCCGTTGATGTCTCGTCCATGATGGAAATCAACGTACCTTCGGTGCTGCCTTCCTGAATACTACTCGTCAGCTCGAGGTTCCGTTTCGTAGCCGGATCCAGCGACATAAAATCGTTGCTTTCGTAGGCATACAATCGCTTTAGATGCAGCAGATATGCCTTTTGTGTTTCCTTCATATAATGCAGTAAGGCGCCGGCTGCAACCTGAGCTACTTTCAGCTCTTCCACACCAAATCCTTTTAAGGAATGCGTTTTAAAGTGATCAGTGAGGGTTTTGTAGCCATAATCGCCCTCAAACACCCAATCATCGATGAACGAGATATTGAACGGCTCAAAATGCTTATCCAGCTTGCCTTTTAACTTGGCCTGCATCAAAATTTCGGACGGCTGAACTGCTGCCATCAAGCTTTTTAACTGACCTTCGTTAACTTCGCTAAGCGCAAACTCCCCGGTAGAAATATCCGAAAAAGCTACGCCGTACAAAGGTCCGGCAATAAATATCGAAAGGATGTAATTGTTACGCTTGTGTTCCAGCAGTTTGTCGGATAAAGTCACGCCCGGAGTTGTGATTTCAGTCACATCGCGTTCAACAATTTTTCGTCCACCTTTTTTGGCCTCTTCAGGACTTTCAGTCTGCTCGCAAACTGCCACTTTATAGCCTTTCTTTACCAATTTCGGCAGATAAGTATCTAGCGCATGAAAAGGAAATCCGGCCAGTGGTGTTTGATCGCCCCCGTTATTTCTTTTGGTAAGGGTGATACCCAATTCTTTGCTCACCAGCACGGCATCGTCGGAAAAAGTCTCGTAAAAATCCCCCACTCGAAACAGTAAAATTGTTCCGGGATATTGCGCTTTAATATCCTCGTATTGGCGCATTAATGGAGTTTGCTTGCGTGCCGCCATGTTTTAAATCGGATTTGCTAACTAATTTCGATTGGTTTTGATGCAGTAAAGAACTTACCAATGTATTGACTTAAAAACTAAGCGATGGATTTTGAAATAACGATTGTATGCCTTTATTTTGATTCAAATAAAGAAACATCTTTGTGCAGAAATTCAAAGCCTACTGGAAACGGGCGTTGGCTTTGGCCAGCGAGAAGGACATTTTTTTCAATGCGTCGGCGATAACATTCAACCTGTTCATCTGCGCGATACCTTTTATCCTGATTCTGATCTCCATCATTGGGTATATCCTTTCTTTCGATCAGGCTTTTGAAGAAATAGTGAGATATGGATCAGAGCTTATACCTGTTTTTGATTACGAAGCCTCAGAGGAAGATGTAGTGCAAGGCGCTCAAACACTTGAGGGTATTTTACAGCCCTTAGTGGGTGCAAGAACGGTTTTTGGGGTAACCGGCCTCATCATTTTGGCATTATTTACCCAAGGATTGCTACATAGTTTTAAGCATGTAATTTTTGATGTTTTCGATGTGGAAGAACGCGCACATCCCGTAAAAGATGCATTGTATAACTTCCTAGGTTTTGGTGTAATAGGTGGCGTATTCATCTTTTTCAGCCTGGCTATTTCATTTATCTCTCTTTTCGATTTTAGTGTAATCACAGTACCGTATACCGATATTGAAATCAGACTTCCCTGGGTTTATGATATTCTAGACTTCATCCTTCCCATTGTATTTACCTTTTTCCTAATTTTTGTAATCTATCGCTTTGTAAGCGAACGCAAGGTAACCTACAGAACTGCCTTAATCGGCGCCGGGATTTACACCTTTTTGTTTGAACTCGCAAAATGGGTAGTTACTGTGTATTTGGGCTACGCATTCTCAACTTATCAGTACTTTTATCAGGGGTATGCGATATTGATCATTATCGGGATTTGGGCGTTTTATACCTCGCTTCTGTTTGTGGTTTCGGTGATCTTAACCCGTGCCTACAAAGAAACCTACGAGCAATCGACCACCCCAACCGATTCAAACCCTTACGCCGGTTTAGATTGATGGTTAACAAACTTAGTATCGATTTTTACGAGCGCGATGATGTAGTTCATATCGCTCGAGAGTTACTCGGAAAAGTGCTCTGTACCAATAAAAATGGCGTTCTCACAAAGGGAGTGATCGTAGAAACAGAAGCTTACAACGGCAGAACCGACAAAGCTTGCCATGCCCATTTTGCCGGAAAAACCAATCGAACAAAAATTATGTACGAGCGAGGTGGATTGGCGTATGTGTATTTGTGTTATGGCATTCATCATTTGTTTAACATTGTAACTAACAAAGAAGGTTCTGCGGATGCAGTTTTAATTAGAGGTATCGAGCCCATCGAAGGCATCGATCAAATTTTGCAGCGAAGAAATAAAGCCAAATTGGAACGCTCGGTTGGTGGCGGACCCGGAATTGTGTCTCAGGCATTGGGAATTACCACCGATGATTATGGCACTGATTTAACCGGCGATATTATCTGGATCGAAGATCATTCCAAAATCATTGCATCAGAAAACATCATAGCTTCACCACGCGTAGGTGTTGATTATGCCGAAGAAGATGCGCTTTTGCCTTGGCGCTTCCGCATCAAAGACAATCCATTTACCTCACCTGCAAAGTAAAAACATTGTTAACATGGAACTTCTTGGACGTCTAAATCATTTTGGCACATAGACTATCATCATCATAAAGAAAACCGATTGTTCGATGAACAAAATTTAGTTTAATATTGAACTAAATCATTTTGATCAAACAATTATCAATTAACATTACTATGAAAGCTACTATTAAAACACTCTCAATTTTTGTTGCTCTATTTTTTGCAGCAGCACCGATTATGGCACAAGATGCAACCGCATGGACGGTTGATAAATCGCACAGTTCAATCAAATTCGAAGTTCGACACTTTTTTTCGAATGTACCCGGAGCCTTCCACGAATATGATGCCAACATCCATTTTGATCCAAATAATTTAGACGACAGTAAGCTTGATGTAACCATTCAAGTTGCCAGCGTAGACACTGAAAACGAACGCCGTGATGGTCACTTACGTACTCCAGACTTCTTTAACGCAGAAGAATGGCCAACAATGTCGTTTACTAGCAACAGTATCGAAAAAGTTGGTGACAACCAGTTTGTTGCTAAAGGAGAACTTACTATTAAAGACGTAACTAAAGACTTTGAAATGCCTTTCACACTACTTGGTGTAATGGATCATCCTCGTCGCGAAGGTGTTAAAATTGCCGGGTTCTCATCTGAGTTCATGCTCAAGAGAAACGACTTTGGAGTTGGAACAGGTGACTACATTTCTGATGCCGTTATAGGTAACGAAGTAAATGTGAAGCTAAATGTAGAAGTGAATTCTAATCCGAGTTCTTCTTCATCGAATTAATTTTTTTCGCTAATTCATCAAGATTTGAAAAGCATCGTTTCATTGAGGCGATGCTTTTTTTATTTTAGGGAAATTTCAAAAACCGAATTATGAATAAGCGAACACTAGTAATTGGCGGCGTAATACTTGCAGCCGCATTAAGCCGATTAATCCCACACCCTTTAAACTTTGCTCCGCTTGGCGCAATGTCGCTGTTGGGTGCTGCTTATCTTTCTGATAAGAAATTCGCTTTCATTTTTCCGATGGTAGCTTACTTTGTTACCGATTTGTTCATTAATAACATCGTGTATGGCGCTTATTACGGTGGTTTTACATTATTCACCCCAGGCTTTGGCTGGATATATGGCGCCATTGCTGCTATTGTACTTATTGGCTTTGTAGTTCTTAAAAAAGTCACCTTACCACGCGTAATTGGGTCTAGTTTATTAGCATCAATTGCCTTTTTCGTGATCTCAAACTTTGGTGTATGGCTATCTGATCCTGATTACCCATTAAACGCAGCCGGCTTAATTCTTTGCTACGAAATGGCTCTACCATTCTTTAAAAACACCGTTATGGGCGATCTGGCATATTCAGCGATTCTTTTCGGTGGATTTGAATTCGCACTAAGCAAAACAACGGTTTTACAAAAAGCGTAAAGCATTCGTTTTTCTTACCGATAAAGAATAGTACTTTTAATAAATCAAGCTGATCAGCTTATTTACTGAAAATACTATATCTCATGTTCGAGCTTTTTCCGGATCAACCGGTTTACGAATACCCCACATTAGTGAATGTTCTTTATTCATTGGTTTGGGCTTTTGTTTTATCATCTATCATCGCCATCACACATAAAATCACCTACACAGGTGGACAATACCCTAGGAATTTTTTCCAAGCCATAGCACTGGGATCTATCGTAGCCGCAATGGTTATGATGGCCATTGGCGATAGCCTTGCGCGAGGCTTAGGTGCTTTTGGCGCACTCGCCATTATTCGATTCAGAACTCGAATTCAGGATGCCCGAAATATCATTTTCATCTTTGCGGCACTCAGTGTTGGTTTAGCGATTGGGGTATTTGGCTACACGATCTCTTTCGTTGGTACTTTGTTATTTTGTAGTGGCGCACTACTACTTCATTATTCGCCTTTTAGCTATAGAAAAGGTGAAAGAGGACAACTTAGGCTTCGATTATCTACTATTGAAGCAATTTCTATTGTTGAGAATTTGCTAGAACATTATTGCAACGAACAGAATCAAGTTCAAATTCAGCATCGAAATTCGGGTAGAGTAGACATTGAATATTATGTTGAATTGAAGCCTGGTGTTCATCGACCTGAACTCTCAACCGAACTACAAAAGTTGGAGCAAGTTGACCGTGTAAGAATCAGCATAAAGGATATTGTGGAGGATAATTGATGAAAAAATTAAATTCCTTCTACCTTGTCATTGGAATCACTTTTGTAACCTTACTTACCGTAAATACAAGATATTTTAAAGGGAGTGATGCATTTCTCGGAATCACTTATGCTAAGAAATATCAAGTAAATTCTGAAAAACCAGCTACGGTTCTCGAAACCTATATCGTACCTGGTCAAACGGTTGGAATTGGTGATTTACTGGTTGAACTTGAAAGTCCTGAATTGGAACTAGACATCAAAAAACTAGAAAAGGAGATTCTCAATCTGCAATCAGAAAAAGTGGAGAAGCAGAAATTACTCGAATCAAAAATTCAGTTATTAAAATCAGAGATCAATTTAATCCGTAACGAGATTAAAAATGAAATCCAGCGCATTGATGCCCGAATTGCATTAAACAGATCACTTTCTGAAAGATTCGGATTGGATAATTCATCGGCAGCCGATTCACTAAGCGAACTACAATTACGAAAAAAATCGATTCGTGAAAAAGGAGAACTCGAAATTGAAAGTATAAATATTCGGATGAAAGATGTTTTACAAGATCACGATTTCGATCAATCTCAAGTGCAAGCAACCATTGAACTTGCGCAACAGGAATTAGACTGGCGTTTACAGGAACGAGAAAAACTTAACAAATATGCATTGTTCGACGGCGTTATCGATAACGTAAACGTAAAGCCCGGCGAGCAAGTGGAATCTTACTCCACATTGCTTTCGATAAACCCTGTCCACCCAATTTCTGTTGTTGGATACCTGGTGGGAAGTAAAGACCGTGATCGTGCGCTTGGTGATGCTGTAACCGTTCAATCAATCGAACAATCAACGCTTAGAACAACGGGTAAAATAATCGGCTTCGGCTCAGTTACCATGCTACCATCTATTTTACAAAAATCTACCGCTGTTAATGCTTTTGGGCTAGAAGTGTTTATCGAAATTGATGCTGATAATCCCTTGCCTGTGGGCGAAAAAGTAATGATTAAGTGAACATCAGTAAGCAACTCTCTTTAGGTTTAATTCTACTTCTATCGACCGGCTCCAATCTTGTCGCTCAAGAAACACCGTCCGACTTCCTTCTAACTGCCTTCGAAGACAATAACGCCAAAGAATTCGATGCGAAATTGGAGTTCTTGAACAAAGGGACCTATCGACTACCCTATGGCGATGAAATTGAATTTCGATACTCGAACGATGAGCGATCACTCGAAGACGCTCGTTACCAACTTCGGCTGAGCCCTTCAAATCCTTGGTTAGTACGCCGTAATAATGCTTTATTTAATGCATTAAAGAAAGAAATCACGTTAGAACAACAAATCGTTTACAACGAGAACCTGTTCGATCGATATTCGATGTTGATCGATTACTTGTTCACTTTTAAGGAAACAAAGCTGTTAGAACAACGATATTTACTGGCATCTAGAAAACTGCGCTTATTTCAAGAAAACCCGCAATCTGATTTTTTTGATCCTCGAGATTATGTGGATATAAGACTTGAAACCATCGAGCGGCTTGAAGACCTGGAAGAATCGCATACCGAGCTTCTAAAACGTGAAATGGAAATCAAACTTATCCTGAACACTGATGAGATTGATTGGGAAAATTTTATTCTGATTTCAGCTACAAAAATTGCCGACTTAGTACCTCAAATTTTATCAGCCCCTGCTAAGTCATCAGAACTTTTATTCATCCAACAACAAATTGAAGTAGCTAAAGCTGAGACAGCAAAAGAACGTGCCGATTTCAATATTGGATTTATTGAAGCCCGCCTAACCCCAAATGTGGATGAAGACGAAACGAAACTTGGCTTCGCATTTGGTTTTACCATACCGATTTTCAACCCCAATAAAGATCAAATTGCAGAACGTGTTCTCGATGAAATTGAATTAAAAAACGAGCTTAATACAGAAGAATTCAAAGATTCTGTGTTTAAAGTAATCGAATATCAATTTTTACAAGATCAACTTATTCAACACCAAAAGTTGGAAGACAATATCGCTGAAATTGATATGAATGCATTATCCCAAAATCTGGCATTATCTGAAGAATTTAATCCAATTGTGCAGTTAGATTTGGAAGTAGGAAAGCTTAAATTGCTGCAGCTAAAAATGCGATCCCAAAAAAGGGTATTGGAGCAATTTATCGAAGTGTTATTTAGATACAATGCACTTCAATCAAATCCACTCAAAAACTATTTACATAAGGACTTAGAGATTATAGAATGAGTAAGATTATAATAACCGGAGCAACATCAGGCATCGGGAGAGAACTGGCAATTCAACTTGCTCAAAAAGGTAATACTGTAGGGCTGATAGGAAGGCGACTGGAACGCCTGGAAGAATTAGCCGAAGAGATCGGTGATCGCGCTTACTACAGAAGCCTTGACGTAACCGACTTTGAAACGGCTAACGTAGTTTATCAAGGACTAGCCGACGAAATGGGTGGAATGGATATTATGATTCTAAACGCCGGTGTTGGTCGCGATAGTTTATTGCCAAAGTGGGATTCGGATAAGCAAACCATCGATGTAAATGTATCTGCTTTTGTACACGGTGCTCATTTTGCTTTCACATATTTCAGAGCCCAGAATAAAGGACATATCGTTGGGATGTCATCTATCGCATCGCACCTCTCATCGGGTAGAGCTGCTGCTTACACCGCGTCGAAGCATTTTATTAGCAACTATATGACCGGGTTACGCCAAAAGGCAAATAAACTCGAGCTAGATTTAGTGGTTTCAGATATTCGCCCCGGATATGTCAAATCTGAAATGACCGAGAAAAATAAAAATATGTTTTGGGTAGCGACGACAGAAAAAGCCGTTCGGCAAATGGTTACTGCTATCGAGAAGAAGAAAAAACGAGCTTATATCACAAAGCGTTGGTGGTTAATTGCCACGATAGCTCGCCTTACACCTCAATTTGTTTGGGACCGACTAAAGTTTTGAGTTGCGGCGGCATCGTTCGCTGCAATACTTTACGGTATCCCAGTTTTTCTCCCATTTCTTTCGCCATGAAAATGGCAACTTACAAACAGGACACTTCTTTGTAGGCAGTTCAGACTTTTTGCGCATTTTTGGCATTTGTACAAATGAAATAGAGTTCTGCTAATCCCGTATTTATTTAATTACTCGAAGAAATGTCTGTTTTTTGCTGGCAGAAACAGCAGGAAACACATCCGGATTCTGATCATATTTAATTGCGGCTGTACTCGCTTGATCTACATAAGAGTGCCAAGTTTCAGAAAACAGCGATCGGGTTACCGCTGTTACTTCTTCGTGGTCGGTCTCTATTTCCCTCTGTTTTTTAAGTGATAATATTCTGGCTTTATTCCCTTGCTTTAATTGCTTCATAACTCTTCTCCAAGTCTATCATTGGTGATGGATACACTACTGCATCTATTTCTTCAAAAAAATCTTTTTGTCTAACGTTCATTTTATGGGGTTCGTGTATGAATTCTTGGGGAATTGATTTCAGCTCAGGAATCCAATGTTTTACAAATTCACCCTTGGCATCATACCGCTTGGCCTGCCCAATAATATTAAAAAACCGATTACGTGGGTCGTGCCCTACTGTTGCGTTATATGCCCAATTACCATAATTCGAGCACACATCATAATCGATTAACATACTTTCAAAATATTCTGCACCCATTCGCCAGTCGAGATTTAGATTTTGAGCTAGAAAACTCGCCATATTCTGTCTGCCACGATTACTCATAAACCCGGTTTGATTTAACTCACGCATATTTGCATCAATAAAGGGAATTCCTGTTTCGGCATTAGCCCATTGGTCAAATAAGTCACGATCGGTGCTCCAATTCCGGTTTTTATCTTGTATGCCACCCGCTTTAAAAATGCGATCGCCATAACGCAAAGCTGAAAGCCGAAAATAATCGCGCCAAATCAATTCAAAGATCAACCAATACGTAGACTCATTCTTAGTCCGTTGATCTTCATAGGCTTTGATCTCGTGATAGATCTTTCGAGGAGAGATTGTTCCATTCGCCAACCAGGGCGAAAACTTAGAGGAATAATCTGCACCTAACAATCCATTTCTTGTGAACTTATATCTTGCCAAATTATCCGTCTCCCAAAGATAATTCCTTAACCGATTCAGTGCTTCTTGCTCTCCTCCTTTAAACTGCAATACACTTCGCTTGTCAATTGATTTCTTAGTTAAACCGAGATCGATTAATTCAGGTATTCCGGTTTCTTCAATATTTTCTACAAACTTTGGTTTTTCCGGAAGTTCGATCAATGCTCTAACTGTTGAATATTTCTCGAGTTTTTTACGGAAAGGTGTAAATACTGAAGGGATATTATCAGCATCAAAAGGAAGGTCGCTGGGGTGAAATAACGTACTTCCCCAAAACGATTCGGTTGGAATACTCAGTGACTTCTGAACTGCTTGTTCAACAGAAACTTCCTCGCTGGTAACTTCTTTGTGAAAGTAAACCTGATCGATTTTATAACGTGCTACCAATTCGGGAATAATCGTTTCTGGTAATCCTCTCAAAACCAATAAATCGCCACCTAAATCCTGAAAAGAGTTATTTAAGTTGACTACCGATTCTCGCAAAAATTGAGCTCGATACGCTCCCGTTTTTTTAAAACCAGACGAAGTTTCGCCGAATTGGCGATCATCAAAAATATAAACCGGAAGCACTTCGCCTTCAGAAAATGCACTTGCTAATGCCTCGTTATCGTGAATCCTTAAATCATTGCGAAACCAAACTAATGTACGCTTCATAAATTTTTTTCTTTTGATGTTTACACACTCATTCTAGATGAATAATTCCAAAGAAAGTGAACAGCTTTTACACACTGAAAGAGCAAAACAACTAAATAGCACGTATTTTTGGTTCCCTAACTAAATTCCTGATATGCGAAATAATTTTTTACCGGCTCTACTACTTCTTGTCATCTCATGCTCCGGCAACAGCACCAATCAAACCGCTGTACTTGATAACTCAACTACATCGTTAGGTTATCTGGAAGTCCCGGAAGGTTTTAATGTTGAAATTTATGCCGAAGGAGTGGAAGGTGCACGGCAAATGGCTCTTGGTGATGATGGCACTATCTATGTGGGAACTCGTCGCACCGGCGAAAATGGCAAGGTGTATGCTGTAATTGATGCCGACAATGATTATAAAGCGGATGAAGTAACAACCATTGCATCAGGTCTACGCATGCCTAACGGAGTTGCTTATCATAATGGCGATCTTTACGTAGCGGAGGTTAGTAACATTTGGCGCTTTGATGATATAGCTCAAACGTATAATCAATCTCCAAAACCTGTGTTGATAAGAGATGATTTCCCTACAGAATCGAGCCATGGATGGAAGTACATTGCATTTGGCCCCGACAATAAATTATACGTTCCGGTAGGCGCACCCTGTAATGTTTGTAATCACGAGGATGATAACCCAATTTATGCCACGCTAACCAGAATGAATGCCGATGGAAGCGACCGTGAGATTATTGCCAGTGGAATCAGAAATACAGTTGGATTTACCTGGCATCCACAAACCCAGAATTTATGGTTTACTGATAATGGAAGAGATTGGATGGGCGATGATATCCCTCCTTGTGAATTGAATGAAATCACTGAAGAAGGAGCTCATTTTGGATTTCCATATTTGCACGGGAATGATATTTGGGATCCGGAATTTGGAGCAAATGAAGACGTTAAGAATAGAGATTTCACCAAACCGGTTCAGGAATTGGGACCTCATGTAGCGCCCCTTGGTTTGCTTTTTTATACCGGTGATATGTTTCCAGATAATTATAAAAATCAGGCACTCATTGCTGAACATGGAAGTTGGAACCGTACCGAAAAAATTGGATATAGAATCACACTTGTTACTTTTGATGAAAACGGAGCTCCAACAAGCTATCAACCATTTATTCAAGGTTGGTTACAAGGTGAGGAAGAAATTAAAGGAAGACCGGTTGCATTCTTACAACTCCCAGATGGATCAGTTTTGATCTCTGATGACCACACAGGGACTATTTACAGAGTTACTTACACGAGTTAAGCAATCGAATTAATTTCCGATAAAATACGAGCGCTCTTATTCCTATATTTGAACAAATAATCACACAAAATATTTATGAAAAAAGTTGTACTAATTGCCGGAGATGGAATCGGCACAGAAATTACAGCCGCTGTAGTTTCAATACTCGAGAAAGCAAATGCTAAAGTTCAATGGATAGAGAAAAAAGCAGGCCTTGCTGCACATCAAGAATCTGGAAATGCACTTCCCGAAGATACCGTTGAAGCTATTAAAGAACACAGAATTGCTCTAAAAGGACCGCTTACCACTCCTGTTGGTACCGGTTTTAGATCAGTAAATGTGGCTCTACGTCAACAATTTAATTTGTACAGTAACATTCGTCCGGCACGAACTTTACCAAACATCGACAGCCCTTTCAAAAATGTGGATATGGTAATTTTCCGTGAAAACACACAGGGATTGTACATCGGACGTGAGCATTGGATCGACGAAGACACTAAAAATCACGCAGAAAGTATCGCTGTTGTAACCGAAGCTGCAAGTAGAAAGATCATTAAAGCTGCATTCGAGTATGCACGAGCTAACGGTCGTAAAAAAGTTACATTGGTGCACAAAGCAAACATCTTGAAATTTACTACCGGGCTGTTTCTTGAAGTTGGCCGTAGCGTAGCAGCAGATTACAGCGACATTGAATTCGAAGATTTGATTGTAGACAACATGGCAATGCAAATGGTAATGCGTCCACAACGATTCGATGTGGTTGTAACTACCAACTTATTTGGTGACATCCTTTCTGATCTTGCAAGTGGTTTAGTGGGCGGATTGGGAGTAACCGGCGCTGCAAATATTGGCGACGATGCTGCCATGTTTGAAGCCGTTCATGGTTCTGCTCCTGATATTGCCGGCCAAAATAAAGCAAACCCGCTTGCTTTGTTATTTTCGTCGTTGATGATGCTAGAACATATTGGCCAGAAGCAAACTGCCGAAGACATCAGAAAAGCGATTTATAAAACGCTTGTGGAGCGAAAAGTTTATTGCACTCCCGATATTGGTGGCGAGGGTACGACCTCAACCTTTACACAAGCTGTTTGCGATAATATCTAGTTATAAAAAAAGCCGTCGATTGACGGCTTTTCTTTTAGGTGAAGATCTTCATTAAAATGGAGCTAATTATCGAAAGAATTATCGTAAAGGCTAATGCCCATCCAAAGCTTTTGATTTTAAATCCATCGATAAATTTATCTACCAACATCACTAAAAAGGCATTAATTACGATCGCGAATAATCCGAACGTGAGTATGGTAATAGGTAAAGCCAGTATTTGAAGTATTGGCCCAAGTAAAAAGTTAATGATTGAAATACCGGCCGCTACCCAAACAGCCGACCAGAAATTTTTTACTTCAACACCGCTTAATACTTTCGCAGTTAGAAAAACTGAAACACTATTTATTAGCCAAGCCCAAAACATATGTCATCTCATTTTGTTACAATTCGTGGGTTAGTACGTGATAAATAAAAAAATGTTTAGTAAATGAGTAAAGATAATTTTATCGATAAACCATTTGAAAAGCTCACCCCTTTTGAGTTACAATCAATTTTTTACTTACGCCAGCAAGTTTTCATCATAGAACAAAAGTGCTTCTACTCAGACATTGACCAATCCGATTCGGTTGCCCATCACTTAATGTATTTTGATGGTACAGAATTAAAAGGCTATCTACGAATTTTTAGACCGGGTGTAAAATTTGAAGATGCTGTGTCAATAGGAAGGATTGTAGTTGCACCGGCTTATCGTGGAGGTGATACAGGCGGCAAACTTATTAATAAAGGAATTGAAGTTTCGAAAGAGTTATTCAATTGTAGAACCATCAAAATTGAAGCTCAGTCTGCCTTAGATGGTTACTATGCTAACTTCGGATTTAAATCAATTAGTGAAGTTTACATCGTAGACGACATTCCACATAAATTGATGGAATTGACGATTTAAGCTAGTTCTTCTCGTTTGGCTTTTAATGCAGGTACACTTGTTTTTGCTTCAGTTTTAATGCTATCCAGCAGCTCTGAAATCTTATCTACTTTAACCTCTTTCCGTGCTAAAGCTTCAATTTCTTTAAGATCCTCGTACATTTGATAAAGTCCAACATATTGCACCGTTGGTTTAAGCATATGTGCTTCTCTAGCTAAATCAAGTAATTTCCCTTCCTGAAAAAACGAAACCATATTTGAAGTATGCTTAGGAATGTCTTGAATGAATAAATCAAGCATTTCTATAATAACCGTAGTATCTCCTCCGGTAATATCTTCGAGGTAAGATAAATTTACTTTCAATGTAACTCTGTGTTTTTGAATACAGTAAGATTGAAAAAACCTTACAAGTCTGCAAGACCTAATATACCGAACAAAAGTTCCTATTAACCATTAAAAATCACTTATACAGATTTTAGCCTGTAAAAAAAACGATTCCAACCATAACAATAATGGCCAGTTTAAATATTAAACCTTTCCAGTTAGTCATTTATTTTTGCACAGAGATTAATTTTAAAAGAATGGACTGGGATGAAAACAATATTTCAAACCAATTACAAGATTATTTTGAAGTTTTTTAAACTATTACAACCTATATAATCTTCCCATCAATCAATTATATCTTAGATTTTATTATCTAATAAAACATTATTCTACTGTAACACTTTTAGCCAAGTTTCTTGGCTGATCCACATCACACCCTCTATTAACAGCGATGTAGTAAGAAAGCAATTGAAGAGGAATTACGCTTAGCAAAGGCGATAGAATGTCTTCGGTTTCAGGAATTTTAAAGTTGAATTCACTCAAAGCACTAACATCGTCATTCTCTTCTGATGTTATAGAAATTATTCTACCTTTTCTTGCTTTTACTTCTTCAATATTACTTACCATTTTATCATTAGTATGATCGGTAGCTGCAATCACAACAACGGGCATCATTTCATCTATAAGCGCAATTGGTCCGTGTTTCATTTCGGCAGCCGGGTATCCTTCAGCATGTATATAGGAAATCTCTTTTAACTTTAAAGCCCCTTCCAGTGCCACAGGGAAACTATACGTTCTACCCAGATATAAGAAATTAGGTGCGTAGGTAAATAGATCCGAGATAGTTTTCATTTGACCACTTCGATCTAGAATCTGTTGGATCTTAGCTGGTATTTCACTTAAAGCTTGAATGTATTTTTTCGACTGATCTTTTGTAATTGCACCTTTTTCAAGAGCAAGTTTTAAAGCTATTAATACAAGCACTGTAACCTGACCAGTAAATGCTTTTGTGGATGCAACACCAATTTCCGGACCGGTATGCAAATAAACTCCGGCATCGGTTTCTCTTGCAATGGTAGAACCAACAACATTTACAATACCAAAAACTGTAGCTCCTTTAGATTTTGCTTTTCTCAAGGCAGCTAATGTGTCCGCCGTCTCTCCACTTTGAGATATTACAATTAATACATCATTTTCGTCTATTAAAGGGTCTTTGTATCTAAATTCTGAGGCATATTCTACCTCTACCGATACCCTGGCCAAATGTTCAATTAGATACTCTCCTACCAACGCAGAATGCCAACTGGTACCGCATGCGGCAATTATTATGCGCTTTGCATTCACTAATTTATCAATGGCATTTTCAAGCCCACCAAGTGTAACTTCACCTGTATTGGTGTTAATTCTACCACGCAAGCAATCAGAGATAGTCTTTGGCTGCTCAAATATTTCTTTCAACATGAAATACGGATATCCACCTTTTTCAATTTCTTCTAAGGTGGTTGCCAGTTCATGAACTTCTTTTTGGAGTTCAACATCGTTGGCATCGATCACTTGATAACTGTCTTTCTTAATTATCGCAATTTCACCTTCATCCAAATAAACCACTTTATCGGTGTATTCAGCTACTGCTGATGCATCAGAAGCAATTAGCATTTCTCCATCACCAACACCAATCAATAGCGGCGATCCTTTTCTTGCAACCAATATACGGTCGGGATAGTCTTCGTGAATCATAGCAAAACCATATGCCCCGGTAATTTGAGAAATAGCTAATTTAACAGCTTTTTCGAAGGATAAGTCAGGATGGTTATCAATAACATTTTCTATTAATTTAGCTGCAACTTCGGTATCTGTATCTGAATAAAAATTTAAACCTTCGCTCTCTAATTTCTTTTTAATGGAAGTATAGTTTTCAATGATTCCATTATGTACAAGAGCTAATTTTCCATGATGACCAACATGAGGGTGAGAGTTAACATCGTTTGGTTCTCCATGAGTTGCCCATCTAGTGTGTCCTATACCTATCTTTCCATCACTTCCAGAGCCATTCTGAATTAATTTTTTTAGATCGTTAACTTTGCCTTTACACTTTGCAGTTTTCACTCCTCCATTCAGAGTTGCTATTCCAGCTGAGTCATATCCTCGATACTCCATTCGTTTAAGGCCTTTTAAAACGATATCTTTAGCTTGTTTTTCCCCTATATATCCAATAATACCACACATATATCTAGCTTTTTTCCAATTTCTTGATGAAGGTGATAAATTAGCCTTTTATCGCGTAAATTCAGATGTAAATTTATACAAAGTTTAATAACCGTTATATGCAACTGTGTTTCTTTGATGATGAGTCTGCTTCAAATTTCTTACCACTCACTCTTACCCGTCCGACAGATGACTTGCGAATTGGTATATTTACTATTCGTGAAAAGTGGGAGAAATGGCTTAAACCAAGTCAAACGAGTAGGATTACAAAGCCATATTTGAGTAAACTTTTTCATACACCTTCAATCAATGAAACCTCCGATTGCTTGTGGATAAACAGCCGTTGTATACCTAAAAAGTCAATTATAGACTCGATTATAAAACTTAAAACTGGAGATGCACTCTATTATGGGAATATTCTTATTGCCTGCAGGGTAAGTGGTAAAGAGAGCATAAATAATTACCAGAAATCGAAAATACCTACCGTTCAAAACCAAATCTCTCTTAAAGAAGAACCAACACTTATAACATATTATTGGGATTTACTTTCACTAAATGGCCCACAAATTAAGCAGGACATCAAATTAAAGCGGCTGCATCCGATCAAAACAAATAAGCTCAACAATTCTATTGTCACTGTTAACTCTGAAAATATTTTTATTGCTGATACCGCAGAAATTGAACCCGGAGTAACTATTTTTGCTGATAAAGGACCTGTATATATAGGAGCTGGAGCAGTAATAGAATCAGGAAGTGTACTAAGAGGACCTTTAGCTATTTGTGATCATTCTAAAATTATATCAAACGCCCGTATTTCTGATGGCACAACTATTGGGCCGGTTTGTAAGGCTGCCGGCGAGATAAATAACTGTATCTTTCATTCGTATTCAAACAAAAGCCATGATGGTTTTGCTGGAAATTCAATATTTGGGCAGTGGTGCAATCTAGCTGCCGGTACAATTACATCGAATTTAAAAAGTAATTATGGCCACTTTAGAGTACCGCATTGGCAAAATGGTAGCTTGAGTGAGCGTAAAGTACAATTTTTTGGCACTGTATTTGGCGATTTTACTAAAACAGCTATTCAAACCAGAATCAATGTTGGCACTATCTGTGGGGTAAATACTAACATTTTAACTACCGACTTTACACCCAAAAAAATACCTTCATTTACATGGTTGACTGATAACGGGGCAGCAAAGTATGATTTTGAAAAAGCCTCTGAGGCAATGCAAGCAATGATGGCTCGCAGGAATGTTGAATTGACTGTAGACTATAAAGAAATGATGAAAATCATTTACGACTCTTAGCGTATTTTTTTAAAGGAAAGCATCTCTAATACTTTATATAGGGAAAAGTTAATATACGCTATATATATATTTTGGTCAGAGTTTTATAGTTTTTTTAGTTATCAAATCATCGTGTTATTCTGGATATACAACTATCCGTTACTTGTATTCTAGGAACAAACTATAATGGTCGAATTTTCACTATTATTTGGTTGACTCTTCATTTACACTAAGCCAATAACGGCCAATTGAGCTTATTGTATCGGCAAAGTCTTTAAACGATACTGGTTTAACCACGTAGCTATTGATTCCCAAATTGTAACTCTCTACAATATCTTTATGCTCTCTTGAAGATGTTAACATTACAATAGGTAAGTTTTTAACCCAGTCGTTAGATCGAATTTTTCTTAGCACTTCTAACCCATCAATTTTTGGCATTTTCAAATCCAATAAAATCAATTTTGGTTTTTGCTTGATATCCCCATTTTGCTCAAAAAATTCGATCGCTTCTTCGCCGTCTCTTAATCTGATTATTTCTACTGTAGGAATCGACTTTTTTAATGCTAAAATGGCTAATTCTGCATCGTTGTCATCATCTTCAATTAATACAATATCTAAATTTTTCATCCTCAATAATTCGCTTATAGTTTAAAGTAAAATGTACTGCCTTTTCCTTCTTCACTCTCAAGCCAAATTTCGCCACCGTGACGTTCTATTATTTTCCTAACAATTGCGAGCCCAACTCCAGTTCCTTCATAAGCTTTCGCAGAGTGTAACCTCTGAAAGACACCAAAAATTTTATCTTTGTATTCCATATTTATCCCGATGCCATTATCCTTAATAAAATAAACTTCATCTGCACCTTTCGATATCGAACCAACAGCGATTTTGATGTTTTCATTTCCGGATGAATATTTTATCGCATTTTCTAACAAATTATATAGGGCTTGTTTTAGCATCGCCTCATCTCCTTTACAATCAGGAAGTTTGGCGATATCAATTTTAACATTCTCATTCCAATACTTTGAGTCCGGTAACTCCTCTATTATCTGCTTAAATAAATTATTCATTTTGATGGTACTTTTCGAAAGTTCCTTTCTGCCCAATCTTGAAAACGCCAGAATATCATCAATTAACTCACCCAACTTTAAAGCACTCGAGTGGATAATTCCCAGAATTCTGTTTCCCTCTTTATCTAGTGCTTCTGAATACTCATCCTTTAAAATTTCGGCATATCCATTTATAGCGCGTAAAGGGGCTCTCATGTCGTGACTTATTGAATAGCTAAAAGATTCCAACTCATCATTCGATTCCTGTAACTCAATAGCTTGTTCTTCCAGTGAAATGGCCGCTCGTTTTTGTTGATCGATGTCAATTATTAAACCTTCTAAACCAACTACTTGATCATTTTCGTAAGTAGCGAAGCCTGTTGTGCGTACCCATATTTCCTTTCCGGTAATATCAACTAACACCCATTCCTCGTCCCAGCTTTTCCCTTCAATTCTTGCCCTTTCTATTACTTCAGTTACACGATCTCTAAAATCTTCCCGGTAATAATTTATACCGTCCTTCAAAATTGTTGGCGACCCGATATCTAAACCATGTATGCGGTATACTTGGTTAGACCACACACTTTTTCCTGTTTTGAAGTCAACTTTCCAAGACCCAATGTTTGCTGCCTCTTGCGTTGAATTTAAAAGCTGGACTGTTTTTTGAAGCTGTTCGCGTTGATTTTCTAATTCTTTTTGCAGCTTATTTTTTTCATCAATCTCAGCTTTCAGCTTTTCGTTAATATCTTGCAGTTCTGATGGACTTGGAATTTTAAGTGCTTTAGGCATATTTAAATAAAGCAGAGCTAAAGTGGCCATAGAAACAAATGCCATTGTTAGTTTCATAAAACCTGCGAGATTGTAGTATGGGATCCAAACATTTACGGCCGAAATTGTATGCACTGCACCGCACGAAACTATAAAAATGGCAAACATCACAAATATACCCTTCATCTCAATGTTCTTCCGCTTCGAAACGAAATACACAAGAAATGCCGGAATTAAGAAATAACTTAATGCGGTTATCGAATCCCCAATTACATTCGACCAAAGTGTAGCCGGCTGCCACTGATAACACATGCCATGTGGCATAAATCTATCGTTGGTCAAGTTTTTCAAAAAATCTACTACCCATAGAAAGTACATATACTTACACCTAAATTTCTCAATTTTAATTACACCTCTAAATTCAATCCCAATAATTTATTGGAAACAAAGGATAATACAACATCAAAAATGTATCATTAAAGTATCCGGCGGGTGGTTAAATACGTACTTACCCAATACTGATTCTGAATATTCGAGATTGTTACTCCAGAGGATGTTGATGCATGCAAGAACTGTTCCCCGTTTATCATAACCCCCACATGGTAAGTTGTTCTACCAGTTTTAAAAAAAACCATATCCCCGATTCGAATATTTCTCCTTCTAATGGAGCTTCCAACTTTCATTTGTTCGCGAGTTGTACGTGGCAAATTAACCCCTAAGTAATCTTTAAACACAACTTGCATAAACGCCGAGCAATCAATCCCTCTTTTTGATGTACCACCTAAGATATATCTTGTCCCCCTCCAATCACCCAATGCTTGGTCTAGTTTATTACGAATTGCTCGTTCTGATCTGGAAAAATTTACCGGTACGGTCGCATTGTTTCCATCAACAGCTGTAGATTTATCCCATGGAATAGTTCCTCTTTGAACAACTCCACACGAAGCGAAAAGCACTACATAAATAAATCCAATTACTATTTGTTTAACCAACTGCATCCAAAAAATTAAAAAAATAATATAGCTACTATTGTCTATTTTCACATACAAACATCATTAAAAGACAGCTCAAACTGCACTCATGGAATTATTGGTAAATATTGATCATGTTGCCACACTTAGAAATGCAAGGGGCGAAGGTTACCCTCGCCCTGTTGAAGCAGCTCGTGTTTGTGAAGAAGCAGGCGCGAATGGAATCGTTTTTCACTTACGTGGCGATCGCCGACACATATTAGATCAAGATGTAATTGAACTTAAAGAAACGGTAAAAGGCACCCTCGACTTTGAAATGGCGGCCACAGATGAAATGATTGGGATTTTGATAAAAACCAATCCCCATCTCTGCACACTAGTACCCGAAGGACGAGAAGAGCTAACTACCGAAGGTGGACTTAATCTTGAACTCGTTTTCGATGATTTTAAAAACCGGGTGTTTCCTGCTATCAAACCCTCGGGTATTGAAATAAGTTTATTTCTTGATCCAAATAGGAAAGATATTGAGTTGGCAAAAGAACTTGGAGCCGATGCCATAGAACTGCATACCGGAAATTACGCCAATGCAGCCACAAAAAAAGAACAACAGCATGAATTACTTCGCCTGCGCGAAGCCGCAATTCTGGCCCATCAACTAGGTATAAAAGTAAACGCCGGGCATGGACTGAATCTCCAAAACCTGCCCACCTTAATTGAAGTGGTACCCTATCTGAACGAAGTGAGCATCGGGCATGCTTTAATTAGCCAAGCCGTTTTCTGGGGATTACCCAAAACCGTTAAATCTTACATCGAAATTTTGAGCCTACATGATGACTTGCAATGAGTGAACCAAAGCCACATAAATCGGGATATGCTGCAATAGTTGGCAAACCAAATGCCGGTAAATCTACATTGATGAACCAAATCTTGGGCACCAAGCTTTCCATTGCAACACACAAGGCGCAAACAACCAGACATCAAATTGTGGGAATTCATTCAGATGATGAGTCTCAAGTTGTGTTTTTAGACACTCCGGGTATCATCAACCCAAAATATGAACTGCAAAAAGCGATGATGCGATTTGTAGAAAAGGCCGAAAAAGATGCCGATGTAATTCTATTTATTGTGGATGTAAAGGATCACAAAATTCCGGATTTCGCATTCACAGAACTAAAACGATTTCACAAACCCGTAATTCTGGTTATTAATAAAATTGATACTGTTTCGCAGGATGAAGCCACAAAAAAAGCGGAGGTGCTCCAATCGAAATTCAAGTTTGCCGACACTGTGTTTACCTCGGCTTTGCAAAATGAGGGCATCGATACACTATTATCTTCCATCATTTCTCGCTTGATGCCCGGACCTCCCTTTTATCCGAAGGATGAATTGAGTGAGCACCCGGTACGATTTTTTGCTTCAGAGTTAATCCGCGAACAGCTTTTTCTTCAATATCACGAAGAAATTCCCTATTCAGCTACGGTTGAAGTGATCCAATATGAAGAACGCGAAGACTTAGATTATATCAACGCCGAAGTGATTGTGAACCGCACCTCACAAAAAGGGATGATTATTGGAAAAGGCGGCCGTGCGATTAAGAATCTTGGGATGGAATCACGGCAATCCATCGAAGAGTTTATCGGCCGAAAAGTCTTCCTCGATCTGCACGTTAAAGTGCGCGAAAAATGGCGTAACAACGAACAAATGGTTCGCAATTTGGGATATCGATCCTAATTTATTTCCTTTTAGGATGATTAACTCCATTGAAGAATTTTTAGACATCGGCTGTGGTCGATGCCCGCTTGTTGGAACTCCCGATTGTAAAGTTCAAATTTGGCAAGATGAAATTGTTACGCTTCGCGAAATTATTCTGAAATCAGAACTCAAGGAAGAGCTCAAATGGAGCAATCCCTGCTACACCTTCGATGGAAACAATGTTTTGATGCTAAGCGCCCTTAAAAATTATGCCGTTATAGGTTTTTTTAAAGGAACCCTGCTTGATGATCATCATAATCTATTGGAAAGCCCCGGAAAAAACTCGCAAGCAGTAATGCGGCTCACTTTTACCGACACTGCTGTTATTCAGGATCAGGAACAGATTATTTTAGACTACATTTCTCAAGCCATCGAGATTGAGAAAAAAGGCTTAAAAGTTGAATTCAAAAAAGAACCCGAGCCCATCCCTGAAGAACTCGAATCTGTTTTCGAAAACGATCCTGCACTAAAATCCGCTTTCTTTGAATTAACCCCTGGCCGGCAACGTGGTTACATCCTTCACTTCTCTCAAGCTAAACAAGCAAAGACCCGGTTCGCACGTATCGAAAAATGCATCCCAAAAATAATGGAAGGCAAAGGCTTTCATGATCGATAGCCTCATTCGCGCACAGAATTTTATTCTATTGATGATTTATTTATAGAATAAATTTCAACGAATAGGTAATTTTTTAGAGCCTCAAAGAATATTATTCTTTTTGAATTTTAACCACTTAGCCGATCAGTTTAAGTTTAATTAGGGGGCTTCCGATAAATTTTGCACGTCAAGTTGTTTTTAAAAGCAACAACGCGTAAGCTGTAAACAATGAAATTTTCAAACCAACATACTATGTGTAAGCCCAATTGCTGTAAATGCATGTGCATGACGATGCGCACTTAAGGGTTTTGTATAACTAGTTTCATAAAAGCCCTTTTGAATGCAATATCAGAAGGGCTTTTTTGTTGGATTTCAATTTTCAATCGTTCTTTTAAACTATTGCATTCTCATTAAGAAAGGTGGAGGGATCAGGTCCTACGAAGCCTTGGCAACCGTCGCGAATATCGTAAGCCGTTCACGAAAAGGTGCTACATCCTGCCTGATACATGTTATGGGTATCGGGAAAAGATGAGTTCGAAAGATGTTGGCAAAAAGCCTTGTTCGAACTCAACGAGCAAGGCTTTTTTTATAGAATTTAAAAACACAACATCACTTACAATAGAACATCATGAGTAACGACTTAACTACCCGATCACTACGCTTCGAAACCCTTCAATTACATGCAGGCCAGCAACCTGATCCAACCACAGGATCTCGCGCAGTTCCCATTTATCAAACTACATCGTACAATTTCAATGATTCGGAACACGCCGCTAACTTGTTTGGTCTGAGAGAATTCGGAAATATTTACACCCGAATCATGAATCCTACCACCGATGTATTCGAAAAGCGTATTGCAGCTTTGGAAGGTGGAGTTGCTGCAGTTGCTACTGCATCAGGACAAGCAGCTCAATTCCTGGCAATTTCGAACTTAGCGGTTGCCGGCGACAATATAATTTCTACCCAGAACTTGTATGGCGGAACTTACAATCAATTTAAAGTTACCATCCCGCGCCTGGGCATTGATGTTCGTTTTGCGGAGCAAGACACCGTTGAAGCATTCGAGAAACTCATCGACGATAACACCAAAGCTTTTTATGTGGAATCGATTGGAAACCCTCGCGGTAATGTGGCCGATTTTGAAGGATTGGCAAAACTAAGCGAGAAATATGGGATTGCACTGGTTGTAGACAACACCTTTGGCGCCGGTGGAGCTGTTGTTCGCCCGATTGATTTTGGTGCCAATGTAGTTACTGCATCGGCAACAAAATGGATTGGTGGCCACGGAACTTCGGTAGGCGGTGTAATCGTAGACGCCGGAAACTTCAACTGGGGCAACGGCCGATATCCTTTATTCAGCGAGCCATCGCCCGGCTACCATGGATTAAATTTCTGGGAAGTATTTGGATCAGATGGACCGTTCGGCAATATCGCTTTTGCTATCCGAGCACGAGTAGAAGGCTTACGAGATTTCGGTTCCTCTCAATCACCATTTAACAGTTTTTTATTGCTTCAAGGCCTGGAAACATTGTCGCTTAGAGTGGAACGTCACAATCAAAATGCGCTAAAACTTGCCAAATACCTTCAAGAAAATGAAGATGTGGAATGGGTGAATTTTACAGGATTGGAAGATCATCCTCATCACGAACGAGCACAAAAGTACTTTACCCCTGATCATTTTGGATCTGTGCTCACTTTTGGAGTAAAAGGTGGCTTCGATGCCGCAAAAACGTTTATCAACAACGTTCAACTCTCGAGTCACTTGGCGAATGTAGGCGATGCAAAAACGCTGGTCATCCACCCGGCATCTACCACACATCAGCAATTGAACGAGACGGAACAATCGGCCAGTGGCGTAAAAGCCGATCTGATTCGGGTTTCGGTTGGTATCGAACATATCGACGACATCATTGAAGATTTTGAGCTTGCTTTCAAAAGCATTGCTGTACCCGCATAAAGAACCCTCACCATCGAACAGCAACCTAGAAAGTCGGAATCGTTTTTGCGGTTCCGACTTTTACTTCCACTACTATGTCTGATTTAAAAACCCATACAATTGACACTGTCTTTCTCACCGAATCCGGTGATGAAATACCTCAACCGCATTTTGCTTATCAAACCTGGGGCACGTTAAACAGTGAAAGGAATAACGCCATTCTGATCTGCCATGCGCTCACCGGAAACTCCAATGCCGATGATTGGTTTCGCGGGTTATTCGATAATTCAGGCATTATTGATTTGGATAGGCATTTTGTGATCTGCATTAATCACCCCGGAAGTTGTTACGGATCGGTTGGTCCCATATCGATTAACCCGACTACCGGAAAAAAGTATCAAGCTGATTTTCCAAATCTAACCATCCGCGATATTGTTTGTTTAGAACAACTTTTGTTGGATGAACTCGGAATCCAGGAAATTGAATTAATCATCGGTGGCTCTATGGGCGGAATGATTGCACTGGAATTCTGTGTGATGGATGACCGAATTAAATCGGCTTGCCTCATCGCGATGGGAGCTTCACATTCACCTTGGGCCATTGGAATCAGCGAAGCACAGCGTATTGCCATTAAAGCAGACAAAAACTGGAACAACGGCTTTTATTCTGATGAAAAACCACCTAACGATGGATTAGCCGCCGCTCGAAGCTTGGCCATGATCACCTATCGAAGTCCGCACGATTACGATCGTAAATTCGGCAGAAATTGGAACATCCAAAAAGAACAGTTCGAGGTTGAGTCGTATTTGAATTATCAGGGCGAAAAACTCACTCAACGCTTTGACGCGAATTCTTATATCACTTTAACCAAAGCTATGGACTCGCATGATGTTGCCCGGGGACGTGGAACTGCTAAATCGGTACTCGGCAAATTAGATCTACCGGTGTTAGTAATCGGCATCGATTCTGATATCCTTTATCCGATCCACGAACAGATCGAGCTTGCCGAACTTCTCCCCAACGCTACCTTTCGAGAGATTAAGTCGAAATACGGACACGATGCTTTTTTGATCGAGTTTGAGCAAATCAATCAAGCGCTGAGACAGTTTTGTACCAAGAGAGTCGCTATTAGTTGAACCTGGTTTCGGGTTTCGGGTAAATTTTTGAAACTGTATCACCTTTACAATAAAGCACAAACTCTTTGTCATTTCGAACGAAGTGAGAAATCTAGAGAGCGAAGCAATTATTAACTCTGAACTCACCCCTCTGATTAGCACTTCGAGATGACTACAAAATGTATTCGCCCTTTTTGAATCGTGTAGTTCTTAATTGATCCACCCGCCTAAAAAATAATTATTACGCACCCTGTGGATTTTATTTGACAGATTATGGTAAAGAAGGGTACATTGTGGAGTGATGTGGGAGAAAGTGGGGACTTTTCTCTTACAGATCATTTAGCAATCAAATCATCCATTCCGCGGGTATCGTGCATAGTTTTAAAGGCCAATACGAGCACAGCATCGACGATAAAGGACGTATATCCTTCCCGGCGAAACTGCGCAAACTGGTAAATCCTGACGCACAGGATCGCTTTGTAGTGGTACGCGGAATCGAATCCTGCCTATATTTATACCCCGAAAATGAGTGGCTGAACGTGGAAGCAGCCCTCAACAAGGCCAACAATTTTACCCGTGCTGGCCGTATTGCTAAACGTAACTTTCTTCGCTTTGCCGAAGACACCGCTCTCGATAAGCAAAACCGTATCGCAATCCCCAGCGATCATTGCGCCTTTGCCGGAATCAGTTCTAAAGCTGTATTTATAGGTATGGGACAGTACATCGAGATTTGGTCCCCAGAGAATCTGCAAAAAGCCGACGAAAGCCTTGATGCAGATGCATTTGAAGAGATATTTGAACAGGTGATGGGAGGCGGAAACACTTCCGATGCTGATTAATATGGCCACATATCACCAGCACATACCTGTTATGCTTCGCGAATGCCTCGATGGATTAATTACCCAACCCGACGGCATTTATATCGATGGCACCCTAGGCGGTGGCGGTCATTCTAAAGCTATTCTTGACCAATTATCTGCCAATGGAACTCTTTTTTCTGTCGATCAGGATGATGAAGCCATTGCTGCTGCTACAGCTTACATCGGCGAAGACAACCGTTTTAACATATTAAAAGGAAATTTCGGATACCTGACTACACTTCTACCTCCCCAGTATCATGGCCAGGTAGCCGGAATCCTTTTAGATCTTGGCGTTTCAACCCATCAGATTAAAGCCGGCGATCGCGGATTCAGCTTTCAGGAAGATGGCCCATTAGATATGAGAATGGGAAACATGACCGGACTTACTGCCTACGAAGTAGTTAATAACTACGAGTATGAGCAACTTCGGGATATTATTTTTCATTATGGCGAAGAAAAAGCGAGCCGTAGAATTGCTCGTTCTATCATCGACCATCGCCCGGTTGAAACTACCCGTGATTTAAGAAAAGCCATCACCGAAGTAGTAAACCCCAAATTTGAAGTAAAGTCGCTTGCAAGAGTATTTCAGGCGATCAGAATAGAAGTAAATCAAGAGTTGGAAGTTTTAAAAGACGTATTAGCGCAATCGTTGGAAGTATTGCAAGAAGGCGGCCGATTGGTAGTGATGTCGTACCATTCACTGGAAGACCGCTTAGTAAAGAGATTTTTAAAAGCAGGAAATTTTGAAGGAAAGGTCGAGAAAGATTTTTACGGCAACAATTTGTCCCCATTTCGCCTGATTAATAAACAGGTGATCATCCCATCTGATCAAGAAGTTGCCCAAAACCCCGCAGCCCGGAGCGCTAAACTCCGAATTGCTGAAAAAATAAACGGAGGTGGCTCATGATGGTGCAATCCCCACTTAAGCGTCGCGAAGTGCAGCCCAATCTCCGAAAAGTCTCTAAACCTGACATATCAACCTCTTCTGCCTCCGCTAAAAAGCAATCGAATGCTAAAAGAGCAACCGATTCCTCCAAAACTGGCATCCCCAAAATTAAACCGGGCGTAGTAATTCTATGGTCGCTGATTATTGGGGCGTTTGGCTTTGCGTATTTAACGCATGTGTTCGCCACTCAAAGCTTGCTCGAAGAAGTTCAGGCTCTTGAAAACGAATACAACAAAGCCCGCCAAACCCACGACGAGCTGAAGTTGCAATACGATCGCATGGTTGGCCCGGCTGAAATCTATGATAAAGCTCAGGCTGCAGGATTTATCAATGGTGGTCCCGCCGAATATATTATCGAGGTGGAAGAATGACCGAACACCGTACCTCCATATTAAGTAGAATGTTTGTCGTGCTGGGATTTCTGTTTCTGATCCCCTGCGCGTTGGCATTTCAGCTTATCCGCATTAATTATGTGGAAGGTGAAGGACTACGCACGCTTTGGACCAAGCAGGCCATCGATGAAATCCCTATTCCTGCACAACGTGGTAACATTTACGATAAAAACGGCACGTTACTAGCAACCAATGTAGCGGATTATCAGATCGCGTTAGATCCGAAAATCAAAGGATTGACCAGAGACCAGATTAATCAACTAATTACCAAACTTGGTGAGGTTACCAATCAACCGGCAAGTGAATACCGCCAAAAAATTTCAGATGCGCCTAGCAGATCTCGTTATGTGGTGTTGGCTAAAAATCTTACCGGAATTCAGAAAGATGAAATTGATCTGTTAGGAATTAAAGGCGTGATTATTGAAGAGAACTTCCGCCGTAAGTACACGTTTGGTTCGCTTGCAGCACATTCTATCGGGTTTGTGAACCATTCAATGAACGGGCGAACCGGGATCGAAGCGTTCTATAATGACGAGCTAAATGGCGAAGACGGTGTACAACAAGTTCGCAAAGATCCATTTAATCGCGTGTTCGAATATGTGGGAGCTCCCAAAAAACTCCCCACCGATGGTTATTCGCTCCATACTACGGTGGATGCGTACATCCAGGCAATTCTCGAAGATGAACTGAAAGCCGGCGTTGAAAAACATAATGCGAATTATGGCACGGGCATTATTATGGATCCAAATACTGGTGCCATACTTGCCTTGGCAAATTATCCAACCTTTGATCCAAATTTCCCGGGAAGTAGCGAAGATGAAAATCGGCGGAATTTCGCTATTTCTGATATGGTTGAGCCCGGTTCTACCTTCAAACTAGTAACTGCAATTGCTGCGGTAGAACAGAATAAAGTTACTTTTGATGAAGTTTTTAAAACTCCCGAGGATGGCGAAAAAGTTATTCATGGACTTACTCTGCGAGATCACGATCCGCTAGGGGATATTGATTTTGCGGAAGTAATCCGTCAGTCGTCGAATATTGCAACGGCTGAATTAGCCATGCGCCTCGACAACGATCGCTTTTATCAATATGCAAGAAACTTGGGCTTCGGCACCCCAACTTATGTGGATATTGCCGGGGAAGAAAGTGGCCGAATGGCAAAACCCTACGATTGGAGTATGGTGAGTTTACCGTGGATGTCGCACGGGTATGAATTGTTAAGCACTCCCATCCAGGTTACACAGGCTTACGCTGCATTTGCTAACGATGGCATGCTGATGCGCCCTTACATCATTGAGCGGATTGAAGACAACAACGGGAATGTAATTTCTGAACATGAACCCGTTGAAATCCGTCGTGTTGCTAAAAAACGAACCCTTCAAAAATTATTACCGGTTTTTGAAAGTGTTGTAAGCGATTCGGGTACCGGAGATCTTGCCCAGGTTGAAGGCTTGCGCATTGCGGGCAAAACAGGAACTGCAAAAAAAGTAGTAAACGGACGTTATACCAGTAATTATCGTGGTTCTTTTGTAGGATTTTTCCCAGTCGACAATCCCAAATACGTGTGCTTTATCATGTTGGATGAACCCAAACCGGTTGGATACGGAGGGTACACAGCAGCACCCATTTTTCGTCAGGTTGCAAAACGCATTTCTGGGTTAGATGATGATCTTCGCAATCAAATGATACTAGAGCCATTGGCTGAGCAATCGGAATATCAAATTACACCAAATCTGGTTGGATTGACTGTTTATGAAGCAGAAGAAATGGCTGAAACCATGAATTTGGAATTAAGCATTACAGGAAGTGCGGGTTTGGTTCAGCAACAGATACCGATGCCAAACGACACCCTTTGGGCTGGTAATGAACTCAAATTAACTGTGGCGAATAGTTTTGCTTCATCCGACACCACTTCTGTTAAAGAAGGATATGCGCGCATTCCCGATGTAAAGGGATTAAGCATGCGCAATGCTATTGCATTACTCAGAAGCACAGGTTTTGATATTGAAAAAATCGGTTCAGGAACGGTATTCACTCAGTTCCCGAAACAAGATCAGATTATGAAAATTGGCGGCAAAGTTACCATTCGGGGTAAAGCACGTTCGCTGGAAACGGTAACGATCGCAAAATTGGATAAATAGATTGCACATTAAAGAACTCATAGCTCTTATTAACCCCCTTCATGTATCCAACAAAAAGCTGGATATTGAACTAACCGGGGTGCATCAAAATAGCCGGCAGGTTACGAAAGGCTCGGTGTTTATTGCAATCAGAGGCACCGAAGTAGATGGCCATATGTTTTTAGAGGATGCCATTGCCCGTGGTGCTAATGTGCTTATTTGTGAAGAATCATATTACACCGATGCTAAAGATGTTTGTGTAATTGAAGTTGAAAATACACGCAAAATTTTAGGGGTATTGGCTCAAGAATTTGCGGGAAATCCAGCCAAAGATTTGACCATTGTTGGCATTACCGGAACCAACGGTAAAACAACGGTGGCAACGCTTGTGTATCAGGTGCTAACCAAGCTTGAGAAAAAGGCATCGTTACTTGGAACGGTTTCAAAGCGAATATTAGACGTAGAGCTCGATAGTGCTCTAACCACAAGTGATCCCATTGAACTTGCATCCGACATGAAAGCCATGACCAAAGCCGGATCGGAATTTCTGATCATGGAAGTATCGTCGCATGCCCTTGCTCAAGAACGTGTAAATGGATTCGATTTTAGTGTGGCAGCATTTACCAATTTATCGCACGATCATTTGGATTATCACAGCACTGTTGATGAATATGCAAAGGCTAAAAAATTACTGTTCGATCATCTACCGAGCACATCCACCGCAATAGTAAACATTGATGATGTGCGTGGTCATTTTATGGTCAACGACACCAAGGCAAAAAAGATCGAATTCAGCTATAAAACCGATAATAATCACATCCTTCAAAATTCGGCAGAAGGGTTAACCCTAATTGTTGATGGTGTGAATATCAAGTCGCCTTTAGTGGGTGATTTCAACGCCTACAATGTTGCCGAAGCATTTTTGATTTGTAAAGAACTTGGTTTAAATGGAAGCGATATAGCCAAAGCATTGCAAACTTGCAGCGGTGCAAATGGACGCATGGAAACCGTGGTAGTTGATGGTGACAATCTTCCTGTGGTGATTGTGGACTATGCCCACACTCCTGATGCGCTCGAAAATGTTCTCTCAACGCTTGAAAAGCTGAAAGGCAAAGATTCTGAGTTAATTTGTGTATTTGGTGCCGGGGGCGATCGCGATCCTACTAAACGACCCGAAATGGCGCGTGTGGCAGCTAAATTTGCTGATCAATTATTTGTTACCAGCGATAATCCTCGATTCGAAAACCCGGACGTTATCATCGATGACATTCTAAAAGGTTTCGATCATCCGGATAGTGTTCATTCAGAATCTGATCGCAAAAAAGCCATCGAACAAGCGATCAAATCTGCTAAAAGTAACGACATCGTACTAATTGCCGGTAAAGGGCACGAAGATTATCAGGACATCCGTGGAACTAAGCATCCCTTCAACGATTATGAAATCGCGGAAGCGGCACTGCAACAAAAAAAGGAGGACCACTGATGCTTTACGAATTGTTTGACTGGCTAGAAAAAGCCTATGAATTTCCCGGAGCCACGGCGATGGCATTTATTTCAACCCGAACGGGGCTGGCAGCTGTATTTTCGCTGCTCATCAGCTTATTTATTGGGCGCAGGATTATAAAATGGCTGAGCAAAATGCAGCTAAAAGAAGTAATTCGCGAGGATGTTGGTCTCGATCACCACATCGAAAAAGTGGGTACGCCTTCGATGGGTGGTGTAATTATTTTACTTGCCACGCTTATCCCAACCCTTCTTTTCATTCGAATGGACAGTATTTACGGCTGGTTGATTTTCTTTGTGATGCTTTCACTCGGGCTGGTTGGCTTTATCGATGATTACATCAAGGTGGTGAAAAAAGATAAGAGCGGTTTAGCCGGGAGATTTAAAATCGCCGGGCAGGTAACTGTTGGTTTGATTTTAGGAAGCGTCTTGTACTTCCACCCGGATTTTGAGGCATTCAACACACTTTCAACGGTTCCGTTTGCCGCCGATTTGAACATTGATTATGCCTTTTTTGGTGAAGAATGGGGTTGGGTAATTTACCTACCACTTGCGGTGTTCATTATCACCGCAGTTAGTAACGCAACCAATTTAACCGATGGCCTAGACGGTCTTGCGTCAGGTATTTCGGCCATTTGCGGATTTGTATTTGCCATTTTTGCCTACGTTTCCGGTCGGGTCGATTTCTCCGGATTCCTCGACATCATGTACTTACCAGGCGCGGGTGAACTCACCATTTTCTGTGCTGCACTTGTTGGCGCCTGCATGGGATTTTTGTGGTATAACACCAACCCGGCGTCTGTGTTTATGGGCGATACCGGTTCGTTGGCTTTAGGAGGTGCTTTTGGTGCTTTAGCATTGATGCTACACAAAGAATTACTCCTTCCATTTATCTGTGGTGTGTTCTTTTTCGAAACACTTTCAGTGATTGTACAAACCACCTATTTCAAATATACCAAACGAAAGTACGGCGAAGGAAGGCGTGTCTTTTTGATGGCACCTATCCACCATCACTTTGAGAAAAAAGGCTGGAGCGAGCAAAAAATCGTGGTTCGATTCTGGATCATCACCGTGTTACTTGGCCTGATAAGTTTACTAACGCTTAAAATCAGATGAGAGAAGTAGCCGGTAAACATATCGCCGTTATTGGAGCTGCCCGAAGTGGTGTTGCCGCTGCCTTACTGCTTAAGCAAAAAGGTGCTGAGGTTTTTGTGTCTGATTTTGGAAGTATTTCTGAAACCAATCAAAATACGTTGGCATCAAATCACATCGAATTTGAGCAAGGCGGGCATACCAACCGCGCCCAAAATGCAGACTTTGTGGTTTTAAGTCCTGGCGTACCAACTGAGGCTTCCATTGTTCAGCATCACTTGAACAACAGCACTCCGGTTTTTTCCGAAATTGAAATTGCCAGCTGGTTTTCTGATCAAAAAATTGTGGCCATTACCGGAAGTAACGGCAAAACCACGGTTACAAGCTGGCTAGCCCATATGTGGGAAACCGCAAAGATTGATTATTCACTTGCCGGAAACATTGGGTACGCATTTTCTGAGAAGGTTGTATCAGCAAAGGGCACACACATTTTAGAAGTATCGAGTTTTCAGCTGGATCACATCGACGCTTTTACGCCGGATGTAAGCGTTTTACTAAACATTACGCCCGATCATCTCGATCGGTATGCAAACGACATGCGCTCGTATGCAGCCTCGAAATTCCGAATCACGGAAAATCAGACCGACAAACATTTTTTCATCTACAATTTCGACGACCCGCTCATTCAAGGGCATGTTGCTCGTCTCCAAAATTCAGAAAGTCACCCGAAGCTCTGGGGTTTTTCATCGAAAAACGAAGTCCCGGAGGGTGCTTTTGTCCATAACGATCATATCATCTTCAGATTTAATAACAACGAGGAATCGCTCATGCCTGTGCACGAACTAGGATTACCCGGCAATCACAATTTGCAAAACGGATTAGCAGCCGCGTTGGCTGCCCGCGCCGGAGAAATAAAGAACGAAGCCATTCGTGAAAGCCTGAAATCCTTTAGCGGTGTAGAGCATCGCCTAGAGTTGGCTCGAATAGTTGATGGCGTGAAATACATTAACGATAGCAAAGCTACCAACGTTAACGCTGTGTGGTTTGCACTCGACAGTTTCAACGTTCCACTCACATTGATTTTAGGCGGCCGCGACAAGGGCAACGATTATGAAGAAATCAAATTTTTGATTCGTGATAAAGTGCATACGATCATCGCAATCGGCGAATCGAAAGATAAGATTGAAGAGCAACTAGGAAAAACAGCCCCAAATTTTGAAAAAGCAGATTCGATGCGGGATGCAGTTCGAATTGCCAAAAAAGGTGCCAAACGAGGTGAAGTAGTATTACTGAGCCCGGCGTGTTCTTCCTTCGATATGTTTGATGATTACGAACACCGCGGCAAAGTATTTAAAGAGGAAGTAGCAAAACTATGAGAAACATAGATTCAAAGTACCAGAGTTACAGAGTATCCAACTTTGTCACTTTGTAACTGAGAAACTTTGTAACTAAAGAGTGATCCACACCAGTCCACATAACAACTTAAACAACGTACTAGGCACCAGCCCTGAGGATATCGATGCAGGCCGACAAGGAAGCGATCGTGTGTTGTTAATGGCCATTATCATGTTGATGATGTTTGGCGTGCTAGCGGTGTATTCGTCGATCGCATTTTTTGCCGAATCGAACGACACCTCTGCCTTTGCACTAGTAACGCGACATGTGGTTAAGCTGGCGATCGCTTTCTTTGTGATGTTGATCGTCTCTAAAATTAATTATCACACTTTAGCGAAATTCTCCCGAATCGGGATGATGATCAGCCTTCTGTTATTGGTAGCTGTACTAATATTCGGAACCGAACAATTCGGCGCCAAAAGATGGTTGAATGTGGGCGGATTTAGCTTTCAGCCCTCAACATTGGCAACGGTTGCGCTATTGCTGCATGTGAGTGTGTTATTGAGCGAAAAGCAAGATTATGTAAAGGATTTCAAGAAGTCATTTATCCCAATTATGGTTTGGGTAACGGTTACCTGTGGGCTCATCGGCATCGAGGATTTCAGCTCCGCCGGAATTTTAATGGGAATTTGCTTGGTGATGATGTTCATCGGACGGATTAGCATCATCCAAATGGGATCGATGGTAGCTGTGGCTTTATTAGGTGGGATGTTATTGCTCAATCAATCAGCGAATCGACAGGATCGAATTGAGCAGTATGTTGAGCAAATCAAGAATATCGAGACGGAAGAGTTTTTAACCGGAAGTGGCTATCAGGCTCAACAAGCGCACATTGCCATTGCCAAAGGCGAATTATTTGGTGTTGGAATAGGAAAAAGCACACAACGTGATTTCCTCCCCGCTCCTTACAACGATTTCATTTTCGCGATCATAGCAGAGGAATATGGCTTCTTCGGCGCTATGAGTTTGATCGTAATTTTCAGCCTCATTTTGATTCGAGGCATCGTGTTTATCGCACGAAAATCTGAAGATACTTTAGGCGCTCTATTGGCAGTTGGTTGTACCCTAACCATTGTGCTTTTTGGATTTGTAAATGCCAGTGTTGCCAGTGGGTTACTCCCGGTAACCGGTCTCCCTATGCCGTTTGTAAGTTACGGTGGAACAAACATGCTCTTTGCAGGCTTGATGGTGGGCATATTGCTCAACATCAGTAAACACAGTAAAGAGAGGAGGCCTTTTTATGCGTAATCCGAAAATCTTAATCGCAGCCGGTGGCACAGGCGGACATGTTTATCCCGCTATCGCCATTGCCGATGCATTAAAAACTAACAACCCCGAAACCGAAATCCGGTTTGTGGGAACCAAAAATCATATGGAATGGCACGCTGTTCCAAAAGCAGGCTACGATATCGATAATGTTTGGATCAGTGGATTCCATCGCCGATTAACAGCTAAAAACCTGCTCTTCCCGGTTAAATTGATAACCGCATTGGCCCAAAGTTTCGCCATTCTTTCGAGATTCAAACCCGATGTGGTGGTTTCATGCGGTGGATACGTTGCAGGTCCGGTTGGATGGGTTGCAGGAAAGAAGTCGATCCCCGTGGTTATCCAAGAACAGAATAGTTTCCCAGGCGTTACTAATCGGCTATTGGCGAAATTTGCTACAAAGATTTTCACCGCCTTTGAGGAAGCCGATCGATTTTTACCGGCATCCAAAACTATGATCACCGGTAATCCAACTCGGAGCACCTTAACCGCGGTAGACAAACAAGCAGGCTTAAAAGCATTCGGTTTTGACGATACCAGACCAGTCTTATTGGTGATGGGCGGAAGTGGTGGCGCTAAATCCATCAACGAAGCAATTTTGAATAACCTTGAGGCTTTGCACAATCAATCTGAGCTTCAAATTATCTGGCAGTGCGGTTCTCGTTATTACGATGAATTAACCACTAAAGTGGATGAAGCCAAGTATCCAAATTTAAGGTTGACTGCCTTCATCGATTCGATGCCGGAAGCCTACGCCGCAGCTGACTTAGTGATCAGCCGTGCCGGTGCCAGTTCATGCAGCGAATTTATGTTGATTGGAATGCCCAGTGTATTGATTCCATCCCCGAATGTAGCGGGAGACCATCAAACGCAAAACGCACAAGCCATGGCAGAGGCAGGAGCTTCCGAATTAGTGAAAGATGACGAGGCGAAAATGGTAATCAGTGAGTTGGTATCGAAGTTAATTAACGACCAGGAACGCCTAAAAGAAATGAACAAAGCAGCACTGGCATTGGCAAAACCTGACGCTGCCGGCACCATCGCAAACGAAATTTTAGAACTAGCAAAATCCCGATTGAATTAATGAGTAAGCAATTTGAAACACAGCCCGTATTTGGTAGAACCCGACACATCCACATGGTGGGGATTGGTGGGATTGGTATGAGTGGAATGGCTGAGATTCTGATTCATCGTGGATACAAAGTAACCGGTTCTGATGGTGCACTTAGCGACACAACCCGACGCTTAGAAGAAATCGGAGCAACCATTTTTGAAGGACATGCACCCGAAAACATTGAAGGTGCCGATGTTGTGGTTTACACCAGCGCGGTAAAAGCTGAGGATAACGTTGAGACCAAAGCTGCGCTAGACGCCCGCATCCCGACCATTAAACGTGCCGAAATGTTGGCCGAGTTGATGAAAATGAAATTCGGGATTGGAGTTGCGGGAACTCATGGTAAAACCACTACTACGACCATGATCGGTATGGTTACGCGCGAAGGAAATTACGATCCAACTATCATGGTGGGTGGCAAAGTGCATAGTTTTGATAAAACGAACGCAGTTGTTGGTAAAGGCGATGTGATTGTGGTTGAAGCCGATGAGTTTGACCGAACCTTTCTTCGCCTCACTCCTTCGATAGCCATTATTACGAACATCGAAGCCGAGCATTTGGATATTTACGATGACCTGGACGATGTGAAAGGCGCCTTTATCGATTACGCTAACAAAGTGCCTTTTTACGGTGCAGTTGTTGTGTGTTTGGATGATCCCAATGTGCGAAGTATCCTGCCAAAATTGGAACGCAGAATACTTAGCTACGGACTTACCCCACAAGCCAATATTCGTGCTACCGATCTTCAGATGAATCAATTCAATAGTACGTTTACTGTTTTACAGGATGGCAATAAACTAGGTGTAATCACTTTGAAAGCGCCCGGAGAGCATAATGTGAAAAATGCGCTGGCGGCCGTTGCTACCGGATTGGAACTAAACATCGACTTTAAGTTGATCAAGCAAGGATTGGAGAGTTTTGAAGGCGTTTATCGTCGGTTCCAGTTAAAGTACAACAACGGCATTATGGTGATTGACGATTACGCCCATCACCCGACCGAAGTAAAGGCTACACTTGAAGCTGCCAATTCCGGCTGGCCGGATCGACGTGTAATTGCGGTATTTCAGCCACATTTGTACTCACGTACGCAAGAACTTTACAAAGAATTCGGTCTCTCCTTTTTTGATGCCGAAGTGATGGTGGTAACCGATGTGTATCCATCCAGAGAAAAACCGATCGAAGGCGTAACCGGGAAAATGATTGCTGATACCGCCTCAACATATGGTCATCGTAATGTGGTGTATGTGGAAGACAAGAACGAAGTGCATGAACGATTGAAGGAAATCGTAGAACCGGGCGACATCATTATCACCATGGGCGCCGGCGATATTTATAAATCGGGCGATCGCTTTGTAGAAGAAATTGAACTTGGAAATTTTAAAGTAGAAGCTCGCTCTTGAGTAAAAAAGCGCAACATAACACCGAAAAAAGACGAGTTTTACCTTGGGCAGCCTTGGTGATTTTGGTACTTGGTGTGTCGGTGATTGCCGCGTTGTATTGGCAACAGAACCTTCGCGTTAAATCTGTGATGGTGGCTGGGAATTACTTTACTGATGAGGCGGATATCATTCAATCATCGGCCGTTGAAACGGGAGTACATCCCGACAGTCTCGACTTTGAAGTGGTGAAAGCCTCCATCAAAAAACTGCCTTATGTACACTCTGTGGTTCCGTATGTGGATGCATTAGGAAAGTTGAAACTCACCGTTCGAGAACGTTTTCCTATTGCTTTGCTGATGTCCGGATCAAACCAAACCTATGTTGATGCTTACGGTGTAAAACTGCCGATATTGAATGGGAAAACTCGAAACTTGCCGATTGTATATGGCTTCGATGCACGAGCAAACAGCGACACGCTTTCTTCGGATGAATTTATTCAGGTTCGGGATTTTCTGGTGAGTGCTTTGAATAATCCATTGGGCTGGACAACCATTAGCGAAATCGCATTCGACCCATACGACGGCGTGGTAGCACTGAGCCACGAAAACGGTGTAAAACTGCTTTTCGGCAGAAACGAATTCGACATCAAACTCAAGAATTGGGAAGCCTTTTATCGGGAAATTATAAGTGTGAAGGGCATCAACAGCATGCAACAAGTTGATTTACGATTTACGAATCAAGTTGTAACGAGGGAGGGCAGTTGAACCATGAACTCTGAACATTCAACATCGAACAACAAATTTTTAGCAATCATCAAAACAGCGGTAAACTCTAATGTCTGAACAGGAAAACATTATGGTAGGTCTCGACATCGGGACCACAAAAATCTGCGCAATCGTCGCTTCCATCGACGAATCTAACCGGATCAACATTCTGGGTGTGGGTAAAGCTCCCAGCGATGGATTGAACCGTGGCGTAGTTGTAAACATCGACAAAACCGTGAACGCCATCAAAGATGCCATCGCACAAGCAGAGTTAGCTTCGGGCATTCAGGTTAACTCGGTAAATGTTGGTATTGCCGGCGATCACATTCGAAGTATGAGAAGTAAAGGTGTGATCACCATCAACAACCGCGATAACGAAATAACCGCGCAAGACGTGGAGCGCTTATTGGAAGATTGCCAGCGCATCATGCTACCAACCGATCAGCAAATCTTGCATGTAATTCCGCAAGAATTTGTGGTTGATGGTCAGGATGGCATCAGCGATCCAGTGGGCATGAGTGGCATGCGGATGGAAGCAGAAGTGCACATCATCACAGGACTGGTTTCTGCGGCTAAAAACATCTACCGCTGTGTGGAACGTGCCGGTTATCAAGTGGCAGACATTATTCTCGAGCCGTTGGCTTCGTCGTATTCTGTGTTGGATTACGAAGAGAAAGAAGCCGGCGTAGTGTTGGTTGATATTGGAGGTGGCACTACCGATGTGGCCATTTTCCGCGACAACACTATTCGCCACACAGCCGTAATTGCCATTGCCGGACAAAAAGTAACCGACGACATCCGACTTGGCCTAAGCGTGCTTGATGATCAAGCCGAAACGCTGAAAAGAAATCACGGCGAATGCTATGCCGACATGATCGAAAACGACGAAGTGATTACGGTTCCAGGCATTGCGGGTCGTCCACCAAAAGAAATTACAAAAAGCATCCTAGCTAAAATCATACAAGCGCGGATGGAAGAAATCTTAGAGATCGTAGGCATCGAAATTAAACGCAGCGGCTATTCTGATGCGCTCAGCGCCGGTGTAGTTATGACCGGTGGCGGATCTCTGATCAAGAATGTATGTCCACTTGCCAACGAAATACTTGGCATGGACGCTAAGATCGGAATTCCTCTTGGAATTACCGGCGGTTTGGTTGAAGAAGTGAACAGCCCGATATACGCTACCGGCGTAGGTCTTGTAGTGCATGCTTTACAAACCGGAAATAATACCAGCAAAACTATGATTGCAGGATCAGGAAAAGCGACAAGTGTAGAACAGGTGATGAATAAAATCGCCGACCGCATGAAGAGCTGGTTCAAAGAACTGTAACAAGAATATCATCTATAAAAAATCCAGTAAACAATAACAGGAGTTATCATGGCTAATCACAACTCTCGATTCTTTTTCGACGAACAAAGCCAAGAAAATGCCAAAATCAAAGTCATTGGCGTTGGCGGCGGTGGCGGAAATGCCATCAATAATATGATCAACATGGGCCTCGATAGTGTGGAATACATTGCGTTGAACACCGATGCGCAGGCCTTAAAAGCGAGTCACGCAAACATTAAAATACAGGTAGGAGCTGCTCTAACCAGCGGACTTGGTGCAGGTGCACGCCCTGAAATCGGCCGCGAAGCGGTGGAGGAAAATCGACATGAGATCGAAGAATCCATCGAAAGCGCCGATATGATTTTTGTGACAGCAGGAATGGGCGGTGGAACCGGAACCGGTGGTGCCCCCGTGGTTGCAGGCATGGCAAAACGTCGCGGTATTCTTACCGTAGGGATTGTTACCACACCGTTCGAGTGCGAGGGTAAAATCCGTAAAAAATATGCCCTAGAAGGCATCAACGAGCTTAAGAAAAATTGCGATACCGTTATCGTAATTCCAAATGAGCGTCTGCTCGATATCGCCGATGAAAACACTTCGCTGATGGAAGCTTTTGCGCTCGCAAACGAAGTACTTTACAATGCAACACGCGGTATCAGCGACTTAATTCTGATGCCTGGTCTAATCAACCTTGATTTTGCCGATGTGCGCACAACCATGACCGATGGCGGAGCTGCAATTATGGGTAGTTCAACGGCTTCAGGACCGGAACGTGCAGAAATGGCCGCTCGCGAAGCGATCAATTCACCACTGCTTGATGGTGTAAGCATCAATGGAGCACGTAATGTGTTGGTGAATATTTCGGCGGGTTCAAACCTTGGTATGCGCGAAACAACTACGGCTACTTCTATCATTCAGCAGGAAGCGGGTGATGAAGCGGAAATCATTTTGGGTACGGTACTCGACGAGAATTTCGGAGAAGAAATTCGCGTAACGGTTATCGCAACCGGTTTCGATTTGGCTGAAGATCGCAATAACGTTCGTGTGGCGCCTAACAAACCGGCTGGACTACCAGCTGAGCAGAGAATGAGTGCACCGGCTGCAACGCCATCTGCCAAGAAAGAAATCCCAACGAGATTTACTCGCACCAGTGGTGATTACTACAAGGGCGAAAACAACCTCAAAAAATTGGATACGCCATCTTATTTACGTCGCGATTTGAATGTACGTCGTGACGAGGAAGAAGCGATGGAACAACAACCGGCGCAAACTCAGAACGAGCAGCCATCAAATGTGGCGCCGTTCCGACAAAGCACCGAGCGTATCCGCAAAGACGATTCAGATCAACCTGCGTTTTTACGCAAGATCATGGATTAAATCTCCAATGAAATCGGCTTATCCCCAGAGGTAGCTTGGGAGAGCTACGTCTAAGCCGAACTCGTTTACTGGATTATAGCCCCATTCCGTGGCGCAGTTATGAAACGGATGCTGTTACAGACGGCAGGCTATAGATTGCTAACAATAAAGGAAGCTTTTTGAAAGGGAGCTTCCTTTTTTTGGATGGGGTTTGGATTGATTAATTCGCTTTAAGCTGCGTATGGACGTATGCGATACGTCCGTACGAACATAAATTGCTGAAGGTATCGAAATTAAACCGCGGGACTGAAAGTTTCGAAGGACTAAAGTCCTTCTCTTGGTAAAAAGTCCGGAATCAGATTTTACCAAATGAAGGGTTTTAACCCTTCAACTATAATCGGATTGATTTGCTGAATTGCCCAAGGCATCATCATTCGCTTAAAGGGGTAGAAGTCCATGCCTGCCTACCAAGGTTATTCAAACGTAGGTTGGCTTAATTATGTTCTTGCCTTGATTTTATTTTGGGCTTTGTTTCGAAGGACTAAATTCCTTCTCTTGGTAAAAAGTCCGGAATCAGATTTTACCAAATGAAGGGATTTATCGCTTCAACTATAATCGGATTGATTTACTGACTTACCCATGGCACCTATTCCTAATTCTTAATTGAGTAATTCCTAATTAAACACCCCTTCCTCTTCCAAAAACTCAAGCGTTCCAACCGCGTGACGCATATGCGGGATTACGATACTTCCACCAACTATTAAAGCCACATTTAAGGCATCTACAATTTCTTCTTTAGTAGATCCGGTTTTGGCACATTGCTCTAGATGGTAATCAATGCAATCATTACAGCGCAACACGCTAGACGCAACCAACCCAAGCAACTCCTTGGTTTTAGAGTCCAGAGCGCCATCGCGATAAGTGTTGGCATCCATATTAAAGAAGCGCTTAATTCCCAGATGCCCAAGATCTAGTACTTTCTCATTCTGCTCGGTTCGTTTCTGACGAAATTGTTCGAGGCGGTTTTTAAACTCTGAATCTGACATGGCAATTTTAATTTTTTTTGACAAAGTACGCACCCTTCACAACCCTCTCAATAGATAGTTAATATATTTTGTGTTTTCGTGATTTCGTGGCAAATTTATGCCCATGATTTTCAAAAAAGAAGCGAAGCATAAACTGGCCGTTTTCGGTGATTCTCTGGCACAGGGATTTCAAAATGGCGGCATTTATCGCACCGATATCAACTTTCCCTCATTTATTGCGCGGTGCTTCGATCCGTACCCCGATTTTCAACAACCGGTGTTTACCGCTCAAGCCGGGATTCCACTCAATCTCGAAGTTCTGCTTCGCGGACTTGCAGACGAGTTTGGCTCGAAAGTCACTTATGATGAATATCCATCTGCTTTAAAGCATACATACAGCACGCTAAAACGGATTAAAAAATATTGGGAAGGTGGTTTTAAAGATCTGAGTGTTGCCCGAACTAAGCCGTATCACAATCAAGCAATTTGGGGGCTGGCTATCAACGATTCATGGATCGTAAATGAAAAGAACAGCCGCGAGTTTATTGATCAGCACAAAGAGCGCTATTTCATTTTTGGGCTACTGCCCGAGCATGCCAAATTCACTACCGCTCGTTTGGTTTTGAATCCAAGCCTGAATCCAACGTTTGAACATCGCACTCAAATCGATAATGTGCAGGCACTTGCTGATGACGGCGGAATCGAAAACCTAATTGTGTGTTTAGGCCATAATAATGCATTGGGTGCAGTTATCAATTTAAATCTGACTTGGTCGGAGGAAGAAGATCTGGAATCTTTTATGGCATTTCGCAAACACTCGATTTACCGCCCCGAGCATTTCGAAATGGAATATCGAAAACTGGCCGAACGAGTAAAGAAAGTTGGTGCCCAACGCGTATTCGTGCCAACCATCCCCTACCCAACCATTCCGCCTATTCTGCGTGGGGTAAATTCTCGATTTTCGGCTAACCACCTCGGCTACTTCGATTACTACACTCGATTTTGGATTTGGGATGAGGATTTTGATCCCGAGAAACATCCCCATCTCACCAAAGATGAAGCCATACAGATTGACTTTACCGTGGATGAGTTCAATCACATCATTCGCAAAGTGGCCAAAGAATATGGCTGGCATGTGGTGCCGATGGCTAAACATGTGGCAAGCATGGCTCAACGCCGTTTAGGCGGCGAAATATTGCGAGGTTTTCCTGAGGATTTCGTTGCGGCTTTAAAGCGAAATGAACAAAGTAGCCACCTTGTAAACGAGAAAGGAGAAGCAACACTAACCACCGATTTCATCCGAGCAGATAAAGAAACCGGAAAAGTATATAAAGGCGGTATTTTTAGTTTAGATGGGCTTCATCCAACCACAATTGGATACGCCCTTATGGCTAATAACTATCGAACGGTAATGCATCGCGCCGGAGTTGAATTCCAAAAACCAATGGATTGGGACACCGCGATCAGAGAAGATACGCTGGTTACATATCCACCGGCACTTCTTTCTGAATTAAAGATGGCATTACGATTTTTGTCTTTAGGTGGAAACGATGCCTTTTTCTTAGCCGGCAGAAGTATATTCGCGCAGTTGACGAACATTTTCTCTACAGGTAGACCAAAGAATTAAGTCGGTCATCAACATTTGAAAAAACCGAGTACATGTAATCTTACATTAGTCACTTTTGTGTTTCAGAGTGTAAACAATACAAAAGAATGGTGGTTTTCGTATCGAAACCTCCTTACCTTTGGGGCGTTGCGAAAAAAACATGTACGATCGGGATTAAGGGACGAAGGACAAATAATAGAGTAGATTCTTTCAGGTCACAATTTTAGGTTCGGCGGAAAGCTGCACAATAATTACTTGACTCAACCGATGTTTAAACATAATCGCTGTTTATTGAATGCAGCGATTCGCGCAAGAATATAACCCCTAAAGGAAGCCCCACTCCCAACCCTAGGATTGGGGCTCATCCCCCCGAGAAAGCCTCACTGACACTGAGGCTTTTTCATTTTTATTAAATACTGCAACACTTTGCAGTATCTTCATATAATCTTCACATAAGAATTAGTTCTTCGAGCTTTAAAAAATCCACTTTATGAAAAAACTACTATTTCTTTTTATTCCACTATTCATAGCCAATTGTGCGCAAGAATCGGCAGATTCTACCTACAATCCTGAAAACGATACTCTACGATACGATCAAGAAAAACATTTCAGAAATATTCAGCAGCTTACTTTTGGCGCAAATAATGCCGAAGCATACTGGGGATTCGACGACTCTAAAATCATTTTTCAATCAGACAACCCGGAATGGGATGTGAACTGCGATCAGATTTTCTACATGAAAGCGAAGGCAAACCAACCCGGTTTCGAGCCTGAAATGATCAGCACCGGTTTAGGTCGCACCACCTGTGCATTTTTCCTTCCCGGCGATACAACCTTCGTTTACGGTTCTACACATCTTGCGGATGAAGCTTGTCCGGCCGTTCCCGAACGCGGACCTAATGGTGCGTATGTTTGGCCAATTTATGATGGCTACGACATCTTTAAAGCAAATCTGGATGGGGAAATCATCGCGAACCTAACTCCAGATTCTCCGGGTTACGATGCGGAAGCTACTTTATCTCCCGATGGTACTAAAATCGTGTTTACTTCGATGAGAACCGGTGATTTAGAGTTGTTCATCATGGATACCGATGGATCGAACGTGGTACAAATAACCGACGATCTTGGTTACGATGGTGGCGCTTTCTTCTCTCCGGATGGGCAGAAATTAGTATTCCGTGCTTCAAGGCCAGAAACTGAAGAGGAAATCGAAAAGTATACCTCATTGCTCGAACAAGGCTTGGTTGAGCCAACCGACATGGAATTGTATACCGTGAACATTGATGGAACCGACTTGAAGCAAATCACTGACTTAGGCAATGCAAACTGGGCTCCATACTTCCATCCTTCCGGCGAAAAGATTGTATTCTCTTCAAATCACGCATCAGAAAGAGGGTTCCCATTCAACATTTATATGATTAACGCTGATGGCTCGAATCTTCAGCAAATCTCTTTCGATAACACCTTCGATTCGTTCCCGATGTTTTCATATGATGGAACCAAAATCGTATTTGCATCAAACCGTTTTAACGGTGGCGATCGGTCTACCAACGTTTTTATTGCAGATTGGGTAGACTAGTTTAAGGATTCATACCACCCCTTTTTAAAACCCGGGATTTACTTTCCGGGTTTTTTTATGATTTCGTGATATTTCCATTCTCATAATTTCTCACATTGATGGAAAAACATGAAATTTCTGCTTCCCTTGCTCATCTTTGCTTCAGGATTTGGCTACAACCCGGAAGTGCCAAACTTCAGGCTTAAAAACCTGAACAATCGTACTGTCGCTTTTAATAGTTTGAAGGGAGAGCAATTTACGGTAATTGATTTCTGGGCTACTTGGTGCAAACCATGTGTAAAATCCATTCCTAAACTGGTGGAAATATCAGACGAGTTTGAAGACCAAGGCGTGCAGTTTATTGGCATCAGCATTGATGGACCGCGTAATCTTGCCAAAGTAAAACCATTTGCCCGATCGCTGGGCATGACTTATCCCATACTTCTTGATGTAAACAGCGAAGTGATGGCCAAACTTAGTGTGCGAGCCGTCCCCACGTTGTTAATAGTAAATGCCGACAACGAAATTGTATATGTGCACGAAGGCTATAAAGCCGGTGAGGAAACAGAAATCAGAGAAAAAATTCTGAAACTGCTAAGCGAATGATGTATCGATGTTCAGTATTTGCTGTGGTGCTACTTGCTTTAAGTTCTACTCAAGTCACTGCTCAGGTTTATGGAAGCAATAGTTTTGAGTTCCAGCTAGGCAACCTTCCTTTTGAAGACGATCGGTCGTATTCAACCGGTTATAATCAAACCAACCTTTATTACGATTCCGGTAACATCAGCCTTTATGGGCGATTCGAGCAATTCATCACCCCCATCGAAGAACGAAATTATTTTCAGCTTACTCAAAAATCTATTCAATTTCAGGATGATCAGTTTCGAGTGCGAGCCGGAAACTTTTACGAAACTCTGGGGCGTGGATTGTTGCTCCGCAGTTATGATATCCCCGGTTCTGTATTCGAAGAATCCTTTGAGCGAACACGCTATGCTTTTTTTAGAGAATTGGAAGGTTTTGCTGCCGAATACACTTCCGATTTGGTTGAAGTAAAAGCACTTCGAGCGCAACCATTGTTTAATCCTCTCCCGCCAAACACCATGCCCGATTCTCTTCGTCGCCCCGATTTAGTAGAAACGCTTCAAGCTAATTTTTACCTGAATGACCGCATCAGTGCCGGTGGTATTTTGATGAGAAATCAAACAATTGGTAGCGATTACACCAATTTCGGTGCACTTACCACTGATATTACTATCACTGATAATGTGCAGTTTTTTGGGGAATATGCTTTTGAGTTGGAAGATGCCTTTGGCTTTGAATCTGAAACCGATGCTTTTGGATTATATTTGGGTTCCAACTTCTACAGCGGTTCTTTTGGTGGAAGTTTAGAGTACAAGAGCTACAATAACTTTCGAATCGGTAGCGGCTATAACGATCCGCCTTCTCTGATCAAAGAACATACCTATCCGGTGCTAAATCGAAGCACGCACGTTCTCGATACGGGCGGGGAATACGGCTATCAATTTGAAGTGTATTACAATTTTGATGATTGTCATGCCCTTACTTTCAATATTTCTCGGGCGGTTAACAACGCATTTCTTCGGTTTGAATACATTGAAATTTTCCTGGAGGGATTGTATCAACTCAACGATCAACTCAGCGTGAAGAGCTTTTTGGATTATGCAGATGATGAACTAAAAGGCGAAATGAATCGCATCAGCGCCGGACTTATCACCGATTATTTATTCGACAACGGCTCAGGCATTATTGTTGATCTTCAGTTTCAGCAATTTGAACGCGATGAATTTGTGCAAACATCAGGACAGTTTGAGCCTAACACCAGTAGTAATTTGTACTCCTCGGTTTCCTATTCTTTTTCCTCCGATTTTGTGGTCGCCGGGGTGATGGAACTGAGCACCGATCCTCAACTCACGGATGATCCCACTACTTTTTCGATGGTGGAAGATGAAACTCGATTTTGGTTGGGAACCAACGTTCTATACCGAGCAAACTCCACCAATACGATCGAACTATTTGCCGGAAAACGTCGTGGTGGACCTGCTTGCACCTCCGGCATCTGCTACGAAATCCTCGATTTTGAAGGTGTTGAATTACGATTAACCACTCGATTTTAACTGAATTATGAAGCCTCTAGTTACCATTTTAGTCCTTTTTCTCTGGTTGGGATGCACTCCATCGCCAACAGGAAATTCTGTAGGAGAAACCCCAAATACTCCGGCTCCCGATTTTACGCACAACTCGCTGGACGGTGGCGAATTCACTCTTTCTGACTTCCGTGGTAGAGTGGTTTATCTCTTTTTTTATGGTGCAGGATGTCCACATTGTCGATCAAACGGACCGGTAACTGAAACTTCCATTCATCAACGATTTGCTTCAAATCCTGACTTTGTAGCTTTAGGTTTGGATACTTGGAATCTGTCGGCATCCGACAATCAATCATTCCGAAACGTGACCGGAATCACCTATCCATTACTGCTTCAGGCACAGCAATCCTTAGTTAATTATTATGGAACATCCAGTGCCTATGATCGATCGGTGGTGGTAAATCGGAATGGCACCATCGTTTATCAAGGAAGCGGATTTGTAAACACCGATGTGGATGCTGTGGTTTCAGCTATTGAAAATGCCTTATCAGAACTAGGAGAATAACATGAGAAAATTACTACTTATCATTTTTGCCGGATGGCTTAGCACTTCAGCGAACGCCCAAACATCGGTGGGCGAAACAGCCCCTGATTTTAATTTACCGGAATTGAATGGTAGTGAGACCGTTATGCTTCGCGCACATACCGATAAAGTGGTTTACATTTTCTTTTATGGCGCTAATTGTCCGCATTGTAAAACAAACGGGCCCGTGACCGAATCAGACATTTATCAAAGCTATAAAGATAACCCCAATTTTTTGGCATTCGGCATCGATACGTGGAACATGATTGCCTCCTCTAACAATTCTTTTCGTAATGTTACGGGCATCACCTATCCATTGCTTTTAAACGGGCGAAATACGTTGAACGCCTATTACGGAAACACCAGCTCATACGACCGCTCAGTGGTAATTGGTTTGGATAATATTTTGCTGTACCGAGGCTCCGTTCAGGTTGACAACGACGTGGCTGATGTTAAAAGCGTCATCGAAGCAGAACTTGAAAAGCTGGAAACCTCCGAAGAATTGGATCGCTCTATTCCAGATCAGGTTGTACTTCACCAAAACTACCCAAACCCGTTTAACCCCAGCACCAACATACAGTTTGAACTCGATCAAACAACAGAAATTGAATTAGCGATTTATGATGTGATTGGGAACAAATTGTCTACCATTGCCACGGGTTCATATGCTGCCGGAAGTCATTCGGTTAGTTGGAATGCAACAAATTATCCATCCGGAGTTTATTTGTACCGATTGCAGACGGCAACACAATCGTTTACTCAACGGATGTTGTTGGTGAAGTAACCTACATTTTGATCTTGTGACTTTCAATTAAGTCATTCCCACGAAGGTGGGAATCTTAAGCTATTTCTTGCTCATTTTAATTTACAGTAATTGGCAATCTACAACCCAAACTTGTCATTCAGATCCGTCAGCTGTCGGAGATGAACCTAGACGGATTAATGTATCTCTTGTGATTAAAGGGTGCACTTTAATCAACGCTGAATACTGTTTTGCTACATCATTAGAACTGATCCAGGCATCCGTTCATATCCATAGTCCTACTAATGCGAGGTCTGGACGAATCGATGCGTAGGCTAACTTTTAAGAGCCGAAATACGGAAAGATGTCTTGAAGCTCTTTCTTCCATTCTTTTACTTAAAACAGTAGTCTTTAAAGTAACCACGGGTTTTACCTCTGTACTTTTGGCTTGACCCAAAAGTACACAAAAGGTCAAGCTAAGAATTATTGATGCGTCTCGATTGCATTCGTTTGATGAATTCAATGGTCCATCACAAACATTCCAATCATCAAGCAAGAGCCGGTGTGAATTCATGATTCGCCAATCGGCGATACACTCATTTCATCTCGACTTATTCCATCAATAATTCTAATGCTGTTTTTGTTTGCTAGCTTCGCAGGGATGACTAATAGTTAGTTTTCAGCTGATTACTCAAGAATTAACTGCTGTGATCAGCTGTAAGATTTGTTGGGAATCCATATATCCGCCGTACTGAAATACAATGTTCATCGCCGCATCAATTACCACAAAAGTGGGCGTATTCAGCACTCCTTCTATCATGCCTATTTTCTCGGCTAACTCATGCACTCCGGTATTTAGTCCTGTTGATTTATACCGATATTCTTGCCCCTTAAATTCAATGGATTTTCTCGATTCGATATCAAAAATCACCACATAAAACTCTTCATTCAACTGCTTTACAATTTCGGGATCACGAAAAGAAGTCTGCTCCACATTTTTGCAATAACGCCACCAATCAGCAGTTAGAAATACCAAAACGGGCTTTTCTTGTGATGCCTGAAGCGTCGGTAAATCCTCAAAATCTACGGTATTCAAGCGGGGTTGAGCATTCGCAAGCTCGGAACCCATCATGCAGAAAAAGAGAAGTATGAGAAATGATCGATTGAACATCGTGCCTTTATCGAATTAAATAACGAATTCCCAAAAAGCCACGAATCCCCTGATTGGGCGCAAACACGTAGCTCGGATCAAAAGTTAATGCATGTGGATTGTTCGGCGTTGGCATTGGGTTTCCGTTTCCATCAAATTGAACATTCTTATCAAACGGGTCGAATGATCGTGCGATACTGTTCGATGGCGGAGTAAAGTTGAGCAGATTTTTAACTCCGCCATACACCTGTAGCTGCGAACCTGATTGCTGCCAGGTAAACTGAATGTTTTGCAAGCTCCACCAACCAGATTTGGCAGGACGTGGATCTGAGTCGTTCAGCACCGGAAGTTTCATCGGACCGTACAGGTTTCCGGTATAATCTATCTTAAATCCTGTTTCAACGATTGGCAATCCAATCGCCCAGGTTCCGGTCCAACGTTCGGTAAGCAATGGTTGAGTTCGCTCTCCGTTTTCGCTGGTGTATACATCGATAAAAGAACCACCAGCCATCAGCTTTACTCCGTTTGGCAACTCTACATCTATATTTAAAGAAACTCCTTGAGTTACGCCATGCCCTTCCAGATTGGAGTAAATAATTTGATTCGAATTGGTTTCGTAATCGGGCAAAATCTGATTATTGAACCAAGTATACCAAGTGGTGGCATCGATGCCGATGTATCGCCCTCCATCCCCAAAAATCTTGTGCTCGTAGTTTAAATTCACGTTGTACGATTGCTCCGGGTTCAGTTCTTCTTCGATGATTACTTCCCTCGCCCCGGTTAGGATCGCATGATCTTCGGTGAATAAATTCACCACTCTAAATCCCGTTCCGGCATTCAATCGAAAAATATTCTTCGTATTTGGCGACCATTTGTAAGCAAATCGTGGAGTAAAAATATTGCCATGCCTCGAATTGTGATCGTATCGAAGTCCAAGCAACAATTGGTTGTTTTCGTTTAGCGTGATGTCATCCTGCACAAAAACTCCGGGCAGCCAAACCTCATCGGCTTTATTGATGTTCACATCTTCGGACGAAGCCGTTGCCGGCGTGTTATCATCGTAATAAGTGTATCGCAGCGCAGATCCAACCATGATGCTGTGGTTATTCAGTTCCGTATCCCAGGTAAGCTGCGCAAAACCGATTCGCTGATCCGCCTGATATTCCATATCGCCGTAGTAGGAATCTTGATCATGTTGATTGTACGACAATGAAAGCAACAATTTCTCGGCGGTTGGCAGCTGATAATTACTGATTAACTCCCAACGACGAGTGTAGATGCTTTCTCCGTAGATGTCAGAGCCTCCTCGGTGTTTTTTCGTCCAATCCATTTCACCGCCCCAGCGATCTTCGTACAGATAACGCCCGGCAGCGGTAAATAATCGTCCTTCATCTCGCTGAATCGACCATTTCTGAAACAATGAAGCTCGCTCCTGAATGGTGATGTCAGTAAAGCCGTCGTTATTATTATCGATAGGATTGGTGTAATTGAACAGGTTCACGCCTGTTAATACATCCACGTTTTTTCCGAGTGCAAACTTGCCACCCAAATCTAGATTCAAATCCATCCAGTTCGACGACATCCCATCCACCATAAAAGTAGGCGCAGACGAAGGCTTTTTTGTGATCACATTGATTAATCCTCCAACTGCTTCAGAACCATATAAAGTTGAAGCCGGCCCTTTTACAATCTCAACTCGCTCGATCATAGAGTTTGGGATGCCCGATAAACCATATACAGTTGACAGTCCACTCACGATCGGCATTCCATCAATCAAAACCATGGTATAAGGCCCTTCCAATCCATTGATGTGGATATCGCCGGTATTACACACGCTGCAATTTAACTGTGGGCGAACGCCATTTACGTTTTGCATGGCATCGTACAAATTTGGCGTTGGATTCATCTTAAAATATGCCGGTGAAAACACTTCAACAGGAACAGGGCTTTTGGTACGGCTGATTTCTTTCAAAGTCCCCGTTACTACGATTTCTTATCCACGCACATTTAGTTGCTCGAGTTTAATATCTAGCGAAATATCGTCGCCATAGGATGCCGTTATTTTCTTTTCGTAGGGTTGGTAGCCTACAAAAGACACTCTCAAAGTATAGGTTCCCGGACGAACGCGCTCAATAATAAATCTCCCATCGGCGTTTGTGATCGCACCTCGTTCTGCCTCAACCAAATAAATATTGGCAAACTCGATGGGCTCTGAGTTTCCCGTAACTGTTCCGGAAATTGTAGTTAATTGAGCAAAAACGCCTGTTGCTAATAAATTTACTACTACTGAAATTAATATTTTATACATGGTAACTTAATTTTTAGCCTTGGCTAAATTTATCATATTGTATTTTTATAGGCAACTATGTTTACAGATTATCCCAAACTCAAAAATACTTCCGCATACATTGAATTTGATTTTAGTCTTGGCTAAATTTATATCAAATAATAAAGGAGAAAACCATGGCACCATTATCAAATTTGAGACAAGGCAAGAGTTCAGTGATCTCTAAAATTGGAGATGACATTTCTGGTACTCAACGTCGTCGTTTACTTGATCTGGGAATTTACCCCGGTGCAACTATCACGCATTGTTTTAATTCTGCCACCGGCGAGCCCAAAGCCTTTGAAGTGTTAGGCTCTGTTATTGCACTTCGCAAAGAACAAACCGATTTTATCTTCACGCTTGAAGATTAATTTCTGATGAAACAAGTGAAAGAAAGCTCGAGGCACATGCCTTCTGAGCATGGTTTATTAAGCCAAACATTTCGCATTCGTCAGCTTCAAAAACTCGGTGTTAATTTAGATAAATGGGATTTTGTTGTGGCATTGGCCGGAAATCCCAATACCGGAAAGAGCACCGTTTTCAATAGCCTAACCGGATTACGTCAACACACCGGAAATTGGCCGGGAAAGACCGTTACACGTGCCGAAGGTGCTTTTTCGTATAAAGACAATCGATACAAGATCGTTGATTTGCCCGGTACTTATTCTCTGTTATCTACTAGCGAAGACGAAGAAATTGCTCGGAATTTCATTCTATTCGGTCAGCCGGATGTTACGCTGATTGTTGCAGACGCCACTCGATTAGAACGAAATCTCAATCTCACGCTTCAGATTTTAGAGATCACCCCAAATGCTGTTTTGTGTCTAAATCTGATGGATGAAGCCAAACGAAAAGGCATCAAAATTAATGAAAAGGCATTGCAAGATCGTTTGGGCATTCCGGTAATTACTACAACCGCACGCTATGGCGATGGCATGGAAGCGTTATTGTACGCCATCGAACAAGTGGCTACGAACGCCTGGCCAATCCAAAAGAGATTTAAAATTACCGTTCCGAAACAACTGGAAGAATCTATTCTAGCTCTCGAAACCGACATCAACGCACTATATCCAGACTTGCCTAATTCGCGATGGATTGCATTGCGCCTACTTGAAGGGGATGAACGCATTATTCATGCACTAAAGAACAATGAGCTTTCTGCTTTGATGAAGTCTTATCAACAACCACCGTTGGATTTATCCGCTGAAGTGGAAGTGCTAAATGAGGAGACTAAGTAAATGAGTCAATCTTCAGCTCAGGTTCAGGATTTACTAAACAAGGCGGAGCGATTCCAATCGGAAATCGGGCAATCCGTTCACGATCAGTATGTAGAAAAGCTCTTTCAGGAAGCGGCGAGTATCAGCAAAGAATCGGTTACTAAATCGTCGATTCGATATCTCAAAGACGAAAAAATCGACCGAATCTTGACCAGTAAACTTTGGGGTTTCCCAACTATGATCGGCTTGTTCACGTTGGTCATCTGGCTCACTATCGAAGGTGCGAACGTGCCCTCTTCGATGCTGGCAACTTTCTTTTTGGATTTCCTTTATCCGATTTTAAAAGACGGAACGGAAGCCTGGCCGTGGTGGATCAGCGGCTTGCTGATTGATGGCATGTATTTGGCAACGGCTTGGGTTATTTCAGTGATGTTACCACCCATGGCTATCTTTTTTCCGATGTTCACCTTGCTCGAAGATCTTGGCTACTTACCACGCGTTGCCTTCAATTTGGATGGATTATTTAAAAAAGCCGGTGCACATGGTAAGCAATCTCTAAGCATGATGATGGGTTTTGGATGTAATGCTGCCGGAGTGATTTCTGCACGTATCATCGACAGTCCCCGCGAGCGTTTGATTGCAATCATCACAAACAATTTCTCTTTGTGTAATGGGCGCTGGCCAACTATAATCATTTTATCCTCGTTGTTTGTAGGCGCACTTGCTCCAGCTTGGTTTGCAGGATTTGCAACAGCATTATCGGTAGTTGCCATTGCTTTGCTCGGTGTGGCACTAACTTTTCTCGCCTCGTGGATGCTTTCCAATACCGTGTTAAAAGGAGAAGCCTCGGCATTTAGTTTAGAGCTACCTCCCTACCGGCCTCCAAGAATTATGCAAACATTGTATACTTCAATTATCGATCGCACCATTTTTGTGTTATGGCGAGCTATCATTTTTGCCTTACCGGCCGGAGCAGCCATTTGGCTTTCATCCAACATTATTGTGGGCGATTTGAGTGTGGCTGAGCACATTATATATGCTCTTGATCCCATCGGCTGGTTCATTGGGTTGAATGGCGTAATTCTGCTCGCTTACATCGTAGCTATTCCTGCCAATGAGATCATCATCCCAACCATTTTGATGCTTACCGTGCTAACAACCGGTATGGTGGATGTGGGATCGGGTGCCGGTGTGATGTTCGAACCGGAAGATATGAGCACATTAAGCAATGTGTTACAGGCCGGTGGCTGGACGTTATTAACTGCAATTAGTGTAATGCTGTTCAGCTTGATGCATAATCCTTGCAGCACCACTATTTATACCATTTACAAAGAAACCAAGAGTGTTAAATGGACCGTGGTTGCTACGCTTTTACCTTATGGTTTTGGGATAACCATTTTGTTGATTCTTGCAGCCGTTTGGCGGGCATTTGCCTGATTAAAGCATCTTTGCTTTAACCAGGTAAATCTGCTCTGCGATATTGTAGCCAACGGTTTTTTCTTCTTCCTCTAAAATCACACGAATAGGGCCATCGAAAGGTGCTTTTTCCAGTAGTTTGATTTTCGCCCCGGGTAGCAGACCGATTTTTTCTAAATATCGAAGTAACTCCGGATCCTGATCCTTCACTCGTCCGATTACATACTGTTCTTCGATATCTGCTTCGGATAAAGCCAATGATGCCATTTCCGGCATCACCCCATCTTTCGATGGTATCGGGTCGCCGTGCGGATCGTGGGTTGGGTGATTGAGCAATTCCGCAATTTTATCTTCAAACTGTTCAGAGATATGATGCTCCAGCTTTTCAGCTTCGTCGTGCACTTCATCCCAGCTGTAGCCCATAATTTCTTTCAGATAAAGCTCAAGCAAGCGATGATGTCGTAGTATCTCAAGAGCTATTTTACGTCCGGAATCAGTAAGCTTGGCACCTTTGTAGGATTTATGCTCGATTAGATTAAGCCCGGCCAATCGCTTCAGCATATTTGTAACCGAAGCAGACGAAACCTCCATCATTTCTGCAATATTGTTAGTGGTTGCGCCCGAACCTTCCGATTCAAGTACATATATCACTTTTAAATAATCTTCTACCGACTGACTTAAACTCATTTAATTGTCAGAATCTTTATCGTTTTTCTCAAAATACTCATCAAAAGTCATTTCTTTAAATGCCCCTGAGCCAACGTAATTTAATAATGGTCCGTACACATATGGTTCAATAAAACCCGGTTGTGCCCCTAAAATCGAACCTTCAGAATCAATAAAATAATGCGTTGGATACGATGAAAGGCGTAAATAGCGAGCCAATTCATATTCGGGCATTGCTGTTCCATTGTAGGAAATTTCGTCTTCCGATTCTGCATCCAATTGAACAGGAATATAATGTTCTTTGATTGCAGCAAGTACGGTGGAATCCGGGAAGGTTTCTTTTCTAGTTTTCAGGCAATATGTACACCATTCGGCATAGCCAAAAAGTAGAATTTTCTTACCGGTTTCGGCTGCCTCAACCTGCGCATCCTTTAAGCTCATCCATTCGAAACCGGAATTAATCTCCGACTGATCTTGAGCAAAAACATCACTGTTAAATAGTAGCCCTACAACAAATAGGACACTAACCATCTTTTTCATAGTTCTTTAATTCATTTACGCTTTGATAACAACGAGTGTCATGTCATCAAATTGGCGTTCATCGCCTATAAAGGTACGAACATCTTTTATAATTAAATCGCGAAGTTCTTTTGATGTGTTCGTTTTTTCTCTTTTTAATAGCTTTTTCAACCTTTTTTCGTCGTAAAACTCTCCCGACTCATTTTGTGCTTCCGTTATCCCATCGGTATAAAGTACCAGCACATCTCCCTTGGCTAGGTCTATTTTATCCTCCACAGAAACTTTATTAAATATTTCGCCTTTTGCCATGCCCAAAGCTACACCCTTTGGCTGCATCCACAGAATAGTACCGTCGGCCTTTTTGTAAAGCATCGGGTTATGACCTGCTCGGATGTAAGTAAACGATCGTTCTTTAACATCCAGCACGCCATATATCATTGAAATAAACGTGCCGCGAGTGGCATTCTGATTAAACAATTTATTAACCCGAAACATCATCATTTTTGGCGATGGAAAGATGCTGCACAAGCTATGGATTACGCCTTTGGCAAAGGTCATATAAAATGCAGCTTGAATTCCCTTTCCACTCACATCACCTATAGCTATAGCTACTTTTTCATCATCAAGACAGATAATGTCGTAATAATCGCCCCCGGTTTCTTGGGCCGGAATACAAATGGCCGATGTATCGAAGCCCGGGATTTCCGGAGTTTGTTCAGGTAAAAATGCCACTTGAACATTCCGTGCGATATCAAGCTCCTGCAGTACCCGCTGTTCTTTGGCTTGATCTTCGATGTAATCGGGGATGTAATCAGGCAGATTATCTTTTTCTTCGCCGGTAACTAAAAAGTAAACCGCAACTACTCCTAGCCCAATCAATGTTAAAACAAAGCCAATAAAAATTGGTGCATCGGGCGAATTATCCACTAACCAACCTTGAATTGTGGTTAAGTAGTTAGTGAAAATAAAATACCCTAGAAATACAGTCACAAAATCGAAATAGATATAAAACATACCCATCATAAATCCCACAACCAGATTAAATGCCATGGAGTACGAACTTGGATTAAACTCGAACATAATGGGTTCGACTAAGGCAAAAAGGATTGCACCAGCCAAAGGTACCAACCATTTTTTATTCGTTATTGAATACAGTTGATTCCCAATAATCATGTACACTAAAACCACCGTTCCTAAACTGTATAGCATGGTTATAATGATGTTTGCAATGGGCGAAAACACGAATCTGTTTTGCACAAAGTTAATATCACCATCTATATAGGCATCGGGGAAAGCCAAAAATAAGAGCGTTAGCAAACCGATTAAAAATGATCCGATACAAAGTGCCCGAATGATTGCCCAGCCTACCGGTTTGTTTTTAAACATCCCGCGACGAACGAGATCCCATGTTTTTAGTTGATCGGGCCAAAACTGTCGGGTGATGGAATCACTAACTGCAGTCCCGATAAAAAAAGAAACCGCCGTAACTGCTCCAATTATCCCAAACGAAAGGAATTGATTGAACAAATTCGAAATCTGTTCAACCTCTAGACTTACCTCAAGTGTTTTTGCCAGCTCAAGTAAAAAAAGTAATGGGAATAAAAACCCGGAGATGATGGCCACTATTAGCGCCGGGCGAGTATCTATGGCTCGGGCTTTAATGCGTAAATAGAACGATGTAAGCAGCCACACAGCAAACACCAACAGCATTCCTAAAATTATGTTAGAGCGAGTTGTATTCCAGCCTTCTAACTCCGGTAAATCATGCTCGAGAGTGTAACTCATTTCCCGAATACTACCGGCCGGCAACATTTCGATCTCAACTTTTGGAACCACCCCCATCACGGTATCCAGCGATGTAAAAAACAATCGGGCGTAGCGCACCGTACCATCGTCATCAAAACTTAGTGAGTCCTTTTTAAAATTAAACCGCTTCCAATAGCTGTTTTTTAGGTACAACTCAGCCCCTTTCCATACAAAATTATTTTGGTTCTCTTCCTCATCAATCAGCAACATCTCGTAAATGTTCATCGGACTTGTGCGGATGTGCTGGAAGTCGATGAGTTGAGCAATTACAGAATCTTCGCGTTGGGCATTCCCTAAAATTATCTTCGGGAAAGCCAGGCGAATTAATTTTCGATTGACCGGAGTTTGGCGGGCTATCACTTCATCCGAAACCTGAAAGGCAACTAGTTCGCCATCTTTACTGATATCAAACTCAACCGCTGTTTCCACATTATCGCCGGAAACCCTAAACTCTTGAATTGCCCAGGTATACAACGGCAATGCCTGGTAGTTTTCAGTATCCGTATTTGATAAATATTTTTGGCGCCCGTACTCAGCCTGAATTTGATTGATAAGATCTTCATTCGCATTTACTACAGCACGCTTTTTCAAGTTTTCGGGCTTATATTCCCAATCGAAATAAATCGAGTCGGCGGTAGCCAATGCCTTCGATTCGTCCATCAAAGATTCGACAGACGTTAATGGATGATGGTTCTTCATGTCGATGAAAAACCAAAGTAACCCAAAAAATCCCAGTGCTAAAAGCAGGATATCCCTAAAGCGTTGATCGTGTAAAGCAAACATAAAACTTCTATACGGAAATCTGAGATAAGGTTGCGTCAATATGCTTAGATTCAGGCGTTTTTAAAACATATCTTTTCAAAGAAATTACATGTGCCTCATCACCTTTGCATACAAGGTTCACCCCGAATATCGGCTAATTCTAGCTTCCAATCGCGACGAATTTTATTCCCGTCCTACTCGTAAAGCTCAGCATTGGTTCCAGGAAGGTTTCCCTAATCTAATTGCCGGCAAAGATTTAGAAGCAGGTGGCACTTGGATGGGAGTTACCGAAAATGCACGATGGGCAGCCCTTACGAATTATCGAGATCCGAAATGGCAGGTCCTCGACCCGCCTAGTCGTGGGCAAATTGTACTTAATTATTTAAAAAAATCAGGCTCTTCCATCGAGTTCATTAAAGAGTTAGACCTCGATGCCAGCCACTATGCCGGGTTCAATGTACTTATCGCCGACTCAAAAGAGCTCTACCATTATTCTAATTACAATCAAATAGCCACCCTAATAAAACCCGGAATACATGGAGTTAGCAATGCACTCTTGGATACGCCTTGGCCTAAGCTAGACAAAGCTAAATCCGATCTAGAACAGGTAATCTCAAGAAAAGGCCCCATCAAAAAAGAAGAAATCTTCGATATTCTGGCAAACCCAACTCAAGCAAGCGACAATGATTTACCTGAAACAGGCATTCCCTATGAGTGGGAAAAGGCCGTTTCTTCTATATTTATAAAAACTGAAACCTACGGCACTCGGTGCTCTACAGTGCTACTTATTAAAAATAATGGCGAAGTAGAATTAACGGAAAGACGTTTTACGCCCGATAGTGATGAATTTTTAGAAGAGAATACCTATTCTCTTCAGTCTTAATATTTCGAACTCATTCGCTACTTTATCTAACTATTTTACTAATCGGTTATCCTAAAAACAGCAACATGACCTATACCCATACTAAACCAACGCTTTTCCAATCGCTCATTCCGATCATATTCCTCATCATTACGCTGTTTATAAATGTTAGGATTTACGGCGATGCATCGCTCGATGGTTCCAATCAAATCATTTTAATGCTTTCGGCAGGTATAGCAAGCATTGTTGCGATCCGCTTAGGTTTTAAATGGAAAGAAATTCGATCGGGCATGGTTAAAAGTATCAGCTCGGCGATGTCGTCAATCATAATCCTTTTGTTGATCGGATCGTTGGCAGGAACCTGGCTGCTTAGTGGAATAGTTCCGGCAATGATTTATTATGGGCTACAAATCCTAAACCCAACCATATTTTTGGTTGCAGCCTGTATTGTTTGTGCCATTGTATCGGTAGCAACAGGTTCTAGTTGGACTACCTCCGCAACCGTCGGGATTGCCCTTGTTGGTATCGGAACCGCACTTGGCATTAATGTTGGAATGGTGGGTGGTGCAATCATCTCAGGTGCTTACTTTGGCGATAAGATGTCGCCACTTTCCGACACTACAAACCTAGCTCCGGCAATGGCAGGAACCGATTTATTTACACACATTCGGTATATGTCGTTAACCACCGTTCCTTCCATAAGTATTGCTTTGGTCATTTTTTTGATACTGGGATTTACCAATACACCCACCAGCGACGTCATCAATACGCAAGAAATATTGGATGCAATCGATAGTGAATTCAACATCAATGGTTGGCTATTTCTTGTTCCCGCAATTGTAATTGGCTTGATAGTTAAGAAAGTACCGGCAATTCCGGCCATTACTGCAGGTGCTGTGTTAGGCGGTATCTTCGCACTGATATTTCAAAAAGATGTGGTTTTAGCGGTTTCGGGCTACGATGTTTATAATTGGGAAGCCGCTTTTGTAGGAGTAATGACCTCTTTTTATGGTGATGTAGCTGTCTCATCGGGAAATAGTTTGGTTGATGACTTGTTGACTTCAAGCGGAATGGCAGGCATGCTTGGCACGGTTTGGATCGTATTTTCAGCAATGATGTTTGGCGGTGTAATGGAACGATGTGGAATGCTAAAGCGCATTGCTGAAGCTGTTATCACGATGGTAAATAGCACCGGCTCTTTGATTGCTTCGACCGTGGGAACGTGTATTTTCTTCAACATAACTGCCTCTGATCAATATCTCGCAATAGTTGTACCCGGGCGTATGTACACCGACACGTTTAAAGAGAAAAATCTCGCCCCTGAGAATCTCAGTCGTACGCTGGAGGATTCCGGGACCGTCACCTCTGTGCTTATCCCATGGAATACCTGTGGGGCTTACCACTCTGGAGTTCTAGGAGTTGGAACACTAGAGTACCTACCTTTCGCATTCTTCAATCTAGTCAGTCCATTTATGACGATGTTTTATGCATTCGCCGGAATTAAAATCCGATCATTGAAAGAAGCTCAAGGACAAGAACAACTTGAAGACGATTTCGATAATCCTTGATTAAGATCGCTTGAGTGATATGGCCACTAAAACACAGAAGCACTGAATTTAGTCATGCCTTCAGGGGAATCGGCCACCGAGCCTGTCGAGATAACCGATAAAATTGCTTTGGCTGGCTTAGCAAGTCCTTCTCCTTTAGGAGAAGACATTTATGCACCGAAACTCATTATTCGAGTGCAGGTGTAGATGAGGTGTTTTCATCTAGTCATGCCTGCGCAGCATGCGAACAGAAGCCTTTTGGCGTAGGTTTGGCAGGCGTCTATAACGTATTATAGCTCCGAATTATCTAGCCAACTTTAGATCCCCGCTTCCGCGGGGATGACTCTTATAGTGAGTCTGGAGTGAAATTGGCCACCGAGCCTGTCGAGATAACCGATAAAATTGCTTTGGCTGGCTAAGCAAGTCCTTCTCCTTTAGGAGAAGACATTTATGCACCGAAACTCATTATTCGAGTGCCGGTGTAGATGAGGTGTTTTCATCTAGTCATGCCTGCGCAGCATGCGAACAGAAGCCTTTTGGCGTAGGTTTGGCAGGCATCTAAATCGTGATGAAGCTTTGGAGTTTCTAGCTAGCTTCAGATCCCCGCCTACGCGGGGATGACTTGGTATTGAGTCTGTGGGCTAATTGGTTACCTAGCTTGTCTTGGTAACCAATAAAGTGACTCTGGTTGGCTAAGCAAGTCCTTCTCCTTTAGGAGAAGACAGATGAGGTGTATTCTCTATCAATAATTCTTATAAATGAACCACAGCACTTCATCCATTTGAGCTTGAACCTGACGAGTAGGAATCACATAATTGTTATTCATAAAGCTAAACAACAGTTTTTTACCGGATTCCGTCACCACATATCCGCTAAGACAATGGTTGTTACTTAGTGTCCCTGTTTTCGCAAACACGTATGGCTCTCCACCTTCTTTGTGGGCATACAATCTTCGAATTGTGCCTTGTTTGCCACCTTGGGGAAGCGAATCAAACAATTGCTCGTCATCTACCAAATCATCAATCTTATCCAGCAAGGCAACCATCGAGCGTGGTGTAAACAAGTTATAGCGACTTAGTCCCGAGCCGTCTCTCCAATTCGGCGAATCGGGCAAATCGTATAAATAAGTCTCCACAACATGATTGATTGCCGCTCGTGAATTTAAATCCATCCCCAACTCAGCCGCGATCATCAACATAATTTGCTCAGCCGACTGATTATCGCTCGGCAACATCATTTCTTTGAGCAACTCTTCCGTTTCCATGCTGTACATAGTTCGATGAACTTCGGGAAGTTCGGCCTCTGGTAAATAGCTCACCGTTTTCTTCAGCGTATCAGAAAGCAAATTCACCACAAATTCCGGCGTGTAATGAAATGGCTTATCGGTGGTGTATCGAGAAGTATCAGAAGTAAATTGATAGGTGAAATTATTCCCTACTCGGTCTCTTTCAAGCACAAATCGCCCTTCTTCACTTCGTTCGGCTTCTAACAAATATTCGTTAAAAATAGCCGGACTTATCAAATACTCACCATCCTCTTTCGCGATGCGATACTCTTCAATATGCTCGATGGTAACTCTAGCTACATTGCCGTAAATAGGAAGTGGACTTTTCTCGGCGGAGTAATACGAGTTATAATCCGCCCACGACCAACCCGGACCAAGATTCTCATCATCGTAATTGGAATCGGAAAAGAACAGCTCGCCTTCAAAGTTGGCTAGGAATTCGTACACAGCATCCGTTCCGAAATCAGGATGAAGAAACGACGGATCGCCGGTTCCCCAAAAAATGAGCGAATCATCTCTGATCACATATTTTAGAGCCGGAAGTCGATCTTCCAACACATTTATCGCCGCAAAATAAGTGAACAACTTCGTATTCGAAGCCGGATTCATATATTTGGACTCATTCACCGCATATAAAGTCGAATCTGCTTCAGGATCGAACAGCATAAACCCGGTAATGGTTTTTGAAAACGTTTCTGAGTTCTCAAAAATACCTGCAAGTGATTCTTGTTCATGAGATTCAGACTCGTGGATAAACACATTCTCCGAATCGGTGGCAATTTCAGACGTTTTGCAGGCAAGCAGTCCTATTACCAGCGTGATCATCAACCATTTGCTGTTCATAAAATTGGGCTTAAGCTAGGCGTTCAAGTGCAGTTTCGATGCGGGCAAGAACTTCATCTTTGCCGAGTAATTCAAGCGCCGGAAATAAATCAGGCCCAAAACCTTGTCCGGTTGTAGCGATACGCACGGGCATCATCACTTTACCGAAGCCAACTTCCTGCTCTGCAACCACTGCTTCGAGCGCTGCCTTCAGGTTTGCAGCCTTAAACTCCTCTTCCGCAAGCGCACTCACTTTTTCCTGATACGCTTTCACCATTCCCGGACTGTCATCTTTCCACTTTTTCAATGCTTTCTCGTCGTATTCTTTGGGAGCTTCGAAGAAGAACGATCCCATTTCCACAAACTCATCCACTTTAGAAACGCGCTCGTGCAACAATCCAAGAACCGTATTTAAATAGGCATCATCTTTGGTGTCGTAACCGGCAGCTTCTGCCAATGCTTTCACACGTGGCTGTAAATCTTCGATGCTTGCTTCGCGGATGTAATGCTCGTTGTACCACATCAGCTTTTTGTGATTGAACACCGCACCACCCTTACTAACTCGATCCAGCGTAAATAGCTCACACAATTCTTTCATGTCGTGGATTTCCGAATCATCACCCGGGCTCCATCCCAAATACGCCAAGAAATTAATCAGTGCTTCCGGCTCGTAATTGCCCGAAATGTAATCTTTGGTGTTTACAGGAATGCCTTCGCTCTCTGCTTTTCGTTTCGATAGTTTTCCACCGCTCGGGCTCATGATTAATGGCAAGTGCGCCATCGTGGGAGCTTCCCAACCAAACGCCTGATACAACAATATATGCTTGGGCGCAGAACTCAACCACTCTTCACCACGGATCACGTGCGTGATATTCATCGTGTGATCGTCCACCACATTCGCTAAGTGATAAGTCGGCATTCCATCCGATTTCAACAACACTTGATCATCCAATCCGGCCGTATCAAACGAAACAATTCCACGAATTAAATCTTCGAATTTTACGGTTTCACGGCGCGGCACTTTCAATCGAACCACATATTCCTCGCCGGCTTCTAATCGTCGCTCTACTTCATCCTGCGGCAGCGTAAGGCTGTTTTTCATGCTCTGGCGAGTAATGGAATCGTATTTTGGCGATGGATTCCCGGATGCCTTCAACCGCTCACGCATTTCGTCAATTTCTTCGGTGGTATCGAAGGCGTAATACGCATTTCCACTTTCAATCAACTGCTTGGCGTATTCGTGGTACATCGCTTTACGCTCACTTTGTCGGTACGGACCAACATCGCCGGGTGCATTCGGACCTTCGTCTATGGTCATTCCTGCCCATTCCAACGAACGAATGATGTCGGCTTCGGCATCTTCTACATAGCGCGATTGGTCGGTGTCCTCAATGCGAAGAACAAATGTGCCGCCGTGATGACGGGCAAACAGGTAATTATACAATGCGGTTCGTAATCCGCCAATGTGAAGAAATCCGGTTGGTGATGGTGCGAAACGTACGCGAACGCTCATTAACTCTATGGTTTGATTCAAAATTTTGATAGCCTCAAAGATATGAAAAACCCTTTCGATAATCAGCCTAAGATCGAACTTGGAAAACCCTTAACACGCCAACACCTAAACACATTTTTCTTGTGTTTAAGTGTTGAGGTGTTGAAGTTCGCGTTGTTATGATTTTGAGCCTCACCCAACCCCAATTTGCACCGAATTTGTACGATCTGATTGCCATGTTTCGTGCCGATCGTGTGATTTTGCTGGATGAAGACCGATGGTCGCGCAAAGGACGAACGCATCGCGCCAGCATTACGGAGTCGGAATGGATCAACATCCCCATAAAAACCGACGACAAAAAGAAAGCCATTCGTAAAGTTTGCATCGACCATGATGAAGATTGGTTTACGCCATTTTGGAACGGGATTCATCACAATTTCCACTCAGCAATTTGGTTCGATCATTTCGAAGACGAGCTCCTTGCTTTGTTTGAGTCAGCGCGATCCTCAGAAAAGCTCATCGATTTTAACCTGACTGTCTTTGATGCATTGCTTGGATTTCTCGAAGTTGACCTGAGCTACGAATTGGCAAGTTCGTCCGATTTTGATGCGGATGCAGTAACGGAAGTTTATCAGGAATATCAATCCAAAAACTACATCCATCGAATTGAAAACGCCCAAGCGGTAACCATCAATGATCCGCAAATTGCACACTTCGCCGAACGCTCGATCTTGCACCTGTTGTTTTATCACGGTCCCGAAAGCTTTAAAGTGCTCGATCTTTTAAAGTAGCCGATCAATTCCTATCATCCCGCATGGAAAATTCATCTCAAGAAACTAACTGGAACCGGATTTACACCTCCGTTTTTGTGCTCGGCATCATTTTCGTGCTCGTGTTTTGGTGGTTCACCGCAACATTTAATCTACCGTAGCCCATGCATTGGATAGACTGGGTGGTGCTGATCGCTTTTCTTGCCTACACCGTTTGGGATGGAACCCGAAAAGGCAAACACGCGCATAATATCAACGATTATTTACTTGCCGGACGAACCATGCCCTGGTGGGCGGCCGGACTTTCAGTGATGGCAACGCAAGCCTCTGCGATCACTTTTATCGGAACAACGGGTATTGCATACACCGAAGACATGCGCTTTGTTCAGGTGTATCTGGCGATTCCTTTTGCCATGATTTTGATCTGTATGTTTCTAGTCCCCTTTTTCCATAAAGTTCAGGCTTTTACTGCCTACGAAACACTCGAAAAACGATTCGGCCTCAAAACCCGTCTAACCACTGCCGGTTTATTTTTGCTTTCCCGCGGATTACCACTCGGCGCCGTGATAGCCGCTCCTTCCTATGTTCTTTCCTTGATGCTCGGACTCCCACTTGGCGTCACCATTTTAATTATTGGCCTTCTTGCCACCGGTTATACGATGATCGGGGGCGTTGCCGGAGTTATCACCACCGATGTTAAACAGATGGCCGTAATGATATTTGGCCTAGTTTTCTGTTTTGGGATGATACTTTTCAATCTACCCGAAGATGTTGATTTTGGCGATGCGCTATATCTGGCCGGAAGTCTTGATAAACTTACCGCTCTTGATTGGAAATTCGATCTTTCGGAGCGCTACAATGTGTGGAGTGGCGTGTTTGCCGCACTCTTTTTGATGCTTTCGTACTTTGGAACCGATCAGACACAAGTCCAACGCTACTTAACCACTCCTTCGGTTGAACAAGCTCGGAAGTCGTTGTTGCTTTCTGCCTATGCAAAAGTTCCGATGCAGTTTTTCATCCTGCTTCTTGGGGTGATGTTATACGTGTTCTTCATTTTTAACGATGCCCCGGTTTCTTTCCGAGCCGCTGATCCCGTTGCCCAAACCGAGCAGCAAATTCAGCGCGAAGAAGAAATTATGATGGCGTATTCCCAAGCGGAACAGCGCCGTGAGCAGGCAGCCATTGCTGTTGCCACGAATCGCTCTGAAAGCAATCAGCAGGCATTTTTAGAAGCGGATGCCGCCTTCAATTCTGCCCGAAGTGCTGATTTAGCTTTACAAGCCGAGATTCTGGATTCGGATGTGAACGACACCAATTACATTTTTCCTTACTTCATATTGAATTACATCCCGATTGGGTTAGTGGGATTGATCATCGCTGGGATTTTTGCTGCCGCGATGAGCTCCATCGATTCGGAATTAAATGCCCTTACTACCGTGAGCATTGTGGATTGGTACAAACGCCTGGATGGCGACAAACACGATGATGCCCACTATTTACGCAATTCACGTTGGGTTACTTTGGCGTGGGGAATATTAGCCACCGCTTTTGCACTTTTACTTGGCGAGACCAAATCCATCATCGAGTTGATTAACCAGATTGGGAGTTATTTTTACGGTTCCATTCTGGGCGTTTTCATTTTGATGCTGTGGGTGAAAAAAGCCAATGGCACCGGAGCTCTTGTCGGACTTCTTTCCGGTATGCTTGCCGTATTCACTTTCGATCGGCTCTTCGTTTCTGAATCTTTGGCCGATTACTCTTTCTTCCTGCCTTGGACTCAAGTACCCGAAACTTACACCAAAGCCATCGAGTTTCTGTGGCTCAATCCCGTTGGCGCGTTTACCGTGGTTAGCGTTGGTTTGATGGTGAGTTTATTTTTCCCAAAGGAAGAACCGTCAAATTAGTTCCCTTTCAATCGAGCTAAAGCCACAAGGTTTCGTTCGATTCTGTAGGCATTTCTGAATAAATGATATTTGAATGCATAATTCAAATTTCGGTCATTTTATGTGAATTCTTGGAACGAACTCCAAATTTTTATATAAATTTTTGGAGTTGAGTCCAAATTTTCACACTTTTTGGCATGATATCAAGAATTCAAGAACAACAAATTCAAGCTAAATTAAGCGATAAAAAGGCCATTATTCTATTTGGGCCTCGGCAAGTTGGGAAGACTACGCTTCTAAAGAAGCTTGTAACTTCACTTGACAAACCAAGCATCTGGTGGAATTGTGACGAACCGGATATTCGGAGAATTCTAACAGATCCAACATCAACAGAATTAAAAAATCTCATTGGATCAGCGAAGTTCCTAATTATCGATGAAGCGCAACGAGTGAATAACATCGGAGTAACTTTAAAACTGATTGTGGATTCTATTCCATCAGTAAAAGTGATTGTTACAGGATCATCATCATTCGATTTGGCAAACAAAATAAACGAGCCGCTTACAGGTCGTAAATGGGAATTGATGCTATTCCCTTTTAGTGTAGGTGAGTTGGTAAAAAATCATGGACTGTTGGAGGAAAAACGACTTCTAGAGCAGAGAATGATTTATGGATTGTATCCTGATGTGGTAACTACGCCAGGTGATCAACAAGAAGTGCTCTTAGAGCTTACAAACAGTTATTTGTATAAAGACATTCTGTCTCTAGAAAACATCCAAAAACCGGCAAAGCTTGAAAGGCTAGTTCAAGCCTTGGCTTTCCAAATTGGGCAACAAATCTCAATAAACGAGCTTTCACAAATATCAGGGTTAGATAACCATACTGTTGAGCGCTATATCTCATTGCTCGAGAAAGCCTTTATAATATTTCAGTTGTCTCCATTCAGCAGAAATTTGCGCAATGAAATTAAAAAATCCCGGAAAATTTACTTTTACGATGTTGGGGTTCGAAATGCTGTGATAAAACAATTTAATCCGTTTCAATTACGACAAGATGTTGGGCAACTTTGGGAAAATTTTATTCTCGCTGAACGCCTTAAAACATTAGAGTATAACAGAATTGCTTCGAATAAATTCTTTTGGAGAAATCACGCACAGCAAGAAATAGATTACTTGGAAGAGCGAAACGGCGAGATACATGCCTATGAATTCAAGTGGAACCCAAAAGCTAAAGCAAAGTTTTCCAAATCATTTACCAACGAATATCGCCCAACAAAAACTAATGTAATTCACAGAGATAATTATCCTTCTTTTATTTTGAATGACTAACAGTATAAAGCTCAATCTCGTTGGGGTATTTACCGTGGTTAGCGTTGGGTTAATGGGGAGTTTGATTTTCCCGAAGGATAAAGCCTCCAATTAGTTCACCTTCAATTGTGCTAAAGATATGGGTTACCTATTCTTAGTAAACATTTATCAGTTTTACCCGTCTAGGTGATTTGCTAAAACTTCATCACTTACCTTAATGAATAAAGAAGCTGTAGTAAAAAAAGTAAGAATCATCATGATTTTGGTGGCTGTGACATGCTTCATCATTTTCCCACCATGGAGCATTGCATGGGCTTGGATTCAACCATTACCCGAAACGGTTCAAGAACAGGTCGATGCCGCCACAGATCATGGTTTGGATGGAATCATCGTGTATATCGATCAAGCAGGAAATGAGCCCGAATCGTATGCTGCCGGTTGGAGCGATCGAGAACAGGAAATTTTAATGAGCCCTGATAATCTGTTCAGAATTGCCAGCATAAGTAAACTATACATTGCCGCAGCAGCCGTAAAACTCGTTGCGGCAGATTCCCTATCTCTCGACAAAACCTTGGCCGAATATCTCCCCGAACTTGAAAACCGAATCGAATTTGCTGATCAAATCACCCTAAGAATGATGATTCAACATCGGAGTGGAATCATGAATTTTACCGATTCCCCAAACATGGAATGGGGGAAAACCTATGAAAATCCTGATGAGCATCTTCAACTTATACTCGATGAACCTGCTGCGTTTGAACCCGGGTCGAATTATGGATACTCAAACACCAATTATTTATTGCTTGGAAAGATTATGGATCGGGTGTTAGGGTATAGTCATCATCATTTTATTCAAGATGAAATCCTTACACCTCTTGCATTAACCGACACTTATTATTGGTTCAGCGAAGTTGAAAATCCTGACCGATTATCGAATGGCTATATCGTCGGGTACGACGGTAATGATGTAATTGAGTTAGATCACATCACCCCTGGTGGAAATATGATTGCCACTGCCGAAGATGTAGGAATATTTCTTCGTGCTATGGTTGATGGTACATTATTCAGTGAAAAGGAACAGGTGTTATACTCATGGGTATATGTTTTCGAGCATACCGGATTGGTTCCGGGCTACCAAAGTTGGGCAACGTATTCGCAAGAATTAGACGCTATTGTTGTTCAATTCGTAAATACATCCGTCGGTTATTCTTGGGGAATTTCGAATATTATTCATAACCGTATTTTCGAAATATTAGAAGAAAGAAGGCAATAGCCTAAGCTAATCCTAATGTGAGAGAGGTTGTCACCCGATAACAGGTGGAACTAGTTTGTATCCTTATGAAATACATTCCACTTTTATTTGTCTTAAGCATTTTCTCATTCGAAATCAGCACTGCTCAAAACCTGCAAACGCATTTCGATTTGGGAGAAGATCGCCAAATGGTTACAGCCACTTTTGAAATGTTTAAAGTGGATGAGCTTGGCAACACTTTTTACTTTATCGATTTCAATTTTGGAGGCGCTAAAGCAAATGTTGAAGGCGTGTCATCAGCTTATTACGAAATTGCCCGTTCGTTTCTGTTCTGGGATAATCCTTTTGCACTACACGTTGAGTTAAACAGCGGAATGTTTAGAAACGATACTTTTTCAGCACCGATTAATCAAGCATACCTGGCTGGGAGCAGTTACACTTTTATAGCTCAGGATTTTTCGAAAACTTTTAAAGTGGCTTTGCTTTATAAATACATACAAAACAAAACGAATGCTTCCTTTCAACTTAATACCGTTTGGCAAATCAAACTAGCCAACGATGCACTGATCTTTAAGGGCTTCACCGATTTCTGGAAAGAAGAAAATCTTGTGTTCGATGACCAAAGCAATAGTTATACAACCGACTTTGTTTTTCTGAGTGAGCCACAACTTTGGTATGTGTTGACGCCCAAGTTTCAGTTGGGTAGTGAGGTAGAAATCAGTGCTAATTTTGCAGCTAATAAAGGATTGATGATAAATCCGACGCTAGGTATCAAATGGATATTCTAACCCCCCGATTCGATAAAATCTTTTCATCCGGGACATTCTATTTTTTTAAATGCTTAGGCCTTCCCTAACTCATTCCATACCAATATTTTACATTTCAAGCGTAACCATAGAGTGGATACGGCGTGTAAACCTTAGTCACTAACTGGTTAATAGGCACTAATCGCTACATCTATGAAAAACGCAATAAAATGCTGCCTTGGAGTTATTTTAGGCATCACTACATCTGTTTCGGCCCAGGAACGAACTGAAATTCAGCAACGAAACTTCACTACCCAAAAAATTAACGGTCAAGCTCCTTCAATCGATGGTAGGGTTGACGACCCCGCCTGGCAAATGGTAGAATGGTCGGGCGATTTTACCCAAATTGAACCCGATCACGGCGCTGCTCCTTCGGAACCCACTGCAATCAAAATTTTATACGATAATGATTACTTATATGTAGCCGTTCGCGCTTACGATTCAAATCCTTCACAAATCGTAAAACGGCTTTCTCGCCGCGATGGCTTTGAAGGCGACTGGGTGGAAATTAATATTGATAGTTATAACGATAAACGAACTGCATTCTCATTCTCGGCGAGTGTTTCCGGTGTTAAAGGAGATGAAGCCGTTAGCGATAATGGCAATAATTGGGACGCCTCATGGGATCCTCTTTGGGATTTCAAAACCAGTATCGACAACGAAGGCTGGATCGCAGAAATGAAAATCCCTTTTACTCAGCTGCGTTTTGATGCAAACGAAGTTCAAACGTAGGGCATTCAGTTTACCCGTCGCTTTTTCCGAAACGATGAACGCTCGATCTGGCAATATGTTGACCAGGAAAGTGCCGGTTGGGTTAGTCAGTTTGGCACCTTACATGGCATTAGTGGTATTAAGCCTAAAAAAACAGATTGAAATCTCGCCCTACACTGTCGCAAAACTAGAAACTTACGAGGCCCAAGAAGGCAACCCATTTCGCGATGGAACAGATCCTTCGCTAAGCGTTGGACTTGATGGAAAGATTGGAATCACAAATGATTTTACTGTGGATTTTACCATTAATCCCGATTTTGGTCAGGTCGAAGCTGACCCATCTGAGGTAAACCTAACTGCATTTGAATCCTTTTTTGAAGAAAGACGCCCATTTTTTATCGAAGGTCGCAGTATTACAAACTTCAGAATAACCCGAGGTGGCAGCCCATTTTCAAGAGACAATCTATTTTATTCACGCAGAATCGGCAGACATCCCTTTGCCAGCCCTGATGTTGACGGAAACCTTGATGAATATGCCGATGTGCCAAGAAATACAACCATTCTTGGTGCAGTTAAACTAACAGGAAAAACTCAAAATGGGTTAAACATTGGAGTAATGGAAAGTTTAACAGCCAATGAGTATGCCGACGTATACAGAGACGGTGATTCTAGCAGCGAAATAGTTGAGCCAATGACCAACTACTTTTTGATGAGTGCACAACAAGAAGCGAATGATGGCAATACCATAATCGGTGGAATGGCTACCGCAACCAATCGTTTTATTGATGACACTTCACTCAATGAACTCGTGGATAATGCGTATACAGGAGGTTTGAATTTCGAGCAATATTGGCAGGATCGCACCTATTATCTGCGGGCTAATGTTGTTTTCAGTCAAATTAATGGCTCACAGAAAGCCATTCAAACGCAGCAGGAATCATCCAGAAGATTCTATCAGCGCCCGGATAACAACTACACCACTTACGACCCAACCCGAACGTCGCTTTCAGGGCATGGTGGTCATCTTCAAGTTGGGAAAAGTGGAAATAGTGGCTGGCGATACGAAGCTTGGTTAACCTGGCGTTCGCCCGGCTTAGAATTAAACGATATGGGGTTCAATCGCCAAGGTGATGTTATTATGGAAGTACTTTGGGCCGGATACCGTTATGCGAATCCTATTGGTGCATTCCGGAATTTGAATTTGAATTTTAATCAATGGACCGGTTGGGATTTCGGCGGCACAAAAACCTTTTCGGGTGGAAATGTTAATCTAAACGGACAGCTCAAAAATTACTGGTTTATCGGTGGTGGTTTAAATGTTGAAGGTGAAGATATCTCAAACACGTTTTTGCGAGGTGGTCCCGCAATGAAAAACCCGGGCGGCTTTAATTATCACATGTTTATTAATAGCGATAATCGACAGCAGATTACGGTAAGTGCTAACCACAGCCAATTTTGGGGTTTCGAGAATGCTGCACATAATCAAAACTATGGTGTTTCGGTGCGTTTTCGCCCTAATGATGCCATGTTGTTTAGTCTCCGCCCGAGTTATAATAAACGAAATAGCGAGCTGCAATATTTAACCACACTCGAAGATAACGGCGAAAATAAATACATCTTTGGCGAGATAGATCAGATTACAACCAGCCTAACGCTTCGCATGGATTATGTGCTTTCACCGGAGTTAACCATCCAATATTACGGCTCGCCTTTTATCAGTTCAGTTGATTATTCCGATCCGAAAGTTATCACCGATCCCAAAGCAGATAATTTTGAAGACCGTTTTAATCGCGATTTATCGTTTACTAACGAAGATTTCGAAAACGACCGAGATTTCAGTTTCCGACAGTTTCGTTCTAACCTAGTTTTACGTTGGGAATATCGACCGGGCTCACTCATATTTCTGGTTTGGAACCAAGGTCGTACAGGCATTGATGGTGGAAATGGTGAGTTTGACTTAGGCACTGATATTAATGCTCTGATTAATGTTAAACCTGAAAATGTGTTCCTTGTTAAATTCTCTTACCTGTTGGGTTCATAAAAACTGACCTTAAAACAGTTAACTTTCTTTTAAAAAATGTGATGTACATTGATTACCCTCAATTGCATCACATTTTTTGTTTTAATGAGAATTTCCAGCCCTGTTAATACATCTGTAATTAACGAGTAAACTGATGAAAGCAGCCATTTATCATGAATTTCAAGGACCCATCACCATCGAAGTGGTGGATGATCCCGCGCCATCCGATGATGGTGTAATTATTGAAGTGAAAGCTACCGGACTTTGCCGCAGCGACTGGCACGGCTGGATGGGGCATGATCCTGACATCAAATTACCGCACGTACCGGGGCATGAACTTGCCGGGATCGTAACAGCCGTTGGGAAGAACGTTGAACGTGTAAAAGTAGGCGACCGGGTTACCACTCCTTTTGTGTGTGGATGTGGCTTGTGTCCGCAATGTGTTTCCGGAAATCATCAAGTGTGCGATCACCAATCGCAGCCCGGCTTTACCCACTGGGGATCGTTTGCCGAATTTGTTGCTATCGATTACGCCGATACCAACATCGTTCCTCTTCCTGACGACATCGACTTTGTGACCGCGGCCACTTTGGGTTGCCGATTCATTACTTCTTTTCGGGCGATTGTGGACCAAGCCAAAGTACGTGGCGGGGAATTTGTGGTGATTCACGGCTGTGGAGGAATCGGGCTCTCGGCCATCATGATTGCCAATGCATTAGGTGCAAAGGTGATCGGGGTGGACATCAACAAGCATTCGTTGGAAATGGCGAAAACGTTGGGTGCGGATTACATTATTAATGCAAAAAATCATTCCGGATTAGTGGAGCATATTCGCGAGTTAACCGGCGGTGGCGCTCATGTTTCGATGGATGCGCTGGGCAGCCAGGAAACGTGTTTCAACTCCATCGCCAATCTTCGGAAACGCGGTCGGCATTTGCAAGTTGGCTTAGTGACCGGAGATCATCTGCATCCGAAAATCCCGATGGACAAAGTGATTGCCGACGAGTTAGAGATTTATGGGAGCCATGGGATGCAAGCGTTCAAATATCCCGAAATGCTGAACATGATTTCATCCGGAAAGCTGGCCCCACAAAAAATGATTAGCAAAACCATTTCGTTGGAAGAAGCCACTTTCATCCTTCCCAAAATGAATGAATTTAAACATTCCGGCGTGTTGGTGATTGATCGGTTTTAGGTGAAAAGTCATGGCGATTTCGATTCGTCAGGGCGAAGCATCAACCAAGACTTGCATCAACTCGAATTTCTTTCCAATTACCACATTCTGTTGATCCTTCGCTTTCGCTCTGGATGACCTTAGTTCTTTCCATCGGTCATGGTGAGGCTATGCCCGAAGCATTAACGGAAAGACCGAGTCTGCAAGGAATGAAGTGATAGTTCAAAGCACCGTTCATTCCATCGGTCATACTGATCTCGATTTCACTGGGCGGAGCATCAATTAAGACCTGCACCAACTCAAATATCTTAACTATAACTACATTCCGCTGATCCTTTGCTTTCGCTCTGGATGACTTTAGTTCAGAGCAAGACTGGCACCATGATCACTTCTAAATTTTTATGAATAAGCTGATGTTTGTACTTTGTTAATAAGGGTGCTTATAATTTGTATTCTTAGCAATCAATTGAAGTTGATTAAGTTTTAGTTACAAGTGATACTAGGGGAACATTGTAGTAAAGGTAACCGTGCTTTCTACTGGAAAATCACCAAACGCTTTATCAAAACATAAAACCACTGTAGGAATGAACACATTTTTAAGATCAGCTATAAAAGGGGCTTTGGTATTTCTTCTGATGAATTCCGGAAGTTTAGTTTTTGCTCAATTTCAGAACAGCAGCTCTCTTGAAGACTATCAAAGAGCGCAATACTTTCTTAGTTCCACTCTTAGCCCGGTATATGAGGCTTTTGTTAGTCCTAATTGGACAAGTGATGGTGAAGCCTTTTGGTATGAAAAGAAAGGGGTTAAACTAACTGAGTATTTCCTTGTTGAACCGCAGAATAAATCTAAGAAACCATTATTTGATCGCGGTAAACTAGCTCAAAAGCTTCAAGAATTGTCAAGTGACAGCATCAATATCTATCAATTGCCCATTAGAAATCTTAGCTACGATGATGAAATAGGAAGTCTTCAGTTTCGCTACGGCAATAATCTGTATGCCTACGACATTACAAATAACCATCTGGAAGCATTACCCGAACCTTATGCTCCATTGCCAACAGAAAGTTTATCGCCTGATGGGAGTTTAGTGGCTTATGTAAAGGATTATAATCTCTATATCAGAGAAGTCGACAATAAAGAAGAAATACAGCTTACCTTCGATGGTGAAAAGCATTTTGCATATGCTACCACTACTGAAACCAATTTAAGTTATGTGACATCCATTCGTAATAACTGGCCGGTGCCCCCTGTTTTGGCATGGTCTAAAGATTCAAAAAAGATACTAACGCATCAGTTAGACGAAAGAAAGGTTGAATCAACACACTTGCTGCAAATGGTGGATACGGATGAATCTTTACGTCCGATGTTATATACCTATAAATATCCGGTTCCCGGCGATTCCATTATCCCACTTGCATACCCCGTTGTCATCGATATTGAACAAAAGAAAATAACTAAACTTGATATCCCCCCTTTAAATTCAATCTCTGCATCACCTTTAGAAGCCTGGAACAAACGGATTTGGTGGCATAGTTCAGGCGAGTTCATTGAAGCACTTTGGCAAGATCGATTCTATAATGAAATTGAATACTATTTGATTAATCCGGATGACGGCAGTGCTGATTTATTAGTCAGTGAAACAAGTAAGAGCCTGATATCTCCCAATTTAAATATTTTCTCAAATCCCAATGTCAAATACTTGGTTTCCGGTGAATTCATCTGGTTCTCAGAAAAAAGTGGGTACGGACATCTCTATTTCTATGGTAAGGACAAACAATTAAAGAATTCGATAACCAGTGGCGAATTTGTAGTTCGGGAAATTCTATTCGTAGATGAAGTAAATCGACAGATATTTTTTACAGCAACAGGTAAAGAAGACAACATAGATCCATATTTCCTACAATTCTACAAAGCGGATTTTGAAGGAAAGAATCTGGAATTATTGACTCCTGATAAAGCAGATCACAAAATAAAATTATCACCCAATCAAAAATATTTTATATCCAATAATGCCTGGAATGGCTTACCTGTTTCCGTTTTAAGAGATATTGATGGTAATCATATAATGGATTTAGAAAACAGTGATTTTTCAGCATGGACAGACAAAGGGTGGCGATGGCCGGAACGAGTTGAAATGTTAAGTAATGATGGGGAAACATCTATTTATGGAGTCGTATTTAAGCCGTCTAATCTTAATACTAATGCCAAATACCCGGTTTTAGATGATATGTATCCGGGTCCGCAAATAAATAGGAATTACCATATTGGTTTTGACGGACCTATAAGCTCGTTGATCAGGCATCAATCTGCCATTGCTGAATTAGGCTTTGTGGTAGCCAATATTGATGGCAGAGGCACTCCATTCCGTTCTAAAGAATTTCTCAATCATTCTTACAATGACTTAGGTTCTGCAGGTGGATTAGATGATCACGTTTCAGGAATCATTCAACTATCTGATAAGTATTCTTACATCGATACAAGTCGTGTTGGTGCATTCGGCCATTCCGGTGGCGGATATGCCTCCACAAGAGCAATTCTAGAATTCACTGAATTTTATGATGTTGCTGTCAGCTCTGCCGGAAACCACGATAGCAGAGGTTATACTAGTATTTGGATGGATTCATATATGGGTAAAGCAGACTCTATTGCTTGGAAAGATCAATCAAATGCGAGTTTAGCGCAAAACCTGAAAGGAAAATTATTACTTATGACCGGTGACTTAGATGATAATGTTCACCCATCTATGACTATAAATTTAGTTGACGAATTGATCAAAGCGAATAAAGACTTTGACTTTTTACTTATACCTAATGCCAATCATGGTAGTAGTAGTAACCCATATTTCTTCAGAAAAAGATGGGATTATTTTTATAGACATTTACTAGGCAAAGAGCCCCCGATGAACTTTAAACTATCTTTTTAGGTACTCACGATTTATCGGGGCGAAGCATCAACCAAGACTTGCACCAACTCGAATTTCTTTCCAATTACCACAATCCGCCTGGATCCTTCTCCGCCAGCCGGCGGATCTAGATGACTTGGGCTTAATGAACAACGGGCGGAAAAATCACTTCAAGAATAAGCTGATGTTTGTACTTTGAGAGTAAATCGGATTTATCCATTATAACCCCATTATTTTATGGAATATGATGAATAACACTTAACCATTTAACTGGGATATAATGAATAGAGTTCAGCATATTCCTATGTTGTGTGCCATGCGAAAAAGCCAACCGCACATTCAGGCACATTTGCTTGCCCCAACACACGGGCGACCGCTTCGCAAACAAAAGAGCCTGAATTTTTGCCAACGCCTCAAGACTGAAAAAAAATTGAAAATAAATTTGGAGACCACCCCCTGACCAGACGCATCTTTGTAGCGTAATTAATTTTAATCATTAAAAACGTAAAACAATGAAACGACAAATTGAAGTATTTACAGCCGGGTGTCCGGTATGTGAACCAACAGTAAAAACAGTAAAAGAAATGGCTTGCGACTCTTGTGAAGTAACCGTTTACGACCTTGTTAAACAATGTGACGACAAAGTCTGTGTTGACAAAATGAAAGAGTATAACATTACTTCCCTACCAGCGGTTGCAGTTAATGGAAAATTACTTGCTTGCTGTCAGAACAGAGGCGTAAGTAAGGAAGAATTAGCAGCAGCAGGTATTGGTAAAGCCATTTAATTTATTAACCATTACCACCCAACTTGCAAATAATGGAGGTTGGGTGGTTTTTAACTTAATTAATATGTTGCCAAGAGATTTGACAAAAGACCTTAAAGACCGACTAAATAGCATTAAAGGTCAGGTTGTAGGAGTAATAAAAATGCTTGACGAAAGCAATGACCCTGCCCAAATATTAAATCAGTTTAAAGCGGTCAACAAAGGATTTGAAAAAACCCAGCAGCTTCTATTAGATGAAGTTTTCAGGAAAACTTTGGCAATGAAAATTTCGGAGGCATTGGAAGCCTGTCCGGGTAATTGTGGACAAGAAGAACGAATAGCAATTATTAAAAACCAATTTCCTGATTTAGGACTTTACGAACTAACAGACAAAATGCAGGAGATTGATAAGATTTATGAATTTTTACTCAATAAAAAAGAAAGTATGAAAGAAATATCATTGACCATTGACAATATGGTTTGTCAGGGTTGTGCGGAAAAAATATCCGATATTTTAAAGGAAACAAAAGGTGTGGAAGATGTAAATACGAAGGCTATGAAAAAATTGGTGAACATTAAATTTAGCCCCACTGAAACGAATGAAAAAGAACTCATAACCACATTGACAAAAGCAGGATATAAACCAAACGACAAAATATAAAATTATGAGCATAGGAAAAACATTTGCCATTTTGTTCATTCTACAAACATTCTTTATTGCTTGTTCAGGAAATAATTCTCAAAACAACCAAACAAGCTTAAATGAAGGAAAGGTAAAATCAGTTGAAATAACTATTGAGGGTATGAGTTGTATGTCCTGTGTTGCAAATGTTAAAAAGACTTTATCCAATATGGATGGAGTTAAAGAAGTAAATGTTAGTCTCAAGGACAAAAATGCACAGGTTAAGTATGATGCTCTAATTGTTACAGAAGAACAATTGATAGATGCAATAAATAAATTGGGTTACAAGGCAGGTAAACCAAAAAAGTTGGTAGAATGAATTTGGAGCATTTTTTAAACCAATTTTCGTCTACATTTCAAGAAGGCTCAATTTTCAGTTTAGGGCTTGCTTTATTGGCAGGCATAATTTCAAGTGGGGTTTGCCCTTGCACTTTGCCTGTCGGACTTGGATTTGCAGGTTATGTTGGGAGTAATGAAGTGCGGGAATCCAAAACAGGTTTTTCCATTACCTTTTCTTTTTTTTTAGGCATTATTTTGTGTCTGACAATTTTGGGTGCAATAGCAGGCTATGTTGGAGCATTTCTGACTGAAACATTCGGAAAATATTGGGCTATGGTAATGGGCAGCGTATCACTTATCGCAGCAGGTATTGCTTTTTATGGACCTTATTTACGTGTGCGTCAACTTGAGACTCTTCGCAGACCAGGAATAGGTGGCTCTTTTGTTTATGGTTTCATTTTCAGTTTAGGAACATCGGCAGCCCCATTACTATTATTATTATCAGTGGCAGCAGCCAAAGCAAGCATTCTATACGGATTAGTTTTAGCATTTATGTTTGGTATTGGGAGAGGCTTGCCTTTTTTAATAGTCGGACTTTTTGCAAGCACTGTTTCAAAACTTGCGAAATTAACTTGGTTACGTAAAAGTATTCAGATTATAAGTGGATTAGCATTGCTGTATTTAAGTTTTTATTTTTTCAGACTTTTCAGTTACTATCTTTAAACAAAACTTGACAAACGACTGCCAACCCTTCACATCCATACACATTGGCAAGTCGCTCAATCCAGACACACAAACCAAAACTTGCCAAAAAGTATGGCTACCCGACACACGGAAAAAAGAAAGCACGGGCACACAACAATGTGTATAAGCAATAGCGGGTGGAGTAGTAATTTGAAGGTTCTCGCATTTAACCTATTTTTGTAGTGGCGGACAGTAATCGCTCCGAAATCCGCTACTGCTCATACACGGAACGTTAGCGCTAATTAAAAGAAATGATTAAAACTGAAAATTTCGATAAAGTTGAAATTTCTTCTCAAGAAGAACTCAGATCATGGCTGATGAATAATCATCTTCAGTCAGAAAGTGTTTGGCTAGTTACGTATAAAAAAAGCGAACCTGATAAGTATGTTTCGAGATGGGAAGTGCTTGATGAGTTGATATGTTTTGGATGGATTGATGGTATTAGACGAAAATTGGATGATAAAAGAACCATGCAGTTAATATCACAACGCAAGGTTGAACACTGGGCGAGAACATATAAAGAAAGGGCAGCAAAGCTAATTGACCAAGGTAAAATGCATCAGTCGGGACTAAAGACAATAGAAGATTCTAAATCGAACGGCCTTTGGACCTTCATGGATGACGTTGACAATTTGATTATTCCAAAAGATTTGTCTGAGGAGCTCTCAAAACTTGATGGGGCAGCCGATTTTTTTCAATCAATTAATGACTCAAGCAAGAGATTTGTACTAAGATGGATTAAACTAGCTAAGACCGATAAAACAAGACAAAATAGAATCAAGAAGATTACTGAACTGTCTTCTAAAGGAGAAAAACTACCTGGAAGTTAAGAATGAAAAACTACCGCCAACAAACCTTTAAGCAATGCCCTTCGGAAAACTGCGCATAACGGCCCGATTTAACCTATTGGGGAGCACCATAAATGAACTCGTTAAAAATTGATGGATTCTTAACCATCCTGATCATCCTTCTCCTTATCACAAATAGCTGTAATCAATCAAATTCAGCAGACGCTCCTGACTTTGAACATTCCGTGCGAAATGAAGCCATCAACTACTTCGATACGTTTTCCGATCGCTCCGATTGGATAAGTTCCTCTCGTTTTATCGAGAAGATGTACGTTTTAAAGATATCACGCTACAGTTAGAATTGGATAGCCTGTGGAAATTCAAGCGATTTTATAAATGGGATGAAGAAGGGGGTCGTTTTAAGAAGTTATATCCGGAGCAGGAACACCTTAATGTTCAATCACTTATTGTAGATGGAAATACCGTAGCCGCTAAAGGGCATTTAAATCCATTTTATTACGATGATACGCTCATCGATTCCGATTGGGGTATGGAGTTTACAATTTGGTTAACCTTCGATGAAAACCTGAAAATAATCGAACAAATTGATTGGATGGAATATGATGCGGGCACATTGGAAAACACCATCCAACGTATTAATAATAACGGCATTGATGCTATTCCCAACTGGCTGGATTTGTCAAAAAGGGATTAAAAGCTGATTAGCAAATATGTTCAATGCCCAGCAAACAAACGGCTCAATACATGAAAAATAATGAGTTAGCATTGATTTTTTGTGGTAGCATAGGATGCACTATTATCCACTTTTCTGTTTGGTGTAATCTCACTCGGTGGTGATTTCAATTATAGTTGCTCAACAATAGCGTCCTAAACGTTATAAAAAAAGAGAGAAAGAACTTTGTGTATCTCAAATGTATATTTGAGTTGCACAACA
>JAEPNO010000011.1 GCA_017643365.1 Balneolaceae bacterium | reverse complement strand
GAAATAGAAAATAATATACCCTGCGGACTTAGAAATGCTATATTTAAAAGAAACTCAAAACGTTTAGGACACTATTGTACGGGCATCTATTTTTTGATTACGGATTCTGTGTTCTCGGCTTTTCATCGAATTAAGCAGGATGAAATGTGGCACTTTTACGAAGGCGATCCCCTTCGCGTGCACATGATTGATGATTCCGGAAATTATACCTATCAAGACATTGGGCTCGATTTTGAGCAGAACCAGCAACCTCAGTTTGTGGTGCCCGCCGGGTTGTGGTTTGCTTCGGAAGTGGCCGTTGGCGGAACGTATTCTTTTGTGGGATGCACGGTTGCCCCCGGCTTCGATTTCGCAGATTTTGAAATGGCCGAACGTGCCGATCTCATTTTCAAATTCCCGATGCATCAGCAATTGATAAAGCGACTTACACGACAATAAAGAAAACGATACGTCCCAATTTTAGAGCTGATAAATCAGCCTAAAGCCCAACATTGAATTTTTCAGGGTATCGTCGGTTCCGGGATTTTCGGCAGAAATTCGCTCTTTAGTATTCGTAATAAAATAATAGCTTACTCCAAGATTCATCGACTCAGAAATTTGATACGAAAGCGTCGGCGCTGCAAAAAAATTAATGTAAACTGAAGTTCTGATATCCCTTTCCAGCTTCGGATACATAGTTAACACTCTACCATTCCTGCCTGATTTCCTAAGTACATCTACCGGAACCTCTTTCGAGTAGTTTCGGAGTGTAATATTAACATTCACGCCGGTTCTTAGAGAAGTCGTAAACTTACCAAACGATACATTCGGCTCGAGTGAAAATTTTGTTCTTAACTCTGAATAGTCAAAATCATCTCCCTTTATCACCGAATCTGTCAAAATGGGTTCGAAATTAAATGTTGAATATTCTAGTGCAGCTCCAAAATCGATATTTTTAAATAAATCACTCCTGTGAATACCAATCCCGAAATATTCTTGAAGACTTTCGTAATCAACAGCATAGATTGTGCCTTTATCTAATTGGTGTTCCGAAGCAATCAAAAAATTAAGCGTTGATGCGTGCATTCCAGCATCGAGTGAAATTTTCAACTTATTATTCGACTTACTTTCCCAATCGGAACAATCATCAAAGCCTTTTAAAGCTTGAATAAGATGATCTTCATCCAAAACAAAAGTATCTGTGATTAAAGGATCATTACAATCAGAAAATGCATTTCCGAGAATAGTTTTATAGGAACTGTCCTCTTCATTTAACTCTTCCTCAGCGTTACCATTGAGCGACTGCAATGCTTGGTAGGAATCGTTAGTATTGAGTACAAATTCAAAGTTCATACCATACGCACGGTACAGGACTAGCTGAGTTTCGGTGATTGGCTTTAGGATAACATTAACGGTATCACTTTTAGCATCGTTGTTTAGAAAGTGAACCGGTTTACTAACAAAGTGCCCTTCTTTGTACACAAAAAAGTTCGTCAGGTCTTCAGCACTAAAGGTGTACTCTCCCCTTATTGGTGATATCGTGATTTCACCGTGTGGTTCAAGGTTGATCAAGTCAATGATACCTTCTATACGATCGCCATTTTTTAAATCTACATAGCCGGGCTGTGCAAATACCGGGGAGGTAACAACCCCGATAATCATTAATAAAACAACAACCGGCAGATGCTTTGAAAATGCTGAAAATTTCAATCCGCTTAACCCCGTTTTGATTTGATACTAAAAGACTATTTCTGATTTTGGAGTATGATTTCTCCGATAAATCATCCGCAATAATAAACATTTACGCGTATAAAACCAGAATTGAATTTCTTGGTTAAAGGGGAGTAACATTTACCACCTTGAAATGGATTGGAATATATTTTTCGATAAAAGCAAATTACTTACATTGCACTCTATAGTTTTAAGGTATTCGTAAGAAAGCTTTATTCAACAATTTCTTAGGGATTAGGAGTTTTAACTAGATTAGATTCATGAAAACGTTAAGCGAAATAAAATCTACGCTTGAACAAAATAAACAAAGGCTCTACGATTCATATCCAATTGAATCGCTGGCAATATTTGGCTCATTTTCCAGAAATGAAGAAACAGCAGAAAGTGATGTAGACATAATTGTAGAGTTCAACGGAAAAATTGGCCTTCGATTTGTGGATTTAGCTAATGAGCTTGAAAATTTGATTGAGTTAAAAGTTGATCTGATTTCGAAAAATGGAATAAAAGAGAGATATCTAGAATCCATTCGTGAAGACTTGGTCTATGTCTAAAAGAGATACTAATCTTTTGCTTTTAGATATGCTTGATTCTGCAAAAAAGATCAAGAAATATACTGTCGGCTTAGATTTAGATTCATTTACAGCAAATGATATGATCTTAGATGCTGTAGCTAGAAATTTTGAAATTATCGGCGAAGCAGCAAATTTAGCTTCAACTACACCAAAACAATTGATAAAACGACTCACCCGCTAGAAATCCATACCTTTTCCATTTTTTACCTTTCCAGAATACACGGAACATTGCTTTCTTCCCACAGAAGTGATTTATTCAGCATACTCCTTAAAATCATAAGGATATGATGAGTATCGGCTAACTTGGTAGAATTGATATGATGAATTGAGTTCTACATTTCCAGTCGTTCTCAGCAAGGTAAGACATCCCCTAATAGCTAAAAATTGCTATCGCACACATTGCTTCTCAATTTACCTACAACTAGAATAAAGTTGACTATAAATTCGCAAATAAGTATCCTATTTGCACAAATTAGGTCAAATCTAAATTATGGAAAGTTTTGGACACTTCGTTAAAATGCAAAGAGTGAAAAACAATTGGACTCAAACAGAGTTTGGTGCAAAGATTGGGATTAACACAAGTGCTATAAGTAGAATTGAAAATGGTAGTCAAAAATTCTCAAAATCTAAACTCAAAAACCTGAGTGAACTTTTTCAAGTTGAAGAACAACAAATTCGAGATCTATATTTTGCCGATAAATTTGCAAGAGAAGCATATAAAAATCAATGTTCCGATTCTATTTTTTCTGTAGCAGAAGAAACCATAAAGTACATTCGCTATTCAAAAGCCAAACAAGCTAAAATTCAGTTTAAATGAAAAGAAAGTATTCAGAAATAAGGGATAAATTGAATTTTGTCATCGACAAGAAGACAACTGATGATATGGCTCATTTGACACACTATTTTCACAATTACAAGAATGGAGTATCACAGTATTTTGAACCGATTGCGAGAGAATACTTATCTGAACTGCATGGTACTTTAAATATTGTTGAAGAACCTAGTTTTCAATGTTATCTACCTATTGAATGGGATATACCTTTCCCTTCTCCAAGATACCCAAAGTTTAAGTTTGTAGATCTCTTTGCGGGGATTGGCGGTATTAGGTTAGCTTATCAAAAAAATGGTGGGAAGTGTGTGTTTTCTAGTGAATGGGATTCGTTCGCGAAAAAAACATATGAAGCAAATTATGGTGAAGTTCCGTTTGGTGATATTACCAAAATACCTGAAAATGAAATCCCTGACCACGACATTTTATTAGGCGGTTTTCCCTGCCAACCTTTTTCAATAGCAGGAGTATCAAAAAAGAATTCATTGGGGCGACAACACGGTTTTTTGGATAAAACTCAAGGCACCTTATTTTTCGATATAGCACGCATTATCGAACATAAAAGACCAAAAGTCTTTATGCTTGAAAATGTGAAAAATCTTGTTTCTCATGATAAAAAAAGGACGTTCAAAGTAATAACTGAAACACTTTCTGAATTGGGTTATTCGCTGCACTACAAAGTATTGGATGCTAGATACTATGTTCCTCAGCATAGAGAAAGAATCATAATTGTTGGCTTTGACAGGTCGATTTTCAAAGAAAAAGAGAACTTTAAATTTCCTAAACCTAAAAAAGTTGATTTGTCAATTCGGGATATTTTAGAACCCAAAGTTGATGACAAGTATACCTTATCAGACAAGCTTTGGAATTATTTACAAGAGTATAAAAAAAAGCACAAAGCTAAGGGAAATGGTTTTGGTTATGGATTGACAGATTTAGATGGCGTCTCAAGAACAATGAGTGCTAGATATTATAAAGATGGTGCTGAAATATTGATTCCTCAAAAAGGTAAGAACCCTAGAAGATTAACGCCAAGAGAATGTGCAAGACTGCAAGGATTTCCTGACAGTTTCGTTATTCCAGTCTCTGATAATCAAGCATATCGACAATTTGGAAACTCTGTGGCAATGCCATTAATCCAAGCTGTTGGAAAAAATGTTGTAAAAGAACTTAAAGCAATTTATGAATCTGATAAACCTGAAACTACTTTTTGCTAATAATGGGTGCGATGAAATATTAGTCAAAGCTCTTGCACCTAATGATAACTCAAAGAATCAGGTTTATTTTGGCGGCAGTTTTGAAATAATCAATGTACTTCCTATATCCGACATTAAAGCTGTTGAAGCTGGTGATTGGAGACGAGAAAGATTTAAAGCTTCTGTAAAATTTAGTTGGATTACAAATGAAGGAGTAATATCTCCAGCACCGAGAGCTCAGCTGATACTATATCCTAAGTATCCAGAAGTAAGATTTTCAGGTTTCTTATCTGGTAGCAAGAATGCTCCATCAGAACTGATGACTCAACGTCTTGCCGATAGGCTTCTTTTTATTGGAGTTACTAACGCGGGTCAAATTCTGGGTTACGTTACGCATCCCGAATCTGAAATCGCAAAAGAATTCCTAAACGAGAAAGAACTCTCTGAAAACGGGATTTTTAAAGTCATAGAACTACCTCAATCAAAGAACAACAGAGAGGTTCTATTGAATGAACTCAACCGTATTTATAATCTTGGTTGGATAAATTCAAAAAGACTTGATTCTCAAGGAAACGTTTTACCATGCCGAGCTTCAAATTGTGGTGGATATACATTAGAAGCCGAACTTGGCGTTACACCAAACGGTTATTCAGAACCAGACTTTATGGGTTGGGAAGTTAAACAATTCGGAGTGAAACGATTTGATAAAATTGATGCTTCGGTAATAACTTTGATGACTCCTGAACCTACAGACGGGTTATACAAAAGCGAAGGCGCAGAGTACTTTATAAGAACATACGGTTATGACGATAAATTAGGACGACCAGATAGAATGAATTTTGGTGGTGTTCATAAAGTAAATGAAGTTCACAAGACGACTCAACTTGAAATGAAGTTATTCGGTTTTGATGAAGATTCGGGGAAAATCAGAAATTCAAGTGGCAGAATAGCATTAATGGATTACCAAGGAAATGAAACAGCTTCATGGAGTTTTTCTTCAATGCTGTTACATTGGAACAGAAAACACGACAAAGCTTGTTATGTGCCTTCGCTTTCACAAAAGAATGGAGATAGAAAATATAAATACGGAAATAACATAATTCTTGGAACAGGAACTGACTTTCAGTTATTCTTAGCTCAAATGGTTAAAGGAAATATATACTATGACCCAGGAATAAAACTTGAGAATATGTCGGACAAACCAAAAATTAAGAAGAGAAGCCAGTTCAGGATAAAGTCAAAATACCTACCTGAACTATATAAATTGAATGAAATTGTAAATGTAGAAGATAAATAATAGCCAAAGCATTTACAGCATATTGCAATCCTCATTCCTTTGGTTACAAAGAGCTGTAAGCCAACTCAAAACCAAACTGAGATTAGCCAAACCATTCCCACCTTAAAACCCACCCAAAATCTTGATTAAACTCGAAGTAAAAAAAGGGCACATCCTGCAGAGAAAAGGTGAGGTTAACACCAAGGCTTATCAAGTTGAATCGGGATTGTTACGCAGTTATTCCATCGACGAAAAAGGGAAAGAACATATTTATATGTTTGCGCCGGAAAACTGGATCATTGCAGATAACCAACCGCCGGATACCCCCTGTGAATTGTTTATCGATGCGTTGGAGGATTCGGTTGTTCTCTCCATCGAAAAAAATAATTATTCTAACTTTAGAGAAATAACTAACCAATGATTAAATTTTTTAGAAAGATTAGACAAAAATTGCTGAATGAAAACAAATTCAGTAAGTATCTGATTTATGCAGTAGGCGAAATTATATTGGTAGTTATTGGAATTTTGATTGCCTTACAAATCAATACTTGGAATGAAAATGAAAAATCCAATGAGATTCGGGATAACAATTACACACAACTTTTAGAAGATCTAAAAACAGATAAAGAATACATTGAATCGATAATTAAGGAGTATAATACGAACATTCTTTTGTACCAAGAATATTTGAAAAGTTATAAAACCCCTAATTTGACTTTGAATGATGTGATGGACAACCAAAATCAACTGGATTTTTCTGTAACTACCATCCGTTTTCAAAATAGTACTATTACTTCACTCGAAAATACAGGAGAAATCAAATTAATTCCCTCTGATTTAAGAAAAAAACTAACTGATTTTAAACGAAATCAAGAATTCGTAACTGAAACAAACAATGACGGGAATAAATACTTTTTTGACAGAATGGAAATTGCTGGAATATCAAGTTCACAACCCGACTTTCAAAATAGAATAAGAAATCAACCTCTCTTAAAAGAAGAACTTGGAATTAAAGATAATCTACCTAAAATCATTGGCTCAATCGAAATTTCTATGTTATATAAAAATTTTACAGAAAGAGAAACTGTCTACAATTTAGAGAAGCTACTAACTGATATAAAAGAAATTACTCAACTCATCAAAAGTGAACAAAATAAATAACGAAAGCCCAACAACGTGTATAGTGCATAGCACCCTTCGAGATGCAACGACACCATTCCCACATTAAAACCCACCCAACATCTTGATTAAACTCGAAGTAAAAAAAGGGCACATCCTGCAGAGAAAAGGTGAGGTTAACACCAAGGCTTATCAAGTTGAATCGGGATTGTTGCGTAGTTATTCCATCGACGAAAAAGGGAAAGAACATATTTATATGTTTGCGCCGGAAAACTGGATTATTGCAGATAACCAACCGCCGGATATTCCCTGTGAATTGTTTATCGATGCGTTGGAGGATTCGGTTGTTCTCTCCATCGAAAAAAATGATTTATCCATCACCAACGAAGATTCGAGAAAACTAATTAAACGATTAGCAGTTCTTCAAAATCGAATCATCATGTTGATGAGTGCCTCGGCTATCGAACGCTACGAACATTTTATCAAAACCTATCCGGATATTGTACAGCGAGTGCCACAAAAACTGATTGCCTCCTACCTCGGTATTACCCCTGAAGCATTATCCGCTGCAAAAAGGGCCAAAGCGCTCAAAAAGTAACTCGTACTTCGCCCTCATTTCTTAATCTACATTAATGAGATTGGTTGCTCAATGCCTGACCTTTATTTCCAGTTAAACGAAACAATCAAGGATATGAATCAATCAAAAACACTCAACATCACTTTGTGGATCGCACAAAGTTTATTAGCCGTAGCTTTTCTAATGGCCGGCTTCATGAAACTTACAGTGCCCATCGCTGACCTGGCAGAAAATGGGCTGTCGTTTGTGAACTACTTTCCCGAATGGATGGTCTTCTTTATTGGAATCAGTGAAGTGCTCGGCGCAATTGGCTTAATACTGCCGGCTTTGCTTAGAATTAAACCCATTCTTACCCCCGTAGCGGCACTTGCGCTAAGCACGGTAATGGTATTGTCGTCTATCTATCATATTACCCAAAGCGAAGCTTTTATCCCCAATATGGTACTGTTTGCCCTTGCCGTATTTATTGCCTGGGGCAGATTTAAAAAAGCACCCATTCAGCCTAAGTAATTTCGATAGTTATCTTGGTTTTCAATCTGATTTGGATTAGGAACTGCGATGACGATTGTTTCTGCATCAGCCATACTACTGAGCTTTTATGTGGTTTATAGTAATCGAAATGAGCAGCCCACAGTTTAAAAACTGAGTAAACGGCCGTTTTTAAACCAATAAAATCCCGCCCCTTTTATCAAAGAGCGGGATTTTTAGTATCTGATAATCAGAATTTGCTTACATAGAAGCTAAGCCACGAAGAGCTTCTGCTAACTTCTGCACTTTGTCTGAGTCGGAACTCATCGAAGCGTGATTAGCAACCTCATCCGCTAAACGAGTAAGCATCTTGCTTTGGCTTTTCGCCGGAGAAGCTTCTGCGTTAGCGATGCCCTGACGGAAGGCCATAATAGCTTCGTCAGAAAGGCTGTTGTTTCGATCTAACTGATCCACATATGCCTTTGCTAAATGGAAAGTGTTTGGCCAAACCATTTTTGGCTGACCTTGAGCATTAAGGTAATCCCATTTCACAGTTTTAGCTGCTGCAATTTCGTTCTCAGTAATGAACGGACTTGGCTTAAGATCGAAAATATCTAAACCACGCGCGATTTCAGAGTTTACAATCACGCCGTTGTACCAGTAAACGCTCCAGCTTCCGCCGAATCCTGAACCATCGGTTGCAACCGGACCGTAATCGTGAAATGCGATTTCAGTTGGGTTGGTTGGATCGGTGAAATCAAATATCGAAATACCACCCTGATACCAGGATTGAACCATGATGTCACGATCCGGTACCGGAATTAATGAACCATTATGAGCTACACAGTTTTCGTACACCGTTTGTGGTGCAGGCATTTTGTAGTAGTCTTTGAAAACCATTTTGCCATCTTCGATTGTAAAGATTGCATTAGCGCCCCACTCATACGGATCGCTCTCGCGGCATTTTGGTCCGCCACCACCACCCCACTCATCGGTAAAAATAACCTGATCGCCATCGTTGTTAAAGGTAGCAGAGTGCCAGTACGCGAAGTTTGAATCCGCCACAGCATCAATACGAACCGGGTTTGCAGGATCGCTGATGTCGAGTAATAAACCATACCCTTCGCAAGCGCCACCGGCTAAGCCGATTTCAGGATAGAGCGTAATATCGTGACACTGATCCGGACCACGGCGACGGGTTTCGTCATCGTCGCCACCACCAAACATCGCTTCGATGCGAGCTTGCAATGATGCACGTAATGATGCTGAATCTTCAGCTGTAGGGCCACCTTCGCCACCTCGTTCCTGAACAATTGAGCTCAATAAATTTCTGGCAAAACCATCCGGTAGCACACGTTCAGTTCCACCAAATTCGAAAGTGAATTTACCGGCCGCTTTTGCAGCTTCAAGAGCAGCTAAATCAGCAGGAGCAAGTCCGTGTGTTGGTGGTTCTTCAAGATCTTCGAAAATTCGTGGAGAACTTACGATAGCAGCGTCTTCCGGGCTATCTAAAGGTACTTTGATTACCTCGATACGGAATAGTGCAGAATTTGGATCTTCTTCAGGTTGTAAATCAGAACAGCCTGGTAATTCTTCGTCAGGACGTACAATATATGAACCTGAAACATACACATAGATGTTCTCGTCGTCGTTAGGATCTTTCAACACAGAATGTGTGTGTGAACCACGGCAGGTTTGTACGTTGGATACGTATACCGGATTCTCAACATCAGTAATGTCAAAAATTCGAATACCGCGCAGGCGATCTTCACTTACGGCCGATTGAATTCCTTCGGTACCGCAATCGAGACGACCTTCAAGGCCTTCTCCCGATACAAACATTAGGTTTCCGTAAACAGAAACATCACTTTGTGAAGCCGGGCATTCGTAATCATTTACTAGCACCGGGTTTTTAGGATCGGTGATATCCCAAATAATTACACCGTTATAATTTCCCTGAAACACATAATTCCCTTGGAATGCTAAATCAGAGTTGGTTTTACCTACAAACTTGTCAGGTGGTGGTGTTTGCGATAAACGCTCGATGTTCCAGTAAGCTTGTCCGGCATCATAAAGTCCTTCTTCGAGCCCCACACGTGGGTCGGGAGTTGGCACGGTAGCTTCTTCAATTGGTGCTACTTCGGGAGCTGTAAATGGTGCCATCGTTACTTCCGATGACGATGAACAGGCATAGCTGAATAGCAGTGCCCCGGCAATTGCAGATAATTTTGTAAATCCGAACAGCCGTTCTTTAGTAGAAGTATGATTCATACTTGTCCTTTTAGTTATTGTTGATTGTTGAAAATGTTGATTGAACTTATTGTGATTGCTCTGCTTGCATTATTTGCATCAGCATCAGGCGCATTCGTTCAATTTCAGTTTTTTGATCTACGTTAATATCGCCGGCGAGTTTCCCTATACTTACCTCTTGTGCGGCTCCATCTGTACGAACCAAATCGTTTACCATAGTAATCGCCCCCGCGTGATGTTGAATCATGTAGCGTAAAAAGAGGCGATCAAAATCTGTTCCTTTCGTCATTGCCAGTTCTTCCAGTTGAGTTTGGCTTAGCATTCCCGGCATATCAGAATGATCGTGCATCATTCCGTCCATTCCATTGTTAGCCTTATGCCCCATATGCGACGACTTATTAAGCTCTTTGTCCATTTCGGCATGCATCTTATCACGCATTTCTTCAGGCTTTTCATCGGCTTTTTTGGGGTGATGATCTCCATGCCCCAATTGTTCATGCATTCTGTGCACAACAGCATCCTGATTAAAGGTAAGTGATGGCGTTTTCCCCGGTGTTAAAATCAGATTCAACCCATCGATGGTAACCTGTGGTACCATTTCGTTTCTATCGCTGAGCCAGCGTTGCATAATCGCAATTTCATCTTTCTGTGCGTTGATGATTCTGGCAGCGAGTGTTTGCACCGATTTACTGGCATCATTTGGTTTAGCCAAGCTCGACATAATCAATGCTTGTGAGTGATGCCCAATCATGCCTTGCATAAACTCCACATCCGCTTTAGCATAATTCATTTTGGTGCTATCACGACGAGCCCAGAACAGCTCTTCAATGTCTTTCTTATCTCTTGTGTCGTTGAGGGTTACTTCTTCTTGATTGGATGTCTCGTTGGTATTGGTTGCAGTTGCGGTTTGCTTTGATGTGCTACAAGCTAATAACAATCCCGCTGATGCAATAATAACCAGCATGTTAAGAAAAAGACGATTCATTGGCACCAAAATTTAAATTTCAACCGAGAATTTGAATAGTTAAATAAGGTAGCCAAAATGTGCTCTTTTTAGCAAAAAAACAGCCTGTCTATTTTTCGAAGCCTAAATTACGGTTGAGCCTCATTAATTCAACAAAATATTAACAGAAGCATTACAATCTAAAACGATTCACAACTATCTAATAACGCATATATTTCTATATTTGAGGGCATCAATTTTAAATCAATCTTTCAACTACATGGGTAATCTGGAAAAATCGGTCGAAGAAAAAATTAATCAATGGCTTGACGGGGGCTACGACGAAGAAACTAAATCGGAAATCCGTTCGATGTTAGTGAATGAAGCCTACACAGAATTGACCGATGCGTTTTATAAAGATCTTGAATTTGGCACCGGTGGTTTGCGTGGCATTATGGGTGTTGGATCGAATCGTGTAAACAAATACACCTTTGGGATGGCTACCCAAGGTCTTTCCAACTTCCTGAAAAATGAATACCCAAACCAGGAAATTAAAGTAGCCATTGCGCATGATTGCCGGAATAATTCGGATACGCTGGCAAAAGTTGTTGCCGATGTATTTTCTGCGAATGGCATCAAAGTGTACTTTTTTGATGGCTTACGCCCTACTCCTGAACTTTCTTATGCCATTCGGGAGTTGAATTGCCAGAGTGGTGTGGTGCTAACCGCATCCCACAACCCGAAAGAATATAATGGCTTTAAAGCGTACGGAAGCGATGGCGGCCAGTTCGTTTCGCCCTACGATAAAATGGTGATGCAAGAAGTACAGAAAATTGCATCTGTTGAAGAAATCAAGTTTGAAGGAAATCCGGATCTGATCGAAACTATCGGCGAAGAAATCGACAAGAAATACTTCGATGAGTTGGTGAAACTGTCGGTTTCTCAGGATGCAATTCAACGCCAAAACGATTTGAGTATCGTGTTCTCTCCTATCCATGGAACCGGGATTATGGCAATTCCTGCACTCAAAGCGTATGGCTTTACCAACGTGAATGTGGTTGAGGAACAGATGGTAATCGACGGCAACTTCCCTACCGTTGTATATCCCAATCCTGAAGAAGAAGACGCACTTAGTATGGCAATGGCAAAAGCCAAAGAATTGGATGCCGAGCTGGTAATGGCAACCGACCCGGATGCAGATCGGGTTGGAATTGCCGTAAAAGACGACAAAGGCGAATGGATGTTGTTCAACGGTAATATGACCGGAACGCTGATTATCAATTATATGCTAACAGCATGGAAAAAAGCAGGGAAACTAACCGGCAACGAGTACATCGTTAAAACCATTGTTACCAGTTATCTAATCGATCGGATTGCGGCTTCGTATGGCGTCGAGTGTTTTAATACGCTAACCGGATTCAAATACATTGGTGAGCTGATTACTGATCTAAAGGGCAAAAAAACCTTTATTGCTGGCGGTGAGGAAAGCTACGGTTATTTGATTGGTGAGCATGTTCGCGATAAAGATGCCATTGTTTCTGCGGTGATTATCGCAGAGATGGCGGCCTATTACAAAGACCAAGGCAGTAGCTTATTCGAAGCCTTGCTTGATATGTACGTGGAGCATGGATTTTTCCGCGAAAAACTAATTTCAGTAACTAAGAAAGGAAAAGAAGGCGCTGAAGAAATTCAGCAAATGATGGCTGATTTCCGTGCAAATCCACCAAAAATGCTAGGTGGTTCGCCGGTTACTGTTTTGAAAGATTATCAAACGCAAACGGTGCATTTTCAAGATACTGGTAAAACAGAATCAACGAATTTACCTGCATCAAACGTTTTACAGTTTATCACCGAAGATGGCAGTATTGTATCGGCACGACCTTCAGGCACCGAGCCGAAAATCAAATTCTACTGCAGTGTGAATGGCGAACTTTCTTCACGAGAAGACTACCCTGTTCAGGCAGAAAAATTAGATCAAAAAATAACTGTTTTACTAAAGGATTTGGGAGTTGGGTAATTCCATCTTTCAGGTACATCAACACCAACAAACACCTAACGGGGTACTTATGAAAAACTTTCTGACAATGATCATCGTGGGTCTGGTTTGCACAGGCTCACTTTATGCACAATCATATACAGAAATTGTATGGACGCAAATTCAGAATTCTTTCGAGTCTGCATCTGATAATGGCTACTCAATGAAGAATTATATCATTGGGGCTATTGGAGAGGACGAAGACAACACCTGGACCTTCTACTTGGATAGTAGCAAAGACTATTTAATTCGTGGTTTCTGTGATGAAGATTGTAACGATCTTGATCTTTATCTGCGGGATAATACCGGCGAAGAACTTGATAGCGATATCGAAGATGATGACTTTCCGTTGATCTATTATTCACCAACAAGTTCTGCACGATATCAAATCGAGATTTCGATGTATTCATGCTCGGTAGAACCCTGCTACTGGGGCTTAGCTATCTTTGAGAAATAGATTTTTATTAAAATGAAATGTGCAGGCGTATTGCGATACGCCTTTACCCAATAAAGGAGAATCCCCTTCTTTAAAACCAGTACGGGAGTAGCATGCTACGTCCCCACTGGATAAATTGAATACAAATTCGAATCCAAACGAATACCTCTCAATTTAGAGGAATAGCTACAGCTCATTTTATCCTATTAAAGCAGAATCCCATTTTCTAAAAACCAGTAAGGACGTAGCATGCTACGCCCCATCTGGAAGAAAAAAATTAGCTAATTCCTATTCCCCATCCAGCTCTCTAAGCATTTGATCGATGGCTACTTCAAGCTGCTCATCTCTGCCGAAATCAATTACGCCCGGCATGTTTTTCACGATTATATCAGGATTCGTTTGGTTGTTTTCTAACCATTCACCGGCTTTGTTTTTAGCACTCACCGGAACAACGCCCCAATAGCTTCCATTGGGTAATCCTTCCCATCCGGCAAAACTACACGTGCCCGGCACCGGCATCCCAACTGATGTTCCCAAATCCAAATCTTCGAAGCCACTCGCATAGCAATGGCCATCGCTGTACATGCTTTCGTTAAATAAGCCAATCACCGGCTTCGTCCAACGAGAGGTTGGTTCTCCCCCAACAACCTTTGCTTCGGTTGCATAGGTTAAGAAACGCTCGCCAGTAAAGAACATCTGCAAATCAGCAACCAGATCGCCACCACCATTATTTCGAGTATCAATCACGATCGCTTCTTTATCGTAATGGTCGCCCAGCATTTTTTCGATAACATATCGAAACTGGGAATCTCCCATTCCGGAAATATGGACATACCCCAATCTACCGTTCGATCGCTCAAGAACTTCCTGCTCGTTTTTTTCAACCCAGCGGTCGTAGAGTAATCCATATTCTGCGCCCAATGAAATAGGTTTAACTGTGATTTCTTGGGCATTTCGACCGCGATCATCAGTAATCTCCAGCAGTGTAAAATCACCAGCTTTACGATTCAGATACTTAGCTACGTCTTCGTTTGCAGATACAACATTACCATCAATTTTTTGAATGATCATACCCGGTTTGATGTCAAAATCAGCTTTATCTAGCGGACCGCCTTCCATCACTTCTACAATTTTGATTCCATCTCCATCGTGCTCGTAATCCATGAAAATGCCAAGTGATGCTGTTTGGTCTCCATCCGAAGAACCACCGCGATAGCCACTTCCGGCGTGCGATACATTTAGTTCACCTAGTAATTCACTCAACAATTCAGCGAATTCAAAACCATTGCCGATGTGGGCAACTTTAGGCTGATAGGCATCTGCCATTGCTTCCCAATCTATGCCGTGAAAAGTAGGCTCATAGAAGATTTTTTCCGTTCGCAGCACCACATGATCAAACATCATTTTGCGTTCTGCATCACCATCTAACATCATTTCTGAACTGATAGAAATCCCGGTTCTTTTGCCGCTTTCTGGATCAACTTTGGCGATACTGCCACCACTTAACAAATACAAATTTTCCATTTTTGCATCCCATATTAAATCACCGGATGATCCATCAAGTGAGATCGCAATTTTAGTCTCTTTCGTTCTTAAATCGGTGCTCCAAAGATTGTAGCCTTTTTCGAATCGAGCCAAGTAGTACAATTTAGAACCATCTTTGGATAAAACGGCATCCCCTAAACTAGAAGAATGAATAGTGAGTTTTGAAACTCGCTCGTCCATGTTATCCCATTCGAAAGTGATGCTTTTGTCTTCCTCTTCCTCCTTGTCATCGTCCTTTTCCTCTTCTTCGTCGTCGCCATCTTCCTCTTTCTTCTTATTGGCTTCGGCAATGGCTTTATTTAACTCATATTCTTCTTTGCTGAGATTGAACTCATCCCACGCATCCTGAGTGAAAAACATCGAATACACATCATATTGTGTGCTCCCACTTGTGGCATAGCTCTTTAATCCATTTCGGTTGCTCATCCAAATCATCTGCTTTCCTTCGTTCACCCATTGCGGACTCCGATCGTAAAATCCACTAGCTTCTAAAGTGCGCATTTCTTCCTCACCCGAAGCATCGAGTAGAACAATATCACTGTTATTGAGCAATCGGCTATAATCAGCAAGTAACCACTTACTATCCGGACTCCAGGTAAAGTACTTGTCACCATCTCGCATGTGGAAAAGCTCTTCGGGAGTTAGTAATGTGACAGTTTCTTTCGATTCCAAATCCATCACTTTCAGCGTTCTACGATCTTCGATAAAGGCCATTTTTTTGCCATCAGGTGACATTTCAGGCAGATAATTATCGAATTCGTTTTCCAATAGCACTTCTTCGTTCAGCAAAGTAGCCGCGTAGAAAAACGGCTCCTCTTCACGAACTTTTTTAGTTTGATAAATGCTCCATTTCCCATTGCGTTCGCCTGCGTAGATCACGGCATCGCCATCCCCACTCCATGTTACAAATCGCTCGGTGGCAGCCGTTTTGGTGATGCGTTTCGTGAAATTTCCATCCGCAGAGGTAACAAACACTTCGCCACGTGCTACAAAAGCAATTTCCTTTCCATCGGGCGATACAGACATCTCACCTACCCCACCATTGATGCGTATCAAGTCTTCAGGATTTTCAACTTCTTGGGTTCTGATGGTTACCGGTACTTGTCTTGGCTCCTGACCTTCGCGCATCGAGTATAAAATACCGTGGTAGCTGAATGTCATTAATCCATTAGTGCTCACACTCAAAAATCGCACCGGATGCGTATCAAAATTAGTGATCTGAGTTACGTTACCTGACGACAATTCCATTTTGTGCACATTGAACGTGCCGTTTTGCTGACTCAGGTAATAGAACGACGTTTCGTCGTTGGTAAAAACCGGATTACGATCTTCTCCCCCATACTCGGTGAGTTTTGTGTGTTCACCTGAATTCATATCGTACATCCAAATATCACGGGTAACTGAACTCTCGTGATGTTTTCTCCAGATATTTTCACCACCCGGAACATCTTGATATAAAAACCCGGTACCGTCTCTTTTTAAACTAATTCGCTCAGCCGGAACGGTAAAAATCTGATCTACACGTCCGCCATTTACGGGAACCGTATAAAGTTCGGTCTGGCGAGTAGTGGGGTGCTGGCGATGTGTGGCCAAATCCTGTCTGTGTGATCCAAATATCACCGATTTGTTATCGTTCGAAAAAGAATATGGGGTTTCGCCGTTGGAATGGAAGGTAAGTCGGGTTGCGGCTCCGCCCCGGGCATCCATCACAAAAACATCGAAATTGCCATGACGATCGGAAGCAAAGGCTAACTTCTGCGAATCGTGACTCCAAACCGGCATGTAATCATGAGCTGTGTGGAAAGTCAATCGCGTTGCCTCGCCCCCGGAGCTTGCAACGGTGTAGATGTCACCTTTATAGGTAAAAGCAATGGTGCTTCCATTGGGCGATACGACCGGATAACGCACCCATTCCGGTGTGATTTGTGCTTGCGCACTAAACATAAAAAGCATGGCGAACGCCAGCGAATACAAAGATTTCATAAAACCCGAGTTTGAATTAATTGATAGATCCCACAAATGGACGACCTTGTACTAAGAAGGTTACATGGTAGGTATTTAGAGCGTAAAGTGAAATGAGGAATTGAGACGTGAGACGTGAGACGTGAGACGTGAGACGTGAGACGTGAGACGTGAGACGTGGAAGATGTCATCAATTATATATTACCAAATCATTATTCACAATTGTCATTTCTTAATTGAGTAATTCTTAATTCATAATTCTCATTGTTATAACAAGTCATGACATCCGCGGATAAATCCTTACCTTTGTTTCAACATTAAATGAACGAATATTATGGCGACAGAGCATTTAACTAAACAAAGCTTTTTAGATAAGATTTTTAATTTCGAAACCGAGCAAGAGTGGAAATTTAAGGGAGAGCGACCGGCAATCATCGACTTTTACGCCGATTGGTGCGGGCCTTGTAAAATGATTGCCCCTGTGATGGAAGAACTTTCGGATGAGTACACTGGCAAGGTTGACATCTACAAAATTGATACCGAAGCCGAGCAAGAATTAGCTGCAGCTTTTGGAATCCGAAGCATCCCTTCAATACTCTTCATCCCGATGGATGGTCAGCCACAAATGGCACAAGGTGCATTACCAAAGCATACTTTTAAAGAAGTAATCGAAGATAAATTCGGGATTGGGGATCCGGCATAAAGGAATGTTAAGTGTTTAGTTTTAAGTGTTAAGCGGTAAATGTGCCTGAGTAATTGCGCATCAAGCATTTAACCTATATCACTTAACATTTAAACTTTACCTCGGATAGCGTATCGATTCTACCATTTCTTGTACTTCTTCGGGTGGATCCGGATAAAAACGAGCGATCGCTAGAGATACAAACAAGTTCACCAACATCCCGAAAGTACCTATCCCCTCCGGCGATATTCCAAACCACCAATTTTCGAGCGAGTTCATTTCCGGAAACATAATTTTGAAATAGATTATGTACGCCAAGGTGAACAACAATCCTGCCACCATTCCGGCTACGGCTCCTTCGCGATTCATCTTTTTATAGAAAATCCCCAAAATAATCGCCGGGAAGAATGACGCTGCTGCCAATCCAAATGCAATGGCAACCACTTGAGCCACAAAGCCCGGTGGATTTATACCAAAATACCCCGCAACCACTACTGCAACAGCCGCTGCAATTCGAGCATATCGAAGTTCGGCTTTATCCGAAATATCCGGGTTGATCTGCTTTTTGATCAAATCATGAGAAACAGCTGTGGAAATCACCAAGAGCAATCCCGCCGCTGTAGATAGCGCGGCTGCAAGTCCACCCGCAGCAACCAAGGCCGCTACCCAGTTTGGGAGTCCTGCAATTTCTGGATTTGCCAGCACCATGATATCCCGATCGACATACAACTCGTTTTGAGAATTCGCCAGTTTATTGGTGAGCGTTGGCTCGCCGCTGTTTCCTCGGACCAGCTCTCCATTTTCTCGAACTAAATCCGGAGCGCCTTCAATGGCTGCTCCCGGGCGATAATTGATCAATCCATCATCATTTTTATCCACCCAGGCAAGGAGCCCGGTTTCTTCCCAAGTGTGGAACCATTCCGGCATTTCTGAATAGGGTTGCTCACTTACGGTGTCGATAAGATTCGTACGCGAAAACACTGCAATTGCCGGAGCGGTTGTATATAAAATGGCGATAAAAATAAGGGCATACCCTACCGAGATTCGGGCATCTTTAACTTTTGGAACCGTAAAAAAGCGAACGATTACGTGTGGAAGTCCGGCGGTGCCCACCATCAATGCAACGGTGATGAAAAACACATCCTGCATACTTTTGGTGCCAGAAGTGTACTCTGCAAAGCCAAGTTCGGTATGTAGTTGATCCAGTTTATCCAGTAGATACATTCCTGAACCATCGGTGAGTTGGGATCCGAATCCAATTTGGGGAATCGGGCTTCCGGTCAACTGCATCGAAATGAAAAACGCCGGTACCATGAATGCGAAAATAAGAACGCAATACTGCGCTACCTGCGTGTAAGTGATGCCTTTCATCCCGCCTAAAACCGCGTAGAAAAACACGATGGCCATCCCAATGATCACTCCCCAGAATATGTCTACTTCCAGAAATTTCGAGAACACAAGACCAACACCGCGCATTTGTCCGGCCACATAGGTGAATGAAACGATTAGCGCACAAACCACTGCTACAGTACGGGCAATTTGGGAGTAATAGCGGTCGCCAATAAAATCGGGAACGGTGAATTTTCCGAATTTCCGAAGGTACGGAGCCAGCAATAAAGCGAGTAGCACATAGCCACCGGTCCAGCCCATCAGGTACACGGTTCCATCGTAGCCCATAAACGAAATCAAACCTGCCATCGACAAAAATGAAGCGGCAGACATCCAATCAGCAGCTGTGGCCATACCATTGGTTAATGGTTTTACTGCACCTTCGGCCACATAAAATTCGCTGGTTGTACCGGCTTTCGACCAAATTGCAATGCCGATGTAAATGGCAAAAGTGATTCCTACGAGGATATAAGTCCAAACTTGAACGTCCATCAGGCATCCTCCTCGCTTACACCAAACTCACGATCGAGCTTGTTCATTAAATACACGTATACAAAAATGATGATTACGAAAACGTAGATAGAGCCTTGCTGTGCGAACCAGAATCCAAGTTTAAACCCACCCACTTTTATCTCGTTTAGAGTTGGGGCCAGCAAGATTCCAAATCCATAGGAAACCGTAAACCAGATGGTTAACAAAATGGAAAGATAGCGTAGGTTTTTCCGCCAATAGCCTTTTAAATCACGTTCGCTCATTGTTCCTCTATTTTTTAAGTCACGATGAGTATCCCTTTTTTAAAGGATTGGTGCAAATGCAATTATTCTTGTAACAAGCTCTCCAGCAATGCTTTCGTATTTCTACCGTAAACTCCGTCGATTTTCAAGCCATTATCAGCCTGAAAACGCTTAAAAGCAGACTCCGTTTTCTTGCCGAAATCACCATCGGGATCGCCCACAGAGTAGCCTTTTAGGTTCAATGCTATTTGAAGCTTGATCACTTCATCACCTTTACTTCCGGATTTAAGTGTGGGCGCCGGAACGCCGGATGGAGTTAATCCCTCTAAAACCTGATATCGTAGCACTTTATTTGCATCGTAAGCGGCAACACTCACTTCATTTCCCTGATTGCCTCCCAAACAAAACACTTTGTTCATATCCGGCGAATGTCCCAGATAAAAGGCCACATGCCCTTTCCAAGATTCAACACTTTCTCGCCAAAAAACTACCACATCGCCGGGTTTGGGCTGATTTGTAGTTGTGCCCACATTCACCCAAGAGCGAGCGTTAGGCTTTCCACTGGTGGGTAGACTGGATTTCGTACACACCCAATTTACGAATACACTGCACCATGGCGTCTCATCGTCGTTGATGTAATCCATGCCCGATTCTGCGGCATATTGCAAAATTCTTGCTTCGTGTTGACTCCCCGAAATTTCTCGCACCCCTAGTTCTTCAAATGCTAATTGTAATGCTTTGCTCATAAAAACCCCTGTAATTTGTGTATGATTTGATTTGTTGAATCTATTATTGAATTCCACTTCATATACGTCAAAGCACCACTTATTTGGCCTAACCAGGCCATCATCACACTAGGCAGACGTGTAATGGTGTGGCTTTTTTTGCGAAGATCGCTGGTAAAATTTTCTACCAAAAGTTCATCCAAGTCATCTATTTTTTGTTCTTCGATGTAAATGGAAATATCACCAGTGAAGTACATGATAGCTTTTAGTCCGTGCTGTTTTTCAAAATCATTTATCTCAACACGTTGCTGGCGCATCAGACACGCAAATTCTTTAAAAGAACGGATTGCTCTCACCCAAAAAACGGGATTCAGGCTTTGCAGAAGTACATCTACATATTTCAAAATTGGATATGGAATTAAACGTTGTCCTCGTTTCCACGTTCTTTTTAAGACTTGAATTAGCTTCATCGCTTTTTAAGTACGTTATGCAGTAACGACATCAATGCGTCGAATATCTTTTCCCAGAAATCCACCGAAATTCGAATCGAGGTATTGTGGATATCGAGGATGAATTGTTGCGGATCTTCGCTGAATGATTGTGTGAGTCGCGTGGTGATGTCGCCATCCATCCCAATTCGGGTTTGCATCAAAATCTTTTCAACGCCAATATCTATGGATTTTCGAAGCGCCAATCGGTGTCTCAAATCAAATTGAAACTTCTCGGTATTATCCTGAAATTTAACCGGATCGGTCTCCACCCAATTATACCCTCCGGGCGAATGTGGTTTTAATTCCAGGTATCGGTTCATCAGCCCCATCAAATGCTCTTTAGTTTGTTCCGGAAACTGAACCAAGCCTATGATTTCGGTGAAATATGGATTCAAATTTTGCCCCTCTGCAGTGCCCACCTCCTCTTCCGAAATCGAATCCTTTACAATCCCACCTTGCAGAATTTTAAACCCATCTCGTTCCTTAAAAAAGTGGGCTTCGATCATCTTCGAAATCTCCAGGCATTTAGCTGCAATCCGCTTCAATTGATATTGATCATCTACCCGTTGCGACTCCTCATTTACCAGATATTCATCATAATCTTCGATCCATTCATCGGCATATCGAGCCCAGATTCCAATCTCCCGAAACGAAAACACACCACCGCCTTTAAAAATGCTCACACGCCTAAATAAATTCGCTTCTTCAGGCATGGTTTTGATCACTTTGCCGTAAAACTCGCATTCTTCCGACAAACACTTCGCGTAGTTATTCCCCAAGCGTTCGAGCTCGTTTGAATAAATCCCAGCTAACTTATAGAGCGCTTCTTTGTCATCATCGGGCTGTTTACCGCCGGTCATGCTCCGCTTCACGATTGTGTTAATCTCAAGCGTGGTGAGGTCTTCGGCGGTGCGAATTACTTTTTCAATGTGTTTAGCCATTCAGCCTACGAGTCCTCGTTTAGCTTGTCGTCTTCCTTTAGCAAACTCACCAAAGTGGTACCAATTTCTTTTAGCACTTGAAGGTTTTTACGAACAATTTCTTGCCCCTGATTTTCCTTTACCAAATGATATTCCATCAGCTGGGCGTTATTCTTCCCGAAATTTGGTGTTACTCGGGTTGTGATATCCCCAGAAACGAGTTGAATCTCACTCACAATCCCTTCAAGTTCGCCGGAAGGTGGTTTCAGCTTTCCTTTATTGTCAAATTCGATCGCGCCGACAATGGTTTTGATTTCTAAAGTGGTAAGATTTTTCACCCCTTCTTTTGCGTTATCCAGAAAATCCTGAATCGCTTTTTTCGAATTACTTTCGCTGGATGTACCTGCCATAATTACTCCTAGTGTTGATAGATAAGTTGATGTTTTTGATATAAAGTTCGTGTGGCCTTTGCTAATTGCAGGATGAGGATGGGCCATCCCACAAAGCCTTTTAGCATATATTTAAGCAGTTTCAGCACTTCGCCAACAAGGGCAACGCTGAACTGTGCACTTCGCTGAACTTCAAGTACTTTTTCGTGATGCTTATCGTAACCTTGCTTGCTAAATGGATCACTTAAAATCGAAAAGGTATCTCCCATAAACTCGGCATGGGTAATGGCCAGTTTATGTTCATTTTCGGTGATGATAGGCAACCGACCAATGATGTATTTTATGCCTTGAATAAAGGACTTCAATGCCTGTTTTCCGTATTCCAACACACGTTTAAAGAAATCAGAAAGTTGCTTAAATATCTTTTTCAGGTGATGGAGAATCATTTTTACTAATCGCTTTCCAATGCGAAACAGCTTTTTGAGAAAACTCCGAATCCCAAAATACACTCGCTTGCCGATCCCCATTTTGGCTTTCTGTTTCTGTTGATGAAGCTCCACTTTGGCGGAGTCTAAGACCGCATTCAGGTTAGCTTCGAACTTTGCGCGATCTGATTCAGTCAGCCTTCCGGATTGAATCGTAAGTGATTTTATAACGTCTTCATCTCGGCTATCAGGTGCATCTTCAATCACATAATTGTTGATCATCGTTAACGCATTAAACACGAAATAGCCTTTGCCGATGTAGTACAGCATTGATTTCAGTGGTAAGTCGGCATCGTTTCCTGCATTGTAAAATTTCAGTAGATCGGCGATCGAGTTAAGACTCATACTCCCGATTTCCCCATCCGTTTTTCCATCATAAAACCCATCCATCCACTGGTGCACCTGTAGCACTTTGATGATAAAATTCGTGAGTTCATCGGTGCTTCTTCCCTTCACATACTCCCACTTCACATCTTTTTGATGTCTGGACAAAATATCCCGCTTGAACCCTGCCAGATATTTTGGTTTCAACTCAAAATCTTCACTTAATCGATGATAGAAATCACGGGCGGAACGTACTTTTTTGGGTTCAAAATGCAGTTGTTTCATTTCATTGGCATTCACATGCACAAACATCAAACAGCGTTCATTGCCATAAATAGAAAGGATCCTTTTTAGCACCCCTTCTTTGTTCGCAAGCTGATTTACCGCATCCAGATTCGAACTGATGCTTAAATGATGCTTCAATGTTTGCAGTCCCATCATGGTTGTAAAGCCAAATGCATGGCCGGCGTTTAGCGCATACAATCCGTACATCCCTAAGCGGTAATGGATTAATCTTGAACTCAGGTTAATCTCGCCTGTCTGTGGCATTTCATTGATTGGAATCCCTTCGTCCAAATCCATGAACTTTCGCAGCATTTCTTCGGCAAACGCATTGGTATAAAGTGCTCGAAGTGATTGAATTTCGTCTTTGTTGAATATTTCTGAGGCTAAAAGTTCAGCCTCAAATTTGGATAATGCAGCATTCAGTGTTACTTCTCGATTATGTGCGCCGAAGGGTAATTGATTTAGATAACCCAAGTCTCGCAAATGCTGAATTACCTCGGCAGAGTCGTCTCCAAACTGAGCCGCTTGTTGCTCAGCTTCTACTAATAAAGCATCTAAATTTTCTGACTCTGCCATGATTAAACGAGGATTAGTCTACCAATCCCTTAATCATATCCACAATGGCTTTGCGCGAATTTTGGCTGGCTTCTATCATTTCGCGATGAAATTTAACTAACTCCATCTGCTCACTATCCAGATTTTCTTTTACGATGTTTACCTGATCCCCATCCAGTTTGATCGTAGAATATGCCACTAATTTTAAATCGGCATTTACATCGGCTTTCATGCTATTTAGCACATTTTCCAGATTAAATTTATTCTGATCGGAGCCGATTACATCGCCCACTTTGATGTTAAAATTGCCCGTAAACGTAACCACATCTAGCGAAACGGCATCATCTACTTTTTTAGCAATGTTTGCTTTTAGATTTTTGAAAGCTTGTTCAAGATTGGCCATAGTTAGTTCCCGTAAAGTTTAACCCGTTAAAAAATAGTACCCTTGCAGAATGTGTAAAAAAACCTTTTAAAACCAAACTTTAAAATTCTGCTTTTTGAGCCATTTTTATTACTGTGAGTAAGATGAACGAATTTGAGATTTGTTTCAGAATTCTAATCTTTAAAAACCACTTTTATGACGAATTCGGCCTGGATCAACCTACCTGTGAAAGATGCTCAACGCTCAAAAGCCTTTTTTGAAAAACTGGGCGCTGATTTCGTTGATCAAGAAGGCCCGGAGATGTTTGGGATCTATCTTGGTAAAAATAAAGTGCAGGTGATGATGTTTGGGCATGCTCAGTTCGAGCAATTCACCCAATCGACAGTAGCTGATCTAAGCAACAATGCTGAAATTCTTATTTCGATGGAAGCTCAAAGCAAGCAAGAGGTTGAAGATTTAGCCGAGAAAGTTAAAGCAGCCGGTGGCACCATTTATGGCGGACCTGAAACATGGAATGGTTGGATGTACGGCATGGGATTTCGGGATTTAGACGGTCACCGGTGGAATATCGCCTATTTAGATTGGGATAAGATGCCAAAAGAGAAATAGTTCAGAATTGAAAATTCGTTAATGCAATTCATGTTTTTGAGACGCGTAGGTGCAATGCATGAATTGCATCTACGGGCATGTAATCTGTGCATGAGTCAGAATGTACATCATTTCTTTATGCAGATTTAGCCTCATATCTTGAGCAAAATCCTCATTCATTTCGCATGTTTAAAAAAACTCTGCTACTCCTGATAGTCTCATTTTGTCAGGTTTCACTCGGCTTCGCACAAACCGAATCTTTGAAATTTATCATCCGTGTTGATGACATCCTCAATCGAAATACTTCCGTTTTACCACGATCTATAATTCCTTTTCAAGACTCCGTTCAATCCCGTGGCGGAAAGGTTACTTGGGGTGTTATACCTCATCGCTTGATCGAATCTGCAAATGCTGATGGCGTTTTGGCGGAAGAATTAAAATCTACCATCAATCAAGGACATGAAATCTCGATGCACGGCTTCGATCACATTTGCAATCGTTGCGAAAATACGGCACGCGCTAGTTTTTGGGGGCATGAAATGTACTGCACTACTTTCAATCAGGCATTCACCAAAGATGAACAACGCACTTTAATTCAGGATGGGCTGGCGCTTCTTTTTGATGAAGTTGGAATCACTCCTTCCTCGTTTATTCCTCCCGGACACGTAACCGACCAAACTACCTTTGATGTGCTTTCAGAATACGATTTACTGTCTTTTTCTGATGATTCGGACGCCAAGTTTATGAACAGCAATGTCTTCAACTTCCCGATCAATGATGAATTTACCTGGGCTCTGACTCATGAAAATTATCAATCGAATCTGGACAGTGCTTTAGTCGACATCAAAGCCGCCGCGACCGAAACCGGTATCTATGGGTTGATGCTACACGATCATTTCACCCGAAGTGGCTATTCCGACGGAATTGTACTCGACTGGATGGTGGAGTTGTTGGATTCTTTAAACAACTATTTTGGGGAAAACATCGAGTATCTGACTCTCACTGAGGCTACAGAAAGTATTAAAGGTGAATTTGTTTCGGTGGAAGAAGATCCCACCACAGTTTCAGAATTTCAGCTACATCAGAATTACCCCAATCCGTTTAATCCAAACACCACCATCAGCTTTTCCTTGAATCAACCCTCGCGGGTTAAACTTGTTATTTACAATATTCAGGGAAGAGTAGTTAGTGCTTTGGTTAATCAGTCTTTCTCTGCGGGTAATCATCAGCTGTCGTTCAACGCGGGTAAGCTCCCATCAGGACAGTATTTCTATTCGTTAACAGCATCCGGACAAACCACAACAAAAGTGATGATGCTGATTAAGTGATGGGAAAAATTTTCAATGTTAACAGGATTGGAAATCACAACTTACGAAACCGATCCATTTCCCATTTTTCAGGATTATCCTTTATATAATATCTGATACTATGTAAGGCTGCTTCGTTGCGAATGATGTGCTCGTAATAATTTCTATGCCAGACATGCATTCCTTTTACTTTTCGACTCTTATTTATTCTAGTGGTAACAGCAGCCTTATAGCCACGAATGATAGCTCCGAGATTTTTTGAAGGCGATTTAAACGAGCGTTTAGGGAATTGATGATTGATATTATTCTCATTCGGATTTTCAGGCACGACCTTATCATTTAGTGGAAGATTGCTTTTTTGGTAAGAGGGCTTACCTCGATCATTGTTTGCGGGCTTATCGCGATTTGGCAATTGGGGCTTATCGCGAGGATGTATGGGCGTATTGCGATTTGGGAATTCGAACATATCGCGATTTGGGAGTACGGGCGTATCGCGATACGCCCTTACGATCTCACTTCCTTCGCGATACGCCTGTACGGAATCTCGACTTGGCCCTTTATCTATTATTCGAATAATTCCATGCATATGATTAGGCATAATCACAAATTCATCCAAAAGCACATTATCACGGATTTCCCGAGTTTTGATCCATTCTTGCTGGGCAATTTCGCCAAATGAATTCAATTTCATAATTCCATGCTGAACTTCGCCAAAAGTATGCTCAAAATTTTTGGTGCAAATAGTGATAAAGTAATAACCCGGCCATGCATAATTCCAAGACTGTAGTCGGATGGATCTTCTGTTTGGGTACTTTTTGTTCATACCTGTATGATGGATCCCATAGCAATTCCTTTCAGAATTCAATAAAAAAGAGGCTCCCTTCCCTTCTCACCCGACCTAGTTTGCCTTATAGTTAAATATTTCGATTCTGAAATTTGATTTTAATTTTGAGATACCTTCGTTGAATTCATGAATTATCGATCCGTAGGTGCAATTCATGAATTGCACCTACGGGCATATTATTTGAATATTTCTCCATAAAAAAATGCCCCACCGAAATCAATCTGGTGAGGCATTATCCTGTTTCTCCATGAAAGAAAATCTTAGCCTTTGAGAGCGAAGCGAAGCAATCTCAGAATACTTGAGATTGCATCACCCGACTCCTTCGACAAGCTCAGGAATCGTCGGGTTCGCAAAGACATTTTTTTATTTAACTACAACCCGAAGTTGAACCACAGGTAATGCATTTCATGCATGTACCATTGCGAACCATCGTCATGCTGCCACATTCGGGGCATGCATCACCGGTGTAACCCAATTGCTTGGCTTTGTCGTACTCGCTTCCATAGCTACTGCTTGCTTTGGCTGCAACCGGTGCAGGTGCAACCACAGGTTCCGGAGCAGGCGTTGGAGCTACAGCCGCAACCGGTGCTTTTGGTGCAGTTGGTTCGTCTTCAATCGGACGTAAATCACGGGTAGTAATTTGATCCGCAGGCACATGCGCTAAATCTTCTCTGCCTAAATAAGTAACGGCCAGTTCGCGGAAAATGTAATCGATTACCGAGGTACTCATCTTCACGTGCGGGTTACCGTTTACCATACCGCTTGGCTCAAACTTGGTAAATACAAACGCATCCACAAACTCTTCGAGTGGCACACCATGTTGTAAACCAAGAGAAATCGAAATCGCGAAGCAGTTTAGTAAGCTTCGGAAAGCGGCTCCTTCACGGTGCATATCAATAAAGATTTCACCCAGTTGACCGTTTTCGTACTCACCGGTTCGTAGATAGACGCTCTGTCCACCAATTTTCACTTTTTGCGTGTAGCCTTCGCGACGGAATGGTAACCGCTGGCGACGAGCCACATACTTTGTTATAATTCGCTCGGCAATTTCTACCACTTTATCTTGTGCTTCAGCAACGGCAGGATCAGCGATCTCCTCTTCTTCTTCCAGCTCTTCGAACACATCGGCCATGCTGTTTAATGGCTGGCTCAATTTCGATCCATCGCGATAAAGCGCATTGGCTTTCAACATCATCTCCCACGAAAGCATGTAAGCGTCTTTCATGTCTTCGACGGTAGCTTCGTTTGGCAAGTTGATGGTTTTTGAAATCGCGCCTGATAAGAATGGCTGCGCTGCTGCCATCATTTTAATGTGACCCGAAGCCGAAATGTAGCGTGTTCCTGTTCTTCCACATTTGTTGGCACAATCGAATACCGCAAGATGCTCGTCTTTCAGATAAGGAGCTCCTTCAACGGTCATCGTACCACAAACGTAGTCGTTGGCTTCCTGAATTTGCTCTTTGCTGAATCCTAGGTGACGAAGCATATCGAATGAGAAATCAGACAATTGCTCTTCGGTGATGCCGAGTACATTTTTGCAGAACTCTTCGCCTAATGTAAACTGATTGAAGGCAAATTTAATGTCGAAACTGCTTGGTAGAGCTGCTTCGATCGCCTCAATTTTATCTTTGGTAAATCCTTTATCACCCAACGTTTGTGGGTTGATGTGGGGACATCCTTCCAAGGTAGCTGAGCCTTTTGCATAATCGATAATGGCTTTCGCTTCTTTTGGAGAATAACCCAAATTCTTAAGCGCTGCGGGTACACTTTGATTGATGATTTTGAAGTATCCGCCACCGGCTAATTTCTTGAATTTCACGAGGGCGAAATCAGGCTCGATTCCCGTAGTGTCGCAATCCATCACTAAGCCAATAGTTCCGGTTGGTGCAAGCACAGTTACTTGTGCATTGCGATATCCATTCTTCTCGCCAAGTGCTACAGCTGCGTCTGAAGTTTCCTGTGCTGCTTTTAGTAGATAATCCGGGCAAATAGTTGCGTTGATGCCCAAAGGCTTCACGGTCAACCCTTCATATTCATTTGGATCGGCGTTGTAGGCAGCACGGCGGTGATTTCTCATCACACGGAGCATATGCTCTTTATTGCGCTCGTAACCTTCAAAAGTACCAAGTTCGCCGGCTAGCTCAGCACTTGTTTCGTAGGCTTTCATGTGCATGATGGACGTGATAGCTCCGGTAGTTGCCGCAGCTTCATCCGAATCGTAAGGAATACCTTGCACCATCAAAGCCGCACCAATGTTGGCGTAACCAAGTCCTAAAGTTCTGAACACATACGACAATTCAGCGATTTCTTTGGATGGGAACTGAGCCATCAACACGGAAATCTCGAGAACGGTTGTCCAGATTCGGCTGGCATAACGGATCGATTCAACATCGAACTCCTTATAGTCTTCATCCTTGAAGTATTTCATCAAGTTTAGCGAAGCCAGGTTACATGCGGTGTTATCTAAAAACATGTACTCGGAGCAAGGGTTACTTGCTTTGATCTCGCCATCTTCGGGGCAAGTATGCCATTCGTTGATGGTATCGTGATACTGCGTTCCAGGATCGGCAGAAGCCCAAGCTGCGTAAGCAATTTGATCCCAAAGCTCGTTAGCTTGCATTGTTTTGCATGGCTCCGGCTCGCGACCTTCAAGAGCCGCTTTTTCCTTTTCAACTCTCCAGTACAAGTTGAATTCGCTGTCGTCTTTAACGGCTTTCATGAACGAGTTTGGGACACGAACCGAGTTGTTTGAATTTTGTCCGGCTACCGTTGCGTATGCTTCCGAATTCCAATCGGTATCGAAAGTGTCGAATTCCAGATCGGTGAATCCTTGAGCAGCAAGTTGAATTACGCGCTCGATATAGTTCAAAGGAACCTGATCGCGTTTAGCTTGGCGGATGACCTTGCCTAATTCTTTGTTTTTTAGCGGATCACGGCTCATTGCTCCGTTGAACGTACGTCCTTCAATTTCAACCGGAGTGTGGCACAGTTTGATAATTTCTTTAAGGTGTTTTTGAGTGATTTTAGAGCCTGCAACCAATGCCGCAACTTTTTGCTCTTCTTTCACTTTCCAATTGATGTACTCTTCGATATCCGGATGATCCAGATCCAACGTCACCATTTTAGCAGCACGTCGGGTTGTTCCACCTGATTTGATGGCACCTGCCGCGCGATCACCAATTTTGAGGAAGCTCATCAATCCCGAAGATCGGCCACCGCCACTTAAGGGTTCGTTAGCGCCACGGATTTCTGAGAAGTTACTTCCGGTTCCCGATCCGTATTTGAATAATCGTGCTTCGCGCACCCACAGATCCATAATACCGCCTTCGTTTACCAAATCGTCATCCACACTTTGGATGAAGCAAGCATGCGGCTGTGGATGGGTGTAAGAATCTTTAGACCGAGTTAGCTTTCCGGTTTTGGCATCCACATAATAATGCCCTTGTGCCGGACCATTAATTCCATATGCCCAATGCAAGCCGGTGTTAAACCACTGTGGACTGTTCGGCGCTGCCATCTGCTCTGCCAGCATATAGCAAAGCTCATCGTAAAATACTTTTGCGTCTTCTTCTTTCTCAAAATAATCATGCTTCCAGCCCCAATACGTCCAACAGCCCGCTAATCTGTTGAAAACCTGACGGCTATCCACTTCATGAGTAAATCGCTCGTTTTCCGGCAATTCTTTTAATTTCGATTCATCTGCTACTGAACGTTGTAGCCATGTGGGCACGCCTTTTTCTTTCACTTTTTTTAGAGCAACCGGCACCCCTGCTTTTCTGAAATACTTTTGAGCAATTATATCCGTAGCAACCTGACTCCAACTATTAGGAACTTGAACGTTCTCCATATGGAAAACCTGGGAACCATCCGGGTTTTTAATCTCTGAGGTTCTACTTACGAATTCAATATCGTCGTATGGTGTGTTCCAGTCTGATTTAGTGTAAAAGCGGGTGAATTTCATGGGCGTACTTAGCTATGGTTACTATTGATACGTGTGGTTGGTTGTGTGACCCCGATAAAAAAACATGAGTCAAAAACTCCTAAAGAAGTGCTACCAAATATATACGCCCGAGGGTACGCCCACAAATTAAATCTGCATTTCTTTTCCACAAATACCAACACTTATCCACATTGATATTTTCACCAAACTAAATGTCATCAAATCACCCGTTCCTAATTATATTTTTTTATACAAATAATTAGATACCCAGTATTTTAAGAAACATTCCAAAACCTCACTTAAGATATTAAAACGAGGTATTTTCAATAAAAATTGAACAAAAAAGTTATCCACAATTAGTTATCCAAGAAATATATTTTATAATAAAAAAAGCAGTTTTTAATCGAGTTTAAAACTGCTTTTTCGTCGTAATTTCTGTAAATGTTTTTATAGTAATTTTGAAATATTATTTATTTCACAATCATCATTTTTTTGGTAATAATTCCAAGGTTTGTTTCTAACCGGTAAAAGTACAATCCCGACGAAATTGAGCTCGCATTAAACGTTACAGAATGGTTACCGGCATTTAAATTCTCATTGATAAGTTCAGCAATTTTCTGCCCGGCAGTATTAAAGATGGTAAGTCGTGCATTAGATGCTGACGGCAAAGAAAAACTGATTTCTGTTGTCGGATTAAAAGGGTTAGGATAGTTCTGAAACAGTTCGAAGTTTTCCACAATAGTGTTATGGTTATCTTCAATAGATGAAGTTATCTCATAGCTGAAATGGATATCACCCGGTATAATTCCACTAGCAAAAGAGTTAATTAAAGTACCATCCATAGAATAATAAGTTATTTCACCTGCGCTAGAAAACGACTTTGCATCAGCAGTAAAAAACAACTGATTTACCGGATCGTAATTAAAACCGTAGAAATTACCTTTGATAAGAGTATCGGCCACGGTCGACAAAGTTTTGAGATTCACCACTCTGATCCCCCCGCTGTTGATATACAAATCGTCGTTGGATTCGTTAATCGCCAAGTCACTTCCAGCCGATGCAACATCAATAGATGCCATCACTTCTCCGCTTTCAGGATTGATACCATGAACGCCACCCGGTCGAGATGTGCCCGGAATCAGATTAAAATCATCATCGTAATCCCCTGAATAACCGGTGCATACAACCCATAAAGTTCCTTCTCTATCCAATACCATTCCGGCGGGACCGCGACTTACTTCAATCGTATCAACAACCGTATGTGTTGCAATATCAATTTTGAATATGGTGCTGTCGGCTCCAAAACCATTATTTGCCACAAATACATGATTCCCAACTTTTAGCATTTGATCAGGATTTCTCCCCACTTTTATGGTATCGCTTAACACCGATTTTGAATCCAAATCTGCAACTAAAATGTGATTTCCAAATAAATCGGTGATGTACGTCTTTCCGTTACCAATGGGTATAATTTCGCGTGGACTTGCACCAGCACCAAGCGTGATTTGCCCGGTTTGTTGAAAAGTATCCGGATTGGTTATTACAATTTTCTGCGAATTATTAACCACGATGAAAAGTTGATCATCAATTTCGATTAAAGATTGAGCTACATCGCCGAGAGCAACACCATTGGCGTTAAAAAACACCCCGTCTGTTGATGTCTTAGCATCAAAATCGAAGGCAGTAATTGTAGCATTACCTGCCCCAAAATTACCTTCGTTTGCAATGAATACGTTTTTGAGTGTTTTCTGCGCAAATGCAGATGTTGAAATCAACAGTAAAGCAAAAAATAGAATGGTAGCTTTGTTCATCGTTAGTTTAATTGAAGTTTGTTACAAGTGTTAGTTTAAAATGGGTTCCCGGCATGGGATAATCTCTGATTACCGAATAGCGCTCGTTAAATGCATTCTTCACGGCAAACAGTATGCTGTGAGTTCCAATCCCAGATTTAAATACCCAGCCACTTATCCAATCAAGTGTGTTGTAAGCCGGTAATGGATCGAAGGGTGAGCTGTGATCACTAGTGGTGAAACGGTGATCAATAAATGCATAAAAAATTGACGTAGAGAGCGATCTGAATCGCATCGAAGAATTGGCTTTATACTGCCATTCGGGAGTATAAATAAGTTGTTTACCTACCGAGCGATCATTTTCGAATCGTGATTCTGAAATGCTTGCCAATGCTTGATTTATGGATCCTCCTATCCTAAAATCGAAGGATCCTAACTTGAGTTGGGAGTCCAATCTAAATTCGATCCCTCTCAAATCGAGCGACTCTATATTTTGAGGTGCACTTTGTCCTTGCCCGTTTGGTAGCCATCGTATTCCGTTTTCTACCCATGCTTGATATACAGTGAATTCAGTAGTGAGACTCACTCTTTTTGCACGCAGTTTATATTCCAACGATGACTCCGCCTTTACCATAGTTTCCGGATCAAGGTTAGGATTGCCAAGCGCCGGCCAGTACAAGTCGTTGAAAGTGGGTGTTGTAAAGGTTCTATTGATGGCCGTTTTCAGATAGAGTTGATCTGATAATAATTCCAGATTCGAACCTAAACTTGCCGAATAAGCTCCCCCGAAATCGGAATAGAAATCATATCGAAAACCTGGATAAATAAAGAGTTTCTTAATCGGCATCCACACCGATTGAAGATTGACCGAAAGCTGATTTCGATTTACATCCGACGGGTATTCTGAACTCTCCACTGCTGATCGAGATACTTGAATAGCACCAACCGTTTGTAAATTAGATCGAAGTGAAGAGCTTAGGCTTGCATCGAAAGCTTGAAAATTTGTATTGCTTAAGCTGTTGATCTCTGAAGATTCATCGACGTAATCAAGCTGTTGACTGGCAAGGTAAGCCGACACTTTTAATCGATGCTTTCCTAAATTTCGATTCCAGCGGGTAATCCAACGAACAAAGCCATCTTCTTGATAGGCATCGGTGCTTTGAGAGGATATTCCACCGGGAATTTGATTACTAGAATCCAACACCCATAGTTTGGATGAAAAGGATTGATCAACTCCCTGTCTTTCAACGTTTATCAGCACGGTAGCTGATTCTGTGGCGTTGTTTTCGCGTTTTTTTTCAACCGCAACAAAACCGCCGGCCTCGTTACTAAATTCTTTGGTGGTATAAGTGTAATCGTTTGCTGCGTTTCGGAATCCTGCGATAATCCCAACTCCCCAATCCTTTATTTCGGTGGATGCCTGTACTGAATATTCCTGCGTATTGAAGCTTCCTGCTGAATATTGAACTGCAACGCCCGGTTTACTTTCTTTGGTTTCGATGGCGATGGTGCCTCCGCCTTTATCACCAAATGAGGCGTTCGCAGCACCGGCACTTACAGCAACAGATTGTACTGCAACAGATGGAATGAGCGTCAAATCTGTGACACCGAGCATGGGATGATTTAATGCAAATCCATTCCAGATCACCTGAGTTTGAGAGGCGGAAAATCCACGAGATGAAAAGGTAGCCAAGCCACCCGGACCGGCATCCCGAACATAGACCGGGGTTAACCATTGCAAAACTCCGGCTAGATTAGTGGCAGATAAGCTTTGTAATTGCAGTGAGTCGATACGTTGAATGCTTATCGCCTGATAGGCATCTTGAACATTTACACGAGTTGCTTGCACTCGTATTTCTTCCATCCAAAGCGAATCGGCAATGGTTTGGGCAACCGATTTTTGCGAAAAAAGTAAAAGACAGCCGACAAAAGCAGCCAGCGCATAGAATTTGGTCATAATTACCTCAGAAACTTTAACTCCCGAAAGCTTCAGAGAAATAGATATACGATGGCAGGTCTCCTGACTTTTTCGCTTAACATCGCCTTCCCATAATGCATATGCATCACAGTGGCATGAAGTGGATGTTAACTAATCCGGATAATCCGAATTCGAAATTACAGTTGCGGGGACAGCTCCGGAATTGCACCGGATTCCCTTTTCATCTCTAGGTAGAGAACCATCACTATTTCAAAGAGTGTCAAAAGGTAACGACTACTCTTGAGTGATCAAAGATGAAAATTTGGGGGTGATGAATTAATTCAGAGTACGTTCTACTACAACGTGTTCTGCTTCTTCAGAAATATTCGCAGGCTGCGGAATTGTTAATGTAAAGGTTGAACCAACATTTAACTCACTCTCAACCGAAATAGCTGCTCCCAACGAAGATGCCAATCGTTTACAAATCAGTAGCCCGATGCCGGCACCACCATTATTATTTGTACTGAAATCTTTTGGATGAAATCCATCAGAAAACATGACATCTCGAATTTCTTCTTTCATGCCTACACCAAAATCCTGAATAGAAATTAACAGTAAGTCATCAACTTTTTTAACCGATGTATGAATTTCGGAACCTGGCATACTAAATTTAATTGCATTCGACTCAATGTTTCGAATGATGGTAGCCAAGATTCTACGGTCAGAGTAGATATCCAATTCAGGATCACAATCCCTAACCATTGTTATATTTTTAGTAGATAACTGGTAGGAATTCAATTTCTCAATTACTTCAAGCACATTACTGATATTGAAGGTGTGAAGATGCGTTTTAAACGTTCCCGACTCCAATTGCCCCCAATTCAATAAATCCTCGAGCATGGCGCCCATTTCGATGGAGGATTGATGAGAAAGCTTTGTTATTGCCTGAATGGAATCAAATTCTTCGTGCTCTTCGGTTAAATCTACCAGCATTTCAAGTGCACCGGAAATCCCGTTAATTGGTGTTCTTAAATCGTGCCCAATCACAGAAAAAATCTTGTTCTTGAACTCTACAGCATCAGCTAATTCTTCGCGTTGTTTTTTAATTTCATCTCGCGAGCGCTTCAAACTAACATGAGTGTTTACTCGACACAATAACTCGTTATTGTTAAATGGTTTGGCAATATAATCTACACCCCCTACTAACAGCCCATAATTGATATTTTCTTGTTCAACTTTTGCAGTTAGAAATATTACCGGGATATGTTTTAATTCATCATTGGCTTTCAAGTCTTCGCAAACCTGGAATCCGTTTTTACCAGGCATCATTACATCTAAGAGGATCAGGTCTGGTTTTGATTTTTCGGCACTTATTAACACCTGATCTGATTTTGAAGTTGCAACTACCTGATAACCTACTTCTCTAAGCGTCATGCCTAAAAGTTGAAGGTTTGCCGGCATATCATCTACAATTAGAATTTTACCTTCTTTCATTTTTTGGCCTCAACGCTTATAGTATCCACTCCCATTCGAGTAATTACATCTTCAAATTTTGTTATTTCTTTAATCACTTTTTCTGTGTCGAAAGTTTTTGCTGCAAAATCCATTTCGGTTGCTAGATCAATACACCATTTACTTTTAATTGATTCTCCGGCTTTTTTTAGAATTTTGGCAAATTCTTCGCAGCTGTCCATCATCAAAGCATCTTTATCGAGTAAACAATATTTAGCGTATAGCTCTTCAAAACCATTATCCTTTAATCGGGTTAGGTCAAATTTACTTATCGACGAATGTTTCACTGTTTTAACAGGAACCGGTTTAAATATTTCCGGTTTCTTATCAACGTCCCCGCCGAGATGATAATGGAGAGTACTTAATAGCTCATCGTAGCTAATTGGTTTGCGTAGAAAATCATCGAAACCTTCGTTTAACACTTCTTTCTCATATCCTATCATTCCGGAAGCTGTAAGAGCTAAAATCTTATTCTCAAACTTTTCTGCTCTTAGAACTCTCATTACTTCGATACCATCAACCTTCGGCATTTTAATATCAAGCAGTAGCAAATCGAAGTCCTCTTTTCTTGCCATTTCAATAGCTTCTTCGCCATTTACAGCCATAGTTATTTCGATGGGCTGATCTTTCAAACACTCAGCCAATAGTTCGCGGTTGTTTTCAACATCATCGGCTATTAATACTTTAGATGGTTTCAAATTGAATTTGAAATTGTTATTTCGATAGTTGTCTTTTTTCGACTTTATAGTTGAAATAACAACATTTGGAATGGTTACTGTAAAGCATGAACCTATTCCATGTTCGCTCTTTATTGAAATATCTCCATCCATTAATTCAATCAACTTTCTACAGATACTTAAGCCCAGCCCTGTGCCACCAAATTCATCAGCAATTACCCTACCCTGCTGCTCAAATGCCTGAAAGATTTTTTTAGTTTGTTCCGGCTTAATTCCAATTCCGGTATCGGTAACCGATATTTCTAAATCTACTTTACTTTCAACATCATTAGAATCAGTAAATTTGACATCTAAATCTATTGATCCGGCATTCGTAAACTTAATTGCGTTCCCTACCAGATTAAATATCACTTGCCTCAAATGCTTTTCATCTAATAACAATGCATTTGGCAAATTTTTCGGTGTAGTTAAGTTAAATTCTAAGTTTTTCTCTTTGGCTTTAAGATCGAAGACTCCTTTAATTTCTTGAAGAGTTCGTTCAACATTAACCGGCTCCAAGACTTGATCAACTGCACCAGCTTCTATCTTCGAGATATCTAGAATATCATTAATCAATTTTAGAAGCAGTTTGCCACTATTTGAGATATTGGTAAGATATCGAACGTTCTCTTCTTCTTGAATTTTATTACTTAAAAGATCGGTAAAGCCTAAAATTGAATTCATAGGAGTACGAATCTCATGGCTCATATTAGCAAGAAATTGGCTTTTAGCTTTATTGGCTTGATCAGCTATATCTCTAGCTTTTATCAATTCCTCTTCCATCTCCTTTTTCTGAGTTATATCGTGAAACATGCCGATATAACTTTTCACCTTACCCTCTGAATCGAGCTCGAAAGGAGTATTGATTGAATAGCACCAAACCCAATGCCCATCTTTATGCTTCATTCGATATTCTATGGTTTGATCGATTTTATCTTCTTGCAAACACACAAAACGTTCAATCATATCAGGAATATCATCGTTGTGGATCAATCCGTAATGCTCCTCGTTGGTCATGGCATTGATGTCGGCGTACGAATAGCCTAAAATATTCTCGTAGCTATTATTAATAAAGCTTACATGCTCTTTACTGAAATCGTAAATGTACATAGCCATTGGGCCTGTGGATGCAAGCTTTTCAGAAAACTGTTTCTCTTTTTGAACTTGATTTAAAAGATTATGCTGTTCAGTTAAATCCTGGAAAGTTCCTCTCATTTTTACGGGTTTACCGCCAGCAAATTCAACACTTCCTTTGGCTCTAACCCAAAGCTCGCGGCCTTTAGCAGTTACAAACGGCAACTCTACATCCCAACCCTCGCCGGTTTCCATAGCATGGTTAATTGCTTTAGTAATACTATCTCTAGAAAAACCTTCCGGATAATAACTGATTCCATCTTCAACCTTAACCGGAGTACCAATTTCTAACTCGTGAATTCTATACACCTCATCACTCCAAAAAAGGTCTCCTGAAACAATATCATATTCCCAACCACCAACATTGGCCATTTTTTGGGATTCTCGGAAAAGTATTTCCAGTCTTTTCAATTCCGTGATATCCTGAAACGCACCCGAAACCTTAATTACTTCGCCATCCTCGTACTCAGGGGCACCAATAGCGCGTACCCATTTAGGGTTATTTTTTTCCGAAACAAACTGAATTGAAAGATCATAGCTTTCTCCATTTACAATTGCATTAGAAAAGGCCTCAGAAAGGATATCAACAGACTCTTGTGGGAAATAAGAAAATGCTTTTTCAACAGTTATTTTAACATCCTTAGATAAATCATAAATCTGGTACACCTCATCCGACCAAAACAATTCTTCACTTCTCAGATCAAACTCCCATGCACCTACCATGGTCATTTTTCTTGCCCGTTGCAGCAGTAGGTCTTTTTTCTTCTTCTCGTCGATTAAGCGAGATCGGGTCTGTAAAAACAACAAATCGCCGTCATCATCTTTTATTGGCAACGTTTTTGTTTCTAACCAAACATATTTCTCATCACTATTTCTAAAACGGTATTCAATTCTACTATTGAAATCGCCGCTTAATGCCTTTTTATGATGGGCTTCAATTTTTTCAGCATCGTTTTGATGAAAGAAATCATAGGGATTTTTACCAACCAGATCATCGATTTCGTAACCCAAAGTTTTAGTAAATGCTTTCGATACGTATTTATATGTACCATCTGCATAGTGTAACGCAATAAGATCACTATCTGAATCTGCCAGCATCTTAAAAAGATCCATACCTAAGTAACTTAAGTACTTATCATCTGTTTTATTCTGTAAATCCATAATTACTTTATTTAAATAACCCTATCACAAATTCGTTATCGCCCTAATTTTTATAATCTTTAATTGCAATTAGGTCTTCTAAATAGGTTGTGTTTGCTAATACCTTGAGTACGAATCATTTAGAAAAACAAAGTGATTAAGTTTCCTGTAGAATGATTAGCAACTGCTTAGTTCAGCACTATGATTCTAAACCGAAATCAATGATAATTGCTCACTTTCATTTCAAGTCAAACGCATTCAATATTGATAAGACAATTTTTATGCCGAACATTATTATTAAATGCGCAAAGGTATTGGCAGCTAAAGTTTTATGGCTTAGTTACGATGTTGTTAGTGATTAAAAGTTGTATTATTCTGTTGATTTAGCTGTCAGTTGTTTAAAGCGTTAATTATTAATAACTATGAAATTAGGTTTCAATAAAACCGACTTATTACTCAAAATTGTTTCTCAACGGCATCCCAACCTAGAGACACAATTGGAAAACGCTTTAAAGTGGTCTACCGAATCTTTAGGAATGGAAATTGGAATCATCAGCCATATTGAGGAAGATTCTTACACGGTTAAGAATTTCTTTCCTGAAGAAAGTGGGATGCAAAAAAATCAAGTTTTTAAACTTTCTGATACTTATTGCAGCCTTGCCATCAATCAAGATGACGTTTTTAAAATAACTGAAATGGGCAAGAGCGAGTATAAGAATGAACCTTGTTATGGTGCCTTTGGTCTTGAATCATACATCGGTAAGCCGTTTCAAATCGAGGGTAACCTTTATGGTACTATAAATTTCTCGAGTACTAGTAGTCATGAAGAATTTAGTATCGAAGAACTATCCTTTATGAAATTGCTTTCTGAATGGGTTGGCTCTACTCTGCATAGAATTCAAATGACTAAACAGCTCGAAGAAGAGCATAAACTCTATAAAATACTTACTAATAATAGTGCAGAGCTTATTTGCTTGCACGATTTAGATGGTACTTACAATTATGTTTCTCCCTCGGTTAAAAACTTGTTAGGATTTAGCCCTCGCGAATTAATTGGACAAAGCCCCTACCAGTTTTTCCACCCTGCTGATATAGAGAGAATTTCAAATGAATCGCATGAAGAGGCAAAAAAAGGCAATGTATACCCAAGTATGCAGTACCGAATTCGCAGGAAAGATGGCCGTTATGTTTGGTTCGATACTGCTACACAACCGGTTACAAACGAAAAAGGTGAAGTTGTAAGCTTGCAGACAACTTCAAGAGAAATCACTGAGCGAAAACGTATAGAAATTTTATTTGAGCAAGCCCAACAAATGGCCAAAATTGGCGGTTGGGATTATGATATTGAAACGGGTAAGCTCTTTTGGTCGAAACAAGTTTATCAAATACATGAACTAGATCCCGATACCGAATTATATGTCGAGGATGGTTTAAGCTATTATCCAACGGGGGGGCCGCGAGAAACACTAGAAAAGGCATTAAACAACTCTATCGAAAATGGAACCCCTACCGAACTGGATTTACCATTAATTACTGCAAAAGGGAATCACCGATGGATTCGTATAATTGTAAACCCAGAATTACTAGGTACTAATGTAGTTAAGCTCTTTGGCAGTTTTCAAGACATCACCGAAAGTAAACGGCTGGAAGAATTATTTCGGGAATCCCAAAAAATGGCTAAAGTTGGTGGATGGGAATACGACCTTATTACAGGTGATTTATTCTGGAGCGATGAAGTATATCGCATACACGAAGTTGAACTTGGCACGCCCGTTAAAGTTGAAGATGGTGTAAAATATTATCCCGAAGGTTTTTCTCGGGATTCTATCAATGCTGCAATAGGTAACGCCATTGAAACCGGCGAGGGTTGGGACGTAGAATTACCTTTTATTACCGCTAAAGGTCGCGAGCTTTGGGTACGAGCTAAAGGGATAGCAGAATTCGTTGACGGTAAAGCTATCCGTTTGAAAGGTACCTTTCAGGATATCACCGAGAGAAAAGAACGCGAAGAGAAGATTAAAGAACAGGTTAAGCAACTCTCCGACTTAACAAATACACGAGAAAAACTTTATGCCGTAATAGCTCACGACCTAAAGAACTCAATATTCGGTGTAAAGGGGCTGCTCGATCTACTTATAGAAGACATCGAAGAACCGGACTATATAGTTGATATAGACGATGTACTAGAAAAGCTAAAGCTCGTATTCATCTCTGCTGATTTCAGCCACAAATTGCTTCAGAATATGCTTACATGGGTTCGCCTGCAATCAGGATTGCTAAACCCTAAAGTACTGGAGTTTGATGTTGCTAACTCACTTGAGGTTACGGTAGGAATATTGCGACCGGCATTATCCAGTAAGAATATTACAGTTAATACTAAGATTGAAGGCGAAACAGCTATTGAAGGAGATCCGAACTTAGTTTCCACCATTTTTAGAAATTTATTAAACAACGCTGTTAAATTTTCGAACCCAAATTCGGATATCGACCTAACTATAAATGCTTCATGTGATGATGAAATCGTAATTACAGTGAAGGATTATGGAACAGGAATGGACGAAGAAACAATTCAGAATCTCTTTAATGAGGAATTCCGACCACAAATGAAAGGCACTCAAAAAGAAAAAGGCACCGGCTTGGGTTTAATATTGGTTAAAGAACTATTGGAAAAACAACAAGGTCGGGTTACTGTGCATAGTTCCATGGGCAATGGTGCTGAATTTATCGTTACCCTCCCTAAAAAATTAGAAGTAGCAATTCTAAATAAATAAACCGCTTTCTAAAGAGTGCGTTTATAACAAATAATCGCTTTTTTTTCTAAAAATTGAATAAAAAATATTTGCTAAGTCAATATATTTAAGTATATACAGTAAGTGACTAAGACTAATGTATGTGGGACTAATTTTTAGATTAGTTGTACTCCTTCCTTATTAAATTTGTGGAGATTTAATGGGCAGATCGAGCAATGATAAATACAATGCTGTATATGATATAATTGATGATTTTGATTCGTTGGTTTTGGAACTAATGGAAGTTCTCGAAACTAATTCCCCCGAGTCAATCAAAATTGTACTAGAATTCTTACTACAGAAATTCCTGTTTTCTGTTGGTATAATCACATTAGTACCACATCGATCCCAGAAAAGCCAAGAAATAATAAACAACATTTCGCCAAATCTTGATTCTGACTTTCTCATTATTGACGACTATATACGGCAATCGAAAGTTAGCAGTGGAATCCTTGAACTTTCAAAAATTAGTCAAGACCTAAATTTAACGTCAATTCCCGGAGTTGAATTAAAAGACCAATTGGATTTTGCCTGCCACGAAATTCAATTACAACCGGATGTATTCGCATCCATTACTCTTTTTTCAGAGTCAAGTGTACCACCAAATGTTCGACAACAACTTGAACGATTTCTTGGATTTGCGGCTCGTATTGTTAAAACAATTTATGGAGCACAACAAAAGCTATATGATTTAAATCAAGAGTTAGATTTTCATAAAAAACTTATCTCCAACAGCATGGAGTTGATTTGCATGCATCAACCAACCGGAGAATATACCTACGTTTCCGAATCGGTTAAACTGTTACTAGGTTACGAACCTAATGAGCTAATTGGACTCTCACCTTACGATCTTTTTCATGTAGATGATCTTGAACGCATCATGAAAGAATCGCATGAGCCAGCAATTCAAGGCGAATCGTATTCGAATATGGAATATCGAATACGAAGAAAAGATGGTCAATTTGTGTGGTTTAATACAACTACGCAACCAATACTTAATGAACAAGGTGATGTTGTTGCACTACAAACAACATCGCGAAATATTGATGCAAAGAAACGACAAGAAGTACTTTTTGTAGAGACCCAAAGAATGACTAAAACGGGTGGTTGGGAATTAGATCTGCAAACCATGGAGTTTTATGGTACCGATTATGCCTACGAAATACATGATCTTGATCCTTCCGAAATAGTTACGCTAGAACTAGAACTCTCACATTACCCCGATGACGGCACACGCCAGTTAGTTTTGGATGTAATAACCAAGTGTGCAAAACACAATGAGCCTTTCGATATCAAAATTCCTTTTATTACCGCATCAAATCAACATAAATATATACGTGCTAAAGGAAAATCTATAACCCATAATGGAATTGCCTATAAATTAGTAGGAACCTTTCAGGATATTACTGAGCAAGTAAAATTAGACACCATGTTTAAAGCATCTCAGCAACTAGCTAACATAGGTGGCTGGGAGTACGATATTTGGAGTGGAGATTTGTTTATCACCGAAGGAGTATGCGAAATATGTGAAATCCCTTACAACTCGGTACTTCACTTTGAGGAATTACTACTTTTCTTCCCTAACGACGGTCCACGTAAACAGGTTAAGGATATAGTAACTAAAGCAATGCAAACAGCTGAAAAGCAAGAATTTGAGCTACCGGCTATTTCATCATCCGGTAAACACAAATATGTGCACGCTATTCTAAAACCGGTTCATATTGGGAAAAAATTGGTGAAAATAGTTGGCACTTTACAAGATGTTACCGAGAAAACTAAAATTGAGTATTTCCTGCGAGATACGCAGGATGTGGCTAAAGTTGGGGGATGGGATTATTACGTTACTTCAGGAGATTTGTATTGGAGCGAAGAAATGTATTCAATTCACGAATTGAAAGTTGGTACAAAAGTAACTCCTGATCATATGACTAAATACTTAACCGGGGAATCGGTTGATCGGATTCAGCAGGCATTAAAAGAATCGTTAATTACAGGTAAACCGTACGAATTAGAAACTCAAATTATTACTGCAAAGGGGAGTATTAAATTTGTTCGAATCATCGGGAATCCAATGAGTTCGAACGGTGAAGTGTTCAGAATTTATGGCACCTATCAAGACATCACCGAGAGTAATCACTTTATCCAAAAAATCTCTGATCAAAACATTTTACTAGCCAAAGAAAAAGAAACCAGAGACAAACTTTATTCCATTCTGGCGCATGATTTACGAAATTCGATGTCGGGGGTGAACTCATTGTTAAGCATTGTAATAGATGAAATTGAAAGCAAAAATTTTGATGAGCAAGAAGCCATTGAGCATCTTCGATTAGTATTAAACTCGTCGGTTAATGGAATTAAGTTACTAGAAAACATTCAGGGTTGGATTGAATTGCAAAGTGGAGAGTTATCACCTATACCCGAATATTTTAATATTGAAAACCGAATGAAGGGCTGTCTAGAACTTTTAAACCCTATGATAAAAGCCAAAAACATCACAATAAATACTAAAGTTGATTCCCCTTCTGTAGCTTTTGCTGATCCCCAAATGATAACAACCATATGCCGAAACTTAGTTAACAATGCGATTAAGTATTCGCATGAAGGATCGGATATTGATATCAGAGTCGAAAATGACAGCAAATCAGAGCAGCTTAGTATCTCGATAAAAGACTATGGAATTGGAATGCCGGAATCGATTAAGAAAAATCTTTTTAATCGAAATAATCGCCCACAACGTGATGGCACATCGCAAGAAGCCGGAACCGGACTTGGCCTGCTGTTAACTAAAGAACTGGCTACGATGAATAATGGACAAATTGAAGTTGAAAGCGAGGAAGATTCAGGCTCTGTTTTTACGTTAATCCTTCCCACTAAGCATCCTTAAGCCTTTATCACAGTTTAGTAACATTTAACTGCTTTTCAATCCATTTAGAACTAATTATCGTACTATGTGTTGTAATATCAAAACATATAGTATGCTAAGTAATTTTTTTAATCCTGTTATTCGTTTGGCATTTTTCCTGTTTGCAGGGGTCTTTTCCGCACAAGCTATTTATGCCCAATCTTCGATCATAATTCCGGTAACAGATTTTACTCCCAAAGCCATAAATAACGAAGGAGAAACAGAATCGAAGTGGAGTGTTTTATCATTTCCGCGCCGTGATGCTACCCAATATAGCCTGCATACTCAGGACTCCCTTGTTTCGATAAAAGCAGAAAGTTCAAACAGTGCATCAGGCTTAGTTTATCAAGTGGATATTAATCCGGCCGAGTATCCTATTATAGAATGGAGTTGGCAAATCGAAGCTCCTGTTAAAGATGGAAACTATAAAACAAAAGACGGCGATGATTATGCTGCTAGAATTTATATCACTTTCGATTATGATAAATCAAATTTAAGTTTTGGCGATCGACTGAAATACAATGCTTTAAAAACATTTTCTCGATTCCCTATCCCTATCCGAGCTATTAATTATATCTGGGCGAACAATGCCGACATCGATACCATTGCCCCAAATGCTTATACCGATTGGGTGTATATGATTGTTGCCGAAACTGGAAATGAACGATCAAACACCTGGGTAATGCAAACCCGCAATATTTTTGAAGATTATAAAGCTGCTTTTGGCGAAGTCCCACCAAACATTAATGGTGTTGCGATAATGACGGATACCGATAACACAAAAAACTCAGCTACCGCTTTTTATGGAGATATTATTTTTCGTAAAGCTGATTAATATCAAGAAGTAAGTAGCACTTACTACACCTTAGCCTAACATTCTAACGAAACATTGAAATTATTGAGACGTACCAAGCGCACGTTTTAACCCAATAATTCAATGTTTAGAGAATGAAAACTCAACAGTTAGGTACTTTTTTCACTGCCGCTGCCCTATCAATATTTACGTTCGCCGCCTGCAGTAATGGAGAGAATAACGACAACATGAACGACGACAAAGACTCAACCCTCGTCATTCCTGTTGAAATAATGGATGTTAGCCGTGGCACTATTTCCGCATACTATTCAAACACAGCCACCCTCGAAGCAGTTGAAGAAGCCAATATTGTATCTAAAGTTCGGGGAATTATTCAGGAAATAAGCGTTGAAGAGGGCGATGAAGTAAGAGCCGGACAAGTAATCGCCAAAATTGAAGATGACCAATACCGAATTGAAGCCGAACGTGCTAAAGCAACTCTCGATCGCATGTACAACGACTTCCAGAGAAACAAAGAACTTTTCGAGAAAGAACTTATAAGTGCTGAAGTTTATGAAAACTCTCGTTTTGAGTACGAGGCACAAAAGTCTGCTTATGAACTTACAGAGCTGAATTATCAGCATACATCCATCAAATCACCAATCACCGGCGTGATTTCCGATCGAATGGTGAAAAAAGGAAATATGATCGGAACCGATCAACAAATGTTTACGGTAACCGATTTCGACCCTATTCAAGCTATTTTACACGTTCCAGAACACGAACGATCAAAAATCAGAAAAGGTCAACGCACCGAATTACTTGCAGATGCAGTACCCGGTATATTTTTCACCGGTCGTGTTGAACGCATCAGCCCAACAATAGATCCTACTACCGGAACCTTCAAAGTGACTATATACATGGATCAGGGGCAGGAAGAACTTAGACCGGGCATGTTTGGCCGCGTAAAAATTGTGTACGACACTCGCGAAAACACCAAAATGATTCCAAAAGCTGCCATCATTTCTGAGGACGAGACTCAATCGGTGTTTGTTATCAAAGATTCATTGGCATTTAGAAAAATCATCAGAACCGGATACATAAACGGTACAAACATTGAAGTGATTGATGGTTTAGAGGATGGCGAAATTGTTGTAACCACCGGGCAAGGCAGCCTCACCGACAGTACGAAAGTTAACATCGTTCGACTTTAAGTCGGCTTGAGGATTCGCTATGAAACTCATTGATTTTTCTATAAAACGTAAAGTAACGATAAGTATGTTTACGGTAGCTATCCTTCTATTTGGGATAGTATCGTTATCGCGCTTAAACGTGAACCTGCTTCCCGATTTAAGCTATCCTACCCTTACCATCAGAACCGAATTTGAAGGCGCTGCTCCACTTGAAGTAGAGAATCTTATCACCAAACCAATTGAAGAAGCCGTTGGCGTGGTGAAAGGTGTTAAGAAGGTTCGCTCCATTTCCAGAACCGGCCAATCTGATGTTGTGCTGGAATTCAGCTGGGGTAGCAACATGGATATTTCCAATCTGGATGTAATCGCTAAATTGGATGCTCTTCAACTTCCGTTGGATGCTAAAAAACCTGTCACCCTTCGTTTCGATCCAACGTTGGATCCCGTAATGCGCTATGCGTTGTATTACGATAAAACAACCGACGAGCCGGCAAACGATCGGGATGTAAAGGTAGATTATGCTGCCGAAACAGAAGATCTAAACAGCACAGACGCCATTGCTGAACTGAAACAGCTTCGAATTATAGCCGATGAATTGCTGAAGAAAAACCTCGAATCATCAGATGGTGTAGCTTCGGTAAAAATCAGCGGTGGATTAGAGGAAGAAATTCAGGTTAATCTGGATCAACGTCGCCTTTCATACTTAAACATCCCCATCGAAGCAGTTACCAATATTTTAAGTGCCGAAAATGTAAACCTTTCCGGTGGGCGATTAGAAGAAGGAACTCAACAATATTTGGTTCGAACGCTCAACGAATTTAAAAATATCGAGCAAATTCGAAATGTAATCGTTTCAACTGCCGGCGGTAACACAATATATTTGAAAGATATCGCTGAAGTAACTCAATCTTATAAAGAGCGGGAAGCGATCACTCGACTTAACGGTATGGAAGCGGTTGAGGTAGCCATCTACAAAGAAGGTGACGGAAATACCGTAGCCGTTGCTGAAGTTGTGGAAGATCGAATCAGTAGAATTCAGGAAACGTTACCTGAAGGTATGAAGCTCGAGAAAGTGTACGATCAGTCGATCTTTATTTCATCGGCCGTAAATGAAGTTAAAAATGCCGGAATCATTGGCGGTCTCCTCGCCATCTTAGTGCTGTATTTCTTCCTCCGCAATTTCTGGAGCACCGTAATTATTTCGATTTCGATTCCGGTTTCCATCATCGCTACATTCAATTTGATGTACGGCAACGATATCACCCTAAACATCATGTCGTTGGGTGGAATCGCACTTGGAATCGGTATGTTGGTGGATAACTCCATTGTGGTGTTAGAGAACATCGCTCGGCATCGAGAAATGGGCAAAGGAGTATTACAAGCCGCACAAGATGGTGCCGGCGAAGTGGGAACCGCGGTAATTGCCTCCACCCTTACCACCGTAGCCGTTTTCTTTCCACTTGTTTTTGTGGATGGTATTGCCGGACAGTTATTCCGCGATCAGGCGTTAACGGTTACTTTTTCTTTACTTGCATCACTTGCAGTTGCGGTAACTCTAATACCCATGATGAGCTCTTTGAGTGGCAAGAAAAAAGAAGTCGCTGCTCTCACTTTGAAAGAGCCAAAAACTAAAGTAGGCGGTATGTTCCGGACGATGAGATTGTTCGTTTTTTACACCATCCCTGCTTTCTTCACCAAGATTATTAAATACATCATTGCCGGAATCGCTTTCGTTTTTAAAGCCATTTTCCATTTCCCATTGAAAGCTTTTGATGCTACCTATAATGCTATCGAGCGGATGTATGTAGGGATTTTACGCAATGCTTTAAATCACCGTTTGATTGTGCTGGGCATCGCTATTCTTACTTTTGCTGCATCTCTTACCCTGATTCCAAAAATCGGAATTGAATTAATTCCACAACTTTCTCAAGGTGAATTTAAAGTAGAGTTTAAATTACCACCCGGCACTCCTATCGAACAAACCGATGCAGCCCTTAGAAGCGTTCAGGCTGCAACAAATTCGAATAATTCGGTTCGATCAAGTTTTGCAGTGGCAGGAACCGGAAACCGTATCGATGCCAATCCTGATCAAGGTGGAGAAAACTCGGGCGAATTAAATGTGATGTTGGCCTCCGGTGCATCTGCCGATACCGAGGAACAAACTATGAGCGCTATGCGAAGTTCTTTGGCACAAGTTCCCGGACTTCAATACAAGTTTTCACGACCATCTCTATTCACCTTCTCTACTCCCGTTGAAATTGAAGTAAGTGGATTCGATTTAGAAGATTTGAAACAAGTGAGCGATGAGCTTTCACGAAAAATGGATGCTAATTCTCGTTTTGCAGATGTGAAAAACACCATGGAAATCGGTTCTCCCGAAATCCAAATCCTGTTCGACAGAGATCGTGCTGCAGCTTTAGGTCTCCAAGTTCATGAAGTGGCAGATCGCATTGTTAGTAATGTTCGTGGCGATGTAGCCACACGTTACACCTATCGGGATCGTAAAATTGATGTGCTGGTGCGTGCTCGCGAAGAAGACCGTTCTTCGGTTGATGAAATCCAGCAAATTGTGGTGAATCCGAATGCTGAACGTCCAATTCCACTAAGCGCTATTGCCACGGTTCGAGTTGCAAACGGCCCGAGTGAAATCCGCCGAGCTTCACAACAACGTGTGGCTTTAGTAACAGCCAATTTAAATTATGGCGATTTAGGCGAAGCTGCTGAAGAAGTGCAAACAATGATTGCATCAACCAGCATGCCAATTGGAACAACAGCCCGCATCGCCGGCCAAAATGAAGAGATGTCGAATTCATTCCAATCGTTGATCTTTGCTCTTTCGTTAGCTGTTTTCTTGGTGTATTTGGTGATGGCTTCGCAGTTTGAGTCGTTGCTTCACCCATTCATCATTTTATTTACAATACCCTTAGCATTAATCGGCGCCATCTTAGCGCTTTATGTAACCGGCACAACTATCTCGGTGGTGGTGTTCATTGGGTTGATTTTATTGGCCGGAATTGTGGTAAACAACGCAATCGTGCTTATCGATTTAATTAATCAAATGCGGCACAAAGGCGGGTCAAAATTGGAAGCCATTATGGAAGGTGGAAAGTCTCGCCTCCGCCCTATTTTAATGACCACACTTACTACTACCCTTGGTTTGTTGCCTTTGGCTATTGGTTTTGGCGATGGTGCTGAATTAAGAGCTCCGATGGGAATCACGGTTATTGGTGGTTTGCTGGTAAGTACGCTGTTAACATTGGTTGTAATTCCGGTGATGTATTCCATCCTGGATTTCAAGAACTATGGCGACGAAGATGAACTCGAAACTGTAACGGTAGATTCATGAGCTTAACCGAACTGTCTGTCCGCCGCCCGGTAACCACAATGATGGTGTTTGTGAGCCTTGTGGTAGTTGGGCTCATTGCCACTCGTTTGGTGCCACTTGAGTACTTCCCTGATATTACATTTCCGGGGGCGTTTGTTCAGGTTCCTTATCCTAATGCTTCGCCAGAAGAAATTGAGGAGCAGGTGATCAAGCCCATGGAAGAAGTCCTGGCGACTATTTCCGGGGTAGATCGCATCAACTCGAATGCGGGCGAAAATAATGGCGGCATTCAGGTCATTTTTAAGCAAGGCAGTGATATTGATTTAAAAGCCATCGAAATGAAGGAAAAAATCGAAAGTGTTCGAAATCAATTACCCGACGATTTTGAATACTACAACATTTTCAAATTTCAGGATGGCGGTGGAAACACTTTACAACTCAGAATTTCGAGTGAGCGTGATTTATCCAACGCTTATGATTTGCTGAATCGAAACCTGAAACAACGTATCGAACGCATCGATGGAGTTGGACAGGTAACTCTCTACGGTGTAGAGAAAAAGGAAATCCGAATCGAATTGATCAACGATCGAGTGTTGGCATATGGAATCGATTTGGGTGCATTAACTCAAACGCTCCAACGTGCGAATTTCTCCACATCTGCAGGTAAAATTACGGATGCCGGACTTCGATATAATGTACGTCCGATGGGTGAACTTACCGGCGTTGAGGATATTGAAAATCTGATTATCGGCGAGAATAATCTCCGAATGAAAGACATCGCCAACGTACAATACACCGAACCCGTTCGAAATTATGCCCGTCATTTAGATCAAAAATATGCCATTGGTCTCGATATCGTAAAAGAATCGTCGGCCAATACCGTTGCTACGGTAGATCGTGTACTTGCTGAAATTGATGAAATCAATAAACTGCCCGAGATGCAAGGCATCAAAATTTTCGAAATGAACAATCAAGCCGAAGGGATTTTAAGCTCGCTTCGTGAATTGTTTAATGCCGGAATTTTAGGTGCAGGATTATCAATAATCATGCTGTTTTTCTTCCTTCGCCAGTTTAGTACCACCATGATTGTGGCTACAGCAGTCCCCTTTTCACTGATTGTAACCCTTGGATTTTTCTATTTCCTCAACATTTCGCTTAATATCCTTTCCATGATGGGATTGATGCTTGCCGTTGGTATGCTTGTTGATAACGCCGTTGTAGTTACAGAAAATATTCATCGCCATCAGCGTAAAGGCTTGAGTAGTAAAAAATCTGCAATACTAGGTGCCCGTGAGGTAGGAATTGCAGTAACCGCCGGTACCCTTACTTCTGTGGTGGTGTTTTTGCCGAATATTGTGAACGAGAGTTTCATCAAGCAATACATGTATTACATCGGTATGCCGATTATTATCTCACTGATCGCTTCTCTGCTGATTTCACTCACAGTGATTCCATTGCTTACTTCGAAAATTCCTGTTCCTGAAACTCGAAAGCGGACTGTTATCGACAAACTCGCTGATGTTTATGCTAAATTTTTAGGCTGGTTTATCGATCGCCGATGGATATCAACCATTGGGATCACTTTACTGTTTTTTAGTGTGATCATCCCTGCCGGTATGATAAATGTGGATATGTTTCCACGCGTTGAACAGCGAGAATTACAGCTACGGTATAATCTAAATGCCTCCTACACCCTCGATCGGGTTAAAGAAACCGTAGACAAAGTGGAGGACTATTTGTACGAAAATCAGGAGAAGTTTGAGATTGAATCGGTTTACACGTATTACGAGCCTGAGTTTGCAAACTCTACCATCATTTTGATCGCCGAAGAAGATGCCGAAAAGTCGGTTCCAACTATCAAGAAGGAAATCGAAGAAAACTTACCGTTGGTTACCATTGGTGAGCCAAGTTTCGAGTTTCGAAATCGCAACAGTGGCGAAGCGGTAAAAGTGTTTGTGCACGGCGAATCGATGGATGTGCTAGAGGAATTAGCCGAACAAGTTGAATGGAGACTTAATCAGATTGATGGCTTATCGGATGTGAAATCGGATGCTGAAATGGGTCGCGACGAAGTTCGACTTACCATCGATCATGAACGAGCCCGAAATTACGGACTTACCTCAACCGCAATCGCTCAAACGGTTTCAAGTTCGGTTCGTGGAATGAATTTACGCCGAATTCGTGGCGAGCAATCTGAAATTGATGTGGTACTTGCCCTCCAAAATGCCGACCGACAATCAGTAGAGGATTTACGCGAGTTACCAATCAGCATTGGCAACAACCAAAGTATCAAATTATCAAATGTTGCGGCTTTCGAAGAAACAAAAGGTCCGGGTAGAATCTTCCGTGAGAATCGAAAAACCTCACTCGGTATTTCTGTAAATCTAGACGGTTTACCCATGGACGAAGCTCGACCACTAATCGCTCAAGTGATGGATCAAATGGTTTATCCGGCCGGTTATGGCTGGGGCTATGGCCGTAGTTTTAACGACGACGCCGAAGCACTGAATGTAATGCTCTTCAATCTCGCCGTTGCTTTCTTTTTAATTTACTTAGTGATGGCATCTCTGTTCGAATCACTTATTTATCCAACTAGCATACTTACTTGTATTTTGTATGGTGTGGTTGGGATTTTCTGGTTCTTTTTCATCACCGGAACCACCTTCGATTTAATGGCAATAATCGGAATTCTAATCCTGATGGGCATTGTGGTAAATAATGGAATTGTGTTGATTGATCACATCCTGCATTTACGCAGCGAAGGGTTAAGCCGTCGCGAAGCTGTGATTCAAGGTGGTAAAGATCGTATGCGTCCAATTTTGATGACAGCAGCTACAACCGTTCTTGGATTAATTCCATTGTGTATCGGAACCACGCAAATTGGTGGCGATGGTCCTCCCTATTTCCCAATGGCCAGAGCGATTGTAGGTGGATTGACTTTCAGTACGATCGTAACCTTAATCGTACTTCCGTCCATTTACATCATCCTCGATGATATCAAAATCTGGCGCCAGCGTGTAGGTGTGATGTCGGAGATAAAGAAATAAATTGCCCTGATTGAATTTATGCTTCTGTAATGGCGAAGCATGAATCAGTACAGGCGTATTTCCAGTATCGTCGCGATGCTTCGCGACGTTGCCTGAATTGCTCGTTAATTCACTTTTTCGACACGAGGCATCGTGTCTTTACTCGAATAATTGACAATTGGCGCTGTTTTTCTATTTAATTTTTCGACACGAGGCATCGTGTCTCTACTGGGGCTTTTCTAATAACTATTGTTTATCAGTAACCTTTATCTAAATTTATCTTTGCCCCAATTCATGGGGTTATTCTGAATGTATTCTGCAATGCGTTCGTATTCATATTCATTTCGAATAATGCGATCGTAATAATTCGCTTGACATGCAAAATCTGGGTTTAATTGTCGCACTTTCATCGTTACGGATGATTTATATCCTCTGATAATCGATGCTAAATTTTTTGATTGTGCACCAAACCGCTTTTGATTTCCAGTATCGTCGCGATGCTTCGCAACATTGCCTGAATTGTTTGCTATTTCACTTTTTTCGACACGAGGCATCGTGTCTCTACTGGAATTATTGAATATCTATGTTTTATTGGTAACCACTATCTAAATTTATCCTTGCCCCAATTCATGGGATTATTCTGAATATATTCTGCAATGCGTTCGTATTCATATTCATTTCGAATAATGCGATCGTAATAATTCGCCTGCCATGCAAAGTCCGGGTTTAATTGTCGGGCTTTTTTTGTAACGGATGATTTATAACCTCTAATTATAGATGCTAAATTTTTTGATTGTGCACCAAACCGCTTTTGATTTCCAGTACCGTCGCGATGCTTCGCGACATTGCCTGAATTGTTCTTTAATTCACTATTCTCGACACGAGGCATCGTGTCTCTACTGGAATTAACATTAAATTGATTGCTGCCAATACATATTATGGCATGAAAATGATTGGGCATCACCACAAATTCACCTAAAAACAGATTCATATCAGATCTGATATCTGGTGTTTTTATCCATTCATTTTGCGCAATCTCACCAATCTCCGACAATTGATGATTCACTTGTAATAAATCACTATCAATCGAACCGAAAAAATGCTGCATATTTTTCGTGCATATTGTAATGAAATAGGCTGCGGCAACAGAATAATCCCACCAATCTGCTCTATGGCTATCCGCTCTATATTTCCCCTTATTTGAATTCATCTTACAAATAAACAATAATCTATTTGAAAAATCCATGGAATGATAATTCAATACTCATCAAGCAAATCGTTTTAACATGGCATCCATCAGTACAGACGTAGCATGATTCAGTACAGACGTAGCATGCTACGTCTGTACTGTAGGTGATATTAAAAGCACCGCCACTTTTTTTCCCTATATTCTCATCCGGATCTAATCATCCTTCGCAAGAAATTAGAATCGAGCCATACAATCAAAAAATGGAAAACACCTTCCACACCGAGCAATTTACTATTCGAGCAAACGAAGTTGATACCACGGGGACCTTATCGCTTCCTTCCATTTGCAATTTCTTTCAGGAAGTTGCCGGGAATAATGCCAAGGATTTGAATTTCGACATTACCGACATGCACGAGCAGAATTTAACCTGGGTGCTGCATCGAATGGATATTCATGTTTCGGGTGAGGCAAAATGGCGTGATACGATTACCGTGGAAACTTGGCCTGCAGCGGGTGACGCAGTTCGTGCTTATCGAAATTACCGGCTTTTAGATAGCAACGGAAATGAACTTGGGCATTGCTTAAGCTATTGGATGGTAATGAATATCGAAACTCGGCGACCAACCCGAATTCCGCAAGCAGTACTTGATACCAGGCTCAACGATCGCCCACATGTTACAGAAGTAAAATCGAATCGAATCCGTCCGTTCGATGATGCCCAAATTGATCAGGCCAAAGAAATAATTGTTCGGCGATCAGATTTAGACATGAATAATCACGTTAATAATGTTCGATATATGGAATGGATGCTTGAAACCATCACCCAAGATCAAGTTCAACGACTCACAAACATTGATCTGATTTTTATGATGGAAACCTTTGTCGATGACCGGTTAACCGCTTCCTTTATACAAGAAGACAACCATAAGCTTCAATTCAAAATCACCAACGAGGCCGGTAATGTAATCGCTTTAGCTGAAGGCGTGCTCGACAAGAACTAATCCCATTCAGGGGCAAAATCCGGATTCACGATTCGGTGGTCTTTTTGTAGATCATCAATGGCGTAAAAATCATCATCATCTAACACAAAATCGTAGATATCGATATTCGCTTCTAGATGCTCTTTTGAGGACGCTTTAGGGATCACGGTAACTTGTTCTTGCTCAATCAACCAACGAAGTGCAATTTGCGCAGGCGACTTCCCATATTTCTCACCCAAATCCTGCAGCAGCTCATTTTCAAGCATTTGTCCTTGCCCAAGTGGACTATAAGCTGTAACCATCAAATCGTGCTCGGCGGCATAATCCAATAAATCAAACTGCCCTAAAAGTGGATGATATTCAACTTGATTAGCAAATATCGGTGCTGCAAACTCTTCATTTACTTCCTTAAGTAATTTCATTGGGAAATTACTCACACCAATATTCAGTGCTTTACCTTGATCGCGTAAAGTTAACAACGCTTCAATGGCTTTTTCCAGATCGAAATCAGGATTCGGCCAATGGATCAATAATAAATCAACATAGGCTACATCTAAATCCTGCAAACTTCTCTCCATAGATTTGAGCAGTTTATCCGGATCTAAGTTAATTCGATCAATTTTGGTTGTAAGGAATAACTCGTTTCGATCAATATGAGCAGCTTTAATGGCGTTGCCCACCTCTCTTTCGTTTTTGTATACCTGAGCGGTATCAATATGGCGATACCCCATGTTTAACGCCATTTTTACAACTTGTTCGCAAGTCTTTCCAATTAGTTTAAAGGTTCCTAGTCCAATTTCGGGAACGTCTACCCCTTGAATATTTTTTGAGTTCATTTCAGAAGCGTAATTCTGTATTTAATTGTTTGTATTTAGGTTAAGCTATTTTACCAAAGTCATTTTTCGAGTTAGTACCTTAGTACCAACTTCCAGTTGATATATATACATACCGCTTGGATAACCAGTAGCGTTCCATTCAAAATGATGTTCCCCGGCATTTAAAACACCTTTTGTTAAGGTTACAACAGGTTGCCCCACAACGTTAAATATCGATAGCGACACCTCAACCGGTTCCGGCAGATAAAACGAGATTGTGGTAGCCGGATTAAATGGATTCGGATAATTTTGGAATAACTCAATTTGCTCGGGGATGGCTTCATCCAACAATTCTACACCGGGCGGAACTAGTAGTAATCGATACCTTTGGTTGATACCATCTTCATTCGATTCTGATTCTGTATCAACATCATTGTTTGAAGCGACATACTCAAAACTGAATCCTACTCCCGGCAATAATTCGGCGATCTCTTCGGTTTCGATGTCTTCAATAAATACTTGCCAGCCACCTTCAAGGTTCCATTCGCTTACTTCTAAAGTCATTTTATTCGAAACAGAATCCCTCAACCCAATGGGAATTGCATACAAAGCGTCGGTAGAATAACTCAAATTCAGCCGACTAAACCATTGGCTTTCTGATTGTAACCCAAACTTAAGATTCTGAGGTATTATCGAATTTTCCGGTAAATCGATTGCTGGATTTGGAACGCTTTTCTTTAATTCGCTCTCGCTATCAAATAAGTAAATTTCAGAATGTTGTGAGGTTGCATCGTTATACAATAATAGTGATAACATCGATACCGGTTCGTCTTCGATAATCACTTCGGGCGTCGTTTGCGATAGTTGTTCAGTCGAAATAACTACTTCTGTTCGATCAAACAGTGAATCTGCTTTAATCCAGAAAAGTGCATCCGCAGTAATTACATCTGAACCTTTTTTAAGGCTGTTTTGAGATAGTTGCCAATCAAAAATATATGGGTTGATTGCTCCTGCTCCTAAATGATCATCTAAAGCTGCAATCAATGATGAAACTGAAATGTTTAATCCAGATTTATTTTGAATCAAATTCCATCCTTCAGCTCCATTCACTACTTCATCCTCATTCTTATCCGTAGCCGATACTGTTATCATCCAATCTGATTGTGATAACAAATTCCCAGCTTGAACAGTGGTGTCTTCAAATAGCTCTAGCTGAGCATCGTGCATGAGTTCTGAATCATAGAAATAGATGGCTCCAATGTTATTTACAGAATCCTGATTAGAGTCTGTTATTTCTCTAAAAAGCTGCTGCCTTTCATCCCAAAAGAGTAATTGCAATTCTGCTGATGCTATGTTGTCTTTAAATGGCTTCCATCCTTTTTCAATCACTTGAACCGAGTCATTTACAGTAGCAATTTTAGGTATGTTTGGTGAACCAACATCTGTGGTCGTTGATCGATCGGTTTTTGCATTACTCAAATCAACATCAATCTGCCTTTTTACCTTTTCTTTAGGATTGAGTTGAACAATGGTTTTAGGTAATTCGAAAGTTAATTCCTTAATCAATATACCTTCATCGGTTAGCACACTTACTTTTTTATCGCGCAATCTCTCGAAATACTCCACCTCTTCTTTTTTGATAAACTCTTCAAGAATTATAGTTCTTTGTTCGAATGGCGCAATTTCCAATACGTCAGTTAACTCTACTTCCTGATCACCAAATTTCAACAACCAACCACTTACATCCACATAAACACGTTCGTTATTGATAAACGTGAAAGCCGGCAATGTACTTTCGGTGTGTTCTGCAATAGCAATGTTAACGTCCGGTATTTCATTATCTCGAATAAAAGCAGCATGACTTATAAAATCGCCAAATTGTCCGGCAGTGAGGTTTCCTAATTCAAAAAATGCAGTTTCTCTACCCTCATAAATATTGTCATCGTTAAGCGGAATTACTTTTTCGTATACCGCATCGCCTATTAAACCCGTAAAATTGAAGGTGTATGTTTTAAAGCGATTTACGTCGTTCGTATCGGCGGTACTGAATCCTTGATGAAATTTTGCATCCACTGTAAGCTTTGATCCATCATGCTCATAAATAGCAACATTCAGCCTAATACTGTCGCTCTCTGCAACTGTCGACACATTCTGATCAAAAACAATCACAGGTCCTGAAAGAATACGTAATGAAGTTTGAAAACTCCCAAATGCTTTATCTGAAGTACGCCAATTGGCCGGATTCACAATCATATTTACCAGCATGGTAGTAGTTCCGCTTGCCCCGTTTTTCAGGTGATACTGGAAATTCATTCCATCACCAAAACGCAAAAATGGTAGAAAGGAATCCTTAGCCAATGGAAAAGGAACGGATGTTTGATAGTTCCCCCACGATAAGCCAAGAAGCAATCGGTTAATACCTTCATCCGGTTGCGAGAATGTGATCACCCCTTTTTCTGATGCGATATCAAGTGTTTTTGATTTCGTTATTACATCGCTTTCGGCATTGGATACAACTAATCGTTGCCCTTTGTTAACATCTGCAATAAATGTGATAACATTTGATTCGAAACCACCATCAACCCCTGAGCCTTTTAATTCGATCATTGTACCTTCCTCAATATCGATCAGGGGGATCAGTTCTAGCTCATTCGTAGATATATTGGTAGTAACCACAACAAGATCGCCGGGGAGCAATGTAGTTTGTGCATAGCTCATTCCGAAGAGAGTCCAGAAAAGAAGCAGAGACGATACTATGTTGATTAACTTTAATACTCTTGATTGTAGCATACAACCCATAGGCAAATTATTGCGATAGAGAGTATTAGAATTAACGGCTAATTCTGCAAAATGCCATATTAATTCTTTTGAATATCGAAATTTTAATCTTCAAAATTTGGCTCGTGTAATTTCCCTTCCGATGCGGCAACAGCATACGATACGGCAGCATCTCCGGTAATATTTACTACCGTTCGGCACATGTCCAAAATTCTATCTACTCCAAGAATTAATGCGATACCGGCAGTTGGTACATTGATGGATTCCAAAACCACCACCAACATTACAATTCCTGCGCCCGGTACACCGGCAGCTCCTACCGAAGCCGCAGTTGCTGTTAATACAATCATAAGCTGTTGAGTAAAACTTAAATCAAGCCCTAAAGCCTGAGCAATAAACACCGCCGCTACTGCTTGATAAGCACTGGTTCCATCCATGTTGATGGTTGCCCCTACAGGGAGCACAAAACTGGCAACTTCTTCATCAACGCCCAAATTTTTCTCAACACGTTCGAGCGTAACAGGTAAGGTAGCAGAACTTGAGCTGGTACTAAAACCGAGTAACATAGCCGGTTGAATAGCTTTGAAAAACTGAAATAAACTCATTTTGCCTTTACTGAAATACTTAAACATGCTAGCATACACAATGAAAATATGAAGTAGTAATGCCACAATTAAAGTAATACTGTATAGCCCCAAAGCACTTAAAAGTTCAATTGCTTTACCTAAATCATCGCCGGCAAGATCTACAATTAATCCAGCCATCAATGCAAAGACACCGTATGGTGCGGTTTTCATGATCAGATCTACAATCAATATGATCACGTCGTTAAAGGCATCAAACACATTAACCAATAATTTGCCCTTTTCACCACCAAGATGAATGATCCCTATCCCTAAAAGAATTGCAACAAATACAACCTGGAGCATGTTTGAGTTGTTGGAAGCTGATGCAAAGAAGTTATCGGGAACGATATTAACCAAAATATCGAGATTACCACGCTCTTTCACTGCTTTGGCCGATTGTTCCCGATCCTCAATCGAATCGCTGTAGGTTTCTTGTAAACTGATTCTGGTTTCTTCCGGTAACGTTTTCCCCGGTTGAGCAACATTTACTACTAATAAACCTATGGAGACAGCAAATAATGTTGTACAAAGGTAGATCAGCACCGTTTTACCACCCATTCTCGACAGTTTGGTGGTATCATTTAAACTGGTGACACCGGCAACTAACGACGCCAAAACCAAAGGAACGGCAATTAATTTTAATAGCGTGATGAATATGGTACCGAACGGCTTGATGTATTCGATAGTAAAATCGTTAAGCCCGGCTACACTGGATATTAATCCATAAACGAGACCTAGAATAAGTCCTATTACAATTTGCCAGTGTAATTTTTTATACCACATACAATTAATTTATTGATTTATGATTGTCAAAAAGCAAACAAGAAGATACAAATTGCCAGCAAAGACGCACTACCTGCTGAAACCCAATTTGTTGTATTGTTATCGAAAATAGTTATTTGATGGTTGAACAGCACCGTAATGTTTTTAGAAAGCATCGAACCTTGCACGTATGTTCCAAGCAATGAATCGATTAAACTGCCTAATAAACCCGATGTTACAATAATAACCATCATCCCAAAAGATAAATCTGAATTAAACGCCCAGTAGATTACTGCAATTAATATTGCTCCTAAAAATGATGCTACCGAACCGGCAAAGCTAATGCCGCCATCAACGCCCGGTTCTGTTTTTTCGAAGGTTCCGATAAGCCAGGTTGCTCCTTTTATACGTTTTCCACCAATTTCAGAAGACCAGGTATCAGCTGTAGAAAATGCAATACTGCTTACAGCTGCAACTTCGAAAATCAAAGCATCGGTTGTGAACCAGAGAATTAACCAGAATGCAAACCAGAAGCCATTCGACCACACCTGTATGCCATCACGCCGAAAAGGAATCGTGAATAAATCGTCGTTTTTTTCGCTTTTTGAGAGTAACGACGAAGTGATAAAAAACACTAATACAATGGTGGCAGCCGACAAGCCGCCAAACCCAAGAGCAATTACTCCAAATAAAAAAGCAGAAATGGAGCCATCCAGAGTTAGCCAATTTAGAATGAAGGCTAACCACACAAAAAAGATGGATAATACTACCGCGACAAAGAATCTGGTTTGCTCATACCCTTCAGAAAAGAGCAGAAAAACAAAAATGGTAGCAAAGAAGAATAAAATATTTAGTTGGCGGTCGAGCACAATCGTACTCAGTTGTTTTCGGGGTCTTCTTCAACCCGATCGTGTTTCATAATGGCAAAAATTACAACTACATAACCAATCATGATCACAATTGGTGAAACATAAAGTGAAATGAATCCTTTTACTTCATTTTCCATAAGCATGGCCGTAAAACCACCCACAATTAATAGTACTGCTAACCCAATTAATCGATAATTGAACGCAGAGAAAAACATTGGTTTAGAATCGGTAGCTTGTTTTGCTTTTGGCATGTTAACTTTAAAACTACTTTACGAAATTTAGGTTTGAAACGGTTTCTGAAGTTATTTAATTATTAAACAACTCCAAAGGAGAGACGTACCCTGTATGCTAAAAATTGTATTGGCTTCTCAAAGTCCGCGCCGTAAAAAATTACTTTCACAACTAGGATTAACATTCGATGTGAAACCTAGCACTTGCGAAGAGATTATTACTTCAAACAATCCGGTTGAAGTTGTTTCAAGTTTGTCGCTTCAAAAAGCTGAAGAAGTTTCTTCTCGATGTGCAAATTCTTTGGTGATCGGATCGGATACCATTGTAGTATTAGATGGCCAAATTCTGGGAAAACCCGAAAATGAACGCAATGCCATCGATATGCTTAATTCATTAAGTGGGCGGCAGCATTCTGTATTTACAGGCGTTGCTTTAGTTACTACCAATGGGCAAGCAGAGGTGGTGAAATCCCATACTTTTGTTGAAGAAACTATCGTTACCTTTAGCGAATTGAGTATTCCTGAAATAGAAAGTTATGTTGCCGGTGGAAGCCCTATGGACAAAGCAGGATCTTATGGTATTCAAGATGATTGGGGCTCGGTTTTTGTTGAGAAAATAGAAGGTGATTTTTATAACGTGGTTGGTTTTCCACTAAATAGATTTTATCGCGAAATGAAAGAATTTGAACCACAAGTTTTTACTACGTGAACAAAGCATTATCAAATTTTATCCTCATTTTTGTATCAGCCTTTTTGCTGATGCCCTTACAAAACGTACAGGCGCAATCGGATAACTCCTTCCAGATTGCTACGAGTTTGATGCAGCAGCAACGTTACGAAGAAGCTATTCCCATCCTGCAAAGTCTGTACAATCAACAACCGCAGGTTTATTTATTTATGGAACGGCTGGTAGAAAGCCACATCCAACTGAAACAATACGACCGGGCAATGTCGATTGTAAATAAAGGCCTGAACGAAAACAGAAATATTGGGCTGACGAACATCTTATCAGGAAGGCTCTACCACCTTAAAGGTGATACCACTCGCGCATACACTATTTGGCAACAAAACCTGAATAGCTATCCCGATATGCTGCAGTTGTATATTAATACGGCCAATGCAATGGCTGAGCGTCGGGAGTTCGATAAAGCCATCGAAGTGTACAAGAAGGCACGCGTAGTGTTTGATAACGAGGATCTTTTTAGAACAGACATACCAAATGTGTACATGCAAGCCGGTCGTTATCAAGAAGCAGTTGGCGAATGGTTGGAATTTATTGCCGATCAGCCAAATCAATCCGGTTTATTTAAACGGCTGCTAATTCGCTATAACGATCCCCTTTTATTTGATGACAGCATTGCTGAACTGGAATTCAAACTTCAGGATATGGCCGTCACCCATCCTGCTTATTACGAGTTGTTCAGGTTACAAATTTGGTTGTTATTCGAGAACCAATTGTACCGCCGCGCCTTTGCTACTGCACTTAAATACGAAGAAATAACTTCCGATTACAATTATGCATTAGATTTGGTTGGTGGCCAACTTGCCGATAATAACCAATACCAGTTGGCTGCCAATGCCTTCGATTATTATCGAAAAAATTCTGTCGGAAACATCAAATGGATGGCTTACGAAAAGTTAGCCGATGTTTATGCTCGCTGGGGAAAATACTTGCAAGATTACAACCTTGATGAGGACTTTAAAAGCATTCGGTTGTTCGATCAATCTATTGCTTATCTGGATACTTTGATCAACACTGCTCCTAATTATCGCGACTTAGACCGTGTTTACTTACGTAAAGCTGAACTTAGTTTGGATCATGTTTATGACGTGAAAGAAGCGAAAAATGCCATCGTTCAATTGAAAGCATTTCCGAATATGCAGGAATCTGCACAAGCCGATTATCTGGATGGGCGTATTTATCTGCATGATAATGCTTTCACACAAGCACGCGTTAGTTTTACACGAGCTAATCGAAAAGCAGGAACCGGAGAGCTAGCCGAAAAAACTCGCTACTTTTTGGCACTCACAGATTTTTTTGCCGGTGATTTTGAATTTGCCACCATCCAGCTAAAAACGCTGGGTCGTAAAAACACTTCGTACTATGCCAACGATGCTCTTCAACTTCGACTGTGGCTTCAAGAAGGCTCTAACATAGATTCCACAAATACCGAACTATCTTTATTTGCTAGCGGAATTAAAGAGCTGCAATCGAATCCCTATGATTACAACTTTAATAACATGCTGGATTTCTTGGATCAATTCCCTGAAACCATCTTTAAAGACGATATTTTGCTCGCCATAGCTGACTATTCTGACGGCACTAATCCCGATTTTGTAAAGCACTTAAATGAATTTCTCGATTCAGGGGCTGATACTCCTTTGCGTGAAGATTTACTCTGGATACGAGCTCGTAAATCAGAATCCTTTGGTGGATATCCCATCAGTTCTGATTCTGTTTCGGTTCAATCAGCAGCTCTATGTTTTTTCAGTACAACGTGCACAAGAGAAGTTCCAGTAATAACCAGTACTGAATTGTACGAGCAAATTATTTTAGAATATCCGGATGGATTTTATGCCCCTTATGCTCGCCAACGTTTACAATCACTCCCAAAAACACCTTCTTAATATGATGAAGCGAATAGTATTTGTACTCCTTGTTTTTCTTTCGCCGAATTTAATTCAAGCACAACAACAGGTGCTCATCCCTATGGATGCATCCCAAACCGATCACTTGAAAGCCTACGGTGTGGTTTTTAATCACATTCAGGATGGTTTTAAAGCAAAATGGTTGTTGAATTATCGTGGTGGTTCGTTTTTAATAGTTGCCGAGAATGACATCATTCGAAAAGCACGCTTGCGCAATGTTACTTTGCAGACAGTTAGCTCATCCGAAGCGCTTACCATCGTAAACCAAGTGGAATCTCCGGGCGCTAATACATCGGTGGTAAATCTGGAAAAAGCTCCTAAAATCGCCGTTTACACGCCCGATCAGGCGCTGCCTTGGGATGACGCCGTTACCCTGGCACTCACCTACGCCGAGGTAGAATATGAAAAGATTTGGGATATCGAAGTACTTGCCGGCGAATTGGATCAGTATGATTGGCTGCATCTTCATCACGAGGATTTTACGGGGCAATACGGGAAGTTTTGGGGTAATTACCGTAACACGCCGTGGTATATCACTCAGGTTCGGCAAATGGAAGCTATGGCCGCTGAGCTGGGTTTTGCTAAGGTTAGTGAACAGAAAAAAGCGGTAGCCCGAGAAATAAAACGATATGTGGGCAATGGCGGATTTTTATTTGCGATGTGTTCCGGAACCGACACTTTTGATATTGCCCTAGCCGCTGAAAATATCGATATCGCGCCCTCTCCTTTTGATGGTGATCCTGTTGATCCCAATGCACATGAGTTATTGGATTATGCCAAGACTTTCGCTTTTAAGGATTTCAATATTGAATTAAGTCCTTACCAATACGAGCACGCTGATGTGGATGTTCCTGTTGCGATTCGTGAGGTGGATGAAAGTTTAGATTTCTTCACGCTGTTTGAGTTTTCTGCGAAATGGGATCCTGTGCCAACTATGCTTACACAAAACCATGTGAGCAGTATCAAAGGATTTTATGGGCAAACAACAGCCTTTCGCACCGAAAAAGTAAAATCATCGGTAGTGGTTTTGGCTGAAGCTCCCGGACGTGAACAGGTTAAATACCTACATGGGAATTATGGTAATGGAACCTTTACGTTTTATGCCGGTCATGATCCTGAAGACTATACGCACCGAGTGAATGATCCTCCCACTGATTTAGCACTACATCCAAACAGCCCGGGCTATCGATTGATATTGAATAACATCCTCTTCCCTGCTGCCAAAAAGAAAAAGAGAAAAACGTAGGCTAATTTAAAATTCAAAATGAAAAATTAAGAATGCTATCTTCAGTTAATCTTAAATTTTGAATCTTTAATTTTAAATTTAATGCAGCCCAGCCGCGAATTCGAAGATCTTGTTGAACTAGTTTCCATCCTTAGAAAAGAATGTCCATGGGATCGAAAGCAAACGCACGAGAGCATCAAAGATAATTTGATTGAAGAGGCTTATGAAGCTATTGAAGCCATCGACAATCAGGATTTTAACGAATTTAAGAAAGAGCTCGGCGATCTGCTCCTGCATGTGGTTTTCCATACCAATATGGCCGATGAAAAGGCTGAGTTTAATATAGGCGATGTTATTTACACGCTGATGGATAAACTTATAACACGTCATCCACATGTTTTTGGGGAACAAGTGGTAGATGGAGAAGATCAAGTAGCCGAGAACTGGGAGAACATCAAACTTAAAGAAGGCAAAAAAAGCACTTTAGACGGATTACCCGCACATCTTCCTGCATTAATTCGAGCACAACGGATGCAGGAAAAAGCAGCAAATGTAGGCTTTGATTGGCCTGAGTGGCGCCAGGCCTGGACAAAATTAGAAGAAGAACTGGCTGAGTTTAAACAAACATTAGAGACCTCATCGAAAGAAGACCAAGCCGATGAATTTGGCGATCTATTATTCAGTCTGGTTAATGTTGCCCGGTTTTTTGATCTGACCGCAGAAGACAGCCTCCGATTAACCAACAAAAAATTCGAATCCCGATTTCGATTTGTTGAACAATCACTTAAAGAGGAAGGAAAGCCTTTAAAAGAAGCAACCCTCGAAGAAATGGATAAATTCTGGGAAGCATCTAAATCGAAGATTTAATCGCTCGCAAGCGACTGATATTTCTCAAGTATCTTTTTCTTACGGGATTTTAGAAGGTAAGCTCCAACGGCTACCGTAATTGCCGTTGCCGTGGCTACCAAAACCCAAAAGCCTGCAAATCGAAAAAACCTACTGAAGGTTTCTGACCAAAAAGCGGCGTACAATCCTATCACCGACCAATTCATAAATTCGTAGTGAAACTCGAGCCAATTATGTTTGGGTTTTCTCAGATAGGCGGGGATTAATCCCCCAAGTAATGTAACTAAACTAATCACCGCTGCGATGTGGAACGGCCCAAACTTGCCAAACAGCTTGTAAATTAGAAGTGCTGAAACGTTTAGCAGTAGCATCATTGCTGAATATGCATACCCTGCTTTAATATGAATAGGTCCGCCCTTTTTTCGGAATAAGACGAATGCTCCAAAAAACATGGCTAAAAGTGCTGGTGCAAAATGTAATCCACCGAGTAAATCGAACTGATATGAGCTCATAAAATCTGTTTAAATCAGGCAAAAATTACGGCACTTAATCCTTAAGGTTTCAATGCGTAAAACCGCTTTTTTACTGTTTAATATTTTCCGCTTGTTTATGTAAATTGTAATTCTTGAAAAGTATCGGAATCGGGAAATTTTTTGGTCAAGAAAAGCATTCCTGTTGTCTGAACAACTCCTGTATTGAACTATAAAAATTTAAAGGAATAAACGATGTCTAACGACCTACACACTGGCTTTGATGAAACAAAATACCCCTACATTAATAAGGGACTTGAGGGTATTGTTGCATTTTCTACCACTAAAAGCAGTATTGACGGACAAAGTGGGGAATTGATTTACGAAGGATATAACATCGATGAACTCGCTGAAAACAGCACATTCGAAGAAGTTTGTTTTTTACTTTGGAACGATAGACTACCGAGTCAAGAAGAATTAGACGCTTTACAGGAGAAGCTTCAAACGCGCAGAGAATTACCACAAGTTATTATCGATTATCTACACTCTGTGAATAAAAAATCGAATCCAATGGCGGTTCTGCGTTCGGCAGTGTCAATGCTATCGGAGTCGGACATTGATTTACCTGACGATTCTTTTTACGAAAAGGCGATTAACATCACGGCTAAAATGCCAACAATTATTGCCGCATTTTCACGCATTCGTAGCGGTGAGAAAATGGTAGCTCCGCTATCTGAAGGAAGTACCGCTTACAACTTTTTATATATGTTAAACGGTGAACGTCCGGGAGAGCAAGCTGAAAAGACTCTTGACCTTTGCTTGATCCTGCATGCCGAGCATGGAATGAATGCATCTACCTTTACGTGCCGTGCAATCTGTGCCACCATGTCTGACATGTATTCTGCTGTAACCGGTGCTATTGGCTCGCTTAAAGGACCTTTACATGGTGGTGCTAATACAGCTGTTATGAATACTTTGCTTGAACTTGCTGAGCAAGGTGAAAACGCTGATGCCGTTGCATTTACCAAAGATAAGTTGAAGAAAAAAGAGAAAATCATGGGCTTTGGTCACCGTGTGTACAAAGTGTTCGACCCACGTGCTTATCACTTGCAAAAAATGGCTAAAAAGCTCAGTGAAGAAACCGGCCAGGAAAGAATGTACAAGTGGTCGATGGATATGCTGAACACCATGAAAAGCGAGAAAAATATCGATCCAAATGTGGATTTCTTCTCTGCAACAGTGTATTACTCGATGGGCATTCAGCCAGACTTGTTCACTTGTATTTTTGCAATGAGTAGAATTTCCGGTTGGACTGGGCACTTTATCGAGCAAGCTAAAAACAACCGATTGGTTCGCCCTCGCGCACTTTACGTTGGCGAGAAAAACAAACCTTACGTATCGATTAGCGAGCGGTAGTATTTAAACTATATTTATTTGAAAGAAAGGCTTCCGATTGGAGGCCTTTTTTATTCGTCAGGAATAAACGAGATAGAAAAACGAGTTCCGTTTTCTCTAAAAACTCTTAGTTGAGCATCAAGTTGGGTACTTAAACTTCGAATCAAAATCATGCCCAGTGATGTCCCATCTTCGTTCGAGTCGAAATTATCGGGAAGACCAACTCCATTATCCGCAACCGATACAGTAACCTGTCCCTCATCGTCTTTTTCGATTTTAACTTCGATCTCACCATAAATGCGATTTTCAAACGCGTATTTATGTGCATTGATCAGCAATTCGTTTGACATAATTCCAAAAGGAACCGCCTGATTTACATTCAAATGCACTTCATCACCAACCACTTTGGTTGTAATATTTTTATTCGGATCTCGGTAGGTGTTGCTGATATCTTTAACCAACTGCTCAAGATAATTCTTTATCTCAACATTGGTAAACAACTCGTTTTGATAAAGTTTCTCGTGAATTGTTGCAATGGATTTAATGCGTGCCTGACTTTCAGCAAAAGCTCGTTTAGCCGCTTCACTTTTAAGCGTTGTAGACTGCAACGAAAGTAGACCAGAAACAACAGCCAGGTTATTTTTCACCCGGTGATGAATTTCTTTAATCAGAATTTCTTTTTCTTTAACCATCGATTCAAGATGGTTCTGATATTTAATTCGGTCGGAGATATCAGCGGCATAGCAACTAAAGCCAACAACTTCACCTTCCTCGTTTAACGTAGATTGAAAATTAGCATTTACACTTACATTTTCGCCATTGGCATTTTGCAAGTGTAAATCTACATTTGTAAAACTCTTTCCTAGTTTTAACTCTTTATAGATGTTGTACCAATCTTTCTTAGCTGTTTCGTGTACAAACCTGAGGGAGTTTTTCCCGATCATCTCGAAAGGAGTATAGCCGAGAACATTATTGGCTGCTTGATTTGTAAACGTAATCATACCTCGAAGATTCGTTTTCAAAATCAAATCATTGCTAGCCTCAACCAAACTCCTGTATTTAATTTCACTGTCAATAAGTGCTTTCTGCACAAGAGTGGTATCGGTAATATCTTCGATGAGTAATAAAACCTTTTCAACGGCTTCATTATCCGTTTTAATTGGCGTGATGAATTCTCTGAGGTAGATGGTTTCCCCGTAGTTATCCATGCGTTCCAATTCCAACATGAAATTCTCTTCTCTGGAAAAAGCCTCTTTCAAGTTCTCTTTGAATTCATCTCTTTTATGAGGCGGAACGTAGGGTAACACTTTACCTACAGCTTCATCACTCGACCAGCCAAAAATGTTTTCAGCATGCTGATTCCATGTTTCAACTATCCCTTTTTGGTTGATCATAACAACACCAATAGGGGCCGATTCTATCATTGTAGATAAAAAAGCATTGGTCTGTTTAAGCTGAGTTTCGCGTTCAACTTTTTCAGTTACATCGTTTAAAGTGGCTACTTTCAGGGGCGTTGTATCATCTTCTAAATAAGTAAATGTAGCCTCAAAATATAGATGAGCACCATCTTTTCGCTGAATTTTAAAAACGGAATCGTAGCCAAATTGCTCTGCCCAAAAGTGAGCATCCATCTCTAATTCAATGCTTTTATAATCGTCGGGAATTAACTCGAAAAAATTGGTGTGCAGTAATTCCCCTTCATCATAACCCAATAATTGATTGAATTTGAAATTCGTACTTACGATTAATCCATCACTATCAATAGCACAAATACTAATTGCTGTATCTAACACAGCATTTACTATCCGTTCGTCTAAATTGTTATTGATTTGATTTATCATACGTGAACTAAGTTCTGTACCAATCTAATTCTGTACTTTGGCTATTCCTCCATATTATCGGCCAAAAATCTGATTATTTTACTACAAAGTTTATAATTCTTCCGGGCACGAATATTTCTTTCACTAAATTTCCTTCGGCCAAGTATTTTTTAACTTTGTTTTCATTTTTGGCTATTTCAAGTACGTAGTCTTTGTTTTTAGCTTTATCAGCCAGTACAAAAATATCTGCCCGAACTTTTCCATTCACCTGAACGGGATACATTACCTCATCCTCTTTCAGAAATTCTTCGTTGAATTCCGGCCAGTCTGTGTATGATATAGTCCTTTCGTTACCAAGTTTGTTCCATAGTTCTTCAGCTAAATGCGGTGCAAAGGGATTCAGGAGTTTCACAAAGTCGTTTGCCACCATTTTTGGCACTGTTTTCCAACTGTTCGCTTCGTTCACAAAAATCATCAATGCAGAAATTGCGGTATTAAATCGCATAGCCTCTACATCTTCAGTCACTTTCTTAATAGCGGTATGCAGAACCTTCAATTGGTCTTTATTCGGCTCAACATCGCTTATTTTAAACTCGCCGGAATTCTCTTCAACCAACAATCGCCAGGCACGATTCAAAAATCGATTAACACCATCTACTCCTTTGGTACTCCATGGCTTAACCTGTTCCAGTGGTCCCATAAACATTTCGTAGAGTCGTAAAGAATCGGCACCAAATTGATCGATCACATGATCAGGATTTATCACATTGCCACGGCTTTTACTCATTTTATGAGCCCTAGCATCTACTTTAAGATCTGTCCCCTTTTGATAAAAAGAGTCACCGCGCTTTTCAACCTGATCTTCGGCCAGTTTACTTCCATCAGCAGCGGTAAACTCCATTTCGCCAAGAATCATCCCTTGATTCACCAATTTCTGAAATGGTTCTTTTGTGGATACAACTCCCAAATCGAACAACACTTTATGCCAGAAGCGCGCATACAATAAGTGAAGTACCGCATGTTCCGCTCCACCCACGTATAAATCAACCGGCATCCAGTATTTTTCGTAATCAGGATCAACCGGACCACCATCCCAATCGGGAGAAATGTAACGAAGATAATACCAGCAAGAACCTGCCCATTGCGGCATGGTGTTGGTTTCACGTTTGGCTGGTTTTCCTGTTGTAGGATCGGTGGTATTTACCCAATCGGTTGCATTTGCTAAAGGAGGTTCGCCATCACCGGTGGGCTGATATTTTTCCACTTCGGGAAGCTCTAAAGGAAGCTCATCGTAGCCAACGGCCTTTGCTTCACCATCAACATGGATGATCGGGAATGGCTCGCCCCAATATCGCTGACGTGAAAATAACCAATCACGTAATTTGTAATTTACCGCTTTGGTCCCGGCTCCTTTCTCTTCCAGCCATTCAATGATTTTCGCTTTGGCTTCAGTGATTTCCATCCCATTTAAGAAGTCACTATTAATGGCAGGACCTTCACCCGTGTATGCATTTCCATCGAAGCCTTCTTCCGGCTGAACCGTTCGAACGATCGGTAACTCAAATTTTTCAGCAAATTCCCAATCGCGTTCATCTTGCCCGGGAACGGCCATGATCGCACCTGTACCGTAGCTTACCAACACATAATCGGCAATCCAGATTGGGATTTTCTTCCCATTAGCCGGATTGATGGCATAAGCGCCGGTAAATACACCGGTTTTTTCTTTGTTGAGCTCCTGCCGATCCAGATCCGATTTCTTCGCTGCTTCCTCTTGATAGGCACCTACCTCCTCTTTTTGCTCATCGGTAGTGATTTTTGCCACTAAATGATGTTCCGGTGCCAATACCATATAGGTAGCGCCGAAAATGGTGTCCGGACGAGTTGTGTATACTCTGATGTTTTCATCATGAGCATCCACCTTAAAATCGATTTCAGCACCAATCGACTTCCCGATCCAGTTACGCTGCATGTCTTTTAGCGATTCCGGCCAGTCTAACTCATCCAAATCATTCAACAAACGCTCGGCATACGCGGTGATTTTCAACACCCATTGGCGCATTGGCTTACGAATTACCGGAAATCCACCCACTTCGCTTTTACCGTCGATTACTTCTTCATTCGCCAACACGGTTCCCAACTCAGGGCACCAATTTACAGCCACTTCATCTTCGTAGGCTAATCCTTGCTCAAACAATTTCAGGAAAATCCACTGCGTCCATTTAAAGTAATTTGGATCGGTGGTGTTTACTTCGCGATCCCAATCGTAGCTAAAACCAATTGCTTGTAGCTGCTCGCGAAAGCGATTGATATTCTTTTCGGTAGTGATTTTCGGATGAGTTCCGGTTTTTACAGCATATTGTTCAGCCGGGAGACCAAATGCATCCCAACCAATCGGGTGCAGCACATTAAATCCATTCATTCGCTTATATCGCGCGAGAATATCGGTGGCTGTGTAGCCTTCCGGGTGCCCTACATGCAATCCACTTCCGCTGGGGTAAGGAAACATATCCAGAACATAAAACTTCGGCTTTGTTCGATCGGTAGGCGTTTTAAAAGTTTTATTTTCGAGCCAGTACTTTTGCCATTTTGGTTCGATTTCAGCTGGATTGTAAGAGTGCATGAATGCTTTTTTCTTCTAGATTTTTGATAAGCTTTAAAAATAGTAAACTTCTAGTGAAATTGTTGGTGGATTAGTGTTTCTGAAGCAAATACATGAGTAGAGTTTCAAAAGTTCTTTCCTACTCAAATAACCGTTTTCCCATCCGGTTCCTACTATAGATTAGGAGTTTGCGCTGGACTTTTTTTCTTACTTCTCGAAATTGTTCACTCCGGGTAATCCTTAGAAGTCTTAATATTTAGTAACAAACACCAAAAACACTAAATCCTCAAACTGATCACCCATTTTTTGGACTTTGGAATTTGGACTTTGGAATTTGGAATTTGAACATTGAACATTGACTTCTCTCCTTCCCAATTCTACTTTTATTTTATTGATTCTTTTCTATTTTTGGTTAAATATTTTTATTCGCATTAACTAGCCACTCTTTCATGAAGTATTTGCTTTTGTTGGGTTTGATCTGTGTATTTGGGGCTTCATCAAACACTAGGGCGCAAGAGGCCGATCAGAATCCCCAAATGGGCGGTTTTACCATACTTAGTAATATCGAAGAGTTTATTCTGTTGATAGACGATGATCTGAGTAATCCGATTTACTATATAGCCGGCGACACCATTCAAGTCCCCGTTGGTGAGCGTAGTTTCCGAGGAGTACTTGAGGGATATCACGATACACAATTTGATGCTATCGTGAGTGCGAATCAGGTAAATGGACAGCAAATTAATTTTTTACGTCCCAAAAACGTTGATCCGCGCAGTTCTTATCAAACCTTTATGAACGGGTATAATGTGTCGGTTTATTCGGAAGAGGGCGCTGAAATTTTTATTAACCAGGAATTTATTGGCTACACACAGGTTAATGTTTTACTTAACGAAGGTGAACATGAACTGTTTATTAATCATCCTGAATACGGCACCATCTTCGCAAAAATCGATGCGGCAATTGATAATCCTAAAGACGAACATCGCTATTTCAACGATTACAGAAATACTCCTAAAATTGCTCGTTTTGTGCCCGGTTTAGGATATATCATGGATGGCAAAAATAAGAGTGCTTTACTAACAATTTCCGGGCTGGCAACACTTATATATTATCAAGGCTATGCATCTGCGAAAGCAGAAACTATTACCAATGAAAGAAATCTATACCAAAGTCGAAATTTGTCAACCGGTCCAATTCATGAGAACAGACTTAAACAGTATGAAGAGGATATCAAAAAATTTAAGCGCCGTAGAACATTTTCAATTATAGGGGCAGGTGTGCTTTATGTGGCTACCACGTACAAAACATTACAGCGCCCGAAAGAAGGTTATAAAAAGCCACCTGTGCAATTTAATGTGCAAGCTTTTAATCGGTTCGGAGAAGTGGCTCCGCAGTTTAATCTTACCGTAAATTTCTAATTTTTACTTTGTCACGTTTCGTTACTTTCCAATTTATTACACTTAGCTTAATTAGCATAATTTTGTTAATAGGATTGGCTTGTGTACCCGAAACGCCCACCGGTAATATTGTTGATCCAATTTCTGAAAACTATGATATCCCAACTCCTGAAAATTTTACTGTAGAACGACTTCCGAACGGGAATTTGCAAATCAATTTGGATAAGCAATCGATCTTTAGAGTTACCGGGCAAGAATTATTTTTAGAGTACGATGGTGAATTGAAAGACGACTTGAAATTCGATATTAATGCAACAATAGGACTCGCCTTTATCGACGCTGCTTTTCTTGAGTTTCCACAAACCTATGCAATCAGATCATATTTCGAAATTAATAAGGAGCGAATCTACTCAGATTATGCATACTTCACGTTTGAGATTGAGAATCTTAATCCAAGTATTACATTTAATAATGCGTTGAACTATGTGCTTTATCAGCCTGATTTTTATAATCCGAATTTTCGAATATCTGTTGAATATGCTCCTGATTCTGTGAATTTTGAACCCGTATTGTCAAATTCGCCACCCCAAAAAGCATCCTTAAAACTTGCTGATTTCCAAACGCGGTTCGAAGGTGAACTTGATGGAGTGTTTCGTCATAAGCTCAAGTATTTATTTTCGTATGAATCAGAATATATTTCGACCGGTAGCAATCGATTTTCAATCTGTGATGAGCAACCATCCCCTACCACATCGCCAACAATAAATACAGAACGTGTAACTCTCGGTAGCATAAATTATGTTCGTGTTAACTGGGATGTGATTTCAGAATGTTACGATGAAGTATTTCTCTATCAACGAACTAACGAAGATCCTGATTTCAAATTAATTAGTCGCCATTCGAAGTTAAAAAGTAACACATTGTTGCTAGCAGAAGAATCTAGATGGGTAGACATAAAAGCAGCAGGAGTTAGATATGGTGAAGGAATAGTTATAGAGAGCGAAGTTGTTCGCCAGAATTTGTAGAACAACTAAATAATGAAAAATGAATAGAAGTTTTGCATCGTGTTTTATATTAATTCTGATTTTGTACTTAACGGTTCAATGTGTGCCAGAAACACCCACGGGTAATACTGTTGATTTAATATCTCCAGATTATCAGCTTCTAAAACCTAGGGTAACTTCCATTGATTATTTAGAGAATAAGCTGGTCTTCGAAGATCAACATCCAAAAAATATAGATGGGTATGCCATTTTTGATTTAACAAACGGATTCGATTATTCGGATCATCCTATAGCTATAACACAAAAGAACGGATATTTCTCTAGTATCAAAACCATTGTAGACGCTGACCTACAACTTGGTATAGCATCATTTTTAGATCTACCGCCAGAAATTGACATAAATCAGCTACGATCAGAAAATGCACATGTTGTTTCACAAACATTGAACAATAACATATACTATCGCATTTATTCTGATACTACTCGCATCAGTTATAAACAGGAAGTTTCCAATATTCGATTTGTAAACAGAGAAGGTGCCTTTTGGATTTACTGGGACCATAATTTCTTAAGCGAAGCCTCTCTAAAACTGTCTTATGCTCCTGATTCTGTTAATTTTAATAATTTCGGATCGGTGTCATTAGATTATGGCTCAGGCTATATTCCTAATTTTATTTATACCTCCGGTTATGATATTGATGGAATCTTCCGATTTGAAATTAAAAGCGAGACAGGAGAAATTTCGGAAAGCTGGGATACAGAATCTAATATCTTAAGCGCATGTAAGGATGATCCCAACCCACACTCAGCCCCATCCACTTTCGAATTCTCTTCGCAAAAAATAGGACTAACTTGGGATCATATTCTTAGCTTTGAGTCGATACCTTGCTTCGATTATGCCATTCTATATCTACAAAAATCATCTCAAAATGACTTTAAACAAGTGGATTGGCTGGATTCTTCGATGAATAGTATTACTCATCGATATCAAGATGTAGACAACGATTATTCTTACAAGATTGGGTTTATCAGTTTCGGCGAACCTATTGTGTTTACAGAAACTATTACCGTCACATTTAACGGCAACGACTGGGTACTTACTAATGACTAATTTCAAGAAAACGCTTCTTCATCTTCACGCTATCCTCTTGATCTGTTTTCTATCAGGAGACGTGGCAAATGCTCAATCAGGCGATTCTGTTGCTGATTCTGGCTGGGTTCAAATCAACACCAACCTCGATGAGTTTTACGTGGTAGTGGATGAGGATTTTTACAATCCATATAAGCTAGAAAATAATGAAGCGATACTATTACCAACCGGTAGCTATTCTATCCGTTTAGTTTGGAACACTATAAACGATTGGCGCACACGGGTAACAATTCTGCCTGGCGACACCGTGCAAACCGGAATTACCTTTAGTTTCCGTAATCGAGATCAGTATAGAAGCTCTTATAATGCAATCTTGTATCAGAATAATCTTCAATTAAGAGGTACTGCAGATAATATGTTCAGAATTAATGGCGAATTAATTCCAACAAATTACGCTGATACATTGTTAGCACCGGGTATGTATGAAATTGAAATTGGTAAAGGCAAAAAATGGCAAGGCAAAGATGTAATGATCAGTCCGGGTACATTTACTGAGTTTAGTTATGAAATGGCCGAAATTCATCCTAAAAACAAGGGTTTTTATTTTATTCCCGGTGCAGGTTATTGGCATCATCGAAAGAAATTTAAAAGTGTACTAACCATTTCAGCCTTGGCAATTTTAACCTCGCCACTCATCAATGAAATTGAAACTTTCGGCAACGCTAAATCGAGTTTCGAAAACTGGGAATCGAGGTATAACGATACAGAAAATACCTTGCAAGCCATTGAGTATCGCGAAAACGCCGATGCACAACGTGACATCATGCTGGATGCTCGAAAAAGCGCCCTCTTATATAGTGCCGGCATTGCGCTTGTTTACGGGTTTACCGTTTGGGATAGTATGAATATTGGAACCACTCGATATTATCGCACAAAAGTTAAAACAAGTCTGGTTTCAACCGGTTTTGAAGGCACTCTTTACCCAACATTGGTACTTACCCATGAGTTTTAAAATTCCGTTTTTATCGCTGATTTTCTGAGCTACTTTTTCAGTAGTCTGTTTTGCTCAATCAACCGAAAATAAACAGGCGTTTATAAAATTCAGTTTCAATGTAGACTCAGCCTTATTGGTTCTTGATTTAGATTTTGCCAATGCAAAAATGATAGCTAACCAAGCTGTAATTGAGGTGAACCCGGGTAATCACTTAGTGCAATTAGCAACCCAATTCGATTACTTTCCAGCCAGAGATTTATTTATAGCCAATGGAAAAACGGTAACGTTTTATAGTCAATTTTCGACATCGAATAAAGTTCCGGCCGATAAGCTTCATGAAAACCCGACAATCAAACCTCTTTTGAATAAAGACGCGTTAATTGTGTCAGATTCGAATACTAAGATTTACCAAAACGATACGTTTTTAGGTACTGGAGCAGCAATCGTTGATTTACAACCATTGAGGAATACCATTCGCTTTGTAAATCCGAATTTTGGGAGTAAAGAAATTGAGGTAAGTAAATCAACGCTTTTTTCAGTATTTGAACATTATCGAAAACCACAAAAAACAACTGCACAAATTTTATCTACTATACCTGGTTTGAGCCAAGCCTATAAAAGGCAGTATTTAAAGGGGGCCGCTTTTTTAGTCAGTAATATACTAGCTATCAATCTTTATTTTGATGCAACGGATTACTATTCATTGGAAAAAGATCGTTTCAAGGTATTAGTGGAACAATACAATGCAACTAGTAATGAACAAACTGCACTGGAGCTAGGCAATCAAATAGAAGCATTACAAAGCGAAATCAAAGATTTAGATTCCAGGAAGAATCTATTATTAGGTACAAGCATTGGGTTATATGCATTAAACATTTTTGATGCATTTTGGTCAAAACCCAAAGGTGGTTACCGAACTAACAATTTTAACATCGAATTTGAAGTAGAGGGTGATGCAACGGTTAGATTCAATTTTTAAAACACTATCTATTTTTGGATTGATTATACTTTTTGTAAATGGTTGTGGCACGGAACCAGAGTTCAATAGGGATAATAAGAATGATCCGGAAGTAAAAAATTTTTCGCCTAAAACTGGTCGATTTTCTTTGAGTTTAAAATCTAATAAAACGGTTCACCTTGGTTGGAATGATATAAGTGATTTTGAGACTGGCTATCTTATTTGGAAAAGCTTAGGTGATAATAAGAATAAACAGTTACTTGCAGAATTAGATAAGAATGTAACTGGTTATATTGATCAAACTGGCGAGATCGATAAAACAACGACTTATTACTTAGCAGCTAGAAGTGAACATAACTCAAATTATGACTCATTAAATAGCAAAAATAAACTCATTAACTTCACTGGTGGTATCGAAGAATTGTCCTTTGATAGAATTGAGAATTTATTCTCTATTAAATGGAATAATTCCTTAGTTATATCTGATTTCATAATCATATCTAGATTCTATCAAAATAATGAGATTGAAATATTAGACACATTAAATCGAGCAATTGAAGAATACCAATTTATAAATCAAGAAGAAGATTACTCCACTCATGTAATGGTGTCATCCTATATGATAAATCACCAAAATGAGTCACAATTATTAAATTCAAGCAAAACAAAAAGAATTTTCTATAATACACCTCTTTTTCATTCATTAACTTTTGAAAATGAAGCAATTGGTAAAATAGAATATGAAGATATTTCTACATTCAACGACAAAATTCTAGTCTATCAAAGAAGCAAAAGATATTGTAGCGATTCATTTGGACAATGGACATTTGCTGACACACTAAACGAAGATGATGGCACATTTCAAATCAACTCAACAACTAATACATATTATGAGTTTAGCCTAACTGCTAAACATGATGGATTAGAAAGTGCAATGTCATCAATAATTACTGAAGATCCTGGTTCTTCACCTCCGAAAAATATTCGTATAGAAGAATTATCTGATCAAACTATAAGAATTAGTTGGGAAGATTCTAATTCTTCAACAATGACATTTAAATATATTTTGCAAAGAAGAAATGGAGATTACGGTAGCTATAGCACTATTGCTGAGTTAGGTCCTGAAATAAATACATATATTATTGACGATATATCACTTTTATATGTTGAACATTTTCGAATCAGAACCTATAGTTCAGAGTACGCAACATTTAGATATGACGGTAGAAATTAGTTATAACAAAGAGATTAGTTTAAGATTTTGAACGTTTCGTAAGGAATGCCATTGAGTTAGACCTAACAATACATGGAATCACGAAGTGAGTTATTGATGCATCACTATAAATGCAATCCTATGACCATTCTATATCAGGATTCTATATCAGGATTCTATATCAGGATTCTATATCAGGATTCTATTTCATTACCATTTGTACGCATCAACGCGAACACCTTTTGGGTAGGATTGAAAATGGCGACATGATTTTGAACCGAAATGGTAGCATTGCACATCAATATTGTGAAAAGATTGATGTGCGTTTTCCACGTTGTCGAACACGTGCATTTGTGGTAATGCCGAATCATATACACGGGATTATTGAAATTATTTCGAATTCGAACCCCGTACGGATGATTCACGAATCATCCCCGATAAATGGAAATAATAAAATTTCGAAACCCGTACGGATGATTCACGAATCATCCCTTCCAACAAATCGTGAATCATCCCCGATAATCGGAAATAATAAAATTTCGAACCACGTAGGGTCAATTCATGAATTGACCCTACGTGATCACAATCCCGATATTGAAACAAACAGAAAACATCGCAGAAAGATGATCATACCCATGGTGATTGGGTGGTACAAAATGAACGTATCGAAACAGATAAATTTGCATCGAAAAACACCCGGTTCTCGAATTTGGCAACCGAATTATTATGAACATATCATTCGCAATCAAACCGCGTTCAATAATATCACAGAATACATTCAAAACAACCCGTCAACGTGGAATTTGGATAAATTTCGATGAATACAATTGTCTGGATGATTCACGAATCATGCCCCAATTACAAATCACGATTCATCCCCACCGATAATTAAATTCAATTTCAAATCAGTCAGGGTCAATTCATGAATTGACCCTACCATTTATAAATCATTTTCAAATCCCACGGGGTCATATTTTCAAATCACCCTACTGTGGTTCTAAATGCTAATCAAATAACTGGTTTCCCATCCGGCTCCCACAAAATATCTGGCGTTTGTGCTTGGTTTTTTCCTACTTCTCGAAATAATTCACACTTGGTAATCCTTCAAAGTCTGAATCTTGGGTCCAGAGAGTGGCTTCATATTTAAGAGCGGTTGCGTAAATCAACGAGTCAGCCATTGGGAGTTTTCGCTCTGCATTAATTTGTGCTGCTGTTAGAGCGATATCCTGATCAATAAATATTTCTTTCGAAAGAGCTAAGAGTCCAATACAATCTAGTGCTTTAGTTTTGCCTAACTTACGAAGTGTTACTTTATACACTTCATAAAAACAAATCGATGGAACAATGATAGTATCTGGTTTTAATATGATTGGTTCAATAATATCTGCATTTGGCCCATCCATGAAATACTCGAGCCAAAATGATGAATCTAAAACATTCAAAATCGATCTTCTTCTTTTTCAATGTTCAGATCTACTCCTTTCGCGATTCCACGTAAAGACTTGGCATCTTTAATTGGCACCATTTCAATTCTGCCGTCAATCGGAATCATTAGAACTTTTTGTCCTGCTTTGATTTTCAACGACTTTCTTATTTTCGCGGGAATCGATACCTGAAATTTCGGTGATACTTTTACTGTTTCCATATTTTACACTTTGTTGATCGATACAAAATACGTAAAACACACCGTTTTATTAGTTAGAATTGGATTAGGCGCTTTCGCTATACCGATAAACAACTACGATTTCTATAAAATTAGCCATCACAGAAAGTGTTGTTATAATCCTAAGTCAAATCATGAATTGAACACAAATTTGTTTTATTAAACGCAGATCCCGCCTTCACCGCGGGATAGCTTTGCTCCTTTGCTCCTTTGCTCCTTAAATATATCAAATAACCGGTTTCCTATCCGGCTCCCACCATAGGTTAGGCGTTTGGGCCTGACTCAAAAAATCTGTTTTTAAACCCGCTATCTTCTCTCCGGCTGTGTAGACTGTTTGAACTGCTGCTCCAAATTTTTGAACTAATTCTTTCACCTTATTCTCATCCCCTTGAACCCAATGCAAGGTTGAATCCAGCTCGGGGAAATCTTCGCTATCCTGAATCAAAAAATGATCGAGCCACGCTTGGTCACGTTCAATGGCTTTGTTGTAGGCAAATTGATATTCAATCGCCGAAGTGTACTTTTTAGTCGGTGGATTTTTCAGCCAAAACGCTTCGATATAATCCTGAAAGTGGCATTTTAAATTCGAGAATTTGATCGGACTAACCACTACGGCCACCGATCGGCAACCTTGTCCCCCATACCGAAAAATTGCCTCTACTAAATCGGTCACAACGTCCGAGTCTTCGCTGGTGATGTAGGCTATCGAAAATTTAGCAGTTCGGATGTCAAAGGCAGTTTCATCGGTAATAGCGTTCAATTCTGACAGTTTTAGCTTTACCGGCTCCACCGATTGCTCCGATCCGGCAAAAAGGACTTTGTCAGCTTTTAAATCTTTAAATGAGTTTAAATCTGTCGAATAATCAATGTTAGTTGATACCCCGGCATTTTTTAGTGCATCCAAAAAAGCGGCTAACAAATACGGATCTTTACTCGAGAGTTTACCATAATAATTAGCGCCGGATAAGATCGTGCCCAACGCATCCTGAAAACCAACCATTGGTAAATTCCCGGCATGCAAACAAAGCACTTTTTTTCCTTTTTGATGATGCTCCTCGCTCAACCCTGCCCGTTCAGCCCATTCCGCTACCTGACCGGCATACACTTTTTCCTTGAGTGCACGAATCGCAAACTTGATGTCTTCGAAGGTGAACAAACCCTCAGCAACCGTTTGTTCAATGGCTTCTTTCAAAAGGATATTATCCGCCCGAAACCATGCCCGAGTGGCTTTATCGATTTGTTGTATGTGGGATTTTATTGTCATTCTGAGCGATAGCGAAGAATCTTCAAAATAATTTATATGTGCAGATCCTCTCCGCCAGCCGGCGGATCTGGATGACTATGTGAAATTGATTTCGGACTGTGAATATCATTAGTCTTCAATCAAAAAGTTACAGCCACGTAGGTTGATCGGATTCCATCTGCCAAGCACTTGAAACTTCCCATCTTCTCCTTGTACACCTTTATCGCCGGTTAAGATAAATGAACACGAATTTATATTCGCTAAATCAATCACTCCGATCAAACCTTCTTCTCCTGAAGACATCTCTTCCATTGGATTCTGAGGATTCCGAATCGAAACCTGCATCCAAGGCACACACTCAAACCAAAAGGATCCCCGGCTGTAAGCCTGACTCAACAACTCCGTCATACCATATTCCGAGTGGATTGATTCTTTCGGTAGATTAAAACCGGTAGCAAGTCTTTCATGCAACGCCTCTTTTGTCATTTCACGCCGATGAGTTTTCATCCCACCCGTTTCCAGAATAACAGCATTTACTGGTAAACTCGGGCTTCCCATTTCGATCAAATCCAACAGCCCAAAAGCGGCCCCAAACAACATCACTTTTTTTCCGCTTGATGTGATCTCATCCAGAAAGTCTGAAACAATCACATCACCAAGAGGCAAAAAGCGACTCATTCCAGTATTATCATTCTTAATGAGCGTGTTTAACATCCAAACAAGCGATGAATTCGGATTTTCAGCATAGCCGGGAGTGTAGGCGAGCACCACATAGTTCTCGAGATTGTAAAAATGGTTCATCCCTTTCAAGATGGATTCTTTATACAGTTTCGGATCAAGAACGTAGTGCTTACTCCGATGCATCCCTGAAGTACCCGAACTTTCAAACTTCAACGATGAATCTTGAATATTGAGTGATTCATGTTCCGTTATTAACGTCGCATCTTTGAACGCCTGAATGGGCAAAAGCGGAATTTCACTCACAGAATTAACAACATTTACGCCGAGTGCTTGGCAAAATCGTTGGTAAACCGGATTGTTCGTTTTTTGATATTCGAAGATTTGAAGAGATTTTTCCTCGAAAGTTAGTGATGGATCAAAAGGATCGATCATTGAATTCTACTTTTCTCAACCCGATCGGCATATAGTTTAAAGACATAGATCCCGAATTCAACTTCCTGAATGATGTCTGTGGCTTCATCCACCAATGGAAACGACTCCCCAATAATACCGTTTTGAGTCATGACAATGGTTTGTCCATTCTTTCGATCCGTAAGAAATAAGCGATCACCGTCCGCTTCAATATTTGACGGGATAACGCCCTCAAGCTCAAAACTATCCACAAAATTACCGTTTTCGTCGAATTTCAGGATGGACTTTGAGACATCATCAAACACAAACAGTTCGTCAAAATCGTTGACCACAATCTGTGTCGGTTTCATTTGTCGATTTGTAAAAGGCACTTCTGTTTTAATCGAACTCAGAAACCGAAATCGACGATCGTAAATTTGAATGCGCAGATTTCTATAATCAGAAATGTAGATTTGTAATCCGTTTGTGGCATCAACATCTACAGGTCGATCGAACTGATAATCGCCTGTTCCTAGTCCACCCAAAGTAGCAACTACATCGCCGTCATAATCCAATTTCACCACTCGATGCTTCCCCGACTCTACCACAAATACATGATCCTGCGTTGCATACAACGAGGTCGGGTTCTGCAATCCGTAGTAAATAATCTGGGAGTTTTGCGCGATTATTTGAGGGGAAAAAACAAGCACGACCAATAAAAAACACACCCAATACATCTCATTTAATATGAAGCTTTTTCTTTCAAATATATGACGTTTGTATTGCATATAGATTTAACTTTTTGCCTTAGATCCTTTATCCCTTTGCCTCTATTTCAAGTGCTTCAATCCTTTTGCACCGATATCAGATCGATAAAAAGAGCCTTCAAAACTGATCTTTGAAATGGCAGTATATGACAACTCAATGGCTTCTTGCAAGGTATCTCCTGAGCCCACCACATTCAATACGCGTCCGCCATTGGTTACAATCTGATCTCCATCACGCTTGGTGCCGGCATGAAAGATGAGAGCATCCTGAACCGAATCTAAGCCCGAAATCACTTTCCCTTTTTCGTAACTCTGCGGATATCCTCCGGAAGCCAGCACTACAGTACAACGATACTTCTGATCAAAATTGATGTCCATGGTTGAAAAGTCCCCTCTTGAGAGGGGATTTAGGGGTGTGTTAGTACTAGCAACCAAAACTTCCAGCAAATCCGATTCCATTCTTGGGATAATCACCTGACATTCGGGATCTCCAAAACGGCAATTATACTCCACGACCTTAGGTCCTTCCGAAGTAATCATCAAGCCCACATACAAAAATCCGGTGTATGGGTATCCTTCGGCTTTCATACCTGAAATAGTTGGGAGAATAATTTCCTTCTCGGTCTTTGCAAGCAGTTCAGCTGTTAAAATTGGGGCCGGTGAATACGCGCCCATTCCGCCAGTGTTAAGTCCGGTATCGCCTTCTCCCACTCGCTTGTGATCCTGTGCATTCCCAATCACTTTAAAGCTGTTTCCATCGCAAATGGCAAACACGGATGCTTCTTCCCCAACCATAAACTCTTCAATCACCAATCGGGAAGCGGCGCCACTAAGAGAGCCTGTTTTAAGCTCTTGTAAGGCTTCCATGGCTTCGGCTTCGGATTCCGGAATGAGTACTCCTTTTCCTCCGGCAAGTCCATCAGCTTTTAACACCACCGGATAGCTGTTTTGACTTTTGATATACTCCGCAGCTGCCTCAAAGTCGTCTTGATCGAATACTTTATAGGCCGCCGTTGGAATGTTATGCCGAGCCATGAAATCTTTGGCAAACTCTTTACTGCCTTCGAGCATGGCTGCAGCTTTTTTAGGACCAAAAACCTTATGTCCGGCTGCTTCCAGATGATCGGAGATACCTTCAACCAAGGGCTGTTCGGGTCCGACAACCGTGAGTTTTACATCGTGCTCTTCTATGAATTGCTGTACTTCGGCGTGATTGGAAACATCTAGCGATACGTTTTCGCCCAACGATTCGGTGCCGGGATTTCCCGGAGCGATGTACAGGGTGTTCAAGAGTGGCGATTTGGCAATTCCCCAGGCAAGGGCATGTTCACGTCCGCCTGAGCCGATAAGAAGTACGTTGATTTTCATGGGTCAAAATTTTTGAGGTTTCCCTCATGAAAAAGGTCTTTTTGTTGAGACTATGTTTTTTAGAGGAATCGTGATGGAACCAACATCCCCCAAAATCAGCGAATCTACTCTTCGCTGATTTGTCCCCCTTCGAAGGGGGACTCAGAATTCAGTTTTTAAAAACTAAATCGTAATCAAACGAAAACGTTCTAGCTTAATTTTTCGGCGATGCTGATGATTTCGGCAAAGCTTTCTGCGTTTAGTGATGCTCCGCCAATCAGGCCACCGTCCACATCGGGTTGGCTGAGTAGTTCTTCTGCATTGGCCGGTTTCATACTTCCACCGTAGAGAATTCGAATTTCATCGGCTGTTTCCTGATCATATAAATCGGCAACAACACCACGGATGTGAGCGTGCATTTCCTGCGCTTGTTCTTTGGATGCAGTTTCACCTGTTCCGATTGCCCAAATTGGTTCGTAAGCTATAACCACATCAAGGGCTTCATCCCCAGAAATGCCTTCTAAAGCTGCAGTAACTTGGTTTTTCACCAAATCGAAGTGAATATCCTGCTTGCGCTGATCTAAGCTTTCACCCACGCAAAGCACAGGAACCAGATCAAACGCCAACGCTTTTTTGATTTTCTTGTTCACCGATGAATCGGTTTCGCCGAAATACTCACGACGCTCGGAGTGACCGATAATCACAAATGAACAACCGCACTCGGTAAGCATACTAGCGCTGATTTCACCGGTAAATGCACCGTTATCTTCGAAGTGGATATTTTGCGCACCCACATGGATATCGGTATCCTGTAAGTAGTTTACGCTCATCCCCAGGCTTACAAACGGTGGACAAACAAGTACATCAACCTCTTCAGCTACTTCAGTTTTAGCATTTTCAAGTCCTTCGAGCAGTTCGGCTGCATCTACAGGACCACAATTCATTTTCCAGTTTCCGGCTATTAAAAATCGGCGCATTAGCTTTAGTTGTTCATTAATGTTTTGGTGATATCGGGAATAATCCCGTCAAATTCTTCTCCTAGGTACTTTCGAACAATGTTTCCATCCGCATCAATAAGAATGCGAGTTGGAAAATACTGGATGTTAAAATCATCCATTAATTGTTGTTTATCAAACGATGGAGGGTCGGCGATAGGCCAAAAGCGATCTCGTTCTTCATAAAAGGCGATTATTGTATTCACACTTTCATCGAATGGAATAGTGAAATAACTCAAACCTTGCGGGCCATACAACTGATATAAAACAGTACTTTCATCATATTGCTGTTGATACAACCTACTTGCCATTTCGGTAAATTCGAGCACGTAAACTTGTCCAAGCATATTAGCACGGCTAATGGTATCGCCAACGGCAGTTACAAACTCAAAATCAGGAATCGGATTTCCCGGTGGAATCTGGTACAAATCAAAACGTATGTTTTTGTACCAAAAGGAATAATCCTCTTCATCTTCATACTTTCGTTCGTAGCGACTGAGCAAATCACGCGCTTGTTCTACATAAGCGCTGTCTAAGTGGAGTTTTATTTTAGCCCGATCGAAGGTTTGGCGAATATTATCTTCATCGGAAAGATTCTTCACAGAATCGAGATACGAAACAGCCGCGTTAAATCCTCGAGAATTAGCAACGTACTCTTTGCCATAAGTTACCGCGAGTGCATAGGCATATTCTTCGTCAAAGGCTTGATTCAACTTCTCGTACATCTGCTTACGATCGAATTTCTCTAGCAATGTAATAGCACTTTCGAGGGCAAATTTAGAAGCGAATGTCCCTTTTTTATCCTCATACACTTCCCAATACAAGTCCACCCATTTCTGCAATTCTATGGGGATATCTTCGCCGGTTAATTGTCCGGTTTGGATGAACAGATTTACACGGTTAAAGCCGTTATCAACTCGTTCGTACACTTTCATAGCTCGATTTTCACGAGAATCGATTTCCAGAGTGGCTGAAAGATCGGGATATTCGCCGGAAAATCGGATGGTATCATCATCTGCCAATAACAATCGCATTGACGATAAGTTTACCCCATTTCTTGAAATCTGAAGCGGGTATGCTCCCGGACTTTCAAAAGGAATCACGCCATCCACAAGACCGGTGGTATCGGTTACACCATAAAAAAGTGTATCGATGGGATCGTTTACCGAAAGTCGGTTATAAATCAAAAAAGAGAAGCCTGAGTAATCTCCGGTTTGGTCGATGGAATCGGCTACAGAGATGCTGGCTTCAAATCGTGTTTCGAGTTTTTCTGCGGTTCGGGAGCAGGCTAGAGACACCGTAATTAATATCAAGAACATTCCTAATAATCGACCACTTCTTACTCTACTCCGACCGTGGGGAAACTTTATACTAACTTTATTCACTTCGTAATTTTCTTTCAATTCAGTTTAATTTTTTAGCAACCATTTGGGTTACCATTTTTGGATTGGCTTTCCCCTTAGAGGCTTTCATCGCCTGTCCCACAAAGAATCCCATCAATTGCTTTTTCCCGGCTTTAAATCTCTCTACTTCATCGGGATTATTAGCGATGATTTCATCCACCAATTCTTCGAGGAAACCGGTATCTGAAACCTGAATCAGATTCATTTCTTTCGCAAGTTCCTCGGCCGATTTCTCGTTATCCAGCATGGCATCAAAAATGGTCTGCATAGCCGAAGAGTTGATCTTGTCTTCTTCTTTTAGTTTGATGAGCTCCGCCAAGCGCGCCGGACTTACATTAAACTCTTTGATGTTTATACTCTGCTCGTTCAAAACGCGAAGAACATCACTTAACACTAAGTTTGAAGCCGCTTTGGGATTATTCGCTGCCTCAGCCACTTCTTCAAAAAAGTCGGCCAGATAGCGATCTTCAGTGATGGTCACGGCATCCACTTCGCTCATTCCATATTCTTCGGCAAAACGCTTTTGGCGAACATCAGCCAGTTCAGGAAGTTCTTCCTTGATTTCATCAAGTAATTCCGTGGTAACAATAATCGGCGGTAAATCAGGCTCGGGGAAATACCGATAATCATGCGCTTCTTCTTTCGAGCGCATAATTCGCGTCTGATTTTTCGAGGTATCCCATAAACGCGTTTGCTGAACCACTTCTCCACCACTTTCAATCAGCTCGATTTGTCGATAGATCTCGAACTCGATGGCTTTTTCCACATTGCGGAAGGAGTTCATGTTTTTGAGCTCGGTTCGTGTCCCGAATTTCTCTCTTCCGCGTGGACGTACAGAAACGTTGGCATCGCAACGGAGCGAGCCTTCTTCCATGTTTCCATCGCAGATTTCAAGGTATTGTACAATTTGTTTGATCTTGGTGAGGTAAGCGTAGGCTTCCTGCGGAGTGCGTAAATCCGGCTCGGATACAATCTCGATAAGCGGCGTTCCGGCACGGTTTAAATCCACCAATGTATTGTATGGATCCTGATCGTGGATCGACTTCCCGGCATCTTCCTCCATATGGATACGAGTGAGGCCAATGCGCTTGTTGTATTCTTCCAGCTCGATATCCAGGTATCCATCGAAACAAATAGGCGTATCGAATTGCGAAATTTGGTAGCCTTTCGGTAAATCTGGATAAAAGTAGTTTTTGCGTGCAAAAATGGATTTTTCGGCCACGCTACAATTAGTTGCCAATCCCATTTTAATGATGTATCGCACCAGATTTTCGTTTACTACCGGCAAGGTTCCCGGATGACCTAAACACAAGGGGGTAACCATGGTGTTGGGGGCTTCGCCATAAATGGGCGCCACCGGGGCAAAGGCTTTACTGTTGGTTAGCAATTGGGCGTGGACTTCCAGCCCGATTACGGCTTCAAAACGCTCGTGAGCTATCGTACTCATTCAATAATGTGTTTTCGTCGATGAATTTAGAGCTTGGAAGATAATCAAGTTGGGAATGAGATAGTAAGTTTAATATGACTTTGATTATTCGAATGGCTACGTTTTAGTGAACCAATCGCTTAGGGTTATGAGAGCACTTCTTTTATTCCTTTTATTTGTACTCACTTGGAATTCAAGCTTTAGCCAAGAAAAGTACTTCCACGATTTGAGGGGGATGGAAGATTCTACCGGTAATACCATCATTTATATTCATGAAAAAGAGATCCAAACAGATCCTGATTATCCCAATGCCAGTTATCAGTTTATATATTTAAATAAAATCGATTTAAATACGCTATCGAGTCAAAATTTATTCAAAGAAGAAGTAATTACTAATCCTTTAGGTGAGTATTACGAGACTACCCTATATGACTATATAACCTCAGCAAATCACCCGGATAGTATCATCACCTATTCCTACTGGTATGGAATGGGCTCTTTTGGTTTTGAACTTAATAGAATTGGTTTTGATAACGCGTTGGCTGATGGGGATTTCGATTTAATAACGAATGGGTTTAATTTCACTTTTTCATACCTCAATTATGATTCTGAATCACAAACATTATTTATTCCTGCCGGACTTTCAAATCAGATTGATGATAGTAATTTTTTCAAGACCTTAGTGATTGACAAAAATGCTTTGAATTCAGATTCATACCCCGTATTAGACACATTAGACTACACTATTCTTTTCAAGGATGAATCTTATAAAATTGGTCAGCGATTCGACTCTTTATTTATTCTTACGGATACCTCAACAAATTTTCTCTCAAATATTACTTTAGATTCTGAAATTGACTTAATCGCTTTTGATTCAACTAATACCTTACTATTTTCCGAAAAAGACTTTGAAAAACCATCAGAATCACACTTTTCAAAAGGAGATTATCTGATTAAAGTCTCACTAAATAACCCTGGAATTCAAGACACTTTATTAACAGGAAATAGAGTTTACCTATCCAATACACTTACATATAAAAAGACTGCCTTTGTAGCACAAAATAATCAAATCTATAAGTTTGAATCAGGGCGCAATCAATTACAGATTATTTTCCAGTCAAACGATGAAATTAAAGGGCTGTATTATAAACCAAACTCTGAGATCTTATTCTTCATAACATCGAAAGATTTAATTGAATTAAACATCAGTACACTAGAATCTGAATCTTTGATTAATCTTCCTGCTTCAAACACAATTCAAGAAACATTCCCCTATTCCATCACCCTTCACCAAAACTACCCCAATCCTTTTAACCCGAGTACAGTGATCAGTTATCAGTTGACAGGGAACAGTATGGTCAGGTTACGAGTTTTTGATGCATTAGGTCGGGAAGTTGCCGTTTTGGTGGATGAGCTAAAATCAGCGGGCAGGCATCAAGTCACATTCGATGCTGCCGGACTCGCAAGTGGGGTGTATTATTATTTGCTCGAAGTCTTAGATTCTAACGAACGCATCACCCAAAAAATGATGTTGATCAAATGACAAACGATTAAAACTTAACTACAGCACAATGATCAGGACCACATTTTTCACTTTTGCCTTTTCCCTTCTCCTACTAACTACTGCCTGCGAATCCAAAAAAGAAGCTCCTCAAACCGAAGCTACTCCGGCGCTTGCACCTGTAACAAATACCTACACGGATTTAAGTCAGGATGCATTTAAAAATATGGAGTCTAACCTCACCGAAGATTTGGTTATCCTGGATGTCCGCACCGACCCGGAAGTTGCTGAAGGCATGATTGAGGGCGCCATCCAAATCGACTATCGCGGTGAAAACTTTGCCGAGGAAGTCGCCAAATTAGATACCTCCAAAACGTATGTGGTGTACTGCCGAACCGGTGGGCGATCAGCTGCTGCCTCAAAACTTATGACCGAAGAACTTGGCTTTAAGAAAGTGAATAATTTACTGGGTGGATACTCGGAGTATTCGACGGATGAGAATTGATTAAAGCAAAAAATTTCAGTCCTTTTGTTTTCCATGGTGAGATTTTTCGAACTCACCATGGTACCGCTTTTCTAAAACACAGAGCCACATTTTCTTTTCTAGCACAGCTTTTTAGTGGTTCGATATTTTTCTAAAAATTCAACTCCTTTTTTTTACCCAATACTTTTTCACACTTTCTTCACTTTCAAGTAAGATTATAAGAGTGGTTCTTACAAATGCTTTAATAATGAAAGCGCTTTTTCAGTGGAACCGAAATGCTTAAACCAAAACCAAACTCACAAATTGAGGTTAAAACAGGTATACATATGCTTATCTTGAAAGGACCATATAAACCGATAGAAACAGGAGCTATGAAAGCTGATTACGATGTACATCCCAGAAGTCATATTGGACTGGATTACCTGGGGCTTGAAAACAACAAAGAGGTATACTGGAATCTTACCCCAGCCGAATTGTATGAGCATGCGATTTTACATGGGGAAGCGATTCTAACCAAAGATCATGCCTTGTTAGTGCATACCGGTAAATTTACCGGGCGATCTCCAAAAGATAAGTTTGTTGTAGAGCAAGCTTCGATCCAAGATGAAATTGATTGGGGTCCCATCAATCAACCTACAACAGAAGAAGTTTTTGACAATTTATTTAACAAAGTGCAAAATTATCTCGAAGATAAACGCTTGTTTGTTAAAGACGTATTTTGTGGAGCCGATGAAAATAACCGTCTTAAAGTGCGGGTTGTTTCAGAAGTGGCTTATCACGCGTTGTTTACCGACAACATGTTCATCAATCCTAATGAAGAAGAATTAGCTGCACACATTCCTGAGTTTACAGTATTGGCTGCTCCGTTTTTCGAAGCCGATCCAGCGGTAGATGGAACCCGAACCAGCACCTTTATTCTGGTTAATATGGAAAAGAAAATTATTCTTTTCGGTGGCACCATGTATTCCGGCGAAGTGAAGAAAGGAATCTTTAGTGTGATGAATTACTTGCTCCCTAAAAAAGGAGTTATGCCAATGCACTGTTCGGCTAACCACGATGCAAACGGCAAAACTGCCATTTTCTTTGGTTTATCAGGCACCGGTAAAACCACATTATCTGCCGATCCCGACAAAACGTTGATTGGCGATGACGAGCATGGTTGGAATGACGAAGGTGTATTCAACTTTGAAGGTGGTTGCTATGCTAAAACCATCAATCTTACCGAAGAAAATGAACCGCTTATTTACGCTACTACAAAAATGCCGGGCACCATTCTGGAAAATGTAGTTTTGGATGAAAATCGCGAACCTAATTTCGAGGATGTTAGTCTTACGCAAAACACCCGCTGTTCATATCCGCTTAAGTTCATCCCAAATGCAAGTAAAACCGGGAAAGGAAATCACCCTGAAAACATCATTTTCCTTACTTGTGATGCCTTCGGTGTGCTGCCTCCTATCAGCCGCTTAACACCGGAACAAGCGATGTATCACTTTATTAGTGGTTACACCGCGAAAGTAGCAGGAACCGAACGTGGCGTAACTGAGCCACAAGCTACTTTTTCTGCTTGCTTTGGATCTCCGTTTATGCCGCTTCACCCTTCTGTTTACGCTGAGCTTCTTGCTGAAAAGATTCGTAAGCATGACTCAAAAGTATGGTTGGTTAACACCGGCTGGACCGGTGGACCGTCAGGTGTAGGCGAGCGTATGAAGCTAAAATTCACCCGTAGAATGCTTTCTGAAGCAATTGACGGAGGCTTAGAAGACGTGGAATATGTTAAAGATCCTATCTTCGGTTTCGATGTACCTATTAAAGTGGATGGTGTACCATCGAAAGTATTAATTCCTCGTTATACTTGGAATGATGCCCGCGACTACGATGACAAAGCTGATGAATTAGCTCAGATGTTTATCGAGAATTTCAAGCAATTCGAAGATAAGTGTAGCAAAGAAATCTTAGCGGCTGCACCTCGAGTTCTCTAATCGGCTCGAAGAAATAATTACTATTAAGTGATGAGAAAAGCCTGCTGTTTGATAACAGTGGGCTTTGTTTTTTTATAGACATGAATTACATTATACGTACGATTAATCAATTTTATACGTATGAACTCAAAACTCACGCTAAGCATCAATCACGAAGTAAAAGAAAAGGCAAAAGAATACGCCAAGGCACACAATACGTCCATTTCTAAAATTGTAGAGCAGTATTTGGATCGAATTTCAGAAATCAAAGAATTTGATTCAGCAACACGTGAACCATCATCAGAATATGAATTAATAAAGTCTAAACTATCACCGGAAATTCAACAAATAATTGGGGTAATAGATCCAAATAAAGAGATTGAGGACGAACGGTACAATTACCTAATGAAAAAAAATAGCTGATGATACTGTTCATAGACTCAGATGTAATCTTAGACTCTTTGCTACAGAGAGAGCCCTTTAATGTCTACTCAAGCCTTGTTTTAGATTTATCAAAGAAGAAAACAGCTTATCAGTTAGTAACAACCTCTATTTGTATTGCCAATATTACTTACATGCTTTCCAAATCGGTTAATAAAGCTGAGGCTAGTACCATACTTACTTTACTACTTTCAGGCATAGATATAATTCATGTAAGTAAACTGTCGATCCAAAATGCGCTTCAATCAGATTTTACCGATATCGAAGACGCCTACCAATACTTTGCTTGCAAAGAAAACTCCGTCGATTTAATCATCACTCGGAATAAAAAAGATTACGAACTCTCAAGTATTCCTGTGGTAAGTCCGGTTGAGTTTCTTGGCAATTAATCTGCCATTTCCTGCATTCTCTCCAGATTTTCTTGCATTCGAAGTGCGTCAATCACTTCCCCGATATCCCCTTTCATAATATTATCGAGATTATACAGCGTTAGATTAATTCGGTGATCGGTACATCTCCCTTGCGGATAATTATAGGTTCGAATTTTGGCTGATCGATCGCCCGTAGAAACCTGACTTTTTCGCTCGGCTGCTCTCGCCTTTTGCTTCTTTTCAAGCTCGATGTCATACATCTTAGATCGAAGCATGGTCATCGCTCGCTCTTTGTTTTGATGCTGCGACCGCTCTTCCTGGCACTCCACCACAATACCTGTTGGTTCATGCGTAATCCGAATGGCCGAATCAGTTTTGTTTACGTGCTGCCCACCCGCTCCACTTGCTCTAAATGTGTCAATGCGTAAATCTGCGGTGTTAATATTTATATCTACTTCTTCCACCTCCGGAAGCACTGCCACCGTAGCCGCCGATGTATGCACTCTTCCTTGACTTTCGGTAGCAGGTACACGTTGTACCCGATGCACCCCGGATTCGAACTTCATCTTTCCAAAAATCTCACTTCCTTCAAGGCTGAATGCAATTTCTTTATACCCGCCTTTTTCAGACTCATTTAAACGCATCAGGCTCAACTTCCATCCTTGGTCATCAGCATACCGGCGATACATATCAAACAAATCGCCTGCAAAAATTGCTGCTTCATCGCCTCCCGTTCCGGCCCGTATCTCAATAATCGCGTTCTTTGAATCTTCCGGATCTTTAGGCACCAATTTAATCTTAATGTCTTCTTCCAGCTTCACCAATTCATCTTTAATCTCGGCGTTTTCCATTTTCGCCATCTCGGTAATCTCGGCATCCTCATCCATTTCGATGAGCTCTTTATTTCCCTCTTGTCGGTGTTTCAAATCCATCCAAGTATCATAATCCATCACCAGATCTTCGAGCTCACTTCGTTCTTTTGTAAGTGCGGTATATTTATCGGGATCATCAAATACGCTTGGATCGCTCATTGCGGCGTTTATTTCTTCAAAACGTGACTTAATTTGCTTGAGCTTATTTTCGATATCCATGGGTTAATCTAGTGCTGGTCTGATTTTGAATGCAAAGTTACTGAATCGTACTATTAATAGAATATAGGATTTAGAATTTAGCTGTTTAGAATCTTTGTTCTGTATGCGCGTAGCATTTTACTAACTTCGGTTAAATCTGCTTTCAGAGCATCTGTTTCAGTAAATCCTAAATCTTGCACCAGTATTAAGTAGTATTGGCACTCTTCTAAACTACCTTGCGAAATATTCATAAATCTCGCTTTGTCTTTAACTCCTCTTTTCTTGAACCCTTCGGCAATATTTGCTGCGATAGATACCGAGGCTCGCCTAAGTTGAGATGTTAATCCATACATTTCTGACTTTGGGAAAGCCTCACTCATTTTATATACATTTAGTACAAATTGATGTGCTTTTTGCCACACTATTAAATCGGTAAAACTTGAAGCCGGAATTCGATTCATTTTGTCTCCTTATTTCTGAAATTCTACATTCTAATTTCTACTTTCTTCATTCTATCTTACCTCTATAATAAAAACGAATTCTAATCCATTGACAACTTCAATAAAAGCATCAACTAAACTCGGATTTCTCGGCGCCGGACAACTAGCTCGAATGAGCGCACTTCAGGCTTTTCGATTTGGGATTCAGGTTGCGGTTTACTCTGATCGATCGGAAAACGAACCGGTTCAATTCATGACACCATTTTCTTTCAATGGATCCTTCGATGATGTGGATGCCATGGTCGAATTCGCAAAAACCTGCGATGTGATCACCCTCGAAAATGAATTCATCAATTCGGAGATCCTTCGCAAAGTACAGGAACAAAGTGGAACACCGATTTTCCCGAGTCCGGATAGTTTTGCCTTGATTGAAAACAAACTCATCGAAAAACAAACGTTTGAGAATGCCGGTATTCCGGTGACGCCTTATAAACTAGTTAAGGATAGTGTCGATATCACCGATTTTGGCAAACAATACGGCTGGCCATTTCTGTTAAAATCGAGCAAAGGAGGATATGATGGATACGGAAATGAAACAGTGAAAAATCTCACCGAAGCTGCCAAAGCATTTGAAAATCTGGGCGGACATGAAGGTCATGATATTCTCGCCGAAGCCTTTGTTGATTTCACCCATGAGCTAGCTGTTCAAGTGGCAAGAAATGAAACCGGAACGATGGTTTATCCATGCTGCGAAACGGTGCAAGAAAATCACATTTGTGTAGCCGTGCTTTCATCTGCGCCTGTGGATGAATCCATCCAACAAAAAGCACAAGAATTAGCGGTTAAAGCAGCCGAAGCCATCGACGGAAAAGGGATTTACGCTTTTGAGTTTTTTCTCACAACAGATGGAGAAGTTCTGCTGAATGAATCCGCTCCACGCCCTCATAATTCTGGTCATTATACCATCGAAGGTTGTGTTGGTTCACAATTTGAAAATCATGTTCGGGCAGTGCTAGGACTTCCATTGGCATCTTCAAAAATGACCAAACCCGCCGCAGCTATGATCAACCTACTTGGAACTCACAATCGCCCGGCCGAAGCCGATCATATTTCAGAAGCATTGGCTACCGAAGATGGGCACCTACACGTGTATGGCAAAGTGCAAAGCAAAGTAGGACGTAAAATGGCGCATTTCACATTATTAGGCGATGATTTGGAAGTAACGCATCAACGTGCACGAGAAATCACCAAATCATTCGAGATATAATCTCACTTAAAATTGTGATATTCCCGATATAATTTGAAACGAAATAATTAATGTTATAATGATTGATTCTCCAATTGTAGGTGTGGTAATGGGCAGTGATAGCGACTGGCCCACCATGAAACAAGCAACTCAGGTATTAGCAGAATTCGGTATTCCATTCGAAAAAAAAGTAGTATCAGCTCATCGAACTCCTGATGATATGGCCAATTATGGAAAAGAAGCCCGAAATCGTGGTCTTAAAATCATTATTGCCGGAGCAGGTGGAGCAGCCCATTTGCCGGGAATGCTGGCAAGCCACACTACCCTTCCGGTTATTGGTGTTCCGATTCAGACCTCAGCTTTAGGTGGTGTAGATAGTTTGTACTCGATAGTACAAATGCCCAACGGAATTCCGGTTGCAACAGTAGCCATCGGAAAAGCTCAAAACGCTGGGTTACTTGCTGCTAGAATTTTGAGTACTACCGATAAAAATTTGGCTGAAAGTTTAGCCACTTACCACGAAGAAATGGCTATTGCATCCAGAAAGAAGACGGAGAATTTGGTATGAAGCTTATCTACTCACTCGCATTGCTAATCTTATTACAAGCTTCGGTTTCAGCCCAAACTCAACAAATCATTAATGTTGAAAACCGGCAAACAACTACGCTAAACGGTCAATGGAAGTTTTTGATCGATCCTTACGAAAATGGGTTGTATAACTACCGCTTGCAGCCTTTTGATGAGATGGAGAATCCGCCCAAAGCGGCCTTCTTTTCGGATGCCAAACCCGACGACAAGACCGAACTTTTGGAATACGATTGGGATACTTCGCCAACGATTTCAGTTCCGGGTGATTGGAATCACCAATTCGATAACCTTGAGTGGTACGAAGGCACGATCTGGTATCGAAAAAAATTTGAGTACAAGAAATCAGAGGAATCAAATCGGGTGTTCCTGCATTTTGGGGCCATCAATTATTACTCAAAAGTATTTTTGAATGGTAAAAAGCTAGGCGAACATACCGGTGGTTTTACCCCCTTTCAATTCGAAATAACCGATTTACTCGAAGATGAAAATTCGGTGGTTGTGTATGTGAACAATAACCGTAAACCGGAAGGTGTGCCTACCGTAAATACCGATTGGTACAATTATGGAGGCATCACGCGAGATGTAACACTCATCGAAACACCTAATGAGTTTGTCGAAGATTATTTCATCCAGCTGGATCAAGAAAACCCGGAAGTAATTAAAGGCTATGTTACGGCAAATGAATCTAATTCAGATTTTGAAGTAGAAATCAGTATCCCGGAAATTGGACTTACTGAAACTGTTCAATTAGTGAATGGCCGAAGTGATATCGAATTCACAGCAAAAAATTTAGAATACTGGAGCCCGGATAATCCGAAACTTTATGAAGTACGCATTAAAACCCCATTCGAGACTATTATCGATCAAATAGGTTTCAGAACTATAAAAACGGATGGAGCAAATATACTTCTAAACGGTGAATTTGTTTTCTTACGAGGGATTTCGATCCATGAGGAAAATCCATATAGAGTTGGGCGAGCCAGATCACAAGGCGATGCTGAATTACTTTTAGGCTGGGCTAAAGAGTTAGGCTGTAATTTTGTGCGATTGGCGCATTATCCCCACAACCAGCATATGATTCGGCTTGCCAATGAAATGGGATTAATGGTTTGGGAAGAAGTCCCGGTGTATTGGACCATCCATTGGGAAAATCCGGAAACCTATGCCAATGCCGAAAAACAGTTGGAGGCGTTAATTCATCGAAGCAAAAATAGTGCGGCTACCATCATTTGGTCGCTGGCTAACGAAACGCCGGTTAGCGATGCCCGAAATGAGTTTCTGTATCGATTGTCGGAAGTGGCTCGGGAAGCAGATCCTACTCGTCTTTTGAGTGCTGCCATGGAAGTGCATTCGGGCGACTCACCTAGCGAATACATTATTGAAGATAAACTGGCGGAGTATGTAGATATCGTGAGTTTTAATGAATACATCGGTTGGTATGTTGGGTTGCCTGAACGATTAACTCGTTCGAAATGGACTGTCCCTTACGATAAACCCGTGTTTATTTCAGAATTCGGTGCCGGTGCAAAAGCAGGTTTTCATGCCGATTCACTCACCCGATTTAGTGAAGAATATCAAGCAGATTTATACACAAAAACCATCGATGCGCTCACACAAATTGAGAATCTAAGGGGAATGTCTCCATGGATTTTGGTTGATTTTAGGTCGCCACGAAGACAATTATCGGTAATTCAAGACGGCTGGAACAGAAAAGGACTTATCGGAAATGATGGTGAAAAGAAAATGGCGTATTATATACTGCAAGCATTTTATAATCAGAAAGCTACCCAATAAAAACTATCATATGCGTTCATCAGTTTTACTATTCTTATTCCTTTTTGGGGCTCAAGTTCAAGCACAGCAAAGCCAGCAGGAAACAGCAAATCCGCTTCAATATTTTGAATTTTTAGTGGGCGGAGAATGGAGAACACCTACTACTATTCAAACTTTTGAATGGGGAATCGGTAAAAAATCTATTCACTCTAAGTTATATATTATCAATAACGCTGACACAACTCTGAATGGCGAAATTACCTGGTTTTGGCATCCCGGAATGAAAACGATAAAAGGCTATGGCAATTTATTAAATCAGCATATCGACTTCTTCGATTACTCTACCGAATTCACTGATTCCCGAAGAATGAATAATAGCATTGTAGGTTACGGTGGCTCGGCTGATGGAGTAAATATTATAGAATCGTTAGAGTTTATTGGTGAGGATCAATATCGATGGACCATGTACAATCGAGTGCTCGATCAACTACAACCTGCAATGAGTGCTATGTTCACTCGTGAGAATTAAGAACCCAATTATCAGCTATTTCAACAATTAATTGTTGATCGCAAGAATTAGATGTATTTTCACACCGGACACAACGCTGAGCTTATCTCCTTGTTCAAGTTATTTTGACCTGTGGCTATGTTTCTGATTGTTCCGTATAACTTGATAACACACTTATATTTGATATGAACATTTATGTAGGAAATCTTAGCTATGGGGTTTCTGACGACAACTTAAGAGAAGTATTTGAAGCTTTCGGAACTGTTAGTTCTGCTAAGGTAATTACCGATAAATACTCTGGACGATCTAAAGGATTTGGATTTGTAGAGATGGATAACGACGCTGAAGCTAATGCTGCAATCGACCAATTGGACGGTGCAGAGATTGACGGACGCTCGGTTAAAGTAAACGAAGCACGTCCTCGTGAAGATCGCGGAAATGGCGGTGGTGGTCGTAACAATCGTGGCGGCGGCGGCGGTGGCGGAGGTTACCGCAGATAAGAATTTTATTTTTCTTACATACGAAAGCCTTTCTCTTTAGAAAGGCTTTTTTTATGCCAAAAAATTAGTAACTATTTTCTGTCGAATTAGTATCAGACACCTGTTAATCGCAAAATAAATACTGAATTTTATTATGGTAATGAGTACTACAAATACACTAGAGGGCAAAGAAATAACCAGTTATATGGGTGTGGTAACCGGCGAAGCTATTCTAGGTGCGAATATTTTTAAAGATATTTTTGCCGGAATCAGAGATATCGTAGGTGGACGTTCAAGCTCTTATGAACGTGAACTTCAAGAAGCACGTCGCCTGGCATTTGCTGAAATGGAAGAAAAGGCAAACCGTGTAGGAGCAAACGCAATTGTAGGCATAGATATTGATTACGAGACTATCGGGGCAAACGGTAGTATGTTAATGGTTTCTGTTTCCGGGACAGCTGTTCAGGTTCAGTAACAAAAAAATCCCGCGCATTTTGCCAATACGCGGGATTACTCCATTATCTCCCTCTTCTCGGGTTTGTTCGGGTCCTAGGCTCTTCTAATTCGTCCCTCATTGTTTCTGAAAATCGATACATGATTCTGCGATGTTCATTCTCGTTGATGATTCCTCTCCGGTGCCCGACCAATCTTAGTTCAGAAAAACGGAAATAAAGTCGTTCTTGTTTTTCCAATTGATGTACCAACTTGGCATATTCTCGTGAATTATTTCTTCTATTTTGATTCACTCCATTCCCTTTCGAGTGCATGCGAGGTGTTCTCCAATCGTAATGGTAATATCCATTGTGATTATATCTTGTTCGATTGAAGCGGGTTAATGCTCGTTCTGTTTGATTGATCTCTCGCTCCATATCACGTAAAATTCTTCGCTTGGTATTACGTGCTTGTCGGATATGTTCGGTGAGCATTGCGTAAGATAACTGCTCGATTTCATGCTCAAAGTCTCGCAGCTCTTCTCGATCCTGTCTATATGTGGACCCTTCACCGTTGTTGTATGCTGTATAGCGCTGTGCGTGGATGTCTGCGGTAATTATAAAGCCGAAAATGAATAGTATTGTTAGGCGTTTCATGGTGCCTCCTTAGTTTAGTACCTCGTTACATCCATAAAACGCCGGCAAATGAGAAACGTTTCTAACATGTTAATGTTAGATCAAGATTACTGCCTTCACTTAAAACTGTTTATACTGTACTTAGATTATCTCTTTTTAAAAAAATAAATACTAAATACTTTATTTTCGGAAATAATAGGAGGCATAATCATTGTGTATTGATCATCATTTTCAAGAAAATAATCTAATGGAAGCGAATCGGGATAAAGACGCGGTCGATATGAATAATGAGCATCCCAAATAATAATTGACCCGGAAGGTGCGTCTTCAACTTCTTCTTTAAAGATTCGTTTTGCTGATGGCTCAAACTCCTCGTGCACTTTATCAAGAAAATAGGGGAATAAACTATGGCTCATTAATAGTTGAGTTCCCGGTGAGTATAATTCAGAAATAATTTCAGAGCCTTCTTTTACTATTCGGTCTTCTTCACTAAGGGGAATTGGTTTTACAGTAAGCAACGAACTTAATAGGCATACCCCAACAATTGTTCTGTCTATCCATTTTTTTTGCAACCCTAATACGATGATCTCGACCGACAGTATGAGAACCAATATATGCCTGAAATCTCTCTTGTAAGTAAATTTTAAGTTGTTATGTTCGTACGACATAAAAGCAATGGCTATTGCAATTAATGGAACCATAACCCAAAGATATTTAGCACGCTCTTTCCAAGATTGAAGCTCATAAATGCGCTCAGCACCTATAGCAGCTAACAAAGCTACTAGCGGTGCAATAACCATCATATACCTTAGATTCCCCCCTGTTGATGGCCCAACTCTAAATGAATCGACACTGAAAAGTACATGAATGGCAAAAAATACGGCTATGGGAATCAGTATCGGCCAGTACATGGTTTTTTTATTTAAAAATCCCTGAAACAAGAATGCAATAAAAAAAGTGAACACAACCCCGCCGAAAACCGGCAACGACATTAAGAAATAATGAGCTCCACCCTGCCGTGGATATGCATCTTGAATATCTCCGCTAAAGCCAAAAATAGCATCATATAAATAGAGCGGATTATCAAACATAATCCAACCAGCCAGGTGCTGAATAAACGGGAACAATGCTAACAATCCTGCCGATCTCCATTGCTTTTTCGATAGCAAGAACAAACCAAATAAGCCTACGATTGGATAAAATTCTTGCCGTATAGTTAAGATATAAGAAAGCAGTAAAGCAGTTAGCCAATACTTTTGTTTATAAAATGCCCAAACAGAACTGATTAATAAAAACGCCGTTAGTGTTTCAGAATAAGTGCGAAAGGATAATTCAACCCAAAATGGTAGTAAAGCTGTAAATAATAAAACTATCTAAGGCTTTCGGTAGCCCAATTGCTGCATTACTTTAAAACTGAAATAGCAGGTGCTAGCTGCAAGAACACAATTCAATAGTTTTACAGCATGTAATCCAAGCAATGAAAATGGCGCATAAATCAATTTAAAACCTGGTTTTGCCCAATTCCCCATCATCATTTCCGGATTATGCCAAATCCGAAGCATATTCACGTAATGTGCGGCCTCATCGTGTTGATAAAATCCTTCCGAGAAAAAAGAAAAAACAAAGTAGCTTAGAGCTAGGAAACCGCAGATCCAAAACAAGTGTGCATTTGTAATTTCCGACACTTGTCTATTAACCATTTGATGAACCTGAATTTTTTGCCTCAGTTCGCCAAATTCCATCGGTAACATAACGTGGGCGTTGTTTCACCTCTGCATATATTCTTGAAAGGTACACCCCAATCAACCCAAGAAACATCATTTGAACACCGCCCAAAAACAGAATAATAACAAGCGATGAAGCCCAGCCGGGCACAGCAGTATCTAGTATTAAGCGGGCATAAAAAACCCAAATTATTCCAATCACTGCCAGAAATGAAACCGATAATCCTAAATGGGTGGCTATCCGTAGTGGTTTATCGGAAAATGACGTAACGGCATGCGAAGCCAACTTGATCATTTTGGCTAACGGGTATTTGGTTTTGCCGGCTTTGCGTTTTTCTCTATGATAATGAATTCCCTTTTGATTAAATCCCAACCATGATATCAGTCCACGAATAAAGGGTTGTTGTTCATTTAGTTGTTTATAAGCATCGATCACAGGGCGAGAAATCAATCTGAAGTCACCCGTATCTAGCGGGATTTCTAAATCGGTCAGCCATTTAAAAAATCGATAAAACAGTTTTGCAGTTTTACGTTTAAACCAAGTTTCGCCTTCACGGCTATCGCGGATGCCATAAACCACATCAAAACCGTTTTTCCATTTGTCGATCATTTGTCCGGCTACATGCAGTGGATCTTGAAGATCGGCATCCATAATAATGGCAGCATTTCCCTTTGCAATGTCTAAACCTGCGGTAACTGCCATTTGGTGCCCGAAATTCCGTGAAAAACTCAACAGCACATACCCATGTAAATTAGCAGTAAGTTCTAAAACTAGAGTTTTAGTGTTGTCTGAGGATCCATCGTTTATAAAAACAACTTCATTAATTTCTGAGCGGACAGCTCTGAATTTTTCTATCTCTTTGATTCACAAAGGAAGCATTTCTTGCTCGTTATAGAGCGGAATTATCAGAGAAATGTTGTTAGTTGGATCGGGCATACCTCGAAATTTAACTTCGAGCAAATATGCACCTTCTGTTTCAGAGTTGCACGAATCCTAGCATAGTTTTTTACTCGTGCCGGATCGCATCAATTGGATCGAGACGTGATGCTCGCCAAGCCGGATAAGTGCCAAAAGTAACTCCGATAATCACCGCAAGAACTAAAACTATTAATACGGATAAAGGATTTACAACCACGCTGAATTCAATATTCACAAGAGAATTCACCAAGGGAACAAAAATCAGTACGCCGAGCATACCAACCATCCAGCCGAGTATCGAACCAACCATAGAAATAGTAATCGACTCTGACATAAACTGCATCACAATATCCTTGCTCTTTGCCCCGGTAGCTTTTCGTATGCCAATTTCTTTGGTGCGCTCGGTAACCGAAATTAACAAAACATTCATTATTCCAATCCCACCAACCAATACCGAAATCCCCGTTATGGCGCCCATTACAAGCTTAAACAATAAAATTCCTTCGCTTAATTGATCCACCCAGTAATCATCCTTTATCAGACTGAAAGCATCTGCGCCTTGTTCGAATTCATCGTCTAGCCAGCTTTTAATTTCCTCTTCGATGAGCGGAATCTGTTCAACATTATCAACCTTCATTGTAAGTGAAGGGTATGCTGAGTTATTAGCGTCGAAGGTGGTTATTGGAATCAACGCCCTTGGACTTTCCATAGGTAAATCGATCACGCCAATTATCGAATATTTAACAGCATTGATCGATACCCGCTCGCCGATCACTTTAGTAGAATCAGGCATGTTTTTCATGAAGTGCTGATTTACTAGCATTAATTTTGCACCTGTATCGACCTCTTCTCTGCTAAACATTCGCCCTAGTTTTAATTCAAAATCCGGGATAATTAGAGGCGCATTTTCCATCGAGCCGTGTAAGAATATTCCTACCGAAGAATCTTGAACGGTCGCTTCGATTGTACGCATGGCAACATATTCAACGTCGGCTTGTTCGGCATATTTAGCTTCAATGTATCGAGCGTGCTCGTAATTGAGTTTTGGTCGATTCTGAACGGCGACACTTATTCCGTTTCTCATCACTCGCGCATTCGAGCTTATGGTAAACGACTGTACCGATGTGGTTTTTGATAGCTGATCTCGTGCCGCTTTTTCCAGACCATCACCTAAAGCCAAAATACCAACTAAAGCTGCCACACCGATGATAATGCCCAGTGTGCTAAGTAAAGTGTGAAGTGGATTCGCCCGGATATTGTTTATGGCAATTCGGGCGGAATTAAAGAATTGAGTCATCGTAAAATTCGTTTTGATGACTCAGCTACGCAGACGAACTCTTTGTGTTTCGGCTTATTTAATTTGAATGGTATGCGAATTTAGATCTGCATCGAAATAAAAGTGGGAATCCGTCCATGAAGCCGGTCCAAATCGCCCACGTGCATTGTTCGAAAAGCCATAGCGCTCTTTTGGAATCCCGAGAAGATTGGTATCCAGTTTCCCGTTCGCATTCTTATCGTGATAAACGGCAATGGCATATTCACCAAATGGTAATTCATCTACATTCCAATCCACAACAGTGCTATCTACCGGTAGCACAACCGCATACACCGGTTCTTTCGTGTAGCTATCTTTAGAATTGAACATGGCTATTCGAACTTCGCCATTTGCGTTAGCTAATCCTTTTATAATCAGAGAAAAGTTGGCCGTTTTTTCTGTGATATAATCCGGGCGTTCTTGTGCGATACTCTCATTATTTGATAGCCAAAGCATACCAAGAACTACGAAAATGATTGACGACATTTTCAATTTATACTTCAATTGCACTCTGATGATTTTATTTTGATGAATACTAATTTGTGTTGCTAACCATAATTTGGAGCAAATCATTCTGCAGGAATGAATTATAAGTCAGGCTCCCAAGCAAGATACTCCTCACACTTTTCTAAATTTGCATCTATCCAAGGGGTAACCTCAGGTAACAGTGAGTTTTGAAAAGTCAAATATACCATTGGTTCAACATAATCATGATTATAAACTTGCACCAAATAGGGTAGATATTGTTCCACAAAAAAAGGATCGATCCCTGTATTTTCATGCTCGGTGTACTGCTCCAGAATCATTGCATATCCTTTAGCTATGAAATCAATTTCTGAGTCATATTCTCCTTCCGTGAAACGAGTAGCACTATACCCCATCAACATCATTTCATACATTGTAAATCCATTTCCCATAGCTCCACCTAAATTCAGGTTTACTTCTACCTTACCGGTTTCTTCATCTTTTGTAGCAAGATTGAAAATCGACTGAATTGCATCGTAAGTCTGAAGTGTACGTGGTGAATCTTGTTCAATTTGCACAAAATAAGTGTACGCAAGTAACGCAGGTACATGATTACCCATGTCATGATAAATCCTTCCGAGTAATAAATGGCTACTAGCATGCCCAAAATTAGCCCGAATTGCGTTTTGCAAACTCACTATTGCTTCGTCAACCTCTCCTAAATTAACTGATGTAATCGCAAGACTGTAATGTGCAAGATGAAAATCATTGTTCAACGAGATCGCTTTTTGAAATGCCTTTTTGGCTCTTTTTGGATAACCGGCGTTGTCTAACTCAATGCCTTGAATATGATAAAACAGTGTTCTGTTTGGCGCATCAATCGTCTGCCCCCTTTTAACTAGTTCTAAACTAACTTTAGAGTTTCCAAGCGCACTTTCGGTCATCGCCAACTCATAGATAACTTCCGAGGAATTTGGATTTGCCTCCAATAACTGAGCGAATATCTGCTTTGCTATTGTATAATTCCCCGAATCGTATTCGTTAATTGCCCGTTTATAATCGTCAATTTCAGCTTCAGTAAGTTCATCATTATGAAGCAAGGTTTTAGGATCTGATACCTTATAAATTGATGAAGTGCTACACCCGATAATCAGAAGAGGAAAAAGCCAGATAAATATTCTCATGATAATTATTTACTTATTAACTCAAACATAATAAGTAATTTATCAGAGCAATTTCGCTCCATTCTGAATCTTTTTATCCGGTACTGCTAGCATCACATGGCCATTATCATCGTAAAATCCAGTTACTAAACACTGCGACATAAAAGGCCCGATTTGCTTCTCCGGAAAATTAACTACGCCTACTATTTGTTTGCCGATAAGCTCATCTTTTGTGTAATGATGGGTGATTTGGGCAGATGATTTTCTTATTCCGATTTCCGGCCCAAAATCAATGGTAAGCTTATACGCAGGTTTGCGGGCTTGGGGAAAATCTTCGGCTTCGATGATCGTCCCCACCCGCAATTCTACTTTTTCAAAATCCTGCCATGAAATTTCTTTCATGTAAATTATTTCAAGTTATTTTTCTCAGAACCCGCTATTTAATCAATGTCATTGATCGGGTCATTCTTATACCAAGTTCCGGTTGTTCTAATACATAATAGTACAATCCACTTGATAATCCTTCAGCCAAAAACGAAACCTGATGAGATCCAGCCGGTTTAAGTTCGTTTATTACCTCGGCTACTTCTCGCCCTAGCATGTCGTAAACAGCGAGACGTGTTAACCCAGACTTTTGAAGTTCGAATGAAATATTTGTACTTGGGTTAAACGGATTGGGATAATTTTGAGATAACTGAACAGAAGTCGGTTGTTCGCCGGGTAACTCAGATGAGGTAGCATTTTCGTAGGTGTACACTCGGCGAGATTCTGGTGTGAATGAGTTCCCACTTACATATTCATAAGTTCTCATGGTAATTTGTCCGTTATCATACTCAAATGAGTATCGTTCTTCATCTCGCCACTCAGTGTCGTACCAACCTTCGGTAAGTATTTCAACCACATTCTCGCCATCCTTTTCTAAAGTAATTCTGTCGTATGGAATCCATTCTTCAGTATCGAAGTAATATTCATCATTATAAACCTCGTAGAATTGAAAATCAGAAAATGCCATTTGCAGCAATTCAACTACTGTTACGTCGTAATAAGTATATCGATCGAGGAAGGTATCATACACATAGTGCTCGATGTAATTCCCATCTTTTATTAGCGCATAATCTCCGTCAACCATCCCTTCTTCGCCACCATAATTGAAGTAATTAATGATTTCGATACTGTCTGACGTATGTGCTTCAAAAGTAATCTTGTCGTAATAAATTTCGTCAGTATCAAATTCCATTACCACCACTGAGTCCAAAAATGTGAAGTCATCGTTATAGTAGAAACTCTGCTCAAAGCTGTACTCACCATCCACAGAAACAGTTTTATAACTGTTTAACAGGCCATTTTCATTTAAGTTTATGGTTGTGGTAGAGTTTTTGATGAAAGAATCACCATTATTAAAAAAAGCTTCTTCGGTAATTTCAGTTCTGTCGTTGTTATAGCTTAGATCATGGCGTTCTAATACCATCCATTCAGTACCAGAATAAAATTCTATGGTAAAACTACTTATCCCTCGGTCAATATTTCCTTTTAATTTTGATAGTGTTCCCAGCGGTTGGGAGTTTATTTTTTCGAGAACTTTTTGAATTCCCCTTGTTTCTTTGTCTATGCGTTGTTGCGCTTCAATCCCTGTGCTTAAAAATATACTTAGGATAACCCAGATTACCCCAAATCTCGATGTTTTCATGATATTTTGGTGTTTAGTTATTACTGAATAAAAAGGTTTTTTCAGGACGAATGTTACAATCGTAAGTTAACAAAAAAACCTGCCTCCCAATGAAGGAAGACAGGATATTAACTTTGATGAGTGAGCAAATATTTTATTCGGTAACAGTTTTTACTGTTTTAATTATTCGAGCTGCAACTTTGTATGGATCAGCGTTAGAAGCAGGGCGACGATCTTCTAGGTATCCACTCCAGCAGTGAGTAGCTGTGTATATAGGAATTCGGATTGAAGCTCCACGATCAGACACTCCGTAAGAGAATTGATCGATTGCTGCCGTTTCATGATCACCGGTTAAACGTTGATCGTTATCAGCGCCATAAACCGCAATGTGTTCTTCTACAACATCACGGAAGGCTTCACATACTTTTTCAATTTTTTCTCTCGAGCCCGCTGTACGGATGTACTCGTTTGAGAAATTAGCATGCATCCCGGAGCCGTTCCAATCGGTTTTACCAAGTGGTTTTGGGTGATATTCGATGTAAACACCGTATTTTTCAGATAAACGCTCCATTAAGAAACGAGCAACCCAAATTTGATCACCGGCTGATTTAGCACCTTTAGCAAAAATTTGCCATTCCCACTGTCCGGCAGCAACTTCACCATTGGTTCCTTCCACATTCAAACCTGCATCTAGGCAGATATCTAAATGCTCATCTTTAAAAGCACGACCAAATGCATTTTGGCCTCCTACGCCACAGTAATATGGGCCTTGAGGTCTTGGGTAACCATTAGCAGGGAAACCTACCGGTAAATTTGTTTCCGGATCCATCAAGAAATACTCTTGCTCAAATCCGAACCAAAAATCTTCATCTTCATCGTCGATAGTAGCACGTGCATTCGACTCATGAGCTGTACCATCAGCGTTTAAAACCTCGGTCATTACCAAGTAGCCATTGCGAACTTCCGGATCTTCATAGATCGCAACTGGGTTTAGTAAACAGTCGGAACTACCGCCTTCCGCTTGCTGAGTAGAACTCCCATCGAACGACCATTCCGGGCAATCTTCCAACTTTCCGCTGAAATCATGTACAATTTTAGTTTTACTTCTTAACGATTGAGTAGGTTTGTAACCATCCAACCAAATGTATTCTAGCTTTGCGAACGCCATTATTTACTTAGTTTTTTATGAGATTCGATTAAAATTCGAAACAAATATAACGTGTTTATTTCGATTTACTCAATTAAATTAACCAATAAGTTTTCCACATGTTAATTACGACGGCAAAAAAGCGCTTTCGCTTAAATTAATTTTTCAAATTCTAATAAATCTACCCTTAGTTTTTTAGTTGTTCTGGCATTTTTTTGCCAAATAATAGGTTTAAGTACTACTATAAGCTTTCTATCTTTTTGGCAACTTATTCACATCAATCAACCATCAAATTGGCTACTAACTCTCTATCAAGATTTAAAATTTGGGTGCAAGCTGCCCGACCCAAAACCTTGGCTGCTGCCTTCACTCCGGTATTAGTTGGTGGAGCTATAGCTTATCACGATGCCGTTCTAAATCTCTCCGCAACACTTGTTGCGTTATGGTGTGCTTTTTTGATTCAGATTGGGACGAACTTTGCCAACGACTATTTCGATTTTATAAAAGGCGCCGACACCGATGAACGTATCGGATTTGAACGAGCAACTGCGGCCGGACTTATCGCTCCAAAAACGATGCTTTGGGCAACAATACTAACTATGGCGATCGCTTTTATTTCCGGATTGTACCTTGTATGGGTTGGTGGGTGGATCGTTCTCGTTATCGGAATACTCTCGCTGATCTTTGGCGTATTATACACCGGTGGCCCATTTCCACTGGGTTACAATGGACTTGGCGATGTATTTGTATTCCTGTTTTTTGGGATTGTTGCTGTAATGACCACCTATTACGTAAATGCTTTGGAATGGTCGGAGGCAACTTTTTGGGCATCTCTGGCAGTAGGTGCACTGTGTACCAACATTTTGGTAATTAATAACCTGAGAGATGTTGAACAAGATTCCACCGTTGGAAAACGAACTTTAGGTGTATTATTTGGCGATACTGCATTGAAATGGGAATACACACTGATGTTGATTCTAGCATTTTCAATTCCTCCCCATTTTCATGTACAATTAGGTTACGATCTGTGGATCTATCTTCCTTTCGTGTCTCTGCCGTTAGCACTTAGACAGGGACGAAAGGTGTGGACCGAAACCCACAAACCAAATTTGAATAAAGTGCTGGAACAAACCGCTCAATTGATGGCTATATATGGCATCCTTTTTTCGATGGGGGTAATTCTTAGTTAATGTTTTCAGTGCACGCCTTCAAAATACCTTTTTCAACGCAATTTCAACTCGCAGGCCAACGTTTTGAAACCAGAAATGGATTAATTCTTTCATTTACTGATGGAGACATCACCGCATTTGGCGAAGTGGCCCCATTGCCCGGTTTCTCTAATGAAAAGCTGGAAGAGATTTTGGCAGTAGTCTTACAAAATCAACGAGAGTTGAATCAAGCTTTTCGAAGTGGGGAAAGCGGTCAATTACTTTCTGTGTTGCACAGCATACACAAATTACCATCTCTTTCTTTTGGGCTCGATACTCTTCAGGCCGATTATCAAGCAAAAAAAGATGGAATCACGCTTTCCAAGCAATTATTCGGTAAGACCAATCCATCCCCTGCCGCAAATGCCACTATTGGCATGCAACAGCTTGAGAAAGCACTCCAAAAGGCCGATAACTTAAACAAAGCTGGCTTCAATACCTTTAAGGTAAAAGTTGGAGCAGATCACAAGAGAGAGATAGAATTAGTGAAACACTTGAGAGAAAATCATCACGACGTGCGTATTCGAATTGATGCCAATCAGGCTTGGAAAACCGACGAAGCAAAGCAAAAGCTCAGCGATTTTTCGAACTATGATATCGAATACTGTGAGCAACCGGTAGATAAGCACGACATCGAAGCGATGAAGTCCATTACCGAGGAAAAAATTCTGCCAATTGCCGCAGACGAAGCCGTTCGATCGCTGGCCGATGCCAAAATTTTGATCAAAGAAAAAGCCTGCGATTTATTGATTTTGAAACCTGCCCTGTTCGGGCGTATTGGAGATTTAATCGTAACAAAAGAATGGGCAAGCTCTCATTCCATACACGTAGTATTTACTACTGCGTTTGATACCATCATTGGAAGGACAATTACCGCCGTATTGGCATCGGGTCTGGGTTCCGAAAAACATGCTCATGGCTTGGCAACCGGTCAGTTTCTAAACGAAACCGGTCCGCTACCTATCGAGATATTAGCAGGTGCTTACCTACTGCCTGAAGGTGCGGGAATTTCTCGTTCTATCGATTTATCCTATTACAAAAAAATAGCCTAACGTGTTTAAATCGAGATTACACATATTTGAGTTTAAGAAATCAACGCCGGATTATGTATTTCTGGCGTCTAAAGATGGAATGTACACCTATGGTGATCTCGAAAAGTTCACTGCCTACTTCCAGGATATTCTAATTCAGAGATCCGATTCACTAAAATGGCCCGTGGCTTTTTTATCGGATTCGAGTGACATGTTGGTTCTATCGATAGCAGCTTGCTGGCAACTTGGGGTTCCTTTTATTCCTTTGGATCCAAAATTACCCCAAGCAGAACTCGAAGAACAAATTTCGGCCCTCAGCCCGAGTTTAATTTTTTGCGATTCGAAAAACCGTAGGCGATTAACCGGTGATGATGTTGTGCATATGGATGAGAATTATTTCATCAATGCATTTACTTTCGATGCCCGAGAGGCTAACCTTCCTAATCCGAATAAAATCGATAAGGAAGAATACTTTGGATATTTCTTCACTTCAGGCACATCCGGCAAACCAAAAATTGTACCCTTAAAACGCCGACAAATGTTTTCAGCGGCAAAATCATCGGGTAAAAACTTACGTCCGGATCCCAATCACTTTTGGTTGTTATGCTTACCCCTCAATCACATTGGTGGAATTTCCATCATTCTTCGTTCATTGATTTACGGCACCGGCGTTTATCGGCTGGATGTTTTTCATGAAGAAATGATAAAAGAGTTTTTATCGGAAAACTCACGATTCCAGGCTGCATCGCTTGTTCCCACCATGCTAAAGCGACTTCTGGAAGATTCTTTTTTCCGTACTCATACCAATTTTAAGGCAGTGCTTTTGGGTGGAGGTCCATCTAACGAAAGTTTGCTTCGAAAAGCCGTGGAACGCGGTATTCCAATGATTTCGAGTTACGGGATGACGGAAACCTGTGCCCAAATTGTTGCCAATCCGATGACGATGCCATCGGGAACCTACATCCCCGTTAAAAGTGTGGGGAAAGTATTTTCTGCCAACAACCTCGAGATACGAGACGAAAACGGAAAACGTCAACCCATGAACGAAACAGGACTCATATGGCTACGCGGTCCTCAAGTTTTCGATGGGTATTATCAGAACGAATTAAACGAAGCTGTTTTTGATAAGAAAGGATGGTTCTGCACAGGCGATTATGGTCACTTAAACGGTAATGGTCATCTTTTCATCGAAACACGGCGTACGGATTTAATTGTATCAGGTGGCGAGAATATCAACCCTGTGGAAGTTGAGCAAGCTATTGAAGGGCTGAAGGAAATTAAAGAAGCTGCAGTTATCGGTATTGAAGATGAAGAGTGGGGGCAAAAAGTGGTAGCGGTGGTTACTTTAACCAATGGTATGCATCCCGATTTAGAGTTCCTCAAAAATGAACTAAAGGGAAAAATTGCGGATTTCAAACTACCTAAAGAACTTCGAATTGTTGATGAGCTGCCAAAAACAGCTACCGGAAAAGTAAAGCGCAAAGAACTAATGAAGGTATTGGGGAAGTGATCCGCTAAACTTCATCGCAAACCTTCTGAACATCCACCAAAAGCATTTTACTTCTTGATGTAATTCTTATCACCACTTAGATTCCCTCTATGAATCTAAATCCGGTTATTCTTTCGATTCCCATATTTTTTGGGTTGATGAGCATCGAATTGGTGTACGAAGCTATCACAAAAAAACGCACCTATCGCCTTAATGACGCCATTACCAATATCAATTTAGGTGCGCTGAATCAAATCAGTGGGATTTTTACTAAGGTCGTAACCGTAGGGATTTACACTGTTACCTTCGAACTGTTTGCATTTACCGAGCTCCCCGCAAATTGGATCACATTCATCATTCTGTTCTTTCTCTACGATTTGTGTTTCTATTGGAGCCACCGAATGGCACACGAGATTAGCCTTTTTTGGGGTGGTCATGTGGTGCATCATCAAAGTGAAGATTTCAACCTCACAGTTGCATTGCGTCAATCTTCCACAGCTTTTGTATGGAGTTTCCCTTTCTATTTACCCTTGGCTTTCATTGGCTTCGACCCATTGCAATTCGTTACTGTCGGCGCTTTTAATCTGTTGTATCAATTTTGGATACATACCGAACATGTGGGCAAACTCGGTTGGTTAGAATCGGTCTTAAACACTCCCTCGCATCATCGAGTGCATCATGGCCGCAATCCTAAATACATCGACAAAAATTACGCTGGTGTTTTTATAATTTGGGATCGAATGTTTGGAACTTTTCAAGAGGAAGAAGAACGTCCGACGTATGGTATCACTAAATCATTGAATAGCTGGAATCCCGTGTATGCTAATTTCGCTCATTACATCGATTTGTTTGGTTATGTGAAGCAATCGCGAAGCTGGAACGACACCAAGAATATGCTCTTCAAACATCCCGGCTGGCTACCCGATTACTTAGGTGGCGTTCAAACTTCAACTTCAACAGAATCAGAGTTTCACAAATACAACGCTGATGTCTCCTTCATTTGGGCAAAGCTCTACATTTTTATTCAATTCATTGCTTTGATGCTAGTTACAGCATTTTTTCTTTTTACCAATGGAGATTATGTCGACTCGGTAAAACTCGGTTTTCTTAGCTGGATTGTTTGGACGAGCATTATGCTGGGGATGCTTTTCGAAAACAGTAAAAAACGTCTGATGGCCATTGAAATTAGCAGACTTTTGCTCTTACCGGTCGGCATTTATGTTTTGATCGCACTTGGATATAGCGTACCAAATTGGTCATTAATTGCTGCAACTGTCTTTGTAATGGGCAGCGGAATTTCTTCCATATGGATATTCAAAATGATTAGATAGTGGATATTATATCCATTTAAACCTTCGTTAGACTCGAGAACTTTTTTCCTATCTACTGAAAATTTAGTACATCATGAAAAAGAAGAACAGGATCAATAAACAGCAATTAGTTATTGAATTTGTCTCGGTAGTATTTGCTGTTATTCTGGCTTTGGTTTTAAATAACTGGCGGGAATCATCGGCTTTAAATGCGAATCTTAATAAAGTAAAAGAATCCATCATACAGGAAGCCAATCGCAATGATTCTCTATTGCAGGAATCACATGCCTACAGAGCTTCTCTTTTACAGGATTTGTACGCAAACAAAAACTTGTTACTAGCAGCACCGGTTCAAGACTTTTCTGTGGATTTAAACGACAACGAAGCATTAGCACAGTTTTTTAAGACCTCTCTCCTATTCGGGCAAAAAAACTATTATGAAAATGTATTGATTGAACAAGAAGGCTCTGAACGAGTGCTCGTTTTAGGTAATAATGTATTCGATATAGTGATAGAATCAGATAGTCTCAAACTTTTTGGAGTAGGAAATATCCAGCTTAAAATTCCCGATGTAAGCAATCGATCGTGGCAATTGGCTCAGGCTACCAACACCATTGTTTTGATGGATGTTGAATTGGTAGAACAACTTAGCCTTGTTAATACTTTAATCGACACTTACATCAAAGCCGGAGATAATGCACTCAAAATGATTTATAGCGATAATCAGAATGGCTTGATTGCAGTTATTGAGGATTTATATACGTTAGAAAGCCAGATTATTAAAGCTAATACCAATCTGTTGCGATCTTTAAATCAATAGGAAATATTTTATCTCAAAGACGATTTCCAAAGTTAGTCTTCAAGAACTGTGTTGAACCAAGCTTTTAACTTTTCAAACCTTTATCAATTGCATTAACCGATAAAGCCCACCAAATCAGCAATGGATGAATAACGAGCAATCGTACCCAACCTACCCATTGCGGGGCGCATAAACCACCTTCAACACAACTTCCGATTTGTATGAAATAAATGTGTGCCGGAATAAATGCGATAAGCATGGCAACCAGTAAATAACTCGACCATTTTCTAGTTTTCTGAAACAACACTCCGATCCCTAATCCTATTTCAGCAATTCCGCTAATTACGTTTATAACGTCATGATAAGGTAAATAGGTAGGAATCAGATCCAGATAAAACTCTGGATTTCTAAAATGATTTAAACCTGCAATGATATAAAACCCTGCAAGTAGAAATAGGTTTACTTTCTTCATATCCATTTGATATTACCTATCTTATAATCTTTATTTATGATGAGGAAAAATGGTATCCACCAAATAAAATCGTTGGTGATTAGTGTAAAAAAGAAACCGAATGGAACCACACCTGTCAAATAATTAACCAAGAATCCAAGTGGTCCGAAAATTTTGCCCAAAAACCCAACTACCACAATGGGCCAGTGTGTTAATGGCGCTTGAGCTGCCCACCAATAACCGAGTCCATAAACTCCGATAACCATTCCCATGCCTTGCCAGATCATCGGATGTGTTGGAGGCTCCATCCCCACAAGTTCGAAAAAATGATTTGGAAACAGCACTACCCAAGCTCCCCAAATTAGATTGTAGATGGCAGCAATGCGTAGCGTTAATGACATTTGTTTGGTGGACATAGATCAGCTTATTTGAATGTAAAGGAGCAAATCGATGATAAAAACGATGGTCCATAAACCAGTCCGCCATGCATTCACCGAAACAAGCTTTCGCGCAGATTTCGAAATTTGCTGTCCCACTGCAATTTGATTGTGTAAAGGCACGGCAAATAGAAAAGTGTTTGCCCATGTCAAGATCACCAGCACCAATGCTACTATTTGCAAGACTTGTACTGATTGCATCAGTCCGTAAATATGTAGCCCGATCTGCCCAATCATTAAAGGCATTACAAGAATTGAAATACGAGTAGTATAGGATGCATGCCAATCCGATAAACTCTCTTCGTTCATTTTTGTAAACGATGGATAAGTTATCAGTTGGGTCATCCAAATTAAGATAACAAGACCGAAATCAACTAAGAGTTTTGCGAGCATTTATTTTCATTGAAATTAATCAACTTCTCAACAGAGAAAAGCACGGTATTCGTTCAACTTCAAAATGCTAAGTGTTAAATTTTAAATGAGAAATTACTTAATACAAATAAGTGATGAAGTACATACGCACAAATGTCGATCGTCAATCCAACTCTGTAACTCTGTAACTCTGTAACTCTTTAACTTTGTAACTCTGTCACTTTGCAACTTTGTTCCTCGTTCACCCCAATCCAACCCGTTCAAAAATTGTATCTACATTTCGGGTATGATGTTTCAAATCAAACGCGTCATCGATTTCATCCTGTGACAAGTTCGACATGATAAATGCATCAGACTCAACGATAGGCTTAAACGGCATCTGATTTTCCCACGATTGCATGGCCAAAGGTTGCACGGCATCGTAAGCTTGTTCGCGTACCATCCCTTTTTCGATGAGCTTGTTCAACACCCGTTGCGAAAACACCAATCCATGCGTTTTCCAGATATTAGCTTCCATATTCTCTTCGAATACCACCAATCGCTCCATCACATTAGCGAATCGATTGAGCATATAATCCAACAAGATAGTTGCGTCGGGAAGGATAATCCGCTCCGCTGATGAATGTGAAATATCACGCTCGTGCCACAAAGGAATATTCTCGAAAGCAGTAACCATGTAGCCCCGAAGTACACGTGCACATCCCGAAATATTCTCTGAGCTGATTGGATTTCGTTTATGCGGCATACTCGACGATCCCTTTTGTCCTTTTCGAAACGCCTCTTCGGCTTCGCGTACTTCACTTCGTTGAAGATGTCGAACTTCCACCGCCATTTTTTCTAAAGTGGACCCAATCAATGCCAAAGTAGACACATAATGCGCATGGCGATCTCGTTGTAGGGTTTGTGTGGATATCGGCGCCGGAGTTAATCCTAATTTCTCGCACGTATACGTTTCAACTTCCGGCGGGATATTGGCAAAAGTCCCCACAGAACCGGATAGCTTCCCAAATTCAACATCGGCAGCAGCTTTCTCAAATCGTTCGAGATTCCGTTTCATTTCGGCATACCAAAGCGCGCACTTTAACCCAAAGGTTGTAGGCTCAGCATGGATTCCATGGGTACGACCCATCATCACCGTATATTTATGGGCTTTAGCTTTTTCTGCCAGTACATTAATGATGCGCTCTAAATCATCTTTAATAATCGCATTTGCTTGCTTTAAACGAACGCCCCATGCGGTATCTACAACATCGGTGGAGGTTAAACCGTAATGCACCCACTTTTTCTCATCGCCTAAGCTTTCCGAAACAGCTCGGGTAAACGCCACAACATCGTGCCGGGTTTGCTCCTCAATTTCTTTGATACGATCTAGTTTAAATGTGGCTTTCTCATAAAGCGTATCTACATCTTTCATAGGGATAACCCCGATTTTAGCCCACGCCCAACAAGCGGCCAGTTCTACATCCATCCAGGCATTAAATTGATTTTCTTCGGTCCAAATTGAAGACATTTCTTCACGTGCGTATCTCGAGATCATAATTGAAATTGGTTTTAGGAATTCGGGCTCAAAGATACAGTTTTGTACTACTTCATGTAGGCAGTTTTTAGTTCAAATGCCTTTTCGTTTCCCTTTACGAAAACTGCTTTTCTCAAAATTAAATGAATTAAGCATAAAAGCGTTTTCATCTATTTTATTCAGCCAAAAAAGCGCTTTTACTTTCATATATATTGCCAATTTATATTTTGTATTAATTATTTTTGTTTGATATAAATTTTCACCTAACTAATTTAGCCTAGAGAGCAATCTCACCTCACTCATCACAAAAAAAAGAAACAATGAAGTTCAGAAATAAAATAATTCTATGCGTACTTGCTCTATTGACGCTGAACTCAGTGCAGGCTCAGGAATTAGCAGCAGAGACGGTACAGAACAATCTCAACTATATATGGACCATCATCGCGGCGTGCCTTGTGTTTTTTATGCAGGCAGGTTTTGCAATGGTAGAGGTCGGTTTTACACGGGCTAAAAATGCCTTAAATATTATCATGAAAAACGTAATGGACGTCTCCGCAGGCGGACTTGCCTTTTTCTTTGTTGGCTTCGGGCTGATGTTCGGAACGTCAGCCGGTGGCTGGATCGGAACCGATGGTTTTATGCTGATGGATATCGGCGATTACTCGGTAGAATGGTCGTACACCTTTTTCTTCTTTCAGGCAGTATTTGCGGCAACCGCAGCCACAATCGTATCAGGAGCTGTAGCTGAACGTACCGCTTTTAATGCGTATCTCATATTCTCCATCGTTATTACGGCGCTCATCTACCCAATTTTTGGCTCATGGGCATGGGGAAGTTTATTCAACGGAAGTGGCTGGCTTGAAGAGCTCGGCTTTATCGATTTCGCCGGTTCTACCGTTGTACATTCGGTGGGCGGATGGGCGGCTTTAGCCGGAGCAATTGTTGTAGGTCCACGCGTTGGGAAGTATATCGATGGTAAACCTCAAACAATTAAAGGCCACAGTTTACCAACGGCAGCTTTAGGGGTTTTCATCCTTTGGTTAGGCTGGTTTGGCTTTAACGCCGGCTCTACAACCACAGGTGACACTTCGGTAGCTTTGATTGCTTTAAACACCTTTTTAGCCGCAGGTGCGGGCGCATTTGCAGCAATGGTGATTACTTGGGTAACAACAGGTAAACCGGACGGTGCGGTTACGCTAAATGGCGTTCTTGCCGGATTGGTGGGAATCACAGCCGGTTGTGCAAACTTATCACCAATTTTTGCCATTCTAGCAGGCGCTATTGCCGGCGTACTTTGTCATTACTCAATGCTATTCATCGAAAAATATGTTGATGATGCCGTGGGAGCCGTTTCGGTACATGGTGTTTGCGGAGTTTGGGGAACCTTAGCTGCCGGTTTATTCGATTCGGCAGGATTCAGCTGGTCGGTAATGGGCGTACAAGCCATTGGTATTCTAGCCGCCTTCGCTTGGACATTTCCTGTTAGCTACCTCATTTTCAAAGGAATTGATGCCATTATTCCACTTCGTGTGAACGGAGAACTCGAAGAAATGGGGCTGGATTTACACGAACACGATGCCGAAGCTTATCCGGAATTCACCCCGGAAACTGTTGCCCCGGCTTAACACTATTCACTCAACATTCATCGAAGGGAGATTCTCACTCTATCTTCCTTCGGTGTTTACTCATCACTCACAAAATTACTCATCATGAAATTATTTAGTAAAATTACGCTTCTCACATTGGCCTTTATTCTCGCCGCAGGAAGTACAAAATCTATCGCACAGGTTAGCTTTGGAACCGATGTTGTAAGCCGCTATGTATGGCGTGGAATCGATTTCGGACAATCGTTAAGCATTCAACCCGGCATTGCCTATGCAAGCGGTGGTTTCGAAATAGGCGCGTGGGGCTCGTATGCAAACACAGGTGGGGGTGCGAATGAACTCGATCTCTACCTCTCGTACTCCGTTGATATAGACGAATCATCGTCGGTATCATTTGGCCTAACCGATTACTATTTCCCTGCTGCACCCGGCACATTTACCACTTTCGATGCAGATGGTAATCACGTTATTGAGCCTTTTGTAAGTTACTCCGGTGCTTTCTCTTTATCGGCTTACATGAATGTGATGAACGATCCTGATAATTCCATTTATCTAAGTGCTTCTTATCCTTTCGAAGTGGATGATGTTAGTTTGGAAGCTTTCATTGGAATCGTACCAACCGAAAGTGCATGGTATGGAAATGCCGATGCAGCCGTGCAGGAAATTGGGTTATCCGCTTCCAAAGAAATCGTGATAACAGATTCGTTTTCGTTACCGGTGTTTACCAGTTATGTAATCAATCCTTATCAAGAAGTTAGCTTTTTGTTTTTCGGATTCTCGCTTTAACCAATCTCTGACTGCATGAAGGGAGCTCGTTGTGGTGATGAGCTCCCTTTTTGTAGTTATTTTTTTGGGATTTTTAACACAGCCCCTCGTTCAATCCGATCATCCAGATTTACCTGATTTAGAATAGCTACATCCAAAGGATCAACACCCATTGGTAGGTTTTGAGGTATCAAATCTGAAAAAATTCCGCTCTGACGAACTCGTTGTAGTTCAATTCGTGCCGGTTGAACGTTTAGCACAGCAGGATCATCAACTGCATCGAATGAAGTAAACACTTCACTAAATGCATTGGCGTAAGAACTAAATTGATTGGAAGTGGTGTAGCTTAAAAAGCGATATAAATTACCATCGTAGCTTACTGCACTGATCTGAATTTTAACCGGAGTTCCATCCTGAGTAGTGGTGTTTACCAATGCTGTATGCCCCGGATATCCATTTACAACAATTTCATTTTGGTTTTCAAGATTTATCCCTTCCTGGCTGGTAAAAGCATTTACCGATGACTTTGGATTTGGGTTTTCTCCATCCAGTGTGAATTGTACAATAGCATCTTGCGCTTCGTTGAATAAAATTACAGCAGAAGGCTGATTCGCCACTGAAAAACCTGCTGGAACCGCAAACTGGAATTTTAATTCGGGATGATAAAAAGTATTTCCATCCACATATCCTTCACGTGGGTTTTCGCCATACATCAAGCCATCAATCATATTCATATACTCGGTGCGGTTGATAATACTTTGCTCATAGCCTTGGGCTTCCCATTCTGCCGCAAGTTCCGGAATATTTTCTTCACGCTCGCCCGGATCAGGGTGAGACGATAAATGCGATGGGATATCAAATCCTGCTTTTTCGCTGATTCTTTTTAACGAAGTAAAAAACTTACCCCCTTCAGCCGCTTCGTAACCTTCCATGGCAGAATATTCAACACCAAGCTGATCTGATTCGCGCTCGTCATCACGGCCGTAGCGTAAAAATAAAAGCTGTGCTGTTGTGCCACTAAGCTGTAGGATCTGCCCACCATCGTAACCCAAGCTTTCACCAATAATCGCAGAACCTATCACTGCTAATTGCCCGAACTGCTGATCGGCCGCTCGTTGGGATGCATGCCGTGCAGCAACATGACCAATCTCATGCCCCAGAACCACCATCAACTGAGCTTCGTTATCCAGATGTGAAAGCAAGCCCCGAGTTACATACACGTAGCCACCGGGTAACGCAAACGCATTCACCACCGGGCTATTGAGTACTCTAAAAGTGAATGGCGTATTTCGATATTCTGCCGGCGTGTCTTCGCGATTAAAATGACTCACCTCCAGCAATTCCTGTCCTAAACGATCCACATATTCTGCGAGTTCCGGATCATCGTACAAACCGTATTGCGCGATGATTTCGCTGTCGGCCTCCTGCCCAATTTCCAGCTCTTGTTGCCAGGTATAGCCATACACTCGTTTGTTACCCGAAACCGGACTGGTTTGGATGGTTACACAGCTTGATAAAGCTACCGCCGCTGCTGTTAATGTGATTAAAAACGATTGTTTAAAAAGTTTTTTGATATAAGTCATAGTTGAAAAATCTTTTTGTAACATCTTTGAATATAACTACTCAATATTGGGTAATTAAAGTATTGGCAAATTTTTTTTGGGGTATGGAACAAAATAATTTCAAGTTATTCGAAATTGCGAATGAAACAATACTTGATATCTACGATTTCGTACTTAGATATTTTGCCACATTGGGTCTATCCATTTTCCGCCCCAAACTATTCCTCGAAATTGTCTCCACAGATTCGCCATTTAAACGAATAGTTCGCCCTTACAATTTCATATTATTCAGTTTTATTCTGTTAGTGCTTGGTATTGAGTTGGTTAAAGAACCACTAATCAATCAAGAGCAACAAGTATTAGAAACCCTTGTCACCGAGCAACAAGAGAAATTCGATGAGCGAGAATATCAGCTAAATCAGAAAAAAGATGAACCAACTGAAGTAACTGAAAAGGCTCAATTGTTAGATCAGATTCTGGGTTTAGACACCAAATCACTGATCAAACGATTTTTACCTGCTTTATTAATTTTCATTCTCATTTCTAAAATCATCGAGAAAGTACTCTGTAAAGCCTTTCAGGAGGACACCGAATACGGTTATGTGTATATATATGGGATTGGGTCGAGTTGTTCCGTATTTGCTATAATTCTGATGTTAATTTATGCAGGTGATTACTATACCTTAATGGAATCTGCCTCTTTCGAGTTTTTTGCAGGCTTTATAATCTCGATCTTCTCTATTTCTTTTACTATGATCGTTTTCCCGGCTTTCTTGATTGCCCGTGCACTCAAAGCCCATCAAATCAAATTCTTACGACGTAGTTTTGTCTTCGTGATTCTTACTTTTTTTAATTTTGTGATTTCTTCAGCTTACGTTTATGTGCTTATACCCGAGGAAGAACCCACATCTGCTTCCACTTTTGAAGAAGAGATTGATGAAAACATCCTGTTTGATTTACAATCTGTGAATAAAACGGATGATGGAATTATCCTTTCGATAAGCCACTCATATCCTAGTGCTTATACCTTCAATCAAAATACCCATTCGTGGATTAATGCTGTAAATTTTCTGGAAGAACCTACCGTAGGATTGTTCAGTTCAATGGCGTCATTTTCAAATAAAGGCAGGAGTGATGAATCCATTCGATTGAAAAGCTTTATCGATTATGAGCTAAACCTTTCAGTCTACGATTCTCTGGAATTAGCCGTATTCGACTCACTCTATGCGATAAATGATTACTTTATCATTGAATTGCAGCTTATAGATGAGGAAGGACTTTTCAAAAATGGAATTATCGAGATAAATAATCCTGATTCAGATCTAAACGATATTAACTTCTCTGACTAGCTCAATCCCGAATTTCTTTCGGATATCCTGCTTGATACGTTCTGAAAGATCATACATCTCTTGTCCGGTAGCATTGCCATAATTTACGAGCACTAACGCCTGTTTTTTGTGCACACCGGCATCTCCCTCGCGATACCCTTTCCATCCGGCTTGATCAATTAACCACCCAGCCGGAACCTTTACCTGATGTTCTGTTACCGGATAACCGGGAATGTTAGGATACTTCTGCTTTAGTTCGTTAAACAGAAAAACATCAATAACAGGGTTTTTAAAAAAGCTCCCATTATTACCTAATTCGTTGGGATCGGGTAACTTACTTTGCCTCACTTCAATCACAGCCTCACATACTTGTTTGATGGATGGCTTTGTGATTCCTCTGCTCTCTAAAACAGCTTTTAGTGCGCCATATTCAAAATTTGGAATGTGATTTTTTGCCAACCTGATAGTTAGGGAAGTAATCACAACTTTGCCTTTCAGATGTGATTTAAACACACTTTCACGATAACCGAACTTGCACTCAGCATTCGAGAATGTGTTGTTAGTTTGCGTTTCTATCATCCATGCGTCAAGTTCAACCAACACATCCGATAATTCGGCACCATACGCTCCAATATTTTGAATGGGAGCCGCTCCGACTTTTCCGGGAATCAGAGCTAAATTTTCTATTCCACCCCAACCCTGTGAAACGCAATACATCACTAACTCATGCCAATTTTCGCCGGCTGCAATCTTAAGTAAAACGTGATCTTCCGTTTCTTCAATGATGGAAATTCCTTTCAACTTGATGTTCAGAATCACACCATCAAAATCATCCACAAACAGAATATTACTCCCCCCTCCTAGAATCAAAAATTCGGCATCCTGCTGCTTTATCAACTCAAATGCACGTTGTAAATCTTCGATCGAGTGAATTTCGATGAGGGTTCCGGCTTTGGCTGAAACATGCATGGTTGCCAGATCGGCAAGATCTACATTGCGTGAAATACTAAGATCAGTGTTCGACATTTTTCAGGTTTCTTCAACCTCTTTGGGTTCGGTAGCGTCGTTTACTTTCACTCGCACCTTTTTGATCCGATTATTTTGAACTGAATGCACGGTCAGCTCAAGGTTTTTGAAAGTCATACGCTCCCCTACAGTCGGTAAATTCTCGGTAGTGTGATAAATCAATCCACCAAGTGTTTCAAACTCATCGGAATCACTGGTGAGCTCACACTCCAAAATATCCTCCATATCATCGAGGTCGATCTGTGCATCAAAAATATAAATACCGGATTTGAATCGCGTATACAAATCGGGATCTTCGCCTTCTTCGTCGATAATATCGCCCACAATTTCTTCCAGAATATCATCCATCGTGATGATTCCTTCCGTCCCACCGTATTCATCAACAACTACGGCCATATGCGTTTTCTCTTGTTGGAAATCGCGTAGCAGATCGTCGAGTTTTTTAGTAACCGGCACATAGAGTGCTTTTCGAGCAATATTTTTCCAATTAAAGGCCGGTTCAGTTTCTACTTCTTTTAAAAATGGAAGTACGTCTTTGGCGTAAATCACCCCTAAAATCGTATCTAAATCATTGTCGTAAAGAGGCATTCGCGAGTAGCCTTCTTTTTTGATCTGCGACAACACCGATTCCAATGAATCGTTTACCGAAACGCCAACTACATTTACTCTGGAAGTCATGATTTCGCGAACGGTGGTGGTACCGAAATCGATTACATTTTCGATAATTTCCCGCTCATCTTCTTTAATCGACCCCTCCTGCTCCGAGACTTCTGCCATTGTTTTGATGTCATCGGAAGTCATTTTTGAAGTGGGTTTAGGTAAATGACGCTCAAGTGTTACTGCACTTTCTGCCAATAGAACCGCAATGGGTTTTAGTAACACGTACAACACAAAGATTAAGCTGCTCACCTTTCGGGAAACTCCCAATGGATCGTTGATAGCGATCAGTTTTGGGGTGATTTCGCTCAAGATCAATATGGCAAAAGTAAGCACAATTACCTCGATGGTGTACACTAGAACTTCCGAAAGACCGATTGTGCTAAGTAAGCTACCGGTAATCACCGCAGCCAAAACTGAAGCGATAATATTCGAGAATGTATTTCCAATCAAAATGGTAGCCAACAATCGCCGCGGTTTGCTTAACATCTGCAAAATTCTGAGATCTGCCGAGTGGCCATGCTCGTCTTGTTGGAGATCTTCGAGTCGGGTTGATAGTGAGAAAAAGGCAACTTCCGATCCTGAAAAAAAGGCGGAAAAGATTAACCCTAGAATCATAATTACTATTTGTACCGAAAGTACAAATATGTCTACATCGCCACCGGGTGCCAGAAAGCCCAAAGCATTTAACAAATTCAAACTGGTATAACTAAATGGATCTTCGATATAGGTGCAATTGTTTGCGTTTCAGCAAATTTAATCAGGCTAGCGATGGGTACAAAATAAAAAAAGCGACTATCTGAAAGACAGCCGCTTTGTAATATTCTAACCGAAATGAATTAGAACGGCAGATCATCGTCCATGTTATCAAACGAGCTGTCGATGGGCGTGGCGCTCGACATTTGAGGCTTTTGCTGTTGCTGTGCCTGCTGGTTTTGATTCTGGTTCTGATTTTGGTTTTGCGGACCGTTATTATTTCCACTTCCTTTGCTATCAAGCATGGTCATTTGCAAAGCTTTTACCTCGGTGGTGTACCGCTTTTGGCCTTGGTTGTCTTCCCATTGGCGCGTTTGCAACGGACCTTCGATATAAATCAACGATCCTTTGTGCAGATATTGCTGGCAGATTTCAGCCAATCGTCCCCAAGCAACTACACGATGCCATTCTGTTTTTTCCTTAATTTCGCCATTACCATCTTTGTAACGCTCGCTGGTTGCCATATTTAGCGTGGCAACTGCTGTGTTAGATTGGGTGTATCGAACTTCAGGGTCTTGGCCTAGTCGGCCGATTAACATTACTTTATTTAGTGAACTCATTACGTATCCTACTGTCTATAATTATTGTTTGATTGCAAGGTAAGACGCCTGCCAATTCAATTCCTTACAAAAAAATTTTTATCACTTGTTCTATCATTAAGTTTTTACTTAATGATATTTTTTTGTGGATAAGTTTTAAGCGGCATTCAGCTGTTTTTTGAGCGAATGAGGAATCGAAGTGATAGATATTTTATCAAGTATCTTTTTTTACCAAAACCAATTGCTGGTGGTCATCTCTTCGAAGATCCAGATAGAATTGCCTCAAATCGTTATAATATTCGGGAGCAATTTCACGCTCTTTCATATTTACGGTTCGAGTGTATAAAAAAGAATTAGGTCCTGTTTTCTCCAAATGCTGATTGTATTCAGCAAAATCAAACGAAGGATTTCTAAACATAGGCTTCGATTCAATCTCATATCCTTCCGGAATTTGTATCATCACCGAATCTGTTTCTGAAAATGAGTATCTAAAGCGGATTGGTAAAATACGCTCATTAACTTCCTCAAAAGAAATGCCCGCACGATTCATTTTATTAACAGGTATATAAAGCCGTTTACTTGATGTCTTCGCATAATCATCGAGCCTACCTGAAAAGTTTATGCTTGAAATCTCTTTACGCGAATCTACTCCGGTGAAATCAACTTCCTCGATGTACTTTTTGTCTGATGGAAGCATATCCTCCAACCACTCGGTTTTCTTAGCCTCACTTACCGACAAAAGTTGATGTAAAACTCTTGTTTGTGAAGCTCCATGATAATTTAACTCTCCATTTATTTTCGCAACACCTTCTTCATCAATTTGAATGGTGTAAACACTTACTTCTTTGTTGTTAATATGTGATTTATCAGGCGTGTTAACAACCTTCCCACCCTTAGCAGAAACCAACAATGCTTTTTTAGAATAACCATCGCCAAGGTTGTTTGGTGGCAGATACTTACTGGTACATTCAAGCCATATTTCCTCACCGTTTTCGAGTGTTACTCTAAGAACTACATGATTAAACTGATTGCCGGGAAATTCCTCAATTAAGGGTCGATCGTTCGATGCATTTATTAACACCGCATGCGCATCTATGCCCACATATTCTAATGCAGCTAACATATAATTTGTTAGTGCTTTGCAATCCCCATAACTGTTATCGAAAACAAAATCAGCAGGAAATGGCTTCCAGCCTCCTATACCCAATTGAATACTTACGTATCTGTTTTTCTCTTGTAGATAATTAAATAAGATCGAAACTATTTCGCGTTCGTTTTCTACTCCAGCTATCAAGGCATCGATTTCGGCTTTGGCAGCTTGAGGTAATTCGCGGGTTTCTGCCCCTAAATCGAAATACCATTTCCCAAACGTTTCCCACGAACTGGCATCTCCAACACTTCCTTCAATTTCGAATTCACCCGGCGCAACCAACATATGCGGTAAGTTCTCTAGAACCGACGAATATGGCTCGGTTTCTATAGCCGGTTGATTGTTAAATTCCCAATTGTAAATCATTGGATCAACAGCATCTTCTACCTTCGCCACGGCGTCTAATTTTACAGGATGTGTTCGTACTCCGGTACTATGATCAACAATTGTGAAACTTGATTTTACTACCGATTGATCAGCTTGAATGGGATACCAATCCGGTAGATTTAAAGTGCCAAATAGTGTTTTTTCGATCTCGTACTCTATGGTGTATGGATAAGTTGGGTGATAGAATTCAAATACTTTTACCCGATTATCAGAAAAAAAAGAAACCCCATCGTTTACACTATAATCTCTGGCGTCACTAATTTTTAGTGATTTAACTACTTGTCCGTTTTTGTTGATAAGCTGAGCATTCATATACTCAATTTTGCTTAGCTGATCATAAAACTCGTAAACCGCCGCGTATTTTTGATGCTCTTCGTCGTGTATGGTAATAGCCACTCGCTCCCGATATGTTGCTTTCGAACGATCATGGATAATTAACTCAATATCACTTTCCTGAATCGTAGAATAAGCACCATCCAATAATTCATTATCAATCTGCGAATAATCCTGGCTTGCAAATTGATATTTGAGAGCAGGCGTACCACATGAAACGGCTATTATTAATACGCTTATAAAAATATATCTCATGATGCTTTTTTCAATACAATTTGTTCAGCATGTGTTGATACTAATTGGTCGTACATATCCTTCAATGCGGCATTAATCAGACTTTACAACTTAGTGAATACAATATTTTCGCTGAGGCTTTCTACCATTTGATCATACATACCTTTCAGAATTTCATATTCCTCGGGCATAAAACGCATTTTATCAATTTTGAGGCGATAGTTTAACGAAATCGTATTTCCTTCCGCTTTAATAATTCTGCGGAATTCCCCCGCCCTGCCGGGCAAGCGATATAAAACCGGATTAGGCAGTTCATCAACCTGCCAGTTTTCGGGGATGGTTATCGTCATTACGATACTTTCATCGAATGGATAATTGTAATCAACGGGATACGTTCGGTTTTCCAGCTTGAATGGATTCGCCGACAAACGATCCATAATCATTGGGTTAAAATAGAATGTTGAATACTCGCCAATTCCATCGGAAGTGATATCAAATTTAAAATCATACCCATCCAAAACCTCTGCACTATTCACGGTCAGGTTTGAGAGCTCGAAACGAGTTTCCTTACCAAAATAGTCATCAGAAAGGGCTTGTTTAAAATCCTCACCTGAATGCAGTTCATCCATATCAACCGCATATAATCCTTTCAGCTGAGTTGAAATCTCGCCGCGAATACTATCATCTGCAATTGAGATATTCACATTTTTGAACGATGAGTTTTTAACAATCTGGTCGATCGGTAACCAAATTAATTGATTCGGGTACATCATCAAGCCTTCAGTTCCCAAAATGTTAAATGGTAAAATATTATACGGGCGAGCTGAATTTTTTGGATCAAGCAAGTAATAATTACCATCTACTGCTACGTAAGTAATGGTAGAATTAAACTGGCCTTCTTCGGGGAATAACCCAATGATTTCACCATTTGCCGCAGTACTTACCAATACGGGATGCGCTTCGAATCCGACTTCTCGCAACATTTGAACGAGTATAAAATTCATTGCTGAGCTGTGGGCAATTCCAGCATTGTAATACTCATCAAGCCCTTTATCCATGTATAACCGATAGCTGTTATCCCACTCTATCTCATCTTGAATATGATTGTATATCGCAATCATTTTATCCAGGTTATTACTAACTCCTTGCGTGGCAGTTTTGGCTGCATTACTCAAGGTGCGACTACTTTTCAAGCGATCACCATAGTTTCGGTATTCGTCAAGCCTATCCACTACTTCTTCCCAGGTTTCTATAACTCTACTTGGCAATTCTCCCGGAAATTCTACCCCGGCAAGTTGATATCTAACATGCGCCAAGTAATCGATTTTTGCTCGCATATATGGCTCGCTCTTTATTGCTGGAACGTCTTTCATCACATACCTGCTTTTAAGTCCTTCCACCATAAAATCTTGCATACCTTGGTTCGACCTTCCGGCATTTTGCTGTCCGGCTCTTACACTTGGTCCGGCTGAAGGCCTGAGAGTATACCGTTCGCTATACTCTTTACTTTCTTGGATGTAATACTCCTGATAACCTCTTGTAACTGTAAGAAATTTAAAGAACTGAGGGATTTTGGTATTGTATTCACTCCAAAGTGTTGGGTATTCTCCCTGAAAAAACCAGTCTGGAAAATCGATCGGATTTTCTGAGCTCTTTTCATATTCGTATTCGATAATACAACCCGAGCGAACGTTTGGTATGGAAAATTTTAGTTCAGCCCAGGTGCTACTAGTATTTTCAGTATACGAATCACCTTTTCCTAAACTTGTTTCAACTATTTCATTTTCATCGTTTAAACAATACGAGCTCGCTTTCAAATTATTCACCTTTTGCTCAGAATCACCCAAACGATATCCAATACTTACATCTGCTAAATCTAAGCCATCATCGGTAAGAATTTTACTTCGCCGATGAACTTTTGTTGAAAGCTGAAATAAGCCATTTATATAATTCAATTCCGACTCACCAACCTCGAATAGTACCACCGCACTGGCAGTACTATCGAGTTCATACACTTCCATTTCTAAATGATCGCGTGGAATATCGCCGTAGTCGTATACGTTTTTGTCGGATTGAGCCATCGAGATCTGAAAGATTACGAGACAGCAGAGTGTGCTTGTGCAGAGGTTTTTGAATGTTGATTTAAGCATATGCTGATTGTGTTGTTACTTTATGAAAACTATTTGTTCTTGGAGAGTCTCTACCATTTGATCGTACATGCCTTTTAGCACTTCGTACTCTTCGGGCATAAAACGTATCTTATCAATTTTGAAGCGGAAGTTGAGCGATATCTTGTTATTGTCGACCTCGATTATTCGACGAAACTCACCGCCATTATCCGGAAGTACATAGAGAATAGGTTGAGGTATGGATTGAATTTTCCACTCCTCAGGAAAGGTGATTGACATAACCACACTTTCGTCAAATGTATGGGGGTAATCCACCGGGAAATTTCTGGTTTCACTTTTAAAGGGATGCTCTTCTACAACTGCGTATTCTAATGGGTAAAAATATATTGTATCAGCCCCGGCAGATTCATCATATACCGTAAATTCTATGGTGTATTCCAGTTGCTCAGTACTATCTTGTAACTCAATTGCTACAGAATCTACCTGAATGAAATCCAGATCATTTCTATTGAACTGTAAAGCAACAAGCGAATCGCTTAGGTATTCTCTATCACCCACTTGTTCTCGTGTTTCAAGAGCATAGTATCCTTTTTCATCTACATCTATGGTTGCAGATAGAGTTTCGCCGTCCAGCTGTACATCCCAATTCGAAAACCGCTTATTCTCTTGTAAACTTAGAATCTTCAACCAAATGATCTCATATTCATAAATCATTAACCCCGTTGTGCCACTAAACTCTAATGGTACCATGGTAAAAGGATATTCATCTCTTGAAGCATCTATGATGTAGTAATTTGGGCCAATAGCAACGTAGGCCATTACGTGATTAAAATAGTGGCTACCCGGCACTTCTTTATTTACTTCTTCCTCTGCCCGTACATTCACTAATACCGGATGTGCTTCGAAGCGAGCTGTCCTTAACATTTTGATCAGCAACATGTTTATTGATGCCGCATTCCCAATGCCCTTTTCTAATAATTCATCTACATTCGGATTTGGATATAGTCCATATTCACCATTCCATTTCATTCTGGTAGACACATACTCAAAAATCTCCTGCAAATAGACCGATTTTAACCTACTGGTACCAGAAATAGCTTCCATATTTGCTCTTTGAGATTTTCTATCAATCCACATCTGATAGCCGAATTCATCAGAAAATAGAAACTCATCGATTACATCGAACCATTCTCCCAACACCAATTCAACATCATTATTAGTTGACTGAATAGATTCCAGCACAAACTGAATTTGAGCCAAATAATTACTTCTACCTTTCATAAAGGGTTGATTGATAAGAGCTGGAATATCCTTCATCACATACCTGAAGTCTTTGCCTAGCGATGTCCCCTTACTGATATTACCGACCGAGTAATATTTTTGAATGTGAAATGGATGATTGCCTTTCGTAATGGTTAGATAAATATATTTATCGGGTATTCGGGCAATGTATTCACTCCATATCACAGGAATATCTTTTTGAAAGGTCCAATTGGGATAAAATTTGGGATCATCGGTGCTTAGTTCATACGAATACTCAATTACACTGCCTTTGTACACATCCGGAATTGTGAAACTGAGTTCTGAAACCGATTCAGATAGTTGCTCTATGCTGATATCCTCAGTCTTCAACCTAGATTTCACAATTTCCCCGGCTTCGTTCAGCCTTACAGAATGAGCCTTAACTTTGGTTATTTGCTGAACTGGGTTTTGAGTTGAAAATGGAATGCTGATTGCTGCTCTGCTGACTTCATTATCAGATAAGATTTTAATTCTCTCGTGCAGCTTCAATTCTACATATGGTTCCTCAGGATTCACCAACTCTGCCTTGCCATAGTTAAACAAGACAACTGCGCCAGCGGCAGAGTCATTTTCATATGTATTCATCTCGAGATACACTAACGGCACATCCCCAAACTTGAAGATTTGTGCTTTCAGCGGCAAAAAGAATAATCCCAAAATTAAAACCCCAAAAAATATCTTCATCTACTTCTAACTAGTTAAAATTTATTTTCAAAGAAATAGAATTCTTATTCATAAGTCAAAGACATTTTTTCCAATATCATCGCTCAGCAGCTTGAAATCAGCATCAATCTCTTTTCATATTGTAACACTACAACTGCTTTTCCCCTCTTACCCTACGACGCCAAGCGTCGATAACTGGAGCATAGAATTAACGCAGTTTCATGAATTCACCTCCAACTATTACTCACACACTCACATCACAAAGCACCGGCTTGCCGGCTTACACCGGAAACTGGGGCAAAACTCAGGCAGCACATTTAGTGCGCCGAACTCACTTTGGAAACAAAGTTAGTGACCTCAATCGGATTCGTTCGTTCAGTAACGCAACCGAGGCGGCTCAAACTTTAGTTGATGAAGCCAAAAACGCGGTACTTCCTGATGACCCGGCTTGGTTTGCCAATAACAATTCGGGCAATATTCTGAATATGTACGACATCCAATTTCGTTGGATGGATGCCATGTATCAGGGTGGGTTTTTATCAAAGATGTTACTCTTTTGGACCAATCACTTTGCGGTATCGTATCAAAACATGAACGATCTGCCCGGCAAGGCTCCAAACAGCTATACCAGCCACATGTACAAATATGTGAAACTGCTGCAAACCGATGGATTTGGTGATTTTCGAGCGTTGGTTAAGAAGGTGAGCAAGAACTCGGCAATGTTGTACTATCTCAACAATTACAACAATCGCGCCGGTCAGCCTAATGAAGATTTTGCTCGTGAATTACTTGAGCTGTTCACCTTAGGAACTACCGATAAATCAGGGAACGCAAATTACAGTGAAGCTGATGTCGCCGAAGTAGCTCGTGCCGTAACCGGTTGGCGAGTAAATAACTCAAATTTGTCGGGCTTTTTCGATGACGATAGATTTGATGCTACCAACAAGAGCATTTTCGGAGTACAGGATAATTTTACCATGGACAGTGTGGTAGATCTCATTTTCGAGCAAAAATCAGATAAAGTAGCCTGGTTCTTATCCAAAAAACTCTACACTTTTTTTGTTAGTGCAGAACCTGAAGAGGTGGCCGTTCAAGCACTTGCTGATTACTGCCTGAGCGTAGATTTCGATTTGGCCTCGATTTTGGTAAATCTGCTGGCTTCCGATCATTTTTATAAAGAACGATTTTATGGGTCCCGCATCAAAAGCCCGATTGAAATCTATCTCGGTTTTTTGCGACAGTTCGAAATTGTACCCACCGCTGAAATTAAAGAATTTATTCGCCTGCAGATGCCGGAGCTCAACGAAGAACTACTCCGCCCCGAAACAGTATTTGGATGGAGTGGCTACAATCCGCCCGACTCTGACGGCACCCCTGGGCATTTCACCTGGCTAAACACCAACCTGTTGCCTGCACGCTGGAGCACCATCACCGACATGATTTACGGATACAACGGCGCCGGTGATACTTATAATCCAATCCGAATTGCAGAAAAAGTATCCGATCCTCTAAATCCATTTACTCTTGCCGAGGATATTGCCGAGCATTTACTCTCGCTTCCTCTCGATCAAGTTGGCATTAGAGAAGTGGAAGAAGATTTTGCCGGAAATCCGGACTACGCCCCCGATGTAACTGGTTTTCCCTCTTACAAAATTAACTTATCAAAGATTTTGCTGGGTCCCATTCCCTGGTACGAATGGACCGCAAATACCGATAACGACGGTAATTTATATTACGATGAACACCTTGCTGAAGCCCTTCGGCAGTACATCGCATATATCATTCAACTACCGGCCTATCAATTAATTTAAGAGAGACTCAGCATGTGTAATCATCATCAAAAAACGAATAATAATCGCCACGGAAGCAGCCTAGAACATGGGCAGGCGCACGAAAAAGATCATCAGTCGTGGACACGACGAAGCTTCCTAAGTACACTTGGGATTGGAGCTCTTGGCTCGGGGCTAATGTTGGGCGGCATTCCTGTAAATGCCATGGCACGCACTAAATTTCTAAATCGACTTGCATCAGCAAATACCGATCGGGTACTAATCCTGATTCAACTAGGTGGTGGAAACGACGGCTTAAATACCGTGATTCCCGTCGAAAACGATGTGTATTTCCAAAAGCGACCTACCATAGCCATTTCTAAAAATGAAGCAATTTCGCTCAGTGATGAAATCGGTCTCCACCCGGCAATGAGCAATTTATCGCCTATGTGGAGCGATGGGAATATGGCCGTTTTCAACAATGTAGGCTACGAAAACCCCGATCGCTCGCATGCACGTTCAACCGATATCTGGACTTCCGCCAGCGATGCAAACCAAATGATGGGCACCGGATGGGCCGGACGATTTCTTGTAGAAGATAATCCCGATTTTATAGCCAATCCTCCTGAATTCCCGTTGGGCGTTCGAATTGGAGGCTCCTCGACCTTATTCCAAAGCGAGTTTGGGAATTTAGGCGTTACTTTTGGCGGAGCTTCACAATTTGCTCAATTCCTGGAACAAGGTGGTTTTTATAATGAGGAAGACACTCCTGATAATGACTTTGGTCGATCGCTTTCATTTGCACGAAAAATTGCCAATTCCTCTTTTCGTTATCTCGAATCCATTCAGGAAGCAGCCGACAACTCAACCAATATGGGCGAATACCCGAATTCTGGACTATCGCGAAGTCTTTCGGTGGTAGCTCGGTTAATTCGAGGCGGACTTCAAACCAAAGTGTTTCTGGTTTCTAAAGGTGGTTTCGATACGCATAATAATCAAGGATCTACCGAAGGCGGACACGCCAACTTGCTCCGTGATGTGGCAGATTCGGTTCAAGCATTTTATGCTGATTTAGCTTCCGATGGATTGAACGAACGTGCTCTTACCATGACATTTTCGGAATTTGGCCGAACTTTAGATGAAAATTCATCTCAGGGAACCGATCACGGTTCATCGGCACCGGTAATGGTTTTTGGTCCGGTGAATGGTGGTATTTACGGCGAACATGCCGATCTAATCGATCTCGATGGTTCGGGTGATCCGGTTTACGGCATGGATTACCGAAATATATACGCCAATATTCTCAATAATTGGTTTGGGCTGGAATCTGCAAGTATGAGTGCCGTTTTGGAAGGTGAATACGAAGATTTAGGCTTCCTGAATGTTTCAACAGCAACTTCGCCTGGCAGTAAACCAATAGCGTTTAAACTTCATCAGAATTACCCAAATCCTTTTAATCCAGCTACGGTTATTCAGTTCTCGTTACCTGCGTCGGTAAAAGTTCGGCTTCAGGTGTTTGATCTAAACGGGCGGCTTATCCAAACTCTGGTTGATGGTACTGTTTCGGCCGGTGATCATCAGATTCGTTTTGATGGCAGTAACCTTGCAAACGGCACCTATGTTTATCGATTAGAGACTCCGTATGGCGCCGGATCAAAGAAAATGACTTTAATCAAATAATTATGGAAAAACGATTACGATTATTTGCCCTTATCCTTTCGATTGTAAGTTTGATTGTACTTAGCAATTGCGATGCCGTGGATGCGATAAAAGGCACAGATAAACCGGAACCTGAAATCGAGGTTCCCCAAGTTGAAACGCTACATCCGGTGTTGGTAAACGGAAAGTGGGGCTATATCACCAATTATGGCGAAATTTCAATTGCTCCGCAGTTCGATGAAGCCCGTGAATTTAGTAACGGTTTAGCTGCGGTAAGGCGAGGCACCGAATGGGGATATATTTCGGAAGACGATGGCACTCTTCAAATCCCAATTCAATATCGAGTTGCCGGTAATTTCGAGAATGGATTAGCACCGGCTCAGCTTCCGAATGATTTATATGGCTTCATCGATGTAAATGGAAACTTTGTAATTGATGCCCAATTCGATTTTGCCGGGTCGTTTAGCGAGAACCTCGCTCCTGTGCGTTCTGATGGACTCTGGGGCTATGTATCTACTGATGGAACCCTTGCCATCAACCTGGAATTTTCCGACGCCAGAGCCTTTTCTGATGGTCTTGCTGCCGTAGAAACTTTTGAAGGATGGGTGTACATCGATTCGGTTGGAACCGTAGCGATCAATACCGGATTTCAGGTTGCTGCAGCCGGTAATTTTGCACAAGGCTTAGCTCCACTACAAACGGGTGATGGCTGGGGATTTATCAACGAAAACGGTGTTCCTGTAATTAATCCTAATTTTACGCTAGCCGGTTCATTTTCTGAAGGATTAGCGTGGGTGATGGAAGACGAATACATCGGTTTTATCGATGATTCGGGCGAAATAGTAATCCCTCTTCAATTTGCTGAAGTAAAAGGTTTTACGGAAGATATGGCTGCTGTTCGTTTAAGCCGAGACTGGTATTACATCCATAAAAATACCGGCACTATTGCATTCAATACGCCATTCGACCACGCCGAAAGCTTTAATAACGGAATTGCCCGAGTACGTTTTGGCGAAGACGAAAATACTCGATATGGCTACATCAACAAACAAGGGGAATACATTTGGTATCCAACGCGGTAAAATGATCATGAAACGACTATTTATTTTTTTAATCCTAGGTTTATTGTCTGCTTCCGCTTGCGAAGTAGTTGATGGTATTTCTGATAATGAGAATACCGAAATCACGCTTCCAATTGCAGAAGTTGAGTTATTTCCAGTACTACTGAATGGCGAGTGGGGATACATCAACAAAAGCGGAAAAATGGTGCTGGAGCCGCGTTATCAAAATGCGTTTACTTTTAGCGATGGTTTGGCAATAGTGCGCGAAAGTTGGCGATGGAAATACATCGACGAAACAGGCGAACAAGCTTTTGAAGGTGACTTTGAAGATCTTCGAACCTTTAGCGAAGGTAAAGCCGCTGTTCGTGTTGATGGCCGTTGGGGGTACATCAATCAAAATGGAAACTTCATTATTAATCCAAGATTTCGCGGTGCTACATCCTTTTCAAACGACCGTGCTTTTGTACGTAGTTTAGATTATCGGGACTACTTCTATATCAATGAATTTGGGAATCCACTGGATGCCTTGAACATGCCCGGCGATATGGATTTTATTGAAAGTGGAAGCTTTCAAGAGAAACGAGCGCTTGTGCTTGAAGATGGGTTGTATGGCTACATCGACCCGACCGGAAATACCGTCATCGATCTGCAATATTCCGAGGCTCTCCCCTTTTCTGATCAGCTGGCCGCTGTGTTGATTAGCGATCGATGGGGATTTATCGACACAACCGGTACCATCGCCATTTCACCACAATTTGTGAGTGCAGGAACTTTCAATGATGGACTTGCCCCGGCTCGAAAGAACAGTAATCAATATGGTTTTATCGATAAAACCGGTGCTTTTGTGATTGCCGAGCAATTTGATGAAGTGCGAGCTTTTTCAGAAGAATTCGCTCCGGTTCGAATAGGTGAGAAATGGACCTTTGTCGATCTTCAGGGAAATCAAATCTCGGAAGCTATTTTTGATGAAGTTGAAGGTTTTAATAAAGGCCTGGCCAGAGTGATTACTTATACCCTGAATGAAGAAAACGAGCTTGAAGAAGAAATTGGATATATCAATCAAACCGGGAATTATGTTTGGTTTCCAACCCAATAAATTTAGTTGACATACACTGTAAGTGGGAGGCGCCTCAGGGCGCCTTTTTTTATGGATTGTATTTTGTCCCCTACTTAGGTTTCTATTTGTAACTATCGTAGAACACTAAAATCCTAACTAATTGGGTACTAATATGATGAGAAAAATCACACTTCTATTGCTCGTATCGTTTTTTTCTGTTTCAGCCCTTGCGCAGCTTTCTATGGGCGAGCGTGAATTTGTAGCAAATTATTTGATGGCGTCTCAACAATATATAATTGAAGCCGTTGAGGATCTCGACGATCAAGCTTTTAACTGGAAACCTGCCGATGGCGGATGGTCGGTTGCTAATTGTCTTGAGCACATTCTATCCACCGAAATGGCCTTTCATGGCATGGTTCAGGGCACTGTAAGTTCCGGTGGTGCCGATATGGAATTCGATAATTCTATGGCTGACGGTGTGTTGATTGGAAACTTCAACAATCGTGGAACTGCCGTCACCACTTCTCCTAATTTCGAGCCTTCCGGTAAATGGAGCACAAAAGCCGAAATGCTTGCTGCACTCGAAGAATCCAGAATGAAATTAGTTGAATATTTAAAATCAACCGATCACGATTTACGCCATTATAAGATGGAATTACCTGTGGCTACCGTTGATGCCTACCAGATTTATTTATTGGTTGCTGCTCATGGCCAACGCCACACCAACCAGATGCTGGAAGTTCTGGCAGAGATGGAATCGATGTAAATCGAAATTGAAACCGTTGACTAACACAAAAGCCTCGTTCTTAATTAGAATGAGGCTTTTTTTTATGATCACAATTTCGATTAATGGTAATATTGATTTTTACTTATTCAATAAAAAACGCCCCGACGGAAACCATCGAGGCGCTAATCAATTTCTAGTTTAAGAATAAATTCAATCTTACTTAATTAACATCATTTTCTTAGTTAGAACTTCTCCATTAGCTTCTATTCGATAGATATAGGTGCCACTGGAAAGTGTACTGGCATCGAAGGTTAGCGAATGTGTGCCTACTTCAAATCGTTGATCAGCTAGTTCGGTGACTATCCTGCCTAAAATATCAAATACGACCACATTTATATGACTTGCTTTTGGAATGGAAAATGAAATACTAGTACTAGGGTTAAACGGGTTTGGATAGTTTTGATGGAGTTGAAATTTAGATGGCTGCCCTGTTTCCATTGAATTAGAAACCAAATTAGGATCTTGATAGAATGTGATGGGAGTGTTCAATTAAGTGTGTCAGGGGTTAAGTATCTGTCTTCGAAGTAATCTACTAAATCTCGTCGAACCGAG
>JAEPNO010000010.1:77742-139452 GCA_017643365.1 Balneolaceae bacterium | reverse complement strand
TTTAGGGAACGGTTTCAAAACTCCGTTTTGTAGCCTAACCAAATTGACATTTTGAATAGTATTAGTTGAGCGCCCATTCGCTGGTCGCACAGCTTTAGGGAACGGTTTCAAAACTCCGTTTTGTAGCCTAACCAAATTGACATTTTGAATAGTATTAGTTGAGCGCCCATAGCTCAACTGGATAGAGCAACTGCCTTCTAAGCAGTAGGTTTCAGGTTCGAGTCCTGATGGGCGTACTACTACTTTAAAGGCGACATGGCCGAGTGGCTAGGCAGAGGTCTGCAAAACCTCGTACGGCGGTTCGAATCCGCCTGTCGCCTCAAACATTCGGGTTTGGTTGCTCGACATGTTGTTCATTGAATTTACTGATGCCGCGTTCGTCTAGAGGCCTAGGACGCCGCCCTTTCACGGCGGTAGCACGGGTTCGAATCCCGTACGCGGTACATTTTATCAGAATCATGCCAACGTTTATACTTTATTTTATACTCGTAGTATTTGTAATATGCACTTTCGGATATTGGTTATTAATAACCATGACGAATGCCCATTACGATGATGATTCTGACGATAAGAAGTAGATGGAGCCTGTAGCTCAGTCGGTTAGAGCGCTAGTTTGTGGCACTAGAGGCCGTGGGTTCGATTCCCATCAGGCTCCCCAATTATTGATTTCCTACGCCGCGTTCGTCTAGGGGCCTAGGACGCCGCCCTTTCACGGCGGTAGCACGGGTTCGAATCCCGTACGCGGTACAAAAGCCGGTTAGCATTGCTAATCGGCTTTTTTTATGTCCTTTTTATAGAGCTAATTACTGAATAGGCAAAACTAATCACTAAAACGATGTGGAAGTGAAAGAAGCCATAAGATTGATTTTCAATACCTAAATATAATCCCCAACTATAATACACTACCAATAGTGCTTCAATCCATGTAGTTGGTGATATTTTACGAGGCCTATATATTTTATCTTTTGTCGTACCCTCCTTCCCTACAATATTGTACTTAGACGTTCGATGAAAAACCTTGTTGTTAGTTAGATAAGCATCAAAGATTGAAACTAATTGTAGAAAAGTTATGCCGAGCAACAGAAATGCTAATGGAAAAATAGATTTAACAATCTCAGTTAATGTTTTCCATTTAGAAGTGTGATATCTGCTAATCACTCGAGATAAAAACCAAGGCAATAAAAATATATTTAATAACCCAATAGTACCCCAAGCTAAATATTTATTGTACACAGCAGTTTCTATCATTAAAAACATGATAGGTATACTAATAAAGGCTATTACAACCAGTGCCGGAATTACAAATATATTGTACAGATCAAAAAACACATGCAGTTTGTTGATTAAGGGCATCTTTTTCCGCCACAGCCTACCACTTAATTTTTTTATTACTTGTGCCTTACCTTTTGTCCAGCGGTATTGTTGAGCTCTAAAATCTAAAATGTTAACCGGCACTTCTGCTGGAACCTCTAAAGTATCATCATATATCACTTTCCAATCGATCAATTGTGCACGAAAGGCAAGATCTAAATCCTCTGACAGAGTATCATCCGACCAACCACCTGCTTCTTCAATTGTTTTTTTCCTCCAAACGCCGCCTGAACCATTAAATCGTAAGAAATATCCAGCCAAAGCTCTTGCACTCTGCTCAACCATAAAAAACATATCCAAAAACAAAGATTGTGACTTTGTGAGGATAGAATATTCACGATTTACATGTCCCCATCTACCCTGGACAATTCCGACTTCCTTATCCGAGAAATAAGGGATAGATCGCAATAAAAAATCTGAATTTGGTCTAAAATCGGCATCAAATACCGCTAAAAATTCACCTGTTGCTACTTTTGTTGCTTCCGCTAATGCGCCGGCTTTGTAGCCTTTTCTATGAGTTCTTCTCAAAGATTTAATATCTATACCTTGCTCTTTCCAAAACGTGACTCTGTCGTCAACAATGTTGATGGTATCATCATCTGAATCATCAATAACCTGAATTTCAAGCTTTTCTTTAGGATAATTCAACTTAGCGGAAGCATCAATAACAGCCTTTGCTACATATCTTTCATTATACATTGGCAATTGAACGGTCACATGAGGAAGTTCGCTATATTCGAAATCCGGTAACTTTGGAAGATATTTTTGCCGCTTTTTCTTTGTACTGATGATATAACCAAGGTGAATTTCACCAAATGTATAAATGGTTATAAGTAAAACTGCGATTGCAAAAAGAAATAGAATTATTTCTGGGATGGGAGATTGCAACATTAACTTATTATGCCTCGCCTGATAAAATGTTCAATTGAATAGTCAAAATATTTAAAAAGAATACCCTGTACCTAGATAAACACCAGTTCCATCTTCCGAAAAACCGATTTCTGCCTTCATGATAAAGTCGGGTGTAAAGATAGACATAACACCACCGAAACCCAATGCAGTCTTATGCTCTAAAAATAACGAATCCCAATTTTCGTTGGTAAATGCCTTACCACCATCAACAAAAACTTGCCCACCCAACTCTATATTTTTATAGGGTAATTTAAAAAACCATGATCGAGCTTCTAAGGAATAAGAAAGTGTATTTTCGCTGGTAAATCTACGATACATAAAACCGCGAATGGTACCTGATCCACCAAGTGCCGGATATTGCCAGTAAGGTAGCTCTCCAAATGACTGTGTGAGTGTAATTCTTGATGCAAGTGAAGTGAAGAATAGACCATCATAAATTGGCAAAAAGCTAAGTAGATTCAATGAATTTTGAACATTATGATATTTGCTTACAAAAGGGAGAGCCCATCGAACGCCAAAATCAATCAAATAACCTTTACTCGCTCTAAATTCAGAATTCCTTTTATCAATAACTATTCCTGATTCTAAAACAGAAAGCAGAGCTCCATTTTTACCTTCGATATTTTCATCCTCTAAAAATTGATTCTCTGACAGATCAAAAGGCCTCTCATAGATAAAATTTAACCCCACCTTTGATTGAAATTTATCATCATCCCAATTTCCAACTGGTAATCTAATAAGAGCTTTCAAATCAATCCTATCCATTTTAAAATGATAAAATTCGTTTTCATCGAATTTTAAGTCATCAAATTCATTTTCTGCAGTATTACCTAAAAAGTAGTCTGATATATTTCGAGTGATGAACCCATACCACTCAATTCTTGAACCCTCACTAAATGGATCGGTTCTTTTCGAGATATAATGCATTGCGAACGCTCCAACAGTGGAGTAGGATAATCTATATCGATTAAACGTTTCGAAAGGTGTTTTTGAATTAAATCCATAATCATAAACAAGGATTTCCCCGGCCACTTTTAGCCCGAAATCAGAACTGTAAGAGAATTCAGGAATAGGTATAATTTTTTTTCCCGTATTCTGCGACTCTTGGGCAAAAGTTGTTGCAGTAAAGAAAACAAAAACAAGCAGTGGTAAGATTTTATTACCCATGCTTCTCGATAAGACGTTGAGCTTCTCTTTTGAAATAATCGTCGTTGTGTTGAACATTTTCCAGTTCTAATACTTGCCTGAAATGGACTACAGCTTCTTCTTCATTTCCTGATCTAAGATAAGCCATCCCCAACCAGTATCGATGAACCGGTATATTATCTAATTCCAACGCTTTATTAAAGTATTCGATAGCTAGTTGAAATGAGCCTTCGGGTGAAGTCCGAAAAATTAGTTTCGATAACTTTCGAAGAAACCAGCTCAACTGAGATACTTCAAAATGCCATCTTCCTAAAATATGGTATGCTCGGTCGTTCTTAGGATTGATCTCTACGGCCTTTTCTGCATATAATCTAACGGAATCTGCTAGTACTGCCTTGCCCTTTAATCGTGAAACCGAAATTATTGCGGCATAAGCCATCGACATCTGCTCGTAGTTTAAATGCTCTGTAGTATCTTGTTTTAGAGCTTTGCGCGATAATACCAGTGCTTCCTCAAATATTTCCCGTTTATCTTGTTCTAAATCTACTCCTACATCATCGTAATTTGTATCTCCCAACTCCAGAAGTCGTAAAGCTAACCTTCGAGTAATTGTGCTAGATTCGCCACAATCATCTAAGTGTGTTTTAAGAAAATCTATCTCTTTAATCTGCCCTTGAGCTGTCTTAATTTGGTCGGATTGATAAAGAACTTCACCAACACAAGGTTCGAAGTACGGATATGCATCATCGATTGCATCTTCTTGATTTATCTGACCGAATAAATTGCTATTGAACGCGATCAAATATAGAAATGCGATAAAAAATCTGTGTACTTTACGTCTATTCAAATCAGGAGTACTTCTTTTATTTTGATTACTAAAGCGAGAATTAAAGATTTTATTGTACCGAAGTTAAAATATGGAGCTTCAGCAGCAGTAGCTACTTCAGTCGACTATTTTGTGTTTTTTTCCGTAGTTCATTTGCTAACAGTAAATTACACTACACTTGCTCAAGTATTGGCTTATTCTTGTGGACTCCTCACCAATTTTTTTCTTCAAAAAAGCTTTGTCTTTGAGTTAAAAAGAACAATTTCTAAAACCTTTCAGCTCTCAGTTTCTTTTTCTTTGATGGGATTAGTGATTAGTAGCACACTTATATATTTGTTCAGCCAGTTTACTTTTTTTCTTGAATACCTATTCTTAACTAAAGTGATCGTTACCGGTATCATGTTTTTGTATAACTTTTATACTAAACGCTTTGCATTCGAACGAAAGAGATTAGATAATTTCAGAACATCTACTACTGATAAAGATTAGTTACATCTTTTCACTTAATCAGTAATTCTCACCAAATCGTCTATTTAATTTGCGCCTTCACATTTGGCTTCTGTTTTTCTACATGATTTCGATTAATCAGTTCACCTAGCAATCCTGTGCTAAAAAATTGAACTCCGAGAACCATCAGCAAAATCCCTAAAAATAGCAGCGGACGGTTTCCGATTCCGACATTCATTATCAATTTAATGAATGCCAGATATATATTGATTGCACCTCCAACGATTAACAACAGTAAACCAATGCTGCCGAAAAAATGCATCGGTTTTTGTAAATAGCGTTGTACAAACAAAATTGTAATCAGATCCAAAAAGCCATTAATAAAGCGAGACAAGCCAAATTTAGTGGTACCGTATTTTCTTGGATGGTGCTTCACTACTTTTTCTACAATACGATCAAATCCTTGCCGCTTAGCGAGCACAGGTACGTATCTATGAAGCTCTCCATATAAATAAATATTCTTCACAACTTCGCTACGATAGGCTTTTAAGCCACAGTTGAAATCGTGCAGTTTAATACCTGATGAGATTCTGGTGACATAATTAAAGAACTTTGAAGGCACCGTTTTCGAAATTGGATCATATCGTTCTTTTTTCCATCCACTTACAATGTCGTTTCCGGCTTTTAACATCGCAATCATTTCGGGTACTTCGTTTGGATCGTCCTGTAAATCGGCATCCATAGTTACCACAAACTCGCCTTTTGCATGTTCGAAACCGGCTTGTAAAGCAGAACTTTTCCCTTGATTGGTTCTGAAGGAAATTCCTTGAATGTATGATTTTGTTTCAGCCAAGGTAGATATAACATCCCAAGAGCCATCGTTCGAACCATCGTCAACAAATATGACTTCATATTCGTATTTTCCAGATAGGCTTTTTTCAATTTCGGAAACTAGATCGGGTAGCGATTCAGCCTCGTTATAGAGAGGCACCACGATGGATACCTCAGTTTGAATTGAATGATCTGTTTTCTGCAAAATGCCTGCTTTAAAAAACGGTTGAATTGGTTTACTTTCTGTAGATTGAATTGACGACAAAATACACTTTCTGTTATCTATGAAAAAATTGTATTACTCGATGGGGGAAGTGAGTGAACTCACAGGCTTAGCCCCACATGTACTTCGAAATTGGGAAAAGACTTATTCGCAGCTTAAGCCTAAAAAAAACAGTGCCGGTAATCGAGCTTATAAAGACGAAGAAGTTCAATTGATATTCAAGATCAAAGATCTGCTTGAAGAAAAGAAATTCACCAGTGAAGGGGTTAAAAAGGTGCTTTCAGGCGAAAATGAAGCCGTTGTTGTAAACAAATCTGTATCCTCCGACATCAAAAAAGATCTCACCGAGATGAAAGTTTTCCTCAACCAGCTGCTTGAGAAACTTTAGTCTCTCCGGAATTTGATACCATCAAAATCAGCAAGAATTGAGCACAAATCATAAGCGCGATTCCAACCAAGTGAATAACCTGAAGTGGGGCTGCCATACTTAAATATTCCAATCCAACTCCCACCATTATCTGAGTAATAATCAGTGCAAAATTTGCTAATCCGAGTTTGTAAAGCACCCCATCGATTTTATTGCTCCTTAAAATGCCTATCAAATACACTCCGGCAATCAAAATAATCCAAGAAAAGCTGCGATGAATCCAAAAAATTGCACCTGCTTGGTCTAGCCAGCCCGATCGTTCGATTTCGGTTGCCAATTTAACAGCATCAACTGCTTCTCGAACTTGAGTTCCTAGCACCATTTGCACTGTGGTAAATATCAAAAGTACTATCCCCGACCAATATATTTTTTTGCGGACTTGTTCATCTATCTCAATTAAAAACATATCTTTTGTAGCACGAAATGCTCCATAAAGCAACACCGTTACAATTATCATTGCAAATACCATATGTATAGTAATGGTGCCGGGCAAAAGATTAGTACTAACTACTATCGACCCTAACCAAGCTTGAAACAGCGTTAAAATCAAAGCAGTAAATGCTGTGATAGGAATTACTTTATCCGACTTCCAATATCGCAATGAAGTAATAAACGTAGCCAACACTAATATCCCGATAATAGCGCCTACCAAACGATTTATGTACTCAATCCAGGTTTTTACTGGATTGAATTCCTCTTCTTTTCTAACATTAGGGTCGTTCTCAATGGTCGATGCTAATTCTGTAAATCCTAAAGAATTCAGGTATCGTACTATCTTTTGATTTTTCTCAATACGTTGCTCTACAAATACTTCCTTATAGTTTTCAGGAAGTTCATCTACACTCGTTGGCGGTATAAATTCGCCAAAACATTTAGGCCAATCGGGGCATCCCATTCCGGCTCCGGTAGCTCTAACCAACCCTCCCACAAGTATTAAAAACAGAGTTGCAAATACGGTGGCTATTGCCACTTTTTGGTAAATGTTTAATTTCATGAAGAATTGCGAAAAAAAGTTTTAAAATCCTTATTTTTGGGCGCTGAAAAATACGTTTCTACCCAATTAAATACATGAATTCAACTCAAGATAATATCGTTCAAGAGCGTTCTTTCCAGGCCGTAATTGCCGATTATTTCCAGCTTACTAAACCCGGCATTGCTATGGCTGTGCTCATGAGTATGTTGATGGGCTTTATTATTGGCAGCAATGGTAGTGTTGATCTGATTTTAATGCTTCATGCGATTTTTGGAACGTACTTAATTGCAGCCGGGACAAGTGCTCACAATATGTTTATGGAGCGCAATTATGACAGCATGATGAAGCGAACCGAGCAACGTCCGCTTCCACAACAGCGTATTTCGGCAAAAAACGGAATGATTTTTTCGTTAGTGCTCATCTTCACCGGGCTTACTTACCTTGTTTTGATTGTGAATCCCGTTGCCGGATTGGTTTCGTTTGCAACAACGCTTATTTATCTGGCAGCTTACACTCCATTAAAGCGAGTTTCTGCATTTAATATCTTAGTGGGAGCTGTACCGGGTGCGTTGCCTCCGGTGGGCGGTTGGGCTGCAGCATCCGGCAATATCTCTGATCCTGGGATGTGGTTGTTGTATACTATCGTTTTATTCTGGCAAATCCCACATGTTATGGCAATCGCATGGAAATACAAGGACGATTATTTCGGTGCCGGTTTCAAAATGCTTCCGAAAAATGATTTAAAAGGCACAAAAACTGCTTTTTATGCAGTTCTATGTACTTTGCTTCTTTTTCCTGCAACCTACGCCATTTACTTTTTTGAATTAGCCGGCATGCCATTTTTGATTTTCAGCATGGCATTAGCCCTACTTTACCTGTGGTATTGCGTAATTTTCGCAAAAGATCGCTCGCTCGATAATGCCCGTAAACTTATGTTTGCATCCATTGCATACTTACCACTTTTTTGGGTGATCTTATTTGTTGATCGCTTGCTTTAAGATCAATTTTGATGAACGTGATTATAATCACTAATCACCTGTTTTAAGAAATCATCCGCATTTACTTCTAATTTTTTAATATCCATTTTCATTTGGATAATATTAGCTGTCCGTTGCACCATCACAAACCAAGTGGCGTATTCATATCCTTTTCGAGATGCCAGCACTTCTTTAATGGTTGTGATGTCTTTATCGGATAAATCTCTCACTTGGGGATATTTAGCCTCGTAGTCAGTATCCAATTCCGAATATAGAGTGTCGCTTAGTTTTACTTTCCGTCGGGTTTTGATCACTGCGGTTTTTGCAGCGATATCTCCCAATCTTTGCCCTTTTCCATTTAATAAAACAGTCATGAATGCAATCAAGCCAGTTGATAAGGTGATTTCGACTAAGCGGAATAACCATCGAATTAAATAATTACCAAACGAGGGACTGGTTCCATCGGTTCGAACAACTTGAAGACCCATCGTCCACTTTCCAAAAGATTTACCGTTCCAGAGCACTTCACTTGCCAAGTGATAGAAAAATGGCACAATTGAGTAGATGATCACAAATATCCACCCTTTGCTTTCCATTACTTCGTTGCTCACAAAATCAGATTCCTCAAGAGCTCCGATCAGCATTTGCATCAACAAAAAATAGCCCAACAACACAAAACCGTCGAGTAAAAATGCTAGTAAACGCTCGCCTACCGATGCCGGGTTGTACGCAAGTTGTACGTGTTGGGTGGTTTCAACTCCAATCGATTGCATATAAAATTGATTCTAATTAAGCCTGAAAATTGTTAGTATCTTAAAAAAGATACAGCATTTATCTACAGAAAATAAGTCCCGGAAACAGCGAATGCGCGAAGTCACATTTTTAAGAAAAAACGCCGATAAATGGAAAGAGTTCGAGCAGATTCTTAGAAATCATAAGAATTACAATGGCGATCGTCTGTCGGAACTCTACATCGAATTGAATAATGACTTAGCCTATGCTCAAAGTTGCTACCCAACGAGCAAAACTGCGCAATACCTCAACGACCTGTCGATTCAAGCACACAACACTATCTATAAAAATAAAAAAGAGAGTAATCGCAGAATTATTACTTTCTGGACCGAAGAAGTGCCCGAGGTATTTTCATATCGCTTGAAAGAACTCGCGGCTGCAGTTATAGTTTTTATTCTTTTTTGTGGCATTGGTGTGGTATCTCAGCAAAACGATCCCTCTTTTGCGCGTTCTATTTTAGGCGATGCTTATGTGAATATGTCGATTAATAATATTCAGGAAGGTGATCCTCTTGCGGTTTACAAATCGCATACACAGCTCAATATGTTTTTCGCCATTACTTTTAACAACATCCGCGTGTCGTTCATAAACTTTGTGTTGGGCATTTTTACCGTGTTTGGAACCGGTTGGATTATGCTTAAAAACGGCATTATGGTTGGGGCTTTTATCAATTTCTTTGCCGGTTACGATTTATTGTCGGATGCAATGCTCGTAATTTTTATCCATGGTGCACTGGAGCTTAGCGCTATCACAATTTCGGGTGCTGCCGGCTTTGTACTTGGTAATAGTTACGTATTCCCCGGCACGTTAAAACGCTCCACGGCTTTAGCAAAAGGCGTAAAAGATGGACTTAAAATGCTTATTAGCTTGGTTCCGGTTTTTATTGCTGCCGGCTTTATCGAAAGCTATGTTACTCGCTATACCGATATGCCCATTTGGTTGAGTCTTTTTATCATTTTTGGTTCTTTTATTTTCATCGGATGGTATTATTTTGCTCTTCCCATCCGCATTTACTTAAAACGAAAACAATCACATGCAATCATTTATACATCATAAAGTTCGTGATATCGGCGATATCATCACCGATTCATTCCTGTACATTCGCGAGCATTATCAATCGCTTGGTAAAGCCTTACTCTTCTTTGTATTGCCTTTATACATCATTCAGTTTTTTCTGCTTAAAGGATACACCGATCAGCTTCTTGGAAATATTCAAGCCAATAACTTTGATGCAATTGGTTCGATATTTAATGGTCGCTATTTACTAGGTATAGTCGTTTCCGTAATTGCCAGCTCAACTCTTACAGTAGTAACTCTTAAACATCTACAACTTACAGAGCACGGTTATGATGCAACCCCTGAGCAAATATTGGTCGATATCGTGCCAAATGTGCTTAAATACATCGGTTTGTATTTTCTGTTATCCTTTATGTTGGGGATTTCAATTTTCTTTTTTGTGATTCCATTCTTTTACTTCGGAGTTAAATTCTGCTTGAGCTTCTCTGCATTAATTTTGGAAGATGAAACCGTAACCGGATCTATGCGAAGATCCTGGGAATTAACTGCGAATCACTGGTGGTCTACCTTTGGGGTTGTTTTGGTGATGTATTTTTTAATGATGCTGGTTAGTTATGCGATACTCCTCCCAATTTCGATTTTATCATTTTTAGTGATTGAAACAGGTGCTGCTACAACGGGTAGCAGTTTACTTGGTAATATATTTCTGGTGATAAATGGAATATTTACAGCTGTGGCTTCCCTCCTATCCACTATAATCTTTATTGGGATTGCACTTCAATATTACAATTTAGTGGAGCGTAAAGAAGGTGGAAGTCTACGATCAAAAATTGAGGATTTGGTAGAATAACGGATGCACAAATCAGCTACTTTCTTTCTGTTTCTATCTTTATTCTTGATTTCATTTTCAGCGTCTGCTCAGGAAATACAAGTTGATACCTCTTCAACGGTTGATATTCGATTACCCGGTAATGACGTAATTGAAGCTTATGCCAACGATTCGGATTTTATCTATCAAGGAGTAGCTGAGAACCCAAATTCTCTTAGCCAGCGTATTTTTAGTTTTTTGATAAACACTCTGTTTCGCATTTTAAACAACCCGTTGGGCGAATTTTTTGTCTATCTGATACTTATTGCTTCAGTAATTGGTTTAGTGCTGGCTCTCATCAATCAGCTGATGGGCGGCGAATTAGTAACGCTTTTTAGCAAGGACAAGAATAAAGGATTTTCGCTTGGTATCGAGAAAGAAGAACTCATCAAAACTGATTATGAAGAGCTTTTGAAACAAGCTCTTCAACAAAACGATTATCATGCCGCAACGCGCTTTGTGTATTTGATTTCCCTTCAAAAGCTGGCTAAACGAGGTTTAATAACGTGGTCGCTGGAAAAGACGAATCTCGATTTCATCCGTGAATTAACCGGACATCCCATAAAGGAAGATTTTGTTTCGCTAACCAATACCTACGAATATGTTGAATATGGGGATTTCGAAATAAATGCTACTCAATTTAACCGATATCAGTCGATGTATGATCGGATAAATTCAACGTTGAATGAGTAAATCGGAGCGTAAATATATCATCGGGTTAGTTGCAATCACTCTGATCGCCATCACCATTAGATTGTTACGCCCTGCCCCAATCGATTGGTCTGAGGGTTATTCGGCCTCCGAAAAGAAACCCTTTGGTGGCTATATTTTATTTAATGAATTACCCACCCTTTTTCCTGATGATGCCATCAACACAAACCTGAATCCGGTATTTGAATTAATCATGGATACCACGCGTGCAAATTACATCTTCGTTAATCAGTCGCTCATGTTCGACGAATTTGAAGCTCAAATTTTGCTCGATAAAGTAAATGCAGGAAGCAATGTATTTATGGCCACTTGGAACTTTCAAGGCGCGCTGGCAGATAGTTTAAATATTGCATTCATGAATGGTTTCCCGGGTATAAACCCAAGCATCAATTCACTAGATTCTCTCACTCAACGCAGAGTTGACTTTTCGAATCCTAACATCAATAATCCCTTAGGTTGGAATTTTCCTGCCGGACTTATCGAAACCTATATTTCGAAATTTGATACATCACAAACGGTAGTACTGGGCGATGTTGGTGCAAAACGAGTGAATTTCATTAAATATAATTTAGGGGAAGGTGCTTTTTACATTCACTCAAATCCCTTTTTATTTACTAATTATTTTCTGCGTGATGAAAACCGTTTCGACTATTCTTTTAAAGCGCTTTCTTATCTACCGGAACAGCCAACAGTGTGGGACGAATATTATAAAATTGGGCGCCAACAATTTAACAGCCCGATGGCATATTTTGCATCTCAGCCAACACTTAGGATAGCTTGGTTTGTTACTCTTTTTGGTTTAATCATCTATCTGATTTTTGGTTCTAAACGTAAACAAAGAATCATCCCTCAAATTAATCCGGTAAAAAACAGCAGTATTGAATTTGCAGCTACTATCGCAAATCTCTACCTAAATAATGGTACTCATGCCGAATTATTGGCTAAGAAACTGCTATTCTTTAAAGAGTATCTCCGAACAAATATCGGCGTTACTACGGACTTCGAGCAATCCGATGCAGAACAAGTAGCTCACCGATCAGGACTGGCTCCATCGGAAATTCAAACACTTTTTTCTATGATTCGGTCGACCCAAACGAACACCGAAATTTCAACCGAACAACTTAAACAAGTAACCGATCAAATAGATTGGTTCTACAAACATTCCCAACGCTGATGGAAGATACATCGACAAATTCGCCAAACGAAGAGACCTTCAAAAACCGCATCGATTTAACCGAACTCGATAAGATGGTAGATCGTATCCGGGCAGAAATTCGCAAGGTGATTATCGGCCAAAATGAGTTTATTGATTTACTTATTTGCGGCTTACTTGCCAACGGACATGTGTTGGTTGAAGGCGTTCCCGGAGTTGCTAAAACGCTTACCGTTCGGATTTTGGCAAAGACCATCGATACTGAATTTTCAAGAATTCAGTTTACGCCCGATTTAATGCCGGCTGATATCATCGGAACCACGATTTTCAACTCAAAGAACAGTGATTTTGAATTCAAAAAAGGGCCGATTTTTTCAAACCTGGTTCTGATCGACGAAATCAATCGGTCACCGGCAAAAACTCAATCTGCGTTATTTGAGGTGATGCAGGAGCAGCAAATCACAGTTGATGGCCATACCTATCCTATGGATGATCCCTTTATGGTAATTGCCACCCAGAACCCCATCGAACATGAAGGCACGTACCGGTTACCGGAAGCTCAGCTTGATCGATTCTTGTTCAAAATTGATGTGGGATATCCATCGGTTGAAGATGAAGTTGCCATTTTGAATGGAAGTTATCGCCGAAAAGCCGCCCCTGATACCCAACAAATTGAAGCCGTAATTACTTCAAATGAATTAACTCAACAGCGCCGGAGAGTACAAGAAGTACATGTTGAGAAAGAAATCATGGGCTACATCGCTCAATTAGTACACGAAACCCGCAACTCTGCTTCGATATTGATTGGAGCTTCACCTCGTGCTTCGGTGTATGTAATGAAAGCAGCTCAAGCTTGGGCAGCCATGCAGGGAAGAGACTTCATCACACCCCAAGATGTGAAAGAAGTTTTTGTGCCTGCTCTTCGCCATCGTATCTCCTTAACACCCGAAAAAGAGATGGAAGGAATCACTCCCGATACCGTGCTTAAGCAATTAGCAAACAAAGTTGAAGTGCCTCGCTAGTGCAGATTATCCGAAGTTTATACATAGCGGCTCGTTTTTACCTTGCATTATTTTCGATAGCTGTTTTGTTTACGATTGGCTTTTTTGTGGATGTAGTCATCGCCATCGCAGAAATTGCATCTATAGGAGTTGTTGTTATCTGTTTGGTCGATCTTTTGCTTCTATATAGCAAACGGTCGGGTATAGAAGCTACTCGGATTGCCCCAAATCGGCTCTCTAATGGCGATGAGAATACTATCAAACTTTTAGTGAAGTCGAATTATGGCATTTCTACTTCGGTTGAGATTATCGACGAAATCCCGATACAATTTCAGATTCGGAATTTTTCAATCCATCAAAAATTTACTCAATTCTCTGAACATCAGTTTTCGTACAAACTTACTCCGGTAAATCGTGGTGATTTTGATTTCGGATCGATCAATATTTTCGTAAATACGAATCTCTCGTTGTTCAAGCGCCGGTTTACAGTAGCTGCACACCAAACAGTTCCCGTGTATCCATCTTACATTCAAATGCGCAAATTTGAGATGTACGCCATTTCAAATCGACTTACCGATCTAGGCGTTAAAAAAGTACGTCGGCTTGGGCATACGATGGAATTTGATCAGATTCGAGAGTATGTACGCGGAGATGATATTCGTTCGATCAATTGGAAAGCTACTGCTCGCAGTAATCATTTGATGATTAATCAGTATCAAGATGAGCGATCTCAGCAAATCATCAATATGGTTGATTTGGGGCGCGTGATGAAGATGCCTTTTGATGGACTTCAGCTGCTAGAATATGCCATCAATACGAGTTTAGTTCTTTCGAATATAGCTGTGCTTAAAGAGGATAAAGCGGGATTAATTTCTTTCTCGAACGATAAACTAACGGTTGTGCCACCGGATAAAAAAAGAACGCATGTGCGTAAGATTCAGCAGGCACTTTATAATATCGAAACCAACTTTATGGAGTCGGATTACGACAAGCTCTTGGTTGGGTTAAAGTCGCATATCAAACAAAGAAGCCTGGTTTTATTGTACACAAATTTCGAAACGCTGAGTAGTATGGAAAGGCAATTACCGTACTTGCGAAAGATTGCCAAAGATCATCTGCTGGTAACCATCTTTTTTGAAAATACTGAACTTACATCGCTCACACAGCAAGATTCAGAAAATGTATCGGATATCTACCTTAAAACAATCGCAGAAAAGTTCAGTTTTGAGAAAAAGCAGATTATCAAATCACTAAATAGCTACGGAATCCATAGTATTTATACCCCGCCAAAGGAGTTATCGATCAATGCAATCAATAAGTATCTGGAACTGAAAGCCCGTGCCTTGATCTAGTCTAATCGGCCACGAAAAGTCGAAGCACATCTCTGAATTCTAAATCTTCGATACCTAGAATGCACAGGCTCTTATTATTACCCTTCGATCCTTTTCTACATTACTCATACAGAAGCTTTAAATATTTCAACTTCTAGAATGATCCAAAAAGTTACAATGCTATCTTATTCGTAGATAGATGGAAACTTAGATGGCTCACATTCTCGCATCATTGAATAAATCTCGTCGAAAATATCTTCTGCATTTGGCTTACTAAAGTAATCTCCATCGGATGCGTACGCCGGACGGTGCTCCTTAGCTGTTAAACAGCGTGGTTCTGAATCGAGATAGTAATATGCATTTTGAGTTTGTAGCACATTATGTAAAATATAAGCTGAAGCTCCTCCCGGTACATCTTCATCAACAATCAGTAATCGATTTGTCTTTTTTACAGATTCAGCAATCATGCTATTGATATCAAACGGCATAAGTGTGCGCACATCAACTAATTCGATATTAATGCCTACTTCTTCAAGTTGTGGGATAATAGATTCAATGATGTTAAACGTAGAGCCGTAAGAAACTATGGTTATATCTTTGCCTTGATGTACAATCTCAGGAATTCCCAATGGCGTGGTAAATTCACCAATGTTGTCGGGTTGTTTTTCTTTTAATCGATATCCATTTAACGGCTCAATTACGATGGCAGGATCATCACCTTTAAGTAACAGGTTATAAAAACCAGCAGCTTCGGTGAGATTTCTTGGCACACATAAATGCATACCTCTGGCTCCGCTTAAAATTACGCCCATTGGTGAACCGGAGTGCCAAATTCCTTCCAATCTATGTCCACGAGTTCGGACGATAACAGGAGCAGCCTGTCGGCCTTTAGTTCGGTAACGTAATGTTGCTAAATCATCGCTTAATACGTAGAAACAATACAACAGATAATCTAAATACTGGATTTCCGCAATTGGACGAAGTCCACGTAGAGCCATTCCAATCCCTTGACCAAGAATAGTGGCTTCGCGAATGCCTGTATCAGTAATGCGGAGCTTCCCATATTTTTCCTGTAAGCCTTCAAGCCCTTTATTCACATCACCTAATGCTCCAACATCTTCACCAAATGTGAGTAAATTTGGGTATTGGGCAAACAGTTTGTCAAAATTATTTCGAAGAACAATTCTACCGTCAACCATATCAGACTTATCAGAAAAAACCGGAGCAACATGTTCTTGCTTCATAGGTGATTTCGGAGTCTGACTTAATAAATGGCTATTGTAGCGTTCAGCATTTACCGGTTTATTTTCTTCAAGCCAGTTCACTAACTCTTTCCGAGCCGAGTGATCAGATCCAATTGAAAATCTAACTGCTTTTTTAGCAACCGGGAGAATATCCTTACGAATAGCATTTGGCGATGACTTCAGTTTTCGTTCCAAATCGTTGAAACGATCGTCATTTAATTCCTTTTTCAACTCGCTAACTTTAGAAAGAACAAATGCTTTTTCTTTCTTCATAGGGTCGATATAATTCGACCATGCTTTAGCTTTTGCCTCAGTAACCTCTTCAAGTGCTGAAGCTTCAATTTCATCTAATTGAGTTTCGGTGGCAATCTTTTTAGCAAGAATCCACTTTCTTAATTGGTTCAAGCAGCAGTATTCAACTTCCCATTCTAAGCGCTCTTTCGATTTATACCGTTCGTGAGAACCTGAAGATGAATGCCCCTGTGGTTGCGTAACCTCTTCAACATGAACAAGCACAGGTACATGTTGCTCACGAGCGATTTCCTCTGCTTTTTCGTAGGTAGCAAGCAACTGAGGATAATCCCATGCTTTTGCAGTCAGGATTTCATAACCGGGCTCATCCTCTGTTCTTTGGAAACCTGCAAGAACTTTTGAAATACTTTCTTTTGTGGTTTGATACTTTTTGGGAACAGATATTCCGTATCCATCATCCCAAACCGACATCACCATTGGCAGTTGTAAAACCCCAACAGCATTAATTGCTTCCCAGAAAACACCTTCTGAAGTAGAAGCGTCACCAATAGTCCCGAAAGCGATCTCGTTACCGTTGTTCGAAAATTTCTTCCATTCTTTTCCTTTCAGCTTGGCTTCATTTCGATAAACTTTAGAAGCCTGAGCTAAGCCAACCAACCGAGCCATTTGTCCGGCCGTTGGAGAGATTCCACTAGATGTGTTTTTATTCTTAGTTTGATCAATCCAATTACCATCCTTATCAACTAATTTGCTGGCAAAATGAGAATTCATTTGTCTACCGGCAGAATTAGGATCTGCTTTAGAATCAGGATCTGCGTAGAGTTGTGCAAAAAATTGCTCAACAGTAACGCCTCCTATGGCCATCATCAAGGTTTGATCGCGGTAATAACCCGAACGGAAATCACCATTTCTGAACACTTTTGATAGTGCAATTTGAGGCACTTCTTTGCCATCACCAAAAATTCCAAACTTTGCCTTACCAGATAGAACTTCTTTTCGGCCAATAAGCGACATATACCGACTGGTCCAACCTAGTCGGTAATCGGCGAGAATCTCCTTCTTTTGAGCGGCGGAGAATTTACGTCGGGTCTTTGGCTTAACTTCTATCATGGCAATGGTTTGTACTTACTTGACTAATTGGTAACTGTGAAAGGGCTTCCAATATACGATTTCGACTGCTTAGATTAAAGCGGAGAATCGATATTTCAAAGCCCGATTTATGCTTTAAAACTAATTAAATTAATTGTTTAATCTAATCAGTAAAACCACCTTTTGTCATTTTGATTGGGTCTAAAGCATCTTTCAATTCTTGCTCCGAAAGATCGGTCATTTCTAATGCTACATCCAATAAAGCGCGGTTTTCGGCATAGGCTTTTTTGGCAATTTTCGCCGCCAGATCATATCCGATAATAGGATTTAAAGCGGTTACCAATATTGGGTTCTTACCCACTTTTTCAGCAATCACGTCTTCTCGTACCGTAAGTTTTGAAACCGATCGGTCGGCAAGATTTCGAGAAGCATTTGCTAATATCTTAATCGATTCGAGTAAATTATGTGCTACCATTGGCAACATTACATTCAACTCGAAGTTTCCATTTAGCCCACCAACAGTGATGGCTGCATCGTTACCAATTACCTGAGCACAAACCATGTTTACCGACTCTTCGATAACAGGATTCACTTTACCCGGCATGATTGACGAGCCTGGTTGTAAGGCTGCGAGTTGTACTTCGCCTATTCCGGAGTTTGGTCCCGAATTCATCCAGCGTAAATCGTTCGAAATTTTCATCAAACTAACTGCTATGGTTTTTAGCTGACCACTTAACTCAACGGGTGCATCAACTGTGGCCTGTGCTTCAAAATGATTGGAGGCTTCTTCAAATGCCTCACCGGTTAAATCACTTACGGTAGCAGCAAAAGTTTTTCCGAAATCTGAGTGAGTATTAATACCGGTTCCAACAGCAGTTCCTCCTTGAGGTAGTTCTTTTACTCGTTCAAGTGCTGCTTTTACTCGTTCAATACCGAGTTCTAATTGGCGCGCATAGCCACCAAATTCCTGCTCGATGGTCACTGGCATTGCATCCATCAGGTGCGTGCGCCCGGTTTTCACTACATGAGCGTATTCAGCTCCTTTTGCTAAAAAAGCATCTTTTAAATGCGTTAAAGCCGGAATTAAATCTCTTTGAACGGATAATACAGCTGCAATTCGGATGGCAGTTGGAATTACATCGTTTGAACTTTGGCCAAAATTTACGTGATCGTTTGGATGGATTCGATCCTCCCCTTCTTTACCCTCATTTGCGATGTGGCTAATTACTTCGTTCGAATTCATATTACTCGAAGTACCCGATCCGGTTTGAAAAATATCGATCACAAATTGATCGTCATGTTTGCCATCAATCACTTCTGTAGCCGCATCCATGATCGCGTCGGCTTTTGAATCATCAAGTAAGCCCAACGTTTTATTAGCCAAAGCAGCCGCTTTTTTTACGGTACCAAGAGCTTCGATAAATTCACGACTAAATCGAATCCCTGAAATTGGAAAATTATCGTTAGCACGTTGAGTTTGTGCACCATAAAGTGCATTAACGGGCACTTTAACTTCGCCCATACTATCTTTCTCGATCCTGTAATCGCTCATAATTTTATGTATTCTATTAATCTAAAATTTTTGATCATATGCTCTATCTCGCACTAAGCATGATACCATAACATCTTGGTTCAGTATGAACAAGATATGAAGACTAAAGAGCCTTTGTGTACATATGATACTTCTTATCAACTTTGGCACCTAGGCGTTCGGCTACTCGTACCATATCAACATTATTGTTAAGCACCCAGCTTATTTCTGATCGGTCGTAGCCTTTTGTTTCCCCTCGTTCAATTGTTCGTTGATTTAACAACGCTTCAATTCCTCTTCCTTGATATTCGGGTAACACTCCCATTAAAGCAGTGCGAAGTTCATTTATTTTCTTTCTTCCAAAAAGTAATTTAAATATGCCAAACGGGAAAAGATTCCCATTCATGGTTTTGAAAAGCGTATTAAGATTTGGAATGGATATGGAAAATCCAACCGGTTTGCCGTCTATTTCGGCAATATGTGCAACATCTGCATCCAAAATCAGCTTAAAATCATCTGCTGTTGCTTGGAGTTCTTCTTTGGTTAATGGTAGAAATCCCCAATTATCTTTCCATGCTTGATTATAGATTTCGCGAACTATTTCGACCTCATCTTTAATCCTTTTCATGTTAACCTGACGAAAACTCAAGCCCGGATTTCGTTTATGAACGATCTCTTTAGCACGTTGCATTCGATCCTTAGCAACATCATCTTGAGAAATCATAAATGCCAATAACTCCATCTCTACTTCGTAGCCGCAAGCTTCAACCAATTTTAAATAATAAGGCTTGGTATATGGCATCATTACAAAAGGGTCACGATCGTATCCATCGCTCAATAGCCCTATCATATCCATCATCCCGGGACTAGCCGGACCTAGAACTTTGGTCATTCCCTGATCGCGAAGCCAATCTTCAGCTACCCTAAATAGTAAGTTTGCCGTAGGTTGATGGTCGATACACTCGAAAAAACCAAAATGGCCGGTCTTAGTATTGTGGTAATTGTTAAAACGATGGTCTACCGTCGCTGATATCCTGCCGGCAATTTCACCGTTATGTTCAGCTATGAATAATGCGATGTCTGCATTTTTATAAAACGGATTTTTCTTGGTGTCGATAAGTTTTTTCTGATCCATCCGCAAAGGAGGAACAAAGTGAGGATCGTTTTGATAATGCGAATAGGGGAATTCCAGAAATTTCTTTTTCTCGTCATCGGTCGTGACGATAGTGATCCCCGTAGTATCCATATCCTATTATTAGCTGGCTGAGTGTCCGTTATTATCGATAATTCCGTGCTTTAATCCCACTTTTCTGAAAGCTTCGAGAATACGATTTAAGTGCGAATCGGTATGGCTAGCCATATAACTAGTTCTCAAAAGCGACTGACCTTGTGGTACCGCCGGTGGAATTACTGCGTTTGCGTAAACGCCCTCTTCAAAAAGATCTTTCCAGAATTTAAAGCAATCCATCATATCGCCAATTACAACCGGTATGATTGGAGACTGGCTAGACCAAACGTTAAAACCCAATTTCTCAAGTTCGGTACGCATGTACACCGAAATTTCTTCTAATCGATCTAAACGCCAGGTTTCTTCTTTCAAAATTTCAAGTGCAGTAAGAACGGTAGCAACATTTGCCGGAGGCATGGATGCACTAAAAATATGTGCCGGTGAGTGATGGCGGATATACTCGATTACCGTTCTATCACCAACAAGAAAGCCACCTAAAGAGGCAAACGATTTGGAGAAAGTTCCACTGATCAGGTCAACTTCGTCGGTTAAATCAAAAACAGATGCAGATCCTCGCCCACCTTTTCCAACTACACCTACGGCGTGTGCATCATCCAAATAAAGACGTGCGTTAAATTCTTTTGCTAAAGCTACCAACTCTGGCACTTTTGCTAATGTACCTGACATTGAAAAAACGCCATCGGTTACAATAATTTTACCTGCATTCGGATCTGCTTGCTCTAAAAACTTACGCAGTTGATCCATATCGTTATGCTTGTAGCGAATAGTCTTGGCATTAGAAACCTGTGTGCCAACTACAATACATGCATGATTATCGCGATCGGAAAAAATCAGATCATTTCTTCCCGCAATGGTTTGAATGGCTCCTTCATTGGTTTGGTAGCCGGTGCTAAAGAGAACGCAGCCTTCCTTGCCCATAAAATCAGCAAGCTTTTCTTCCAGTTCCAAATGGATATCCAATGTTCCATTTAAATAGCGCGAACCGGTACAGCCAGTGCCATATTTAGTAAGGGCATCTTGAGCCGCTTTTATGGTACGCTGATCATTTGTTAAACCAAGATAGTTATTGGAACCGGCCATGATAACTTTTCGGCCTTCAATCTCTACTATCGTACCATCGGTGGCCTCGAGTGGTTTAAAATATGGGTATAAACCCATTGCTTTTACTTCATCAGCCCGAGTGAAACTGTGTGCTTTATGAAATATGTCTTGAGTGGCCAAATTTTTTGTTTCGCTCATGCGATCCGTCCTGTCCAAATAATCGAATAACGTTGAATATAGCTAGTATTGAAATTCATTCAAATTTACCAACTAGCCATTATGAGTGCTGTGATCTTTTATAACCTCGCCAAGATAAGAAATATATCTGTCAGCGACTCGTTCCCAAGCAAAATTTTGCTCTACATAGTTCCTGCTGCTTTCGCTTAAGGTAGAATAATCAGTTGTTAAAACCTCATCAATCTTAGCTGCAAAAGTGTCGGCATCACGCACTTCTACTTTGAAGCCATTTTCACCATCGCTAATTACATCTTTTATACCTTCTAAATCGGCTGCCACAGCAGGAGTTGAAGCCAAATTTGCTTCAAGCATCACAATTCCAAAGCCTTCCATATCTCCTTCTACCGGGATGTTAGGCATTACAAATACATCTGCCGCTGCATACGATTTTCGAAGTAATTCATCCGGTTGTTTTCCCACAAAATGTAGTGCATCTTTAAAAGTCAGACCGTCCCTTACTTGCAATAATCGTTCATGTTCAGGGCCTTCACCTATCGCCAGATAAATTACATCCGACTTAATTTTCGAAAAAACATCGGTAATAAACCATTCATGCCCTTTTCGCTTCACCTGCCGGCCAACCGTTAGTAAAAGCTTTTTCCCTTCTAAGGAAAAGCCAAAAGCTTTTTCCAAATCTTTACGAGCAGACTCTTTTTCCGGTGTTTCTTCGATATGCGCCATATCGAAACCATTAGGTAGCGCGATTCCTTTTTCTGGATGCATTCCTCGTTTAATACATTCTTCGCGAGTTGCGCGTGATACTGAAATTACTCCATCCAACGCCTCAAATACTTTAGGAACAAAGTTCTGGTAGATCCCAATGGGCATTTTCACGTCCTGACCATGATTGATTGTAACCATAGGCACAGAAATTTTTGATCGTGTGAACTTTGCCAACGTTGCCGTTACCATCGAGGAAAACAGGATCACATCCGGCTGATAATCGTCTACAATTTTGGGGAGCTTGCGGATGAGTTTAAACAAAAATACAGCTGTTCGGGCTTCAATTCCCTTCCAGGGAGCATGCTGTATGATGGTTTTAATTTGAACACCCGGTTTCTTCTTTAACTCATCTACTAATTGCATGCTCACACGCTGCATACCGCCGATGCTTTTGAGCGGTGCATTTTTTGGGGGATGTAAATGCGATATGTACAAAATCTTCATCACGAGCCGGAGTAGTTTTTAATCACTGATTTATAATTCTCAACCAAGCCACCGTTGATGGATTCCCATTGATAATTCATCGCAAATTCTCGCGATTTTTTCCCCATCGCCGTTCTCAACTCGTCGTTTTCAACAATCTTTTTCAACTTTTCGGTGAAATCATCTTCGTTTTTAGGTTTTGCCCAAAATCCGTTTTCTCCGTCCTCAACCAGCGATTTGCTCCCAATGGCATCCGCCACCACGCATGGGAGTCCACTTGCCATAGCTTCCAGTGTTACATTTCCGAAAGTTTCGGTGTGCGATGGAAACATGAAAATATCGCTGCTTGCATATGCTCTTGCCAAATCTTCGCCCTTTGCAAAACCGGTATAATGTGCATCCGGTAACAATTCTTTCGTCTCATCCAAAGCCGGACCGTCACCCACAATTAAAGCTCGAACGTTTGGATGAATAGCTTGCACATTTTTTACTGCTTTAATGTACGTCCGCAACTCCTTCTCCCAAACCAACCGCGAGACAAAGCTCACTACTATTTCATCATCTTTTAACCCGACCGAACGTCGCCATTCCATATCCCTTTTTTTAGGATTGAATCTCTCGAGATCGATTCCGCGAGCCCAGATTTTCATGTTACTTTGCAGCCCGATTTCTTCCAGCTCATCTATCATCGATTGTGATGGCACATAAGTTTCTATCGCTTTTTTATAAAACGATTTCATATGCCATTTGGCCGGGAGAAAAATCGGCATTAAAAACGCAGCATAATAGCCCGCATAACTTAAAAAATGGGTGTGATAACTTGCCACAACCGGCACATCATGTTTCTTTCCCCATTTCATTGCGCCGCTACCCAACCCATCGGGCGTTGCAATATGAATCAAAGTTGGGTTGAATTCCTCAAGACGTTTTTTTGCCCAGCCCGGAAAGTGAGTGGCAATTCGATACTCGGTTCTGCCTGGAACTAACATCGGAATAGATGGCGTAACCACAAGTTCACCGCAATGATCAATGGGTGGGTTTTTAATGCTGGGCCCAAAAACTAACACCGGAATGTTTTGACTCTCTAAATAGGAAACCAATCGATTTAGTGTAAGCGACACACCATCTCTGATGTGGTTATAATTGCCGGTAAATAATGCTACTCTCAGTTCGTTCATTCAGTTTAAAAGCAGTTCGTAGATTTGTATCTTCGGGGCTGTGCGACTATTCAACTTTGCGCTAACCAATTTTCAAAAATCCGATAAATATACACATTTATGAGAGCCTTTGTTACCGGCGGTACCGGTTTTGTTGGCAGTCATCTGGTTGATGCGCTGATCGAATCCGATCAATATTCTGAAGTATTATGTTTGGTTAGAAGCTCTGACAAGTGGTTAACCGGAAAAGCCTTTACTCGTGTTAAAGGCGATCTAACCGATTTACAAGTATTAAGTTCCGCCCTAGAAGGTGTAGACGTGATTTTTCACATTGCAGGAGTTGTTCGTGCTCCAAAGTGGTCGGAGTTTAAACGTGCTAATGTTGATGCCACCGAAAACCTGCTCCGAATAGCTCAAAAAAAAGGAATCACCAATATAGTGATGCTTTCTTCGTTGGCTGCAACAGGTCCAAGTAACGGAGCCCCACTTACTGAATCTGCGCAACTTCGTCCAGTGAGTATGTATGGTGAATCGAAAAAGGAAATGGAAGAAATTATTTTAAGTGCCGCATCAAAAAAAGAAAGTATTAAAATTATTCGTCCACCGGCAGTTTATGGTCCACGCGAAGCAGACATTTATACCTTTTTCAAAACCTTTAAGCTAGGAATATGCCCGATGGTGGGTGATGGGAACCATCCGAAATTATCGATGGTATATGTGAAGGATTTAGTTGAAGGAATAATGAAAGCGGCGGTATTTACAAAAACAGGATCACACACCTATTTTATGGGCGGGCCAAAAGAAGCGTATTCCTGGAATCAAATTCGCGAAATAACTTCAGTTGTTACAGGCTGGAAACCCATCCCTTTGAAATTAAAACCAAGGTGGATTAAAAAAATCGCTACTGCCGTTGAAAAGGGCGCCGGAATACTTGGAAAGTATCCCGTTTTAAACGAAGAAAAAGCCAGAGAAATGACGCACGAATGGGTGTGTTCATCAGCAAAAGCCGAGAAAGAACTTGGGTATATGCCCGGCACCAGCTTAGAAGAAGGTATTTCTCGCACTATCCGTTGGTACAAAAATCATAATTGGTTGTAGACATATAGAATCAGCATATGCGAAAACTCATTACAATATCTCTATTTTTATTCTTGTTGTCGTTTTCTGTTCGATCAGAGGCGCAATGGTCGCAGGATTATCAAAATCTGATCGAGATTCCTAACATTAAAGCGATGGAAGCCTCGGATGCTCATTTATACGTCCTATCCGAACTGGAAGGAATGGCCGTTTTCCGCGTTTATGGGGATTCCTTGCAATGGCTCTACACTTCTTCGGGGATGCAACGTCGAGGTAATAAGATTGATTCAGACATTCGGTTCGCTTACTTATATGGTGATTCAAGGCGACTAACCGTTCTTGAGCCTACATCAGTGTTAGGCGTATTTTCATCAACTCAGCTCCCGGTTTCGCCAAAAGGAGTTGCTCGTTTAAACGACAAATTATTTGTGGCTTTAGGTGATGAAGGCCTTGGTGAACTCCCACTAACATCGCCGGATGATTTTGATACCGACGCCAATATTGTTGCCAATGGAACCATAGGTCGGGTTGCTGTTTTAGATGTCGTTTCTTCGATCCTATCAAACCAGCTGTTTGTACTAACAGGAGATGAGAAAATTCACTCCTTTCAATTAGGCGAAGACGGATTGGAATCTATCGCTACTTTAACTCTTGGTGAATCAATCGAAGACTTATTCATACAAAATGAGAAGATTTGGGGCGCAACCACAAGCGGTGAGCTTTATACGGTAACCACAAATGGATTGGGAAGAAGTGTTGGGACTGTAAATGCAAAAATCGCCAACGTAACTGAATATGAAAACACGCTGTTTGTTCGCACCCAAAATGGACAGCTTTGGATTTCAGAAAATAATGGTGGACTTCGGTTGTGGCAGGCAGAATCTCAGGCCGGAAACTTTATCACTAAAAGTGCCGATGCACTCTGGATTTCTATCTTCGATAAAGTTAGTCCGTTACAAAATGGTAGTAACGAAATTTCAACTTCAAATCCTTCTTCAGGTTCAGAGAACTTCAAAATCAAAGCCATTGGTAATAAAACACTCACTTTTCCCCAACCTTTGCTAACTGCCATCGAGCTTGAGTCGGGCGATCACAGCGATGTTTCGTTCACCTATAAATCGCCGGTAGCGAATGCACGGATTCAAAAACAGGGTTTATACTGGCAACCATCTGTAAATCAGGTTGGAATTACGCCGTTTACCATCATTGGATCAAACAGTAAGGGACAGATCGACAGCACTAGTTTCACGGTTGAAGTACGAACGTTCAACGCTCCTCCTCGATTCAGCCCAGTTCGTGGATCAACGGTTGCAGTTAATGATCCTTACGAAATCACTTTTAACGCAATCGATCCTGAAAATCCATCGAGTGGCTTAATTCGTTATCTGGGAGTGGACTTACCCGAAGGATCTACTCTAAACGAGCAAACCGGTGAATTTAACTGGACTCCCAACGAACGACAGATTGGTGAACAAACGTTTCGGATTGTGGCAACCGACGAACAAGGCACGGCTTCATCAATTGAAATCACTTACAACGTGATCAATATTTCACGAGGAGAATAAGCATAATTTTTGAGTTCAGATAATAGATTTACAGAAGCAGTTTTAGATTGGTACGCCGAACATAAGCGCCCGATGCCATGGCGCGAGACCAACGATCCTTACAAGATTTGGATCTCTGAAATCATGCTCCAGCAAACTCGAGTTGATCAAGCCTGGCCTTATTTTGAACGATTTATAGGGGAGTTTCCAACCGTTTTCGACTTAGCAAAAGCTGAGCAACAACAAGTAATGAAAGCTTGGGAAGGGCTTGGGTATTACAGTCGCGCCCGAAGTCTTCACGCCGCTGCAAAAATGATTGTGGATGATTTTGGTGGGAAACTGCCGGTGGATTATGATGAAATCATAAAGTTGAAAGGAATTGGACCCTACACCGCAGCAGCTATTACTAGCATCGCTTTCGGTAAACCCAATGCTGTGGTGGATGGAAACGTAATTCGTGTAATTACGCGTTACTTTGGGATTGAAGACGATGTACGATCAACCCGAACCACTAAACAAGTTCAACTTCATGTAGATGGATTGATTAGTACCGATCGGCCTGCTGATTTCAATCAAGGCTTGATGGAAATTGGCTCAACGGTTTGTAAACCAACCAATCCTGATTGTTTGTCTTGTCCGATTTCCTTCAATTGTGTAGCTAACAAATCAGCAAAAACAGACACCATTCCCTACAAATCCCCTGCAAAGAAAAAGCCGCATAAACATATTGGAGTTGGAATCATCGAACGAGAAGATGGAAAGGTGCTCATAGCACTCCGACCCGAAAATGTGATGTTAGGCGGATTGTGGGAATTCCCCGGGGGCAAACAGGAAGAAGGCGAAAGCATCCAACAAACCGTTGAGCGGGAGTTACGTGAAGAACTTGGTGTTGAAGTCAATGCCTATGAAGAGTTCATGAAGCTAAAGCATGTCTACTCTCATTTTTCTATTACAATGCATGCCTATTTGTGTCGATTAGTTTCCGGTAAACCGAGCGCTAAATCCAGCCAGGAAATCCGATGGGTTGATATTTCAGAATTAGAACAATTCCCATTCCCCAAAGCCAATAAGAAGCTGACGGAGAAGTTGATGGAGAGAGAGAATGACGAATGACGAATAAAAAGATCATCGTAGCTTAGTTACTCCTTAATTTGAATTAGATAAAAATGCGTATTACATTGTAGTACAACACGTTTATTATGAGTACAACTATATCCATTCGAATAGATACTGAATTAGAAGCAATGCTAGATCGTGTTTCAAAAAATTCAGGTCGGCCTAAAAGTGAAATTGTTCGCGAAGCTTTAAAACGACAGCTTTCAATTGATGCTTTTCAACAAATCAGAAATAAGATTCTTCCATTTGCTGAGTCTCAAGGTTTACTAACGGACGAAGACATCTGGCGCGAAATTTCGTGAAAGTTTTTGCAGACACAAACTTTTTGGTAAGCGCATTTGCGACTCGTGGTTTAAGTGCTGATATATTTCAATTAATTTTAGCAGATCACGAATTAATAATTGGTGAATTTGTTTTAGCTGAACTTAGACGGGTACTGTTAAAAAAATTGAAAGTACATGAAAGCATTGTATTGGATGCAGAAAACCTACTTCGGCAGCACAGTATTGAACCAATGCCTGATACCAAATCAGAGATACAGGACAGGGATGAAGATGATCGTTGGGTGTTGCAGTCAGCAATTAACTCAAATGCAGATATTTTGATTACCGGAGACAAGGATCTTTTGGTACTAACTGATCAGATAAAAAAGCCGAAGATTCTGACTCCTCGTCAATTCTGGGAATTGGTCTCAAAATAGTTTCTAATTGCCTAATTATTTGAAATAAAAATGCCGAAAAAGCTCAAAAAACTTTCCAAAAAGAAGCTACTGGAATTAAAACCGTACCTAGATTCTATCGTGGAGCAGGTTGAAGTGCCGAGCTATATAGAATCGGATCCTATACAGTTCATGCATGCTTTTGAGGACAAGAATGATCAGGAGTTAGCCGGGTTTTTTGCAGCTATTATGGCCTGGGGTCGGCGTGATATTGTGATTGCGAAGGTTGACGATTTATTAAACAGAATGAACTATAGACCTGCTGAATTCATCACTAATTTTTCTGATTCCGATGCCGACGCACTCGATGGTTTCAAGCACCGGACGTTTAAATCGGAAGATATTTATTGGATGATTAAGGCAATCAAAAAAGCGGCCTCTGAGTTTGGTTCCTTTGAAGGATTTTGGTCGGATTGTTACCAGCAAGCCAAAAGGGAACAACGCGAATTAATGGCTGTGTTTCATCAACGATTTTTTGAATTCTACCCCGAAACTCCTCAACGATCTCGAAAACACATCGCGAACCCAGACAAGAATAGCTCAGCAAAACGCTTGTATATGTATCTGCGGTGGTGCATTCGAAAAAGTGAAGTGGATTTAGGCACGATGTCGTTTATGCCTGCATCCGAATTGAAAGTCCCGCTCGATGTTCACGTTGCACGTCAAGCTCGAGCATTGGGAATCTTATCCCGTCATCAAAATGATTGGAAATCGGTGCTAGAGCTTATGGGAAAACTCCGTGTGCTGGACCCTGAAGATCCCGCAAAATATGATTACGCCCTATTTGGGCTAGGAGTACGCTCGGAACTTGTTGATGAGAGTTATTATGTGAACGGCTTACTATGATTAATCTGATTAACTGATGATCAAGATTAGTTACTTGTTCGTTTTGTAAGCGGATTACCTTGAGCCTTTTGCTTGAAAGACTTGTTATATACGCGTTTGAATTGAAGGCTTCTTGAACCAAAATTTATCAATAGACCAACCTCTAGATCAAAAGCTTCTAAATAATTGATTGCTTGTGCAATATGTACGTCTTGCAGTTCTAAAACGGCTTTAATTTCTAAGGCGATTTTATCTTCACCAAAAAAGTCTACTCTACGCTTGCCGATCGGAATATTTTTGTAATAAACCGGCATTTCTTGTTCTCTAACAAACGACAAACCAACATCTTTTAATTCTATTTGAAGTGCGCGTTGATAAATAACCTCCTGAAAACCATTTCCAAGTGTTGAATGCACAGTCATTGCAGCCTTAATTATGCTTCCGGTCAGATCAGAATATTTGTATTGATTTTTCATCTTACTAATCATTCAATCAAATAAATCATGTTCTAAAAACAAAGACTTAAAATTAGCTACGTCAATAACCAGCAACCAGCAACCAGTAACCCCTCTATCAATTCTTCCTCAAAATTCTTATATTTAGTGCTCCCAATAATGGGAAACAAAAAATAAACGAAAGGATGTGAGACTCCAATGCTAGGCGTTGAAGTTAAAGACAACGAAAGTGTTGAACGCGCAATCAATCGTTTCAAAAAAATGGTGACTCGTTCACGAATCTTGAATGAATACAAGGATCGTCAACAGTTTACAAAGCCATCTATTTTGAAGCGAGAGGCTATGAAAAAAGCCGTACGCGAACAACGTCGCCGTCAGCGCGACAATTACTAATTCGTTGTTTCACGAATTCAGCCTTCTCGATTCATCGGGAGGGCTTTTTTTATGGCATCACGTAAGTAGCGAATCCCCACTCCACTTTTCGAAATTGGCGATATACTTTGTGAAAACCCTAATTTCGCAGCTTCTTTAATTCTCTGCTCGATATGCGGCACCGTTCGAACTTCTCCTGCCAATCCCACTTCGCCCACAAATGCTACTCGTTGATCAATGGCTCGATCAATTAAGCTAGAAACTAGCGCACAACAAACGCCTAAATCACCGGCAGGATCGCTGAGCCGAAAACCACCGGCCACATTCAAATACACATCTTGATTCGCAAAACTGAAACCGGCACGTTTTTCAAGCACTGCCAATAATAACAGCAATCGATTCCGATCGAAACCATTGGCTGTTCGTTGGGGCGTTCCGAAACTTGTGGGCGTAGCCAAGGCCTGAACTTCGATTAACAGAGGTCTGGAGCCTTCCATCGTGCAGACAATGGCATTACCACTCACACCTTCTGTTTTATCCGATAAAAACAGTTCAGATGGATTAGAAACTTCCCGAAGTCCATGTTCGAACATTTCGAAAACGCCCACTTCCTGCGCCGGACCGAATCTGTTTTTTAGAGATCTTAGAAGTCGATAAGTGTAGTTTTTATCTCCTTCGAATTGAAGAACAGTGTCAACCATGTGCTCGAGTACACGAGGTCCTGCAATATCTCCTTCTTTGGTTACGTGCCCGATCACCAGCGTAGTGATGTTCTTCTTTTTGGCAACTTGCTGGAACAAAGCCGCACATTCTTTCACTTGTTGAATGGATCCCGGCATACTCGATAACTCAGTTCGATATACAGTCTGGATAGAGTCGACAATCAATAAATCCGGATCAACTTTTTGGGCTTCTTCAATGATGAGATTCACCTGCGTTTCGTTGTAAATCAACAGGTTTTCGGATTGCACTCCCAGCCGTTGCGCTCGTTGTTTTATTTGTCCTGCTGATTCCTCGCCGGCACAGTACAGAATTTTTAAATCGGGATTCGATTTCGCGATTTGCAGCGTGAGTGTACTCTTTCCCACTCCCGGCTCACCACCAATCAAAATATAGGCACCGGGCAGAAATCCACCGCCAAGCACGCGGTCAAATTCTGATATATTGCTAAGAAAACGGGATTTTTCAGATGTCTCGACATCTCCTAATTTCTTAGGAGCACCTGCCGCTTCAATACCGGCTACTTTAGCTTTATGCTCCACTTCTTTTTTGGCAGTGGTTACTTCCAAATAGGTGTTCCACTCGCCACAACTAGGACAACTTCCCAACCATTTTGGGGAAGTATTTCCGCAGGATGAGCATTCGAATTGAATTTTTGTCTTTGCCATCAATCCTTCTGTTGAATTTCTTCCACCTGCTTATTGATGTAAAAGGTAGTAGCTGCCAGCCCAACGCCAATTGCGATGTAATAGCTAATCACGCGCCATAAAAACAGAGATAACCCGATAAACGACTCACGCACTTCCATGGCAATTTCGGATGGCGACATAAATAAAAGCGGTCCTTGAAATAGCACAAATAAACCTTCTACCCCACCACTGCCACCGGGAGTTGGAACCACAAGGAAAGTAAGATTCATCGCCAAACTACGTAGCAGCGATAAGATTTCTGGTGCAGGGAGTAAGCTCAGGATCACAATTGTTGGCAACGCAATCCGGCAAATCCATGAACTAGTGGAATACAAAAACGCCTTCAACAGGAATGAAAATGGTTTTTTGCGTAACTGATGCGCGTAACTCTCCAAATTCTCCGCTTCGGCATTTATCTTTTCTTCCCATCGATTAAGAAGTGGAAGTCGGAATACAAACTTCACTACTTTTTTTATAGCAGCAGGATTCACTAACACGCCATAAGCCAACAAACCGGCGTAACTTAACAGAAATATGTAGAGAATAATCATCGAAGCTTCGCCGATCATCCCGGCCTGCGGAGGAACAACTTCAAAGTAAATTCCAGAAATCAATAAAATGGGAATGGCCAGCGCAAACCAAATCTGATCGAGTAGCACACTGTATAAAATGATAGCGGTTGCTTCGCCGAGTTTAAGTCCTTCTTTAGTCATGGCGTATGTAGCCATGGGCGCGCCACCGATTGTTGAAGGGGTAACAGCAGAGGTGAAATCCCAGGTTAGTGTGATGCGAAAAGCACCCAGCCAGCTAACGGTTCGCTCCGAAAGAACTCTGAATTTAGCCGCGGTAGCCCACACTCGTAAAAATGAAACTACTAAAGCAATAAACAAGCCCGGCATTCGCTTTGGCGCCAAGTGAGTTAAAATGCCCGGCGTGTAGGTATAGTAAATCACCCCTGCCATCGTAAGTAAACTTAACGAGAGGGAGAGCGCGATATACCTTTTGGATATAAAGCTTTTGGGCTGTTGTATGTTTATTCCGTCTGTACTCAATGGCGAGAAATGGAAATCAAATATAAAAAAAAAGCCACGACGTGCGTGGCTTCATTTTCGTTTCGATGCGAATTTACGCAATCGTTACATCATCATTCAAATAAACGTCTTGAATGGTATTTAAAAGCTTAACGCCTTCAGCAAGTGGACGTTGAAACGCTTTTCTACCGCTAATCAAGCCCATGCCACCGGCACGTTTGTTGATTACTGCAGTTTTTACTGCGTCCGCAAAATCGTTTGAACCGGATGCTCCACCTGAGTTGATCAAACCTGCGCGGCCTGCAAAACAGTTGATTACTTGGTAGCGAGTTAAATCGATTGGATGATCAGAAGTAAGTTCACTATAAATACGCTCATCAAGTTTACCATAGCTAGAATCGCCGGCATTCAACGCTTTGTAACCACCGTTGTTGGTTGGTTGCTTTTGCTTGATGATATCTGCGCCAATGGTAGTACCAATGTGGTTAGCTTGACCGGTTAAATCAGCTGAAGTGTGATAATCAACGCCATCAACTTTGAACGCATTATTACGAGTGTAGCACCAAAGGATGGTTGCCATGCCTAATTCGTGCGCATATGCAAATGCTTGCGCTACTTCCTGAATCTGGCGATTTGATTCGTCTGATCCGAAATAGATGGTAGCTCCAACTGCAGCAGCTCCCATATCATATGCTTGATCAATTGATCCAAACATGATCTGATCGAAAGTATTTGGGTAAGTAAGCAACTCGTTGTGATTGATTTTCACGATAAACGGGATCTTGTGTGCATACTTGCGCGACACAGATCGAAGTGCTCCAAAAGTAGAAGCAACACCGTTACAACCTGCTTCAATGGCAAGTTTTACGATATTTTCCGGGTCAAAGTAATCCGGGTTTTTTGCGAAAGAAGCGCCACCTGAGTGCTCAATTCCCTGATCAACAGGTAAAATTGAAACGTAACCGGATTTCCCTAAACGTCCCGCTTCCATTAACCATTGCAAATTCCCCAACACTCTATTATTTCGATCAGAGTGGTACCATACTTCATCTACATAATTCGCTGATGGTAACGCTAAGCGATCTTTACTAATTGTTTTACATTCGTGCTCTAGCAGGCCTGAAGCTTCATCGCCTAAGTACTCTGCAATTTTGGCTGTATCAAGTGACATATCTTTCTTATTTGTGATTAATCATTTGGTGCAAAAATATAGCAGATAATCGGTGGAACTACTACTGCCTTTCTGCTCCAATTCGTGATTTATTTTATCGAAACGCCACAAAATCCGTATCTTTTATAAATTTTTGATGAACCATGCACATAGGCCCAATAGAACTTCCTGAGAAACCGCTTTTCCTCGCTCCGATGGAAGATGTTTCTGATTCTCCATTCCGACAAATTTGTCGCGAAAAAGGAGCAGATATCGTTTACACAGAATTTATTAGCTCCGAAGCACTCATTCGCGACTCCGATATAGCCCTGCACAAGATGAGCTATACTGAGAGCGAACGCCCTCTTGGAATCCAGATTTTTGGAGGACGAGAGGAAGCCATGTATGGCGCTGCAAAGGTGGCCGAGAACAACAATCCTGATTTGGTGGACATCAATTTTGGATGCCCTGTTTACAAAGTGGTGAATAAAGGCGCTGGTGCCGCTTGTTTAAAAGATTTGGGGATGATGGAGCGCATGGCCGGAACGGTAGTTGATGCCGTAGAAAGCAAGCCGGTTACAGTGAAAACTCGCTTAGGTTGGGACGATTCCACCATCAAAATCCAAGAAGTTGCTTTGATGCTGCAAAAACTGGGTGTGAAAGCGCTAACGGTGCATGCCCGAACACGTGCACAAAAGTACAAAGGCGAGGCACGTTGGGAATGGCTCAAGAAACTAAAAAATACTCCCGGACTCGAAATCCCGATTATCGGAAATGGCGATGTAACTACCCCGGAACTTGCTAAGCAAATGTTTGAAGAAACCGGTGTGGATGGGGTGATGATTGGACGCGGTGCCATCGGAAACCCATGGATTTTTGAACAAACTCGTCATTATCTGGAAACGGGCGAATTGCTACCTGAACCGACGCTACAAGATCGACTTGAACTTACCGCCGAACAGCTACGAAAATCGGTTGCCCACCAAGGTGAACGATACGGCGTCATCATCATGAAAAAGCACTATGGCCAATATTTAAAGGGCATCAGAAATGGAAAGAAACTCCGTCTCGAACTCATGAAATACGACACCATGGATCCCATCCTCGAAATTCTGCTCAATTACAAAGAAGAAGAGTTCTTTGCGGTGGTTTAGGGTTGGTTAATGATTGATTCTAATGAGCGAAACAACAATTAATCATGTTGACAGTTTATAAGAACAATCTTCCATTTAATAATTGATAAGCGGGAAAATTGAAATGAAAAAAATTATTTGTGCACTTTTGCTCTCTTTCACTTTTACCTTTTTTTCTTGCACAGCGGTAACCTCAACTGAATATCCTGAGCCGATAAACTTCGAGGAACTCGATGACGACCCAACCCTACTTACTGGTGAATGGGATTGGGTTCGAGAAACTTATTATTTCACGGTAGATGGGAAACCAAGTGTTCGAACACCTAAATCAACTGGAATATTTAAAACGCTCATTTTCGATTCCAATGGGTTTATAGAATTTTATGAAAATGATGAATTAGTACGCGTTGACTCAATTTCCGGGTACTTTACAAGTTCACAATGGGGAGTTAATGAAGACATGTTTGCAATCAGTTGGGCTGCATCAGATGGACCGGAAATAGTTTATCGTCGAATCCAATAATTTCGGAGCTAGTTCTGCATAAAAGTTGATCATTCTTAATTGATCATTGAACAATTCTTAATTGTTCAGCACTGTATCATTTCGGAATTATCCTCGTACTGCACTCGCAGTTAACTAATCAAAGAGAAGAATATGCTAGCTAGAATCGGAAGAATTATCGCCTCACTATTTGGAGCAGCGGGAGTTGCTTCAGCTCCTGTAAAAACCATTGCCGCCATCGTAATTTCGATGATCATCCCCTATTTACTCTACGCTTTTTTAGGTGGAATCGGAATCGCACTCGCCTTTGTAGGTATCATCTGGGCGATTTGGTACTTCGCTAAGAAGCATTGAGCCTTGAGTTTTGAGTTTTGAGAAAAGGAGTCATTAAAGACACACTTCATTTTTCTTTAATTTCCAATTCTCTGGGTCTGAGATTCTCAAGAGTTATTTTTTCCCCTCATAGCTCATAGCTCATTGCTCATTGCTCACTTCTACAAATAATCCCTTCCAAAAAACGGCTTTAACACTTCCGGAACTCGAACTTTTCCGTTCTCTTCCTGATAAGCTTCAAGAACAGCCGATACGATTCTCGGCAAAGCCAAGGCAGAACCATTTAGTGTATGCACCATTTCGGTAGATTTACCATCTTTTCGATATCTCAATTGCATACGTCGAGCCTGAAAACTTTCGAAGTTAGAGCACGAGCTCACTTCTAACCAACGTTGCTGTCCCGGACTCCAAACCTCTAAATCGTACTTTTTAGTTTGAGTAAAGCCCATATCTCCGGTGCACATTAATAACGTTCGATACGGCAATTCCAAATCCTGAAGTAGTTTCTCGGCATGCTCGCGAAGACTCTCAAGTTCATCATAAGAAGTTTCAGGCTTCACAATCTTCACAATCTCCACTTTGTCAAATTGGTGGAGTCGATTCAATCCACGCACATCTTTACCATAAGAACCGGCTTCACGTCGCCAGCATGGAGTGTGGCACACGTAGTTGATCGGAAGATCTTCTTCTTTCAGAATCTCATCACGATGGAAATTAGTGACCGGAACTTCGCCAGTAGGAATTGCAAAAAACTCGTCGCGAGGAATTGTGTACATCATGTCCTCTTTGTCAGGAATTTGCCCCGTTCCTCGGGCAGAATCTTCGTTTACGAAATAGGGCGCTTGTAATTCGGTGAACCCGGCTGCATTCCCTTCATTAATAAAATAATTGATCAGTGCTCGTTGAAGCTGTGCCACCGGTCCAACATAAAACGGAAATCCGGCACCGGTAACCTTTACTCCTCGCTCGAAATCAACCCAACCGTAACGCTCTACAATTTCCCAATGGGGCTTTCTCCATTCTTCGTTATTTGGCTCTCCCCACGTTGCAAAAACTTCATTGTCCTCTTCGGTATGCCCGACAGGCACACTTGGATGAGGCACATTTGCAATTCTATATAACAACTCATCACGTTCGGCAGAAAGTGTTTTTTCTTTCTCTTCAAGTGATTTCACTTCTTCTTTAAACTGCCCTGTTTCTTTGATGATGGCTTGAGCTTCTTCCTTTTTCCCTTGCCCCATCAACATACCAATTTGCTTAGCTTTGGCATTATTTTCGCTGCGAAGAGTATCCAGTTTATGCACGAAAGAACGCCATTCTTCATCTTTGGCGAGCACCTGATCAACAATACCAGGTTCTTTTTCACCTTTATCGATCATTCCTTGTTTAACGATTTCAACGTTTTCTCTGATGAAGTTTATGTCGAGCATTTCTGAGAGTTTTTTCGATTTATTTTCTCATCAAAGATACAGCAGTTTTCACTTCGTTTTGAATCATTTTTAGCTAAAAACTCTACCGTGCTTTTGATTGTAAAAATCACCGCATCGCCATTGCCAACCTAAATTATTTAGGTTATTTTTAATGATTGTTAGAAATTTTAGGAAATAGTGAGTAGATCATGAGCAATATGCTTGACGAAATTGACATTTCGATTTTAAATCACCTTCAAGAAAATGGGCGGGCACAGCGGAATAAAATCGCTGAAATGGTGAACCTGTCTGTACCCTCTGTTTCAGAGAGAATGAAAAAGCTGGAAGAAAAAGGCTTGATCGAAGGATATTATGCGGTGTTAAACGCCCGTAACTTCAACTTCGACATCAGCGCCTTTCTGTTTGTACAAATTGATGGTTCTGAAAATTACCCGAGTTTTGTAGAAAAAGTGCAAGATGAGCCCGAGATTCTTGAATGCCATTCGATTACAGGCGAAGGTTCGCATTTATTAAAAGTTCGGACTAAAAACACGTCATCGTTCGAGCAATTATTATCGCGTATTCAATCTTGGTCCGGAGTGGATAAAACCCGTTCAAACTTAGTATTATCAAGTTTTAAAGAAACACGAAAACTACCGATTGAACAGGCAACGGAGATGATTAAATAATTAAACGGTCATAAAAAGAATAATCTCCACCTCGTATCACAAATAGATACACATATAAATTATGGACAGAGAAGTATTTCAAGAACAATTTGGATTATTAGGTAAATCGGACTCCATGAAACAGGTGGTCGATAAGATCATGCAGGTTTCTAAAGCTGATATCACTGTTTTATTACAGGGAGAAAGCGGTGTTGGTAAAGATGTAACCGCGCGCGCTATTCATGGATTAAGCTCAAGAAAACACCACAATCTAGTGATTGTCAACTGTGGGGCTATCCCAGAAGGAATTATCGAAAGCGAATTATTTGGGCACGAAAAAGGCGCATTTACGGGTGCTAATGAAAGTCGGGAAGGATATTTCGAGAAAGCAGATGGCGGGACTATCTTTCTGGATGAAATTGGGGATACACCAAAAAATGTACAGGTAAAACTACTTCGAGTTTTAGAGAATGGTGAGTTCTTTCGGGTTGGATCGAGCAAAGTGCAAACCACCAATGTGAGGATTATTGCCGCCACCAATAAAGATCTTTGGCAATTAGTTGAAGAAGATTCCTTTCGAGAAGATTTATACTATCGCCTCAATACCGTTCAAATTCTTCTGCCACCACTAAGAGATCGACAAGAAGATATCATCGAGATATTCAGAAAATTTGTGCAAGAATTTTCAACTCGTTACGATTCTGTGTTTAAAGGCTTTTCTGATGAAGCCAGAGAATTGCTGGTTTCCTATCGCTGGCCCGGAAACATCCGTGAGCTTCGCAATGTAGCCGAGCAGTTAGTAGTGTTAGAGAAATCACAGTTTATTGATGCAGAACGATTACAGAAATATCTGAAAGGGCGCCAACGCAGTGGTTCTGCAGATAATCTTCCGATGGTTGCTGATAAAAAAGAAAGTGATAGCAGAGATTTCGAAGAAAGTTTTAGCAAACGTGATCGGGAGTTGATCTACCGTGCTTTGGTTGAATTAAGTAACGATATCGGTGATGTTAAGAAGATGCTCGCCAAATTCTTATACAGTTCATTTTCAAATTCGAACAAACAGTTGCCTGCATTGCCTGAAATTTCGACCAGTGGACTGCAAGCAGCTACCGAGCAGCTAATTAAGTACAGTCCTGATATCGAGACTCCACTTGGCATGCGTAACTTGCCGGATGATAATGAGGAAACAGAACCAGAAGTGTACGAAGAAAGCTCCGAAATTGAAGAGTTTTTTAGCTCTGATGAAATTCCTTCCATCGAAGACACCGAACAATTTTTGATCAAAAAAGCGTTAGAAAAGTACGATGGAAATCGACGTAAAGCGTCGGAAGCACTCGGAATCAGTGAACGAACACTTTACCGTAAATTAGACCAATATGGCCTTGCATAAGCGTTTATTCTTACTTCTGTTTACCATGTGCCTTATTAACTCTGGTTGTTTGCGTTACAGCTTTACCGGTACTTCTATTCCGGAAGGTGTGAATACTATTTTCATTCCGTTTTTCCCTGATCAATCGAACTCGGGAATTGGTGATCTTTCTGATCGTTTAAATGACGTATTGTTGCAACGATTTGTGAACGAAAGTAAGCTATCACTGGCGAATAATGAGCAAGATGCCGACGCCATTTTAACCGGACAAATCGTTAGCTATAGTAATCGCCCGTTTAGTATTGGTGGCAATGAACAAGCCAATCAGAATCAAGTTCAGATACAAGTTCGAGCGACATTCTCTTATCGAATGAATGCAGAAAGCGAATGGGAAAACAAAAGTTTTTCCGGCACTTTCACCTTCGACCCAACCGACGATCCAATCGAAGGCGAAGATAACGCCGCAGATGAAGCTCTTGAACAGATTGCAAATAATATGTTCAACGAGGCAGTAAGTAGCTGGTAAACATTGTTTAATAATAGCAGGTGCTGTATTATTGCATCCACATGCAGCAGATTCCTTTTAACATACCGCAGTCGCTATCCTCGTTCGTAGATATTTTTGAGTCCGATCAGGAAAAAGCAATTCTAAAGCTTCAAAAACAGGTAAAAAAACGCGACCCGGATGCAGTTGGTCATTTTTTATTAGCTTGGTTCTATCATTTAAAAGATGATCAGAAGTCAGCCATTAAAGAGGCATTGATTGCAAAAAATTATGCTCCCGGAAGTCCGCTTATGGAGCATCTGCATTATTTTTTGGTGCACCCCGAAAAGTTTGATGCTAAAGTTCCCGCAAGCAGGTACTCCGAAAAAACTTCTTTTACTCAAGGCTCTCGACGCTCTCCGGTGTTAGATTTGGATCGATTGATCGAAATGCTGGAAGCAGTTGAAACGCAGCGCATTCAAATTCCTCTGGATGATGATGGTGAAGTTGAAGATCTGAGCTCAGATGCGAACAACATCGAAGACATTGTTTCTGAAACCCTAGCTAAGATTCATATAGCACAGGGCAACAAGAAGGAAGCGATTAAAATGTATGAGCGTTTGGTTGTTTCTGATGAAGAAAAAGCTACCGAGTATCAACAGAAAATTGAAGACCTAAAAAAGGATTAGCCTCTTACAAACGGGTTGAATTTCTTTTCGTGACCGATGGTGGTTGAAGGTCCGTGCCCGGGATAAATTGTGGTATCATCAGGCAACGAGTACAATTTCGTTTTGATAGATTCTGAAAGCACATCTAAAGAACCTTCATATAAATCGGTACGACCTACACTTTCTTTAAACAGAGCATCACCGGCAATACAAAATTTCTCTTCTTTCACATAAAACGCGGTGTGATCAGGAGAATGCCCAGGAGTGTATAAACACTCGAAGTTGAATGATCCGATCTCAAATGGAGCATCAACAGGAAGCGAATTGGGTGTGAAACTAAAGCCCACTTGGCGTAAGCCAAACATAGTAGCCTGATTGCCAAAGTTCTCCCACAAGAACAGATCATCTGTGTTTAGATACACAGGCACATCAAAGTGTTTGAGCACTTGCTGAAGCCCTAGCACATGATCTACGTGCGAATGAGTTAACAGGATAGCAATAAGCTTTGAACCTGTTTGCTCAAGATGAGTTGTAAAACGCTGAAACTCTGATACGGAAGAAAAACCGGGATCAAATAAAATAGCCTCCCCGTTCTGCTCCAGCAGATAGGTATTCTCAAGAAAGGGACCAACTTCGAATATTTCTATCTTCATTGTTCAGCTATAAAAAAAAGGATGCACCAATATGATACATCCTTTTGAAATCCATGGAGAAATAGGATTATTTCTTCGTGTACATTCTTTTGAAACGATCCACACGACCAGCTTTGGCGGTGAACGCTTTTTTAGTATAAAACGGGTGATTTTTTGAATCAATCTCCGTTTTGTACACACCATCTTTGGTGTTAATTGTACTTCTTGTTTTGATTTCTGAGCCATCGCTCAGTACAACAGTAACTTCTTTGTAATCTGGATGAATACCTTGTTTCATGTCTTGGCTATATTCAATTTTGCGAAAGGCTTTAAATATACGATGTTCTTTCCGTGATATCAATCACTATATGTCAAATTCATCAAAGTCATCATCATCTATATTATTAATCGATGAAAACATGGACCCAAGCATATCAGAATAGGTCGTATGGTCGTCTAAATCTTCTTTACTTAGCATCGAATTTTGATGCAATGCTTCCAGAACCAGATCCATCATCGCATACATTTCAACTTTTTTTGGTTTATTTAATTGAGAAACCACCAATGGTTTGAGACCTTCCACACTGTCAAGAGCAAGTTTATACTCTTTGGTTGGCAGCACGTCGGGTAAATTTATTTCGTTGCCCTTAGTAAACCATTCAATAATGGCTTCATACTTCGATTTCCCATCACCATTTCGGTTTTGTGGATCAGGGAAATAGGCTTTAAAAGTTTTGCTAATTGCTTTGCCAACTATGTGTTTCGCAACGCTGATTGCCCCTTCTTGCTCACCTTCGTAAACCAATTCCAGCTTCCCGGTTAGTGCAGGAACCATATGATAGATATCAGCAATACGTACGGTCGCTTCTCCTTCACCATTCAACACGGCTCTACGCTCTGCCGATGAAAGTATTTGCTCCATCGCAGTGATCGTCATTCTTGTAGACACCCCACTTTTTTGATCCACATATTCCGATTCACGGGCTTCAAAAGCTGCTCGCTCGATAATTTCTCGATACACATCAGGTACATGAACCTGTACAGAATCTTCGCGTTGATGCCAAGCTTCTTGCTGTGTAATCTTTATTCCGATTTCCAACTCTTTCGGATAATGCGTGATAATCTGAGCATCGATTCGATCTTTTAACGGCGTAATAATATTACCGCGATTGGTGTAATCTTCGGGATTTGCTGAAAACGCCATCGAAATATCTAAAGGGATGCGCACATTAAACCCACGAATTTGAATATCACGCTCTTGCATGATGTTAAGCAACGCTACCTGAATTCTCGGCTGGAGATCGGGCAATTCATTGATCACAAAGATCCCACGATTGGTTCTGGGAATAAGCCCAAAATTGATGGCATTCTCATCGGCCAAATTCAATTTGTTGGTAGCTGCTTTTATCGGGTCGATGTCTCCTATCAGATCGGCAACGGTAGTGTCGGGAGTGGCTAACTTTTCGCCATAGCGATGATTCCGATGTACCCAATCGATTGGGGTTTCATCCCCTTTATCTGCGATAAGATTTAACGCAAATTTAGAAAGTGGATTTAGAGGATCGTCATTAATCTCTGACCCTGCTATCACGGGCATGTACTCATCCAGAAAATTAACTAAAGACCGTAAAATTCGCGTTTTCGCCTGACCTCTTAATCCAAGTAAAATCAGATCATGTCGGGAAAGTATGGCATGTTGAATTTGAGGCAACACGGTTTTCTCATACCCAAGAATTCCTTCAAAAATCGGAGCACCCGATTTCATGGATGCAATTAAGTTTTTACGAAGTTCATCTTTTACCGAGATTGATTTCCACCCACTTGCCTTCAGTTCACCTAATGTTGAAATACTTGGCTTTGTACTAGTCATTTTCACCTGTTGAGTTTGTTATCAATACAACTTATCCACGAACGATATCATTCAACCCTAATCCAATATTTCTAAAGTATTTTTGAGTGCTTCGGTTTTAACCAAAGTTTCGTGCCATTCATCTTCCGGATCGGAGTCAGCTGTGATTGCACCACCAACCGGGTAAACCAATGTGTTCTTGTTGATTATAGCAGTTCTGATCACCACATTTAAATCAAAATCCTGATCGGGTGTAAAATATCCGATCGCACCCGAGTACAATCCACGTTTATAATGCTCGATTTCTTCGATTATTTCCATGGCTGCAATTTTTGGCGCTCCGGTCATTGAACCCATAGGGAAACAAGCCTCAATTAAATCAACGGGATGAACATTGTTTTTAGATGTAGCGGTAATTGTAGAAACCAATTGATGCACCGTTTTAAAACTCTGCACTTCAAACAGCGATTCAACCTGCACACTTCCCGGTTCCGAAACACGGTTCAAATCGTTGCGAACCAGATCTACAATCATCAAGTTTTCTGCACGATTTTTCTCGGATGTCAAATCTGCTAAACTGTGCGACTCATTATTGGGGATGGTGCCTTTAATGGGTTGAGAAAACAGACTTCTGCCCTCTTTTTTCAAAAATCGTTCAGGCGATGAACAACAAACGTTGATACCTTCAAATTGCATGTACGCCGCGAACGGCACCTCACCCCGCTCCCTCATCTGCTGAAACAATTCATAAGAATTGCCTTCACATTCAAACTGGTGCGCATATGAGTAATTTACTTCATACACATCGCCTTCATAAATCCGGTGCTTAATGCGTTTTACATCTTCAATAAACTGCTTTTTATCGATGCTTTTTTGTTGATGAATACCGAAAGGCTGGGTATCAGTAGGTTCAAGCAAATTTTCTAAATCGCTAACTGTTCCTTTTAAAAAAATCCCCTCACCGGTGGCCGTAATTTCGATTAAAATCTCAGGGTTCATGAAATATAGATCCGGCACCTCGATCAAAGATTTATTCGAGGAGGCAACATCTTCGATAAATGATTTCAGATCATATCCCAGAAAACCAAAAAGCCAGTCAGAGGTGTCATCTGCGAATTCTTTTAAAGCAATCCAAGGGTTTTCCGTCCACGTTTTTTGAAATCCGTCTTTCGTAACAATGATGTTATCCTGATATGCCTTTATTGAGGATCGCGATTTAATTGCCACATATGATTTTTTGCTGGCAGAATGATCGATTTTTTGCGACTCAAGTATCACCACCTCTACCGTTTGCGGTAGTGCAGTTATTAATTCCTCTATTTGAATGGGTATTCTTGGCATCTGAATTTATTCGGGCTGAATGATAAGGCTTTTCGGTTTTCTTTTATGTGTTTTCGTATCATCAAAAACAAAAAATCGCATGCTCTACTCTACCATCCTCAAGCCCTATTTATTCAATAAAGACGCTGAAAGCGCTCACGAACTTGCAGTTGATTGGGCGCAACGAACTTCGCAATCTGCTGCACTGCTTTCAATTTGCAGGATGATGTATGGTGGAAATGATGCCGGGTTGAGAAAAGAGTATTTTGGGTTAACATTCCCGAACCCGGTTGGATTAGCCGCCGGTTTTGACAAGAATGGCGTCACACCTATCGCCATGCAAGCCATGGGTTTCGGCTTTGTTGAAATCGGAAGTATTACCGCAAAAGCCGCTGAAGGCAATCCAAAACCGAGAGCATTCAGGTTGCCTGAGGATCACTCGTTGATAAACCGAATGGGCTTGAATAATGAAGGTGCAGATGTAATAACCGATCGCTTAAAAACCCTAAACTTATCGATTCCGTTAGGAATCAATATCGCTAAAACCAATGATGCCACAATTCATGGTGATGCAGCAGTTGAAGATTACGCGTACAGCTATCAAAAAGCTGCTGAAGTTGCCGATTATATCACCGTAAACATCTCTTGCCCCAATACCGGCGAAGGCAAGACATTCGAAAATCCTGCTGCATTGGAAGCCTTACTAAAAGGATTGCCATTAAATCAGAACGACCGCAAACCTACCTTGGTTAAATTCTCGGTAGATACCGCAAAATCAGATCTTGAAAAACTAGTGGAAATCTGTGAGTCGTATTCAATTGATGGGTATGTTGCAACGAACACCTCTTCCGACCGATCTGAACTTACGACCGATGCTGATACACTTACCAAAATTGGTAACGGTGGGTTAAGTGGAGCTGCTATCCATAAGAAGAGTACCAAGGTAATTGGTTGGTTGAATGAGTTTTTGCAAGGCAAAAAGCCGATTATTGGCGTGGGTGGAATCAACAATGCACAGTCTGCATTAGATAAAATTGAAGCCGGAGCAAATCTCCTGCAAATCTATACCGGCATGGTTTACAAAGGTCCCGGGCTTATCAAAGAGATAAAAAAAGCGTTGCCTAAGCAGTGATTATTTAGGGATTACAAAGTCGATGTTGCATGCTATCATCTGCGCTTCGCCCTCAAAGAGTACCGGCTCAAAAGTAATAAATGATTCGATGGCATTTTGATAAGCAGTGACCAACCGTTCGTTTTCAGTTTCTGAAGCCAGTTCGAATTCATCAACAATTCCTCGTTGATTGATTAAAAATCGAAAGGTAATGAACTCCTCTTCTGTGCCATCAGGTACATTTAAAACCTGATTAAAGGTGGCTATACCTCCTCGTATTTGAGGTTCTATTTCAAGTTCTGTACAGTTGATGTAACCCGATTCGTCGAGTAAGCTAACTTGCGTGCTATCAGTAGCTACGGGTTCGTTTTCGATGATAATCTCTTCAACCTCGGGTTCCGGAACTTTAAATTCTTGCTGCCAGATTCGAACCGTTTTTATAAAATTGGAAGAAGTAAACTCTTTCGTAAATGTTTCTATTTGAGTTCTGGTAGAATCCCAATAAGCGCCTTGGTATGGAAAGTATTGATCGATATCCGGCTCTGTTAATGTAGAATCTAGCATAGTTTCATAGTACACACTGTCTGCCACCGATAATTGTAATGTAGTGTCTGTAAATGCCTCTCTCAGTGAATCCTGAAGTATTGAAAATTCTTGTTTCGTTGATTCCCAGTTTGCTTTTTCTGCAACCCAAATAGGATAATTAGCTTTAAAAACAGAATCGGATTTCCCAAGATTTATATAAATCGTGATAGCATCGTACAATGCTCGATGGCTGAATGCTTCACCTTTATGAGCAATAGCGAGCGATGCAAGTTGCTCTGCTTTTATAGGATCGGGCAGAAATTCGTTTGCAGTTAATGCTCGATATTCGTCGCGCGGATTGGCTTCGGTATAACCAACTATTTCAGGACGCTGAAGCTCGTATTTCTCCACTACGCGTCCGGTATACTCACTGCCGGGGAAAAGCTCAATCAAGTCGTTTGCATAGGCTATAGCGCTATTTGTGTTCCCCTGCGCGTCGTGCAGTTCTGTAAGCGAGTACAGCGTCACTGCTTTTATATCGTTTTTAGCATTTCCATCAATTACTTTTTCAAAATAATGGATGGCACTATCGGGTAAATTCAAAGACAAAAAGAACAAATTGCCTAGCTCGTAGAACATTTCACTTTTTATAGCTCTAACAGAGTCTTGTTCTTTTGGTGTAAATGGAACTCGACTCAGATCGATGGTAACCTGTGATGCCAGATTTTGCTCACTGCTCACAACATTCGTGTTTTCAACCAACGCACTGTCTTCTATTACCGTATTTTGCATTAATTGGTTAAATCTCCAATTATCCACTAGTGGCCGGTTGCCCCACACTGCTCTAAACTGTTCCTTTGCATCTGCGATTAGAAGCGGATTCTGAATATTCAGAAAGCCACTTCTAGAATTCGTTGTTTCGGTTTCCTGATCAGACGCATCCACATTTACCATCGTATTTCTGCGTTCTTCCTGCTCGCGTTGCAGTTGTTCAAGCTCGGCAATTTTACGTGATTCAATTTCTTTCAGCACCGAATCGAATTTTTCTTCCGATAACGACCCCAACCAAAGCAAACTATCCTGTTCGTAGATTTGGAATTTAAGATCAGCGTATTCGCCAAACGATTGAGCCAGTTCGCGAGCGTTATACGATTCCGGCAGTTGATTTTCGGGGATGTTCATCCGCGCAGAAGAATCATAATACGCAGCTGCTAGCGTGTAATCGTCAAAATCATATTGATATAACTCGCCCAGCCCATTATAGGTTAGTGCTTTAATATTGGCACTCGGTTTATTGCGCTGATTTCTGAGTAAATCCAGATAAATTCGCTCGGCCTTTTCGGCATTCCCTTGTATTTGCTCCGTTCGCCCTAGCTCGTAATTTAATTCCGATATAAATTCTGTGTTTTTATCATCGCGAACCATACTTGAAAATACTTTTATAGCCTCTCTAGTATTACCTAAATCGCGTGCTACTTCCGCTTTTTTCTTTTTGGCTGCAAACTGGAGATCGTAATTTGAATAAAAACGCTCAACCTGATCGTACGCATCAAAAGCAGCTTCGGGATTTCCCAAAATTTCGTTCAACTGTCCTAAGAGGAAATATGCACGTTCTTTTTGAGCACGTTCAGGCAGTTCTCCGGCACTTTCTGAGAGCAAATCCAATGCATTCACATAGTTTTCTTGTTCTATGTAATGCTCGGCTAGTATGGTTTTGGTTTGATATTCGAGCGACCCAATCCACTCTCCTTCTAAGAGCGAAAGCTGCTCATTCAAGTATTGAATCCCCTCTGCAAAGGCTTTCAACTCTAATAAAACTCTCCCTCTCCAAAAAACGGATTGTTGTTTCAGCTCTTCATTTTCGGCGGTGATGTAGAGCTCATCAAACTTTTGGATGGCATTAAAGTACTCGCTTCGATAAAAGTACGATTTACCGATTATCTCGAGTGCATTATCCACCCATTTCGTTTCTTTGTATTTACGCAGTACACTTGCGCCTTTATCAATAGCATTGCCAAAGTCGGAAGCTCCGGCACCTTTCGGGGTTTCATACACTCTGATGGGTTGCAAAGTGTTATACGTTCTGGCTTGCTCCAGACTTTTCTTAAGCCCCGAATTGTAACTTTTCTTGGCATTATAATAGGTGTTATAATAGGCGTTAAAATCCCTGAAATTAGATTTAAACGTGGTTTTGCAACCCGATATTCCTATCACCAATACCAATAAAAAACAAAGCTTCCTCATTCGATCAATTTATTCCTTGCTCACAACGTCTGTTATTCAGTAATGGTACTTACTGTAATCATATTTGTGTGTCCGCGTTTAGCTAGTGGAATTCCTGTTGCTATCACGATGCGTTCGCCAGGTTTAACTTGGCCAACATCTTTTAGATAGTTTTCCATGATAGCTACACTTTTATCGGTATCAAAAAGCTTGTCGAGCCGAACCGAACGTACACCCCATACTAAGTTTAACTGGCGTCGTATTTTTTGGGATTCTGTAAAAGCAAAAATTGGAACTTTCGGACGGAATTTAGCAATTCGGCGTGCCGTACTTCCACTATGCGTAATGGTGCTAATAACTTTAGCGCCCACATTATTTGCCATAAATATGGTAGAGTGCGAAATCGATTCAATGATTTGTTTCTCTTCGTCTTCCGGCTTCCGGTAGTCGAGACTGTTGTAAAGTGCTATCGACTTTTCTTCTACTTTTCTGCAGATTCTGTCCATTACATTAACTGCTTCCATCGGATATTTACCCGCGGCAGTTTCGCCAGAAAGCATCACTGCATCAGTTCCATCAAGCACTGCATTTGCAACGTCAGAACTTTCGGCTCGGGTCGGACGTGGATTTCCTATCATCGAATCCAACATTTGAGTTGCAGTAATTACCGGAATTCCTTCTTTTCGGCATTTTTGGATGATCATTTTCTGGATAATCGGTACTTCTTCGGTAGCAATTTCGATTCCTAAATCGCCGCGGGCAACCATAATTGCATCGGCAGCTTCAATAATCTCATCGATATTTTCAATAGCTTCAGGCTTCTCAATTTTGGCAACAACCTTTGCCTGGCTTCCGCCATCTTCTAAGCGTTTTTTAAGATCATAAACTTCTGCTGCAGTTCTAACAAACGAAAGGGCTACGTAATCAGCATCTTGTTCGATGGCAAACTGCAAATCTTCGATATCTTTTTCGGTAAGAGCCGGTATCGAGATTTTCACATTGGGCAGATTTACTCCCTTTCTTGATTTCAGCAACCCACCAACAACTACTTCGGCTTCCAGATTGCGCCCATCTTTGCCGGTAATTCTAAATTCGAGTAATCCATCATCCAATAAAATGGAATTTCCAATTTCAGCCTCATCAACCAATTTTTCATAATCGATTGGAATTACTGAACTCGTTCCTTCTACATCTTCACCTGTAATAGTGATTATATCGCCATCCTTAAGCATTTGGCCGTCATCTTTCATTTGGCCCACGCGTATTTTTGGGCCTTGAAGATCCATCAAAACCGGAATACTGTAATCATATTCTCTTGCTGCTTTTCGGATATAACTTATACTTCGTGCGTGAATTTCGTGAGTACCGTGCGAGCAATTAATGCGAGCCACATTCATACCATGTAACAATAGATTTACGATGGTTTCTTGAGTGTTCGTGGATGGCCCTATGGTACACACTATCTTAGTTCGTCGAACTGGTGTCATAAAGACTAATATTTCTTGTGAGTGAATGTTTTGTTTATATAAATACTTAAAATAATTTAAATGCCTAACCTTTATTAATATGTTTAGCAAACATTTTCAGTTTCGCATTTAAGTATTTAGCACCTCTATAAATGAACCGTGTATTAACAATAATATTTAACACACCGAGTAGTAAAGGTACGATTTTTCTACTTTTGAGCCTATTTCTCATTCAATGTTCAAATCGATACGTTGAAGGAATAGACAGAGCCGGTACCTACGAATACAATCAGGGCTTTCCTGAAGTTACCGGTGTAACGGCTGGCATTGTTGATGAAATTACCGATAGTACCTTTATAGAACTCACTGTTGAAGTAGTTTACAGCAGTTTGATATTCAAAAGAATGGGGCCAGCTTACGAAGCTAATATTTTATTAGAGATTTCAATCTACGATCAAGATAATGAAGACGAAATTGGTTCAAATTACCAATATCCGCTTACTGCAACACTTCAAAATCAAAGAACCTCGACTAGCAATCAGACTTTTATTGTTAACAAACGATACCCAACGCCACCCGGCGATTATAAAGTGAATATTTCGGTAACCGATCTAAGCACGAATAAACAGACTATAAGAACCACCGAAGCCTACATTCCTGATCCTAGCGATGATATCTCACACATCACCAACATTCAAATTTTTGCAAAAGAATCTACTGATTCAAAATCATTTGCGCCCATTACTTCTTACGATTTATCACAAACTGCCGACTCCCTTTTATTTCGATTTCAGGTAACTAACAACAAATCCGGCGAGCCACTTTTGCTGAATACTCGTCTGCTTAAATTCCGATCTGATACTTCTGCTGCTCGACCACTGAGCTATCCAAATTATACGCCTTCGAGTTTACCTTATATTGGGATTACTTATAGTAAATATGATGTAGTTTCAACATCAACTCGCTTGATTTCTCAAAATGGCAATGTAAGTATCGAATTTTACTTCCCCGGATTGGAAAGGGGCAATTATCGTTTCGAAGTGTATACCGATGAACAAGAAGGCGAATCCAACCTTTATCGAGCTCGAGAGTTCAGTTTAAAAAGTAAAAATTATCCTTCACTTAGAACGCCAAAAGAACTAGCTGCCCCTTTGATTTACTTAATGGAGAAGGATGACCATGAAAAACTCATGTCTATCTCAGACTCGAACGAACTTAAAAAAGAAATAGATCGATTTTGGCTGAATAACATCAAGAATCAACGTATTGCTCAAAATGTAATTGAATTGTATTACGAACGTGTTGAGGAAGCGAATAAACAATTTTCCAATTTTAAAGAGGGCTGGAAAACAGATATGGGAATGATGTACATCCTTTTTGGGCCGCCAAGATATGTAACAACCTCAATCAATGATGTTATGTGGTCGTATTCAACGAATTTGGCAGACCCTGAGACAAATTTTGTTTTTAGAAACCCTAAAGTAAAAAGTAAGTTTTACCCATTTGATAATTACATTCTTCAAAGAAATCAGCAGTATTTCAGTATTCATTATCAACAAATACAAAACTGGTTATCCGGTTCAATATTAAGAGACAATTTGTAAGATTTCGGATTTTGTAATAAAGCGGTTGTTTTGTAGTTACTATAAAAAGCTTTGCCTATGCGTACACAATTAATCATTTCTCTCCTACTGGTAACAATCTTAAGCATCCTCTCGGGATGTTCTACCACACAGCAAAATATAGAACGTGGTAGCGGATATACTTTCAGGGTTGGTTACCCGGAAATTCGTCTTTCTGCCATTGGTGTAATTACAGATGACGATCAACCAATCATTAGTACAGCTACTGAGCTCATCATTAACACGTTCATTTTCAAAAATATTAATAATGAACGTGTGGCCGAAGTTCTACTCGAAATAAGAGTTATAAATAAAGAAACAGGTGCTTTATACAATTACTCCGAAACCATAAATGTTACCGACAACGAAGAGCTTCGAGCCTCGGGTCTAGACAGCTTTCAAATACAAAAGAATTTTCAAGTAGACCCAGGTTTTTATGAGGTGTACGCCACGGTAACCGATAACAATTCTCAGAAAGATATATCCATTAGAACAGAGACTTCGATTCCAGATCCTGCCAATCCTTCGGTTAATTTAACGAGCATTTTACTGCTCACAAAAGATGCTGAAAGTGCCGCAGATGGGTATTATCCAACAACAACCTACGATGTACCGGCAAAAATGGATAGCCTTAGGTTCGAATTTCAAGCCACCAATAACGATTCGAAAGATCCATTGATGATACGTGCAAAACTCATACGTTTTGCCACAGATACACTTCCGGCCCAACCAATGAGTTATAATAATTACTCGGTTGGTTCGCTACGGTATAAAGGCATTGATTACAGAGACAATGAAGAAATTGCAACTACTACAAGGCGATTAACGCAGCCGGGTAGTGTGTATATCGAGTTTACCTATCCGAATTTAGAACGCGGAAATTATCGTTTTGAAGTGGTTACTGAAAACTCAGGTGGTGAAGAGATCTACCAAGCACGTGACTTCAGTATCAAAAGTAATAACTACCCGGTACTTAGCAACGTTAAGGAACTAGCGGCCCCATTGTCTTATTTAATGAACAACAAAGAATATCGCGAATTAATGAGTATAGAGAACCCTAGAAAATTGAAACAAGAAGTTGATCGTTTTTGGTTAGAAAATATCGGAAACCCAAATATCGCGAAGCAAGTTATCCAGAAATATTACGACAGAGTTGAACAAGCTAATAAACTCTTTTCGAGTTATAAAGAAGGATGGAAAACCGATATGGGAATGATCTATATCCTGTTTGGGCAGCCATGGTATGTTGATGAAAGAGTTCGCCGCATGTCGTGGGGTTATTCATACGATGTTAATGATTTTGAATCCAATTTTTTCTTTTTCAAACCAAAACAACGTAGTAAATACTATCCGTTTGATTATTACATTTTAAATCGAACGCCGGATTATTTTAATCTAGAGTATCGGCAAAAGCAATTATGGCTCACAGGTCAAATATTGACCGATAGTTTATAACAATACTTTGTTCCACTTTTTTAATCAAGGTCATTACTAGAAATTAAATTTAGTAGAACCGGGATTGGGATCCCAAAATGGTCCATTTAAAACATCCTGATCAGTTTTTTGATCAATGCTTTCATTTCGATGTACCATATTATGTGGATAAATAAGCGAACGAAACCAATTACCGGGATCAGGAGATAAAGCCGGTTGCAAATTATCCATTCTGTCAGGATATCCGGTTCTTCTCATCAAATTGTAAGCTTCATATCCATTACCGAATAAAGCAAAGTAGTATTCTTTAGCAATAACTCTCATCTTATCATCAATACTATTCGCATTATCGAATCGAGAAAGCACCACATTCTTATACTCGCTAAGTTTTGATGCTGTAATTTCGAAATCAGAGCCTTCTGCTAATATCTCACCAAAGGATTGAACCTTGGCAAATGAATGGTGTATTGCTAACTCTAAAGCAGCCCTTGCAGCTGAAATATCATTATTTAATGATAATTCGGCTTCAGCAATCATAAAGTGTGTGAACGATGATAACAGTATGGGCTCTATGCCTTCTCCATTTAGTCCGTCTCCGTTGTCCAGTCTACCCCCTTCTCCTTCATCAAATGAACCACCTATGGGATAAACTCCATAAGTAGTAATAGGTAAATGGTGTAAAACTGGAACTGATAAATGATTTTCACCAAAATAACCGTCAGGTAGGATACAGAATGGATCATCTTCATCGAAATGAGATGGTGCAGAATAATCTCTACACGGCCATTCATTAACATCTAATGAGGAATCTAATAATGCCTCTCTGAAAAAGTAATAATTCATTCTAGGATCGACTGAATCTTTGTCTGATAACATCATATACAAATAGCTATTGGACATCGAAGTAAACGCAGGTTCATTGTCCCTATAGTTAAACTCATACATTGGGTGACGAGAATTGGGAAAGTCAGAGTTCGAACTATATTGGAATTGAAAATCGTAGATATTTTCAGTTATTAATTTCTCTTCTTGAATTAATGCATTAACCTCATTCTTATTTCTCATGTTTAGATGAGCTTTCAACTTTATTGTATTTGCAGTTCTAATCCACGAATCAATTATGTTTTGTTGAGTTCCGGCATAAAACAAGTCTAATTCCGGAAACCCTTTATTATTCTCATTATGAAGATCATTGGCAGCCTGATTTAGTAAATCCAGTGCCTTCTGATATATAATTTCATCATCATCTAAAGCAGGGTTAAAATTAGTTGGATCAATTGCATTTTCATATGGGATATCACCAAATATATCTACCAATAATATCATGGTGTAAGCCTTTAATATTTTCGCTATACCTAAATGAACGTACAAACCCTTTTCAATTGAAATTTTCTCCAAGTTCTCGAAGTCTTTAAAAATGTCATTATAAGCATCACCGTAAATTCTATTCAATGATGACGGTGATATTGCTTCAGAATAAGTGTCACCAATCATGAAATTCATTCTACTTAATTCACCACTAACTTTTGAAGTATTTGAGAAAAGTGTTTTTACTTCTAATTGAATTGAATTTAACAGAAAGGATGGATCAGGTAATTCAATTACACCCAGCTCATTGTGATTTTCATTTGTACTTATGAGATCACATTGCAGATTAAAAAGAAAACAAAATAGTAGTATATATTTGAGATTATTGGTACCCATAATTTTAGTCTATTTAATTTGATGCCCTATTATATCTTTAAACCCAGGTAATTGTTATTTATTGCCTCATACCTCTCAATTATACTAAGAATTTAACTGCATAAAAAAAGCCTGTACACAATGTGTACAGGCTTTTAAAATGTTTACTAAGTACGTATTAGTTCTTAGTAGCAGTGAACTGAACTTCTGCAGGAGCTCCACCACAATCGCTATTTGCGTTGTCAATAATAGTAAATGTAAATTGACTATCATCATCAACATCAAAAGATGATTTTGCTGGATCTGGCACATTATCAAACACAAGACCAATACCACAACCTACCGACGGGTTAACAACGCCTGGGAATGAAACCCAGTTGTCAGCCGCAGTAAAAGCTTGGAAGTCCTGAAATCTGAAGAATGTAAATGGCATGTCGAAGTTAAAACCACCAAACTGTGGTAAATAAGCCACGCTATTGATAACACGGCCATTTAACGCATTTGAAGGATTAACTTGCATATCGCCAACAAAAGTAGCACCAAATAATGGGTTAAAAGTAGCACCATTATTTAACTGAGTGAATGTATACTCACCTACAAAGATATTCTCAGGAATACTTTGTACTACACCTGCACGTGCGAAGTATGGAGACTGATAGAATCCACCTGTAACAGCAGGGCTAGCTTCAGTATTAGTGTAAGTAGTTCCATCTTTGGTAACTACAACCCAACGAATTTCAAAATTATCACCTAAAGCCAAATCATTAACTGATAAGTTTAGGTAAGAAAGAATCTCGTTAAGGGTAACACTAAAAGATGCACTTGGCAGACCAGAAGCTTCACGAGTTGTGAATTGATCTGAAGTGTACGTTTTTACCGGGCTAGATGGTTCATCTACTCCGGGATTAGAACGATCAGCTGGTCTAAATGCAACGTAGAAATCTACGCGCTCTACATCAGCACCGTTGTTAACATCCTGAAGTTCGCCAGTGAATGTGTAAGCCGCAGCTGATAGGTCAGCTACGTCAAACCCTGATGACTCAACAGATAGCACTCTTAAGAATGCTCCTGTATTTGCCAGAGTTTCATCCAGAGGGATTGGAAGCTCAGGATCACCAACAAGAGCATCACATTGTATCAATGTGGTAACTACCAACATTGATGCGATTATATACTTTAATTTTCTCATTTCGATTATCCTGATTTTAGAAATTAAACTTTGTACTTCCTTTGTCAGGATCCCAGAAAGGACCTTGTAGGATGTCATTGTTAGATTTTTGATCAACATTGTCATTTCTCTCAGTCATGTTAGCTGGATAGAGAACTGAACGATACCAGTTGCCTGGGTTTGGTGAACGAGCAGGCTGTAGGTTATCATCTCTGTCAGGGAATCCTGTTCTACGCATTGCGTTGTAAGCTTCATAACCGTTAGGGAATACTGCGAAGTAGTACTCACGGATAATTTGGCGAAGTTTGTTGCTATTATTTGCAGCATCCCAGCGAGTAGTAACAGCAGCGATGTAATCAGTTACATCATCAGCTGTAATCGCAAAAGGAGTTGCATCCGCTAAATCTTCACCGAAATCAGCTACTTTGTCGAAAGAACCTTGCATAGCAGCATCAAGTGCAGTTTTAGCCGCAACAGGATCGTTATTCATGGTTAATTCAACTTCAGCAATCATAAACTGAGTGTAGAAAGAGAGCATGATAGGCTCGAAACCTGCTCCACCTAGTCCGTCACCACGGTCAGCAGAACCACCGGTAGAACCATCAAATAGTCCACCTACAGGGTATACACCCCAAGTAGTTCTTAATTCTCCATCTGGTGGAATACCGTCATCAATCAAATGATCACGACCCCACCATCCATCACCTAACAGACAGTATGGATCGTCTGCATCGAAATGTGGAGGAGGAAATGAAGCAATACAAGTATTTTCGTTAATGTCATCTGTATCAGAAGTTGTCTGACGATAGAAGTAATAACGCATACGTGGATCCATGTCATCTTTGTCGTTTAGTAACATATTCATGAAACTAACCGCCATATAATCACCGGCTCCAGTATTGTCTACATAGTTACCAGAATACTCAGGATGACGAGAATCAGGATCAACTTCATTTAAAGTATATTTGAAGTCAAAGTCTTGATCTTCATCAATAATTAATGAGTTGGCTGCATCTGCAACAAGTGCAGTTGCACCTGCGTTATTCCCTGTATTTAGGTAAGCCTTTAATTTGAAGGTGTTTGCAGCTCTTTTCCAGTATGCCAACTGATTAGCAGTGCTTTCGTCACCGTAATAGAAGTCATTATCAGGAATTGGAGCACCAGCATCAATACCAGCGTCGATATCAGCTATACCTGCATCTAGTAGTGCAATAGCTTCTGCATAGATTGACTCGCCACTATCCAAAGATGGATTGAAGTTTGTCGCATCTAATGCTTCTGAGTAAGGCATATCACCAAACATATCAACTAATACTAGTAAAGAGTAACCTTTTAAGATTTTCGCCATACCTGCGTGAATAGTAAATCCACGCTCTTCAGCGATAGGTAAAAGGTTGTCAGTATCTTTGAACTGATCGTTATATGCATTTCCGTAAATACCGTTAAAAGAGTTAGGTGAGAATGCGTTAGCATACGTGTCACCGAACATATAGGTCATACGGGTCATTTCTCCACCAATTGAAGCGGCAGCACGGTAAACCGAGCGAGCTTCAATTTGAATTTGGTTCAACAAGAAATCCGGATCTACCGCCGAAGGAGGTAGAGAATTCGGACTTTCTAACTTATCGTCACCGATAATCTCGCATTGTACTGTAAACAGTAGTAATGATGCGAGTACGAATAAACTATTTCTAAATTTCATATCAATAATATTTTTCAATGTCTGGATTAGAATCGGAATCTTAAGCTACCACCGAATCTGCGAGCTGCAGGACCAGTTAAGTAGTCAAATCCACGTGAGTTACCACCGATTGAGTTAACATTCGGATCGAATCCACTACCTTCAGGTACATTGAAAGCATACATCCAAAGGTTATCACCTGTAACAGATAAAGTGATTTGCTTAAATGGAGTATTACCTAACAAGGTTGTTGGTAGATCGTATGAAAGAGCAACATTCGCTAAACGAATATGAGTCATATCATATACACGTAGTTCATCCGCACCAAAACCAAAGTTACTGAAGAACACACCACTTGGTGAGATCTGTACAGTGTTGGTAGCACCAGATTCGTTAACACCAGGCAATACAAATGTGTTGTTTCTATCAACACGATCGGTATCGGTAGTTAAACCACGAGCCATAAGTGTACTAATCCATACAGAGAACATGTCTCCACCTTGTTGATAATCAACCTGGAATGATAAAGAAGCACCTTTGTAACGGAATGTGTTGTTAACTGAAAGATCCCAATCTGGATTTGGATCACCAATAATTCCGATGTCGTTCTGCGTGATATAGTTACCAGTTGAACCTACAATAGGAGTTCCAACAGCTACATCTGCAAAATTCGGATCACTGCTCTTTAGATCTTCGGTTACACGCTCAATTTTAGAACCTAACATTACACCATAAGGCTCGCCTTTAATCGCAAAGTTTCCACGAGTACTGAATCCATCACCAATTTGGATACGAGAAAGACCAGCACCTAATTCAGTTACTTCACTACTGTTTGTAAAGAAGTTCGCTTGAATATCCCAACGTAGGTCAGACTGAAGAGGAGTAGCGTTTAATGTTAATTCTAAACCTTGGTTTTGTACTTCACCAATGTTAGTAAGAGTTGAAGTAAATCCTGTTGCAGGATCAAGATCAGCTCTAGTAATAAGATCGGTAGTAGTTCTTGCATACGCAGAAGCACTTAAACCAACACGATCGTTGAAGAAACGAATGTCAACACCACCTTCGTACTCAGTGTGAAGCTCAGGCTTCAAGTCTGGGTTACCTAGGAAGTCAGACGTGAAGTTCGTTGTAACAACAGATCCATCGTTATAAGCAAATGCACGTGCATTAGTACCAAGAGTACTTCTTGTTGAGTAAGCACTTGGCTGACCAGCTGAACTACCAACACCTGCAAAGATCTTTAAGTAAGTCAATGCATCAGAAGTAATATCCAAGTGATCAGATAATACGTAAGAAACACTTGCAGATGGATAGAAGATTGAACGGTTGTCGGCTTCTAACGTAGAGAACCAATCGTTACGACCAGCAACATTTACGTAGATGAAATCCTGGAAACCAATAGTTGCTTCAGCGAATACACCGGCATTTTCAGTCTCTACAAGAGTCTGGAAACCACCACCTAGAGAGTTTGTAGCACTAGTGTTTAGGAAGTTTCTGTGGTTGAAGAAACCAGTTACAATCATTTCAACACTTTCAAGTCCATCACGCTCATACTTGTCAGTCACGTACTGAGCACCTAAAGTCGCATCAACAGATACATCATCAGTTACCTGGAATGACATTAACGCATTTACGTTATGATCCCAGCTTACTCTTCGTTGATTAGATGTTTGGTAATAACCGTTAATGAAAGCAGCAGGTTCAACACCACCAGCATCCTGGAAGTATTCCTGAGCTTCATTGTAGCTATCATAACCTAGACGGTAAACAAGATTGATACCATCAGCAGCTTTGAAATTCAATTCAGTTTTACCGTAGTAACGATCGGTAAGGTTATTATAACCAGTTTTTTCTGCAATCCAACGTGGATTCGGAATATCATTACCAGAACGATAGTAAGCTGAACCACCAGTTACTGGGTTGATGTAAGGAATACCACCTAAATCGATAGAACGAGGGGTAAACATTACATAACCGAATATACCCGGAGTACCACCTCCTGTTGCTGGACCTGATCCACCACCGGCAGAACTAGGAGGAGTATTCAAATCAGTTAAACTGAAGTTAAATGTAGTTTGTGCACTAAAACGCTCGCTAATTTTGTAATTAGCACCAATAGAGAATGCATCACGAGTTAAGTCGTTATTCGGTGTGAAACCTTCCTCTCCACTGTGAGAGTAATTTACATTAACTCTAATGTCGTTAGTACCACCAGAGATATTTAAACTAGTGTTAGATGCGATACCTGTTCGGAAGAAAGCATCTAGCGGATCTGGTTTCGCTTCGTAACGGTAACCAACACCTACTAATTCAGGGAATGCTTCAGCTTGAGTAGCATTTTGAAGTAATGGATGCTCGATAAGAATTGTACCGTCAGCATCAGTTCCGATATAATCTGAACCAAACAATGATGGGTTGTCAGTATCAAAACGAGGTCCCCAGTTACTAAAGAACCAACCGAAGTTCTGATCGAAACCACCACCATAAGTATCTTGGTAGTCAGGACGAGAAGAAATTTCAGTAGCGTAGATAGACTGATCAACTGTTACAGAGAAACCTGCAGGAGCATCGCCATCAGCGGCAAAAGAACCTGATTTAGTAGTAACGATGATAACACCATTACGACCTTGCTCACCGTAAAGTACAGTCGCACTTAATCCTTTAAGTACAGTAATGTCTGAAATGTTATTAGGATCTAAATCAAGGAAACGGTTGGGAGTAATTTGACTACCACCACCTTCAAATGCACCACTGGTTTCGTTAGAACCGCCGTCGAAACGAACGCCGTCTACGATCCATAATGGTTGGTTTGATCCTGAAATTGATGTAAGACCACGAATTACGATGTCTGTTCCAGAACCGGTTAATCCACCAGATGATGTAATATCTACACCAGGTAGTGATCCTGAAAGTGAACGAGCGATGTTAGGATCGCTTCTGTTTTCGATAGTTTCAGCAGAAACTTCAGCAACACCGTAGCCAAGTGCCCGACGCTCGCGTTGAATACCAAAAGCAGTTACAACAACATCGTCTAGGCCGAATACATCGGCTTCGAGTGAAATGTCGAAGTCTACATTTTGATTGCCAACTTGGAGAGTCGCTGTGAAAGTTTGATAACCAACGAATGTGGCTCTTACTGTATATGTGCCCGCGGGAACGTTATTCACAGTGTAATCTCCATCAACATCAGTAGCTGCACCTCTCTGCAACTCTGTGATCAGGATATTTACACCAGGAAGAGTCTCCCCTGTCTCAGCATCTGTAACAGTACCCGAAATGGATACTTGTGCGTACAGACTACCAGACAATAAGGCAAAAACTAACAATGTTAGTAGCTTTTTGAACATAGATGACCTCTTATGTTTGGTTTTTGTTTTCAGATGGAATCACTCCCACCTTAAATAGTATTAGATGAATTTAATTGACTCAATAGTTAAGTACAATTGAAATGTTCAATGTTTAATAAGTAACGGGAACAACGTATTTGAAGATATTTTATCAATCAAATCTGTCCTTCCTTTTAAATTAAACACGATTAGGCTTACAACTTATTAAGTTGCAATTGCAATTCCAACAATCATCTGATAAAAATTAACCGCTCGATATTCCATATTTAGGAAACAATCAAGAGTAAAATCAGAGTATTTAACAAACCACTTATACTGAACCGAGTAATTAATTGTGATTCCGGTTGTGTGTGATATTTAACGTTTCAGAAAATTTTTATTGCAAAATATCTAATCGCCAAAAAATTTTCAACAACCTTACCATTGATTATACTACACTTAAGATTATTTTCTTAAATCTTAAAATTGCAGTAAACAGAAACCGAAATCATTCTATTTACCATTTGCTTGCCTATTTCTGTTCACGCTATTGTGTTATAGCCTCAGTTTTTGTTACAAACGATTCCGTAAATACAATTTCACAAGACGGTATTTTATCATCCTCCGCTTGGTACCCCATTCATTATAAGATCAATTACGAGATTCTAGATCGGAACAAAAGCCTATAAATTTTTTTGGTACACCGGCTAATACAGAGCGTTTATTTTAAACATGATTCCACCAAATATAAAGGCCTGGCTGTCCGCCAATGGTCGGATGATAGTTAGGATTCTTCTTAAGGAATCTATTTTGCGGAACCTGCGTCCGCCAACCGGCGGATAAGAGCCCGACTATATTAAATTATACTTGAGAGTTACTTGCTCCCAAACATACTCTCGACCTTTGGCGGTTTTCAGCTCGCGCTCTCTTTTCATTGCTTCGGACTTGCTTGCAAACGATTCCGTAAATACGATTTCCCACGGGCGGTATTTTATCGTCCACCCTTTTGTGCCCAACTCATTATGAGATCGCATGCGAGATTCCAAATCTGAACTAAAGCCAATATATATTTTATGGTACCCCGGTGAGTACAATGCGTATACTTTGAACATGATTCCCCCAAATAAAAAAGGCGTCGCTTTCTGAAGAAAACGACGCCTTTAATGTAGTGGCGGTCCGCCAATGGTCGGATGATAGTTAGGATTCTTCTTAAGGAATCTATTTTGCGGAACCTGCGTCCGCCAACCGGCGGATAAGAGCCCGACTATATTAAATTATACTTGAGAGTTACTTGCTCCCAAACATACTCTCGACCTTTGGCGGTTTTCAGCTCGCGCTCTCTTTTCATTGCTTCGGACTTGCTTGCAAACGATTCCGTAAATACGATTTCCCACGGGCGGTATTTTATCGTCCACCCTTTTGTACCCAACTCATTATGAGATCGCATGCGAGATT
>JAEPNO010000010.1:0-77643 GCA_017643365.1 Balneolaceae bacterium | reverse complement strand
TAAATACGATTTCCCACGGGCGGTATTTTATCGTCCACCCTTTTGTACCCAACTCATTATGAGATCGCATGCGAGATTCCAAATCTGAACTAAAGCCAATATATATTTTATGATACCCCGGTGAGTACAATGCGTATACTCTGAACATGATTCCCCCAAATAAAAAAGGCGTCGCTTTCTGAAGAAAACGACGCCTTTAATTAGTGGCGGGGACAGGATTCGAACCTGCGACCTTCGGGTTATGAGCCCGACGAGCTACCAGCTGCTCCACCCCGCGATGTAGATTTGTAATATAAGGCTCATTCACATACAACTTCAATCCTTTTTTCAAGAATTTCTAAGTTATCTAGTCAGTTGTTTATTATTTTCAGAGCAAAATAAATGGAGTCAAAAAAATACATATGATATCATCAGAAAAGGCTATTCAACTAGAGGATAAATACGGAGCACATAACTATCACCCACTGCCTGTGGTTCTGGCAAAAGGTGAAGGTGTATATGTTTGGGATCCCGAAGGGAATAAATATTTTGATTTTCTTTCAGCATACTCGGCGGTAAATCAAGGGCATTGCCACCCTAAAATTACTCAAACACTCATTGATCAAAGTAAAACGCTCACCCTTACTTCTCGGGCTTTCTATAATAATGTATTGGGTGAGTACGAACAGTTTATGACCGATTACTTCGGATTAGAGAAAGTACTTCCTATGAATACGGGCGCAGAAGCAGTTGAAACGGCAATTAAAATTGCTCGAAAATGGGGCTACGAGAAAAAAGGAATCGAAGAAAATGAAGCGGTTATTATCGTATGTGAAGATAACTTCCACGGCCGAACTACTACTATCATTTCATTTTCGAACGATCCGGATGCTAGAAAAAACTTTGGTCCATATACTAAGGGATTCGTAAAAGTAACGTATAACGATCTTGGCGCATTAGAAGAAGCACTTGAACATCCAAATGTAGTAGGGTTTTTAGTTGAACCGATTCAAGGCGAGGCTGGCGTTGTTGTACCAGAGGATGACTATATATATAGAGCTGCAGAAATGTGCCGTTCTAAAAATGTGTTGTTCATGGCTGATGAAATCCAAACCGGGATAGCACGTACTGGTTCATTACTAGCCATTTGCGGAAATTGTGCGTGCGAAAATAAATGTGAGCGTGGCAGAACTTATACTAAACCTGATATTCTGATTTTAGGCAAAGCATTGTCGGGCGGAGCCTACCCTGTATCTGCCGTGTTAGCTGACAACGAAATCATGGATGTAATTAAACCCGGTCAACATGGCTCAACCTATGGCGGAAATCCGTTGGCATGTAAAGTTGCTATGACAGCACTTGAAGTGGTTGAGGATGAGCACCTTGCGCAGAATGCGCGTTCACTTGGCGAATTATTTAGAGCGAAAATGCAAGAAATTGTAGACTCAACCAGTCTTTTTGTAAAAGTGCGTGGTCGTGGATTACTAAACGCTGTCATTATCAATGATTCTCCCGATAGCGATACCGCATGGAGATTTTGTCTTGCTTTAAAGGATAATGGACTGCTGGCTAAACCAACGCACGGCAACATTATTCGTTTTGCGCCACCATTGGTTATGACCGAAGCCCAGTTGCTCGAGTGTGTATCGATAATCAAAAAAACTGCAACAGAATTCGAACTGTAAAAAAGCGCTTTTTTGATTGAGTACGTCTTACAAGTTTGCTAGCTTCAGCACTCTTAAAATTAATCCTATAGAAAAAATTTAAATGGCTGATACCCAAACGATTCATCCGGAAGAAGTTCGATCCATCCTTGGCAAACATTTGCTCACTGATGGTTTCGATATGGTGCTTGATCTACAAAAAAGCAAAGGCATCTATTTGCACGACAGTAAATCGGGTAGAGATTATCTGGATTTCTTTACTTTTTTTGCTTCCAATCCTTTAGGGATGAATCATGAGAAATTAGCAGGTGATGCCGATTTCGTAGCTAAACTTGGTAAAGTGGCTATTAATAAGCCTTCTAATTCGGATGTTTATACCGAAGAACTAGCCGAGTTTTTGGATGCTTTCAGCCGAACTGCGGTTCCATCTACCCTTCAGCACTCTTTCTTTATTTCAGGCGGTGCTTTAGCTGTTGAGAATGCCATGAAAGTAGCCTTCGACTGGAAAGTTCAAAAAAACTTCCAAAAAGGCTATCGCGAAGAAAAAGGCCATAAAGTGCTTCATTTCGAAAAAGCCTTCCATGGCAGATCTGGGTATACCCTTTCGGTAACTAATACCGTGTACGATAAGGTGAAATATTTCCCGAAGTTTGATTGGCCAAGAGTGATGAGCCCGGCTATGAGCTACCCTTCAACAACTGAACAAATCGAATTGGTGAAGAAAGATGAAAAAATGGCGGTAGCTCAGATCGAGCGATATTTCCAGACTTATAAAGACGAAATCGCTTGTATTTTGATTGAGCCAATTCAGGGCGAAGGTGGAGATCGACATTTCCGTCCTCAATTCCATGAGGCTCTACGGCAACTAGCAGATAAGCATGAAGCACTTCTTATCTATGATGAAGTTCAAACAGGTGTTGGTCTAACCGGAAAATTCTGGGCACACGAACATTATGTAACTCCAGATATCATTTCGTTTGGTAAAAAAGCGCAGGTTTGCGGTATCCTTGCAGGCCCTCGTGTGGATGAAGTTGAATCAAACTGTTTCAATGTTTCCTCTCGAATTAATTCAACTTGGGGTGGTAACTTGGTTGATATGGTTCGATTCGGACGAATCCTAAACGTAATTGAAGAAGATAATTTGGTTGATAACGCCGCCAAAGTGGGTAAATATTTACTCACTCGTCTCGAAGCTATGGCTGAGAATCACGAATATCTTTCAAATGCGCGAGGAAAAGGACTTATGTGTGCCATTGATCTACCGGATACTCATTCGCGGAATGCCGTTATCACTGAGTGTATGAACAATGGAATGATGATTCTTTCGTGTGGTGAAAATACAGTTCGATTCCGTCCACCACTTACAGTAACTACCGAGCATATCGACGAAGGGCTCGACATCTTAGAAAAGGCCTATAAATCTGCCTTAAACCGTTGCCCGGTTGCCGGATAAAATAAATTCAGTTATTGAATTTTTTAGCTACTCTCAGATTCATAAATTGAAGCATGAATCTGAGAGTTTTTTTTATCCCCATTATTTTACTAGCTATATCTTTTTCTGCAACAGCCCAGCAAACTGAAGATCCTGATGTGCTATTTCGTATGGCTCGGGAATCAGCCTTTGAAAATGAAGACTACAAAGAGGCTATTGCGCTGGCAAAACAAGCTTTAGAGCTTGCTCCCCAATATCTTGATGTTAAAGAGTTTCTTGGTCGTGTCTACTTTTGGAATAACCAACCCAATTTAGCTGAGCCACTTTTAGAAGATGTATTAAATAAAGAACCGAACAGAGAGTATGCTCGCATCACACTTATTGACGTTAAATTGGGAAAGAACCAATATAACGAGGGATTAGCTCTTGCCAACACTGGGCTAAGTATTGATCCAACAAACGTATTCTTTCTCCTTCGTAAAGCTGCTGCTTTAAGTGGATTAAATGAAAATAATGAAGTAGTTGAGATCTACAACGAAGTGCTTCGCATTGAACCTAATAACCCTATTGCCACTGCTCAGCTTCGAGAATTAAACGAATATATATTTCCATGGGCAGTAAATGCCTCCACCAACCATTCTTTCTTTCAAGAGAGTATAGATCCGTGGTATCAATACTCGGTTAACCTTTCAAGAAAAACACAAATTGGTTCATTTGGAGCTCTATTAAATATTGGTAACAGGTTTGCACTCGATGACCAGCAAATTCAAATCTATTCGTACCCGGTATTATCAGATAAAATGTACGCGTATCTAAGTGCGGGTACCTCAAACAACGTATTTTATCCTAAACTACAGCTGGTTGGCTCATTGTATCGAGCTTTCCCAAAACGTTTTGAAGGTGAGATTGGATATCGATTTTTGCGCTTTAATCAAATTGAAGCATCAATTATTACAGCTTCAATACTCAAGTTCGAGCGTAAAAATAGGTTTGCAGTGCGTTCATTCTTCACAATAAATGAGATCAACACAGGCTTTACAGCCCTGTTCAACTACCGTAGAATTTTATCGATGAGTGATAATTTTATTGAAGTTAATCTTGGCTACGGGGGGAATTCAGCCCAGTTTAATTCGTCTTCTGAAATTGTTGATGCAAAGAGCTCTTCCTCAGCCGGTATTACTATTCAGCATCGGATAGTTGGGCGATTGGTGGCAGGTGCCGGTGTATCATATTCTTATGAGCAATTCAGAGGAAACACAGAACGAAATCGATTAGATTTATCTGCCAATATTGGCTATCGATTCTAACTCTTAAAATCTGATAAATCCTTCTTGGATAAATAAGCCCATTATCATTAAAAATAAGAGAAATGGTATTACTGCTAAGGTAATCCAATAACCGCTGTTTTTAAGCAGCTTAGACATCGATAGTTTTTGTTTAACCTGATCACCTGTGCTAAGCCCTACTCTCGACATTACCCCCCATTCTTTATCGCCTCTGATAAATTTGTAAAGCCCTTTAAATCGCCACCAAGTGTGTATTTGGCGAAATCCAATATTCTCTAAAAACGCATACATCGATAACACTAAAATGTGTTTTAGATTTGGATACTTTCTAAACGTAAACTCTTCGCAGAGTATGGCCAGCACCGACAATATGATCCCTAAAATAATTGCCGAGAATAAAAAAAGTACAGCAAAGGTATAATTGATATTGCCTAGAATAATGGTGATGAAGAAATAAGCAAACCCAAAAAACTCTACAAGAGGACCAAGTAGCTCAACGAAGACAAAATAAGGCATGGCTAGAAAAGCCAACCTGCCATAAGTAGGATTAAATAGCATCGAACGATGTCGCCAGAGAGTATCTGCCAAACCACGCTGCCAACGGTTTCGCTGCCGCCCCAAAACCGACCAATCTTCGGGCACTTCTGTCCAACAAACCGGTTCAGGTAGAAATCGAATTGAATAATCAATCTTATTTTCGCGGCAATATCTATGCAGGCGCACTACCAATTCCATATCCTCGCCAACAGTATCGTGCAGATATCCCCCTACTTTCATCACATATTTGCGATCGAAAACACCAAATGCCCCCGAGATAATTAATAAGCTTTTAAAGTAATCCCACCCAATACGCCCGAAAAGAAAAGAACGAAGGTATTCTACCGATTGTATTCTGCCGAGATATGTTCTTGGCAACCCTACGTCTTTAACCACATAGTTCTCAATCTCACATCCGTTTGCGATCCTAACTATACCTCCGGCGGCAACCACATTTTCATCTTCAACAAAGGCTTTGAGGAGTTTCTTCAATACGCCGGTATCTAAGATTGAATCTGCATCAATAGAGCATATCAAATCTTTGCTGGCAATATTAATTCCTGCATTTAATGCATCGGCTTTACGTCCGTTTTCCTTATCCACAACGGTAAGGTTTGGGTATCTATGTGATTTAAATACAGAGCGGATTGGTTTATGCTCAAGTTCTAAATTAACCGGATTGGTGATAGTATAAAGCTCAAAATGTTCTACAAGCTTAACTAAAGTACTGTCGCTCGAACCATCATTTATCACAATAACTTCAAAATCGTGATATTCGAGTTGTAAAAGTGCCTCTGTAGATGCAACAACATTAACTTCCTCATTAAAAGCCGGTGCGAGTATACTGATTGGTGCATATAAGTCTGACCGGAACAACCCCGTTAGGCCGAATACATCTCTGCTATCTTTCCCTTTTAGATATATAAGTGAAAAAATTATGAGAATGATGTACGTAATATTCACAAACAGGAAATACAATATGAAAACCCAATTATAGGGCTCAATGGTATTTACAATTATTTGGAGTACATCTGTTATCGACACTAGATACTTAACGGTTTTTGTAAAATACTATCCATTAGCAAGGAATATTCGGATAAATACGGCTCCACAAAAAGAGCCTCAATTTCTTCTTGCGAGTAGCCACTACTCAGCAGTGATCGTAGAATAAATTCATTTTTTTGCAAATCATCTGATAATTGAGACAATAGAAAATCCAGATTTTCGAAACCACCCAGGTTACTTAATGCAATAACACCGGCTTTCACTAAGCTCCAATTGGTTTGCATTACCAATTGCCGAATGTAGGGCGCCGCTTCATTATACCCAAATTTACCCAGCGCTACTACCAAAGCTCCTTTTATTTCAGAATTCTGCCAATACTCAGATTCATTATGCAATAGCTTAAATAAGTAAGTTTGCAGCTGATAATAACCCAGTTCCTCAACGGCAAGAATTATAATTGATTTATTATCCGGAGGCACCGATTCGTCCTCAATAATTTCTTTGAGGTATTTGATTTCATAATCCTTTTCGTTCTTCTCTGTATTGTTGAACTCGTATAAAAGTTCGAGAATAGCCATATCAGAGATCTTTTTACGTGAAACGATTTTCTTTAACCCCGTTGCTTTATTCTTAACACTTTTGGAAGCCATTAATGCCGACACTGCCATATAAGCTACCAGTCTATTTTTATGGCTTATTAATTCCTTTAACCTGATTATAACTTTATAGTTAATAAGCCTTGTGTAACTAAAATAATTACAGGCCTTCAGTAAGCCCCCGGTTCTGTTTCCATTCAATTGTTTAAAGTGATATGAAAAAAGTTTATCAATAAAGAGTAATGACCGGAGTTTCTGCTTGTCATCACCTGATACTTCATCAATAATGTCTTTAACGAGCTTTTCGAATACGGAATACTCAAAGCCTCGACCCGAAAATTGATCACTTATCTCATTAATTGATATTTCATCTTCCAAAAAGCCAAAAATTAGCGGATAGTATTTTTCCAGTAATGCTGCTTTAAGGCTCTCTCTTACTTGATTTCTCCACCTTAGATATAGCGAAACCAGTAAAATCAAGAACAACAGAAAAAGCAAAATAATCATCGACGAATACAGCAAGCTCAAGCTGATATCCAGATTAATTTGCATCAACATGATTAGTTGATATTAAGAATACGGTTTAGTCGTAAAATTAAACTATCGGGCTGGAAAGGCTTGTCAATATATTCATCTGCTTTTAAACCAAAGCCCATTTTTAAATCTTCAACTCTGTTTTTACTGGTTAGAAGAATTACTTTTGTCTCACTTATTTCTGCGTCTTCGCGGATATTCCGCAATATTTCGAACCCATTCATGCTTGGAAGCATAACGTCAAGAATTACTGCATCTGGCTTATATTTCTTTATCGCCTCAAGACCTTTAAGCCCGTTATCATAATGTTTTAGATCAAAGTTCTCCCTCTTGAGCTTAAATTCGATCAATTTAGCTACCGCCAGCTCGTCTTCAACCAGAATAATGCTTGGTTGATTTTCTGCCATACTACTCTATTCTTAGATGTTTATTTGTATCTAATATAGAGTATAATAATTTCTCAAACCAATTGGTGACTTTCAGGTTGCAAAACTATTTCATTCAACGCTGAATTGTCTGGTAAAGCTAAAGTAGCAGCAACTGTATTTGCCACACTTTCTGGGCTTAACATTGCCTCTTTTTTAACACGCATTTGTACCCTTTCATCGTCCCAAAATGCAGTGTTAACACCACCTAAGTAGAATAAAGTAAACTTAACTTTTTCGCGTTTTAACTCTTCGGTTAAGGCTTTGGTAAATCCTTGGATAGCAAATTTTGATGCAGAATAAATTGATGAATTTTTCATTACAAATTTGCCCATTGTTCCCGGAAACATTAGCACGTTTGCATTCTCATTTAAAAATGGCAACAGCGTTTGAGTAACAAGGAAGGTTCCAAACACATTTACATCAATAATTTCTTTGGCTGCTTCCGGTTTTATATCGCCAATAGATTGGATAATTCCTTGCCCAAATGCATTCACAAGCACATCAACTTTCCCAAGGCCATCTTTAACCTGATTAGCCAGATTTACTACAGATGTTGGATTAGTTACATCTACATCGATGGCGTATGCATCACCGCCATCAGCATTTAATTCTTTCGCAATTTCTTCGGCTTTCGTTCGGTTTCTACCGGCAATTACAATTTTAGCGCCTTGCTTAGATAAGTTTCTCGCGATGGCAGAACCAATACCGCCGGTTCCACCTACAATAAGTATAATTTTGTCTTTCAATGTTCTCTGATTTTCTTGATGAATAGTCACCAGATAAAATGAAAACATTCCCCCTTTTCGTTCCTAAGAGCTGTAATCAAATGTTAATCCATTCGGTTATAGAAAATACGCCACGCCAGCGTCCAGTTTTCACCACCATCATTCGAAGACTCCCAATCCCAGGTTAAGCTATTTTCTTCGATGTCGTAAAAGCGCATTCGCTGCACAAAAATACGGCCATCAGCCAGCTCCTGCGGCTGTGTTTGAAAAATCCGTACACCGCCATCGGTGATACCATAGAAATCGAAATAGCCGCCCTGATTATCTGCCCAGGCTTGTCTCCACGTTTGTGTTTGTGGATTATACACCGAAATTGACGTCCCTTTCATACCGGCAAATGCACCGGTCAACGCTCTGAAATTCTCTTGAATTACTACCCCATCCAGCGTCTTTTCAATCAAATTGGTACCGGATCCTTTGCTACCATCAGCATGATCCCAGCTGAGCTCCCAATTTCCAACCCAAAAATCGAAGTGAGTTTCCGGTGCCTCTGTTTGAGCAAAAACAGTTACAGAAATGAAAACGAAAAGAAGGGTACACAGAACTCTCATAGCAGATTTTTAATCTGTACAGTATGAAAATAAATTGTAATCAGGAAATACTAGGCGTTTTCTACCCTAAACATCCATGGCATTTGGGATCACTGAATCGTGAATGTTTGCCATTTCAGTAACATCTAAACTATCAAGACCGGCAATTTTAAGATCTGATCCTACTGCCTTTCCTAATTGATGAGCTGGTACTCCCGCTTTTGCGAAGTGAGTCATAGCACGATCAACATCAGACGGCGAAACCGAAATAACCACACCCGATTGTGCTTCACTGAACAGAACTTCGTGAGTTGTGCCACCAAGTGCAGCAACATCAACGCTTGCTCCCATCTTACCGAAAATGCACATCTCAGCTAAAGTGATAGCGAGGCCACCATCAGAAATATCATGTGCTGCAGTAATAAAGCCACCTTTGATGGCATCCAACAGTGCTTCCTGCAGTTTCACTTCAAAGTCGATATCCAACTCAGGGGAATCACCGGCAGTTTTACCATGAATTACTTTCAGATATTCCGTAGCGCCTAAGCCTTTTCGATCAGCACCAATATAAATGAGCACATCGCCTTCTGATTTTATTGCCGGTGTTGTAGTATGATTCTCCACATCTTCGATCAAACCCAGCATCCCGATAATCGGAGAAGGGAAAATTGCCGACTCAGGATTTTCGTTATAAAAACTCACATTTCCGCCCGTAACCGGAGTATTTAGAGCGCGACACGCATCACCCATTCCGCCTAAAGCTTCTTTGAAGGTCCAGTATACTTCCGGCTTGTAAGGATTCCCGAAGTTCAGGCAATTTGTGATTGCAAGGGGACGTCCACCCGAACAAACTACGTTGCGAGCGGATTCAATCACGGCTATTTGTCCACCCCGACGTGGATTCAAATACACATATCGACCATTACAATCAGTTTTAGCAACTAATCCACGATTGGTGCCTTTGATGCGAATAACACCGGAATTTGATGCTCCCGGTGCGGTTACCGTATTGGTTCGAACAGTGGTGTCGTATTGTTCATGTACCCACCGTTTTGAAGCAACGTTCGGAGAATTCAATAATTTTTTGATCGTATCGGCATGATCTTCGGGATGATCCAATGAATCGATATCGAAATTCTGCGTTTCTTCAAGATAAGCGGGCTTTTTTGTCTCACGCACATATTGCGGAGCTCCGCCACCCAACACCAAGTGCTCAGCAGGCATATCTGCTTTAATTTCTCCATTTTTATAATAGGTCACTCTACCTGAATCAACCACTTCGCCGATAACAACGCCGTGTAAATCCCACTTTTCATACACATCGATAATTTCTTGCTCTCTGCCTTTTTCGGCTACAATCAGCATGCGTTCCTGGCTTTCTGATAAGAGCAATTCGTAGGCTGTCATTCCATCTTCTCGGGCAGGCACTTTATCCAAATCTACAATCATGCCTTGCTCGCCTTTGGCCGTCATTTCGCTGGTTGAGCACGCGATTCCCGCCGCACCCATATCCTGCATCCCAACAACAGCGCCTGTTTGTAATGCTTCGAGGCTGGCCTCAAGAAGTAATTTCTCGGTAAAAGGATCTCCAACCTGAACGCTCGGGCGTTTTGCTTCACTTTCTTCGCTAATTTCTTCTGATGCAAAAGTTGCACCATGAATTCCATCCCTTCCGGTACTCGCTCCAACAATAATCACCGGATTCCCGATTCCTTTCGCAATCGCAGACGCAGTCTCACCCGCCTTCACAATGCCGATACTCATGGCGTTTACTAACGGATTGCCTTCGTAGCTCTCATCAAAATAAACCTCACCACCAATTACCGGGATGCCGAATGAGTTTCCGTAATCACCAATTCCACGAACAACACCATCCAGCAGAAACCGAACACGTGGATTTTCCATGCTGCCAAAACGAAGAGAGTTTAAACTCGCTATCGGTCGGGCTCCCATCGTGAAAATATCGCGGTGAATTCCACCTACTCCTGTCGCCGCACCTTGATAAGGCTCTACTGCTGAAGGGTGATTATGACTTTCGATTTTGAAAGCACATCCCAAACCATCACCGATATCCACTAATCCGGCGTTTTCTTCTCCGGCTTCAACCAACAAATGCTCACCATCGCGGGGTAGTTTTTTTAATTCGATGATGGAGTTTTTGTACGAACAATGTTCGCTCCACATCACCGAATACACTCCCAGCTCGGTAAAAGTTGGAGTACGACCAAGCTTTTCTTTAATCCAGCCAAATTCTTCTTCGGTTAAACCATGCTCGAGTGCAAGTTCTAGCGTTACTTCAGGTTCGTGAGTGATAGGTTGAGCCATTGTGATGTTTTGCAGGTTCGTTGGAAATGAAGGGCAGAAAATACGAGGAATTTGGCTTTAATGACGAGCTTCTTTTCCACAGGTTATCCGCAAAAATCAGAATTCGCTATGCCGATACAACCGGTAGCTTCTTTCCCATCCAGCCATTAATCCCTGCAGAAAGAACGCGAACGTTTTCATAGCCTTTGGTTTTTGCAAGTTTAGCGGCATTTGGTGCTTTTCGGCACATTGGATTGGAGCAATAAAATACCAGGTCTGCCTTTTTATCATACGGAAGTTCAGACCCATCGAAGGTTTCATGATTTAAATGTACAGCGCCGGGCACATGTCCTGATTTATAAACATGCGGTGCGTTCAGATCATACACATGTACACTTTTTTGCTCAATAGCGCCGTGTAAATCCTTCGGTGAAATGGTTTTTAAACCCATAAGTCGTGCAATCATAAATCCTATTTTTGGAATTAATTCCGTGTCCGTAATTCGACAGTTCCTCCATAATGTTGCAGACTATTCTGTGAGTTTCTGAACACTTTTTGAAATAAAATTATAGTTCGAATTGCAATTGTCGATACCTGTTCTTAAAATCTAATTTCGATATTCGAATATGAATATTAGAATATATCACAGTATATGAAATTAGTATCACAAGGCGCTCAGTACGCCATTTCGGCGATTATCGCAATATCTAAACATGAGAACGATGTAATTTCGGCTTCAGAATTATCGCGTAGTTTAAACTGTCCGGCTGCGTATCTCTCTCAAATTCTCTCTAAACTGAAAGCTCCGGGAATTCTAAAGTCGCAACGTGGGCTTAACGGCGGTGTATATCTGGCAAAACCATTGAATGAGATTTCTATTTATGATGTAGTTTCAGCCATAGATGGAGAGGAGTTTTTTAATCTCTGTTTCATGGGTATTGATGGGTGCGGTCATATTGAACCCTGCCCTTTTCATTTTTTCTGGTCGCAACAAAGAGAAAATATCAAGGATTGGTTATCTGCTACCACCTTCGAAGATGCTGAAAAACTGATGACGCAAGCATGGTTCGAAGAACGGCTTTCATTCTCAAGTGGAATTGCCTAGTTGCAGCATCCTGAGATCATATCGAAGCAAAAATGTTTCCATTGTGGAGATGAGTGCGACGATGTCATCATCACTTTGCAAGAAAAAACATTCTGCTGTGAGGGGTGTAAAACTGTTTTCCAGATTCTGGATGAACACAATATGTGTACCTATTACCAATTTGAAGATCGAGCCGGAAACACAGTTGAAAGTGGCATTGCCCGTAAGCGCTTTGAGTATTTGCAAGACCTTGATGTAGAACACAAGCTGGTTGATTTCAAAAGCGGAACTACCACTTCTATTACTTTCTTTATTCCCAATATTCATTGTACCAGTTGTGTGTGGTTGTTGGAAAATCTGAGCAATATCGATTCCGGCATTTTAAAAGGCACTGTCAATTTTATGAAGCGAACGGTTACGATTCTGTTTGATGATTCTAAAACCTCGCTGCGTTCGATTGTTGAACTACTTACCACCATTGGCTATGAGCCCAATCTTAAGCTAGAACAACTCGATACTAAAAAATCGGAGAATATTGATCGAAGCCTTTGGTTAAAACTAGGTGTTGCCGGTTTCTGTTTTGGAAACATCATGTTGTTCAGTTTTCCAGAGTATCTGAAAATGGATCAATCCGGATCATCTGAGATGTTTCGATATTTCTTTGGAGGTCTGAACATCCTGCTTTCCATTCCTGTATTGTTATTTAGTAGCAAAGATTATCTAAAATCAGCTTGGGCGGCATTATCTCAACGCGGAGTTAATCTGGATGTCCCGATTTCGATTGGTATTCTGGCTTTGTTTGGGCGCAGTTTATACGAAATATTAAGTGGAACCGGCTCCGGTTATTTCGATTCATTCACCGGCTTCATTTTCTTTTTACTGATTGGGAAAGTAGTTCAACAAAAAACCTTTGCTCGTCTTTCTTTCGATCGTGATTATAAATCGTATTTACCTATTTCCGTTTTAAAGCTCATTGATGGAAATGAGCAATCAATTCCCGTGGATAAACTGGAAATTGGGGATAACATCCTGCTTCGAAATCAAGAGTTGATACCCGCCGATGCTGTCTTACAATCAGATCAGGCAGCTATTGATTACAGTTTTATCACCGGCGAATCTGAGCCGGTTTCGGTTACCAAAGGCACCAAGGTATTTGCCGGCGGTAAAATTATTGGGTGCAATGCCGAGTTTCTAATTTCAAAAAAAGTAGAGCACAGTTATTTAACTCAACTTTGGGAGAACGAAGCTTTTGCAAAACGAGAAGAAGAGAAAGTGATCACTTCTTTTGCTGATCGAATTTCACCTCATTTTACCGTAACCGTTCTAGCTATCGCTTTCCTTTCGCTGTTTGTGTGGTGGCAGATTGATTCCACACAGGCATTCACCATTTTTACTGCGGTTTTGATTGTAGCATGTCCATGCGCATTGGCTTTGTCTACTCCATTTACGCTTGGTGCTGCCGTAAACATTCTATCGCTCAACGGACTTTATGTACGAAATACCAATGTGTTAGAAGCCCTAAGTAAAGCCACAACCTTCGTTTTTGATAAAACGGGGACCATCACAGAATCGGAAAAATCGGATGTACGTTTTATCGGAGTAGAATTAAGCGATGAAGAATTATCGCTGATTAAATCGACCGTTAAGCAGTCTATTCATCCCCTTTCAAAGATTATTGCACGTCACATAACTGTTGGCTCACAGATTCCGAGCCATATCGTAGAAATTCCCGGCAAAGGAATAAAAGCAACTTTCGACGGTGCAGAAGTTATCGTTGGCAGTAAATCGTTCGTTAAAGGTTATTCGGAAGATATGCTTCCAGAATTTGTAACTAGTGATTCTGCCGGTTCGTTGGTGCATGTGTTAATCAACAATAGGTACAAAGGCGCTTTTTTACTCGATAACAAACTGCGCAATGGCGTTTCAAAAGCACTTTCTGAATTAGGGGAAAATCACGATATCTATCTCATATCCGGCGATAATGAAGCCGAAGGCAAAAAATTATTGGACGCCTATCCAAACTGGAATGGCATGTTGTTCGATCAGACTCCGGTTCAAAAATTGGATTTTATTGATCAATTGCATCAACAAAAAGAGCATGTTGTGATGATAGGAGATGGTTTAAACGATGCCGGAGCGCTTAAAGCAAGCGACTTTGGTATCGCCATCTCTGACGACATGAGTTCATTTTCACCTGCTTGCGATGCCATTGCTGAAGCATCGGCTCTAAAAGATTTATCAACTCTGGTAGGCTTTAGCCGAACAGCTTTCAAGATTATCCTGGCAAGTTTTGGTATCTCGCTGTTGTATAACCTCACAGGGCTTGCTTTCGCCATCACAGGAAATCTATCGCCATTGGTTGCGGCTATCATCATGCCGTTGAGTTCGGTAAGTGTGATGGCTTTTACCAATATCGCAACTCGCATCAAGGCTAATCATCTAAATTTGAAAATATGGGCGTAATCATCTTCCTCATAATATTTAGCCTGATGGTGGCGCTAACCTTTTTATATGCCTTTTTCTGGGCTGTGAAATCGGGGCAATTCGACGATCCCCAAACACCCAGCATTCGCATGCTTTTCGACGACGATCTTTCTACAAAAAATAATCAAACACAAACCAAACGAGGGGAATAACCATGCAGATGGATACCTTTCATTATGACAATAAAATAGTTCGCAATTTCGGAATTGCGACTATCGCTTTCGGGGTAATTGGCTTTCTGGTAGGGCTGATTATCGCTTTAAAACTCTTCTTACCGGATTTTTTGGGATTCATTCCTGAATTATCCTACGGTCGATTACGGCCACTTCATACGAACGCTGTAATCTTTGCTTTTGCGGGTAATGCCATCTTTTACGGGGTGTATTATTCGCTGCCTAGATTATGTAAAGCGCCAATGTGGAGTCCACTGCTCGGTCAGATTCACTTCTGGGGATGGCAGGCTATCATACTTTCGGCAGTGTTAACACTTCCATTTGGTATCACAACCAGCAAGGAATACGCCGAGCTCGAATGGCCTATTGATATCGCTATCACACTAATATGGGTGGTATTTGGTATAAATATGATCATGACTATCATGAAACGTCGTGAGAAGCATTTATATGTGGCCATATGGTTCTATCTGGCAACTTTCATCACAGTTGCAGTACTGCACGTGGTTAACTCGTTTGAAGTGCCAGCAACCCTTTTTAAAAGTTACTCGTTGTATGCGGGTGTACAAGATGCGTTGGTACAATGGTGGTACGGCCATAATGCGGTGGCGTTTTTCTTAACTACTCCGTTTTTGGGGATCATGTACTATTTCATTCCTAAAGCTGCGAATCGCCCAATTTTCTCGTATCGATTGTCTATCGTCCACTTTTGGTCGCTGATTTTCATCTATATCTGGGCTGGACCGCATCACTTGTTATATACTTCTCTTCCGGGATGGGCCCAAGCATTAGGTACGGTATTTAGCATCATGCTTATTGCACCAAGTTGGGGTGGTATGCTAAACGGTTTACTAACTTTACGTGGAGCCTGGGATCGCGTTCGCGAAGACCCTGTACTGAAGTTTTTAGTTGTTGGAGTTACTGCATATGGAATGGTAACCTTCGAAGGGCCTATGCTTTCGATTGCCAATGTAAACGCAATTGCCCACTACTCTGATTATATAATTGGACACGTGCACAATGGCGCATTGATGTGGAATGGTGGCTTGGCATTCGCAATGCTTTACTACATCACTCCTCGCATATATAAAACCGAATTGTTCTCGCGCAGATTGGCAAACGTACACTTCTGGTTTGCTACAATGGGTGCCATTTTCTACGTAATCCCCATGTATTGGGGTGGAATCACTCAGTCTTTGATGTGGAAGCAATTTACTGCAGAAGGTTTCTTACAGTATCCTAATTTCCTAGAAACTGTGATTCAGATTGTACCGATGTATCACTTACGAGCATTTGGTGGCAGTTTATTTATCATTGGCGCGGTTGTTGGTGCATATAACGTATACAAAACTGCCCGAAGTGGTAGTTTGATAGCAGAAGAAGAAGCTCAAGCTCCTGCCCTAATCGATCCGGCTGCGGGACATGAAGAAAAATGGCATCGCAGACTAGAAGGTCGTCCGCTTAAATTTAGCGTACTTGTTTTAGTAGCTATTTTGATTGGCGGTATTGTTGAATATATGCCAACAGCGCTGATTGAGTCTAATATTCCAACCATCGAAAGTGTAAAACCATACACCCCGCTTGAGGTGGAAGGCCGTGATATTTACATCGCCGAAGGTTGTAATAACTGCCACTCGCAAATGATTCGTCCTTTCCGGTCAGAAACAGAACGCTACGGCGAATATTCAAAAGCCGGTGAGTATGTATACGATCACCCATTCTTGTGGGGATCGAAACGAACCGGACCGGATCTGCATCGAATTGGTGGCAAATATCCTGATTCTTGGCATTTGCGCCACATGTACGACCCAACCTCAACTTCACCGGAATCTCTAATGCCGGCATACACCTGGTTGCTGAAACAAGATATGGATGTTGAATCGTTACCAAATCGAATTGGTGCTTTACGAGCCGTCGGAGTTCCTTATGCCGATAATTACGAAGATTTAGTTATTCGAGATGCTAAATACCAAGCTGAAATGATTACTCAAGGACTTCGTGAAAATGGATTTTCATCGGTGGATGGTATTGAAGTCACATCCGACAAAAAAATCATTGCCTTAATTGCCTATCTCCAACGCTTAGGTGTGGATATCAAAGGAGAAAACGATCCGTTTGCAGGCCTGCCTTCGAGCGAACGTATGGGCGCTAACATCAAATCTAATTAAGCCATGTATAAAGATGTATTACGCTCGATGGAGGGCATCGACATTTACCCAAGTATCTCACTGATTTTATTCTTCGGATTCTTCATCCTGTTGGTGGGATACTTGATTCGCACAGGTAAGCAGCATTGGGAACATGCTGCAAACCTGCCCCTGGAATCAGACGAAACTACAACACTGAAAATTGAAGAATCATGAAAGTATTTGACGACGAAAAAGATCTGTTGATGGATCACGAATACGATGGAATTAAAGAGCTTGATAACCATATGCCTAAATGGTGGTTATACCTGTTCTATTTCACCATCGCGTGGGGATTTTTCTACCTACTTTACTACACCATTACCGATGTAGGCATGGATCAACACGAGCAATATGCCGCCGAAATGGCCGCAGCAGCCGAAAAATATGGCTTTAACGATGGCGACGAAGGTGAAGCAATGGCTTGGGCTTTCGAAACCGATGACGCATCGATAGCAAATGGGCGAGAATTATACATGAGCACCAATAACCTTTGTTTTACCTGCCACGGTGCAGCCGGCGAAGGGTTGGTTGGTCCTAACCTTACCGACGACATGTGGATACATGGTTGCTCGGCCGAGGAATTAGCTACCAGTATTGCAACCGGTTTCCCCGATAAAGGGATGATGGCTTACGGCAGTGGCGCTCGAATTTCTGATGCCGACATGACTGACTTAATCAGCTACATCGCTTCTTTACAAGGTACCGCACCGGTAAATCCGAAGCCTACCGATACCGATCGTGCTACTCAGTGTAGCATTAATTAACCTATAAAGATCGAGCAGTACGATGTCTGAAATAGACGAACGCCGAATTACAAAAGACAAATATCGAGATCACCTCTCTACCGTAAATGAGCAAGGTGGCCGCAATTGGATTTATCCCAAAAAACCAAGCGGTAGATATTATAAAGCAAGGAACATCTTCGCTTTTTTCCTTCTGATATTTTTCTTCTCGGGGCCGTTCATCGAAATAAACGGGCATCCGCTGCTCATGATCAACATTCTGGAAAGGGAGTTTGTAATTTTTGGGGTGGCATTCTGGCCACAGGATTTACATCTCCTCGTTTTCGGGATGCTGGCTTTTATTCTTGGTGTAGTACTATTTACCACCATTTTTGGTCGTCTTTTCTGTGGATGGGCTTGTCCCCAGACCATTTTCATGGAAATGGTATTTCGACGAGTTGAATACTGGATCGAAGGTGATGCATCGGCTCAAATCAGACTAAATAAAAAGCCCTGGGATGGTGAGAAGATTCTAAAAAAAGGATCCAAACACGCCATCTTTTTTGGCATGGCTTTTCTAATCTCGAACATGTTTTTAGCCTATGTAATTGGTAAAGATGCCTGGTTCGAACTAGTTACCGATCCGCCCAGCGAACATCTTGGTGGGCTTTCTGCTATGATCATATTTAGCGGTGTTTTCTATGGTGTTTTTGCGTTCATGCGCGAACAAGTTTGCCATTTTGTTTGTCCCTATGGCCGAATGCAATCAGTAATGCTCGATAACAACTCCATCAATGTAATGTATGATTACAAACGTGGAGAAAGCAGAGCACGGGTTGGTGATCGTAAAAAAGTAATTGCCGGTAAAGCAACGTTAGCAGATTTAGGATTAGAACCGGACACAACATTTGGCGATTGTATCGATTGCTACCAATGCGTAAAAGTGTGCCCAATGGGGATCGATATCCGAAACGGAACACAGCTTGAATGTGTGCATTGTACTGCATGCATCGATGCGTGCGATCACGTAATGGACAAAATCGACAAACCACGAGGCCTCATTCGGTATTCATCCGAAAATGCCATCCGTAACAAAGAGCGTAAAATTCTCACACCACGTGTGATGGGTTATTCTGCCGTGCTTGTAGTAGTTGTTGGAGTCTTTATCGCGCTAATGAGTATGCGAAGCGATTTGGAGACCACAGTACTGCGCCAACCCGGCACGCTGTATCAGGAACTGACGGACAATCGATTCAGCAACATTTATGAAGTTAAGGTCATCAATAAAACTTTTGATGAAATCATCTACACCATACAGTTGGAAGAACCATCCGGAGATCTAATTTCCCTTGGCTCAATATCCACAATCGGAGGTCAAAGCGTGGCCGAAGGTCGATATATGGTTCAGCTTAATCGAGATCAGTTAACAGGTTTACAAACACCCGTACGATTTGCCGTTTTTGCGAATGGTGAGCGAATTGAAACTGTAGAAACTGCCTTCATAGGCCCATCCAATTAATAAACTATTTATATCATAGAGGAACACATGAAAAAATTTAACTGGGGCAATGGAATCACATTAGTAATCGCACTCTTTGTGATTGGAACGCTTAGCGTAGTTAGCTATATGATCAGCTTAGATTTTTATCTAGTCAACAACAATCATTACGAAGAAGGCGTGGAATATCAACAGGTGATTGATAGCAAAGCGCGTACAGCCGCCCTTGATGAAGAGGTAGTTGTGCTTTTTGATGAAGAACGCATCGCAATAAAAATCGTATTTCCTGAGAGCATTATTGATCAAGCACAATCCGGTGATATAAATCTGTATCGTCCGAACAATTCTGAGTTGGATTTAAAACTCCCAATCGAGTTCGAAGGTGGGGCAACGCATGTAATCCCCATGGAGCGCATGGAAAAAGGGAAATGGGTGCTCACTATAAACTGGACGATGAACGATCTTGATTATACCACAGAAAAGGTTATTATCATTTAAGCACTAAACGACTGTTACACCCGAGTGTTATACATTTCTCCAAGGCTTTTTTAGGGTACAATATTTTGAAGAAATGTATGATGACTCGGGTGTTCTTTTTCTAATCAAATAATTCCTTTATGGAACTTTGGACCGCATTAGTTCTCGGATTTATTGGAAGTTTCCATTGTGTAGGGATGTGCGGACCGATCGCCATGTCGATTCCACGAGCTTCTAATTCTTTTCTAGGATTAACTGGCACAGCGCTCATCTATAATTCCGGTCGCATTCTTACTTATTCCGTGTTTGGGCTTATTTTTGGATTTCTTGGCACAGGAATTACCATCGGAGGATTTCAAGGCATGCTTTCAATTATTCTCGGTGCTTCGATCATAATTGGCGTTATTTTCAATAAGTTTTTCAAAAAAACTGCTGCGGGAATTTTACAAAAACCAACCGCTTGGGTTACTTCGATGTACGGCAAGATGCTTCGCAAAGAAGCGAAGCTCACTTTATTTGGGTTGGGCGTTTTAAATGGACTTCTCCCCTGTGCATTTGTGTACTCAGGATTGGCTGCAGCCGTTTTAACAACTTCTCCAATTCATAGTGCCTCATACATGGCTTTATTCGGTCTTGGCACATTCCCGGCCATGTTTTTTATGTATCTCTCTCCCAATATTCTCTCACAGGATCTTCGACAAATGATCCGGGATTTAATTCCTTATTTCGCTTTTACTTTGGGCATCGTTTTAATGCTTCGTGGATTGATCTTGTTTGATCTTTATGTACCTGATGCCCTCACCGAGCGAGTTTCGTCGTTTTGCGTATTCCCCGGAACGAGCATGGATTAACGGGTATAATTCATCAATAGGATAATTGATTTCGTATTAATTCACGTAGGGGTAATTCATGAATTATCCCTACGTGACGATATCCTATAAAAACAATAACCCAACAAACGTTAATTCAACAGGGCGTTCAATAAATCATCAAAATCATCAAACACCAAATCGGCTAGTTCAGAGGCAGGTTCAACAGGATTGGACGTATACCAAGCTACTTGCCAACCGGCATCTTTACCGCCTTTCACATCCGAGGTTGGTGAATCCCCCACATACAGGATATTTTCTCTATCAACACCAACCAATTCAGTTGAGTGATCAAAAATTTTGGGATGCGGCTTCATCACTCCTACTTCTTCCGAAATGACAATCTGTCGCGCAGTTTCTTTAAATCCAAACTGTTCGATTTTCAACCATTGTGTCTCAGCAAAACCATTCGTGATAATTCCCACGGGATACTTTTCAGCAATCGCATAGTAGGTTTCTTTAGCGCCATCAACCCACTCCCAGTGATTGCGGTAGTAATTCATGTACACTTTACCGGCCTCTTCGTACAAAGCGGCATCCACACCTAACTCCAAAAAGGTTTCTTCAAATCTGCGGCGATGCAAAATATGCCGGTCAATCTCACCCCGGCCGTATTCTTCCCATAATCCTTTGTTTATGTGATGGTATACATCAACCAACTTATCTAGATCGATATCTGAAAATACGTCAAAATGCTGGTGTACATCAGCGAGTCCGGCTTGTTCTGCCTTTTTGTGATCGAGAAGGGTGTCATCTAAGTCAAAATAGATGAACTGGGGATTTAACTCTGACAATGGAATAGTTTTTGATTAAGATTGAGAAAAACAGAACCAAATGAGTTTTGGCTCGTATTGTGGGCGCAAAGTTAACAATCAAAATCAACAATCATGAAAGGAAAGGTAATAATAATTGTAGTTGTAATAGCGCTGATGGCATTTTTCGGCATCAGTGTAAATAATGGGCTGGTCGAGAGAGAAGAAAATGTAGAAAGTGCATGGGCACAAGTAGAAAACCAATATCAACGCAGAGCTGATCTGATTCCAAATCTGGTAAATACCGTTCGCGGTGCTGCTGATTTCGAACAAGAAACTTTAACAGCGGTTATTGAAGCTCGTAGCCAAGCTACTTCCATAAACGTAAGTTCAGATGATTTGAACGATCCTGCAAAATTACAGCAGTTTCAGGCAGCACAACAGCAATTGAGCGGAGCATTATCCCGCTTATTAGTAAGTGTGGAGCGCTATCCTGAATTAAAGGCGAATAATAACTTCCGCGATTTACAAGCTCAGCTGGAAGGCACCGAGAACCGAATTGCTACCGAGCGAATGCGGTTTAATAACGCTGCTCAGGGCTACAACACTTCTATTCGAAAATTCCCGACTAGTTTAATTGCTTCTATCGGTGGGTTTGAACGGAAAGCCTATTTCGAAGCGGATCAAGGCGCAGAACAAGCTCCTACCGTAGACTTTTCAAACTAATTTTAACGACTAACGACGACAGGCAGACGACCACCGTTTGTCCGCCGTCGTTCGTCATTTGTTGTTATTATGGCCAGATTATTATCCAAGGAACAAGAAAAACACGTTATGGCTGCCATCAAGGAAGCCGAAACCAACACCTCAGGAGAGATACGTGTTCATTTGGAAGATCGCTGCAAAGGTGATGATCCTATAAAGAGAGCAATCGAAGTTTTTGGTGAGTTGCACATGCACGAAACCGAACTTCGAAATGGCGTGATTGTGTATGTAGCCATTAAAGATCATAAAATAGCCGTTTGGGGTGATGAGGGTATCCATACCAAAGTTGGCCAAAATTTTTGGGATGACGTTCTAAAACGTATGACTAAATATTTCCAGGCCGGGGATTTCGAAACAGGTTTAAGCGAAGCCATCTTGATGATCGGTGATAAATTGAAGGATAACTTCCCTTATCAAACCGACGATAAAAACGAGTTATCAGATGACATTAGTTATGGAGAAAGCGATGCGTAAATACATAGTTTCTCTTTTATTGATTTTCGTTTCGATTCCAGCTATTGGGCAAAATCTGGATTTTTTGCCTCAACGCCCGAGCGGACATGTAAACGACTACGCCAATATGCTTTCTCCAAATGAGGAGAATCAACTTGAACGTAAGCTCAGAGCCTACCGTGACAGCACTTCGAATGTGATTTCTGTAGCAATCATCGAGAGCTTGGAAGGTAATTCAAGAGAGGAAGTAGCCACTGAATTGTTCAACACCTGGCGCATGTGGGAAGGCGATCGTTACAATGGTGTATTGATACTGATCTCAGAGCAAGATCGCGAGCTGAAAATCGAAGTTGGATATGGTTTAGAAGGTGCTATTCCTGATGCAATGGCAAATCGAATCGTGCAGGATATTTTGATTCCGAATCTTCGAAGCGGAACCGTGTATGCCGGACTTGATCGCGCATCGGATGCTATGATTCAGCTGGCAGCGGGTGAATTTGAAGGATTTGGCACCACTTACGATACAAGAGGAAATGGCGGCGGTGGTATTCCAATTGACGTGATTATCATCATCATAGTTATCATCATTTTTCTAGTTTCGAAAGGTGGACGACCTCGCGGAGGAAAGCGAACCATTGGTGCAGACGACGTTATCGAAGCTATTTTCTGGAGCCAAATTTTTGGCGGTGGCAGAAATCGTGGTGGTGGTTCCGGCTTTGGTGGAGGCGGAGGATTCGGTTCCGGTGGCGGAGGTGGATTCGGAGGCTTCGGCGGAGGCGGTGGATTTGGCTCCGGTGGAGGTGGCGCCGGCGGTAGTTGGTAATCCGCTAAGCGGAATTAAAAGTGTTAAATGCTAATTTTTAAATGGATTCAATTTCTAATTTAGCATTTAACACTTAACATTTATCCTTCGAGCGCTTGCTCGAGATCGTGGATAATGTCTTCGGCGTCTTCGATGCCAACAGCAAGACGAACCATACCGTCAGTTATTCCGGCTTCTAATCGAAGCTCAGGATCCATTACCGAATGTGTCATTGAAGCAGGGTGTTGAATCAGCGTATCAACCGTTCCGAGACTAACTGCCAAAGTGCAAAGTTTAACTGAATTCATAAGAGATTTTCCGGCTTCAAAACCGCCTTTCAGCTCAAAAGAAAGCACGCCTCCGAAACCATTTGTCATGATTTCGTTCGCTAAATCATATTGTGGATGTGATTTCAATCCCGGGTACCAAACTTGATCAACAGCCGGATGCATTTCCAAAAACTGGGCTACTTTTAATCCATTTTCGGCATGTTTTTGCATTCGAAGTGGCAAAGTCTTTACCCCATTGCTGAGGAGCCATGCATCCATTGGAGCAGCAATTCCACCTAGATTCTTGCGGAATTTATGTAAACTCGTTTCTTCGATTAACTCAGACTTTAGAACTAAGGCTCCGCCAATCACAGAACCATGTCCACCCAAATATTTTGTGGTAGAATGCGCAATAATATCAGCGCCATGTTTAAGCGGTTGCATGTGATATGGTGTGGCAAAAGTGTTATCCACCATCAAAAGCGCCCCATGTTGATGTGCCATAGCCGCAATATTTGGTAAATCAGCCACCGTCATCGTTGGGTTTGCAATACTCTCGATATAAACCAACTTAGTTCCCGGATTCTTTTTCAATTCCATTTCCAAGAGGAATAAGTCGCTCACATCAACAAAAGAACGCGACATTCCAAGCTCAGGGACTTCTAAATCCAAAAACTGGCTGGTACATCCGTACAATGCATCTTGCGCTATGATGTGTCCGCCCCGAGCTGCTGCAATAATTCCGGTGGTGATGGCAGCCATCCCACTGCCAAAAGCCATTCCGGTGTAAGCATTCTGATCAGGCAAACCGTAAGCTTCTAACTCTGCAATGGCTCGCTCTAATTTTTCTACGGTTGGATTTCCAAGCCGAGAATAAATGTGCGATGCGCCATCCTCTTCACCTTGAAAAGCTTTGGCACCTGCATCTACATCCCTGAAAACAAAAGTAGACGTTTGATAAATTGGATTGATATGAGATCCGTATTGATCAAAATCGCGTTCGCCGGCATGAACTGCGGCTGTTGCGATGGTGGTGTTCTTTTCTTTGGATGAAATCATGGTATTGGGATGTTTGTTTGTTCTTTTATCACATTTAATACAATGCTTGTGTACATGCGTTGAACATCGGGCAATGTAGCCAGCTTTGTTCGCATGATGCTCTCGTAGTCTTCCACATCTTTAGCAACGATATGCAGCAGAAAATCACCATCTCCGGTAGTATTGTAACAAGCCAATATTTCCGGGATTGCCTTCACTGCGCTAGTAAATTCATCCAGCAACCGAAGCCGGTGCGCACTTAAGGTGATTGTTACAAAAGCGTTGAGCCTCAAATCTATTGTTTCAGGATTCACTTTTGCTTCGTATCCGCTGATCACTCCTTCCCGTTCCAGGCGTCGAACCCGTTCCAAAGTTGGAGTGGTTGTCAGATTAATTCGTTCTGCTAGATCTTTATTTGAAATCCTCCCCTCTTTTTGAAGGATTCTCAGGATTTCTTTATCGATGTCGTCTAAACGTACTGACTGCATTGCTAACTCTGTGTATTTATACTAATAAATGTGATTATCAAAAGATACATCATCCAGTGATTGGTCATATTTTAGATAAAAACACTAAATAAAACAAAAAAGCAGAATATCTAACTATCTCTACACCCTTTAACGTATTGAGATAGCAGATGATTCTGCTTTCGTTCTAAATCCGGTTCTATTTATCCAGCTACATCTTCCGATAAAAGCCCTTTTCCGTGCGGGGAACGCACAGTTTCTGCCATAAACTCTTCCTGAGTGAAATCATCAACCTGAATGGCATCGTTGCGAGCAATCTCTGCTTTCCTCACTTTTTCAGCTTCTTCTTTGGTGATAATATTTTTCTCTAGCGCAGGATCGATCATATCAATCACTTTGCCTTTCGGGAGTTCTCGTTTTTTCACCGAAATGTGAAGTTTACGATAAATAGAATCGGCATCATGAATGAGCTTCATAGTGTGCTCGTATCTGCCTACAGCGTCGGTAGGATCGTTAGGAAGGTAAATTCCATCCGTCATATTATCGCGTTGTTCGCCCCATCTTTGCATTGCCTGAGCTACTTGTTGCCCTAATTTATCCGAAGGATATGTTCCAATTGGGTTTAGTCTACCCCAAACTCCGGCAAGGCGAAATACCCAGCTTAAGCCCGGTACTTTAATCTCACTCAAAATCCCTTCGAAAGCCACCTGCATTTGATAGAACATATAATTCATGCTCCAATGGAAAAATGCTTCGTCTTCTTTACGGCGACCTTCAGCTTCAAATCTACGTAGTGTTGAAGCAGCCAGATACATATTACTTAAGATATCAGCATATCGACCGGCGATCTTCTCTTTCATTTTTAGTGCTCCACCATAGGAACCCAATGCGATATCTGCCAAGAATGCGAACGATGCAGACGCCCACGCCAATCTACGAAAGTATTTAGCTGATGGTCCGCTAACCGGCGATCCGGCTAATCGTCCACGCGTTATGCTTAGCATAAACGCTCTGGCTTTATTTCGGCCTACGTGCCCGATGTGTGCCCAGAAATTCTTATCGAATGCTTTTACATCACCGGAAGTAAGCGCATTGATTTCGTTGAGTGCGTAAGGATGGCATCGAATTGCGCCCTGACCAAAGATCATCAAGGTTCGCGTAAGAATATTTGCTCCTTCCACCGTAATAGCAATTGGCAACGAGATATAACCATTGGCAAACACGTTCCGCGGACCGCGTGAAATCCCTGATCCACCGACCACATCCATTGCATCGTTGATAATTTCTCGAGTACGTTCAGTAAAATTATATTTAGCTATGGCGGTTACTACAGCTGGTTTAGCGCCTTTATCCAGTCCACCGGTGGTGAATTTTCGAGCAGCTTCCATCATATAAGTATAGCCACCAATTCGAGCCATCGGCTCTTCAATACCTTCGAATTTCCCGATGTTTAAGCCAAATTGCTTACGTATGAGGGCATAAGCACCAACAACTCGAGTCGATAATTTTGCTCCTCCTAATCCTTGAGCAGGAAGTGAAATTCCGCGTCCAACGGCGAGGGATTCCATCAACATACGCCAGCCATTTCCGGCTCCTTCTTTTCCGCCAATAATTGCATCAATCGGAACAACTACATCGTGGCCTTGAGTTGGGCAGTTATAAAATGGAACTCCCAGTGGGTCATGTCGTCTTCCGATTACAACGCCTTTGGTGTCGCTTGGAATCAATGCGCATGTTATACCCAGTTCTTTTCCTTTGCCCAATAAGTTATCGGGATCTGAAAGTTTAAACGCCAAACCTAACACAGTAGAAATAGCTGCTAAAGTGATATAGCGCTTATTCCAATTTAGTTTTAGATAAAGCTCGCCATCCTCACCTTTAATTACGGTTCCATGGGCTTCCATTCCACCTGCATCCGAGCCAGCATTTGGTTCGGTTAGTGCAAAACACGGCATTTCAACACCTGCAGCCAGTCTTGGCAAGTAATATTCTTTTTGTTGATCGGTTCCGTAGTGCATCAATAACTCGGCAGGACCTAATGAGTTTGGAACCATCACGGTAGTAGCCAAAGGTCCTGATCTCGAAGCAAGTTTTGCAACAATTGCACTATGTGCCGTGGCAGAAAACTCGTGTCCGCCAAACTTCTTCGGAATTATCAGCCCAAAAAAGCCTTCTTTGCGCATGTAATCCCACGCTTCTTCAGGGAAGTCTTTATCAACAAAGATATCCCAGTCGGTAACTTTCGAGCAAAGCGCTTCCACCTGATTATCTAAAAAATCCTGTTCGTCTTTGGTTAACTCAGGATAGGGTTCATCCAGAATTCGCTTGAAATCAGGTTTGCCGGAAAAAAGCTCTCCATCCACCCAAACAGTTCCGGCATCGATCGCTGTTCGCTCTGTTTCTGAAATGGTTGGCAAGAAATTCAACGCTTCCATCAGTTTCATAATAGGCGAACTGAGCAACGTTCTTCTGATGGCCGGCACGTTAAAAACGAGAGCTAATACGGTATAAGTAATTAACATCCAAGCGGGGGCATTAAAACCGAATAGTAAAGTGTAGCCGGAAATTGCCCATAACCATAGTGGCGCTCCTGTGTAGGCAAAAATCATTGCCAATATGATGGCTGAGGCAACTACTGCTGCAATGGGAAACTGAGATAGAAACCCAAAATATTCAACAATTGTATTCATTTGTGTGGGATTAAGTAGTTGTTGTTCGAATTAAAAAACCTTGTACAATATGCTCGATCGACTCTTCGATAAATTTGTCTTGATCGATCCTGCTGTCTAAACGTTGGTTATAAACAACCGAAATTATACCATGCAACTGCGCCCAGATTGAGTAAGCTGCAATCATTGGATCATCCAATTCCATTGCCTTCTCTTCTATCCCCTGGCGAATAACAGATTCTAACAGCGTATATCCACGGCGAGCTTTCCTAAATTTATCTTTCGGATATCGCCCCATTGCATCGGAGCGAATCATGTAGATAACCTGATATTTTTCAGGCTGTTCTAACGCGAAGTCGACATAACTGCGGATTATGGCTTCAAATTTGGCGATGGTGCCTGTCACAAGTCCGGCACCCTTTTCAATCGCTTCACTTAATTCCTCAACCGATTCTTCGATAATGGTATGCACTAAGTGATCTTTACTCTTGAAATACAAATAGATGCTGGTTGCAGAAACACCTATTTCCTTTCCGATTTTTCGCATCGATAAAGCATCATAGCCTTTCGTAAAAAGCACATTTCGACTTGCTTCGAGAATTTTATCTCTTAAACTAGATTGGTTGTTCGACATTTGTACAATTGGTTAACACTGTTAAGTTACGCTATTGAATGAGAAAATCAATAGTCTTAATTCTGTTAGTAAAAAAATATGATTCCTTGAATCTTTCTTTGTTCATTGCGTGTGATAAGAGAAAAATATGCGCTTAATCCTTTCCCTTTTAGTTCTCACTTTTACTTTCGGCTTTTTTGGTTCGAACAGTGTACTAGAGGCTCATCCTTGGGGTGGCTTGGTTATCGATAGTGATGGAAATGTGTATTTCACTTTCACTTGCCCAATAGTAGACGACCATCACTACGCGTGTGTTTGGATGATTGATCAAGACGGAAACACTCAGCAAATACTAAATTCTCGATATTCACCGAGTGACATAATCCTTAGCCGTTCTCCAAGCCGATATGTTTTGGCAGCAGAGCGTTCGGGGCAATCACCCTCTTATCGAAATATGCTTTGGGAGATACATTCTGATTCGATTTCTCAAGTTAATCCGGCGAAAAATTATTCGAATGCATTTCACATTCAGGCCTATGCAATAGCCAACGATAGCACTCTTTACTTTGCCAGAGATGGCCAACTTTTTTCACTTCAAAAAAACTCAACGGCTAGTGAAATCGACCTTGGTAGAACCATCAATCGGATCGATCTGGTGAGTATTGATGGAGATGGCACACTTTATTTAGTTGCTGATAATGCTCTTTACAAAAAATCGGAAACTGGATTAAAATTAATCGCCAACTCTCTGAAAGATAATGATCCCGAAAACATCCCATTCCGAGGAGCAAACATCCTGTTCGATATGTGCATTGATGATTCCGGAAATGTATATCTCGCGTATTATGGAAATCGTCGGGTTCTGAAGGTGAGTCCTTCCGGTGATGTTTCTACCTTGCTAAAATCCGAAGGTCCATGGTCACCCAGTGGTGTTGATATCTACCAAGGTGAGCTATATGTGCTAGAATCAACTATAGGTGACGGTGCTTGGTGGAAATTTTGGAATCGAGACGATAATGAACTTATTCCCCGAATTCGGAAACTTGGCAAAAACGGCACAATCTCCACTATTTATGAATATCAGCTAGAAGATTAATCCAGCGAAAAAGAAAGAAACCGAATTGTTCGTCCCCGCTCCAAGTGCATGCCTTCGTAATACGTGCGAATTTGAAGCTCCGGATCATCGGGGCGATCGCGATGTACATCTTCAACATTTCGATGCAGCTTTAGCCCAAGCTCATTGATGGTTTCTAAAGTAAATTCGTACAATTCTGGACTATCTGTCTTCAAATTGATGGTGCCACCGGGCTTTAAAAGTGGTCGGTACACATCCAAAAACTTTGGAGATGTCAGTTTTTTACGATCCTTTTTTAGTTGCGGATCTGGGAAAATGATCCAAATTTCATCCACTTCATTGGGTGCAAAAAAGTCGTATAAGTGGTCGATGTATGCTCGGAAAAAACGAACATTATCTAGTTTTTTTTCTAAGGCACTGGTCGCTCCAACCCAAATGCGATTTCCTTTTAAATCGAAGCCTACAAAATTTTTTTTGGGATGCATCTCACCCAATCCAACCGAATACTCGCCTTTACCGCATGCAAGTTCCAGCACTATCGGATTATCGTTCTTAAAAATATGGGAGTTCCAGGTTCCTTTCGGAAATGGATTAGCACTGTTGTAATTCTTCCAAAGGAACACATTATCCATGTGTTCCAGTGCCTTCATTCGCTTTTCTTTAATCTTAGGCATTTACGGTGAAAGGCGTTTAATCTTCCAATTTCCTTCATCCAGAACGTAAGCAATTCTATCATGCAGGCGTGATGCCCTGCCCTGCCAGAATTCGAAATAAATTGGCGAAATAGCATACCCACCCCAAAAAGACGGTTTTGGCACTTTTCCTTCTTCGAATGAATTCTTCATTTTTTGGAAAGTGTCATCCAGATATTCTCTATTCGGAACAACTGAACTTTGATGAGAGGCATGTGCTCCAATCTGACTCAGATGTGGACGTGATTTGAAATAAGCTTCACTTTCTGCTTCTGATAATTTTTTCGCTACTCCATCTATTCGAACTTGTCGCTCAAGCTCCCGCCAAAAGAAACACATCGAAACATTCGGGTTATCAGCAATCTCTTTGCCTTTGTCGCTGGCATAATTGGTGTAGAATTTGAACTCATTGCCTTCTAATCCTTTCAGCAAAACTATGCGTGAATGAGGTTTTGAAGCTACATCAACCGTAGAAAGCGTAAATGCATTGGCTTCTCGCACTTCTGCTTTCAATGCTTCTTCAAACCATGATTCAAATTGCATGAATGGGTTTTTATTTACGTCCGATTCATCAAGGCTATGCTTTGTGTAATCTAACCGCAGATCCTGAAGCGTTTTTTCTTTCATTTAGCCAAAATATGAAGGTTCATTACCTGGTTTCCATTTAATATTGCAGCCAATACTTGGGACTTGAGGTTCAATCGGCGCATTATTATTCAGAATAGCTTCGATTGCTTGTTGTAAGTCGCTACCGGTAACTTCTTTTCCATTACCGGGCCTGCTGTCATCAAATTGGCCTCGATACGTTAATTTAAGGTCTCCATCAAACACATATAGATCAGGCGTGCACGCGGCTTCGTAGGCCTTTGCCACTTCCTGTGATTCGTCATATAAATAAGGAAATTGGAAACCCTCATTTTTGGAAAGCTTTTTCATTTCCTCAGGCGAATCTGCCGGATATTTTTCAACATCATTCGAGCTAATAGCAATAAATGCTATGCCACGTTGAATGTATTTGTTGGCGATTTCAACCAATTTTGCATTTATGTGCATCACATACGGACAGTGATTGCATATAAACAGGATTACTGTTCCTTTCGAGTTCTTTGCGTATCTATATAATTCAACATTACCACCTGTCACACTAGGTAATTTAAACGATGGTGCTTTAGTGCCCAATTCAACCATCATTGATTCAACTGCTGCCATTCTTTCTCTTTTTTTAAGTCCTAATTTATCTGCTGATGAAAGCCAATGTATTTTTCAAATATACAAAAAAAAGACCGCTAAGTCTTTCGTTGTTGTGTATTTAGTAAAATTTAGGCATAAAAAAACCCGATACCCAAGTGAGAAGAAATAGTGGTCATCTATGTTCTAATTAAAATCTCGATGCGGGTATCGGGAAGCTACATCTGTAAGACGTAGTTATCGGCAAATAGTTTCCCGCTTTAGATTAAATAAATGTAAAACCTAACTAAATAAACCCAACTGCTGCCCGTGTTTCCGAACAAATTGCTCGGTTGTAAGCTCCATCGATTTTCTGTTTAGTCCCAATCGCTTGGTATGAATTTGAAATACCGATTTAATTTGTTGATAAAATTCTCCTTCCCCCTTCATTCTTTGCCCAAATTCGGTATTGTTTAATTTCCCATTTCTCATCGCTTTAAGCCGGTTTAATACTTTATCTTTTCTATCCGGAAAATGCTGTTCTAACCAATTTTCAAACAAATTTTTAACTTTAAACGGTAATCTTAAGACAATAAATCCTGCCGATGTTGCTCCGGCATCAGCACACGCACGTAGAATATCAGGAATTTCGTGGTCGGTTAGTCCCGGTATTACAGGCGCAACATTTACTCCTACGTTTATACCTGCGTTTGCCAGCTCTTCAATTGCTTTCAATCTTCTAGTTGGTGATGAAGTTCTCGGCTCCATTTTTTGCCCAAGTTTTGCATCAAGTGTCGTTACCGAGAGAAATACACTCACACAATTATAGCTATTCAATTCCTTTAACAAGTCGATGTCTCTGGTTACCAGATAATTCTTTGTAATTATGCCAACCGGAGCTTTAAACTCAGCAAAAACCTCTAAACACTTTCTGGTAATTTCCAGTTTTCGCTCAATAGGTTGATACACATCCGTAATGCCACTTAATGCAATTACTTGAGGCTTCCATTTTGGCGAAATAAAAACCTTTCTTAGCAGCTCTGGCGCATCATATTTTACCATAATTTTTGTCTCGAAATCCAATCCTGAAGAAAAACCCAAATACTCGTGAAATGGACGCGCAAAACAATACACGCAACCGTGCTCGCATCCTCTGTAAGGGTTTAATCCGGCATCGAAAGGAACATCAGGACTCTCGTTAAAGCTGATAATATTTTTGGTGTCGTCTTTAAACAGCTGAGTTTTATATTGTGGCTTTTCATCTTCGTGATATTCCACATAATTTCCCTCAAAGCGATTAATTGGATTATCGCTACTGCCACGTCCTTTAATGGGAAGGTTTTTTATCATTTAAAATGATACATATATATTACACATATATCAATTGAATTCTGCTCATGATTCTAAAATCAATAAAACTCCGCCATTCCATAATCTTCCTATTTGGTTTGATAATGATCCCCAACACTTTGCCTGCCCAACCATCGGCTGATGAGTTGCAACAAGTTTATTTAGAAATGTTGGAGGCGAGAGGACTAAGTGGTTTTGTTGATGAAGATGGCGACGTACAATTCGAGTATATGGAAAAAGCCTACTTTATTGGCGTTGATCCAAATGACCAGGAGTTTTTTAGAGTAGTAATGTTCAATATTTGGCCGATCGCAGATTTGCTTGAGGGCAACAAAGTGTTACTTGCTTTGGATAAGGTGAGCAGAGATCATAAAGTGGTGAAAGGCTACATCAATAGCGAAAATGTATGGCTTGCCATCGAAATGTTTGTACCCTCGCCAGAGACTGCCGGCGGATTTTTTGACAGATGCCTACAATCGTTAGAAGAAGCGGCACTCACATTTGTTGAAGCGATGTAAGCGCCGGTAATTCTTAATCTACGCTTTGGTAAACCTTTTCGCCGGCTAACCAGGTTTGTAGCACATCAATTTGCCAAATTTCTGAAGCATCAACTTCAAAATAATTGCGATCGATGATGATGAAGTCGGCCCATTTACCCGGCTCAAGTGTGCCAAGCACATCTTCCTGATGTGCTGCATACGCCGCATCAATCGTAAAAGCTCTCAAAGCTTCCTCACGGCTCATGGCTTCTTCCGGGTACCAACCACCTTCCGGCTCACCACTATGATCCATTCGTGTAACTGCCGAATAGAGCCCAAAAAATGGATTCGAATGTTCTACGGGAAAGTCAGAACCGGCAGCGACAACGGTCCCTTGATCTAAAAATTTCTGCCAGGCGTAACCACCTTTAATGCGTTGCGGGCCAACACGATCTTCTGCCATGTTTTTATCACTGGTGGCATGAGTAGGTTGCATGCTTGCGATCAAACCTAAATCTTTGAACCTTGGGATATCTTCCAGAGCCACGATTTGTGCATGTTCAATTCTGTTTCTTAAATCGTAGGCTTGATGTGTATTTTGAGCATACTCCAAAGCATCCAACACCTGTCGATTACCCGCATCACCAATGGCGTGGATATTAGCCTGAAATCCTTTTCCAACTACTTTAGCTGCCATCTCATTCATCTCTTCCTGCGAAACAAATAACAATCCATAATTACCTGGATCATCAGAATACGGTTTAAGCATAGCAGCGCCGCGGCTTCCTAATGCTCCATCCGAATACAATTTTACACTTCGCATGGCTAGTAAGTCATCTTTATATGATTCAACCGGACCGTTCATCGAAAGGGTATCAAAGGTTCCTCCAGCGCCGGAAATCATCGCATAGATTCTAGCAGTTAACTTACCATTGTCTGCAAAGTCTTTATATAAATCCCATGTTTGCACACCTGCTCCGGCATCGTGCACACTGGTTAAACCCATTTGAGCCATTTGCTTTAACGCTTTCTCAAGCGCTAGTGAACGCTCAAGTGGAGTTGGTTCAGGAACAACTGCGTTTATATAACCTTCGGCAGCATCAATAAAAATACCGGTAGCATCTCCGTTATTATCTCGAATAATTTTACCACCTTGCGGATCCGGCGTGTCTTTACTAACCCCACCGTATTGCATTGCTAGCGAATTTCCCCAACCGGCATGGCCATCTACTCTACTTAACCATACCGGACGATCCGGAACTACTCGGTCAAGGTCCTCTGCTGTTGGGAATTCATTTTCCGGCCAGAGCGTCTGATTCCATCCGCGTCCTAATATCCATTCCAAATCCGGATTCGCATCTGCATATTCTTTAATGGTTTGTAGCGTTTCATCGAGTGAAGTAATACCCATTAAATTTACTTGTAACTCCTGATAGCCGAGCCCCATTACATGTCCATGAGCATCGATTAAACCCGGAAGCAGTGTTTTGCCTTCCCCATCAATTTTTACACCTTCATACATGGAAACAAGATCATCCCCACCAGTAGCAACAACTTTTCCATCTTCAATAACTAAGGTACTAAACTCGATGAGTTCGCCATCGCTTAGCGTGTACCCATCAACATTATGAATAATGGTTGTGTTAGATGAATTATCACACGTTTGTGTAATAAAAAAGATCGAAATTAAGAGCAGTATTTTTTTCATAAAATTTTTTTTGTTGAAAATACAGAATTTATGATGCCAAACTTACGAATTTGAGAGCTTTTACAATCGCTAGCTTTAATTGATTTTAATTTAATTAGCTATGGTGTTTGTTTACATTCGTTGTGCAATTAACATATTCAATGCGAGCAACCTTAATTCTCTTTTTTTTAACTGTCTCTCTTTCGGGATTTGCGCAATCATCGCACGAAATCGTTCGCAACGACACCACTCTGTTTAATACCTATACCCAACGCGCCGAGCAATTCAAATTCACGAATCTCGATTCTACTTTAGTTTACGCTAATAAGGCAAAAGAGATAGTTTCTGAGGAGCTTCATCCCGAAAAATCTGCACTAGCACTTGGTTTAGTCACTTGGGTTCATTTTATGAAGGGTGATTATGATCAAAGCTTGGAGGCGGCTGATCGTGCTTTACAACTGGTTTCGAATATTGAGTCTGCTGAGAAACTAAAAATTGACCTTCTTCATGATCAAGGCACCATTTACGGCGCTATGGGAATGTATGAGCTGGGACTTCGAAAATTCTTTGAAATTCTGGATTATTACGATCCCGACGAAAACCCCGAAGGGTATTATGTAACATTGAGCAACATCGGCGTGATGTACATGCGGTTGGAGTTGTTCGAAAATGCTCTGGAAATTTTTCTTCGATTGGATGCCGAAATGCCTACCGATATTGCTGCAAGAGTTAGTATTCCGGTAAATTTAGGATTCATTTATTATGATTTGAAGCAGTTTGAAAATGCAAAGCTTCAACTTTATAGAGCTCTGGCTCAAGAGGGTAATATAGATCCTCGGGTTTATGGGTTGTCTAATTTTAAATTGGGGCAGGTTTTTAATGCTGAAGGCAATCACGAAGAAGCAATTGAAGTGTTCAATGCCTCTATCGATTTATTCGAATCCAGAAAAAACGAACTTGAAACTGTACAATCGTTAAATGGTTTATCTCAAGCCTATCTTGGAAATGGTAATTTACCGAAAGCTCTTGAGTTTGCCGAACAAGGATATAAAATTGCCGATCGTTTTAATGCTATTCCTGAAAAACAAGCCACTTTGCAGAGCCTATATCTGGTTACGAAAAAAATGGGTGACTTAGAAGCAGCACTTAAATATCATGAAGAATACAAGGCTACCAGTGATTTTTTAAAAAATTCTGAGACCAATTCCCAGATAACAAGAATTGCTACTGAATATGAATTTAAACAAAGAGAAGCTGAGTTAATGGCTGCAAACCGGCAATCTAACCTGATGAATAACGCTAAAATACAGCAGCAGCAAACACTTTTAATTGCTTCATTAACAGCAATTTTTTTAGCCGCACTTGCTATCATTGGCATGTATAGAAATTATCATCAGAAAAAAGAAAACAATTATCTGCTCAGTTTAAAAAATAAAGAAATTCAAGATCAGGCTGAGAAACTCCGGCAGTCGAATCGGGTTAAAGATCGCATTTTTTCTATGATAGCACATGATTTACGAGGCCCCCTTAGTTCATTGTATGGTGTAATTAGTTTGATAGAAATGAACAAGACTTCACAGGAAGAGCTAGACCGTCTTATCCCAAATGTAGCACGCAGATTCAAATACACTTCAACATTGCTGAACAATTTATTGCAATGGGCTCAAAGCCAGATGGATGGTTATAAAATAAACCCTGAAGTATTTGATATCTCTTATATAATCAAGAATAAATATGCTTTACTACAAACCAGTATCGAAGATAAAAACCTTCAGGTATCTACTCCGGTGGGGGAAATACTGGTGTTTGCAGATTTGAATATGATTGATCTGGTAGTACAGAATTTGTTATCAAACGCTATAAAGTTCAGCCACAGGGATGATGAAATTTGTATTAAAGCAACCCGTGAAGGAGATATGGTTTCTGTTGCCTTTAAAGACAACGGGGTTGGAATTAAAGACGAATTTATTCCACATCTGTTCAGCGATTCATTTTTTACAACCAAAGGAACAATGGATGAAAAAGGCACCGGACTGGGGTTGATGCTTTGCAAAGAATTCATCGAAAAAAACGGTGGAACCATACATGTTGAAAGCTCCTATGGCGTTGGTACCACAATTAGCTTTACTCTACCGCTGGCTATCGAATGATGTGGTAGCCGTTTTATCCCAATAGGTGGTCTTCAGATATTCGGGTTTACAATTCAGTTTCTGTAATTGTTCTCGGCTAAAGAATCCAATGTCAGATAATAATTGTTGGTCCTTTGGGTGCTCAGGGTCGATGCCAAGTTTGGGTGTACCACTTTCTTTCTTCACCTTAAAAAAGTGTTCAATAACATGAAATTTCCCACTGATTAATTCATTTATATGAAGTAATTCACATACCGAAATCTGAATGGAAGTTTCTTCAGAAAATTCACGATTTAACGCTTGATGAAAAGGCTCCCCAAATTCAACTCCGCCGCCCGGTGGTATCCATATCTCCTGATTTGATACCGGAGAAAGCAGTTTTACTAATAATAGTTTGCCCTCTTCTTCTAGTATTCCCGCTACTCTTTGGCGGATGAAACCGGAGTACATGGGATCATCATCCATTACCCAACTGGCGCACCTTTCTTGAGCTTCTTATCCAATTTATTGGACTTGGCATACTTTAAACTGGCTTTTACAAAATCAACAAATAGTGGCTGTGGATTGTTTACTGTTGAACGTAGTTCCGGGTGAAATTGAACCCCAACAAACCAAGGATGATCCGGCAATTCAATAATTTCAACTAAATCGCGCTCTGGATTCATCCCAACGAGTTGCATGCCATGTTCTACCAATTTATAACGCAGGTTGTTGTTAACCTCGTAACGGTGGCGATGACGCTCATATACTAGTGATTCACCATATGCTTCGTAGGCATTTGATCCCTCTTTAAGCTCACATGCGTATTTACCTAAACGCATGGTACCACCCATATTTTGTATATCTTTTTGATCCGGCATTAAATCGATAATAGGATATTCTGTATCACTATCGAATTCGGCACTGTTTGCGTTATTCCAACCGCATTTATTTCTGGCATACTCAATTACAGCGCACTGCATGCCTAAGCAAATGCCGAAGAATGGAATGTTATTAGTTCTGGCGTATTTAACCGCTGCTAATTTCCCTTCGATACCTCGCCCACCAAATCCGGGAGCTACCAACACACCCGATACCGCATCAAGCTCATCCGACACATTCTCTGCGGTCAAGTGATCTGATTGAACCCATTTCACTTTTACTTTGCAATCGTTTACCGCGCCGGCATGAATAAATGCTTCAACAATCGATTTATAAGAATCGTGGTGCTCAACATATTTACCCACCAATGCAATCGTTATTTCTTTCGATGGATTACATACAGCTTCAACAAATCCTAACCAGTTATCAAGATTTGCTTTCTTTGTTTCTAAATTTAATTTCTCAATTACACGTTGGTCAAGCCCTTCTTTTTTCATCAACAAAGGCACTTCATAAATAGTACGTGCATCAAGTGAGCTGATTACATCTTCTATTTCAACATTACAGAATCGTGCTACTTTACTTCTGATGCTTTCATCCAATGGATGCTCAGATCTACATACTAATATGTCGGGCTGTAACCCACTTTCCGACAGAGTTTTTACCGAATGTTGAGTAGGTTTAGTCTTCAACTCACCCGCTGCAGCCAAATATGGCACTAATGTAAGGTGGATCGAGAGTGTATTTTTCCGCCCAACATTATATCGTAATTGCCTTACTGCTTCTATGTATGGTAAACTTTCGATATCACCAACTGTGCCACCAATCTCGACTATTACAACATCGTACTCACCGGATTTGCCGAGTTTTAATACATGTGATTGAATCTCATCGGTTATGTGAGGGATTACCTGAACGGTTTTCCCTAAGTAAGCTCCCTGACGTTCTTTATTTATAACATCGTTATAAACCCGACCGGTAGTAACATTATTCGATTGCGAAGTAGTAATATCTAAAAATCGCTCGTAATGCCCGAGATCTAAATCTGTTTCGGCACCATCGTCAGTCACATACACTTCGCCGTGCTCATACGGGTTCATTGTACCCGGATCAACATTAATGTAAGGATCTAATTTTTGAATGGTGACTCGCAAACCTTGAGCGACTAATAATCGACCCAATGATGCACAAATTATACCTTTACCTAGCGACGATGTTACCCCTCCGGTAACGAAAATGTACTTAGTGGACATGAAGAAGAGAGTGAAGTTGATGGATGTAAAATATAGGGCACTTGCACGCGATCTTCAATGCTAGTATAAATGAAAGGCAAATTAGTTACTCACATGTTTTCCACAACATTACTAAGTACGTCGGGATAGTCGGAAAAAATACCTCTGGCACCTGCCTTGGTAATTCTTTCCATTAATGCTTTATCGTTAACCGTGTAAATAAAAAATGGAATGTTATTCGCATTCAGTTCTTCTATCCATTCATCAGAAAGAACTTTATGACTACAGTTAAATGCATCTACAGAGTATTTTTCTACTAATTGTTTTGGTGTCAGCTCTCCAGATTGGCGCTTTTCATACAGCAAGGCTTTCGGCATGTCGGGATCGAGTTTATTAAGATGCTCCATTACCCTATAATCGAACGAGGAAAAGATTACCTGATCTTCAACACCTGCTTGATATACTAATTTCAACGCCTTATCAACAATGCCACCTTCGGTAATATCGGTTACAGCTTCGTGCTTTATTTCGATGTTTACAGCGATTTTGCCTTTTGTATACGCTAGCACTTCTTCGAGTGTTGGAAAGGGTTCGCCGGTATATTTTTCGTCAAACCAAGCACCGGTCTCGAGTTTTTTTAGTTCAGCGAGGGTATAGTCACTCACTAATCCATTTTTACCTGTTGTTCTTTTTAGATCTTCGTCGTGAATTACAACAGGAACACCGTCTTTACTAAGCAAAAGATCAAGTTCTATCATCTCAGCTTTCATATCAATGGCCATTTTGAAAGCCGAGTGCGTGTTTTCTGGAGCATAGGCACTTGCACCACGGTGGGCAATAACTACAAAGTTATCGTTATTTGAGTGCGGTAGATTCGGAAGATTATACTGTGCCACAGCTTGTTGAAAAGTTCCTGAGATGAATAGTGTAGCAATCAGAATAGAATAAAATCTCATTACATCAGAATTATGTTGAATATTTTTGGCACAAAATACTCAATTTCTAATGCACAGCATCACAAATGTGTGTACTAATAAATATTTTATCCTTTAGTTCTGGTTATTAATAACGCGTTTTATAGCTTTATTAATTAACGAATCAAATGAGCTTGTTCGGCTAAATACGTAATAAGTGAAGTATATACCTGATACAATTGCTATACTTCCTATTACCGACATCATTGCTGCTAACACAACCGGTTGCACAATATTTAGCACTGAAAGCGCTACCAATGAAGAACCCAAAATAATCTGAAACAACGCTGACAAAAGATGCAATCCATTTATAGAATGCACTTTATCAAAAAAAACAGAAAAACTACTAAGGTGCCCGGTCGGCATATCGACTTTGCTCGTGTTCTCTTGAACTAAGGAATATTTTTCTTTTGGTTCCTCGTACATGTCCTTTATTATTTTCGCAATACGACCATTAACATTTTAATTATACATAAAAGAGATTTTATCTAAAAAAATTATGTCAAAATCCGAGAACTTTTACATTTACGGTCGAAAGCCCGTGGAGGAAATCGCCGAAACAAACAGTAATTCGGTGAACAAAGTTTTTATCAAGAATTCAATTCCGCCGAACTCTTATAAAAATCTCTCTACTACTTTAAAAGCAAACTCTATACCGTTTGTTACAGTTCCCGAAAAAAAATTAGAATCTTTGGTTGGTCGGGTAAATCACCAAGGCTTTGTTGCACAACGCTCTGAACTGGAATACACTAATTTTTTTGAATGGATAGAAACCGTTGACCTACGACAGAACCCCGCAGTTTTTTTACTGAACGGAATTGAAGATCCTCACAATTTTGGAGCCATATTACGAACATCCGCTGCAGCAGGTATTTCTGCCGTTGTAGTGCCATCCCACAATCAGGCCCCTTTAAACGCCACTGTGTTTAAAACTTCGGCAGGTACAGCCGGTAGAATTCCTGTAATCCGCGTTCAGGATTCGAATCAAGCATTTAAAGATTTGAAGCTAGCCGGGTTTGAAATTTTTGCGCTCGATGGAAATGCTAAGACCAATTTATGGGAAGCAAAATTTGAACAACCTTGCGCGTTCGTAATTGGAAATGAAGGCCGCGGAGTTGACAAAAGAATTTTAAAAAATTCTGATCAAACTTTGATGTTGCCAATGGAAAACAATGTAGAATCGCTAAATGCCTCGGTTACAGCGGCATTAATTGCCTACGAGTGGAAAAGAAAACACTCAGTATAACAGGTACTTTTCACGCTGTTGCAAATACCGATCAAAAGACTCACCCCATTTGAAATCATATTGAGTTGAATCGATTTTTGCTGTACCTGCTAACAGGTATAGATGTTTTCGTGCTATAATTTGTGGATTCTCTGCTTTAAGAATTTCCAGCAGCTTCAAACCAAACTCTACCGGTTCCGAAAATTCCGAAGTTGTTTTAATACTAATTCCATTTAATCGTTCATCTTCAAATTTTGGATAACGGGATTTACCGGGAATAGAAACCGGCGTGAATTGTAGTGTATCGATATTTAGGTGGTAGGTTTGAGCCAAATTCTGCAATCTATTTATTGGTATCACTAGATCCGGCCCTCCAATTGTTAGGAATGGATCATCCGTTCCACGCCCTTCCGAAACATTTATACCTTCGATAAAGCAAGTCCCTAGATATACATGAGCATGCTCGAAAGTGGGTAAATTTGGTGAGGGTGGAATCCATGGCAAACCGGTGTCGGGCCAGAGCATCGTACGATTCCAGCCTTCCATTTTTATTACTTTAACCCGTGCATCATCGGCATTTCTGTACCAACCTTCTCCTATTCCCATCAATGCTAACTCGCCTAAAGTTAAGCCATGAGCAACAGGAATTGGATGAGAACCCACCATCGAAGTAAACTCATCTTCAATCACCCAACCGGACACATACTCTCCCCCAACGGGATTCGGTCGATCCAATATCCAAACTTCTTTACCATGAACTGCCGCTGCCTCAATCACATTTTTCATGGTAGTGTTGTAGGTATAAAATCTTGCCCCAACATCCTGCATATCAAATAATAGAATATCGATGTTTTCTAGCATTGCACCGGTTGGAATCTTGGTTTCGCCATACAGGGAATAAACCGGCAACCCGTATTCAGCCTCCACACCGTCTTGTATTAGCTCGCCATCCGAAAAATTACCTCTAAAACCATGTTCGGGTGCATACAATGCGGTAACATTTACTCCTCTACTCATTAAAGTGTCCAAAACATGAACGCCTTGTAATCGGGCAGTTAGGTTCATAACCAACCCAATTTTTTTGTTTGATAACTCATCGAGATGACTTTCGATGAGTACCTGCGCTCCGGTTTTAACCACATTAGAATGTGTACCGGAATCGGCCCCGGAGCAAGACCAAACGAAAAGGGCTAGAATTATCAGAAAAGGTTGTTTTAAAATCATGCCCAAAAAAAAGCCTTACACTGCTATAGTGCAAGGCTTATACATTGTTTTGCAAAGCAATTAGCTATTGTTTGCTACCACATCAGACTCAGCAAAAAAGTATGCTGCTTCAATTTTTCCGTTCTCAACAGAATCAGAGCCGTGAATGATATTCTCACCCACTGAGTCAGCGAAATCAGCACGAATAGTACCGGGCTCTGCATCAGCAGGGTTAGTAGCACCGATCAACGTTCTGAAATCAGCAATTGCATTATCCTTCTCAAGAATCATTGGAACACAAGCTCCGCTGCTCATAAATTCAACTAATTCACCAAAAAACGGACGTTCTTTATGCACTGCGTAGAATCCGCCGGCTGTTTCTGTGGTAAGACGAGTTAATTTCATGGCCAGGATTTTAAAACCCGCATCCTGAATGCGTTTAGTTACTTCTCCGATCAACCCTTTGCGAACACAATCAGGTTTTAGAATAGTTAATGTTCTTTCTATTGCCATTGTTTACTTATATTAAAATTTTGTAACACTTAAATGAAGAGTCTCTCTTCAAAACAGCGGCAAAGATAAGGGTTAAGATATAAAGTAGTGTAACCTATTTTGAAAAACGAAGGACAACAGAAACTATTCAATTGGTCGATTCAGCTTAAGGCACCCCCTGAGCAATTATGGTCATTTGTATCTGATACCAATCAGATATTTAGGTTGATGGGTGCACCTTCTGTAAAGCGAACACAACTTACCCGTTCGGCTCCTAAAGGGTTTATTGAGGTCACCAATTCTCGATTGAGTTCATACTCACTATGGGAACAAGAACCCTATTTTTGGGAAAAACCTTACCGATTCGGAACCACCAGATATTACAAAGTTGGATTGATGAAACAACTCCGCTATCAAGTGGAGTTGAAACCTAATTCGGAGGGTACTTTACTAAATACCAGAATCTGGATTGTACCTTCTAAACAACATTTGTTCTTTCTTACCAACCTGTACATCGAGAAGTTTTTTAAGCATCGGTATTTCAGAATTTTGAAGGAATACGATAAATGTTCAACTCAGCAACTTTTACGCTACGAAATTAATAACCCAAAGTCGCTGGTTCGTGGTGCCGAATCGCGCATAAGTCGAATCAAAAAAACGCTGATTGAAGAAACCAAGCGTAAGCGTATCATCAATCATTTGATCAATTACATCACAAAAGCCGACGACGAAGACCTTATTCGAATTCACCCTTTTCACCTGGCTGAATATTGGGGCGAAAAGAAATACTCTGTACTAAATGTATTCCTGCATGCATCAAAACTGAATTTACTGGATTTTAATTGGGATGTATGTTGCCCAAATTGCAAAGCACCTAAATACACGGTTCGGAAACTAAAAGAAATACGAACCTCTCATTTTTGCGAAGAGTGTGATCTGGATTTTGAGCTCGATTTTAATACAAACACACACATGGTGTTTACACCGCACCCTCTCATTCGTAAAATCTCTCATCGTCAGTATTCTTTCGGAGATCCGAATTCTACCCCGCACAAACTCTCGCAGCATTTTCTAAACATTGGAGAGGAAAAATATGTTGATGTGAAACTAGAAGAGGGCACCTACCTTTTTAAGAGTAACAACCATAAAGGGCATTTGGTGTTTCATGCTCGTGAGGATGGTATTGACACTTTCTCTCTGGTAATCACCGACGATAATTTTAACGGCCAAGAAGTTGAAGTTTCTACTACGCCTAATATCACATTAGTAAATAATTCGTCGCGCAAACAAGTTGCCTTCATCGAAAAGAAAGACTGGAAACAAGAAGCGACTTATGCCAGCGAAGTAGGCTCAGCTCACGATTTCCGATCACTGTTCCCTCGCGAAACACTTAAAGAGGGAACGAATGCGAAAGCCAGTGAAGTAACAATGCTTTTCACTGATTTGATGAATTCCACCGAGCTTTATCGCAACGAAGGCGACGAATTTGCAATCGGTAGGGTGATGAGCCATTTCAAAATCATCCAACAAATTATTGCCGAAGAACGTGGTGGAATCGTAAAAACTATTGGCGATTCGGTGATGGCCGTTTTCCGCGAACCAGTTTCGGCCCTTAAAGCTGTAGAACGTATTCAACAGATATTTACCGGATCTACCGGCATTGGCGACTCCTTCAAGATTAAAGCCGGCATTCACTATGGCGATTGCACCACTGTAAACTTGAACGATCGTACCGATTATTTCGGAACCACCGTAAACATCGCAGCCCGATTGGTAGACATCGCTAAAGAGAAAGAAATCATCATTTCGGAAGCCGTTTACGATCACCCCGATGTTCAATTATATCTGAATAAGAAAAAAGATCACCTTTTTGTAAAAGAGAACCAGATAGAGCTGAAAGGCTTTAAAGACGAAGAGTTCAAGATCAAACAAATCCGTCTTGAACGCCCTACTCTTCGTTTAGTAGTATAACGGCAACTTAACAACGCTTTTCGTTTTTGCTGTGTACCTTTGGGCTCACAAACTCATTACCATGCCAGTAAAAAAACAACACCCTTCTATCGCGGATTCAATTCTACCGATGCGCCCCAAAAAGAATATTGCTTTAATAGCCCACGACCATCGCAAACTAGACTTATTGGATTGGGCCGAATACAACAAGGAGAAACTATCGAGACATAATTTATTTGGTACCGGAACCACCGGAGCTTTAGCCGCAGAGCGTTTAGGTCAACCTGTTTTTACCTTTAAAAGTGGTCCGCTAGGTGGCGATCTTCAAATTGGAAGTGCAATCATCGATAACGAAATTGATATCATGATTTTCTTTTGGGATCCGCTCCAGGCCCAGCCACACGATGTTGACGTTAAAGCCCTGCTCCGAATTAGCGTGGTGTATAATATTCCCATTGCCAGTAATCGAAGTTCTGCAGATTTTTTAATCAGTTCACCACTAATGGAAACACCGTATGAGCGATTTATTGTAGATTACAGCCGACGTTTTAAAAAAGAAATAGAATAACTGTGCCCAACCGATTAGCCCATTCAAAAAGTCCATATTTACTTCAACACAAAGACAATCCTGTTGAGTGGTACCCATGGTGCGATGAAGCCTTTGAAGCTGCGAAAGCTGAAAATAAACCCATTTTTCTTTCGATTGGATACGCTACCTGCCATTGGTGCCATGTGATGGAGCACGAGAGTTTTGAAGACGAAACCATCGCTCAAATGATGAACAACGCCTTCATCAATATAAAAGTAGATCGAGAAGAACGTCCGGATATAGATGCGACTTATATGACAGTTTGCCAACTGATTAATGGGCATGGTGGCTGGCCGCTTTCTGTTGTGATGAATGCCAACAAAGAACCGTTTTTTGCTGCCACCTACATCCCTAAAGAAGCACGTTTTGGGCGGATTGGGATGCGGCAGTTAATCCCGGGAATAACCGGAATGTGGAACAACGAACCGGAACGCATCCAAAAAGCCATAACTCAAATTCGAAAAGGATTTGGGCAAACGCAGGAGTTTAAACCGGGGCATTTCCCCGGAACCGAAGCCATCGATTATGCTGCCGAGCAATTGGCGCAGAGTTATGACGATAAGCATGGCGGATTTGGAGCTTCTCCCAAGTTTCCATCGCCGCACAATCTCATGTTTTTGTTGCGGCAGTATCACCATACCGGCGATTCTCGGTTTTTAGAGATGGTTAGCTCAACCTTAAAAGCTATGCGACTTGGTGGTTTTTGGGATCATGTAGGATTTGGCTTTCACCGTTACAGCACCGATGCTGAGTGGCTACTTCCCCATTTCGAGAAAATGCTGTACGATCAAGCACTTTTGATGATGGCCTATACCGAGGCTTGGCAACTCACCAAAGAACCTCTGTTTAAACAAACGGTAGATGAAATCGCTACGTACGTTCTTCGTGAGCTTACCGATGCTGATGGTGGATTTTACTCTGCCGAGGATGCAGATAGCGAAGGCGCAGAAGGAAAATTTTATGTGTGGCAGGTCGATGAGTTAAAAGAAGCTCTTTTAAAAGAGTACGATTTCGTTGGTAAGCATTTTAATATTTCTGACGAAGGGAATTTCGAGGATGAAGCCACAAAGCAAAAAACCGGGGCCAATATTCTGCACCTTTCGGAAGTTTTGAACAGCGAAGATCAAGTGAAGTGGGATCAGCTGCGAGCAGGATTATTCAGAGAAAGAGAACAACGCGTACGGCCTTTGAGAGATGACAAAATCCTTACCGATTGGAATGCTATGATGATCGCCGCTTTTGCCAAAGCCGGAGCTGCTTTTAAAAACCCGGAGTACTTGAAGGCAGCTGAAAATTCATGGGGATTCATCGAACAACACTTACGCGAAAATGGTCGGCTAATGCACCGATTTCGTGATGATGAAGCCGACATACAGGCCTTCGCTGATGATTATCTTTTCTTATCGTGGGCGGGTTTAGAGCTGTATAACTGCACTTTTAATGTTGAATATCTGAAGCAGTCAATCGGTTTAATGGATGAAGCCATACATCAGTGTTGGGATCATGAGCAAGGTGGATTTTACTTAACAAAACTCACCGAAGATCAAGCGCTAGGGCTCCAGAAACAGATTTATGACGGAGCAATTCCTTCCTCAAACTCTTTAGGTTTATACTTATTACTTCAACTTGGTAAAATCACCGAAAACCAAGATTGGTTAAACAAAGCTGATCAGCTTGGTAAATTATTCTCGTCAGAATTGATTCGCTCCGGTTCTAGTATCACCATGGGTATGATGGCACTTCAACTGATGAATCACAATCCCGGTGAAATTGTAGTAGCTGCCGGAAAAGACGATACCTCTGATCTGCGTGACTATCTTAAAACGGAGTTTTTGCCATCTATGATTACGCTATGGAAATCATCGGATTCAGAATTAGAGGAACTCGCCCCTTTTACCAAGTTGCACACTCCAAAAGGTGAGGCGACAAGAATTTACGTTTGTGAGAACTATAGTTGTAAAGCTCCGGTTAGCAATCTTGACGAATTAATCGCATTATTAAACAGACGGTAGCAATCCAATTAATCGGAACTTGCGTACTCATTAGCAAATAGCCATATATGCTCTATTTTTTTATTTCATTGGCCGGGCAGTATCTGGTCAAAAACGACAAACGAGATCGCGCGCTTTTACGCCGCATTGTTGCTAAAGAACCTCAGGCATTGGGAGAATTATATGATCACTACAACAAATTGTTGTTTGGTCTAATCCTTTCCATCCTAAAAAAGAGAACTGAAGCAGAAGATTTACTTCAGGAAGTATTCACTTTAATTTGGGAAAAAGCCTATCAGTTTGATGCTCAATCAGGTAGCGGATATACATGGATTTGTACTATCGCTCGCAATAAAGCCATCGATCGTTTGCGATCGAAAGTTTACAAAGAACAAAAAAAACAAAGTTCGAGCTTGGACGACGATGATGTACACATAACACTGTACTCAACCGAGCGAAATCCACTCGAAGATACCATATTAAATGAACGTGCAGCTAAAGTAACACAAGCCATGAAGCAATTATCCGACAAACAACGCCAGGTTATTCAAGTAGCCTATTTCGAAGGCAAAAGCCAGTCGGAAATTTCAGAAGAGCTTGATGTTCCATTGGGCACAATCAAGACAAGAATGAGAGATGCAATGATTAAATTACGAACACTTTTGGCAGACGAGGCAGAATAATGAGCGAGGCAGAAAACAGATTTGAAGAATACTGTGCAGCATCGGTTCTAGGAGCATTATCAGCACAAGAAGAGCAAGAATTTGCGATAATGCTCGAAAATGCAACCGAAACGCAGATTTTATTTCATAACGAAATGAAGGAGATTGCTGCAGAATTAGCGCTTGGGGTTAGCCCGGAAGCGCCTAGCAGATCGGTACGCGACGAACTCATGGCAATGGCCTGGGCTTCGATAGAGCGGAAAAAACAAGCAACAATATTTAGCATTCCGGTTTCACGATTTAGCATAGCAGCTTCTTTCGTATTACTGCTTACTTCACTAGGCTTGTTTTTTTATAGCCAAGGCTTAACCGACGATTTAGAATCGAAAGATGCATTAATAAGTGAACAAACTTCACGCATCGAATTACTAGAAACCGAAGTAGAGCGTAAAGAGGCATTACTCACTATTCTTGAAGCTCGTGATGTTGATCTTATTTTGATGGATGGCTTGGATGTAAATCCTGAAGGATATGGAAAAGTAGTTTGGGATAAGAGCAATGGACGCGCGCTGCTCCAGGTTGCAAACTTACCCGAAATACCAACCACTCGCGATTACCAACTTTGGTTCATATTGGATAATCAACCTATAAGCGCCGGAGTTTTTGCAGTTCGCGATTCGGAAAGAGATGATTTCTTTACCATCGAAAATCTTGCTAACGATGCAAATCAAGGAGCGTTTGCCGTATCACTTGAACCAAGTGGTGGTTCGCAACAACCTACCGGTGATATTTTTATGTTGGGCGCCATGAACTAAGGGGATCAGGAACATATCTTTACTTCATAAGTATATGATATTAGGCATTTATCGAACGATAAGTGCCTTTTTCTTTTTGTAGAAGATGCAAGACCAATCCAATCGTCAAGAGTCTGCGTATTCATATACAGATCTACCCAATTGGGTTCTTAATAATAAATCAAATAAACACTTATGAAAATGACAAAACAGATACTATCTATTTGTACAGTTCTAGGTTTGATGCTACTCGGAATGACATCCTATGCGCAAGCCCAAACTGGATTTACTGCTCAACTGAGCGGTAGTAACGAAGTACCTCCAGTAACAACAGATGCAACCGGAATGGTTACAGCTACTTTAACCGGAGACCAACTAACTATTGAAGGTTCATTCGAGAATTTATCATCAAATTATTCAGCTTCTCATATACATATGGGAGCAGCCGGTGAAAACGGTGGCGTACTTACAGCGCTTTCAGCTGATGTAGCTGCTGATAATATGAGCGGAACATACGTTGCAGCCAGCAACACATTCACACTAACATCAGAACAAATTACACAGCTAAATCAGGAAGGATTGTATATCAACATCCACACTGACAACTTTAGCGGTGGCGAATTACGCGGACAATTGATTGAAAATGTGTCAATCGATTTTACAGCACATTTAAGCGGAAGCAATGAAGTTCCATCTATTGTTAGCTCTGCTAGCGGTATGGTAACAGCAACTTTAGACGGCAATCAACTTGTTGTTGAAGGTTCGTTCGAAAACTTAAGTGGCGATTATGCCGCATCTCACATCCATTCTGGAATGGCTGGACAAGCAGGTGGTGTAGTGGTAGCACTATCACCAACCATTAACGCTGATAGCAAAAGTGGTACTTTCGTAGCCGCAAGTAATACTTTTGAACTTACAGCGGAGCAAAAAGCAACGCTAGAAAGCCAAGGAATGTATATTAATATTCACTCAGCAACCTTTGCCGGCGGCGAACTTCGAGGACAGCTAGTACAAAGCGCAGATGCTTATTTCCGTACTAACTTATCAGGTGCGTACGAAATGCCTGCTGCCAAAACAATGGCGAGCGGTGGAATGGTTTTCCAGATTAAAGGCGACACTTTAATTGCATCAGGTTCTTTTGCCAATCTATCCGGCGAATTTGATACTGAAATAGCCGGCGGATCTCACCTTCATATGGGTGAAGCAGGAGCTAATGGTAGCGTGATGATTTCACTAAATGCTACTCTTTCAGAAGACAAACTTTCAGGTACATATAAACCAGAAGATAATCGGTTTGAATTAACTGCAGAGCAAAAAACTGCGATTATGAATCGTATGATGTATGTAAATATCCATACGAAGGCTTACGGTAGTGGCGAGTTACGCGGACAGGTAACACCTCCTGTAACAGCAGCTTTTTATGCTACATTATCAGGTAGTGCCGAAGTGCCAAGTGTAAAAACTGAAGCTTCAGGTGCTGTACTAGCCGAGATTCGTGGCGACTCACTGTTCCTTTCCGGTTCTTTTTCGAATCTGAGTTCAGATTTTGATGCCGAAGTAGCAGGTGGATCACACTTACACAATGCACATGCCGGAACCAATGGCGGTGTAGATTTTATTTTGGATGCGGATGTTGAAGCTGATTTACGTTCAGGTTCATACCTAGCTTCTGAAAATGCTTTTGAATTAACTGCTGAGCAAAAAGCGGAATTCATGGCAAGAAATTATTATCTGAACATTCACACCAAAGAAAACGGTGGTGGAGAATTACGCGGACAACTTTTAGCCGAAGCTACAGCGTATTTTAAAACTACACTTTCAGGTGTAAATGAAGTGCAGCCGATTGTAACCAATGCAATGGGTAAACTTAACGTAGAGGTTAACGGAAATATCGCAACTGTTGTAGGTGGATATACCGAGCTTGAAGGCACCATTAATACTGCTATTGCAGGTGGTGCACATCTTCACGATGGTGGTGTAGCCGCAAATGGTGATGTTTCAGTTTTACTCAACACGGCAATCGATGCCGATACAGCAGGTGCTTATACCGCCGCTGAGAATACGTTTGAGTTAACTGCCGAGCAGATGACCACCTTATATGCTGAAGGCTTTTATGCCAACATTCACTCTTTAGCGTTTGGATCTGGCGAGCTTCGTGGACAGTTATTATTCGCTGACAATATGTTTCCTGATTCATCAGAAATCACTTCTCCTGCAGAAGGTGCAACGCTGGAAGTTTCAGGTAGCAGTACCACTATGTTTGAAGCAACATGGACAGCTTCTAACGATGAGAATGAAATTGCTTACATATGGCAGTTAGCAACCGACTCTGCATTCACAAACATTGTAGTTAATGCAAATGTTGGTTCAGAAACTAAATTCGAAACTGATTTTGCAACGCTTGATGCACTCTTAGCCAGCTTAGATGTTGAAGTAGGTGCAACAGCAACCGTATATCACCGAGTATTAGTAAGTGATGGAAGCGATCAAACAGCAAGCGAACCTAGATCAGCGAATCTAGAGCGTGGACAAGTTGTTTCTAACGAAACTGAAGAACTAGGTGCCGTTGAATCTTTCGAACTGGAACAGAATTATCCTAACCCGTTCAACCCATCAACAAACATTGCATTTAGTTTAGCCGAAGCAGGTAATGCAACCATTAAGGTGTACAATTTAATTGGACAAGAAGTAGCTACAATTGCTAACGAGCGCTTCTCTGCCGGTTCTCATACCGTACAATTTGATGCAAGTTCACTAGCTTCAGGTGTATATATTTACCGCTTAACAGCCGGTGCCAATACTATCACCAAGAGAATGACACTAATTAAATAGTCGTCACTCCCAGAAATAAAAAAAGCGACTCCATTAGTTAGGGGTCGCTTTTCTTTTTTTAAATAATATTTTAGATCAGTTGCTCATCATCGCTTTCATAATCATTTCCTGCAAACTGATGAGCTGAAGTCCGGCCGGCATTTCAACCATATCTTTTGCGATTCGCGATTTTCTCACCTTAGTAACTTCGAAAATTTTATCGGTCTCACCATTCTCAGTTACTTCAATCAATAATGGGAAATTTCGAGATTTAAACTCCTGCGTTACTTGATTCACATCTCCAGATAATGAAGAAGGAACGTTTTTCCAAGGCTCTGACAGCATTCCCCAATCAATATCTAAATCATTTGTTAACCAAACGGATAGATATTTTTTCTCATTTTTACCCATTACTCTAAGTTCAGTTGCTTGCAAGCCTTGAATGGTTCGTACTTCGTTGGTATAAGAATAATTGGCATCCGATTTTTTATCGTCCATTTCGCCACCGCTCATCATGCTCATCATCGAGAACATGCCTTCGAGTTCTTCTTTCGTAAATCGTAGTGCTTCCTTCTCTCCCATCATGATCACAAAATCACGCATATCGCTGCGAATCAGAATTCCTTCGGCTTCCATCATTCCATCCGAAATATTGATTTTATCTTCACCTTTGATAAGAATTCGCTCTTGAGTTGTGTATAGGTTTACCACATTTTCTTCGGTGAGAACACCGTCATCTTGTGAATAAATCGACATGCTGATTTGACCTTCGAATTGTGCATGTACTAATTGTGTAAAAGCGAACATGGCAACGAATGCTACGCCCACTATTTTTTTAGGAAACTTCATAAATCCTGAGTTTAGTTTGATAAAAAGTCTGTCGCTTTAACGAACGATGTTCCAATGTTGTTTCGTATTAGACCGAAACTAAATCTTCGAATCCTACGCTTACTTTTTTGATCCATCCACCGGCAACCACATCATTCCCTTCGTAGCAAACAACAGCCTGCCCCGGGGTGATCGCCTCTCTTCCTGCGGGAAAATGCACTTTGATTTCGTCATCGGCAGTTTGTGTGATGGTTCCGAGTGCGCCCTCGTCATTGTATCGAATGGCGCCAATGATATCCATTCCACCTTCCGGGATACGAGCATATTTGATGAGATTTAATTCCCGCGCGATCAATGTTGAGCTGATTAGATCTTCTTTATCGCCGATGGTGATGGTGTTGGTAAACGGATTAATGTGCGTAACATAAATCGGTCGACCCATAGGCAAATTCAGTCCACGGCGTTGCCCGATGGTGTAAAACGGATAACCTTCGTGCTCGCCAACAACCTTACCGTCTTGATCTACAAACTTACCGCCTTTTAATTTCTCGATGGCTTCCGGTTTCTTGTCCTTTAAGAACCGACGATAATCGTCATCGGGTACAAAGCAAATTTCGTACGAATCGGGCTTATTGGCCACATTTAATAAGCCGTGATCTTCAGCGATTTGGCGAATTTCGGTTTTCGAATATCCACCTAATGGAAAAATAGTTCTGGCAAGGTGCTCTTGAGCCACTCCCCACAATGCGTACGACTGATCTTTGCGTGGATCAAGTCCACGTGAGATGATATGACGCCCATTTTCTTCTCTAACTCGAGCATAGTGTCCGGTTGATATGAAATCACAACCTAAGGCATCTGCTCGTTTTAACAGGGCAGCCCACTTGATGTGCGTATTACAAAGCACGCAAGGATTTGGTGTTCGTCCACCCAAATAATCATCCACAAAGCGATCGATAACCCAATCGCCAAACTCTTCTCGAATATCTACGATGAAATGCTTAAAACCCAGATTTACGGCAATGTGGCGCGCATCGTTCATACTTTCTACGGTGCAGCAACCTGTTTCTTTCCCGTTATTACCGCCACTTCGGTGGTAATCCCATGTTTTCATGGTGATTCCAATCACCTCGTAGCCTTGTTCATGGAGCATTACAGCTGCAACAGATGAATCCACACCGCCGCTCATTGCTACTAATACTCTGCCTTTTTTACTCATCGTTAGTTTACCTCTTGATTAGCCATCAAAGATACGATTTTTTTATTTCAGGATCGTATTTCGTTAATTGTTATTGGTTATCCGATGGATAGTTTTATTGCACTCACTTAGAAACTCTCTGAAATGTTTTTTTCGCCTATACAAAATGAACCACTTTTCGATTTAATTCGCGTTGCGCAAGAAGACGAAAATATTCATCAACAACTCACCTCGATCTTATCCCTTGAGTCTTATCATAGGCGATCAGCGCTGCATTCTTTAATTGATCAGATGAAGATCAAACAAGCACCCGATGAAATTGTCCTGGCAATTTCGGGCTTATTGGAAGATGATAACGCCAAAAAAGCTCTTATTCTTCTAAATCAGAAATAGGTAATAGAACTCCCAATTTCCTTTTATTGACCTAACCTCACAGCTCACTTGAATTCTTTACTTTATTATGTCTTTCTACGATTAGAACTTGAGGAATTGTTAATGACACTATCACATTCTCGATAAGAAAAAATCACTACTTATTTTTAGTTAACCTTTTCTGTATTCATTTCAATTTTATTCAACAATAATTCAGCAAGTTCAAAAATATTATCAGAATAACCATGTCGAATCAGTTGATAATTCATCCCGATTTCGTGTGCCTGTTTTAAATCTCCTGAGCCAACATTTGCAGTAACCATCATAGTTTCTGATACTTTGAATCCTAGATCTTTTTCTATCGATAAGTAAGCCTCTATTTTTGGTTTATATACCCCATGTAATGACAAATCAATAATATGATTCCATTTTATTCCACAATTAGCAGATGCATGCTCGAGAAGTTCTTTTGAACCATTACTTAGAGTAACACAGAAAAAACCCTGTTTTTGTAGGAGATTAATTCCTTTTGTCACATCAGGGAAAACCGGTAAATGGTACCATAATTTTGGAAAATCAAAGGGATCAAAATTTTCCTTTCTTACATGACTTGCATACGCTTTTATCTCTTTTTTAGGCACATTTTTCATGTCAAAAATCGTCCCAAAACAATCAAAAGCAATACATTTTACAGGTGAGAGTGTATTCGTCATTTCTAAAAAAGCCTTACTTCTTTATAAATTACTATCTAATCTAAATTAATTTAATATTGTATAAAATCTGAAGATAAATTCATTTCAACTCACAGATAATGAAATACAACCTCATTGCTTTACTATTCTTCGTTTCGATCATATTTACATTCTTAGTCAATACAAATTATGTAATTGCACAACCCATTCCTGTAGAACTCGTTCAAAATGAGGATGGAAAATGGCAACTCCTTCGTGATGGGGATCCTTATTTCGTTCAAGGTGCAGGGGGCGGTGGCTCGCTCGAGTTGTTAGCAAAATCAGGCGGAAATACGATTAGAACTTGGGGAATTGGTGATGACACCGCTGAATTACTAGACGAAGCACATTCTCACGGATTAGCAGTAATTCTAGGACATTGGCTGGGGCATGAGCGTCATGGTTTTGATTATTCTGATCCCCAAATGCTCGCTGAGCAACGTGAACGTGTTCGTAAAGATGTACTTCGATTTAAAGATCATCCTGCGGTATTGCTCTGGGCTCTTGGAAATGAAATGGAAGGTTTTGAGGATGGTGGTAATCCGGCGATATGGAATCACCTTCAGGAATTGGCGGTGATGGTTAAAGAACTCGATCCCAATCACCCAATTATGACCGTGACCGCTGAAATTGGCGGAGAACGAGTGCGTGCAGTCCGTAACATCGCCAAAGACATCGACATACACGGAGTAAACACCTATGGCGGTTTGCCTTCGATGATTGATCGATACAAAACTGCAGGTGGAACCAAACCCATTATCATCACCGAATTTGGTCCGCCTGGTACTTGGGAAACCGGAACCACAGAATTCGGCGCTCCCATCGAACTAACAAGCACAGAAAAAGCTACCGTTTACCGCGAGGCCTACCAAAAAGGTTGTCTTGATCACCCAAACACTTGTCTGGGTGGTTTAGCCTTTACCTGGGGTTCAAAAATGGAAGCTACCGCAACTTGGTTTGGGATGTTTTTACCAACAGGTGAGAAACTGGCTGCGGTAGACGCCATGACAGAATTATGGAGTGGAAATCAACCTGGAAATTTATCTCCTGTTATCAATAGCTTCGAGTTGGTTGGCTCTAATGAAATCGAAGCTGGTAATCTATTCGAAATAAAACTAGATGCCTACGATCCCGAAGGCGATGAACTACGCGTTGAGTGGAAGGTCCGGGGCGAGGCCTCCGAATATTTTACTGGTGGTGATGTCCAACAAACTCCTTTCGAACTTACAGGAATCATTCAGAAATCGAATAATACTTCAGCGACCTTGAAAGCTCCTACTGAAGGTGTTTATCGAATTTATGTTAGCATTTTTGATAAGAATGGTGCCGCTGCGGTGGCTAATATCCCAATCAAAACTATCGGAAAAACCGAAGAGGTTCAGCTGGCTTTACCGCTGGCTGTATATGCTGATAATGCTCCTCAGCCTTGGTTTTCTTCCGGCTGGATGGGAAATACGGACAAAATTAAAATGGATTTCGAATCGGAAATAGATCCAAAAACTGGAGAGCATGCACTTGAAGTGAAGTATAATGGGTTTGATGGCTGGGCCGGTGTAGCGTGGCAACATCCGCTAAACGATTGGGGACAGCAACCCGGAGGTTTCAATCTCACCGGTGCCACTAAGCTCACATTTTGGGCACGGGGCAAAAAAGGTAACGAGAAAATAACTTTCGGAATCGGAATCCTTGGCGATGATGTACCCTATAATGATTCAGTAATTAAAGATATGGGAGAGGTTAAACTTTCAGATAAATGGAAGAAATACACTATCGACTTAAAAGGGGAAGATTTGAGCAGAATTAAAACTCCTTTCTTCTGGAGACTGGGAAGCCCCGGTTTTCCAGTAACTTTTTATTTGGATGACATCAAATTTGAATGAAATCTGCCATCATTTTACAAAGGTAATTCCACCATAAATTTAGTTTAAATTACTGTAAGTAGAACATTACTTATCATTACTTATAGGTATTAAATTCAATTTGGAAACCGCGCCATCCCCATCGTATATTGGCAGGAGTTACTTCAAATAAAAGCAGCTGGCAACATTAGCCGGCTTTTTTTATGTCCGGTTTTTAAGCTAGCTTCCCTCCCAACCGTTGACCCAATATTCAATTCTATGAAGTCTATTCTATCATTGCTCATTGCTATCGTTTTCATGCAAACAACATTTGCTCAAGAAGCTCAATATCCTATCGTAAAAAGCTTTGGCGGGATTTATGAAATTGAAGGTGCTACAAATCCGGATGCTGAGATGGAGTACAACATCGTTATTGATTTAAAGACGATGCAACGGGATAAGGAAAGCATCAACCGGGGCTTGAATAATGTAGCTCGTATGTTAAATCTGCATGGCCTAGGCGGTGTTGCTGCTGAAAATATAAATGTGGCTGTGGTAGTACACGGTGGAGCTACGGATACCATTATTGATAACGAAGCTTACCAAGAGAGATACGATCTCGACAATCCAAATATCCCTCTGATCACCGCATTAAAAGATGCCGGAGTTGAATTTTATGTTTGTGGACAGTCGTTACTATCTCGACAATATGCGCATGATGAAGTGAATACCGAAGTAACCATCGCACTATCCATGCTCACTACCTTTACTACCTACATGCTCAACGGCTATGTGCCACTGGTGTTCGATTAAGTCATATATAGATAAGGTTTCCATGGCTCCTGCACATTCCCGTTATAATCACGGAAAAAGGTGATTGGAACCGGACGGTAAGGAGTCTTCATCAACGGCATATCTGCTTCGTTTGGAGTCTTACTCCCTTTCTTCACATTACACTTTTCGCAAGCCGTGGTTAAGTTTTCCCAAACATCTTTTCCGCCCCTGCTTTTTGGGATTACATGATCGATGGTAAGATCCGACTTCCTTCCGCAATACATACAGGTGAAATTATCACGCCGCATGATGTTTCGCCGTGATAGAACCACTTTGGAGTATGGGATTCGGATATAACTGCGAAGCCTGATCACCGAAGGAAATTGAAATGCTTGCCTGATGGTTCGAAGCTCTTTCTTTGGATCATCGTGTAAAAGTTCAGCTTTATCTAAAAAAATTAGCTTCATTGAGCGTTGCACCGAGCAGATACTCAGCGGTTGATAGTCTTGATTTAGCACAAGTACAGTCGCGTTCATTTGCAAAACCTGTTAGGGTTGAGGATTTCGGTATGTAGATGTTTTCTTTCGAAGAGAACGCAGGATGTGGATATATAAAAAAAGCGTACGTGCAATATGCAGGTACGCTTTAGTATGGTACATTTTAACCGAAATTTCAAATACCAATCATACCGAGCAATTCAGTTCTTACATCTTCATTAATCGATATTGCAAGTAAGATAGAAACCAGCAAGCCAAACAGGGCATAGGATAGATCTTTAAAGACAATCTTAAGTACCTTTGGCATTGGTTTTCCAACATCCATTGCACCCATAATACTGAGGCCTAATTCACGTCCTGCGAGCAATCCTAAGAATACCCAAGTTGTACTCATTGGTACGGTACTGATAGTCAATTTGTATGCCAGTAAAAGTGCATAAATAAAGTCGATGATAGTAGCTGAGCGAATATCAGTTACACGAGATTTTTCGGTTACAATTCGTTGAATTTTATCACCACGAAGGTAGAACAAGATTCCAAGACCGAAGAAAATAAATGCTGCGAACCCAATAAATTCACCAAGTGCGAGCGATCGTGGAAGGTAAACAGCGATATTTGCTGCATCCTGCATCACCCAAACACCCCACAATGTACCTGAGGTTAACCATTGAATGGGTAGCCAAATTTTAGACGCTTTTGTGCCTAAAAATTTCTTTTCAACGGTTTTCGTAACTACTAACCAAACGAGTAAACCCGAAGCAAAAGCAAGTCCGTAACCACTTAAACTCTTACCTAAAACAGAGGTTATTGCGGCCGCATCGGTAGCGAAACAGCTAAGAATTAAAAAGGTTGTAGAAACAGGCATTCTCATTCTTGTTAGTATTAACAAGAAGATGGGTGCTGCTACTTGAAGGAAAGAGAAATCGGTAGGTGCTTTATCGAATCCTTTCGATGATAATCGTTGCCAGCTAACATCGCCATCGAATTGTACCCAACTAAGAGTAACTACTAAAAGAAATACACCACCAATGAATAGCCATAAAATCCACCATTTTTTGTCATGGTTTGAGGCTAGAAACGTTCCAATGGTTTGGATGGAATCGTTTGCGATTGCAGAGTAACCCGCAAAAATGAACCCAACCCACATTGCTACTTCACGATAAGGTGTTGCAACTGCTGCTACAAAAAAGAAAAGGCCTATTAAGCCAATAAAAATTCGTTCTTGCTGAATTACATTATAGAAACTAGTTGGAATTAAGGTTTCGGCAAAGCTGGAGCCATTTCGGTTTCCATTCCCTGAATTATTATTTGCCATCTATCTAATTTTATGTGAATGCTGATCTTTATAAAACCTGCTATTGATTTTGCAGAACAGAAACTACTGGTACAATATTACCAAAACATTAAGTGAACGTTATGGGTACGTAATATCATCGTGCACACCATTTTAATCTCGAAATACTGGAGTATTATTTCGGCGAATTCTAGCTTCCCAAACTATATCGCATAAACATGTTAGTGTATGAAGTATACATTATGCTAATTTCAGGCTAAGGGTTTAATTAAATATATCATACCATGCTTTTTCAAACATACATTGCTCTTTTTGTTTCCATTCTATTTTCCTTACAAAATGTCGACTATCGCGACGGTTCAACAGTAAATGCTGTTGTAGGTGATGAAAGTTTCTATCAAATTTTTGACCGTATGCCTAATCAGTTTGATTCTGAAAATCTTCGCATTTCTACTCATCTCAAATATGTTCATCAATTATTAAGCACCGCTGACCTATCACACTTGAGTAATGAACAAACTAAAAAAAGGATTGAGGTTTTGACCTATTTAGAGGAGTACATCAACAATGGAGATTTCCCTACTAATGAATATACAACAGAGTATCGCAGACCAAATTTTATTGATAGTAATGGAGCTATTTGCGCAGTTGGTTACTTGGTTGAGCGAACAGAAGGCCGAGATGTTGCAGAATCTTTAAACGATTCGTTTCAATTCGATTACATCATGGATATGAATTCAAACGTCCTAGAAAATTGGTTAAACACGTATGGGTTATCAAAAATAGAAGCTGCAATGATACAACCAAATTATGGTGGATTCCCAATCCTAATCCCAAGCACCAAAAAAGTAACAAGTAAAGAAATTGGATGGGATTACGGACTAATTTCAGCCGGATTTGCAACTTCTCAACTCTTAATAACCAACGCCATTTATTCTTCAAACACTGAGCTTTCTTTAAATCAAAAGTATTGGTACTCCATTGCTTCAACTACTTTAGGTTTAGCATCAATTTATACCGGCATCGAAGGGTATCGGTCTAGCGATCGGTATTATCAAGTTGAATCAAATCCTGAGGAAACTGTTATACCTACGTCAAATATTGATGAAAGAAATCCCAGAAAAAAAGCTCTTTCTGTGTTAAATATCAGCCTTGGAGTATTTTCAACCTTATATAATGGTCTGCATGCCTTTAAATATCAGCACGAGAAAAAACGAGCTAAATACGTGGTTTATACGTCCGCCCAGACATTACCCGGACGTAATAATTACTATCCCAGCTTAAACATAAATATGTCTTTCTAAATGTTTGAAATATTCGTTTTGTAATATCCTTGTTTAGTGATAGTATTGTGCCGATAAGATTTATGGTATGAGCTTTAAAATTACATACGAATTGTCCTCTACTTACGAGGAATTGGAACGCGTTGAGCATTTATTAAACGAGCTGCAGGAAAAGCTTGGGTTTGATGATGACTTCTACGCACGACTGATGCTTACCGTAAGCGAAGCAGCCACCAATGCTGTTGTGCATGGTAATGAGCTTGATGCTTCAAAAAAAGCAACCATCGTTGCAGAAGCAGAAAATGAGGTTCTCACTATCACCACTACCGATGAAGGTTCCGGCTTTGTCCCTGAAGAAGTTCCGAATCCACTTGAAGAAGAAAACCTGTTAAAAGCTTCAGGACGTGGTCTTTTTCTGATGCAGGAATATGCCGATGAAGCCGATTACCTAAATGATGGGCGGACGTTGGTATTGAAGTTTAAGCTTTAGTCTAGCTTAAATTAGTTTCTTTAACCCTGGAAGGGTTAAAGAAAAGCCATTCAAGAAACTAATTTCTGGAAATACTCAGGGATTTCAGTTTCGAAGGTCATTACTTCGTTGGTAACCGGATGTTTGATGCGAAGTGAAGCTGCATGAAGTGTAAGCCGTTTAATGCCCTTTTCTTTGCCCCCGTACATTTTATCCCCCACAACCGGATTTCCTCTTTCAGAAAAATGCACTCTAATCTGATTCTTTCGCCCCGTTAGTAAGTTAATTTCAACTAAGCTATACTTTTCAGACTCCTTAATCACCTTGTACTCTGTCTTAGCAAGCTTTCCTACTTCTCGATCTTTTGTAGAATACACCCGATGTATTTTGTTTTCGGTTAAGTAGGAGCTTATTACACCTTCCTTCTCATTCAAAATACCATGAACCACCGTATAGTATGTTTTCTTTGATTTTTTCCAATGATGTTGCAGATACTCTTTAACTGAATTCGATTTCGCAAAAACCATAATTCCTGAAGTATCCCTATCTAAACGATGGACAATAAATAGTTCATTCTTCGACTTCGAATTCCCCTTTTTAACGTAATCGGTTAACAAAGCAACAACCGTATTCTCTGATTCTTTGGCATTGGCCACGGTAAGTAAACCATGAATCTTTTCGATTACTAAAATATCGTAATCCTCATAAATCACATTGATTCCACGGGGATGAAATCGCTTTGGGGCGGGCTTGAATTTTTTCCGTTGATTCTGCATCCAACAGAGTAGGAAATAATTCAATCGAAAAGGGATCTTTTTTGGGCGTCCTATTTAATAATAACCCATCAAGGATTTAGAACCCTTGACGGGTTAGAAAATGAGTACACTAGACTCTACCTAGAAAGCGAATACTTGGTGTAAAACACCAATAATTGCTTGGTGTCAGAGTCGGTAAATAGTTTCTGCAAGCGGTGTTGAAGCCCAATTTCAAACCCAGCGTTACCTAAAGGCATTGTCATTCCAACATACATTCGGTTTTCTCCGGATGTGTCATCAGAATTAAATGACGTATGAAATTCATCATACACCTTTAGCGTCTTACTTCCATCTGATAATGGTATTTTATGTTGTAGGCGATATCGAACCCGATTTACATAACTGTTTGTTTTAAAACGCTGTTCCAGGCGAATTCTATTCGACATCGCCAACCCAAACATTGAACTTGAGAACTCAATTTGTTCTAAAAACCGATGCTCATATTGGTATCCATCAACATTTGGAGTTACCACGCGGTATTTATAACCGCCACCAATCTTAAAATTTGGATTCCCGGAATAGGTTGCAATTAAAGCCGATTCAAAATACTTGAAAGATGAATTTTGATCGAAATTACTAATCGAATGAAAATTTTGGAAATTGGCACTTAATTTAAGGTTATCCGTTTGCTTCCACGAATATGCAAATTCCGGAACTCCAATAACTTCCGGATTTTGTGCAAACAGTACTTGGGGTAATAACGTACATACTCCAAGCATGATGATTAATCGTAACTTCATTGAAAAGTGTCTCTATGTGAGATCTTCTACCAAGCTTCCAACCATTTTTTTGATGTACTATTCTTTACCCGACTTGGTATTAGATTTATGTGTGCTGAATTATAAGAGTCAAGTTCGAACAATTTGAATTGATTTAAAAGCCCTTCTAAACTTTTAACCTTTTGGTAACCATTTCTTAACAATAATTAAAAAGGTGCTTCTTGTACACGCATTATTAATGTCAGCAAGTTAACCCTTCTATTATTACCACTTCTTATGATTTAAAACCCTCTAAAGTTTGCATCCAGATAAATTTTACCTGACTTGTAATCGATTCCGACAAGAAAATTCTTTAGAAGTTTATTACCGATGTTCCCCATTCTGCGTTGATTTTTATTTTCTACTTCAGAAATCTCTGCTTCAATATATTTTAATTCTAATTCTCCAACTTTCAGATTCTCGATTTGAGTAGAAAGTAGTTCAAAATCACCCTGAGCACCTGTCGCAGTAATCGTTTTGGTAGAATCGATCTTCAAATTATAATTCGAAGCATAATGGCTAAAAACTTCAATAGCTAAATTTGATCCGGTATCCATCGACACGGTAATTGGTTGATCTTTTATAAATACAACATTTTCGAGAATAGGCATGATGTCGTTTGTTTCAGTCTCGAAATCCACTTCTAATACGGCATCACTAAATTTCGATCGCATGACGTCACTTGAATCAAAAAAATGAATCTCTTCATCAACAAAATTTATCGAAAGCGTTTTCCCATTTAAAAAACTATACCCTAAGATGCCCTGAATTTCTACTCCAATCCGCTTGCTTAACAACTCCAATATCCCTTCTGACGCTACTGCTTCGATCTCCCCAAATTCTATACCTTGAATCGTCAAATTCTCAATTTTAGTAGGAGCCATTCTATAACTGTTTTCTCCTCTTCCACTTATTGTAGATTGGTTATTCATATCAATTTCGAATCCTAATTCATCGGCTACATCCATTCGAATTCCCGAAGGATTAACTCCAGTATCTAAAAGCATTGTAAAAGGCCCCGAATCCCCCATAAATACTTCCAGTAAAATTAAATCTTTATGTAAGGTGAATCCTATACTTTTTTCAATCTTATTTGAAGAGGTACAAAATGAAACTATCAGTGCGAATAAAACCGGTAGCAAAATTCGGTTTGTAAAGTTTAGCATAAAAATCCAGATGTGTTTATTTCTCAACATGACGAACTATACCCTTTATTAGTTGAAATCGAATCATTTCGCTTATTGATCAGCGAAAAGGATTATTACTAAACCTTCTCGTTAAAGGTTTTGAATTCTTCTACAAACAGTAAGAAATCTTCTCCCTTTAATAAGCCTTCAGGTACAGCCCCCTGTTAGTAACCCTTCTAGGGTTACAGATAAAAAAAAAGCCGATTCGCTTTCACGAACCGGCCATGCAAATGGGAATTCTTTAGTCTCAGTTTAATTGAGCATCTAATTGCTTGGTAAGCTGAGTTTTTGGAACAGCACCAATAATTTGATCTACAACTTGACCATCTTTAAAAATAAGAAGTGCAGGGATTGAACGAATTCCATATTTCACTGATACTTCAGGATTCGTATCAACATTTACTTTTCCGATCTTCGCTTTACCGTCGTACTCGCCGGCCATTTCCTCTACAACAGGTCCGATCATGCGGCAAGGTCCGCACCACTCAGCCCAAAAATCAACCAATACCGGCTGATCTGAATTCAATACTTCTTGTTCAAAATTTCCATCAGTTAATTCAACTGTCTTCGACATAGTCTATTTACCTTCTATTTAATTAATAAATACTTCTTTTAATTTCCGATACAAATATGAGAATAAATTCTCACTCAATCACATTGGTATTCGTTATCAATTGCATTGCGTGAACTTATCGACTCTGCAACAGATCAACCGGTAAGAAAAAGCTCAACCGATTCTTCCCCAAGCACTTCTCGAAGCCCTGAAAGTAACTCATCCGTTGGTTCAACCACAAAATTTCGCAAGTTCATCTTTATCGGACCATTCGCTACTTTACTCATCACATTCAGCTTCACCATGGTATTTCCTTTGTTCAATTCGAACAAGGTTTCCATTTGGGTGAGATCGTTCGAGGTAATGTGCTCGGTTTGGATGTTCAACTTCAATCGTAGCTTATCCTGGAACTTCTCACGCAGATTCTCGATTCGCTCCATATTATTCACAATCAAGCTATTTCCGCGTTCGCGTTTCGAATATTTCCCGGTGATATACACCACATTATCCACCTCGATAAGCGGAGCGAATTTATCAAACTCTTTGCTGAATACAGCCACTTCCATCGACGAATGCAGATCTTCCACCATTAAAAAGGCAATCGGACGCCCTTTACGATCCACCGCCTGACGCTTTGAGGTGATGATGGCAATAAACCGAAGTTCCGACTCATGCTGCAGCTGGTTGATGAATTCATCACTGAGATTCTGCTTTCCAAATAACCGGATGTCTTCTTTGTATTTGTTTAGCGGATGTCCACTCAAATAAAACCCGATGAGTTCGCGCTCTTTATTCAATCGCTCAATACTGCTCCATTTCGGCACAGGCTTTAGTTTCGGTTCTTGAAGCACTCCTCCTCCACTGCCTCCACCAAACAAATTCCCTTGGTTTAAGCGAGCTTCTTCCTGCTTACGCTGAGCATACGCCACAATGTCTTCGAGCCCAATCAACAACTCAGCGCGGTTGTCATTCAAATCATCAAAAGCACCGGCCTGGATTAAACTCTCCAGCGTTTTTTTGTTGCAGGTTCGTAAATCCACCCGCGATGCAAAATCGAACACGCTCATGAACAATCCATTCTCTTCGCGTTCTTCAACAATATGCGCAATGGCACTTGAACCCACACCTTTAATTGCACTCATCCCATATTGCACGCGACCATCTTTCGCCACAAACTTTCCGCGAGCAGTGTTGATGTTCGGCGGATCAACCGGGATGCCCATTTTCTGGCACTCTTCAATAAACGACGCCACTTTTTTGATGTCGTTCATGTTGTGGCTCATCACCGCAGCCATATATTCGGCAGGATAATTCGCTTTGAAATACATGGTGTGATAAGCAACCACCGAGTATGCCGCCGAGTGAGATTTGTTGAAACCGTAACTCGCAAACATCTCCATTTTCTCGAAAATCGCCTTTGCCGTGGCTTCATCTACACCGTTTTCTTTGGCGCCTTCCACAAACTTCGGCTTCTCTTTCTCCATCACCTCGCGCTTCTTCTTACCCATCGCACGTCGTAATAAATCCGCTTGTCCCAAGCTGTAACCGGCAAGTTTCTGCGCCACGTTCATGATCTGCTCCTGATAGATCATAATTCCGTACGTCGGCTCCAGGATATCCCGAATCAACTCGTGATCGTATTCGGCTTCTTCTTCCCCGTGTTTTCTGCGGATATAATCGGGGATAAACTGCATCGGTCCCGGACGATACAATGCGTTCATCGCAATCAAATCGTTGATATCGGTAGGCTTGAGTTCTTTCAGATACTTCCGCATCCCTTCACTCTCAAACTGGAATGTACCTAGCGTCCCGCCTTTTTGATACAACTTATAAGTAGTCTCGTCATCCAGCGGAATGTCATCAAGATCATATTCTTTGCCGTGATTTTCTTTCACGTATCCGATGGCTGTTTTCAGGATCGAAAGGGTCTTCAATCCCAGGAAATCCATCTTCAGCATTCCGGCACTTTCGATTACACTTCCATCAAACTGAGTAACCGTAAGATCGGCGTCTTTTGCGGTGGTTACGGGGATGTATTCGGTCAGATTATCAGGGGCAATAATCACACCCGCAGCATGAATTCCGGTATTTCGAACCGAACCTTCCAGCACATGCGCCATTTTCATTGTCTCGGCTTCGAGCCCTTCCCCGGCTTTGATGTCGCGTAATTCTTTCACTTCCGAGAAAGCGTCATCCAGCGAAGTGCCCGGACGTTCAGGTACCAATTTCGCTAAGCGATCGGCATCCGATAACGGAAGATCGAGCACACGGGCAACATCGCGAACCGAAGATCGAGCCGCCATCGAACCAAAAGTGATAATGTGCGCCACCTGATCTTTCCCGTATTTCTCCACCACATAATCGATAACCCGGGCGCGACCGTCATCATCAAAATCGATATCTATATCCGGCATCGAAACCCGCTCCGGATTCAAAAAGCGCTCAAAAAGCAGATCGTATTTCAGCGGATCGATGTTGGTGATTCCCGTGCAATAAGCCACCACCGAACCGGCCGCCGATCCACGTCCCGGTCCCACATAAACACCCATATCACGCGCAGCGGCAATAAAATCCTGTACAATCAAAAAGTATCCTGGAAAACCCATGTCTTTGATGATGCCCAGCTCCAACTCAATCCGATCCCTCACTTCCTGCGACATTTCCGGATAACGAGGTTTGGCTCCTTCAAAGGTGAGATGACGCAAAAAATCATCCTCGGTCTCAAACTGCTCGGGAATTTCGAACTTGGGAAGAATCACATCCCGTGCGAGCTTCACTTCTTCAATCTTGTCGACAATCTCCTGCACATTTACGATGGCTTCCGGCATTTCCGGGAACAACTCGATCATCGCTTCGGTATCTTTAAACCAGAATTCCTGATTCGGGAAACCATAGCGGTATTCACGTCCGCGACCAATTGGCGTGCTTTTGAGCGTTCCATCGTCGATACAAATCAACGCATCGTGGGCGTCCGCATCTTTCTGATCGATGTAAAACGTGTTGTTGGTGGCAACCAGTTTTACGCCATATTTCTGCGAAAACTGCTTAAAAACCTGATTCACCCGCTGCTCTTCATCCAGTCCATGGTTGATGACTTCCAAGTAAAAATCATCACCAAACATCTCCATCCACCATTTTAACTCTTCTTCGGCATACTCTTCGCCTTTATTCAGAATCAAATCACCTAGCACCCCGCGCGTATTTCCACTCAAACAAATAATGTCGTCTTTGTGAGCTTCGATTACCTCTTTATCAATCCGAGGAAATTTGTAATAATAGCCCTCGGTGAATCCCGTAGAACAGATTTTTGCCAGATTTTTATATCCATTCTGATTTTTTGCCAGCATGACAATCTGCGAGCGGTGATCCCGATGTTCCCGCGTAAATTTCTTTTTGTGGCGATCTTCAACCAGATACAGTTCACATCCGATAATGGGCTTAATTCCTGCCGCATAAGCAGCGGATGTGAAGGAAAACGCGCCGTACATATTCCCCAAATCGGTAAGGGCCACGGCGGGCATGCCCATTTCTTTGGCGCGGGAAACCAATTCTTTTACCCCGGCGGTGGATTGCAGCACCGAGAATTTCGAGTGATTGTGAAGATGGGTGAACACCACATCTTCGGAGAGCTCAACAGCCGGTTCCGCCGTTAATTCGCTATCGGAATCGGCCTCCGTAATTTCGTTCTCTTTTTTTTTCAGCCGTGATGGAGAAACCAAATCGATGTAATGATCCCGAACGATATAGCTTTGTGCCGGTTCGTACAAGCGAGCATCCAGAGGAAAGTTAACCTGAATCACTCCCATCCGAACGAGTTCGAGGAAAGCACGAGTAGTTGCTTCTACATCGGCGGCGGCATCGTGGGCATCTTCAAAGCCTTTGTTAAATATCTTGTGATGAAGCTCACCCAAAGTTGGCCATTTGAATCCACCTCGTCCGTTTGGAATGCCTACGAATTGAGTTGATTCATCCTTCGTGTCGATTTTCGGCTTATCCATGATAGCCGATGGAATTCGCTTTCTCAGGAACTCGGCGCCCATTACCGACTCATCAAAGCTTACGTTATGCCCCACCAGGAAGTACGATTTGTCGATGTCTTTTCGGAAGATTTGGAGTACTTCCGCCAGATCGTGTCCTTCTTTGTTGGCTCGTTCCGTCGAAATTCCGTGAATTTTCTCGGAGTTGAACGGAATGGTAAAGCCTTCCGGCTTGATGATGTAATTGCCGTGACTTACCAGCTTTCCGGTGTGATCGTGCATCTGCCACGCAAGTTGCACCAATCGCGGCCAATTGTCTAAATCGGTGATGGGTGCGGAATAATCTCGTGGTAAACCGGTGGTTTCGGTATCAAAAATCAGGTACATACAGGCTGGAACTTCGTGCGTGATCGACTTCTTTGCTAATTATTGAATATAGGATTTGACGGAGCCGAATTCAGATGAAGTTTTCCACAATCTGTAAACTTATTACTGAATTTACTGCTTGATTTCATTTTCCGTTATTCGTTTCCCAATACTACTGTACTACCGAAATTCTCAAAATCCATAAGACCCCGGATCAAGTCCGGGGTGACAATTAATTAAAATAAATATTGCTCACCTATTGCTTGCACATATAATTTACATATATTGTTTGAAAGGAAAAAACTATGAGCAACTGGACATCTTATCAGGTTCAAAAAGAACGCGAGGACAACGATTTATTACAGCTTTCGAGGCGGATTGAGACGGGGTTTCCATCTCCGGCGGGTGATCATCTCGAACGCTCACTGAATTTGGAAGAGCTGATTGTTCGCCGACCCACTTCCACATTTTATGTGAGAGTTGAAGGCGATGCGATGAAGGCTTCGGGCATCCACGACAAAGACATTCTAGTGGTGGACCGATCGCTGAACGCAACAAACGGATCCATCTTGGTTGTCACCATCGACGATGAGGTGTTGATCCGACGACTCATTAAACAAGGAAATCGCAGGTTTCTGGTTACGGATGATGCTTCACAACCGCCCATCCCCGTTGAGCATAACACCCAATGGATGATTTGGGGAGTGGTTACGCATTTGATTCATCGGTTTACTTAAAGGAGCAGAGGATCAAAGGCACAAAGGCACTTAGTACTTTTTTAAACTAAATCTAAACGTTAGAAAAAATGGAAACACCAATAACTCAATCTAAAAAAGCACAAAATTTTTCTGACTATGGGATTAAGACATTCCGGGATTTAAAGGTGTGGCAAAAAGGGATGTCTTTTGTTAATCGCGTATATACCGCTACAAACTATTTCCCTGACAGCGAAAAGTTTTCGCTAACGAGTCAACTTCGCAGAGCATGCATTTCGATTCCCTCAAACATTGCTGAAGGCTATGGAAGACGATCGACAGGTGACTACATTCGATTCTTGAATATTGCACTTGGCTCGTTGTATGAAGTTCAAACCCAGGTTGAGATCGCACTAAATCTCGAATACATGAAGAAAGAATGGTTCGATATTCTTTACGAAGACTCCAGAGAAATAGAACGAATGTTAAGCTCACTAATCCGAAAACTTGATCCATAAAAATCTTTGTGCCTATGTGCCTTTGTCACTTTGCCCCTCTGTAACTCCGTCACTTTGTCCCTTTGCTCCTCTGCCCCTTTGCCCCTTACCAAAATGAATCATAGCAAGAAAAAGTGAATAACCCAGAACCGCATACAAAGCCCACAACCGCCTACGCCATGATCGATTGCAATAATTTCTATGCGTCGTGCGAGCGGGTGTTTGATCCACGGTTAATCGGTAAACCGATTGCGATATTGTCGAATAATGATGGATGCGTAATTGCTCGGTCGGAAGAAGCGAAAGACGTTGGTGTTGAGATGGGAGCGCCCGAGTTTAAGTACCGAAATCATTTTAGAGAAAATGGAATGGTGGTTCGGTCTTCCAATTATGCGCTGTATGGGGATATGAGTCACCGAGTGATGGAAACCCTGCGCTATTTAACCCACGACATCGAAGTGTACAGCATTGATGAAGCCTTTGCGGAATTATCCACCAATGTATTTCCGGATTTGGTGGAATATGGAAAAATGATTCGAGAGACTATTTTGAAATGGACGGGATTGCCGGTTTCGGTGGGGATTGCATCCACAAAAACGTTGGCAAAAGTGGCGAATCACATCGCAAAGAAGAATCCCGAATACAATGGTGTTTTTGATTTCACTTCGGCCAAGAATCAAGATGCACTCCTCGCAGACTTTCCCGTAAATAAAATCTGGGGAATCGGTCAGGGCTTAACCATTCGTTTAAATCGGTTTGGTATCACCAATGCGTTGGAGCTCAAGCGATCCATCGGAAATAAAAAGTGGGTGCGCAAACAAATGGCAGTTACCGGCTTACGTACCGTGTTGGAATTGAACGGGAAATCCTGTTCGGGATTGAGTGTCGGTCGGGATTCAAGGAAAGGAATTTTATCGTCGCGGATGTTTGGTAAGCCGCTGTACGATTTGGAAAGCATTCAGGAAGCGTTGGCCACTTTTACAACCCGAGCTACCGAGAAGCTGAGAGCTCAGGATTCGGTGGCGTCCTGTATACAAATTCAACTGATAGGTGATAAATACGATAACATTCGCGGAAAGTATAAATTCAGTGCTTATTGCCCGTTGCAAGTCCCCACAGCGCATACGCCCACGATGATTCAAGTTGCTAAAAAACTTGCCGAGAAAGTGTACGAACCCGGACGCAAATACAAAAAGGCATCGGTAATGTTAACCGGAATCATCCCACAAACCGAGGTACAGATGGATTTGTTCGATCCTGAGATGTACACCCAAAAACAGCATCGACTCATGGAATGTTTGGATCAGATTAATGCCAAATTCGGACGGAATCACGCGGCTTTTGCAGCAACAGGTCTCCACAAAGAAATCGATCACAGAAATAAGTGGTTGATGAACCAGAACTACTTGAGTAAACGATACACTACGCGCTGGGACGAATTGATGGTGGTGAAAGCGGGAGATTGAACATTGAACATTGAACATTGAACAATATTATTCCTAATTCTCCTATTCCTAATTCCTAATTGAACCCAAGCTCTGTATTTTGTGATCAAAAAATAATCCATGTCCCTGCTTCTTATCGCCAAAAACCGAGATATGAATTCCTTAAAGGAAGCATTGCTCGAAATTGATCCCAATCTTGATGTTGAAATCTGGCCGAGAGTGGAAAATAAAGAACGGGTAACCTTTGCGGTGAGCTGGAATCACCCGGAGAAGGTGTTGCAGAATTATCCGAACCTGAGAGCCGTAAGCAGTTTGGGTGCGGGCGTTAATCATCTTTTATCGGATGAGGCTATTTCAGAAGATATATCACTAACTCGAATTGTCATTCCATCATTGAAAGATCAGATGGCGGAATATGTGTTGAATGCGGTTCAGAATTATCGCTTACACACCGCTCGATATGTGGATCAAAAGCGAGAGGGTTTTTGGAGTAAACATGAACCAATCCCAAAGTCAGATTGCACCGTTGGAGTGATGGGTTTGGGTGAGATTGGTGTTGAAGTAAGTAAACGGTTATTAGTTAATGGCTTTGAGGTTGTAGGGTATTCCAGATCAAAGAAACTCATTGATGATGTAGAGACCTATTTGGGCGATGAACTGGATGAATTTCTGTCCAAAACGAATGTATTGGTGTGTTTGCTACCACTTACTAAAGAAACAAACGGCATTCTTGATTTAGACATCTTCAAAAAAATGAAGAAACCGTCCTATTTGATTAATGTGGCACGAGGTGCTCATTTGGTAGAAGAGGATTTGGTGTACGCTTTAGATACAGGCGCTTTGAATGGCGCTACGTTAGATGTATTCGAAGAAGAACCGTTGCCTAGCAATCATCTGTTCTGGAATCGACCAAAGATTATGATCACTCCGCATGTGGCTTCCATTACCGATCCTAAAGAAGCAGCAGGTCTGATCGTTGAAAATTATAAGCGGTCACTTTCCGGGATGGAGTTGTTGTTTGAAGTAGATCGAGAGAAGGGTTATTGACCAATATCGTCGGGTAGTAATCTTGCCCCATGGATTACCGTCAAGATTTCGATGAGTCATATTTTTACTTAGCTCATACTTCCCCTTTTTAATTTACATAAGACCAGAAATGGCCTTGAAATGGTGAGCGGAGTAGTGAATTATAAGATTCCTCGTCCCGTATGGGAGAATAAATCCGTACCGGATGGAAAGTAAATATGGCTGTAGAGAACAAGGACCTTCGGATTTATTCAGAGGAAGCGTTAATGAACCCGCGAAGTATTTCTAGCCTTGATCTTTTGGTACTTTTGCATCAAGGTAAAAGTACATAATTCAAACTATACGAAATATCGAATCAACAGATACCCCAACCACACAAACAATAAACCCACTATCACCTGCCCACCAGCATTAAGCAATGCCGCAAGCATTTCGCCCTCTTTCCCCAATAAAAAGGTATCGTTGGCGAAAGTAGAAAAGGTGGTAAATCCGCCGAGTAAGCCTACAAATACGAAGAGTCTAAGCTCAACATTCATCCACTCTTTGAGCTCGAATAGACCGGCGAGGAATCCAATCAACAAACAGCCGATGATATTCACTACAAAAATACCAATCGGAAACTGCTCGGGTTTAACCTGATTTTGCACAAATGTGGATAGCAGATATCGACTAACAGCGCCAATGAATCCACCGCTACCGATGGCTAGTATTTTGTACAGAGTGAGGTTCATTGTTATTTATGATTACCAGTGATTGTACATCCCCCGTCCTCTCCTTAACGTCGAGGACACCCCCTTCAAAGGGGGACTTCAAATCTTTCAACTCAATGATATTTTTTTGTATCAATTAGACAGAATAAGACTCAAAAATGATTTTAGGAAAATGACCTTCATCAGGCCATAAGTTTATTTCGAATCTCTTCTTCCGAAACTGAATCTGATCGATCGACCTCTCGCATTAATAATGATAGACCTGCATCTTCTAAAATTTCAGAACTCACAGTCTTATTCTGTATGCCTAATTTATTTAGAAGTTCATTAATGAAATTCAGTTCTTCCGCATTTTTGGGATTTATTATAATTGATTCCATTGCTTTACTATTTTTAAACCTTCACCGCATGCACCCAGCCGTGGCGGTCTTCTATTCTGCCGTATTGAATTCCGGTAATCTCGTCGAATAATCGCTTAGCGAAATCACCGATTTTTCCGGTTCCGATTTCAATTTTCTCGCCATTGTGTTCGATCAAACCTACCGGTGAAATCACCGCTGCGGTTCCTGAACCGAATACTTCTTTCAACGTGCCATTTTTCGAGGCTTCGAATACTTCGGAAATCGAAATCTTTCGTTCTTCAACATTATAGCCCCATTCTTCGGCTAAAGCGGTTACCGTTTTTCTGGTAATTCCCGGTAATACCGATCCGGTTAACTCCGGAGTCACAAGCGTGTCATTGATCAGGAAATGGATGTTCATCGTCCCAACTTCCTCGATAAACTCATTTTGATGAGCATCTAACCACAGCACCTGTGTATAGCCTTTTTCGGCAGCTTTTCTCGCAGGAAGGAAACTAGCCGCATAATTACCACTTGTTTTTGCCTCTCCGGTTCCACCTTTTACCGCTCGGACAAACCCATCAGGTGTAGTTAGTGATACCGGATTAAATCCTTCTTTATAATAAGCGCCAACGGGACTGGTAATGATGTAATAACTGTAGCGGTCGGAGATTCTTGCAGCCAGATAATCTTCGCTGGCAAAAATGAACGGACGAATATACATCGCGGTACCGGCTGATTGTGGTACCCACTTTTTATCTAATTTGATCAGAGATTCCAATGCCGAAATGAACGTCTCGTAATCGGTTTCGGGGATACACATTCTTCGGCAAGAACGATTGAACCTGGCGTGATGCTCATCCGGGCGAAAGATGTTAATGGTTTTCTCATCCACATAAAATGCTTTCATCCCTTCAAAAACAGCCTGACCGTAATGAAAAACGTTCATCGCTGGTGCGATATCGATGGTGCCATAAGGCTTGATCTCAGGATCGCCCCATGCTCCATTTTCAAAGATCATTTCGAACATGTGATCACCAAAAAGTCGACCAAATTGCAGATTCGAAAAATCAACTTCACTGATGCGGCTATACGCAGCCGGCTCGATTTTTATAGGTGTTTTTGTAAGTGTCTCGCTCATAATTCTATACTCTTTTCATGGATTCGGCAGGACGGTAAATATACAATTTTTGCCTGCCAAATCATTATCCGGTTGATTGCATTGCAGCTGCAATACCGTTGATATTTAAAAATATTAATTCCATAAGTTCCTGTTTTCGTTCTTCCGTATCAGCTTCATCCCAACGGCGAAGCAATTCACTTTGCAAGATATTTAACGGATACGTAAATGGGTTTCGGAATTTAATGGAATTCTGAATTACCGGATTATGGTCTAAAATGTTTTCCATTCCTGTAATTTTTGTGATGTTTTTACAGGCTTTCTCAAAATCCTCGGTAATCATGTTATGAAAACGCTTGTCGTCTTCGCGATTGTATACCAACGAGGTTGACAAATGCGTCCGAGCTATTTCACGTTGGGAGTTGTTCATCACCGTAAAGAAAAAGCTCCATTCCTTTTGCCAACGGCCGATAATTTCGAGTGCATCGGGATATCGTTCTAGTATCCTCTCTAAACCTTCGCCGATACCATACCAACCAGGCACATTATATCGGAGTTGAGTCCACGAAAATACCCAAGGGATGGCGCGTAATCCTTCGAAACTAAGCTTCCCACCTTTTCCTCTGGACACCGGTCGTGATGCAATCGGCAATTTTCCGATGTGTTCAATCGGAGTATGGCTCACAAACCAATCCCAAAACTCAGGGTCGTCTTTCAAAGATCGATAACTGACCATGGTTTCCCGCGCCAAATCCTGCATCAAATCCCACTCGTAATCGGAATCGCTGAGGTAGCCCGGTTTGTCTTTTTGAGCTCGGATAGCGCCAGCCATCGCATTCACCAATTGCTCGAGGTGTCGATGCGCTATGGATGGCAACGAATATCGGAATGAAATTACCTCCCCCTGCTCAGTAAAGCGGATTTTCCCATTATTTGCCACCGGAGGCATCGCCGCAATGGCTTTGTTCGACTGCCCACCACCACGACCGACCGTACCGCCGGTTCCGTGGAACAATCTGAAATCGATGCCATATTCGCGGCAAACCATCCCCAAATCGTACTGCGCTTTGTTTAGCGCCCAATTCGCCATCCAGTATCCACCATCTTTGTTGCTATCGGAGTAGCCAAGCATGATTTCCTGGAAATTTCCTCGCGCCTTGATTTGTTTACTGAACAAGGGATGCTCAAAAATCATTGCCATTTGATTGGAGCTTTCTTCCAGATCTTCGATGGTTTCGAACAACGGAACTACATCTAATTTCGATTCAACTTCATCGCCCTGAATGCTCCACAAACCAAGCTCTTTGGCAATCAGCAAAACTTCAAGCATATCACTAACGCCGTGCGTCATACTGATGATGTAACTCCCGAAGGAATTCGGATCGAGCTTGAGCATATCACTGATTTCCTCAAACACCGACATCACCCGGTTCGCAACGTCCGAGCGTTTGCTGTTGTATGGACTTAACGGCCGCGGATTACTCAGTTCTTGCTCCAACACCTCAATCTTTTCTTCTTCGGTGAGGTCGGCATAATTATCGATTACATTTCCTTTTGATAACAGTTCCGAAACTGTTTCCTCATGCAAACCACTATGTTGGCGCACATCCAGCGAGGTTAAATGGAAGCCGAACGTCTTCGCGGAGATCAGTAAATCATGGAGTCGCCCTTGCTCGCTTAATCCTTTTAAATCATTTGCGATTAGGCTATTTCGGATCAACTCTAAATCGTTAATGAAATCGGCCGCTGTGTATTTTTTGGCGATTTTCATCACTTCATCTTTTTCAAGATGCAACGCTGCCTGCTGCTCGCGGAGGTATTGCATCATATGAGTCAGCTTTCTTCGATAGGGCTCTCGCTGATACCGTCGCTCGTATAAATCACTTAACGGGTTTGCAGTTTCTTCGTGACGTAGCGACTCCCGAAGCTCATCAGAAATATCCGTTTCTTTGTACGAAATACTCAGGTAACGGCGCAGATGATCTAATTTCTTCAGATACATCGAAAAAACCGTTTTCCGTTGCTCCATCAACGTTCGCCAGGTTACCGACGACGTCACATTCGGATTTCCATCCCGATCGCTCCCGATCCACGATCGATATTTTATAATGATAGGAAGCTCGCCGGAATCGCCATAATAAGTTTCCAGTGCAAGACGGATATCGGTATAAAGCGTCGGCACCACATCCCAAATGGTGTGCGTAAAGAAATACATGCCGTTTTCCACCTCATCCTCCACCGACATTCGCTCGGCGCGAACTTCATCGGTCATCATCAGCAAAATCATTTGATTTACGATTTCGCTTTTAGTGATTTTCGCCTCTTCTACAGTAAGATTATGCTCCCCCAGATTTGCGATCAGATTACTGATCTCGTGCTGTTTGGTGAGCACACTTCGTCGGCGTGCTTCGGTTGGATGCGCTGTTATGGTTGGCTGGATGTCCATTTGCCGGAACACATCAATGGCTTCTTCCAGCGACAGCCCGGCCTCTTTCATTTTGAACACCGCCTGTAAAATACTTTCATTGCGAGGAGTATCAGCGGTTTCGGCATGTTCCCGACTACGATTTATTCTGCTGATTTCATGTTGCTCCAGCGAGTTCACCAAGTGGAAAAAGGTGGTGTAAATGCGTAGAAATTCCTTTAGCTGTTTGGATGAAGAGTTTTTTACAAAGCTTTTTAACTCTTCCAGCGCTTCTTCGTTACCGTTTTCAAGTGCTTCTACTGATTGTTGAGGCAATTCGCCCAGCACTTTTATAAAATCTTCGCCAAGTCGCTCTCGGCAAACCACCTCTAACAATTGCGTTAATGTGGTAATGTTGTCAGCAAGATGTTCGTTGATGTCGCTCGCCTCGGCTAAACGACGTACCGTCTCTACCCAATGCATATTTTCTTCGATGTAAGTTTGTGTGAGTGTGAACCGCTAATGTAATCAAATCTTTGCGGTTTTTTGGAAATCAATTATCAATTATCAATTATCAAGGGTCTAGGGAAGCTAAGGAACTAAATTGGATCATTTCTTAGTCGCTTAAGCATGACTTTATATAAGTTATCATTTCGGTGATTAAATCTAAATTCACTTTCTTTCAGGTGAAATAAGAA